>DUNO01000041.1 GCA_012839295.1 Clostridiales bacterium
ATTTCACGTAGTGCCTGTCTTTCAGGAGACTCGTCCCTTCTTCTTTTCGCCATAAAATAAAACCTCCAAACTGAGTAATTTTATTTTACACCAGTTTGAAGGTTTACACAAACTTTAGGATAGTCCCATGCTTTGTTCTTCCACCATCAATAAGATGTGACAATATTTTTGCATCTTCTGTGAAGTCTACTTGAACTTTATTATTTTTCACAGAAATAGTTCCTATCGTACCACATAATGCACATTCACATTTATTTGAATCAAAATCTAATCGCATGACATCGTTATGACATACAGGACAGTACCCTTGTGGACCAACATATTCTCTTTCTTCAGGTCTTTTTTGAATCATCGTAATTATATGCCGACCCATTTCCCGTAATCGTTCCATATGACACTCATTCGTAAGAATTCCGTCATTATAATCAAAATGGACCTTATCGACTATTTGAAGACCTAACGAAATAGAAGGAGTTGCTACCGAAGGATATGCCATATAAGACCACTCACTGCCCCCATGCGTAATAAAAGCAACAGGTTTCGGAGTATACCATCGGTGATCTGTGGTAACTGCCATTCCCATTGATTTAGAGCGTTCATCAAGAAATTTTTTAAAGGTGATGTCATGAGATGGACCAAGTCTGTCACACATCATTCGATATTCACCAGGTACAGAGCATTCATACATCGGGGCAACAAATAATAAGCCATCTGCTTCAAGTATTTTACGATCAAGCCATGCCATATCGTCTTGAATGGGACATTCTCCAGCATGATTGGGATTAAACAATTTTGTAACACATTTCATGCATCCGATACAAGGCTTAATCTGAAGATATTTTAGATTTATTAGTTCAATCTCACAACCGTTCTCATAAGCTTCTTTTAGAACAACCCTCGACATCCTCGCGGATTCTCCATCTTCACGTCCAACAATAATTGATAATAATTTCATGTGTTCTTATGATTTCATATTAAATATGTAATCATATACTCCTTTCCAATAATTTTTTTTACTATAATATCTTCTAGTAGAAGATATTATAGTAAAAAAAATAATTTTAAATTACTTTAATTTTTTAAGAATAGTTGATTAATCTCAATTGAACTAATATATGTTACTTTTTGGAGGAGATAGCAATTAATTAGGTCGCAAGTCAATTAACGCTAAAATGCGCTTTGTGATTCGGACATATTCCTCGGCATCCTTTTCGCCTAATGATTGTAATAACCATTCGGTTTCTTTTAGTATTTCATTGTAACCATTGTCAGCATATGCTCTTCCTTCTGGTGTGATTGATACGGTAACGCGTCGATTGTCATTTGGATCTCCTTGACGTTTAATGTATCCTTTTTTTTCAAGACTCTTTAATGCGGATGAAGTTCTTCCTGTGCTTAAACGAAGAGCGTTACTCAATTCACCAGAAGAAAAACTTTCATGATCTTTTTTCTTGTAGAGGTGAACTAAAATACCAATCTCCCCATGAGCAAGTGCACTTGGTTTAAACATCATTCGCTTATATGAAACGGATACATCGAGAAACTCCTTTGCCATTGCCGTATAATTCATATATTGTCTCCTATGCAAATTATCTTCTACTAGAAGATAATAACACGAAGATGATAATATGTCAATAATAAAAATTAATAATAGTTTGATGATATTAATAATTGATAGTTTCGCTGGCAATTAAGCCCACAAGCAAAACCCCCATGACGCCATTGTCATGGGGGTTTCACTAAAAAGGGGAGGATAAGTATTTAACTTCTCTTTGGTAATCATAATTGGAGGGGGAGTCCAATCATGAAAGAGCATACGCATTTACATCCTTACTTAGGAACTTCTGTTCCTTCATTAGGATATTACTATTATGATACACTTTTACAAGATTTATACATAAAAGAAAAAATATTTCATAATGGAAATTCATACGGATCCATGTTATAATCGTACCGAAGGTGAACTTGGCTGATGACAAGGTCCACTGCGTATAGTTTACCCAAAAAAGACTTGGTATAACACGGCAGTCAAAGAGGCAGTTTGCAGTGTAAACCAAAGGTACGAGGAAGGATGAAAACCATGAGTTTATTACAGGAATGGAGAGACCATGCATATTCAAAGGAAATGAATGGTCGTGAAGGCCAGTTATTTTGGGCTACTTATTTTAACAAGGAAAAGGATATTTATAAGGTTCTCTTAGCAAATACAGATAAAGTATATGAAGGAAGTGTGGCTTCCCTTGCAGAGGAATTTGGTGTTGAGCTGAGTACTATGGTTGGTTTCCTGGATGGAATCAATGACAGCTTGATAACTCCGAATCCTATTGAAGAGATGGATCAGGATACGAAGGTAAGCTTAGCCTTCGATAAAGAGAAATTATATTATAACATGGTTGGCGCAGATGCGGACTGGTTATATGACTTAGAGGAATGGGATGCCCTTTTGACTCCGGAGCGCAGAAAAGAATTATACCGTGAATCAAAGAATTCCGGAACCGTCGTAAAGGACAAAAAGATCGGCAGGAACGATCCATGTCCTTGTGGCAGCGGCAGGAAGTATAAGCATTGTTGCGGAAAAGCCTGATGATTTAGGGCATCAATTTATCCACGGTGGAAAATAAAACAGCTCCCCCTCAGCTACAGAAGTATGTTAATTCCGTAGCTGGGGAGGAGCTTTCTTATTATTAATCACCGCTTAGTCTTTCAACCGGAATTCTCTGGCTGGAATTGATGATAGGGTTTGGTTAGACGCTTACTGTGGTTGGTCCTGCTTATATAACAGGTACTTTGCATATTCCTTGATTTCACGAACGTGATGGTCGGACAACTGTTTATACAGGTCAAAAAACTCTACAATTTCCTTATCCAACACCTCTCCGCCAACGGGAAGATAGGAATCTGTTACACCCAGCAGGTAGTCACAGGATACATCGAAGTATTTTGATAAGGCAATCAGCTTATCAAAGGAGGGCTCATTCCGTTCAGATTCATAATTAGATATGGCCGTTGACTTAAGACCAAGAATATCCGCTAATTCGCTTTGCGTTAGCTTATGTTTTTGCCGTAGGTGCTTTAAGCGAGCATTGAATTTCATATGTCGTCCATCCTTATATTTAAACTTATGATTCGTGAATATCTTACTAAAAATATTATATATTGAGGAAAATGGTAATGTCAATGAGTAAAAACATAGTTTTTTGTTGAAAGTTGTAGATAGCATTTGACAAAACAAAGAAATGAAAATAAGATGTAATTAAGAAAAGGCCTGTACCTATAATCAGTTAAATTAAAAAAATTGTTATGTGGGGCATGGCATTTTACTTAATTGCCATACATATGGCGGTTTATGAGGGTGGTATGATACTTATTAGTAAATTCCTTCAAAAATTTGACTTAACAATGAACCAAACCCGGGAAATGCTGATCTTTTTTAATGACAAGGGACATGTAACGGATTGCAATAAGCAGGCGTTAAAGGAATTAGGATACAGCAATGATATTATAAATCTCCCAATTTATGAGATCTTTAAAAAGGCATTTTATTACGAGGACAAAATACTGAAATTAGATTCAAAATATAAAATCCGTCCGGAAGAGACAGTAGTATACCGGAAAAATCAGACCTGCTTTCCGGCAGAGCTAAAGGTTGTGGTTGGGGGGAAGGCGAACACATATCTTGGCCTTTGCATTGCGGTTAACATTTCCGAGAAGAAAGAAATGGAAAGGGAAATCCGGCGGCTGGAGGAAGAGCTGATGAACCAGGGGCAGCTGCTGACGGATTTATTTGCAAATGTTACCCATGAGCTCAGGACACCGATTAACGGAATCGTGGGCTTTAGCAACCATCTGTTAGAAACACAGTTAAAACCGGAGCAGCTGGAAGATTTAAAGATTATAAAAAAATGCTGTAACAATATGAATGCAATTATTGGGGAGATCCTGGATTTTTCAAAGCTAACGAATAATAAGCTGTCCCTGGAGCATCGGGATTTTAATTTCAGGGAATTTCTCCATCAGATTATTGAGGTGAATTCAGTCCAGCTGAGTGAAAAGGGTTTAAAGCTGATGGTGGACATCTCCAGTGATATCCCAGAGGTAGTCATAGGGGACGAACTGAGGCTGTCCCAGGTCCTCAATAACCTTATTTCAAATGCGATCAAATTTACCTCCGTAGGGCATATCGGACTGAAGGTGACAAAGGTCAGCCAGACCGGTAACGATATAGAGCTGTTTTTTATGGTGATTGATACGGGAATCGGCATCAGTGCCGAAGAGAAGGATAAGCTTTTTAAAAGCTTTTCCCAGGTGGACAGCTCGATTTCCAGGAGGTTTGGAGGAACCGGACTGGGATTATCGATCAGTAAGCGTCTCGTGGAAGCAATGAACGGGAAGATACAGGTGGAAAGTGAGAAGAATAAAGGAAGTATCTTTTCCTTTTCCGTACATTTAGGCCTGCCATCAGCCGGGGCGGGCAGATCCATGGCAATTGAATATAAGAAGAAACAGTTTGGTGCCGCAGCCTGGCCTAAAAATGACAGGGGTATTGATAAATCAAAGCAATCAGAATTTGACTATATACTTAAACGCCTGAAAGAGAGCCATTCTGTGGATAAGGAGGAAACTGTTGTCCGGGAACCAATACAACAGATATTAAGAGAGCTGCCCGAGGTTGCTGAAAAACTGTCCATTTGCATAGCCATGGAGAACTGGGAAATGGCTGAAGAGATGGTTTTCAATATGAAGCAAAGGATACCGGGGGAGCACGCAGCATTATCAAAGGAAGTGTTTCGGCTTTTACTTGCGGTAAGGAAGGAAGACCACGAGCAGTCCCTGGCATTGCTGCATCAGCTGAAGGAGAGTATTGGGAAGGAGGCATAATGTGTTGAAATCATCTTTTTTGCAACCAAACATATTGATTGTCGACGATGTTAATTTTGACCTGGTTATGCTTACGAATACCATACAAACGGCTGGGTACATTGCAAGACCCGTATCCAGTGCCAGACAGGCAGTGAATGCGATTGAGGTTTTAGTTCCTGATTTGATGGTTATGGATATTTCCATGCCGGAAATTGACGGCTATACCTTTTGCTCCATGCTAAAGAAAAGTGCAGCCACCAGGGATATCCCGGTTATATTTGTATCGGCACTGGAAAACCCCCAGGACCGGATTAAGGGGTTAAAGGTAGGGGCGGTAGATTTTATCACAAAGCCCTTTGATCCGGAAGAGCTTGTCCTGCGTGTCGGACATCACCTTAAGATGTATAAAATCCAGCAGGAGCTGGAGCTATACAGTAAGAAGCTGAATAAAATTATTAATGAGCAGATCCGTAAATTATTTGACGAGCAGAAAAATATCATTCGTGCCATGGTCCAATTGGTTGCCAAGGAGCATGGGAATATTTCAAAAACGATGGAGCTGGTAGGGAAGAACAGCCGCATCCTGGCATTAAGCCTGCAAATGTCACCAAAATATAAGGAGCAGGTTACGAACCGCTTTATTGAAGCGATTGAATTGACCGCTCCCTTATACGATATCGGAAAGGTAATGTGCTGCCATAATTTTATCCTGGGCCAGGAGGCTTCCGGAGAGAATGTGGGAACGGCGGAGAAAGAGCATGTGGTTTTTGGTACGGAGCTCCTCGAGGATATTTATAAGCTGAATGGAAGCAATGAATTTTTAGGGATGGCCTTGGAGATAGCAAAATATCATCGTGAGAACTGGGATGGCAGCGGATACCTGGGGCTGTCGGGAACAAATATCCCCTTCAGCGCAAGGATTGTGGCGGTGGTCCATATGTACACAACCCTAAACCGGGATGAGCCCGGGTGGGTGGGCAGCACCAGGGGGCAGAGGCTGGAGCTGGTGAATAAGGGGGCGGCAACCTTATATGATCCGGACATTGTGGAGGTTTTAAATAAGGTGCACAGCCAGCTGCTGGTATAACCTGTCTAAAAAGTGTGAATATATTAAGGGCAAGGATAATATACTTTTATATAAGTAAGCCGGAGGTGCCCTATGGATAGAATAATACGTCAAAATACAAAGCCAGTGGTTATTATAAAGGCGCTGCTGATCTCTTATGTAATCACGGCATTAATATTGGTTCTCCTTTCTTTTCTTATGTTAAAAATGGATTTGCCAAGCATAGTAATCAGTGCGGGAATCTATATAACGTATATCATCTCTATTTTCGTCGGAGGTTTTTTTACCGGAAGGAAGCTGGAACAAAAGAAGTTTATATGGGGACTTGTTTTAGGGGTTTGTTATTTTGTAATATTAATCCTGGTCTCCCTGGGGATGAACAGCGTGTCCCAATTGCCGCTGGGAAGCTACCTGACGGTATTTTTGGTATGCAGCATGAGCGGTATGCTGGGAGGAATGATCAGCTAGAATTTGATGGAAGAGGGCTGCTGAGACAAATACGGCAGTCCTTTTTATGCTGGTCAAAACCGCAGTCAATCCCACTCATGCAAAAAAGATTGTATTTTATCATTGGATTGATTATACTATAGGAAGAATGTGCAGCAGGCAAAAGGTTGGGAGAAATAAAGTTAGGAAACAAAGGAGTGACCGGATCCATGCAGCACTTTCATGGCGATTTGCAGTAAAAGGGCAATGCCCGTAATGATGGGTATGGACATATTTATGAAAATGGAAGGGAAGTTTATGAAGGGAATTGTTTTGGCGGGAGGACTTGGGACAAGGCTATACCCGGTGACCTTGGCGGTTTCGAAGCAGATTTTACCGGTGTATGATAAGCCAATGATTTATTATCCCATATCAGCCCTTATGCTGGCAGGGATCAGGGAAATATTAATTATATCTACTCCCCGTGATATTACCAGTTTCCAGGAGTTGTTCGGGGATGGCAGTAAGCTGGGATTGAGGATGGAATATAAGATCCAAAGGGAACCGAAGGGCTTGGCGGAAGCATTTATTATCGGAGAGGAGTTTATTGGCAATGACCGTGTTGCTTTAGTCCTTGGCGATAATATTTTTTATGGCAGGGGCTTTAGCGGAATGCTGAAAAATGCTGTCGGAAGGGAGCATGGGGCAACGATCTTCGGGTATTATGTCAAGGATCCTACAGCCTATGGGGTAGTGGCCTTTGACCAGGAGGGTACGGTAACCTCAATTGAAGAAAAGCCAAAGGCGCCAAAATCAAACTACGCAGTTCCGGGATTATATTTTTATGACAATGAAGTGATCAAAATAGCTAAAAGCATAGAGCCCTCCGCACGCGGGGAGCTGGAGATCACGGAGGTCAATAACCAGTATCTGAAAAGAGGGGCGTTAAAGGTTGAGCTCATGGGAAGGGGCATGGCATGGCTGGATACCGGAAACCATGATTCCCTCCTGGAGGCAGCTAATTATGTGGCTTCCATCCAGAAAAGACAGGGCTTATATGTTTCCTGCCTTGAGGAGATTGCCTATAAACAGGGCTTTATTGATAAGGAACAGCTCTTAAGGCTGGCTGATTCCATGAAGACGACGGATTATGGCAGATATTTATATGATATAGCGAATGGGCTATAGAAACGTTCGCCTGTAAGCAGATAGGGTCTGCTCATAAGCGTATAAAATCTGTTCACAAATAAGCCCACAGGCGGAAAATTCTATGGATGTATAAAGTCCTATGGATGTGTAAAGTCCTATGGATGTATAAATCTGCCTACAGGCGCATTGGAGGTAATTCAGCATGGGTAATTTCACGTTTCACGAATGTGGAATTGATGGTCTATATATGATTGAATCTAAGGTATATGGTGATGAGCGTGGCTATTTCATGGAAACGTATCATCAGGAGGATTTTAAAGCAGCTGGGTTAAGGGCTGAATTTGTCCAGGATAACCAAAGCTTATCCAGGAAAGGGGTATTGCGCGGGCTTCATTTCCAGAAGACGCATCCCCAGGGGAAATTAGTCCGGGTACTTGCGGGAAGTGTCTACGATGTTGCCGTGGACCTGCGGAAGGATTCACCCACCTACGGAAAGAGCGTTGGAGTTGTTCTTTCTGAGGAAAATAAGAGGATGTTCTATGTGCCGGAAGGCTTTGCCCATGGTTTTTTAGTGATGTCCGATATAGCGGTGTTCTCCTATAAATGTACTGAGTTCTACCATCCTGAGGATGAAGGGGGCATTCTTTGGAATGATCCTGATTTGGGAATAGAATGGCCTCTGGATGAGGGCATTACCCCCCTGGTATCGGAAAAGGATGGGAAGCTGCCGACACTAAAGGAAAGCGGCTTTTTCTTTGAAGGCTACAGGATATCATAGTCAATCCTACCATGGGAGAATAAAGCCTTTTAAGTATGAGGCGGATTTTCCGGGTGGGAAGGAATCCCTCCATGGGAGGATTAGCAAGAAAAGGATTGGAGAATTCTATGCAGAAGGTGATGATTACAGGTGCGTCAGGTCAATTGGGCCTGGCCTTATACCGTTTATTAAAGGATAATCCCGGTTACAGGCTGCTGCGGACCAATGCATTTGCAAATGAGGATAAAACCATACAGGAACTGGATATCACGGAGGAGGCAGCTGTAAATGAGTATGTCCGGCTGCATAAGCCAGATATCATTATTAATTGTGCGGCCATGACTGCGGTGGACCTGTGTGAATCGGAGCAGGAGGAGGCTTACCGCAGCAATGCGCTGGGGCCGAAATACCTTGCCCTGGCTGCGGAGCAAATTGGGGCAAAGCTGATCCACGTATCGACGGATTATGTATATGATGGGCAGGGAAAGGAGCCTTACACCGAGGAGGCGGTTCCAAACCCTGTGAGTATCTATGGGAAGACAAAGCTGGCGGGAGATGAGTTTGTCCGGACCGGCTGTAAAAGGTATTTTATTTTAAGGACGGCATGGGTATACGGAGAGGGCAAGAACTTTGTAAAAACAATGCTCCGTTTGGCCGAAAATAATTCTAAAATAAAGGTGGTTGCAGACCAATATGGCACGCCGACCAGCGCCCTGGAGCTGGCCCGCGTGATTGTGTTCCTGATGGGCACGGAGAGCTATGGGATTTACCATGCCACCTGCGAAGGCAGCACAAGCTGGTATGAATTTGCAAAGACAATCTTTGAAGAAGCAGGAAAGACAGTTGATCTGGAGGCAATTCCAACCTCGGAATATAAGACGGCCGCAAAGCGTCCCATGTACTCGGTACTGGATAATAAAGCATTGCGCGAAGGGCATGGTTATGTGATGAAGGACTGGAAGGAAGCGTTTAAGGAATATATGAAGGAGCTTTAAGCAGGGGAGGAAATTTGATGAAGACATATTTAGTTACAGGAGGAGCAGGTTTTATTGGTTCTAATTTCATTTTGTATCTTTTTAAGAAATACCAGGATGATATCAAGGTAATCAATCTGGATGCACTTACTTATGCTGGAAACCTTGAAAACCTGAAGGATGTGGAGCGCAGGGAAAATTATCAGTTCCTGAAAGTGGACATTTGTGACAAAGAAGCCTTAATCAAAATATTTGAGACCTATGATATTGACAGGGTAATCCATTTTGCGGCGGAAAGTCATGTGGACCGCAGCATCCGCAACCCTGAGGTATTTGTAAATACGAACGTGCTGGGAACCCTGAACCTGGTAAATGCAGCCAAGCAGGCCTGGGAGACGGAGGACGGGTTTAAACCGGACAAAAGATATGTCCAGGTTTCTACTGATGAGGTATACGGATCCTTAGAGGATGAGGAAGGGTATTTCTATGAAACCACCCCCCTTGATCCCCATAGCCCGTATTCTGCAAGCAAGGCTTCCGCTGATTTTGTTGTAAAATCCTATATTGATACCTTCCATTTTCCTGCAAATATCACAAGATGCAGCAATAACTACGGACCCTACCAGTTCCCGGAGAAATTAATACCTTTAATGATCAATAATGCACTTAGCGGGAAGAAGCTTCCCGTATATGGCACAGGGAAAAATGTGAGGGACTGGCTGTACGTGGAGGATCATGCAAAGGCAATTGATATGGTGGCGGAGAAGGGGAAGCTGGGAGAGGTTTATAATGTGGGAGGACATAATGAAAAGAGAAATATAGAGATTGTCCAGACCATCATTGATACCTTACTGGAGATACTTCCTGCAGAGGATCCGAGAAGGGCGCAGGTCAGCCGGGATCTGATTACGTATGTGGAAGACAGGAAGGGGCATGATTTTAGATATGCCATCGCCCCGGATAAAATAAAGGAGCAGCTGGGCTGGAAGCCTGAGACTCCCTTTAGCAAAGGAATTAAATTGACCATTGAATGGTATTTAAAGCATATGGACTGGATGGAGCACATAACAAAGGGTGATTACCAGAAATATTACAGTGAGATGTATCAGGTGTAAGCTTAGGAAAGGCTTGGTGTTTGAATGAGATATGAAGAATTTACAATAGAAGGACGTAATGCGGTTATGGAGGCATTCCGGTCCGGGAAGACAATTGACCGCCTGTTCGTATTGGATGGATGCCAGGACGGACCGGTAAAATCCATCGTCAGGGAAGCGAAAAAGACAGACAGCATTGTAACCTATGTTAAGAAAGAGCGGCTGGACCAGATATCGGAGACGGGGAAGCATCAGGGAGTCATTGCATATGCAGCAGCCTATGAATACGCAGAGGTGGAGGATATCCTAAAAGCCGCCGAGGAAAAGGGGGAGCCCCCATTTATCATTCTGCTGGACAGCATTGAGGATCCCCATAATTTAGGTGCGATCATCCGTACGGCCCATCAGGCCGGGGCACATGGGGTCATCATACCAAAGCGCAGGGCTGTGGGTCTTACGGCAACGGTAGCGAAGGTATCCGCTGGTGCACTTAATTATCTGCCGGTAGCCAAGGTTACAAACCTTGCTGTTACGATAGAAGAGCTGAAGGAAAAAGGTCTTTGGTTCGTATGTGCGGATATGGGCGGGGAGCTGATGTATCGGTTGAACCTGAAGGGGCCAATTGGGCTTGTGGTTGGAAGCGAGGGTGAGGGTGTCGGAAGGCTGATCAAGGAAAAATGTGATTTTACCGCCAAGATCCCCATGTTTGGCCAAATTGATTCTTTAAATGCTTCTGTAGCAATGGGTGTTATGGCATATGAAATCGTTCGTCAAAGAATAAGCTGATTAGGTCTAGATAAGGAGTTTAGGGTGGAGGATGTAATGAAATCCGTAATCAAATATGAAGCTTTATCAGATGAGGAGATTGTGGGCAGGATTCATCAGGGAGAGCAGCCTGCCATCGATTATCTGATGGAAAAATATAAATATCTGGTGAGAAGTAAAGCGAAAGCTCTATTTCTCATCGGCGGGGACAAAGATGACCTGATCCAGGAGGGAATGATCGGCCTTTACAAGGCGATCCGCGACTATCAGCCGGATAAGGACAGCTCCTTCTTTAATTTTGCGGATCTATGTGTCTCCAGGCAGATATACAGTGCAATTAAGGCCTCCAACCGCAAAAAGAACATACCTTTAAACAACTATATCTCACTTTATACACCTGCCTACAGTGAGAATAGTGATGCCGAGGAGAAGGAAGAATTGGTTGACATAATTCACCAAAAAAATGTGTCAAATCCAGAAGAATTAGTTATTGACAAAGAGAACACGAGTATGATAGAATATGAACTTGTAAGGCGTCTGAGCGACCTAGAGAAGCAAGTCCTTAACCTGTATATGCAGGACTTAAAATATGTCCAGATTGCAGAGGTACTCAACAAAGAACCGAAGACAATCGATAATGCACTGACAAGAATTAAGACAAAGCTCAACCAGGTACTCAAAGTGATATAAACAATCAGACATCGCATCAGCGATAACGACATAGACCTTACCGCATAACAGATATCACTTGGTTGATATACAGACATGTATGTGCGCAACAACACATATTTGCTGCTGTAGCTCAGATGGTAGAGCACTTCATTGGTAATGAAGAGGTCAGCGGTTCAATTCCGCCCAGCAGCTTTTTTGAAATGGAATATCATCAGAGGATTTACGGTTTCTGATAAAATTGGAATGCACCCGTTGGGGTGCCTTTTTTGTTTCCAGGCTTCCTTGAGAAAACTTATCATTAGCAAAGCTTGATTTTTCAATAAGAGTATAATAATATAGCAGTGATATATATCGCTGCTATATTATTATTTACGACAGATGAATCCATCTTGCTGATTCATCTTGTTATTATTACTGACAGGAGGTGTTCCAGGCTGTGGAGGAGCTTTTTACAAGGGAAAGGTTCTTAGAGGAAGGGAAAAAAGAGTTTTTAGAAAAGGGCTTTCAAGACACCTCTTTGCGCCAGCTTTGCAAGAAATTGGGTCTAACCCTTGGTGCTTTTTATGGCTATTTTAAGGGTAAGGAGGCTTTGTTTGAGGCCATTGTTTCTGGACCTGCAGAGAAGGTACTCCGTTATTATAAGGAAAGCCATGATAGCTACACGAAAAAAAATCCTAAGGAACAGTATGAGGGCATAGGAAATGAGCCGGCGGATGTTCTGATGGTAATGCTGGATTGTATGTATGAATACTATGATGAATTCAAATTGCTGTTTTGCTGTTCAGCAGGAACAAAATATGAACTCTACCTGGAGGAGTTCATCGCTGTTGAGGTGATCGCTACCGGACAATTCCTGGATCTGATGAGGGAGAATGGGATCCTATCCGTAGAGATTGACGAGCAGCTTAGCCACAACCTGGCAAGCATGCTGTTTAATGGTATGGTTGAGATATTTAAGCATGATATGACATACGAACATGCCAGGGAGTATGTGACCAAGCTTCGTTTGTTTTATACGGCCGGCTGGATGAAGCTGTTCGAGGGGTGATTTTTTATGCTTATTGGTTAGTTAATACTAACCAATAAAACAGGAATGCCCCAGCAATATTATTTAATCGGGAGGTTTAAGAGGATGAGTAAGAAAAAAGGTACCCTGGACTGGCTGTTACTATGGTCAGCCCCTTATAGGAATACTTATATTTTATCGGTGCTATCCGCTATTGCAGGAGTTTTTTGCGGTATTGCACCATATTACGCAATTACTAAAATCATTATAGGGCTGCTCCAGGGAAATAAGGAGCCTCGCTATTATTTCCTTTGGATCTTGATATGCGCTGTCCTCTGGGTATTCAGATACCTGTTTCACGGGATATCTACATCCTTATCCCATCGGTCAACCTTTGCGGTTATCGCCGAGGTGCGGAAGCAGCTCACAGGAAAGCTGGTAAGGCTGCCAATGGGATATCTGATGGATACGCCCTCAGGAACTATAAAGAACATCATTGTAGAAAAGGTGGATAGTATAGAGACTACGCTGGCACATATCCTTCCTGAGATGACGGCAAATCTCCTTGGGCCGATCTGTATTATTGTTTATCTCTTTGTTGTTGATTGGAGGATGGCCTTGGTTTCGCTGATCACGCTGCCTATCGGACTTTTCTGCTACGGGGGCATGATGAGGGGCTATGAGGTAAAATTCAAGCACTATGTGGATTCCAATAAGCACCTGAATGCAACAGCCGTGGAGTATATTAATGGTATTGAAGTAATCAAGGCCTTTAACCAGAGTGCGGCTTCCTACCAGAAGTTCTCAGATGCGGCGAAGGAGGCTGCTAATGCGGCAATTAACTGGATGAGGGGCACACAGTTTTATTTTGCGGCTGCAATGTCGGTATTTCCCGCAGTCTTAGTGGGTGTCCTGCCCCTTGGCTCCTATTTTTATATGAAGGGGAGTCTGACGGCGGAAACCTTCATCCTTACGATGATCCTGTCCCTTGGAATTATGACCCCTTTAATTACGGCCATGTCCTACTCGGATGATTTGGGAAAAATAAGGACCGTCATAAACGATATTACCTCCATATTGCTGGAGGAGGATCTGATCCGCCCGGAAAAGCCTGTCCAATTGAAGGACTATGATATTGAATTGAATAATTTATCCTTCGCCTATAAGTCCGAGGAGGTTTTAAAAAGCGTGAACCTGTCCATCCCGGGAAATTCGGTGACGGCTTTTGTCGGGCCCTCCGGAAGCGGAAAGTCAACCCTTGCCAAGCTGATCGCCTCTTTATGGGAGGTACCGGAAGGAACTCTGTTTATAGGAGGAAAAGACATCAGGAGCATCCCCCTGGAGCAGTTAAATTCCATGATTGCCTATGTATCCCAGGATAATTATCTGTTTAACGACACCGTCAGGAATAACATACGGATGGGGAATCTGTCCGCAACGGATAAAGAGGTAGAAGAGGCAGCGAAGAGAAGCGGATGCCATGAGTTTATCCTGCGGCTGGAAAAGGGGTATGAAACCATAGCAGGCGGAGCCGGAGGCCATTTATCGGGAGGGGAGAGGCAGCGGATCGCCATTGCAAGGGCTATGCTGAAAAATGCGCCCATTGTAATCCTGGACGAGGCTACGGCCTACACGGATCCGGAAAATGAGGCTGTGATACAAAGCGCGGTGGCAAAGCTGGTACAGGGAAAGACCTTATTAGTTATCGCCCACAGGCTTTCTACAATCACAGATTCTGATAAAATTGTAGTTGTAAATCATGGAACAATTGAGGCAGAGGGTACCCATAGCCAATTGCTGGGTTCCTGCCGGTTGTACCGGGATATGTGGAACGCGCATATGGAAGCAAAGGATTCCGGGGAGGTAGTGGCATGATTAAGATATTTAAAAGGTTTTTTGATTTTTCAGGAAAGCAGAAAAAGCGTTTTTACATCTCACTGATTTTTTCGTTACTGCATTCTATTTTCGAGGCTATGCGGATTATGGCAATCGCAGTAGTATTGCAGGCAATCATTGCCGGTAATATGACACCGTCTACCATATGGACCAGCCTTGCTATTATGGTGGTCAGCATTGCCGGCTGTGCCTTGACCAGAAACATCACTACCATGCAGCAGACCATTGCAGGGTATACCATGTGCGCAGAGAAGCGTGTGGAAATCGGTGAAAGAATGAAGTATATGCCCATGGGATATTTTAATAACAACAATCTGGGCCATATTACCTCCATTACCACCAATACCTGTGAAAACCTGCAGGATATTGCGACCCGTGTTATATTAATGTATCTGCAGGGGATGCTCACAACGGTAGTGATCTCCGTGCTGCTGCTATTCTTTGATATCAGGATTGGAATTACTGCCATTGCAGGGATCCTGGCATTTTTACTGATGAACCAACAGATGCAAAGGGTGTCCCTTAAGATTTCACCTAAGAAAATAATAGCTGATATTGCGCTGGTGGATGCGGTTTTGGAATATGTGCAGGGTATTACCGTTGTCAAATCCTACAACCTGGCAAAGCAGGCGAATAAAAAGGTGGATTCCAGTATTGATGAAGCAAATAATATCTGCTATTCCCTGGAAAAGAGATTTATACCCTATATGTGCGGGCAAACGGTGCTGCTGAAATTATTTGCGCTTCTTATGGTTACCCTGTCCGTCGTGTTCTGCCTGAATGGGAGCATGAGCCTGATTAACGCATTATTGATGGTAATATCCTCCTTTATTGTCTATGGGCAGCTAGAATCAGCCGGTATGTATTCGGCACTGCTCCGCGTCGTAGACCAGTCCGTGGACCGTATCGGGGAGATCTTTGAGACGCCGGTAATGGATACAAATGGAGCGAAAATACAGCCAAAGAGCCACGATATCCGGGCGGAGCATGTTACCTTCTCTTATGGAGACAGAAAAATCATTGATGACGTAAGCTTTACGATACCGGAAAAAACCACGACGGCTATTGTGGGACCCTCCGGCGGGGGAAAGACCACGATCTGCAGCCTGATTTCACGGTTCTGGGATGTGGATGGGGGCAGGATTACCATTGGGGGACGCGATGTAAAGGATTATACCTTGGATAGCCTTTTGGACAATATCAGTATGGTATTCCAAAATGTATACCTGTTCCATGATACCATAGAGAACAATATCAAATTCGGAAGGCCTGAGGCTACCCATGAACAGGTGGTAGAGGCGGCAAAGAAGGCCTGTTGCCATGAATTTATTGAGAAGCTCCCGCAAGGGTACCAGACAGTAATCGGCGAGGCAGGCGCAACGATATCAGGAGGGGAAAAGCAAAGGATATCCATTGCCCGCGCCATATTAAAGGACGCACCGGTTATTATTTTGGATGAAGCGACGGCAAATGTGGATCCGGAAAATGAAAAGCACCTGCAGGACGCCATTGCAGAGCTTACCAGGGACAAGACGATTATTATGATAGCCCACCGCTTAAAAACTGTCCGGCATGCAGACCAGATTCTGGTGCTGTCCCAGGGTAGAATTATACAACGCGGTAATCATGAACAATTAATAAAGGAAAAGGGAGTCTATGCTGACTTTGTAAATATGAGAAGCCGTTCCATTGGCTGGAAGTTAGGATAAGTCCGCCGGAAGTCCGGGGCTGGGGCGGTGGGCCTCCCTAAAAGATGAAAGAATGCTGCAGAAATATCTGAGCCGGTTCCAGGCGGTTAAGCTTTTCCGTGGAACCGGGCTCAGGTATTTAGCAGATGTTGCACTGGTGTGCCGTAACCCTCAGGGCTTTACTTTGCACCGGATTCGATTTTACTAAAATAATTTTTCAGGCACTGATAGCTTTCATCGCTGATGACATGCTCTATTTTACAGGCATCCTTCTCAGCTGTTTCCTTATTCACACCGGCGGCAATCAACAGTTTGGTAAGCGTCTGATGCCGGTCATACATTTGGGCAGCGATTTCGTAGCCCTGTGCTTCCAAGGAAATATATCCGTTTTCATCCACGTTAATGTATCCGTTTTCACGCAGCTTTTTCATAGCTACGCTGATACTGGGCTTCGTATAGCCTAATTCATTGACAATGTCGATGGAACGGACCAATCCGTTTTGTTGCTTTAAAATAAGTATCATTTCCAGGTAGTTCTCAGTGGATTCATTTATCTGCACATAATCACCTCTTTCTTTAATTCTATCTTAGTTTACGTGATACTTCAATAATAATTATCAATAAGCAAAAAAATATAAAAAATAAAATATGAATGTTTCTGTTGACAAATGGGCTGTTGCATAATATAATAGCTATGCTGTTGAAACAAATCACGTTACTGTTTAGAGTGACAGGTGAGATACAGAGCAGGCAGCGAATATCGAGGTGTGGCTCAGCTTGGCTAGAGCGCTACGTTAGGGACGTAGAGGCCGCAGGTTCAAATCCTGTCACCTCGATTTTTTTATCCAAGGGCATGAATTCCCTTATAATTCATAGCTTACCACAATATGATATGGATATGGCAATATACACGGTTGAAGAGATTTAACCGTGATTTTTTAATTTCTGAAGGAGGTGGGAATATGATTTTGTCGGCTTCCAGAAGGACGGACATCCCAAGCTATTATTCTGAATGGTTCATGAACCGCCTAAAGGAAGGATATGTATTGACCAGAAATCCGATGAACTATCATCAGATCCGCAGAATCGAATTAAACCCCGTAAATATTGAATGTATCGTACTTTGGTCCAAGGATCCCCTGAATATGATGAAATACCTGCCAGAAATAGATGGTATGGGATATAAATATTATTTTCAATTTACCCTGACCCCTTATGGAAGGGAGATTGAAAGGTATATCAGGGATAAGGAGGAGCTTGTGGATACCTTTCAGAAGCTTTCTGGCATGATCGGGAAGGACCGGGTAGTGTGGCGGTACGATCCGGTTATATTAAATGACCAGCTCACCGTCCAATATCATGCGGAGCAGTTTGAACGTCTGTGCCGCCAGTTGCAGGGATATACCGGAACCTGCAATATCAGCTTCTGTGACATCTACAAAAAATTAAGTAAAGAGGCTAAGGAGCATGTAATCTGGCCGATTTCCGGGCAGCAGATGGATCAGGTGGCAGAAATACTCGTAGCAATTGCAGGAAACTATAATATAGAGCTAAGGGCTTGCTGTGAAAAGAAGGATCTGGCTAACGCAGGTATCGGGCCGGCTGCCTGTATTGACCGGGAGCTTATAGAGAAAATATGCGGGCATCCGGTTCAGGCTAAGGCGGATAAGAGCCAGAGGGAGGGCTGCAGCTGCATCCAAAGTACGGATCTTGGCGTTTATAATACCTGCCGGCATGGATGTATCTATTGCTATGCCAGCCATAGTGATAAATCCATAAAGCAGAATTGCCTCCGCCACAACCCTCAGGCACCGATCTTAATAGGCGAGGAGTAAGTCCGGTGGAAAAAAATATTGACAAAGGGCCGGGTGCTAGAGTATAGTGTGAAATACAGAGTATTTCATATCCGACACCCCGTGGCCTGACGGCCAAATGTCCGTTATTATAGAAAACAAACGGGGATAGGAATTACGGAAGGAAACAATTATGGGAACATCATTCAAAGCAATGTATAATAATATGTGTGGTATGTGCAGCATGCCTAAGTTCCATATTTACATGATAAGTGAATGTGATGTTTTCATGATGCACAAGGAGAGGTAATCCTTACTCTCCCTTTGAATGATGGAATATGGTGCAGGAAGCTTATCAAGGCTCTCCTGCTTTTTTTTCGGATTAGCTTTAGGGAAGGCGATAATAAAACATGCAATAATAGAAAATGTAACAGGAAAGGCTGTAATGTTAGAGCATGTAATAATAGAAATAAACACAGGATCTGAACGGAGGTAAAACATGGGGAATGGATATCCGATTGTCCAGCTTGTAGGGCTGGGCAAGGTGTTTCAAGGTAAGAACAATGTAGTAAAAGCCCTCGACAATATTAACCTAACGATTAACCAGGGGGAGATATTCGGAATTATCGGGCTCAGTGGTGCCGGTAAAAGTACCCTGGTACGCTGTATTAATTTTTTGGAAAAGCCAACCTCGGGGTCGGTGATTTTTGACGGTGCGGATTTGGGAGCCCTTTCTGAGAGGGATTTGTTAAGGGCGAGGCAGTCCATGGGGATGATCTTCCAGCAGTTTAACCTGTTGATGCAAAGGAATGCCCTCCAAAATATCTGCTTCCCCCTGGAAATCGCAGGTATCCCAAAGAAGGAGGCAAGGCAACGGGCGATGGAGCTTTTGGAGGTGGTTGGCCTGGTGGATAAAGCGAAGGCTTATCCGGCCCAGCTGTCCGGCGGACAGAAGCAGCGAGTTGCAATTGCCAGGGCATTGGCGACGAATCCTAAGGTGCTGCTCTGTGATGAGGCCACCAGTGCACTCGATCCGACGACAACCCGTTCCATCCTCAACCTGCTTCGGGAGATTAACCAGAAGCTTGGTATCACAGTGATTGTCATTACCCATGAAATGAGCGTTATTGAAGAAATCTGCCACCGTGTTGCAATCATTGACCAAAGCCATATCGCGGAGCTGGGAGAGGTAGAGGAGGTCTTTGTAAGGCCAAAATCCAAGATAGCAAAGCAGCTGGTATTTTCCGGTGAGTCCCATATAGATGTCTTTGAAGGAGAATATAAATGCCGCATTATCTTTGATGGAAGAACCTCCTTCGAGCCTGTGATTGCCAATATGGTCCTGGAGTGCAAAACTCCGGTTAACATCCTGTTTGCAGACACCAAGGATATTGACGGGAAGGCATTTGGCCAGATGGTAATCCAGCTTCCAAACGATGAAACAGGAAGAAAGCGTATTATGAACTATCTTAATGTCAATGGGATAACCTATGAGGAGGTGAAGGGCGATGCTTAGTGGAGCTGTAATTAAGATGCTGGGGACTGGAATTTTAGAATCCCTATATATGATTTTTGTCTCATCACTGATCGCTTATGTGATCGGGCTGCCCTTAGGCGTACTGCTGGTCGTAACGGATAAGGAGGGCATTGCACCGTTTCCGGCCTTGAATAAGGCCTTAGGCGCTATCGTGAATTTTGTCAGGTCTGTCCCATTTATTATCCTGCTGATTGCGGTCATGCCGTTTACCAGATGGCTCATTGGTACGACCCTGGGGCCTTCTGCGGTAATACCGCCCCTGATCATTGGATCGGCCCCCTACATTGCCAGGCTGGTGGAGTCATCCCTTAAGGAAGTGGATAAAGGTGTAATTGAAGCAGCCCAAAGCATGGGTGCAAGCCCGATGAATATCATTTTAAAGGTGCTGATTCCTGAGGCGATGCCCTCACTGATTATCGGGGCAGCAATTGCAGTTACGACGATTTTAAGCTATTCTGCCATGGCAGGCATCGTCGGCGGAGGCGGACTGGGTGACATCGCGATCCGTTACGGGTATTACCGGTATCAGACCGGAATCATGTTTGTCACAGTCATTATATTGGTTTTAATTGTACAGCTAATCCAGGAGGTAGGTGAACGCTGGATGAGGCGTGCAGATAAACGTTTATAAAAAGCGAGCCATAAATGGCGGGAAAAGGAGGAGCATTATGAAGAAAATTATTGCAGTATTATTAGTATTAGCCTTAGCCGTGGCAACGTTTACCGGCTGCGGGACGAAGAATCAGGGGGATAAGAAAATTGTGGTAGGAGCCAGTGCAACCCCCCATGCGGAAATTCTGGAGCAGGCAAGGCCGGTTCTGGAGGCGGAGGGCTATGAGCTCGAAATCATCGTTTACCAGGATTATGTACAGCCAAACCTGGCGCTGGACAGCGGTGACCTGGATGCAAACTATTTCCAGCATAAGCCATACCTGGACCAGTTTAATGAGGAAAATAAGACGGATTTAGTGTCCGCCGGTGTCATCCACTATGAGCCCTATGGGGTTTATCCTGGAAAGACGGCCTCCTTTGATGCCCTTACGGAAGGTGCACAGATCGCGGTGCCAAATGATGCCTCCAATGAGGCAAGGGCACTTCTCTTACTGGAAGCGAACGGACTGATTAAGCTCAGGGAGGATGCGGGCCTGAGCGCAACAAAGAATGACATTGTGGAAAATCCCTTGAAGCTTGAAATAATCGAAATTGAAGCTGCCCAGCTGGCGCGCTCTTTGCAGGACGTTAACATGGCCGTTATCAATGGAAATTATGCAATCCAGGCCGGATTAAATGTAGCGAAGGATGCGATAGCCTTTGAGGGCAAGGACTCTGAGGCAGCCGAAACCTACGGCAACATCATTGCTGTTAAAGCTGGCAATGAAACAAGGAAGGACATCAAGGCTCTTTTGGCAGCCCTCCAAAGTGATGCTGTCAAAAAATATATTGAGGACACATATGACAGTGCCGTGGTACCTAAATTCTAAGTACCGGCTTATTTAAGCAGGGGTACAAAAGATATTCTTTAAGCAAGAAATGAAGGAGGGAAGGGGTAGGTTTCCAGTAGGAAAACCTGCCCTTTTCACCATAAAAAAGGCAATGTTGGCTGTGTTTTCCTTGTAATTAAAGGAAGAGTAAGGTTGCAAGGAATGTCGGATAATGGTACTATAGAATAGGGGAAACTATTACGGAATACTTGCGGGGGCAGCTATATGAAGAAGCTTTTCTTTTATAAACGTATTTACTTAATAATACTGATTCCTATTTCCATAGCCCTGACCTTAGTGGCAAGGAATAATCTTTATTTTGCAGAAAACATCTATGCCAAGCACATATATAAAGGGATTTCACAGCCCATATCAACAATATTTGGACTGGTGCCCTTCTCTGTTGCGGAGGTTATCATCTTTGTATTTCCTGTTGCATGCCTGATTTGGGTTATAGCCTTTATCATAAGGCTGGTCCGGTTCCGGGAAAAGCGTAAGCAGATATTTTTAAAGGGTCTGTTAAATATTCTCTGCCTTGTAAGTGTTATCCTGTTTTTATACACAATGCTTGCCGGGATCAATTATTACCGTGCCACCTTTAGCACCTACTCGAACCTGGAGATCAGGGAATCGCCGGAGGATGAGCTGTACGCACTGACAAAGAGCCTTGCCCTGCAGGCAAATGAATTTCGTGACAAGACTACGGCCAGGGATGGGGAGGGAGTATTCCAGCTGTCCTTAAGCTACTATGAAACGGCAGCCCTGGCAAACGAAGCCTTTACCAGCCTTTCCAAGGAATATCCCATTCTGGGCGGCTCCTACGCCCCGCCTAAGCCGGTAATGCTGTCAAGGCTGATGTCCTATGCTGAGATTACAGGTATTTTCTTCCCCTTTACGACGGAAGCAAATGTGAATGTTGATATACCTGATTATAACATACCGGTCACAATGCTGCATGAGCTGGCACATCTCCGGGGCTTTATGCGGGAGGATGAAGCCAACTTTATCGCATATCTTGCAGGTATGGAATCAGGGAATGCGGACTTAAATTATAGCAGCACGATGCTTGCTTTAGTGATAGCGGGCAATGCATTGTATGAACAAAATCCGGATCTGTATTTTTCCGTCAGGGAGCTTTACTCTGAGGGGGTCATAAGGGATATCAGGGCAAATTCGACCTATTGGCAGCAGTATGATGATACGGCAGTCAGCACAATCTCTAACCATATCAACGATACCTACCTAAAGGCGAATGCCCAGGAGGATGGAGTCAAAAGCTACGGCCGCATGCTGGATCTGCTCTTGGCTAAATTCAGGAAGGACCATTCAGAGAATTAAGGGATGTATGGAAAATGCTTAAAATATAGAAAATTCTTATAATGCAAAATGCTGGAATTTAATAGAAATAAAGTGACAAAACAGGAAGAAACATAGGCCATATAGCAGGAGTGGCCTATGTTTCTTCTTTTGCCATAATGAAAAATGTCATTAACTGTTTTTCAGGGTATAAAACGGCCTAAATAGTGTAGCTATGAGACAATTTTACTGCATGCGGTTTTCATTTTGTACTTTTAAGTTGACACGAACTGTGGTATTATATAGAATATCTATTTATTATAAGGAAATAATTAGTTTATTATCGTAAATATGGGTAAAATAACAAGCGGCTAGCTTGATCCCTTCACAGAATAAATGACCAGGAGGAACTTCATGGAAAACAAAGAAATGAACGAAGTCAGGGAACTGGAAGCAACAGAAAAGGTTTCCAAAAATTTTATTGAAATGATTATCGATAAGGATCTGGAAGAGGGTAAGGTAAAATCCATTGTTACCAGATTCCCCCCGGAGCCGAATGGATATCTTCATATCGGGCATGCAAAGTCAATCCTTTTAAATTACGGGTTGGCCAAGAAATACGGCGGTAAGTTCAATCTTCGCTTTGATGATACGAACCCAACCAAGGAAAAGACGGAATTTGTTGATTCCATCATCGAAGACGTAAAATGGGTCGGCGGAGATTTTGAAGACCGTTTATTTTTTGCGTCTGATTACTTTGACCAAATGTATGAAGCCGCAGTAAAATTGATTAAGAAGGGGAAAGCCTTTGTCTGCGAGCTTACGGCTGAGGAGATCCGGGAATACCGCGGCACCTTAACGGAGCCGGGAAAGAACAGCCCCTACCGTGACAGGAGCATTGAAGAGAACCTTAAGCTATTTGAAGAGATGAAGGAGGGTATCTATCCGGACGGCTCCAAGGTGCTCCGCGCCAAGATAGATATGGCATCTCCTAATATCAATATGCGTGACCCGGTAATTTACCGGGTGGCAAGGATCCACCACCATAATACGGGGGATAAATGGTGTATTTATCCGATGTATGACTTCGCACATCCGATTGAGGATGCAATTGAAGGCATCACCCATTCCATCTGTACCCTGGAATTTGAGGACCACCGCCCGTTATATGACTGGGTGGTGAAGGAATTGGAATATGAGCAGCCCCCGAAGCAGATTGAATTTGCAAAGCTGTATCTGACCAATGTTATCACCGGAAAAAGATACATCAAAAGATTGGTGGAGGAAGGCATTGTTGACGGCTGGGATGATCCCAGGCTGGTATCCATCAGTGCGCTCCGAAGAAGGGGCTTTACACCGGAGGCAATCCAGATGTTTATGGAGCTGTGCGGCGTGTCCAAGAGCCAGAGCTCCGTAGATTATGCGATGCTTGAATACTGCATCCGTGAGGATCTGAAGCTGAAGAGGCCGCGTATCATGGCAGTCCTTGATCCGGTAAAATTAGTAATCACGAATTATCCCGAAGACCAGGTTGAATATCTGGAAGCACCCAACAATCAGGAAAATCCGGCCATGGGAACTAGGACGGTACCCTTTGGCAGGGAGCTTTATATTGAACGGGAAGACTTTATGGCCTGCCCTCCCAAGAAATATTTCCGTCTGTTCCCCGGCAACGAAGTGAGATTAATGAATGCTTATTTCGTAAAATGCGATTCTTACATTATAGATGAAAATGGCAGGGTTACGGAAGTACATTGTACCTATGACCCGGAGACAAAGGGCGGGAACAGCAACGACGGACGCAAGGTGAAGGGAACCATCCATTGGGTAGCGGCAAAAACTGCCCTCAAGGTAGAAACGCGTTTATATGAAAACATTGTGGATGAAGCGAAGGGTGTCTATAATGAGGATGGAAGCCTGAACCTAAATCCGAATTCCATTACGGTATTAAAGGAATGCTATGTGGAACCAAGCATAGCAGGTGCCCAGGCGCCGGACAGCTTCCAGTTTTTAAGGCAGGGCTTTTTCTGTCTGGACATGAAGGATTCCACTCCCGAGAAACCGGTATTTAACCGGATTGTTTCCCTAAAGAGTTCATATAAGCCGCAATAGTGTTACAGCAAAAGATAAGCAAAGGTAAGAAATAAACAAAGGAATGGAGGATTCATCTTGTCTAACTTATTTTCAGGATTAGAGGCATTTGGCCTTGGCAATTTGTCTGACATGGACGTGTATGAAGCAAAAGAAAAAGAAACGGCAAAAGGTGCCGTCCAGGCCGAAAAGGATGCTTTTTCAGAAGAAGATGCAATATTTGAGAAAACCTTTAACTGTCCTGTATGTGACAGTGAATTTAAAACAAAGACCGTAAAATCCGGTAAAGTAAAGCTGCAGGGTCTGGATACGGATTTAAGGCCTATATACCAGGGCATGGATCCGTTGAAATATGACGCGGTTGTTTGTCCAAACTGTGGATTTGCCGCCCTGAACCGTTTTTTCAAATACGTAACCTCAGCACAGGCAACCTTAATCAAAAACAATATTTCTTCATCCTTCAAGGGCTTGAAGGAATCAGGCAATGTGTTCAGCTACGATGATGCTATTGCAAGGCATAAGCTTGCACTGGTAAATTCTATTGTCAAAAAGGCAAAGACCTCGGAAAAAGCCTATACGTGCCTGAAAACGGCATGGGTAATCAGGGGCAAGGCGGAGAGCCTTCCGAAGGAGCTGCCGGATTATAAGCAGCAGATAGAGGCCTTTGGGAAAGAAGAGCTGGAATTTTTGTCAAAGGCATATGACGGCTTTGATGAAGCCTTCAGCAAGGAAGCCTTTCCTATGTGCGGCATGGATGAAATAACAATCACCCTGCTTATGGCAGAATTAGCACGCAGGACAGGGAAGTATGATGAATCCAGCCGTTGGATCTCCAGGGTCCTGATTTCCAGGAATGCCAACGAACGTATTAAAGAAAAGGCCAGGGATATCAAGGAATTACTCCGTGAAAACCAGAACAATTAATAAAGGCAGGGCTTAGCTTGAAAGAAAAGATATATACAATTCCAGTGAAGGAGGCCTTTGAGGCTGACTGTGAATGTCCCATCTGTATGATGTATAAGGAGCTTGAAGAAAATGCAATAGAGTTTACTATGGGTCCAAGCTATATGGATGACGACATAAGGGAAGCCACCTCCAGCCTTGGATTTTGTGAAAAGCATTTAGGCCAGTTGTACCAAAACCAGAACCGCTTGGGGCTGGCTTTGATTTTGGAAAGCCATATGGACAAGCTTATGAAGGAAATTGAAAAGCGTACAAGCGGAGGCATTAAATATTCCTCTCCTGCCCTGTTTAAAAGGAAAGCGGAGGTACCGCAGGTTGTCAGCTACCTGGACGGAGTGGAGGCTACCTGCTTTGTCTGTGATAAGATTGACAGATCCTATCAAAGGTATATCGCAACCATATTCCATTTATATCACACGGATGGGGCTTTTCGGGAGAAATTCAGCAATACCAAGGGCTTTTGTACAGGTCATTATAGGAAATTGTTTTCAGCGGCGGCCGGACATCTGTCAGGGGAAGAGCTGAACCGTTTTCTTACCGAATTAAACCGGGTATACCTTGAGAACATGAAGCGCGTCAGGGATGATTTGGAATGGTTTATTAACAAATTTGATTACCGCTATGCGGATGAACCCTGGAAGAACGCTAAGGATGCTTTGCCGAGGGCGATGCAAAAGACAAACAGCATCATATGACTCGGGCGTCAGTGGGCAGGATTTAGGTTATGAGGCGAATGCAAGTGCATATAGATGCACTCGCATTCACCGCGCTAGTTATAGAAAGACTTTTGTCGGGAGAAGCATCATATAGGTGGTATATAATTCCCGTCGCGGAATATACTAGATTTGGAGCTTGGAAAGTTATTACCTGGATGGTAATAACTTTTTGCATTATGCAGTTGTCCGCTGGTTCAAAAATTATGGTTATATTAATAAAAACCATGATGATTTTAATGAAAAAAGAGAAAAAATGAGAAAAAGAGAGTAATCGGGAGATTGGATTAAAAAACAATAAATTTCCGCTGGAATAGTAGAAGAAATAAGGTTGCAATCTAAAAGCAAATTTACTAATATATAAATCAGTGATTAGCACTCAATCCAATGGAGTGCTAATAATCCAGAACAACAATATTGAAGGAGGAATATGAAATGAAACTTGTACCATTAGGAGATAAGGTAGTTTTAAAACAATTAGTCGCTGAAGAAACAACAAAATCAGGCATCGTATTACCTGGTCAGGCGAAAGAAAAGCCACAGCAGGCAGAAGTAGTTGCCGTTGGCCCGGGAGGGATCGTTGATGGCAAGGAAGTTGTGATGCAGGTAAAGGTTGGCGATAAGGTTATTTATTCCAAGTATGCAGGAACTGAAGTTAAGCTTGAGGATGAAGAATTCATTATCGTAAAGCAAAATGATATTGTTGCAGTTGTAGAAGACTAATTAAAAGGAGAGATAAAGCTATGGCAAAGGAAATTAAGTATGGTGCAGAGGCTAGGGCAGCCCTGGAAGTTGGCGTTAATAAATTAGCAAATACAGTAAAAGTAACCCTGGGACCCAAGGGAAGAAACGTTGTACTGGATAAATCCTTCGGAGCTCCGTTAATCACAAACGACGGTGTTACCATCGCGAAGGAAATTGAATTAGAGGATGCATTTGAAAATATGGGTGCACAGCTCGTAAAAGAAGTTGCCACCAAGACAAATGACGTTGCCGGTGACGGTACTACAACAGCTACGGTTCTTGCCCAGGCGATGATTTCTGAAGGTATCAAGAACCTGGCAGCAGGTGCTAACCCGATTATTTTAAGAAAAGGTATGAAGAAGGCAACAGAGGTTGCTGTAGACTCCATATTAAAGATGAGCTCCAAATTAACAGGTAAGGAGCAGATTGCAAGAGTAGCTGCAATTTCTGCTGGTGATGACGAGGTTGGACAGTTAGTTGCAGATGCAATGGAGAAGGTATCCAATGATGGCGTTATTACCATTGAAGAATCCAAGACCATGAAGACAGAGCTTGAGCTTGTTGAAGGTATGCAGTTTGACCGCGGTTATATCTCCGCTTATATGTGCACCGATATGGATAAGATGGAAGCAAATCTTGACAATCCATATATCTTAATCACAGATAAGAAGATTTCTAATATTCAGGAAATCCTTCCTATATTGGAACAGATCGTTCAGACAGGTGCAAGGCTGTTGATTATTGCTGAGGATGTAGAAGGCGAAGCCCTTACAACCTTAGTTCTGAATAAATTAAGGGGTACCTTTACCGTTGTTGCCGTGAAGGCTCCTGGCTATGGCGACAGAAGAAAAGCAATGCTTCAGGATATCGCTATCTTAACTGGCGGTACTGTAATTACAGAAGAATTAGGACTTGACCTCAAGGAAACAACCTTAGAGCAGTTAGGCCGTGCAAAATCCGTTAAGGTTCAGAAAGAGAATACCATCATTGTTGATGGTGAAGGTAAGAAGGCTGAAATTGATGCAAGAATCAATCAGATCAAGGCTCAGATTGAAGAGACTACCTCTGAATTCGATAAAGAAAAGCTCCAGGAAAGACTTGCCAAGCTGGCAGGCGGCGTAGCCGTAATCAGGGTTGGTGCAGCTACTGAGACAGAGATGAAGGAAAACAAGCTCCGTATGGAAGACGCTCTTGCGGCAACCAGGGCAGCGGTAGAGGAAGGTATTGTTGCAGGCGGCGGTTCTGCATATATCCATGCTTCCAAGGAAGTTATTAAGCTGGCTGAGACTTTACATGGCGATGAGAAGACCGGCGCTAATATTATCTTAAAGGCATTGGAATCTCCTTTATACAGCATCGTTTATAACGCTGGATTAGAGGGCTCCGTAGTGATCAGCAAGGTAAAGGAAAGCAATGCTGGTATCGGCTATGATGTTCTGAAGGAAGAGTATGTTGATATGGTGAAAGCGGGTATTCTGGATCCGGCTAAGGTTACGAGAAGTGCCCTTCAGAATGCTACGAGTGTTGCCTCTACCTTATTGACGACTGAGTCCGTGGTTGCTAATATTAAGTCCAATGAGCCGGCAATGCCTGCAGGGGCACCTGGGATGGGGATGATGTAGTACTGATTTAGGTTGTGGAGTTCCTACCTGGGTTATGTGATGAAAATTATAAGATAGTGAATAACTAGAAAAGGATGCTGGAATGGTAGCGGTGGCTATGGTTCCAGCATCCTTTTTGGTGATGAGCGTGCTAGTATTTATTTCTCTAAAAAATATGCATCAATCCCATCGCAGATCCCTTTGGCTAATTTCGTCTGGTATGCGGCGGTCTTCATAAGCTTATCTTCTTTTATGTTGGTCATGTAGCCCATCTCGATGATGGTGACGGGGATGGTGCTCCAGTTGATCCCGCTCATGTCGTCTCTGGCTATGGCGCCACGGTTTTTGGCTTTGGTGCTTTTGCACAGAGAATCGACGATGTTTTTGGAGAGGCTATAGCTGCTTTTGCTTAACTCTGGGACATAGGGGTTTTTCTTGGAGGGGTAGAGGGTGCTTGCCCCGCTGACCGAAGAATTGGTAGATCCGTCGGCATGGATACGGATAAAGATGTCCGCACCGCTTTTATTGGCGATTTCTGCCCTCTCCTTGTTGCTTAAATTAACATTATGCTTTTCCCGGATCATGACTACCTCGTAGCCACGGTTAATCAGCTCCTTTTTTACCTTTTTGGCTACGGCCAGGGTCAATTTGTATTCTGGGACCTTGGTATAGACGCCCTGTGTGCCGGAACTGACCTTGGCTTTATAGACTGTCGCCCCAGGACCTATGGGCTCCGTCTTGTAGTTGCCCTTTAGCTGATGGCCTGCATCAATTGCTACAATCTTCTTATCCTTGCCCTTGGCAGCAGTGCTGGCGGCATGTACGGTATTCCCCAGCTCCCCGGCCGGAAGCAGGGATATTATCAGCAGGATGCATAGGAATGCTGAAATCTTATGTAGGTATGGTTTCAAAGAATCACCTGTCCTTTCCTTCTTTACCATAAGTTATATAAAAAGAGATTGTCAATTAGATGGCAGGGCTGAAAGAAAGGAGAATTATTATCTATGCAAAGCTTCCACCAGGGCAATCAGGGTGAGTGCCTGTCCGTAGGCCATGGGTTTAATTTGGATTCCTTTATAGTGGTTGGCATCCATGCCCATGGCAGTACCTGCCGACACCTTCTGGACAGTACCGTCATCTGCTATGCTTTGCACCAGGCCAGAAAGTGCTCTCTCGGCCATAGGCTGGTAGGAGGTGTCCAGATAGCCATGCTTTATGGCATTTAGGATGCCAGCTGTAATGGCGGCCGATCCTGAGGCTTCCTCGTATGAGGTATCGTCATCTAAAACAGTAGTCCATAGGCCGGAATCGCGTTGTAACTGTCCAAGAGAACCAATCTGGGTTTTGAAGGTACTCAGAATATATTCTTTCAGGCTTTCGGGCATTTCGTTGTTGGCTAATATCAATTCAATTGAACTTAATGTAAACCATGAATTACCTCTGCACCAGAAAATCCCTCCAAAGTTATCCTTTCGGTCAAAGCTCCATCCATGATAGAATAAGCCGGTATGCCTGTCACATAGATATTTTATATGAAGAAGAGTTTGATATTCTGCAGTTTGCTGCCATACCCTATTATGATACCTGGCAGCCATTTTATATAGAAAGAGGACAGTCATAAAAACAGTATCCAGCCATAGCTGGGAGTTATTCAGGATAACGGCGTTCCTGTCACCGATCCCGGTAGTGACATGCTGGAATCCGTTTTCGAATGTCTTAGGCAATCCGTTAACAAGCCAATCCGCCTGACTGATACAGAGGGCTTCATACTTCTCCATTTCCGGCATTTTATCTAAAATACTTATTAGTGTAAGATAGGGGGCGGTGGTGTTGATATTTCTTGAAGGTAGTCCGGTTTCCAAATTTCTTCGGAACCACTCTGTAAAGAAATCCATATACCGGTCATCACCATAATATTCCTGGAGCTTATAGATACCATATAAACCTACGCCTTGGGGCCAGTCCCATTCCTCGATCCCGAAATCCCTGCTGCAGTTACCTGTTTTTAATATTTCTTCCAATGATTGCAGCTTATCATTTTCATAGTCGGCTCCTCCTAAATGAAGCAGCTTGTCAATCACTAAATTAATTTTTGGAAGTAGAAATTCATTTGTCATGTTTATTCCTCCTGGATGGATTTTATATAGCAACTGGGAGACATTCCAGTTTCTTTTTTAAATATGTGGCTAAAATATTGGGGGTTATTTCCGCATCCGACCAACTCGGCAATCATTTTGATTTTATCAACGCTATTATACTGTTTTAATAATAACTTGCTGCGCTTGATCCTCTGGTGGGTAAGATAACCCGAAAACTTATCACCTGTTTCACTTAAAAATTTCTTGCTGAGATAATCAACATTCATATACAAATAATTTTCAGCAATCCATTTTAAGGATAAATTCGGATCTTCAAGATGCTCCGCTACAATTTTTTTTACCTGCTCGCTCAATTTCAGTGCGGTCGAATTACTTAAATGTTCTTCAATTATTTCTTCTAAATGCCTGCTTAAGGCTTTCGACAATTTCCTGCAATTTGTTATTTGGTTTAACTGGTATAATTTATCCGAGGCTGACATCATTGTAGCGGGTGTATAAAATGCTGCTAACTGCATGATGGAAGAAGAAACAATCTGTTTTAATAAATTTAAGTCTGTAATTGGCTCCACCAGCTGCTTAAAATAGCTTAATGCATTTCTGACGGTTCCGGGATCCGGGCTTTTTAGCTGCAAAATACACTGGTCAAATTCCTGCAGGATATTTTTAAAATTACAGATATGAATAAAATTATTTCCGTCAACGGAATAGTAAACCATTTCATATCTCTTGATTTTAGCAAGAACTGTATTGAGCAGCAGCTCTAAATTATTAAACTCTTTGCGTTCATACTGAAAAGAAACCGTGTGGTTTTGGGGACAAAGACCGTTCATAAAATTGTCAAGGTCTGCCGTATCCATACCGGGGGATTTATAGAAAAATAGTAAGGTATTATTTACATAAATAATATTAAATACAGTTCCAGAGTATTGGGAGCGGTGGAAGGCCATGATTTTATTGGTGACTGCGGATAGCGACCGTTGTTCTACAAAGTACAAAAAGCATAATTCATATGGTTCGCTGTAAAAATCCAGATAAATATGGTAAGGGTCATAGATGTTGGAAAAATCAAAGGCATGAAGGGAGGCCTTATCGACAAAAATCCCCGCACTAATAATCGTTAGGATAATATTGCTTTCAAAATAACGGATCAGGGTATTGTCAGGAGTACCCTGCCTGGAACTTCTTTTTTTGACAAGACTGTTGACCGTATCCTGCAAGCATTCCATAATCTGAAGCTCATTACAGGGTTTCAACAGATAGTTCTTAACGCCATAACGCATCGCTTCCTGGGCATACTTAAATTCATCATATCCGGACAGAATAATAAATTCGGTGTCCTGATTAATCCTTTTAATACGGTCTATCAGCTCAAGGCCGGTAAGGCCGGGCATTTTGATATCTGTTAAAACTATATCAGGATATTCATCCAGAATAATATTATAAGCCTCGATACCATTCGAGGCGGTACCGATAAGTTGGATGTCCAGGGAAGCTAAGTCAATTATGGAGGAAATAGTTTCCCGTATTATTTTTTCATCATCAGCAATCAATAATTTCATGAGCGGTGGTTCTCCTTATAGGGAATTTGGATCTGGGCAACCGCATGATCTTCATCCGGGTTGAAAAATTGCAGCCCATATCCTTCTCCATAGCTTAATTGGATCCGTTTTTGGATATTTAATATTCCAATCCCATTGCCACGGGGTGTAATCTGGTGGTTTTCTAATTTCAGCAGCAGGTCATCTTCAAACTGGGAGCCATTATTTTTGATTTGGATAATCGCTAAAGCATTGTCAGCATAAGCGGTTATTTCAATCAGGCAGGTTTCGGTGATTACTTCCATTGCATAATTGACAGCGTTTTCAACCAAGGGCTGAAGGGAAAGCCGCGGTAATAATAAGGTATTCAGGCGGGCATCAATGGAAGTATGAAAACAGATACGGTCATCAAAACGGATTCGGATAATATCCATATAATTTTTAACAATAGAAATTTCCTGTTCCAGAGTTGAAGATATATTATTTTCCTTCTGACTTAACGTGGTTCTCAGCAGGGAGCCCAGGGATTCAATCATAATAGAAATGTCCTTCTCTCCCAGTGCTTTTGCCCTCCAATTAATCGATTCCAGGGTATTGTATAGAAAATGTGGATTCACCTGGTTTTCCAGGGCCTTTATTTTAGCATCCCGGTATAGGATCTCCTGGAAGAAGAATTTTTCCACCAGTTCCTGGTGCTGTGTTGCCATAAGGTCAAAATTTCTATGTAATTCCCCAATTTCATCCTTTCGTTCCGAGTAGTCATAAGAGGTATCCTTCACAAAGGTTTTGCTTTTTCCGAAGGCTTCCATTTTATTTGCCAGTCTGCTGAAATGAACAGTAATCGAATTAATCATGGCCTTCGCGATCAGAAAAATAAGAAGGACTGCGGCCATATTAATGCAGATGGCAGAAAAAAACGTTAAAAATTGTGTGTTGTATATATTCTGATATGATACGAGACAGATGAAATCCCAGGTGAAATCAGGAATTGTTTCATGTACATAGAAATATTGCCTGTTATTTAGCCGGAGGATACCATAGTTACGGTCCACCCTTTGGTATGCCTGGGAGACTATATTGTCATCAAGTGCTTTGGAGTGATAGATCTCCCCGCTATCATTTGCAATAATAAATTGTGCCGGTTCTGAAAACATAGTTGTATCCATGGCAGTATTAACGACAGCATCCAAATCGATATTCACTACGATGGTACCTATTTTATTTAATGCCATCTTTTCTGCCTTGCGGATATCTCTGACCAGGAACAGGCCATATTCATTGCAGTAAGCATCCGACCAGACAGGATACCCTGATTTTTCAGAGGCCTCCAGCAATAGCCCGTTGTGGATCTGCTCCGGGGTTTTCTTACTGAGTGCAATATTACTGTAAGAAATATAAGAATCATTATACAAATTAATGTATCTGATGTTGTTTGATTTATAGTTGGTGTAATATTCCGGAACGAGAAAAGAGAGTGTCCGGAAGGCAGCGCTCCTTTTGCTGTTGTCCACATGCTCTGCGGCAATAGTCAGATTGGTCTGTATTCTGCTGTCGGCAATGATGATGTCTGTCATTTCTTCAATATTATGTAATTTCTCAGATATGGATTTTGTTCCTGTCAATAATGTATTTGAGATTGCTTCATATAGGAGCTTGCTGTTGGAACGGGTAATAACACTTAATGCGATAATACTGGCGGAAAAGTTTACACATAAAATAACTAGGACCATAGTGATTATTTTCTGGTAAAGGGAAGCATTCACATAAACGGATCTGATTTTTCTATAGGACTGAAAGAATAAATTTTTATCATTTTTATGTTTATGGGACATAGATTACCTCCTGGAGCAATTACCTGACCTTTTAAATCTATTATAAATTTTAGAAAAATATATGCAAGAGGCCTGAGGCTATTTATCGGTTTTTTTAATTTAAGCCTCGGTTTTTTGTGTATACTTGTACAATTTCAGAAGATATAATGTGGGTATCTGGTGAAGTAACACAAAAATTTCAAGGAGGATTAAGAAATGGGAAAGAGAATCATCTCCCTCTCGTTAGCAGTATTTTTAACTGTCATGCTACTGGCAGGCTGCGCGAATAAGGGAACATCTACTACTTCAGATACTGGAGCAGGAAGTAAAACAGAAACAAAAACGGAAACTAAAACGGAAGTAACCAGCAGCGCTGACCAGACAAATGCGGCGGACAATGCAGGGTTAACGGTCTCATGGTGGGGGAATCAGACAAGAAATGAGAGGACACAGCAGGTATTGGACCTATATACCCAGAATAACCCTGGGGTAACCTTTGACGGACAGTTTGCGGAATGGGCTGATTACTGGAATAAATTATCCACCGCATCAGCAGGGCACACTCTTCCTGATGTTGTCCAAATGGACTACAAATACCTTGAGCAATATGTAAGCAATAATCTGCTCGTTGATTTAATACCCTATATTGACAACGGAACATTGGATGTAACTGGAATTGATGAAAATATTTTAAATTCCGGCAAAGTAAATGGCGGGCTTTATGCCATTCCAATCGGGGTGAATGCTCCTGCTTTAATGTACAATAAGACCTTACTTGACCAGAATGGTATTACCGTGAAGGATAATCTGTCGCTGGATGAATTTATGGCCTTATGCAAGGAAATCTATGAAAAGACAGGATATAAGACAGGTGCCGCATACGGAGATGGTGATATATTCATTGAATATACCATGAGGTCCTTAGGATCCATTCTTTATGAAAAAGGAAAGCTTGGAGCCACGCAGGAACAGCTGCAGAAGTTTTTTGAGGTCTATGAAAAAGGAATTTCAGAAGGCTGGATGTGTGATCCAAGCATCTATACGGAAAGAACGATCGGAACCCCGGAACAGATGCCGTTAGTTTATGGTTCCAGCCCCGCAACAATGAGCTGGTGCGCATTCTCTTATTCCAACGCATTGGCGTCGTTACAGAATGCTGCTCCAGAGGGTACAGAAATTGCAATGACGACATGGCCGGCTGACGACCAGAAGGCTGCGAATTATCTGAAGCCTGGTATGTTTTTTTCGGTGACAGTTGACAGTAAAAACCCGGAAGCTGCGGCAAAATTCATCAGTTACTGGACAAATGATGTGGATGCCAACAAGATCTTAAAGGGAGAAAGAGGTGTTCCGGCATCCGCAAAGGTAGCGGAAGCAATTAAGGATCAGATGGATCAAAACCAATTAAAGGCTGTCGCTTATATCAATAATGTTGTAACTCCGACCAGTTCAGTAATTAATCCTCCAGCCCCGGAAGGTTCCGCAGAGGTTTCCAAGCTGGTAGACCAGCTGGTTGAGATGGTATGCTATAAGCAAATAACAGCAGAGGACGCAGCGGCACAATTATTTCAGAAGGGCAATGAAATGCTGGCCGACTAATTGATAAGCACAATGATTCGAGTGTCAGAAGTCAATTGATATGGATCCGGATGAATCAGTATTCGAATATCTTTATCGCTGTAGTATTCAGGAGACTTTTGGCACTCGGATTACACTATATGAAGGAAGAAGATAGTTAATGAGAAATAATAAATTTAATCTAATTCATTTTTTAAATAGGGAAAGCATAGCAGGCCTGGTATTTTCACTGCCGTTTATTATAGGCTTCTTTATGTTTTTGCTTGTACCGATGGGGATTTCGCTCTACTACTCCTTTTGTGATTATAATATTCTCTCACCGCCGGTTTTTGCCGGACTTAAGAATTATATCAAGATGTTCCAGGACGAAACCTTTTATAAAACCATAGGAGTGACCTTATACTTCGCACTTGTTTCGGTTCCGCTGCGGTTGGTATTTGCCCTAATCGTTGCTTTAATACTTTTCAAAACAACAAAAGCAACGGGATTATACCGGGCCGCCTATTATCTTCCATCCATTATTGGCGGTTCCGTAGCGGTATCCATCCTCTGGAAAAGGATGTTTGCTATAGATGGTGTCATTAATAAGTTGTTGGGTGCCATGGGTCTGCCATCAGAGTTTTCATGGCTGGGAGATACACGTACGGCAATTTGGACATTAATCATTCTAGCCGTATGGCAGTTCGGATCCTCCATGCTGATTTTCCTATCATCCTTAAAACAGATTCCATCAACTCTTTATGAAGCATCAACCGTGGATGGGGCAGGTAAAGTAAAGCAGTTTTTTCATATTACGCTGCCGCTGTTAACCCCGACTATTTTTTTTAACCTGGTTATGCAGATGATTAATGGATTTTTAGCCTTTACCCAATGCTATATTATTACCCAGGGGAAACCGATGAATTCAACCTTATTTTATACGGTATACATGTACCAGCAGTCTTTTGAATATTCCAATACAGGCTACGGCGCTGCCCTTGCCTGGGTCATGCTGGGGATTGTCGGTCTGATGACACTGTTGATCTTTGGAACAAAGAAATTCTGGGTATATGAAGGGGGAGTATAGCGTGAAAGGAAGAAAAATGGCAGGCCGTATTATTTACCATGTGATTGTCTGCGGAATCGGGCTTATTATGATTTATCCGTTACTTTGGATGGTTATGAGTTCCCTAAAGGATACAAAGACAATTTTTACGACGGCAAATCAACTGATACCGGAGCAAATCACCTTTCAAAATTATATCAATGGATGGAGGGGCTTTGGTAAGGTGACCTTTGGAACCTTTTTTATGAATTCTTTATTTATTTCCATTATTGCAACCATTGGGACAGTCATTTCTTCAGCTCTTGTAGCATACGGAATGGCAAGGTTCAAGTTTAAGGGCCGCAAATTCTTGTTTGTGTCCATGCTGGCTACTATGATGCTGCCGGCACAGGTATTGATGATACCGCAGTATTTATGGTATCAGAAGCTTGGCTGGGTAGGATCTTATTTACCGCTGATTGTACCATATTATTTTGCGGTTCAGGGATTTTTTGTCTATTTGATAATGAATTTCATCAATGGGCTTCCCGTCGAGCTGGACGAAGCTGCCAAGATTGACGGATGCTCTTATTATAGGATTTTCACTAAAATAATCATGCCGCTAATTGCACCGGCCATGATTACAGGCGGTATTTTCTCTTTTATGTGGAGATGGGATGACTTTCTTTCCGCCTTACTCTATGTTAACGAATCAATGAGGTATCCGGTCAGCCTTGCTTTGAAGCTGTTTAGTGATCCGGGATCCTCTTCCGATTATGGGGCAATGTTTGCCATGGCATCACTTTCTGTGCTGCCTGCTGTGTTGATTTTTATATTCTTACAGAAATATCTTGTAGAAGGGATTTCTACCTCAGGATTGAAAGGATGAAATAGGAGATTGGTATGCTGGTAGCAGCGAGAACACATGATTATGGGAAACAACCGGTGGATAGGCTTGCGGGCTTATTGAAATCCGAGGGGATTGAGGCGGCTCAGCTTGTACTGCCAAAAGCATTTTTAGAAATAAATTCTTATGGTGAAGTTACACCGGAATTAATAGAGAGAATCCGCTGGAATTTTGAAAAGGAAGGAATCAGGATCCATATTTTGGGCTGTTATATGGATTTGGGAAATCCGGAGGAAGAGGTACGCAGTGCAGCGGTTGAAACCTTCAAAAAATGCCTGGAATGGAATAAGATCCTGGGGGCATCTATTGTGGGGACGGAGACGGCACATCTGCGGTTAGGTTTTGCAGAGAAGAAAATCTGGTATCCCTATATGATGGATAGTATTGCCCGGCTTGTGGAAGAAGCAGAGCGTCTCAATGTTGATATGGCTATTGAGCCGGTATACTGCCATCCCCTGGGGGATCTGGAAACGGCAGCAGAGGTTTTTGAAAAAATAAACAGCGTTCATTTGAAAATGATCTTTGACCCTGCAAATATACTGGAATTTCCGGGAATCGACCAGGAGGCATACTGGAAAGAATGGCTGAAGCTGCTCGGAGATAAGATAGAGGCTATCCATATGAAGGATTTCGTAGAAGGCCCAAAGAAAGAATACTGCCCGGTTTGTCTTGGGGAAGGCGTAATCCGTTATCGGGAGATTATACAATGGATGAATAGAAATAAACCGGATATTGTGGTTGTAAGGGAAGAGTTAAATCCAAAAACTGCACAAAGGGACATTAAATATATGAAAGAGCTGTGGAAAAGATATCCTTGATGCGAAAACAGAGTAAAGGAGATTTAATGCCAAAAAGCGAAAAAGGAGAATTGTTATGTCAGAGATGATGAAGGCGCTTGTTTCTTATGCACCGTATGATTATAGGTATGAGGATTATCCGAAGCCGGAGGCTGGACCGGGGGAGATTGTCCTAAAGGTAAAGGGCTGTGGTATTTGTGCGGGCGATGTGAAGGCGTATCATGGAGGTATCCGCATTTGGGGCACATCAGAGGAAAGCAGATACATAGAGGCTCCCTGTATTGGAGGACATGAGTTTTATGGGGAAGTTGTGGAATTGGGGGAAGGTGCGGGGGACTATAGCATAGGAGATTTGCTGGTATCGGAGCAGATTGTTCCCTGCAATGAGTGTGAATTCTGCAAAAGGGGCATTTACTGGATGTGTACACGTTCGGCCGTGTTTGGGTTTAAGCAGTATGCTAATGGTGGTTTTTCGCAGTACGTTAAGCTGGGGAAAAATTGTATCAACCATAAGGTGCCGGGAGAATTTACCGCGGAGCAGGCCGTTTTAATTGAGCCTATTGCCTGTGGCATGCATGCGGTGGAAAAGGCGATGATACAGCATAGTGATGTTGTGGTAATCGCAGGACTTGGAGCAATCGGCACTTCCATGGTTAATATTGCAGCCCTCCACCTTCCAAAGTTGATTATTGGTATCGACATACTTGAAAGTCGCTTGGAAATGGGAAAGAAATACGGTGCAGATGCGGTGCTGAACGGGACAAAATGCAATGTTGCAGAAGAAATACGCAAGCTGACCGGAGGCCTTGGCTGTGACGTTTATATTGAGGCATCGGGAAGCCCCCGCAGCGTCACACAAGGGATGGATTCCCTGAAAAACTGCGGCAGATACGTCCAGATGGGAGTTTTTGCGGAAGAAGTAACGGCAGACTGGAATATCATTGGAGATGGAAAGGAATTAAATATTATAGGATCACACTTATCGGGCCTGACCTATGAATCTGTGATCCATGGGATCAAAAACGGAGCAATCAAAACGGAGGGATTGATTTCCCATAAGTTCCCGCTGGAGGACTGGGCAGCAGGGTTCAAAGAGGCTGAATCCCGGAATTCAATGAAAATTATGCTTGTACCATAATAGAAAACGAAAGTGCTGGAATCCCAGGCTTACCATATTCTTGTTCCCAACCCATGACAAGCGGGACATAGAATCAGGTAAGCCTGGGATTTTATTGAAGCTGTCACACGTGGAAACTAAGGTTATATGAAATAAAGGATTGACAGCCAGCCAGGAATCAGCTATCATAGGCATGCAAAGAAAATTATATATGACAGGTGAACAGCTTGCTGATTCATCTCATACTATGCTAGGGGAGCCGAGGCTGAGAGGTGTGGAACTTTCACACTGACCCTTACTACTTGATCCGGGTAATACCGGCGGAAGGAAGCAATCAAGTGGCCCCTCCTATGCAATGAAAAGGAGGATTTTTTTATGTTTCAAAAAGTATTTGATTTTTTAGTGGCAACTGTGGACGAGGGTGGTGACATCAGCTATTACCCTACGGCGGCGGGCAATATTGCCTTAGTTGTTGTAATTATTCTGCTCTTTGTTGCCATGCTGGCGATCACTGGCACAAGGAATAAGAAGCTGAATGCAAAGCAGCTGGCGTTTTCTGCGGTAGCTATAACGCTTGCTGTAGTGACATCCTTGTATACCATCGTTCAATTACCTTTTGGTGGATCGATTACCTTGTTCCGGATGTTCTTTATCTGCCTGATCGGATACCTCTATGGTCCCAAGGTAGGCTTCCTTACCGGCGTGGCATATGGATTTCTGGATTTAATGCTGGAACCCTATGTAGTGCATCCGGTGCAATTGCTTCTTGATTATCCGATCGCCTTTGGATGCCTGGGTCTGTCCGGCCTATTTGCCAAGTCAAAGCTTGGTTTGGTGAAAGGCTATGCCTTTGGTGTATTTGGAAGATATCTGTGCCATGTGCTTTCCGGATTGATTTTCTTCTCCGTATATGCAGGTTCACAGAATCCGGTTGTTTATTCAGTAGCTTATAACGCAACCTACATCCTCCCGGAAGCCGTCCTCACTGTTGTCATCCTTTTAATTCCGGCAGTTCAGAAAGGATTAAATGAAGTAAAGAGAATGACTGTGGAGAGCTAAGCATAAGATATGTAATAAACACTTGAAGCAGGATTCTACCTTGAAATCAAAATTATGCTTTGGCATGGCCATTTTCATATGCATCATGAGTGCAGTCATTATTACTCACAGAGTTGAACACAAAGCCTCCCAGCCCTCCGGTGCACAGCCGGTGGAAGCGTCCTGGAAGAAATATAAAAATATAGAAGAGCTTGTGCTTGCGGAGAATGAGCAGGCCAGAAAAGCGGGAGACAGCAGCCAGACGGCGGCAGATAAAATGCCGGATTATACAAAAATGTTCCCGGACCTATATACGGAATATGTAATGCCAAAGGCAGTCGATAAAGAGAAGAAGATTGCCTATCTGACCTTTGATGACGGTCCCAGCGACAATACTTACCGGGTCTTGGATATCCTGCAGGAATATGATGCGACGGCAACCTTTTTCCTGATCGGAAGCGAGATTGACAGGAAGCATGAAGGATGCCTGATCCGGATGGCAAATGAGGGGCATACGATCGGCATACATACCTATTCCCATGTATGTAATGAGATTTACTGTTCCATTGAACGGTACCTGGATGATTTTAATCTGGTGTATGACAGGATCTATGATGTTACAGGCAAGAGGGTGAATATTTACCGCTTTCCCTGGGGAAGCAATAACCGCTACAGCAAGAACATCAAGGATGCCCTGATTGAAGAGATGGAGCGCAGGGGCTTTACCTGCTATGACTGGACAGTAGATTCCAAGGACTCTAATGGAAAGCCCTCCGCATACACAATCCTGCGCAATATCAAAAAGGATATCAAGCGCCAGAACCAGCCCATCATCCTACTGCACGACTCCGGCGCCAATGGTTTAATGGTAAGGCTGCTCCCCGACATCATAAAAATGCTCCGCCAGATGGGATATGAATTTGATACCCTGGATCACCGGGAGCCATATCAATTCCCCTGGTAAGATATACCGGCCGTTTTGTATGACAGAAGCGTACCTTTATGTACGATTATGCATACAGAACGGCTGGCGTGTCTTTCCAGGGGAATTATCATTAACCCTCCGCGATCCTGGATACGGCGACATAAATCGCAGAAATCTTATACCAGGTAGCCAGATCCACAATTCCATTGGCCGGCAGGTCAAAGGTCTGCTGGAAGGCCCTCACTGCATCAGCAGTCTGTTGGTTATATTGTCCATTCACGGCAACCTTCGGTATGGCAGTATAGGTATCAGAGATACGGTTTAACTGTTCCTGTATCATCCGTACATTTTGGCCGGAAGAACCGGTGGTTAAATTCGTACCGGGCCAGGAGACGGGAACGCCGGATACCTCCGTTGCAGAATTAATAAAGATGGAGCTGCCATAAAAATGGCGCAGGATCTCAATGGGCGTACGCCCCTGGTCCCCGAGGGTCTTGGAGCCCCATTGAGTCATCCAGTTGGGGCACTGGACCTTATTTCCATCACAATATTGGGTTAGGATGGGCTGCTTTACATTGGGCCGTGACAGGTAATTAGTAAAAATCTGATCCACGATGAGGCCTATATTGTCATAGATGTTCCGCCCGGGGATCCATTTATGGTCGAAGGCCGTAGAGGAGGTAATCGTAAAATTAAAGCCCTGGTTGCGGTACCATTCCGTAAATACCCGGTTCAGGGTAAAGGACAGGATGGCCAGCACATTGGCAGTAATGGTTGATTCCGGCCAGGTTGCATAGATTTCACTGGAAGCGACATTTTTAATATAATCCCGGAAACGGATATAATGGTTTATTGCTGACGTATCCGTCGGGGGACCATCGTGGACAATGACAAATTCGGGGATGACCACTTGGTTAAGTACTATTTCACCGGATTCCGAGGTATCCTTGACCTCAGCCTCCGCAATCTTGGGAGGATAATCCCCATATAAGGTATGGGGAGGGATTACGAAGAGGGAGCCTTGTACATCCGGCTTTTCAGCTTCTAAGGTGGCTTCCTGGATAGCAGTGGTATCCGGGAAGATCTCAACATTTTGGACGGTGACAGGCAGGTAATTGTCCGCATTTACCTGGATCATATATTCAGAATACGGCTGCTGGGCAGTCGGCTCCTGGCTGTAATCCGGTGGAGGGGCGGCAAGCTCTACCTCTTCTGTAATACCCGCTTCATTTGTTGTCAGCTGCTCCATGACAGCCTCCGGTACTGAGGGGGAGCTGACGGTGACGGTTGCATTGGCCACCGGTGCCAGCCCTGCGGTAGTAAGCCGTACCTTTAGCCTGCCTAAGGACTGGGTTTCCATTTGGGCAGGATAAAGCCGTATGGGGCTGTTTAGCGGGAAATGTTTATATGGAATGCTCATAGTGTATTACCTCATTTCCTTATATTCTACAATTCTGCGATACGTGTAACTGCAACATAAAGCTGGGATATCTTATACCAGGTGGCCAAATCCACGATTCCTGTTACGGGCAGGTCAAATATCTGCTGGAAAGCCCTGACGGCGGCAGCAGTCTCCAGGCCATAGATGCCGTCCACGGCAATAGTAGGGATGACGCTATATACCTGTGCAATGCGGTTTAATTGTGTCTGGATCGTCCGTACATTATCTCCTGTGGCTCCGATGTTTAAATTATAGCCAGGCCAGGATCTTGGGACGCCGGACACCTGGACCGCCGTATTAATATACATCTCCCGGCCATAAAAATGGCGGAGAATCTGGATAGCGCTATAGCCCTGGGTTCCCAGATCCTTAGAGCCCCATTGGGTCATCCAGTTGGGGCACTGTACCCTGTTGCCGTCACAATACTGGGTCAGGATGGGCTGCTGCACATTGGGAAATGATAAGTAATTTACAAAAATAGAGTCAACGACTAATCCAATATTAGTGAAAATATTGCGTCCCCGTATCCATTTGTGGTCATAAGCTGTTGAAGAGGTAATGGTAAAATCATAGCCCTGGTTACGGTACCACTCCGTATAGACCCGGTTCAGGGTAAAGGAGAGTATGGCGTAAACATTTGCATAAATAGTCTGTTCCGGCCAGGTCGCATAAATTTCGCTGGAGGCCACATTTTTAATGTAGTCACGGAAAAGCACCCAGTAATTCGAGGCGGAGGAATCCGATGGGGGTCCGTCGTGGACGATTACATATTCAGGAATGACAACGCGGGATAGTACAATTTCCCCGGTTTCCGAGGGCGGTTTAATCTCATCTTCCGGAATTTTTGGCGGATAGTCACCGTATAAGGTATGCGGGCCGATGACAAAAAGCTCCCCTTGCTCCCTTCCGGAGCTCTCCGGCTGGGGCAGGAGGGATATATTCTGCTCGGCGGGGGCGTCGGGAAGGATCTGGACTCCGGAAACTACTGCCCCGTCATAGCCATCAGCTGCTATGGTGAGATTGTATTCCGAGTAAGGCTGCTGCATGGAGGGGGCCTGGCTATAGTCGAAGGGGGGAGCAGGAAGCTCAATTTCCGGTGTTAAGCCGGATTCATCTGTCCTGAGCTGCTCATAGGTAACGCTTGGATCGCTGGGAAGGGCTATGGATATGGTTGCATTCTCAATCGGGACTTCACCGGGAGCCGTGCAGCGGACCTGCAGCCGTCCAAGAGACTGGGTTTCCATTTGCGCCGGATATATTTTGGCCCGATTTTCAACTTCAGAATTATTTCCAATTGAATTAAGATGATCCATGGAATAACCTCATTAAAATATTCTATTATTAGCTTATGTAATCCTTTCCTGGGATGTGAACGAAATAATTCTTTATTTATAACAAAACATAAATAATTTTGCAAAACCTCTTGTATTTTGGAAAACCATGTGTTACAATCATAAAAATGCATAAGAAAAATGAATTTTTATGCAGTATATATTAATAAATAATCGTGTTGAAAGAGAAGAATTGGATGGCGTACAGTGACGTATATCCCCAGTATAGGCTGGCAGTATTCTTTTTTTTTGCAAAAATATGGGGTGTGGCTGATGGATTTTCAGGTATGCCCTGGTCACAAGCCGTGAACAATGTAGCGGCAGAATGGAGGATTTGATGAAAGCGTTCTTAATTCTTGAGGATGGTAACGTCTTTACAGGCGAAAGCATCGGGGCACAGAAGGAGGTCATCAGCGAGATCGTATTTAATACCGGTATGACGGGTTACCTCGAAGTACTTACTGATCCTTCTTACGCGGGGCAAAGCGTGGTAATGACTTATCCTTTGATCGGCAATTACGGGGTTTGCTACGAGGACATGGAATCGGACAGGCCGTGGGCGGATGCATTTATCGTAAGGGAATTATCAAGAATACCAAGCAACTTCCGCAATCAGGAAAGTATCCAGAGCTTCCTGGAGAGAAATGGTATACCGGGTATTTCGGGAATTGATACAAGGGCTTTAGTAAAGATTCTTAGGAATAAGGGAACCATGAACGGGATGGTTACGACAGATGCGGATTATAAGCTGGAAGAGGTTCTCGCAAAGGTTCGTGAATATAAAGTGACAAAGGTTATTGCAAAAACAACCAGAAAAGAAATAAAGGTAGTACCGGCAGTGGGTGAGACAAAATATAAAGTAGCTATGATGGACTATGGCTTAAAGAATAATATTGTCGGCTGCCTGGCAAAGAGGGGCTGTGAGGTAACCATTTATCCGGGCTTTACGGAGGCGGAAGAGGTGTTAAAAAGTAATCCTGACGGTATCATGCTGTCGAACGGCCCAGGGGATCCGAAGGAATGTGGGGAGATTATCGCACAGGTTAAGAAGCTGTTTGACAGCAAGGTTCCTATCTTTGCAATCTGTCTTGGGCATCAGCTCCTGGCCCTGGCAAACGGCGGGGATACGGAGAAGATGAAATACGGCCACCGCGGAGCCAACCATCCGGTAAAGGACTTAAAATCGGGAAGGGTTTACATCTCCACCCAGAACCATGGATATATGGTTAAGGCGGAAAGCATCCGCCCCGATTTGGCAGAAGTAAGCTTTATCAATGTAAATGACAAGACGGTGGAAGGCCTGCATTACCTCGGTAAGAACGTATTTTCCGTACAGTTCCATCCGGAAGCCTGGGCGGGGCCTTTGGACAGTGAGTTCCTTTTTGATGAATTCATTAACATGATGGAGGTGCAGAGATAATGCCTAGAATAAAAGACATAGAAAAAGTATTGGTAATCGGTTCAGGCCCCATCGTAATCGGTCAGGCAGCGGAATTTGATTATGCAGGAACCCAGGCCTGCCGTTCGTTAAAGGAGGAAGGGGTTACAGTGGTCCTTGTTAACTCCAATCCGGCAACGATTATGACAGATAAGGAAATAGCGGACATTGTATATATTGAGCCTTTGACACCGGATTTTGTGAAAAGGATCATCCTAAAAGAAAAACCGGACAGCGTGTTGCCTACCTTAGGAGGACAGGCTGCCTTAAATATTGCTATGGAGCTGGAGGAATCAGGTTTTCTGGGGGAGAATGACGTAAGGCTCATCGGGACAACCTCCCTGACAATTAAGAAAGCGGAAGACCGTCTTGAATTCAAGACTACCATGGAGAAGATTGGCGAGCCCTGTGCACCAAGTACGGTAGTAACCACGGTGGAGGATGCGGTTGCCTTTGCGGACAGCATCAATTATCCGGTGGTTGTCCGCCCTGCCTATACCTTAGGCGGCAGCGGGGGAGGTATCGCCAAAACCCGGGAGGAGCTGGAGGAGATCTGCTCTAACGGCCTTCGTCTCAGCCGTGTGGGGCAATGCCTGATTGAGCGTTGTATCGCAGGCTGGAAGGAGATTGAATATGAGGTTATGCGTGACAGCGCAGGCAACTGTATCACCGTATGTAACATGGAAAATATTGATCCGGTAGGTGTACATACAGGGGATAGTATTGTAGTGGCGCCTTCCCAGACCCTCGGAGACAGGGAGCACCAGATGCTCCGAAGCTCAGCGCTGAATATTATTACGGAATTGGGGATTACTGGAGGCTGCAATGTGCAATATGCGCTGCACCCGGATACCTTCGAGTATTGTGTCATCGAGGTTAACCCCCGCGTCAGCCGTTCTTCCGCCCTTGCTTCCAAAGCAACAGGGTATCCCATTGCCAAGGTTGCCGCAAAGATTGCCCTTGGCTATAACCTGGACGAAATCCAGAATGCGGTTACCAAAAAGACCTATGCGAGCTTTGAGCCGACGCTGGACTACTGTGTAGTTAAGATTCCCAGATTACCTTTTGATAAGTTCATAACGGCAAAACGTTCCCTGACCACTCAGATGAAGGCAACCGGAGAGGTCATGGCAATCAGCACGAGCTTTGAGGCTGCATTAATGAAGGCTCTCCGTTCCCTGGAGCAGAATGTCAACAGCCTGCGTACGGGTCATTATACCGGGATGCGGACGGAAGAAGTGGTGGAGGAATTAAATAAGGTAGATGACAGACGTATCTTCGTGATTGCTGAAGCAATCCGCAGGGGAGTCACCTATGAAAAGATCCACAGCATTACAAAGATTGACCTATGGTTCATCGATAAGATTGCATGCCTGGTGGAGGTGGAGAAGGAGCTTGAAGCTAACCCCCTGACCGTAGGGCTGCTGGAAAAAGCGAAGCTGCTTGGCTACCCTGACCGGGTGATTTCAGGCCTTACAGGGAAAGCGGAGGCTGAGATTAAGGCCATGCGTAAGGAAAACGGCATTGTAGCGGCCTATAAGATGGTTGACACCTGCGCGGCAGAGTTTGACGCAGCAACACCTTACTATTATTCAACCTTCGGCAGCTATAATGAGGTGGAACAGACCGGCGGCAGGAAGAAAATCATGGTGCTTGGTTCCGGCCCGATCCGTATCGGCCAGGGTATCGAGTTTGATTATTGCTCCGTACACAGCGTATGGGCATTATCGAAGGCCGGCTGCGAGACCATTATCGTCAACAACAATCCGGAGACCGTGAGCACGGACTTTGATATTGCGGATAAGCTTTATTTTGAGCCCCTGACGCCGGAGGATGTGGAGAGTATCGTAGATATTGAGAAACCGGACGGTGCGGTAGTGCAGTTTGGCGGACAGACTGCAATCAAATTGACGGAGGCCTTGTTAAAAATGGGGGTTCCGATCCTTGGTACCTCGGCGGCAGACGTGGACGCAGCAGAGGATAGGGAGCTGTTTGACAAGATTCTGGAGCAATGCGGTATCCCGAGGCCGGCAGGCAAGACCGTATTTACAACGGAGGAGGCATTGAAGGCGGCAGGTGAGCTTGGTTATCCTGTACTGGTTCGCCCTTCCTACGTACTTGGCGGCCAGGGCATGCAGATAGCAATTAATGACGAGGATATTGTAGAGTTCATGAAGATCATCAACATGACCGTACAGGAGCATCCGATCCTGGTGGATAAATATCTGATGGGGATGGAAGTCGAGGTGGATGCAGTTTGTGACGGCGAGGATATCCTGATCCCCGGTATCATGGAGCATATTGAAAGGGCCGGTATCCATTCCGGTGACAGCATCTCCGTATATCCAGCCCAGAGCATCAGCGAAAAGGTAAAGGACCAGATCGTAGACTATACCAAAAAGCTGGCAGGCTCCCTGCATGTGATAGGCTTAATCAACATACAATTTATCGTATACGAGGAGCAGGTATATGTAATCGAGGTTAATCCCCGTTCCAGCCGTACGGTGCCGTATATCAGCAAGGTAACAGCATTACCCATCGTTGATATTGCCACCAAGGTAATCCTTGGAGATACCATCAGCTCCTTAGGCTATACTCCTGGCTTATGGCCGGAATCACAGTATATCGCAATCAAGATGCCGGTCTTCTCCTTTGAGAAGCTGCGCGGGGCGGAGACCAGCCTGGGGCCGGAGATGAAATCCACCGGCGAATGCCTCGGTATCGCAAAGACTTACCACGAGGCCTTATATAAATCCTTCCTGGGTGCAGGCATTAACCTTCCAAAGCATAAGAAGATGATCATGACGGTGAACCAGGCAGACAGGGAGGAAGCAGTGGGACTTGGCAGAAGATTGGTTGCCCTTGGCTACCAGATATTTGCCACCAGGGGGACTGCGGAGGCATTGAACTCGAATGGGGTACCTGCTACGGTAATCAATAAGATAGAACAGGGCAGCCCGAACATCATTGACTTAATCCTAAGCCATGAGATTGATATGGTAATTAACACTCCTACCCAGGGCAGGGATAAGACAAGGGACGGTTTCCTGATCCGCCGCACCTCCATTGAGACAGGTGTTACCTGCTTCACTGCAATTGATACGGCAGCGGCGTTATTGACCAGCATGGAAAATGATAATAGCGATATCACATTAATAGATGTAGCCCAGATTTAAGAAAAGGATGCTTACACGTGAAGCATGTGGCGGAATATTGAGGCTAAGGCCATGGGATAATTGATGCGGAACAGATAATATAGAATAAACAATGTAATAAGAGGACAGGGAGAAACATGGAAAAGGTTTCTCCCTGTCCTCTTGCGCGTGCCCGGTGGCACATGCTCTGACAAGGTGTGCTTCATTATCTTACAGGAAGGATTTCAAGCCAATATCCGTCCGGATCACTGATAAAATAGATGCCCATTGCCGGGTTCTCAAAGCAGATGCAGTTCATCTCCTTATGCTTTTTGTAGGCAGCGTCATAATCATCCGCTACAAAGGCCAAATGAAATTCGTTGTCCCCAAGGTTATAAGGGCGGTCCCAATCCCGGAGCCAGGTTAACTCCAGTAAATGGCCGGAGCTGCCATCCCCCAGGTAAACAATGATGAACTCGCCGGAGTCAGGTGCGATACGTTTGGATTCCTTTAAGCCCAAAGCCTCCTCATAGAACTTCATAGATTTCTCTAAATCATAAACATTAATATTATTGTGGACAAATTTAAAATTCATAATTAATAATATCCTTTCTTAGCTTATCCCAAAATTTCTTTCCTGTCATTCTTATGATAGGCTGAAAATAGAAAAAAATCAAATATAAAATTAATGATTCGCCGACCAGAAAAAGATTTTAAAAAATTTTTAAAAAATCTCAAAAAAAATGAAACCTTTTGGATTAGTTTTTCGTCTAATCTATTGGGTTCCATTTTATAGCCCTGGTTCATATCATAGTTACTGCGCTAGTTACTGCGAACAATTTCTATGGAATTGGATTGGGGTTTAGATGAATCATACTGCTTCTTTAGCTCTGATAGATTAAAATTGTCATCCAAATAACGGTTTAAGCTGTTTACGAGGGACGAGGATGAGCTGGGATCATATTTCACATTGAAGAATTGATCTAATGCAGCGTCTAATTCATCCTGGGCAATAAGGTCTAATTCAGGATGCTCAGCAAAGTATGATTCCAATAATGATGCATTATCAGAAGAAGTAACAATAACCGTACAGCGGGAATATTTCTGGGAACCATCGCTGTCGATAGCATCAATGACCGCAAATAAGTAAGTAAGACCCAATTGCCTGCCGGTAACGCGTCCGCCGGAGCTGACGGAGGCAATGTTGTAATTATAGCTGGAGAAGCGTGCAACCTCTACGGTATTCGTAGGCTTTAAGATTACATTTAAGAAATCCGACTTATCCAAACCGATTACAATTCTGGATCTTGTTAGCCTGACACTGAAAGCCGGGGGTCCGACGGTAACATCACAGGTTAGTGGGATCGTGGAAGAACCGGATTTAATTGTTACGGTAACGGTGGTGCTGCCGATTTTGTTGGCAGTGATGACACCATCATCACTTACGGATGCAATATCTGCATCGCCGGACTTATACTTATAAGTAACTTTTGCGTTTTCATTTACGTTATATACTTTTAGAGCAAAGGTTTTTCCCTTTACGATGGAAACGCTTTTTAGATTCAGCCTATAATCCTCACCCTTCTCATTGTTTGTAGTCGCTGCAGCCTGAACCGATACCGTGTTCCAGCTAGAAAATGGTATCAGCAGGGATAGGAAAAGGAATAAGCCAAGGGATAAAAAGCATTTCCTGAAAAATTTACTTTTCATGGCATAACCTCCAGGTTATGGAAATTCAGGAAATCCATTAACACATTTTATTTTTCTATCTATAAAATAGCATGTGTTTTTGTCAGAACAATGTCATTATAGAAATAAAATGGGATTATTTTTAGATAATATTTGGGAAAAATACACAGTAATATGATGGAAATTTTGTGCGGAACATAGGAAAAATAAGGGCTATGGGCAATAAGGGCAGGCTGGGACATGAAGAGCTATTTTGGCGAATTTGTGTCATTTTTGTGTCTTTTGGAAATTGAAAGTTTTTCTACTTGTTTTTAGAGGAAGGCATAAGATATAATAATAGGAAGAATGACTTGCTACGCGCAAAGGATAAAAGAGGAAAGTGTGAATAGTCCCGCAAAAAGATATGCGGGTCTTTCGAAGTTCTAAGTTCACACATGGAAGAAGGGAGACATGATAATGCAGCATATATTAATCGCTGATGACAATCGTGACATAACGGATATTTTATCGACTTATTCAAGAATGGAAGGCTTTGAACCTGTTGTAGCAGGAGATGGTGAGGAGGCGATCAAGCTTTTTAACCAATTTAATCCGGAGGTGGTATTGCTGGATGTAATGATGCCGAAGGAAGACGGATATGAGGTTTGCAGAAAGATCAGGAGCAAATCAAATGTGCCGGTTATATTGATTACCGCCAGGGGAGAGGATTTTGACAAGATCATGGGACTTGATATTGGGGCAGACGATTACATAGTCAAACCCTTCAGTCCAAGGGAGGTCATGGCAAGGGTCAGGGCAGTTCTTAGGAGGATGACCAAGTCTTCCAAGGAAGAGGTTTCGGGCAACGTCCTATCCATATCTAATCTGGAGATTAACCTGGATGAATATACATTACATATTGGGGGGAACAAGGTATCCTTAACAAAGAAAGAGATTGAAACTATGTGGACCTTGGCTACCAATCCAAATAAGGTATTTACAAGAGATAACTTACTGGACAGCTTATGGGGCTTTGACTATTTTGGGGACAGCAGGACAGTGGATTCCCATATCAAGCGGCTGCGCTCAAAGCTGGACACAAATCCTCACCCTGCCTGGAACATTAAGACAATATGGGGTGTCGGATATAAATTCGAAGTTGAAGAAAAGTAGGGGATAAAGTGGCGAAAAAAGAGAAAACCCGTGTCTATAACCGGTTGTTCTTTAAACTTTATCTCAATTACGCAGTTATGCTGCTTATCACTGCGGTATTGATTAGTTTAATCTTCATCTGGTCATTTACAATTGTTACGACAAATAATATTCTTAAGGAGCTCCGGGAACAGGCGCGGGATATTAGTGATACCACAAGAGAAACGGTCATTAATGGAAGGACGGACCAGTACGTAGAATTCTTGCAGCGTTTGGAGAAAATCAATAATTGGGATATCTGGGTCATCTCGAATCCAGAGGCTGAGATACCTCTGGATTTTAATATGGAATACGGCGCTACCTATGGGGACTTTGAAGGGACGCCGGAGCTGTCCGGTTACCTGGAATTATTACATAGTGCCTTTGCAGGAGAGGTGAATTCTGAAAAGAAATACGACGAGCTATATGAGGAACAGACGATTACTGTCGCTTGTCCGGTCTATGGTGACGGCAGCGAAGTAGTTGGGGCTGTTCTGGTAAAGCAGCTGGTGGAGGAACAGCAGCAGATTGTTTCCAGCAGCCTTTCTGCCATTTTGTTAAGCAGTGCGGCGGCACTTGGTATTTCCTTTATCATTGTCATCCTGTTTACTACAGGCCTGTCCGTTCCCATATCCAGGATGCGTGCTACGGCGCTGGAGCTGGCAGCAGGTAATTACCACAGTAAGACAGGGATTAAGCGGGATGATGAGATCGGCGACCTGGCCACCACGGTGGACATTCTTTCGGATAAGCTGTTAGAAAATGATATCGAGCGCAGGAAGCTGGATCAAATGAGGTTTGATTTCTTTGCAAACGTATCCCATGAGCTGCGTACGCCGATTACCGTTATCCGTGCCTATACGGAGACCTTGGCGGACGGCGTGGTCCAGGATGTGGACAGGATAGAACAGTATTACAACCGTATGCTTTCGGAATGCAAATCCATGGAACGCTTGATTGGAGACCTGCTCACCCTTTCAAAAATGCAAAATCCTGATTTTACAATAGAGAAGGAGCCGGTTAACTTAACCCAGGTCTTTGATGACATCATAAGAAGTGCCGGAGCCATTGCTGAAAAGAAAAACATTTCCATCGAAGTGACAAAAGAGGCTCCGCTCATGATGGTTCTTGGTGATTATGACCGCCTCAGGCAGATGTTCATGGTAATTTTAGATAATGCCATTAAATTTTCGAAGGAAAACCAAACAGTCCACATAAATTTATCAATCACGGACAAAATAAGAGTGTCCATTGAGGATCAGGGAATCGGTATTGAACCGTCGGATATTAATTATATTTTTGAGAAATTCTACAAATCAAACCTGCGGCAGAATTCCAGCGGCACCGGGCTGGGACTCGCGATTGCCAGGCAGATTGCCGTAAAGCATGACGGTAGTATAGAGGTGGAATCGGCTCCCGGAGAGGGAACCAAGTTCATCTTTACCTTCCCACAGTGTCATATTGAAGTATAAGGAATTACCTTATTAATTAATGGAATAATTGGTGGCAGGGGACAAGCTGATGGTAAGGCAGCCTACTATTACCAGACGGATTAACGATAAAAAACTTGAAAAATAGAGGATAATAGGGTATAATAAAACTACAGAAAAATTCCTGGGATGTTCGATACTCCTGTTATTTTGAACCTACATCATTTAAAAAGGGATTCCTATATTCTTAAGTGGATGTCAGGCCATCGTTTGCAGTGGAAGGCAGAAGCTTATGTGCGGTTACCCACCTAGCTTGGGCTAGGAGTCAAAATACAGGAAACGGCATATCCGGGTATTATACGAATGAGGAAAGCGGCTTTATGGCCGCTTTTTTTTTACGTTATGATAAGTGGAGCAGCCTGCTGGCCACCTGATTCGTCTTGTTTGAACAAAAATATGGCTGTAATATAAATTGGTTTGTTTATATTTGTTATGAATATTTGCCGTTGAAATATAGCTTTAGGCGTTCAGCACAAAAAATACATACTAGTTGTGCGTTTGACATGGTGAATTCTAATAAGCAAGTGATTATAATATTAAATGTTATACATGCGCATGTAAGATTAATACAAAAGGATAGGAGGAAAAGATGTTTACAAGTATTGGAGTGTCAGCAGCATTATTAGTGATTGGGATTGTAGTTTTTGTATTGCTATGTTACAAAGGTGTGCATACAGGCATTGCAGCATTAATTGGTGCCTGTATTGTCGGCATAAGTACACCTGATGGTTTATTAAGCAGTATTTTTACCACTTTTGCAGGTGGAGTAGGAACCTTCGTAGTTCAAATGTTTTTTGTGTTTACTGCAGCAGGATTATTGGGATATGTTATGCAGGAAACAGGAGCAAGTGAGTCAATCGGTAAAAAAATGACGTCACTGCTGGGAGTGGACAGGGCACCGTATATTTTAGCCATTACTACGACGATCCTTTTAATTGCAGGGATAGGAACCTATGTGTTTATTGTGGTGGTGCTTTCCGTATCATTAATGTCAGCAGCAAATTTACCGAGAAGAATTGGATTAATTTCCTGTATTGGTATTGCACCGGCAATTAGCTTTTGCTTACCATTGCCTAATGTGCCAAACTCATTACCGACAGCCTTCCTTAAAACCTCAACATTTTCAGCACCGGTATTAAGTATTTGCACCGGTATCGTAGGTATCGTCCTATTCTTTCTGTATTTACATTATACAGTGAAGAAGGCCAGGAAGAACGGGGAAGGATATGATGGTCCTGAGGTGGCTAAGGCAGAAGAGGCTAAGGACTTACCCCCGTTTTCAACCTCTATGGCAGCTATTCTTGTGGTAGTCATTCTGGCATTAGTATTCCAAAACGTCTTTAAAATTGAGCCTACCTGGTCAACTGCGCTGGCACAGTTCTCAGGAGCAGTGTTTGTAATCCTTACGAACATAAAACGCTGTAAAAATATAGGCTTTGTAAAAATATTCTCGCAAGGCTCAACCGGAATGTGGCCGTTTTTATTATTAGCAGGCTGTGTCATGGGATTTGGCCTTGTTACACAACAGACAGCATCCTTTGATTGGCTAATCCAGAAGATTTTCTCGGTTCAATTGAATCCGTACATAACAGCATGTATCTCGGTAGCCTTCGTTGCCGGACTATGTGCAGATGGTATTTCGGCCATGATGATGTGGCTGGGCATGTTTGGCGCGCAGTACGCAGCTATGCCGGATGTCAATCCCCATGCCTTGCACCGGCTGCTCGTATGTACGACACAAACCTTTGACTCCTTGCCACATTCCCAGTCCACGGCGGTCTCGCTATCGATTTTCGGGTTGACGCACAAGGAAGCTTATGGAGGTGTATTTGTTACAACAGTAATCATTCCCACCATATTTAGCTTATTTGCCCTTGCGGGTTGTATTATATTCTATTAAAATCATTTTTTCGTAGGGAAAGGTCAGGACCTGTCGGATGAAGCAAAAGCGTTCTCTGTTACCATTTTATATTATCATTATACCTGTTGCGGCACTTGCAGTGTTACTGAACTCGGGCATTTTACAGCAGCATGTAAAAGCAGTGTCAATTGGTGAGGATTATTATACTTGTGCAGCTTACAATTACTATTATTATAACCAGTATAATGATTTCATTGATGAAAATAGCGGGAAGCTGGAAGAATTGGGATTTGATATAAAGCTTTCTGAGGAAAAGCAGCAATATAATGATGAAATAACCTGGCAAGAATATTTCAGCACCTTAGCAGAGCAAAAAATGCTGGAGGTAACTGCGCTGAACCTATTGGCTGAGGAGAAGAATTATGCCTTTAAGCCGGAGGAGCTTAAGCTTAAGGATGAAAAGATGAGTATCATAAAGGCCAAAATGCTAGAAGAAGGCTTTGGCAGTCTGCATAATTATTTGATCTCTTATTACAACAATGGAATGACGGAGGAAATATTTGAAGAACAGCTGATGAATGAAATAAAGGCGGATGCGTATAAAGCTGCTTTACGAGAGAAAGTTGAACTGACCCAACCTGAAATTGACGAATATATAAGGAACCACCCGGAGCTGCAGAGGATATGTGAAGTACGCATCATTGGACTATATCCTGCAAAGGACCGGTTTTCTGGGGACACCCAAGACCAACAGTGGGAAGATTTATCAGAAAAAATGTCGAAGCTGATTCAAAGATATCTGGCGACGGATCATTCGGAGGAAGCCTTTGCAGACCTGGCTATCAGGTATAGCGACATGGAAGAAACAGCTGCCTGCGGTGGTCTGTACCAGGTTGACATGGCTTCAGAAGAAGCGGTTACCAGCTGGTGCTTTGAGGAAGGGCGGAAAAAGGGGGACATAGGGCAGGTAAAGACTTTGACGGGAGAGTATTTACTATATTTTCTGGATGGGGATGGAGCGATTGCCGGGGACAAGGCAGAAGGGATTTTAAGGGAAACAAAAGCGGATCTCCTGGCATCAGCTTTCATGGACCAATACCTGATAAAGAAAAATGGTTTTGGAATGAAGCTAAGTAGGTAATGGAGGCTGGCGATGAATAAGAAACAGAATCTGTACTTTTTAGGATTTATACTGATGGCCGTTGTAATGTTTCTCGGATTTTGGGGTGTGCGGATTTCCCAGGACTATTATAGTGCCTTCGTTACTGCTAGAGGTAACAAAAGTGAGGCTGTTGAACAGATTCAGGGATTCGGATATCCGAGTGATGAAATCCAGTATTTAAGGCCATGGCTGGAAAAGGTGGATTCCTTTCGTAACAGCAGCCTACAGGATACAATCGTTATAAAAGCATCCGACGGAGCAGGCTTAAGCGCTTATTATTATGACATGGGGTCGGATACAACAGTTCTCGTATTACATAATTTTAATTCAGACGGCAATGGTGATTTTTACTTTGCGCCTTATTATGCCGAAAAAGGGTTCAATGTTTTATTTACGGAGTCCAGAGGATTTGGAAATAGTGGAGGAAGTTATATCGGATATGGATTTTTTGAGAAAAATGATTTAAAGGACTGGATCCAGTGTTTGATAGAGCGAAATGGCCAAAATCATAAGATTATAATTCACGGTGAAGGCATGGGAGCTGCTGCAGCAATTATGGCCTCCGGTGAGGGGCTAAGTGGGAATGTAAAGTTTATTGTGGCGGAAAGCGTATATGCCAGCCTGGATGGCCTGGCAAAATATCTACTGAAGGAATCCTTTGGACTGCCTCCATTTCCCGTAAAGAATATGATAGATGACAAAATGAAGAAAAATGCAGGCTACACCTGCAAGGATGTGAATGTGATTACCTATGCAAAGAAAGGATCCATACCGGCTCTTTTTATCAGCGGCAGTGCAGATACGGTTGTGCCCCAGGAAATGAGTGAACAGGTATATGATGCATATGCAGGTGAGAAGGAGTATCTTTTGGTAGAGGGTGCCGGGCATGGAGCCATAGTGCCCTACGGAGAAGAATTATGTACAGAGCTGATGGATCATTATATCCAATATTACCTGCAGTGAGGCGCCGCCATTTAATCTGCGGTTGGAGGCAGGAGTCCTTTTGCCGGATATGACAAATAATCAAGATATTAACGGAGGAAGTGAGCATATGAAAGTAGCCGTGTATGAGGGTGTCAGGTCAATAAGATTTGAGGATAGGCCAAAACCGCAAGCCGGGGCTGGAGAAGTAGTGGTACAGGTAAAATACTGTGGAATTTGCGGAACGGATATTCATGCGTATATGCATGAGGGGATCTTATTTCCTGAAACTGTTCCCGGACATGAAACGGTTGGAATTATTGAAGAGATAGGCAGCGGCGTTGAAGGCTTTAACATAGGGGACCGTGTTGCGGTAGGGGCTCCCGGATCTTGCCCGGAGCAATGCTATTATTGCAGGACGGGCAGGCCTAATTTATGTGTCAATGGCTTTGGGCGTACTTTGGGAATCGGTCCCGGAACACAGGGAGCCTTTGCAGAGTATGTCCTGGCAAAATATCCGAACCGCCAGCTAGTCAGGATTCCTGATAATGTGCGGCTTGAGGATGCAGTTTTATTTGATATCTTTTCAACTGCTTACCATGGATATAGGAGATCCAATTTTAAGGCCGGAAATAATGTGATAGTCATAGGCGCCGGTGCCATTGGATTATCGGTGATACAAATATTAAAGCTGTCAGGTGCAAAAAACATTGTTGCCTTAGATAAATCCGAAAGCAAGAGGAGGCTTGCCATAGAACACGGTGCCGACCTGGCGCTGGATCCGGGTGCTGAGCCAAAGCTAAAGGATAACATAAAAAAGCTGTTCAATGGCCTGGGCGCAGATATTGTATACGAGTGTGCCGGCAATCCTGCCACGGTTGGAATAGCAGTAGATTTATGCAGGGCGGGCGGTGAAGTGATTTTAATCGGAACCAATCCGGAACCGCTGGCGACGATTAATGAGATCCAGATCGGATTATTTGAACTGGATTTAAAGGGCTCCTTTGCTTATGATGATAATGAATTAGGCACCGTATTGGATTTCATGTCAAAGGGTTTCATAAAAACCGATGGAATGGTTAATAAGATGCTTAAATTAGAAGAGGTAAAGACAGCATTAGAAGAATTGTCTGAAACAACGGAACCGGTTAGGTATGTAATAAGCTTTTAACAGTAAACAAACTAATTTTGGAGGTTTTTTTAATGAAAAAATATGTAGATATATTGTTTAAATCAATGATAGAGCATGATCCTTCCATTCTGCCGTTGGCGGGCACCTATGCAGCGACAGAGAATTCACAGGCAGCTGCATTAGCAAATATGAATTGCTGGAGGACGGTAACAGGCCTTAATTGTATTGGACAGCTTTATGCCGATCAGGTTGAAGGTCAGATTTTTGTTACGGCAAATCTTGACGAAAGTGGCAGCCCGACGATCTTTTTTGGAAGGCTAAAAATTGAAAATGAGCTGATCTCAGAGCTGGAATTAAATATTATCCGCTCACGCGCTGATTCTGGATTTGTATACCTCCCGGATGAGATGGACAAATTGCCGCGTGGCTGGACCTCTGAGATACCGGAAGGTGGAAAAGCTACAAGGGCAGAGCTGCTGGAGCTGGGAAAGGCAATCTTTGATGAAAGCGGACCTGTTCAGTATGAGCCTTCTGAGGACTGTATTTTGATGGAGATTGGCGGCATTGTTTATGAAGACCCGGACTATTTACAGACGCTATCCAATTCGGGGGAGGAAGCGCAGGGATCAAAGGAGCTGGTTACAATTCCGGGAGGCTTATGGCCCGGCAGGCCACAGGATCCGAATGCGCGTGTTATCCTTGTGGATGAAGAAAATGGTGTTGTGATCAGTGTCGGTGTCGTCCAGGGCTATGTATGCCCCTATGTTGTTGAAAAAGAAAATGGTTCCTGCTTTGTTCCGGCTTGTATGATTGAAAAGCATAGGAAAACCCTTGATCCAGAGATGTTTACTGGTAAAAGTGTAATTAAGGAGATGCCGGCCTGTGCCTCTACGGTAGAGATGGTCAGGTTCCATTCCGGGAAAATCCAGGGAATGCATCGTTATATTCATCTTCAGGGGCCCGGCGCCACATCCCCATGGTCATAAGCAATTGATGAACGCAAGTTTTTTGTTTTAAATATAGGCTGCTGCGTCCTTGGAGATATGGGGAGGCAGCAGCCTTGTTCATTTATGGTATGCATTCAGGGGGATGCAGTCAGCTTTCGCTGGCGTCTTGCTTGATTATGTATATATATGTTATAATATATATGTTTTTGGGTACAGTCAATTTTGCATTATTTAATAAAATGTATGGAGAAATCTATGAATGATATCAAGAGCAAACAATTTTCTTTGTTAAGTCAAATTTCAAAAGCGACTTCTCTGCAGCAAATAGTTGACCTGGCTTATGAAGCCCTAGGGAATCCATTTTTTATTAACGACCGTGCGCATGTTATCTTAGCCCATACCAAGGTGGTTTACATTGACGATCCTCATTGGCTGCATGATATAGCGACGGGAGGAAAAGTACGAAAGCCCATCCTCCATCAGAAGCGTGAGATGGATTTTGTTTATTTAGGCTCTGTTAAGGATAGCAAGCCTGTTATTGTAACGGACTCAGACTTACCCTTTCCAAGAATCATTAAAGCCCTTGTTGTACGTGGAGTCCATGTAGGGAATTTGGTGATGACTACATATTTTAAGCCGATTCAGGAGAATGATATTGAAGTGATTGATATTATTTCTTCTTTTGTAGCGAATCATTTGAGAAATGAGCATTATTTCCTCTCGGATAATGAGCATGCAAAGGACAATTATTTTTTGCGTTTATTGAATGGTGAAAAATCAACGCCGGAATCGCTTATGGAGCATGCTAAGCTGTTAAACTGGTCGAAAAAGCAAGAAAATTATGTTATTGCAATGTGCTCCCTGGACACGGAGCTTGATGAAACCCAAAATTTAAAAATGGTATTAGACGACTTTAATAGCTTGCCAAACTGCCATTCCTTATTTTACCATGACCGTATCATTTGTATTTTAAGCTCTGATTATGAAATAAATACTTGGGAAACTGAGGTCGCGAACCTCCATGCCCTTATCATAAAATGGAACCTGGTTGCGGGAGTGAGCCAGGGCTTCCAAAGCTTACAGGAACTGCGGAAGCATTATCTGCAAGCGGATAAAATGATTGACATCTCCACTGTTCTTAAGAAGGGAATCAGATTCTATGTCTATGATGAATATGCAGTTTATCATTTGATGAGTATAGTGCCTTCAGGAACAAATCTAAAAGAGTTCTGCCATGAAAAAATTCTTGCATTAGAGGCATATGATATCGCACACAACACCGTATTAGTTCCGACCCTTCATGTTTATCTTGAAAATCTAAAAAGTGTAAATAAAACTGCTGAATTAATGTTCATCCACAGAAATACAGTAAGCTATCGAATAAATAAATGTATGGAGCTGATGAATACTCAGATGGAAGATGGGACAGAAATTTTCTCCTTTATCTTTTCACTAAGAATCATGGAGTATTATAATAAATTAAATATAATTTAAATATTGGGGATCGTAGGGTTTATTCAGCTATAGTTCTGACATCGAAGGGTTTTCTGAGGGGAAAGGCTTATAGTATAGAATGATTTCAAAATAATTCCGCTGTCATTATGCCTTTTTGTGGGCATTTTTTATTTTAGTAAAGATAATCATACCTCTGTGCAGAATTTGGATTTCTTAATTAAAGAAAGAACAGTATGGAAAATGTACCCTGTTCTTTTTTACTTGTCTTTTATTCTACAAATATCTATAATGTAAATATATACTTTAGGAGGCAAGTCTTCCTAAAAGCAGGAGGAGAAACCTCCAAAAATTATTGGAGGCAAAGCCTCCTAAAATAACAGGAGGCCAAAGCCTCCTAAAATAACAGGAGGCCAAAGCCTCCTAAAATAACAGGAGGCTTGGAAATGAGGCATGGATTTTTGAGGGTTGCTGCCGCAACTCCGGTAATCAGGGTTGCTGATTGTGAATATAACGCAGGAAGGATTATAGAATTAATTGATAAAACAGAGGCAGATGGGAACAAGCTGGTGGTATTCCCGGAATTATGTGTCACAGGCTACACCTGTGGTGACCTGTTCCTGCAGGATACCCTGTTAAAGGGTGCAATCGACGCAGTAAAGAAAATAGTGGATCATACCAAGGGAAAGGAAATTGTTGCTGTTGCAGGGTTTCCCTATATCGTAAGAGGAAAATTATATAATACAGCGGCTGTCATATGCAATGGACAAGTATTGGGCTTGATCCCGAAGATGAGTATCCCAAACTATACGGAATTTTATGAGGCAAGGCATTTTACCGCAGGGCTACAGGAGCCTTTCCTGATCAGCTTTCTGGGAAGGGAGGTATATTTTGGGTCACAGCTTTTGTTCCAGTGTACCAATATTCCTGACTATATCCTTGGGGTTGAGATCTGTGAGGATCTGTGGATTCCTAAATCACCCAGTATCGAGCACTGTATTGCCGGAGCCACTGTTATCGCGAACCTTTCCGCCAGCGATGAGCTTACGGGTAAGGATGCCTACCGCCGGGAGCTGGTGAAGGGCCAGTCGGCAAGGCTTGTCTGCGGATATGTTTACAGTGATGCAGGAGAGGGTGAATCAACAACGGACCTGGTTTTTGGCGGGCATAACCTGATTGCTGAGAATGGGATACTGTTGGCAGAAGCGGATACCTTTGTAAACGGGATTATTTCCAGTGAAATAGATTTGGGTAAGCTAAAAAGCGAGCGCCGCAGGATGCATACCTACCTTGGGCAAAGCACGGCATCCTACCAGGTGGTATCCTTTACCCTGGGAGACGGGGAGGGAGAATTGCCCGAGACCATGCTGACACGCTTTATTGATCCGGCTCCCTTTGTTCCCTCCGTGAAAGCGGAACGGGATAAACGCTGCCGTGATATTATTAATATCCAGGCCATGGGCTTAAAGACAAGGCTTTCCCATACGGGAATTAAAAATGTGGTTGTCGGAATATCGGGAGGCCTGGATTCCACCCTTGCATTGCTGGTAACGGTGAAAGCCTTTGAAATGCTGGGACATGATAAGAAGGGAATCCGTGCAGTCACCATGCCCTGCTTTGGTACAACGGACAGGACCTATAATAATGCAATTTTAATGGCAGAAAGCCTTGGGGTAACGCTTATGGAGGTGCCCATAAAGGAAGCGGTGGAGCTGCATTTTAGGGATATCGGCCATGATAAGAATATCCACGACCTGACCTTTGAGAACAGCCAGGCGAGGGAGCGTACCCAGGTGCTGATGGATATTGCAGGTAAATACGACGGATTTGTAGTCGGTACCGGGGATATGTCGGAATTGGCTTTAGGGTGGGCTACCTATAACGGTGACCATATGTCCATGTATGGGGTGAATGCCTCCGTTCCGAAGACGCTGGTCCGCTACCTGGTATCTTATTTTGCCGATACAACAGGGGACCAGAAGCTTAAGGAGGTGCTGATGGATGTCCTTGATACTCCTGTAAGCCCGGAGCTTCTGCCGCCGAAGGATGGAGAGATTGCGCAGAAAACCGAGGATATCGTGGGACCCTATGAGCTCCATGATTTCTTCCTATATTATGTCCTGCGCTTTGGTTTTGAACCGTCAAAGGTATACCGGTTGGCTAAGCAAGCCTTTGGGGGCAGCTATGGGGAAGAGGAAATCTTAAAATGGTTAAAGACCTTTTACCGGAGATTCTTTACCCAGCAGTTTAAACGCTCCTGCCTGCCGGACGGGCCCAAGGTGGGCAGTGTATCTGTTTCACCGAGAGGGGATCTTAGGATGCCCAGTGACGCTTCAGCTGCGCTATGGATGAAGGAACTTGACCAGCTATAAGCTATAAAGGATAACGAAAGGAGATGCTATGGCACTAAAGATTGTTACAGATTCTGCATCAGATACCCCGAAATGGGTGACCCGGAGGTTTGGGCTGCATGTAATTCCGACACCGGTAGTAATCGATGAGAAGGATTATTTTGATGGCCAGACACTTATGCCGGAGGAGTTTTATAAAATCCTCAGCAGTGGGGTGAATATAAAGACCTACCATATTAACGCCCATATGTTTTACAATCATTTTAAACCCTATGCGGAGCGTGGGGATGAGGTGATTTATATCTGCTTTTCCACAGGGATTGCAGGTACCTTTAATGCGGCTAATATTGCAAAAACGGAATTGCTGGAGCAGTACCCGGATTTTGAGCTTACGATTATTGATTCGAAATGTGCCTCCCTGGGCTTTGGCCTTGCTACTTATTATGCATTGCTCATGCAGGAAAAGGGGGCATCAAAAGAGGATATCATAGAGGGGATCCGGTGGCATTGTGAGCATATGGAGATGGTATTTACGGTCAATACCCTGGAATACCTCTTTAAAGGAGGACGTCTTAGCAGGACCTCTGCCATAGCCGGAGGGCTTCTGGATATCAAACCCATCATCCAGGTGAATGATGAGGGGGCGTTGGAATCTATTGAAAAAGTCAGGGGAAGGAATAAGGCATTAAAGAGATTGGTCGAGCTGCTGGGCGAGCGTGGAGGCGGCCTGTCACAGCAGAGGATCGCCATAGCCCATGGGGATGATGCGAGAACCATGGAGCTGGTGAAGGAACAGATAACCTCCGCTTACGGCGAGGTTAAATTTATCGATAATTATGTGGGATGTGCCATTGGAGCCCATACGGGACCGGGCATTATTGGTGTCATATTTTTAAATGAAGTCTCACCGTACCGGGAGTATTTTGAATAGCTTAAAAAGAAAATGCTGTAAGGCTTTCCAAAGCCAATTATAATCGGCTTTAAACCAGCCATAATTGACTTAGAATAAGAAAAGCGTTACAGCATTCTGTGCTATGTATTATTACTTGGCTACTGTGGCTTTCTCCAGGGTGGTTTGGATTGCTTCAACGAGAAGCTGCTGCGTGTATTTGCTGTCCTCCATGAATTCGACTTCATTGATAGGGACATCATTGTATAGCTGCAGGGCAATTGCTTCGAGTGAGGGCTGAATGAGAGGGAACATCGTAGTAACAGCCTCATCAAGGTTTTCAATGCTTACGTGATTGATGTGATCCTTGTCAACTACAACGACCATGTTCAGCGCCATGTCATTCAAAGTAAATGTGGAGGAATATGTACCTGCAGTATAAAGATTAGTTTCGTTGGATGCCTCTTCCTCATCCTTGCCTCCCTTGAACATAAAGATCAAAAGCAGGATCAACAGAATGCCTAATGCCGCGAAAATCACAGTATATATGATTTCTTTTAATTGGATGACGACTATTTTTGTCTTTGCCATATCTATCCTCCAGAGCATGAGTTGCTTCATGTCTTATTTCTTATTATATATTATTAAGCTACACTATAAATTATGCAGATAAATTCAAATGATGGAGGGAGATTTTATGTCCTTGCAGCTCTTTCTGGGAAGTGCCGGTTCGGGTAAGTCCTATCAGCTTTACCGCGAAGTAATTGAAGAATCAAGGAAAAACCCAGGTACCAATTACCTTGTGATTGTGCCTGAGCAGTTTACCCTGCAGACCCAAAAGGATATTGTCACGATGCACCCGGAGCATGGGGTGATGAACGTGGATATCCTTAGCTTTTTGCGCTTTGCTTACCGTATTTTTGAAGAGGTGGGCGGAGATGATTATCCTATTTTGGAGGATACGGGAAAAAGCATGGTGCTCCGTAAGGTGGTAGCGGAAAAAAGGAAGGATTTAATCCTATTTGGCACAAATGTTAAAAAAACAGGATTTATTAATGAATTAAAATCCCTGCTCTCAGAGCTGTACCAATACAACATCAGTGAGGAAGATTTTGAAAAGATGCAGGAGGTCGCCGGGAAAAAGCCGGTGCTTAAGGCAAAGCTTGCGGACCTGCATACGGTGTATGAAGGCTTCCGGGGATTTATGAAGGAACGCTATATCACTGCAGAGGAGATTTTCCTGGTGCTAAACCGGGTGATAGACCGCTCCGAGTGGATTAAGGGAACCGTAATCTGCCTGGATGGGTTTACAGGCTTTACGCCCAGCCAGTACCAGCTGCTTTCCAAAATGTTAAAATACGCGAAGAAGGTTATGGTAACCGTTACGCTGGATCCGAGGGAAATGATCGGCCAGGAGGGCAAGGAGCATCAGCTCTTTGGGTTAAGCCATAAGACGATTAAAAAGCTGTATCAGCTGGCGGAGGATTCAAAGACCGTAATAGAGGAACCTGTTTATGCGGAAAGCAGGAGTGGGACCAAAGTACCTTACCGTTTCCGTAAATCAGAAGCGCTGGCAGCCCTGGAGCAGAATTTGTTCCGCTATCCCTATGAAACCTATGGAAAGGAGCAGTGGGATATCAGGATCCATAGTACCAGGGACAGGAGCTGTGAGGTTGCATTTGTAGCCAGGGAGATTAAGCGGCTGGTGCGTGAGGAGGGACTGCGTTACCGGGACATTGCGGTGGTTACCGGGGATGTGAAGGAATACGGAAGAATTGCAAAGCGATTGTTTTTACAGTCGGGGATTCCCTGCTTTATTGATTATAAGAAGGATATCCTAAGCAATCCCTTTGTGGAATTGCTGCGTGCGGCGGTGGTTGTAGTGAGTGAGGATTTCAGCTATGAGGGCGTATTCCGCTATCTGAGGTCCGGCATGACCGGATGCACGAAGGAAGAGATTGATATCCTGGAGAATTATGTGCTGGCTACGGGCATCCGGGGTCATAAAAGATGGGCGGAGCCCTTTGTCAGGAGATACCGGAGCAGGCAGCCGTTGCAATTGGATGCCATCAATGAGATCCGGGCGAAATTCATGGAGGAGATCGAGCCACTTTATGTGGTTTTAAAGGACAGGGAAAAGACATTGCGGGATTATACTATGGCTTTATATGAGCTCGGGGTGAATTTAAAGCTGGAGCAGAAGCTGGAGGAATACCGGAGGGGCTTTATAGAGGCAGGCCAGCCCCTGGTTGCAAAGGAATTCGAGCAGGTGTACCGGATTGTTATGGATTTATATGACCAGATGGTATTGCTCTTGGGGGATGAGCATTGCAGCTTAAAGGAATTTAGCGAAATACTGGATACTGGTTTTGTGGAGGTAAAGGTTGGCTTAATACCGCCGGGAGTGGATGAAGTGGTAGTCGGCGATACACAGAGAACCAGGCTAAAGGATATACGGGCATTGTTTTTTATCGGTGTCAATGAAGGAATTGTCCCCAAAGCAATCGGAAGCGGTGGAATTCTTTCCGATATTGAGAGGGAGCTGTTGATAAATAACGATATTGAGCTGGCTCCCACGAAACGGCAGCAGGCCTTTACGGACCAGTTCTATATTTACCTGAATATGACAAAGCCAAAGGAAAAGCTATATATTACATACCATAAGGTGAATGAGGAAGGAAAATCCGTAAACCCTTCTTTCATTATTAATAAAGTAAAGCAGCTGTTTCCAAAGCTTTCCGTGATCGATGAAAGTGATGCAGGGGAGGATATAGAGCGTGTCCTCCGTGATGACGGCTTGAATTATTTGGCAGAAGGACTAAGAAGCTATAACCGGAGGGAGACTTCGGACCTGTGGCGGGAGCTGTATTTATATTACCGGGAGGATTCCGGCAGGAGAAAAATTTTAGACAGGCTGGTGGAAGGAGCGTTCTTTGTTAATACGGAAAGAGGGATTTCAAAGGCGGCGGCAAAGCTGCTCTATGGCTCGGAGCTAAAGGGAAGTGTGACCCGTCTGGAGAAATACGCGGGCTGTGCCTTTGCCCATTTCCTTGCCTATGGCTTATCCCTGGAGCAGAGACAGGAGTATAAGCTGGCGGTTCCTGACATAGGAACCATATTCCATAATGCCATTGACCATTTTTCAAAGCGGTTGGATACGGGCGATTATACCTGGCATACCATACCGGAGGATATCAGGGAGCAGTGGGCGATTGAGAGCGTGGCCTATGCGGTGGAGCAGTATGAAAGCTCTGTACTGCGCAGCTCTGCGAGAAATGAATACATGATTAAGCGCATGGAGCGGATCACGGTCCGTACCCTTTGGGCTTTGTGCAACCAGATTAAGCAGGGGGCTTTTGAGCCCTGGGGCTATGAAAAACAATTTAATCATGTGCCGGATGTTATGCTGAGTCTGACCGGGCGGATTGACCGGCTTGATATCTATGAGGAGGCGGACCGGGTCTATGTCAGGGTAATTGATTATAAATCAGGCAACACCTATTTTGATTTAAGCAGTGTTTATTACGGATTGCAGCAGCAGCTGTCCGTTTATTTAAGTGCGGCCCTTGATTACCTGAACAGGGAATATGGGGGGAAGGAGATTGTCCCTGCGGGCATCTTCTATTACCATATTGATGATCCGATTGTCGCAAAATCAGATCAGGCGGAGGAGGATATCTATAAGAGCCTCCGCATGAATGGCCTGGTCAATGAGGATAAAAGGGTAATTGGATTAATGGACAGCAAGCTGGCCGGGGAGGAGGGCAGGCTCCGGGCTTCGGCAAAATCAGATATCATCCCTGTTGAGACCAACAAGGAGGGAGAGCTGGGGAAGAGGTCCATAGTTGCTACAGAAAAACAGCTAAAGGCCCTGATTGATTATGTGAACGCTAAATTAGCGGAGGACAGTAAACAGATCCTCCAGGGAGCCTCGGGGCTCAACCCTTACCGGATGGGGGAGGAGATGGCCTGTACCTATTGTGAATACCGGGGTGCCTGCGGCTTTGACAGCCGGCTGCCAGGCTATTCCTACCGTAATCTTTCAAAGAAACCGGCGGATGAAATCAAAGCAGAGATATGGGGTGAGTGTGAAGAGAATTTCTAAGGTGTCAAAGGACGCCACCTAAGAAATTCTAGAACTTCATAAATGGGATACTATGTATTCCATCGGGAAGAACCTAGGAACAGCGTTCTTCATACTTTTATGTTTGTGCTGCCTACGGCAGCATATTGGGAAGGAGCATACATGGCCTGGACAATAGCACAGCAAAAAGTAATTGATGCAAGGAATAAGAATTTATTAGTTTCCGCGGCAGCAGGCTCAGGTAAAACTGCCGTATTAGTTGAGCGTATCATCCAGATGATAACGGAGGGGGAGCATCCCCTGGATATTGACCGCCTTTTGGTCGTAACCTTTACCAACGCGGCAGCGGCGGAGATGCGGGAGCGTATTGGCAAAGCCATTGACCAGAAGCTGAAGGATAACCCGGATAATGAGCATTTACAAAAGCAGAATTCGCTGCTCCAGAGTGCAAATATCACTACCATACATAGCTTCTGCCTCAATGTGATCCGTAATTATTTTCACCGGATTGACCTGGATCCTTCCTTTAAAATTGCGGAGGAATCCGAAATCACGCTGATGAAGTCGGATGTGATGGCGGATGTCCTGGAGCGCTGGTATGAGGAGGGCAGGGAGGATTTTCATGCGTTTATTGAAAGTTATTCCTATTCCAAGTCTGATACGCCCATTGAGGAGCTGGTCCTCCAATTATATAATTTCTCCATGAGCGATCCCTGGCCAAAGACTTGGATTGCCGATAAAAAGGGCATGTTTGCATTGGAGAACCTGGAGGATATGCTGTTGGCGCCCTGGATGGAGGAGCTTTTAGGGTATGTGGCTTCCGTACTGGGAGATTTATCAGGGAAGAACCGGGAGGCGATGGATCTGTGCAATGAAGCCGGCGGGCCGGCGGCGTATTTGCCGGCATTGCTGTCGGACCATCGGCTGCTGTCCGAATTGATGGAAGCCCGTACCTATGAGGAAAGTGCGGCTTTGTTCCAAGGTATAGCCTTTGAACGGTTATCCAATAAAAAAGAAGAGACGGAGCCTTGGAAGAAGGAAAAGGTAAAGGCGCTCCGTGAGGAGGTAAAGAAGGGGCTTAAGGATCTATCGAACCAGTTCTTTTTCCAGTCACCGGAAGAAATGTTTGAGGATATGCGGGCTGTAGATCAGGTGATGCAGGTGCTGTTTGACCTGACCCTTGAGTTTATGGAGGAGTTTGCGAAGAAGAAGGAAGAGAAAAATCTCATTGATTTTAATGACATAGAGCATCTGGCCCTTAAGATACTGATCCAGGATGAGGAGAAAGAAGTACTGAAAGAGACAGAGGAAAGCAAAAAGGATCGCCTGCCAGTTAATATGAAAGCCAGCGCGGCAAGGAAGGTGCCGACACAGGCGGCTTTGGAGCTGAGTGAGCAATTTGAAGAAATCCTGATTGATGAGTATCAGGACAGCAATATGGTCCAGGAGACAATTCTGCGCAGTATATCAAAGGAAGATATGGGGGCACCGAACCGGTTTATGGTTGGTGACGTGAAGCAGAGTATTTACAAGTTCCGCTTGGCAATGCCTGAGATATTCATGGAGAAGTACGGGAAGTATTCCATGGAGGAGGATGATCCGGAAGGAAATAGAAATCTTTATCAGAGGATTGACCTGGATAGGAATTTCCGCAGCCGTGCCACGGTCCTTGATTATGTAAATAAGATTTTTGAACAGATTATGCAGGAGTCTGTCGGCGGAATTGTCTATGATGAGGCAGCCGCCTTAAAGTATGGCGGATTATATGACGGTGAAGCCCAGTTTGACCCGGGGATAGACGGTGAGAGGGGCATACTGGAAGCTCGTCTGCCGGGTGGGGTAGAGCTGCTCTTAGTAACGGATGAAGAATTGGAGACAGAAGACGGGGCAACACTTGGCTCCGATGGTGCCGGAAAAGACAAGGACCTGGCGGACAGTGGAGCTGGTCCTACGTCGGCTAAAGCCGGATCTGAAGCCGGCTTGGACGGGGAGACAGAGGAAGAAGGGGCATATACCAAGAAGGAGCTGGAGGCCAGGGCAATCGCAAAGAAAATAAGGGAGCTTACCGACCCGGTGGATGGAATGCTGGTGCTGGACAAGGAGAAAAAGGTATACCGCCCGGCGCAGTGCAGGGATATTGTTATCCTGCTGCGGAGCATGTCAGCCTGGTCGGAAGTATTTGTTAATACCTTAATGCAGGAAGGGATCGCTGCCTATGCAGATACGGGGACAGGGTATTTTCAGACCTTGGAAATTAGGACCTTGCTAAACCTGCTGCGGATTATTGATAATCCCCGCCAGGATATCCCTTTGGTGGGGGTGCTATATTCGCCGATTGTAGGACTTACCTCAACAGGGCTGGCTACCCTTCGCGCGGCCAACCGGGGTGTTGGCATGTATCAGGCATTGCTGGCTTATGGGGAGGAAGGAAGCGACGGGGAACTAAAGGACAAGGTAAGGGATTTCCTCTCCCTGCTTGAAAAATATCGTTCCATGGTGAACTATAAGCCGATCCATGAGCTGATACAATTGGTTCTGGATGAAACGGGCTATTACTATTATATCAGTGCCATGCCCGGTGGTGACCGCAGGAAAGCAAATGTGGACATGCTGGTATCACAGGCGGTACGGTTTGAAAAGGGCAGCTATAGCGGCTTATTCCATTTTATCCGCTATATGGAGAAGCTGCATAAATACGAAATTGATTTTGGGGAGGCCTCTACTTCCGGGGAACAGGACAATACCATCCGTATTATGAGCATTCACAAAAGTAAGGGCTTGGAGTTTCCCATTGTTATCGTGGCCGGTATGAGCAAGTCCTTTAATACCCAGGATTTGAGAAGCAGCATTGTATTGCACAGTGAGCTCGGAGCCGGGCCGGAATGTATCGATAGCAAGCTTCGGACAAAGATACCGACCCTCCTTAAGAAGGTAATCCAGAAGAAGATCCAGATAGAAAACCTTGGGGAAGAGCTAAGGGTGTTGTATGTGGCTATGACGAGGGCTAAGGAAAAGCTGATTTTGACAGGATTTATTAAATCAGTGGAGGCCTTGAAGGGGAAGGAATTCTCCTTCTTTGAATTGCTGTCCGCTAAGAGCTATATGGACTGGGTATTGCCTGCCATGGTAAACCGTATGGGAAAGCAGCCGGAGATCCTGGACCCGCCCTATGAATGGAAAAGGGAGGATATGGCCATAAGTGTCCACCCGCTGTCAGAGATCCTAAGGCAGGAGGTGGCCAAACAGATCTTTTTAAATAAGGATAGAGAAGACTTGATAAGGATCAATGCCAAAGAGCCCGGTGATCCTGGCCTTAGGGATGAAATCAGGAGAAGGTTCGATTATAGCTATCCATATTTAAATGAGGCTGGTTTAAAGATAAAAATGACGGTTTCTGAGCTTAAAAAATTAGGACAGAACCTGGATGAGGAGCATAGCTTGCAGTTGTATCCGGAGCAAGGCCGGCAACCATATCTGGAACAAGGCCAGCAACCATACCTGAAACAAGGCCGGCAACCATACCTGGAACAAGATTTGCAGCCATATCCTGGGCAAAGGCCTGTATTGCGGACGGAGCCGGAAGCTGTAACTGTGCCAAGCTTTATCAAGCAGGAAGAAAAGGTGGTTTCAGGAACGGACAGGGGTACTCTTTACCACAAGGTGCTGGAGCTGCTGGAGCTTTCCGAGGTGCAGGATAAAACCGCTGTCCGGGCCCAGATTGACCGCATGATTGCCCAGGGGCATATCAAGCAGGAGGATTCGGAAAAAATAAAGCTGAATTACATTTACCTGTTCTCCCAGAGCAATATAGCAAAACGGATGCAAAAAGCCAGGCTGGAGCAGAAGCTATTCAAGGAGAAGCAATTTGTCATGGGGATTAAGGCCTCCGAGGTAATGAAGGATTCCGGCAGTGAGGAGCTGATTTTAATCCAGGGTATCATAGACGTTTACTTTGAAGAGGACGGGGAGCTGGTCGTGGTTGACTATAAATCTGACTGGGTGGACAGCGAGGAGCAGTTGGTCGGGCGCTATAAGGTACAGCTTGAGTACTACCGGAGGGCGCTGGAACAGATGCAGAAGAAGAGGGTAAAAGAGATGATCATTTATTCCCTTCCCCTTGCAAAAGAAATCAGAATAGATTGATATAAGACGGGAATACTCCAAATAAACATTTGATTTGCCCGGCAAATCAAATATGGATAAACAATGATGGGAGTGTTTCTATGAGTAAGAACAAGGAAAAGGAAATTGATTTAGAGCATATAAAGCCAGAAGAGGCCATCAAATACGAGATAGCGGAGGAGCTTGGTTATCTGGATAAAGTGAAAACAGGTGGCTGGAAGTCCCTTACCGCAAAAGAATCTGGCAGGATTGGCGGATTAATGGCGAAGAAGAAAAGAGAAGAGAAGCAAAAGCAAAGTCAAAATGAGGGGTAGTGCAAGCACTACCCCCGAATATCGATATGGTTTAATTTAAGAATTTCCACCCCTAAAAAGCCTTTAATCGCAACACAGATGCCGCCGAGCAGGATGGAGGTATCCTGGAGAACCGAGGGGACAATGCTGATATAGCTGTTCATCCTGCTGATTAAGGCGGACTGGATCCGCTTGGTAATATGGGGAAATTGGATTGTAAAGGCACTGTTGATGATTACAATGTCGGGATTATAAGCATTCAATATATTGTTAATCCCGATGGACATATATTTAATAAAATCCTCCATGATTTTAAGGGCATGGGGGTCATTTGCTTCATAGGCTTTCGTAAACTGCTCGAAGCTTACCTCCTCCAGGTTTTTTAAGGAGGAAAATTCCTTTAACAGGGAGCGTTCGGAAGCGTATTGTTCAAAGCAGCCTTTGTTGCCGCAGGGGCATTGCCGCCCTTCGATGTCAATAATGGTATGCCCGAATTCCCCGGCTCTTCCATTATAACCGGTATAAAGCTGGTGGTTGATGATGATGCCAAGACCGATACCGGAATGCACGCTGATATTTGCGATATTGGAATAGTCATATTGAAAGGTATTCTCTCCGATGACCGAAAGGTTAGCTTCATTTTCCAGATATACGGGTACGCAAAAATGCTGTTCCAAGTCGCCCGCCAGGTTGATTCCGGTTAAATTGTAGTAGGGTGCGAAGGAAACCTGGTTATTCGTTATAACACCATGAATTCCAAGGGTAATGCCTACTAATCCATAATCAGAATCTCCGGGAAGCTTCATGGATTCAATCAGCTCCGTCAATACCTTAATGATATTGGAAGCATTTTTCGGAGTCTTGATCTGCTTTAGGCTGCAGTCCTCCCCTGCCAGGTCAGATACCAGGGCGGAGATTGTATCAACGCCGATATCTATTCCGATCACATAGCCGGCCTTTTTATGGAGGCTTAATAAAATCGGCTTTCTTCCCAGGTTTGTATCGTCACTGCCTATTTCAATCACCAATTTTTTATTAATCAGCTCCTGCACGATGGCAGAAATAGTCGCCTTCGTCAAGCCCAGATGCTTTGCAATCGCAGCCCTGGAAATGCTGTTATTGCTGATGATTGTCTCAAGCACTAACTTTGTATTGATATCTCTTATGAGTTCCTTGCTTCCTGTTACCATGATAGCCATCCTTTGCAACGTTGGATTTCATTCTGTATTCCTGACGTAGAACATGTCATTGCCTACTTTAAAGTTTCAAACTTATGAGTTTATTATAAGGAGTTTAATTTAGGAAGTCAAGGATAGCGTTGCTTCGGTCTGTAAAGATGCATAAAATCTTTAATAAAAACTTGGTGATTTTGCTGAAATCATGTAAATCTTAATATTTTGCAATACAGCTTTTAATTTTGAAATACAAAATAATTTTTAAATAGTAAAATATATCTGGCAAACCGAATATCAACGGTACACTTTGCAAAATTCTTTAAAAAGGCCATAGGAAGTAACCTTAATACCGATGTGGACGGTGGAGGTAATCATCATAGCATATTTGATGGAGGATCATTGCCTGGGCTATTACTGGATAACGCGGAGGATGGAAAGCCGAAAAGCTATGGGTATGCAGAATACAACGGTGTACGGCTCAAGGTGGAAGATATGGCAGAATGATAGATTGGCAGAAAGGACATGGTATTGCCCCTTTTGCAGAGCACTTTAAAAAAATGGTATGTCAGGAAGACTAAAATGAAAGCCTCCTGACATGCCATTTTCATTTTACAGTAAGATATCAAGTTCTAGGTTTTGTCCATAGGATATGCGTGAAATCCACATACGGATTTGTTGTTATTTCATGGCTTACAAGCTATAATGGGAGCAAATTTGAGGAGGAGATGCTATGAACGAACTTAAATTTATCCATATGAAAACAGAATACTTTATAGATCCTATTGGGATAGATGTATTAAATCCGGTATTAAGCTGGAATGTTTCAACGGATGAAAATTCCTGGGAGCAGGAAGCCTATCAGATACTGGTGGCGGATTCTGAAGATTTTACGGATGAAGCAGCTTTGGCTTGGGACAGCGGAAAAGTCATGGGACGTGAAATGAAGGCATTTTATCAGGGAGATCAGCTGCGTTCCAATACCAGATATTTCTGGAAGATCCGGGTATGGAAGGCAGGAGAGAATAAACCAAGTGAATACAGCCGGACGGGATCCTGGCAGATGGGGCTCCTACAGGCTGGGCAGTGGAAGGGGAAATGGATTGGTGTCTTAGGAGATACCACATCAAATCCGGTCTACCGGCGCAGCTTTTCCCATACAAAAGCGATTAAGCAGGCCTTTGCCTATATCTCCGGCTTGGGACATCATGAATTGTATATTAATGGGAAAAAGGTCAGCGACCATATACTGGAACCGGGTTGGACCGATTATAAGAAAACCTGTTTCTATTGTACTTATGATATAACAAAGATGCTTCAAAAGGCAGAGTTACCTCAGGGAATAGAGATGGCTCAGAGAACGGGTATGTCTCAGGGGTCGGAGATGAATCAGAGAACGGACATGCTCAGGAAAACGGACATATCCCAGGAAGCAGGCCCACAGCAAAATGACTATCAGCATATATTCGGTGTTATGCTGGGGGATGGTATGTATCATGTGGAGGCCGGCCAGGGGGGCAGATATGTCTATTACCCCCGCTCCTATGGGAGAATGAAGTTCATATTCCAGGCTGAAATAGAATACGAAGACGGCACCAGGGATACTGTTATAAGCGATAGGAATTGGATGACGAAGCCCGGCCCCATAACCTTTTCCAGTATGTACGGTGGGGAGGATTATGATGCCAGATTGGAAATCCCGGGCTGGTGTTCACCGGAAGGAGAAAAGCTGGAGGGCTGGGAAAAAGCGGAGGAGGTAGCTGCGCCTTCCGGTAAGCTGTGCTCCCAAAAGAATCCCCCTTTAAAGGTAATGAAAACAATAGAACCGATTTCTGTCATGGAGACAAAGAAGGGTGTTCTGCTATATGATTTAGGGGAAAACTTCTCCGGCTTTATAAAAATAAGGGTGAAAGGAGAGCCTGGGCAGACCATCCGTATAACTCCCGGTGAACTATTGGATAAGGATAAGGAACCGGACCAGACCGTTACCGGTAAGGATTATTATTGGAAATACACCATTGGAAGCAGGGGAGAGGAAATATGGGAACCCAGATTTTCATACTATGGTTTCCGGTATGTGCAGGTTAAGGCGGAAGATGGTGACCTGCCGGAAATCCTTGGATTAGAGGGCAGGTATATCTATCCGGACATGGAGCTGGCAGGTGAATTTTCCTGTTCCAATGATTTGTTTAATAAAATCCATAAACTGATCACGAACGCCATGTTAAGCAACATAAAAAGTGTTTTGACGGACTGTCCCCACAGGGAGAAGTTTGGCTGGCTGGAGCAAAGCCATCTCATCGGTCCTGCATTGTTAGGTAATTATGACTTGAGGAATATCTACACCAAAATATTGGAGGATATCCGTGATGCCCAGCATGATAACGGGCTGGTCCCGGATATTGCCCCGGAGTATGCGGTGTTTGGATACCATAGCGGATATATTGATTCTCCCGAGTGGGGAAGCGCAGCGGTAATTAATCCCTGGTATTTATATAAAAAATATGGTGACAGCTCATTTATAAAGAATAATTATGATGTCATGAAAAAATACACGGATTATCTGACAAGCCGCACACATCACAGGGTGCTGCATCATGGACTGGGGGACTGGTGTGACCTTGGGGTCCGGGCACCATTTACCCAAAATACGCCGATCCCCCTGGTAGCTACGCCAATTTATTATATTGATCTGGATATTATGAGCAGGAGCGCTGCGCTGCTGGGCTTAAAAGAGGATGAAGGCTATTATGGCAATTTGATGGAGGAAGTAAAAAAAGAATTCAACCTGCAGTTTTATGATGACCAGACGGCACATTATGGGACAGGAAGCCAGGCAGCACAGGCTCTTGCATTAATGGCAGGGCTGGTGGAAGAAGACCAGACCGGGAGAGTAGCAGAGGAACTGGCCGCCAATATCAGGGCAAACCAAAACGGTACTACTGCAGGGGATGTGGGGCATCCCTATGTAATGGCTGCCCTGACAAAGTTTGGCTGCTCTCATGTGGTAAATGACATGATGAATGTGACAGACCGGCCTGGATATGGCTATCAGGTCGCCTGCGGTGCCACTACCCTGACGGAAGAGTGGGACGGACCCTTTCCGGAAAAGCCTCACGGCTCCCAGAACCATTTTATGCTGGGAAGCGGTGACGAATGGTTCTATACGGGACTTGCCGGTATTCGCAGTATCCGAAGTGATTATGGTGCAGATACCATTGAAATAATACCCTATTTTGCGGAAGGGGTGGACTGGGTAAAGGCCTGGCAAATGCATCCCTATGGAAGAGTATCCGTGGAGTGGCGCCGGGAAAAAGAAGGAATTGTGCTGGATATCGTGATTCCCCCTAATGCAAAGTCACAGATAGAATTACCCGCTGAAGATTCCTCTTCCAGAATAAAAGTAGGTAGCGGGAGACATCATTTTCATATCAAATATAATAACAGAGTATCGTAAGGAGGATTTTATGATAAAAAATACTGATCCCAGAATACAGAAATATTTAACACCTTATAAATATGGTAAACCTGTGCTGGAAGGTTCCGGCCTGGAGGGAGCCTTTGACTGCTGCGCCGTTGACATTCCTTTTGTATTTTATCATAACAGACAGTTTTACATGATGTACAGCGGGTTTAGCGGAAGAGGCTATCAGACCGCCCTGGCGGTTAGCGGCAACCTGTTGGACTGGAAGCATAAAGCGGTTATCTTAGGACCAGCAGGAGAAGGGCGCTGGGATAGTGTAGGCGCTGCCGGCACCTGGATTATTAAGGAATCGGATGACCTTTTTCAAACCCCGGTGCTCAAAAAGATAGGAGGAAAATACTGGATGGTATACCATTCCTACCCGGAAAACGGATATGAAGCGGGACCTGCTGAAATTGGCCTGGCCTGGACCGAGGATGAGGAGCTGCTCCGCTGGAACCGGCTGGATAAACCGGTATTCTCCTGGAGGGACGGGGAATACTGGGAAAGAGGAGGCCTTTATAAGGCTTGTATCGTCCAAAAGGAGGGTACTTATTTTATGTATTATAATGCCAAAACCCCGATCAGGAGCTGGATTGAGCAGACAGGTGCGGCTATCTCGAAGGATCTGCTCCATTGGACCAGGTGCGAACAAAATCCTCTATTAAAGGTTACGGAGGAAGGCTGGGACACGAAGTTCCTATCGGATCCCTGTGTGGTAAGGGATGGGGAGCTTTGGCTTAATTATTATTTTGCATATGATATGAACCATGCCCAGGATGGACTTGCCCTATCCACGGACCTGCTCCATTGGGATAAGGTTGAGGATCCCATTGTACCAAATGGAGCTGCCGGTACCCTTGATGAAACCCATGCCCATAAAGCCTCCATTGTCTATTATGAGGGTAGGCTGTATCATTTTTATTGTGCTGTAAGACCTTTTCGGGAAGGGGATAAAACGAACATATATAATGAATACAGGACAATCACAGTTGCCTGCTCCCACTCTTTTGAGACAATAGAATAGAGGAAAACTGCATATCTTATCTGTGAAAACTGCATTCAAAAAAGAATGGATCGATCTTATACTATACCTGTACTTAAAAATAAAACAGGGAGGAAACATTATGAAACGCTTAAAAAGTATGATATCACTTATGCTAGTAATGCTACTGCTGGCGGGAGCTGTATTTACAGGATGCAGTAAGACAGGGAAGCCCGCAGACAACGGGTCAGGAACTGGGACAGGAGGAAATGGAACTGGCGAAGCCGGAACTGACGAAGGAAGCAATTTAAACTATGAAGGGGTTACATTAAGCCTGGTCATGGCACAGGGCTGGGACACCAAGGGACGGGAAGCCCTACTTCAAAAGTATACGGAGAAAACCGGTGTCAAGTTTGATGTCCAGATGCTGCCGGATGATATGGCCTCTGAATTAATTAAAACCAAATTTGCAACGGATGAATTGCCGGATATTATCCTGAATTCAGGCTCCGTTCTGGAGCACACCTATATGCTCCCGGAGCAGAAGCTGGTAGATCTCACCCAGGAGCCTTGGGTAGAGCAGTTAATTAACAAAGAAGGCTTTATGGTAAATGAAAAGATATGGGGTATACCCTTAGGCGGACAGGGCTTCTTTGCATTCGCCGTCAATAAGAAGGTCTTTGAAGAAAACGGGCTTCCCATACCAAACTCAAAAGCGGAGCTTGAGCAGGCTTTTGAAACCTTAAAGGCAAATGGTATTCAGCCCATGTACTTAGGCTCCAGGGATCCATGGCTTGTGGGCAATATGTTAAGCGGCACCATCCAGAAAGCATTGGAGCAGGATCCTGAACTGATTGATAAACTAAATACAAACCAGATTAAATATGCGGAAATTCCCGGCTTTATTGCAGCCCTTGATGATTTAAGAAGATGGAATGAAGCAGGTTATCTGGGGAATAATACCATGGCTGATTCCTGGGACGGTCATTATCAGGCCTTCGCGGAAGGAAAAGCAGGCGTGACCATTGGTTTAACCACCTGGGATGTAACCATTGAAGAAAAATATCCTGGAACAGCAGATAACATCGCAATGATTCCGTTCTATATCGGAGATAGCGATACCTATTTTGCAGGCACCACAGCTCAGTGGTATATTCCGAAATCAGGAAAGAATGTGGAGATTGCAAAGGATTTCTTCCGCTTTGCGGCAGAGCAGGAAAATTTAAATGCCTTCTATCAGGCTATGGGTGAAGCTTCAACTCCATGGAAGGGCGTGGAGGTGGAATGCCTGGCTCCGACCAAACAATTAATAGAGAACTTAAACAGCGGTGAATATTCTTACCATTTCGGTCACAATGTGTTGGCGCAGGGTCAGGACTTTGACGGGCTTTGCAAACTGGCACAGGAGGTTATCATTGGAAGCTTAACACCGGAGGATGCTGCAAAGGCATATGACGACATGAGGGCTCAGATTGCAAAGGCTCTTGGTATGCAGGGATTCTAGTCAGCAGGGGGCTTTTACAAAGCCCCCTTTTTAAAACAATAGACAGCTTATTGCAGATTGATTGAGGTGAGTGCCATGAATTTGAAAAAGGCATATCCAAATTATTTTTGGATTATTCCATTGGTTATCTATACGGTTATCTTTATTTTGCCAAGTATTATGGGCTTGTTGTTTTCCTTTACCAACTGGACCATATACTCACCGGTAAAGACATTTAGCGGGTTGGATAATTATAAAAACTTATTAAATGACAATATGTTTAGGATCGGCATTAAAAATACGATTGCCTTTACGGTTTTTACGACTATTTTAAAGACGGTAGTGGGTTTTGCACTGGCGATCGCTTTAAATGTAAAGCTCAGGACCAAGAATTTATTACGTACGGTATTTTACTTACCCACCATTTTCAGCGGCCTGATTATTGGTGTGATTTTTAAATCCATATTGATGCCCAATAACGGGCTGTTAAATGTGTTCTTAAGCTTTTTTGGCCCAGCCCTGGGTGCCAATGACTGGCTGGGGCAGCCCTCCACAGCAATGTTTTCCGTAATACTGGTGGAAATCTGGCGTGGCGCAGGCTTTTGTATGGTCGTTCTCCTGGCAGGCTTACAGGGGATTTCCACGGAGTATTATGAGGCAGCCACCATAGATGGTGCCAATGGCTGGCAGAAATTCAAGCTAATTACTACGCCCTTAATGCTGCCCACCTTAAACACGGTTATATCTTTAAACGTCATCGGCGGCCTAAAGGTATTCGATATTATTATTGCCCTTACCAAAGGAGGACCGGGGTTATCGACGGAGGTATTAAGCACCACGGTTTACAAATATCTCGGTAATGGGGCAATGGGCACCGGCAGCGCTGCCAATATGTGCCTGACTATCTTTGTTATTCTGGTATTTGCCCTGGTAAACGGCGGATTGGCAAAGCTGGAGGTGGATCAATGAAAAAGCAGAAAATTTATAAAACCATTTTATTAATCTGTATGTGGGTGTTGAGCCTTTCCGTTATATTTCCCCTCCTTCTGGTCATTGTAAATTCAGTAAAAACCGCGGCTGAATCCGATATTATGCGGCTGACCCTGCCAAAGGCCTTCCAGTTTACGAACTTTAAGGTGGTAATGGCAGAAGGAAAAGTGCTGCGGTCCTTTTTTAACAGCGTATTCATTACAGTCTGCGGTGTGGGGCTATCCTCGATCCTGGGAACCATGGCTGCATTTGTCATGGCGAGGAATCCCAGCAGGTTAAACCGTTCTGTGAGAAAATACTTTATGCTGGGTTTAATTATTCCCATGCAGGTGATATCATTAATAGAAGTATTAAAAAAGCTCCATCTGTACAATCAATATGTAGGACTGATCCTGGTATATGTGGCAATTTTCCTGCCCATGACCATGCTGCTGGCTTACAGCGCGGTGAAGGCCTTACCAAAGGAAATGGATGAAGCAGCCATGGTTGACGGCTGCGGCCCCTTGAGATTGTTTTTCGGTATTATCATCCACTTAATGAAGCCGGTTATTACAACGATCTGCGTAACCCAGTTTATGTTTATCTGGAATGATTTCCAGTTTCCGCTGTACTTAATATCAGATTCCAATAAATGGACTTTGGTCTTAGGTGTATATGGATTTATCGGAAAATATTCCTCCCAGTGGAATCTGGTTTGTGCCCATATTTTAATAAGCAGCTTACCGATCGTATTGATTTATTTATTTGGACAAAAATATATTGTGGATGGAATGGTATCCGGTGCAGTAAAAGGATAGATAATACAAAATAATATCAGGCAGGGACGATGCAATGTTTAAGAAAAAGAGCTATTTAAAGAAGTCATTAATGATTTATGCCAGCTTTATAACCGTTATAATTATGGCTTTTATTGTAGTGTATTGCATGTCCCAGGCTATGAACATAAAAAAAGATACGGACAGTACCATGAGACAGCTAACCTCAAAAGCTGCCTCCCAATTCGAAAGCATATTAGATGAAATGAGCAATATTTCCCTTGGAATTGCAAGCAACCAATATGTATATGATGCAATGGAGGATACCCTTTCCCTAAATTCCACAAAGAACTATTTCCAGGACCATTTGGAAGAAAAGAAGGTGATCCAGAAGGAAATCATCGCTTTGTGCGGCACTCATTTTGCCAATAAGAGCTTTAATGTAATTTCGGAACAATATGACTGGCTGGAGCTGAACATATATGAATCGGACAGGCTGACAAAGCAGGATATACAGAATATATCCTGGGTCAGGCATGTATTTGAAAATAAGTTAAGTAAATATATCTCGCCGGTGGGTAAGGATGAGTATGGGAGGACGGAGGAAGGGACTTTTTCCTTTGTACGGGCAATCCAAAATGAATTCCATCATTATGGGCTTATCGATATCCAATATGAGAAAAAATTCCTGGACGAAATCTTTATCATGCAGCTGCAGGGTAATGATATGTCCGCCATTGTTACGGATGACGCAGGGCTGTTTTATGCTACGGACAATGCACCCCTCCATTCCCTTAACCAGTTGGAAGGCCTTGCATTCGGTAAGGCAGATTCCCAGACAATAAATGATGTTCTCCTATCCGACGGAAAATATACGGTTTGCACCCAGAAAATAAATAATTACAATATGACGGTATATATTATGATCAGCACGAAGGAGTATTTAAGGCCGATCTATGATGCCTCCGGCTCCGTCCTCCTCTTTGGGTTTTTTATATTACTGCTGTTATTAGTCGTTGTTTATATCATATCTTATAATTTATATAAGCCAATCCGTCAGTTAAGGAATACCATAGACCATATGGATTACTTAAGCCTTTCCCTGGATTTGCAGGTGGATAGCTCCAATAATGAAATCCTGTTATTAACCAATGCCTTCGATAAAATGTTTGAAGGAATTAAGCGTACCAGAAACGAGCTGGTTGAATCCAGGACAAGGGAGCTAAAGGCTAATTATCAGGTTTTACAGGAGCAGATCAATCCTCATTTTATGCATAATATATTATCCGTGATTGGCCTTATGGGATATCAGAAGGATGCACCGGAGATTATGGATATCTGTTCCCAGCTGACCCGGATGCTGCAGTATTCTACCGGAACGGGATCTGCCGTAGTTAAGGTATGTGAAGAATTCGAGCATGTGGAAACCTATTTGAGACTAATGAAATACCGGTATTTGGACATGCTCCAGTATACGGTCCGGATGGATAAGGGATTAAAAAATGTGGAGATCCCCAAATTCATATTGCAGCCATTAGCAGAGAATTGTTTCCAGCATAGCTTTGCGAACCATGTTAAAACAAAATATATAATTTCCATTGAAGGAAGGATAACGGCAAAGGGCTGGGAAATCTCCGTAGCGGATAATGGTTCCGGTTTTACCCGGGAATCCGTGGAGAAATTAAAGGGTCAGTTCCGTGAGATCGAAAAACGGATACAAAACGGGGAAGCCATGCCGGATACGGAAATCGGAGGCCTGGCATTAATTAATACCTATGCAAGGCTCTATCTGTATTCCCACGGACAGATACAGATAAAAATCGAGGAAAGCAGCATGGGCGGTTCCTGTGTTTCTATCTATATGAAGGAGGGTTTTGATGGTAAACTTGATGGTTGTTGAAGATGAACCTGCTATTTTGCTTGGCGTTGTACAGCTCATAAAAAACCTTGACCTTCCCATTACGGTTGTGGCCAGCTGTACGAACGGAGCGATGGCTTTAAAGCGGCTGGAGGATGTAAGTGTAGACCTTGTGATTACGGATATCCGTATGCCTGTCATGAACGGCCTCAAATTAATTGAAGAAGCCAAAAAACAGTATCCGGACATAGAATTTATAGTTTTAAGTGGATACAGTGAATTTGAATATGCAAGAACGGCCCTGCGCTTTGGCGTTGGGGATTATATCTTAAAGCCTCCGAAGCAGGAGGAGACCTACTCGGTATTAAAGAAATTGTGTGAGAAAATCGAAGAGCAGAAAAAGAAAAGGGATTATCAGATTATAGAAAGCATTATTTTTTCCGAGAACTATGATGCCGGTATGGACATTATGGAACGGTTTAAGGACAAATATTGTTATTTGCTTTTTGCCTGTGCAGGGCCTTATTCCGCCTGGGCAGAAAGCCTGATCCGCCCCGATGGGGCTATCTGGGACAGGGAGCATATTGAAAAACAGCTTGGAAGTAAGTTAGGCGGTCATTGTACCTACTACGTGTTTGACGCCAAATTAGGGAATGAAAAGCTCATCTTTTTAGCTTCTGAGGAAGAGGCAATCATACCGGTGAAGCAGCTGGTAAACCAGCTTGCAAGGTATGAGCGACTGTTAGACCTTCCAATCAGCATCGTTTTAAGTGAGCGTTTTTCTGATATCAAGGAAGCCAGGAGCGTGTACCGGAAGCTCAGGCTAAGCATGGGCAACAGCGTGATTATAGGAAAAAGCCACATGGTCATGCTGGATGATAAGAATACAATCGAAAATTATATTGCCATTGATAATAATGAAAGAAGCAACATACAAAAATTCATCGAAAAGGATGATTTTAAAAGCCTGGTACAGGTATTTAACCAATTGTGCCAGCGGTGGAAAAAGGAAAAAACCTCACAGGCCAACTGTGAGTTCAGTGTGAAATACTTAATTTCTGAAATATACCGGAATTACAACGAGTTAAAAAAGGAGTACTCCATTGAGGAGTTATTGGGACGGGTAGAGGAAGTAATAGGAACCTCTGTCAGCTTTGAGCAGTTTAATTTGGGCATTGTTGAAATTATTGAGGATATTAACCGGAAGGTGCGGGGTATAAAGTCAAATCTAAAAATTGATGATGTGGTGGAGCTTTTCTATGAGCTAATCACCAACAATTATGCCCAGGACATATCCATTGAGCAGTTTGCCGGGCAGTTCGGGTACAACCCTACCTATGTGGCAAACATGTTTACCGCAATAAAAAAGATATCCCCGAATAAGCTGGTGATACAGTTTAGGATGAATAAAGCGAAGGAATTATTGAAGGAATCGGATTACTTACTAAAGGACATTGCGGCCATGATTGGCTATAATGATGTATCCTATTTTAGCAGGATATTTAAAGAGGTTACGGGAGAAAGCCCCAAGCAGTTCAGGGAAAAAGAAGCCCCGTAAAACCGGAAGCAGGGCCGCGATAGTTGGGAAGGAGTTTATATGTCAGTATTTTTTGGTGTGGATTATTACCCGGAGCATTGGGCCAGGGACAGATGGGAAACCGATGCAAAGCTGATGCAGGAAATGGGATTAAACATTGTGCGCATGGGGGAATTCTCCTGGGCTAAATTTGAGCCCGGGGAGGGGGAATTTCATTTTGAATGGCTTGATGAAGCTATTGCTTTATTAGCGGGCCATGGCATTAAAACTTTAATTGGCACCCCTACGGCAGCTCCTCCGGCCTGGATTATTGAAAAGGATCCGGATATCCTGCCCGTAGATTCCCAGGGGCAGCAAAAAGGGTTCGGGGGACGCCACCATGACTGCCAGAGCAATGTGAAATACAGGGAGCATATCAGGCGGCTGGTTACGGCTATGGCAGAGCATTACAAAGACAATGAAAATGTGGTCGGATGGCAGATCGATAATGAGCTGGGGAACAGCCATGAGGACTTATGTATGTGTGATTCCTGCCGCCACGCTTTCCAGCAGTGGCTTAAGAAGAAATACGGCAGCATTGAGAATTTAAATAAAGAATGGGGAACTGTCTTTTGGAGCCAGGACTATGATAAATTCAGCCAGATACCTGCACCGAAGGTAACACCCACCATGCACAATCCCTCCCTGCTATTGGACTGGAAACGGTTTTGTTCGGATCTGGTAGTAGATTTCCAGAAGCTCCAGGTTGATATTATAAAAAGCATCTGCCCCCATCAGCCGGTTACCCATAATCTCATGGGTCTATATGATAAGACGGATTACTTTGATTTGGCTTCCGATCTGGACTTTGCCTCTAACGACCAGTATCCTACAGGGTATTATTTTACTCCGCCGGGGCAGCCCTCTTACGAAATCTCAGCCTGCCTTGATTTTATACGGTCCGTAAAAAAGAAGAATTTCTGGATGATGGAGCTGGAGTCCGGGCCAACGGGAGGAGCCTTTATCGGGCGTATGCCAAGGCCGGGACAGTTAAGGCTTTGGACCTTACATTGCATTGCCCATGGGTCGGATACCATTGTGTATTTCCGTTGGAGAACCTGTTTATTTGGGACGGAGCAGTTCTGGCATGGAATATTGCCCCACAACGGGGTTCCAGGCAGAAGGTACCAGGAATTAAAGGATACTGTGGCAGAGATGGTTCCGGTGCTAAAGGATATCCAGGGAATTGTTCCAAAGGCAGAGGCGGCAATCCTGTTCTCCTATGACCAGAACAACGCCATCAAAATCCAGCCCCACCATCCTGAGCTGGATTATATAGAACAGGTTAAAAAATATTATGACAGCTTTTATGAAAGGAATATCCCCCTCGATTTCATCAGTGAAACGGAGGATTTCCAGGATTATAAATTAGTGATAGCCCCCCTGCAGTTTCTAATGGATGCTGCCCTGGAGGATAAGCTCATGGAGTATGTAAAAAAGGGCGGAAGGCTTGTTCTTACGATGAGGACAGGGGTGAAAAACCGGAATAACGTATGTATGGGCGATATGCCCTTACCAGGACGGCTTGGTGGGATGCTGGGAATTAAGATAGAAGATTACGATTGCCCCCTTGGCCTTACGGTAAAGCTGGAATGGACGGGGACAGGAATAAAAGATCCAGGCCAGGAAGGGGTTGCGGATAAATGGTGCGATATCGTTACCTTAGGGGATGCAAAGCCCCTGGCCTTCTATCGGAGCGAATATTATAAGGATACCCCGGCGGTTACTGTAAATAGCTATGGTGCGGGCAAGGCATATTATGTGGCAACGGAGCCGGATAAGCATATTCTTGGCCAGCTGGCGGAGCTTTTAAGGGAGGAAGCCGGGTTAGAATCCCTGGGGGAATCCCCGAAGGATGTGGAGCTTACCCTCAGGAAGGGAAGAGCCCGGGACTATCTCTTTGCCATTAACCATACGGATTGCGGGCAGGAGGTTAGGATCGATAGAATGTGGAAGCGGCTTGACGGCTGCCGGGAGAATGCTTTTGTAGTAGGGGGATATGGTGTGAATATCTATACCAGGCAAAGCGATGCCGGCCAATAGGAAAATAGGAGAATACTATGGGAAACAGGTTTGATGAAGTATATAAGGATCAGTTTGATAATTATATTTATCCCTTTTTGTGGATGCATGGGGAAGACCATGCCATATTAGCAGAGGAGCTGGAGCGGATTAAGGAAAGTAATATAAGGGCTATCTGCGTGGAAGCAAGGCCCCATCCGGATTTTGGCGGGGAACAGTGGTGGAGGGACATGGATGTGGTCATGGACTTTGCCAGGAAAAATGAGATGAAGGTATGGCTCCTGGATGATGACCGCTTCCCTACGGGACATGCCAATAAGGCGTTTTCTGACGGAAACAATGAATTAGCCAATGAATTTTTGACCAGCTGGAGTACGGATGTGGTGGGGCCTATCAAGAACAGTGCCATGATCGTCCAGCCGGTTTTAAAGTCCGATAGTAAATTAATCGGTGCCGTTGCCTGCAAAAGAGTGAGTGAAGATACCACGGAACTGGATTTAAGCAGCTGTATTGACTTAACAGGCAATATTAAAAATGGGTGGCTCCGTTTTGACGTGCCGGAAGGGTTGTGGCGCATCCTGCTTTTCTTTACGACCCATCAGGGGGATGGCAAGTTGGACTACTTTAATATTCTTAATTCCAAATCCGTCCGCTTGTTGATTGACCGGGTCTTTGAACCTCATTTTGAACGTTATGGGGAGGATTTTGGCAAGACCTTTACCGGGTTCTTTTCCGATGAGCCGGAATTTGCCAATCTGCCGGGATATGATTTCCAGGCGAGGCTTGGGAAGAATATGAAGTTTATTCCCTGGAGCGGGGAGCTGTATGCCCGTCTGAAAAAAAGATGGGGGGACAGTCTGGTTACCAGGCTTCCGGCACTCTGGTATGGGGCGATGGAGGAGACGGGTCATATCCGGTTTGAGTATATGGATGAGGTGACAAAGCAGTTAAAGTATGCTTTTTCGGACCAGATCGGGGACTGGTGCAAGGCGCATGGTGTAATCCATGTGGGACATATTATTGAGGATGATAATTCCCATGGACGGTTGGGCTGCAGTACGGGGCATTATTTCAGGAGCTCCTCCGGCATGGGGATGGCAGGGATTGATGTGGTGCTGCTCCAGATCATGCCAGGAATGAACCAGGTAATACATCAATGGGTAGCTTCTGACCGGGACGGGGAGTTTTTCCACTACGGCCTTGGTAAAATGGGGAGCTCCCTGGCACATATTGACAGAGAGAAAAATGGCAATGCCATGTGTGAAATTTTTGGAGCCTTTGGCTGGCAGGAAGGTATTTCTTTAATGAAGTGGCTGGCCGATCATATGCTGAGCAGGGGGATCAACTACTTTGTACCCCATGCTTTTTCACCAAGAAGCTTTCCGGATTTAGACTGCCCGCCCCATTTTTATGCAAGGGGGAATCATCCCCAGTTTAAATACTTTGGGCAATTAATGAAATATATGAACAGGGCAGCCCATCTGCTTACGGGAGGCGATTACCTGGCCCAGATTGCAGTCCTTTACCATGGGGAGGCAGAATGGGCGGGAGAAGCTATGCTGTTCCAGAAGCCGGTGCGGGTTTTTTTAGAGAACCAGATGGAATGTGATGTGATACCGGCAGATGTGTTTTCAAAAGAGAATCCCTATCATATGACCTTTGACGGTTGTATCCGTATTGGGAAGCAAAGATATGAAGCCCTGGTAGTGCCCTACAGTGAATATTTACCGGAAGAGGCTGCAGGAGCCGTGGTTGCCCTTATAGAAAAAGGCTTCCCTGTATTCTTTGTCGGAGGCTATCCTGGGAAAATCTGTGAATCCATACCGGAGGAAAAATCATTGCTAAAAGGTCTTGAGGCGGCAGGGGAAGCAGGCCTTAAGGATCTGGCTTCTGCAGTAGCGGGAAGAATTAGTCCAAGAGTGCGGATGAAGCAGGCTTTCCCGGATCTGCGTACCTACACTTACCGTAACGATTATGGCATCGCACTATATTGCTTTAATGAAAGTACGACGCAGCCCGTTGATTCACAGATTGAGATAAATTTAGAAGAGGGTTGTGAAATGGCAGTCCGCTATGATGTGTGGAATAATATCCGGTATGCCCTGCCTTCAAAGAGGGAGGGAAACCGGCTCATTGTTCCCGTACAGTTAGAGTGTGGAGAAGCTGCAATTTTACTCTTCCAGAAAGAAGCAATGGATCTTCCCCTTTATAAACCCTGGCCAAAGGAAGGGGCCAAATTAGATGGGGAATGGAGCATTTCTTATAGCAACATTATCGGTTATCCTGCTTTTCAGGTGCTGGCAGAGTGTAAGGGTGAAGAGGAATTGCCGGATCTGACGGACTGGGCAGTAGAGCAGAAATTCTGCGGCATGCTGCGGTATGAAACAAGCATTGCCTCGGAGCAAGACTGTACGGTCTGCTTACGGCTGGGGGACGGGGCAGATGCAGCGGAGATCTATATAAACGGTGCCAGTGCAGGAATGCTTGCCGGAGCCCCTTATTGTAAGGAAATCCCATTGGCAAAGGGCAGGAATCAATTGATTATTGAGCTTGCTGTGACACCGGTATGGAGTGTAGGGGATGATTGGTCATCCCTGACGGTTCTGCCTCCGTTGGGATTAATACAGAAACCATATCTGACATATCTTTAAATATAGTGTAAAAATAGTGTAAAAAACGTTACAACTCTTTTAAACTGGAGGAAAGATTATGGAAACAAAACTTTGGTACCGGCAGCCTGCGAAAGGCTTTACGGAAAGCCTGCCAGTGGGAAATGGGAACCTGGGTGCCATGGTTTACGGCGGTTATGGAGAAGAAAAAATTTCTTTAAATAGTGATACCCTATGGTCTGGGTATCCCAAAAAAGACCGGAATGTAGTCCATGTTCCTGAAGAGATCCTGAATAATGTAAGGGAGCTTATCCTTCAGGGAGAATACCACAAAGCGGAGAAGCTGGTGGAAGAAAGGATGCTCGGGACCTGGAATGAATCCTATGTGTCCATGGGTACCTTGAAATTAAAATACTTAGATCCCTCTCTCCCGGTCAATTACCGGAGGGAGCTTGATTTAGCCACAGCAATTGCAGGGACAAATATAGAAACCAGGGAAGGGAAGATAAATAGCGAGGTCTTTATTTCGGCAAAAGCCCAGGCCCTCATTATTAATATTACCAGTGAAGGAAAGCCCCTATCCCTGGAGGTAACCTTGGAGAGCAGCCTTAGGTTTGAGCTCTCCCAGGGAGAAACGGGGGCTTTATTATTGCAGGGAATTGCTCCAAGCCATGTGGAGCCAAATTATATACCGGCTGACCATCCAGTCCTCTATGATGAAAAAAACAGGGGTATCCGCTTTTGTATACAGGCAGATGTAAGCGAAACTGACGGAAAGATTATCAGGAGCCAAGAGGCAGTCACAATACTGGAGGCGACCAGGGTAACTCTTGTTATAACTGCGGAAAATGGCTTCCGGGGTTATAATAAAGCTTTGGAGGCCTCCTATGAGGCTTTGGAATATAACTGTAATAAGCGGTACCAATTGCTGAAAAACACATTATACCAGCAGCTTAGGGAAGACCAGATAGAAGAACACGATAGCTTATTTGGAAGAGTAAAGTTTGATTTGTTTGAAGAGGGGATATCTGATGGGCAGCAGCCTATAGATAGGCTATCTGTAGACGAGCTGCCTGTAGATGAACGACTGGAGCGGATAAAACAGGGAAAGGAAGATAAGGGTCTTATCGAGCTATTATTTCAATATGGAAGATATCTTCTCATCTGTTCCTCCAGGGATAGCGGGATCCTGACCCAGCCACCCAATTTACAGGGGATCTGGTGCGAAGATGTCCGTTCCGTGTGGAGCAGCAACTGGACCACCAATATTAATCTGGAAATGAATTACTGGCTGTCCGGCGTCTGCAACTTAAGTGAATGTGATCTTCCGCTGATACGGATGCTGGAGGAATTAAAGGAAGCGGGGGAGGCTACAGCCAGGGAAAGCCTTCACAGCAGGGGCTTTGCGGTAAACCATAATGTGGATTTATGGAGGCAGACTGCCCAGGTAGGAGGGGAAGTCAAATATGCGTTCTGGCCTATGGCAGGGGTATGGCTGTGCTCCCATCTATACCAGCATTTCTTATTTACTGGAGACCTTGAGTTTTTAGAGGAAAAGGCTTTGCCGGTCATGAAGGCCTCGGCTTATTTTTGCCTGGACTGGCTGAAAGAGGGAAAGGATGGGCTGCTCCATACCTGCCCGTCCACCTCACCGGAAAATACATTTTACGACAAGGATGGGCGGGAATGCAGTGTAAGCTATTCCTCCACCATGGATATCGCCCTGATCCGGGAATTATTCTGTAACCTGGCGGAGGTGTTGGATATCCTGGATGCGGAAGCTGCTTTGGCAAAGCAGTTAATGGCTGCGATTGATAAACTACCAGGATATAAAATTGGTGTGCACGGGCAGCTGCAGGAATGGATTGAGGATTTTGAGGAATGCGACAGCGGACACAGGCATTTTGCACATTTGGTGGGATTCCATCCCTTTAACCAGATCAATCAAAAGGATACACCAGAATTGGTTGCTGCAGTTAAGAGCACCATTGAGAGAAGAATTGAGAACAGGAAGATCCATATAGGCTGGAACTGTGCCTGGCTGGTTAATTTTTATGCCAGGCTGGGAGATGGGAATAAAGCGGAACATTGCCTGAAGCAGCTGTTGGGTTACTCTGTATATGATAACCTGTTTGATTTACACCCGCCTCTCGGGGAAAATGAAGGGGAAAGGGAGATTTTCCAGATTGACGGAAATTTTGGTGCTACAGCAGGCATAGCGGAGATGCTGCTGCAAAGTCACCTTGGTACAATTTCCCTGCTTCCTGCCCTGCCCTCAAGCTGGGGAAAAGGTAGGATCACCGGACTGCGGGCAAGGGGCGGAGCGGAAGTGGATCTGGAATGGGAAGAAGGAAAGCTTTCCAAGGCAGTAATTAAACCGATGGCAAATCAGGAGATCCGCCTGGAGTATGATACAGCTTTTGCTGTTTTCAGCAATGATATTCCCGTAGAATGTTCTTATATAAAAGAAGGCAGCAGGCAAATAACAAAATTTAATGGTACCAGGAGGGATAGCTTCACAGTCAGGCCTAAGACGATGTCGAAATGATGAAGGATGAAACGAAGAAGTATTGAAGAAGTATGAAAAAAAGAAGTTTTAAGTGATGAAGTACCGAAGACACTTTTATGTACTGGTGGGTAAACGTTGTAATTCATAAGGAGTAAATGAATCTAACGGTTTGTCTTGATGAAATAATAGAAAGACAAAGACCATTCTCTATTGACAGATAAGGATCTTGTTGATATAGTAGAAATATATAGTTTATTCACTGTACGAAATGAGCGCTAATTTTAATGCAAAATAATTTATAAGCTAAAAGGATGTGAAACATTCCTTGTGCAATATTGAAGGGAAAGGAGAACAAACTCTCCTTTCTCAAACTTGAAAGGAGAACAAACTCTCCTTTCTCAAACTTGAAAGGAGAGTTAGAAATATGCTTTACATAGGTGTTGATCTAGGTACTTCCTCCATAAAGCTCTTATTAATGGATGAGGAAGGTGATATCAAAAATATCGTGACGAGGGAATATCCCTTATATTATCCAAAGCCAGGCTGGTCCGAGCAGAATCCGGAGGATTGGTATACAGGATTAGTTGATGGCATAAAGGAGCTGACCAGGGACTGTGATAAATCACAGATTGACGGCATCAGCTTTAGCGGACAGATGCATGGTATGGTAATTCTGGATGAGAATGATAAGGTGATCCGTCCCGCGATTCTATGGAATGACGGACGTACCCAGGCGGAATGCGATTATCTGAACCATGAGATAGGCAGGGAGAAGATCTCCAGCTATACTGCAAATATGGCATTGACCGGGTTTACCGCGCCAAAGCTTCTGTGGGTCAGAAAGCATGAGCCGGAGAACTTTGCTAAGATCAAAAAGGTGATGCTGCCAAAGGATTACGTAGCCTATAAATTATCAGGGGTACACTGTACGGATGTATCGGATGCTTCCGGTATGCTGTTACTTGATGTTAAGAATAAATGCTGGTCAAAGGAAATGCTGGAGATCTGCGGCCTTAAGGAAGAGCAGATGGCTAAAATCCATGAGTCCTACCAGGTTGTAGGCAACATGACGGAGGCAGCAGCGAAGGAGCTTGGCCTGTCCACAAATATCAAGGTAATTGCCGGTGGCGGTGACCAGGCGGTTGCGGCGGTCGGAACAGGAACCGTTGGTGAGGGCAAATGTAATGTGTCCCTGGGCACCTCCGGCGTTGTATTTATTTCCGCAAAGGAATTTGCAGTGGATGAAAATAATGCGCTTCATGCGTTTGCACATGCGGATGGAAGATACCATTTCATGGGGGTAATGCTTTCCGCAGCAGCTTCGAATAAATGGTGGATGGATGACATCCTTGGGACAAAGGAATATGGAAAGGAACAAAAGGAAATCAAGGAGCTCGGCAAGAACCAGGTATTCTTCCTGCCTTACCTGATGGGTGAGAGGACACCCCATAATAATCCCAATGCCAGAGGAACCTTTATCGGCATGACGATGGATACGACCCGTGCGGACATGACCCAGGCAGTATTGGAGGGCGTTGCCTTCGCGCTCCGTGATTCCTTTGAGATCACAAAATCCCTGGGAGTAAAGGTGGAACGCATCCGGATTAACGGCGGCGGTTCCAAAAGCCCGTTATGGTGCAAAATTATAGCAGATGTGCTGGACGTTAAGGTAGATAAGATTAATACGGAGGAAGGACCAGCCTTCGGAGCGGCAATATTGGCAGCTGTTGGCTGTGGCCGGTATGACACGGTTGAGGAAGCGGCGGATAAGCTGATCAAGGTAATTGAGACGACAGACCAGGATCCGGCTACAGTAGAGCACTATAATAAGAAATATGAAATATTTAAGCAGTTATATCCTACCTTGAAGGAAACATACGATAAACTAGTATAGGATAGCTAATAAACCGGCATAAATAAAACGTGGCTGTTGTGATAATCAATCACACAGCCACGTTTTAAATACTCATTAATCAATGAAAGTCTGTAAGCGAATGTTAGTTAATAATTCATCTTCTATCTATGCCGTAATTACTGCTTTTTAAAAATATTCCGCATTATATGCTTTTCTTTCTTTGCGCTTGAATTCATTAAGCTGTAAAAGGAGTCGCAATAAGCATATCTTTCGGAATTAATCCAATTAGGCGATACATTTGTATAATATTCAGGGCTATAAATGGATGAATTTGTGCTATTGATATACATATGATTCCCTCCTTCATCATAGTACATAAGCAATTGGTTTCAAAATATTTCCTTGTTGTAACTATATTATAATCTTAGTTTGACTTTTTGTATATAATCTGATAATCTAAAAATAAATAGAATTACTGTGCTGTTAATACAAAACATATGTTTGATATTTGCGGGATGTTGCTGGAAAGGTGATGCTATGGCGATTCGGTTTTGGGAAATTTATGAGGAGACAAAGGATACCTTCCACCTGCGGATTATAGCAGGGAAAGCAGGGATGGATACGGTTGTCAGCTGGGTGCATATGCTGGAGGATGAAGCGATTGTGTCCCGGTTCCATGGGGAAGAGCTGGCAATTACGACCGGTATGAGGGCAGAACAGCCTGGCTGGCTGCTGGACCTGGTCAAGGAAATGGATAAGAATGAATGCGCGGGAATCGTAATCAACACTGGAATGTACCTGAATGAGATACCCCAGGATGTAATTGACTGGTGTGAGGAGCATAAATTCCCCCTGCTTGTGATGCCTTGGGAGATGTCCATTACAAGCCTGATCCAGGACTACTGCATGAGGATTATTGATCAGATGCAGTCGGAAAAAAAGGTCAGTAATGCCTTCCGGGAGGTATTCCAGGGACGGGGCAATGCACCGGAAGTAAGGCAGATCCTGGAGCAGAGGTTTGATATGGAAGGGGATTTCCAGGTCTTTTGCATCCATGTGAAGAAGTTTGCGGTTGAAGAGGTGAATTTTAACCATGCGGCCTTTAAGCTGGAGAACCTGTTCGGCTTTTGGAAGGGTACAATTGCCCGCACAAGCAATATGAAAATTAATATTTCCTATGGCTTAATCCGCATGGAGGATTCCCTGGTTTTAGTCCTGAATAACCTGCAGGATAAATATGATAAGGATTTGCCGGAATTAATCCTGCAAAGCTTTGCTTATTTTAACGAAAAGCATAGGTTTTTCCTGGGGATCGGACCCAAGATGCCACGTGCGGACAGCCTCCCCATCTGCTACAAAAGAGCCCGGACGGCAATGAAGATGGCAGTAGGGACGGGAAGGGAAGCTGTGTATTTTAAGGAAATGGGCTTTTATCAGCTGCTCTTCTCCATTGATGATACTGAAATACTGGCTAACTATGCGGATGAAATTCTGGGAAAGCTGGAACGGTATGATGAAGAGCATAATTCAACCTATGTTGAAACCCTGAGAAGCTATATTAAAAATGACCGCAGCCTGCTCCGGGTGGCAGAGGACACCTTTACACACAGGAATACGGTGAACTACCGCATCCAAAACATCAAAAAAATTCTTGGCTGCGAGTTAAGCGATTCCAGCGAAATGTTCCCGTACCAGGTCGCTTTCTATATCAGGGATATAGAGAAGAAGGTGCGGATTCAGGAGTATATTATATAGGGAAGGGAGCTGTGGCATATGCAGCCTTATACTGGATTTGCAGCTGTCTACGACATGTTTATGGATAATGTCCCTTATGGGGAGTGGGCAGCTTATGTGCAGAAATTATTAAATGATTATGGAATAAACCAAGGTCTGGTGCTGGAGCTTGGCTGTGGGACTGGCAGCATGGCCAGACAGCTGGCGGCTAAGGGCTATGATATGATAGGAATTGATAATTCCGAGGAAATGCTGCAGATTGCCAGGGATAAAGGAAGGGAAGGCGGCGACAGCATCCTTTATCTTTGTCAGGATATGAGGGAGTTTGAGCTGTATGGTACCGTGGCAGCAGTCGTCAGTGTCTGTGACAGCATGAATTATATCCTGTCGGAGGAGGAGCTGCTGCAAGTATTCAAGCTGGTGAATAATTACCTTGATCCACAGGGAATATTTATCTTTGACCTGGATACCCAATACGCTTATGAAGAGGTGCTGGGTGATACTACCATTGCGGAGAACCGGGAAGAGGGCAGCTTTATCTGGGAAAATACCTATTATGAAGAAGAGATGATGAACGAGATTAACCTTACCTTATTCATACCGGAGCAGGGAGAAGAGGAGATGGAGGGGGAACAGGGCACCCGGGAACCTCAGCTTTTTCGCAGATATGAAGAAACCCATTACCGCAGGGCATACCGGATCGATAGGGTCAAGGCTTTGATTGAGGAGGCCGGTATGGAGTGGGTCGCAGTTTATGAGGCATTAACAAAGGAAAAGCCAAAAGAGGATTCTGAGAGAGTCTATATCATAGCGAGGGAAAAAAGACAAAAGAATAAATTATATATTAAAGAGTAAGGATTTTGTATTTAATATTGTATTATAAGGTTAAATTATATATTAAAGCGTAAGAATTAAAGCATAAGAATCCTGCATTTGGTTAAAGCGCAAGGATTCCGTATCCGATATTATTGTGGAGGTTTTCATGACTGATTATATTATTCGCGCAAGTGCAGCCGATAACCAAATCCGTGCATTTGCAGCAACGACGAGAGATTTAGTGGAGTATGCAAGGGGTATCCATGAAACCAGCCCCGTGGCAACGGCAGCCTTGGGAAGGCTGTTGACGGCTGGTGCAATGATGGGAAGCATGATGAAAGGGGATAAGGATATCCTGACCCTTCAGATCAAGGGAAATGGACCCATTGGCGGCATCACGGTAACTGCGGATACCAAAGGGACAGTAAAAGGCTATGCCTATCACCCGGAGGTTCTCCTTCCGGCCAATGAAAAAGGAAAGCTGGATGTGGGCGGAGCTGTTGGGGAAGGTATTCTTAGCGTAATCAAGGATCTGGGATTAAAGGAGCCATATGTCGGGCAAACCCATCTGGTATCCGGCGAGATAGCAGAGGATCTGACCTACTATTTTGCAACCAGTGAGCAGGTGCCTTCTGTTGTAGCTTTGGGGGTATTGATGAATAAGGACAATACCGTACGGAGGGCGGGAGGCTTTATTATTCAGCTAATGCCCTTTGCTGAGGAATGGGTTATTGATGTGCTGGAGAAAAAGGTGGGCGAAATCACCAGCATCACATCCCTTCTCGACCAGGAGATGTCCCCGGAGGCGATCCTTGAGAATATTCTTGGCGATGCAGGGCTGGAGATCACGGACAAGCAGCTCGCTTCCTTTGAATGCAACTGCACGAAGGAACGGGTAGAAAAAGCTATCGTTTCCATCGGGCAAAAGGACATCCAGGAGATGATTGATGATAATGAGCCGATTGAGGTAAATTGCCATTTCTGTAATAAGCATTATAATTTTTCTGTGGATGAGCTGAAGGAAATTATAAAAAGAAGCAGATAGTTGTATCCTGTGGCAATTTTTATTCGTTGACATATGATACTATATACGGTACTATAATACTGGGAGGAAATGATAATACATGGCCAGTGTAGATAAACTAATTGAGAAAATGAAACGCCAACCAAATAGCATAAGTATGACAGAAGCCGACAAGGTTTTAACTGCCAATGGATACAAGTTTGCAAGGCAAAAAGGTTCTCATTGCCATTATATTAACACAAGTGGGGATGTTATCACAATTAAGAAAGACAGCCCGTTAAAAGCTGTGTATGTCAAGGATATACTAAGCCGGATATTATAAGGAGGTTATCACAATGAGCGTTCAAGAATATATGAAACTCCCATACAATTATATTATCAAACCCATACAAGACGAAAGCGGATCATACTTTCATGCGTCAGTACTGGAGTTTGACGGTTGCCAAAGCACCGGGGAAACTTTTCAGGAAGCCTATGATGGCCTTATGGAAGCTATGGAAGGCTGGATTGAAACCAAACTTGAAAATGGCGTTACCGTTCCTGTTCCATTGGACAGCGATAAGTTCAGTGGCAAGTTTGTCGTAAGGCTCCCCAAATCCCTGCACGCCCGTCTTTCCATGGAAGCCGAAAAGGAAGGCGTTTCTCTTAATCAGTACACACTTTATAAGCTAAGCCGTTAGAGACTGGTAGGTGGTTTGCCGGATTACCTGCAAGCCATTCATTTATTAATTGATATTAAGACAGGCGAGAAATAAAATACTTTAACTATGAATAATTTTCCATAAAAAATTATTAAAAAATCCACTTATAATTTCTAATAATAAATAGCATAAACCCCAGTAATATATGGGGTTCTAGCGGTTTTGAAGGAACCTGAAATATGTCGTAAAAGGAGATGCTGTCATTGTCTTGTTTTGTGCATTTATACAAAATTACATCTTTCATGTCGGAAACAATGAAATTACTATTGCAGATTTGATAGGTTCATAATAACATAAGTTATGGGAAGGTACTTTTACCTTCCCATAAAATACAATGACGGATTCTCTTAAATCACATATTAAAAATATAGAAAAGGGATAGGTGGCAGTTGCGATGAAAAAGTTAGACATGCTCTATGAGGGAAAAGCGAAGAAGGTTTATAAGACCGACGTGGAAGACGTTTACATTGTGGACTATAAGGATGATGCAACCGCGTTTAACGGATTAAAGAAGGGAACTATTCTGGGGAAGGGCGTTGTTAATAACAGAATGTCCAACCATATGATGCGCATCCTTGAGAAGGAAGGGGTTCCTACCCACCTGGTTGAGGAATTAAGCGAGCGTGAAACTGCAGTGAAGAAGGTTGAGATCGTTCCGCTGGAGGTAATCATCAGAAATGTTTCCGCAGGCAGCTTTGCAAAGAAACTGGGCATGGAAGAAGGCATCCGTCTTAAGGCTCCGACCCTGGAGTTCTCTTATAAGGATGACGCGCTGGGCGATCCCTTTATTAATGATTATTACGCAATTGCTTTAGATTTGGCAACCAGGGAAGAGATTGACCGTATCTCTGAGCTTGCCTTTAAGGTAAATGAGGTTTTGTGTAAATATTTTGCATCCGTAGGAATTGAATTAATCGATTTTAAGATTGAGTTTGGCAGATATAAGGATCAGATAATCCTCGCAGATGAGATTTCCCCGGACACCTGCAGGCTTTGGGACATTACGACCCATGACAAGCTGGATAAGGATCGCTTCCGCAGGGATCTGGGAAAAGTGGAAGACGCTTACCAGGAAGTATTTAAGAGGTTAGGAATATAATAGGAGATTTGAGGCTGTTCGAAGTGGGACAGCCTCTTGCTGTTGGAAATGCAGAAGGATTTCAGGAGGACAAAAGCTCATGTTGATGGAAAATAACAGCTATGATCCAGATGAATTGCACGAAGAATGTGGCGTGTTTGGAGTATACGACCTGGATGGAAATGATGTCGTATCAACAATATACTACGGTTTATTTGCGCTGCAGCACAGGGGGCAGGAAAGCTGCGGTATTGCAGTCAGTGATACGGGGGGGCCAAAGGGCAAGGTGAAGGCCTGTAAGGGCATGGGCCTGGTAAGTGAAGTATTTACCCCGGAGCAGCTGGAAACCCTGAACGGAAACATTGGTGTTGGACATGTCCGTTATTCGACGGCAGGAGAAAGCAGTATCAATAATACACAGCCCCTGGTATTAAATTATGTAAAGGGCACCCTCGCCCTTGCCCATAACGGAAATCTGGTTAATACGCCGATGCTGCGCCGTGAGTTGGAATATACGGGAGCTATTTTCCAGACCACTATCGATTCAGAGGTAATTGCATACCATATTGCGAGGGAGCGTCTGAACAGCGCTTCCGTGGAAGAGGCCGTGGCAAGGGCAATGAAGAAAATGAGCGGCGCCTACTCCCTGGTAATTATGAGCCCCAGGAAGCTGATCGGAGCCAGGGATCCCCTTGGTTTCCATCCCCTGGTTATAGGAAAAAGAGGCAATGCTTATATTATCGCTTCTGAAACAGCGGCTCTTAGTGCGGCGGATGCTGAATTTGTCCGGGATGTGCTGCCGGGAGAGGTGGTAATGATCGACGGGGATGGCATCCATTCCGATACCTCCCTCTGCGGATCCAGGACGGCAAAATGCATTTTTGAATATATTTATTTTGCCAGGCCGGATACCCGCTTTGACGGTACCAGTGTCTACGGCGCAAGGATTATGGCCGGAAGGATCCTGGCACAGAGTAATCCGGTTGAAGCAGATGTTGTAGTCGGTGTTCCGGATTCCGGCAATGCGGCTGCCCTGGGTTATGCCTTGGAGTCCCAGATCCCCTTTGGGATGGCCTTTGTGAAAAACAGCTATGTGGGCAGGACCTTCATTAAACCCAAGCAGTCCATGCGTGTCTCCAGCGTCCGGATCAAATTAAACGTTCTTCCTGAGGTGGTGGCAGGAAAACGTGTAGTCATGATTGACGATTCCATTGTCAGGGGGACAACCAGTGCAAAGATCGTCAAGATGCTAAAGAAAGCAGGAGCTACGGAGGTTCATGTAAGGATCAGCTCCCCTCCATTCTTGTATCCCTGCTATTTTGGGACAGACGTCCCGAACGGTGACCAATTGATTGCCCATAACCATACTGTTGAAGAAATCAGGGAAAAGCTGGGTGCTGATTCCCTGGCCTATCTTGAGGTTGAGCGGTTGAGCGATATGATTGGAGGGGACAAGGGGTATTGTGATGCCTGCTTTACGGGTAAATATCCAATTGAGCCGCCGGAGGAGGACATCCGTGGGGAATATGAGCTATGAGAAGTTGTATTTTAACTTCCCATAAAAGGCGTTGCTTTTGCGTCGTGCAAAATGTGCCCCAGGGCGCACCGATTGCAGGAAGAAGGGTCTACTTCTTAATGAGCGATAAGGGATGAATCAACTTTTAAAAGAATAGGTTACTGGAAAAAGAATTGATGACTAAGAGAAGCTGCCGGAAGAATAAGTTGATGGTAGAATAAGTTGATAGCAGACTAAGCTGATGGTAGAATAGATGGAGAGAAAAATGATACAATAGAAGAATAATGCAATAGCAAGTAGTGCGATATTCGAGAGAAGAAAGAGGTATGCGGGATGAGCAACGATAAATATATGAGCCCTTTATCCGAGCGTTATGCAAGTAAGGAAATGCAATATATTTTTTCGCCGGATATGAAATTCAGGACCTGGAGGAAGCTATGGGTTGCCCTTGCAGAGACGGAGCGGGAGCTTGGGTTAAATATTACAAAGGAGCAGATAGAGGAATTAAGGGCATTCCAGGAGGATATCAACTATGATGTCGCTAAGGAGCGGGAAGCCTTGGTGCGCCATGATGTTATGGCTCATGTCTATGCCTATGGGGAGCAATGTCCTAAGGCTAAGGGGATTATCCATCTGGGCGCAACCTCCTGCTACGTTGGGGATAATACGGATCTTATTGTTATGACCGAAGCATTAAGGCTGGTGAAGAAGAAGCTGGTAAACGTTATGGCGGAGCTTTCCAAGTTCGCCATGGAATACTGCGGGCTTCCAACCCTTGCCTTCACTCATTTCCAACCGGCACAGCCAACCACTGTTGGTAAAAGGGCGGCTCTGTGGCTGATGGAATTAAAGCTGGATTATGATGATTTAAATTATTTGATTGACAGCATGCAGCTTCTGGGCTCCAAGGGTACTACGGGGACGCAGGCCAGCTTCCTTGAATTATTTGACGGGGATCACGATAGGATTAAAAAGCTTGACCAGAGGATTGCGGAGAAGATGGGCTTTACAGGCTGCTATCCGGTTTCCGGCCAGACCTATTCCAGGAAGATTGATTTAAGGGTGTTGAATGTGCTTTCCGGCATTGCGGCCAGCGCCCATAAATTCTCCAATGATATCCGCCTGCTGCAGCATTTAAAGGAGATCGAAGAGCCCTTTGAGAAAAACCAGATTGGCTCATCCGCCATGGCATATAAGAGAAACCCCATGAGGAGTGAAAGAATTGCTTCCCTGGCTAACTATGTAATGATTGATGCGCTGAATCCGGCGATCACAACTTCAACACAGTGGTTTGAGAGAACCCTGGATGATTCCGCAAATAAGCGTATCAGCATCCCGGAGGCGTTTCTCGCTGTTGACGGCATCCTGGATCTGTATATGAACGTGGTGGACGGCCTTGTAGTGTACCCGAAGGTCATCGAAAGGCGCCTGATGCAGGAGCTTCCTTTCATGGCAACGGAGAATATCATGATGGATGCGGTGAAAGCCGGTGGCGACAGGCAGGAATTACATGAGAAGATACGTACCCTTTCCATGGAAGCAGGCAGGAATGTGAAGGAAAGGGGGCTGGAAAATAACCTGCTCGAACTAATTGCGGCAGACCCAGCCTTTAACATGACCCTGGACGAACTGAAGAAATCCATGGAGCCCTCCAGATATACGGGCCGTGCCAAGGAACAGACGGAGGAGTTCCTCCGGGATGTAATCCAGCCTATCCTAGATGAGAATAAGGAGCTGTTGGGCTTAAAGGCAGATATTAAAGTGTGATATTGGTTGATCTACCAAGCCCTACATGCTCTTTAATAGCCTGAAAGAATAGCTTTTTTTATCTCAACTATAGGATATCTCGCTTAGAGTTAAGGGCTGCTATATCAATCGTGCCATATCGGTTAGTATAACAGCCCATGTTAAAGCTATTGCAGCGTTCCGGTCACCTTGCATCCGGTTTGTTCAATACAATGCTTAATTTCCTTTGAATCGGCGGGAGGATTATAGTCAACCTCGACAGTGCTTCTTACCAGATCGATATTAACCTTGCTAATCCCATCAAGATCTTCCAGTACATTTTTAATTTCTGTTTTCATAACATTATTGATCAGTCCATTCACGTTATAGTGCACTTTATTCATGATTTTCTATTCCTTTCTTAGACGCAGTTTTGATTTAACTATGCGAAGCTTTCTGCAGGTTCATTACAATCACAGCAATAATATTGGCAAACTTAGTTTTTGACGAATTCCATTTATTTATTACAAAATTTTTAATTCATTGATATTCTTTCTGGGATAAGCTATAATGAAAATGTCTCAAAATAGTCCTTTCCATAAGGGGAAGTTATATGAATATCGATTTAGAATATTATAAAATATTTTATTTTGTCGCTAAGGCAGGAAGCTTTACTCAGGCGGGGGAAGAACTATGTATCTCACAGCCGGCAGTCAGCCAGGCAATAAAATTACTGGAAACCAACCTGGGAAGCAAATTATTTATACGTATTCCCAAGGGAGTAAAATTGACCCCCGAGGGAGAAGTGCTTTACAGCTATGTTAGGAGAGGCTATGAGTATCTCATGATGGGGGAAGAGAAATTCCAAAAGATGCTCGACCTTGAAAATGGTGAGATACGGATCGGGGCTAGTGATATGACGCTTCAGTTTTATCTGCTGCCCTATCTGGAGCGATTTCATGAGAATTTTCCCAAAATTAAAATCATTGTAACCAATGCGCCAACTCCGGATACCCTGGATTATCTTTATAGCGGAAAGATAGATTTTGGCGTCGTGAGCGAACCCCTTGATGCAAAGCCGGATATTACATCCATACCGGTAAAGGAAATTCAGGATATCTTTGTGGCAGGAAGCCGGTTTAACCACCTAAGGGGAAGGCTGCTGCAATACAGGGAATTGGAGGAGCTTCCAATTGTTTGCTTAGAGAAGAACACAAGCTCCCGGAGGTACATTGATACATTTTTGGAAGGGAACCAGGTGGTCCTAAAGCCTGAGTTTGAGCTTGCAATGAGCGATATTATTGTTAAATTTGCGAGCCGCAACCTGGGGGTCGGATGTGTCGTGGAGGAATTTGCACGGGATGCAATGGCCGATGGGAGCCTGTTTGAACTGCAATTTGAGGAGAGAATTCCAAAGAGAAGCTTCTGCATTATTATAAGCAGGAATAATCCAATTTCCAAGGCGGCAAAGGAATTGCTGGATATGATGGAAATTGATCGGTGATCAGAGAAAAGGAGTCCATATGAAAAACATCAGAATAAAATATATTAGTAACCAAATAGAAAAATTGCAATTTATTGACGGTAAATCAGACTGGATTGACCTTCGGGCAGCAGAAAGGGTGGTAATGAAGGCCGGTGAATTTAAGCTGATCCCCCTTGGCATTGCCATGGAATTGCCCGCCGGATATGAAGCCCATGTGGTACCGAGGAGCAGTACCTTTAAGAACTTCGGCATCATCCAGACAAATTCCATGGGTATCATTGATGAGACCTACTGCGGTGATGGGGACCAATGGTTCTTCCCAGCGCTGGCAATGCGGGATACTGAGATTAATGTAAATGACAGGATCTGCCAGTTCAGGATTATGGAGCACCAGCCGAAGTTCGAATTTGCTGAAGTGGACAGTCTGGGGAATGCAGACCGTGGCGGGCATGGCAGCACAGGTAAGAACTAAAACAGGAAAACCAGTTCAGAGAAGTATATAGCCGGGGATGGATTGTGGATTGATATAAGTGCCTGAGTAACGGGCAAATGCCTGGATAACAGACAAAGCCTAAGCAATGGGCAAATACCTGGTAACAGGCATATGGAGGTTTTATGGCAGGCGTAATTACACATATGGTTATTGCGAAGGAAATGCTTAAACTCCTTCCAGAGGGAACCATTCAAAATTTAGATTTGTTTTATCTGGGGACTTTGGCTCCGGATGCAGTACATGCCAGGATCGGATATGAAAGGGCGCATAAAAAGCATACACATTTTCGTGACGGTATACCGGATTCGGACTTTGAACTGCCGGAGAATTATGCCCTTTACCGGAAAAGACTGAGGGACTTCATCAGCTGCAACCGGGAAAGGACGGACGGGCTGCTGGATCTTTACCGCGGCTATGTGGTCCATATATTAACGGATGAATTATTTGTATTATCCATCCGCAAGGAATTTTGCAAAAGGATGGAATGCCTGGAGATCGGACAGGAGGATCGGCGCTTTTTTGAAGCCATCGTTACGGATCAGAACCGGAATGATTTATTGCTGGTCTATGGTTACGAGGACATGGAAGAGCTTAGAAAACATATGGAGGAAGCGGCAATTTATCCGGTGGAAGGCATGGTTAGCGAACAGGAATTAGAGGATAGCAGGGTCTGGCTGATTGACCATCATTTTATTAAAAAGCATGAACTGTTGCAGCCGGCCTATATCACCTATGACAGAACCTTGGATTTTATATATTCTGCGGCAGAACGGATTGTTAACATGATGTCTGGAGAGGAAGACCTGCCAAAGATGTGATGCTATATAAACAAATTGATATGTCTATGAAAATCTATAATATAAGTTATGAGAAGTTGTATTTAACTTCTCATAAAAGGCGCTGAATTTACGCCGTGCATCTCGATTATCGGAACATGTACCTGGTTCCGATAATATAAGGTTATGTTATGCATAATTAAAATTGATTTTACTTAAACCATGGGACAGTTTATACTTGATAAGTAATTGGGTTAAAATATGTTAAGAGGACAGACTGGTGATATACTGGTTTCATCTTATTGATTCAAGGAGGAATTCAACATGGTTAAGGCAATTGTTGGCGCCAATTGGGGCGATGAAGGAAAAGGAAAGATAACGGACATGCTGGGGCAGGAGGCGGATATTATTGTAAGATATCAGGGCGGCAGCAACGCAGGTCATACGATAATTAATGAATACGGAAAATTCGCCCTGCATCTGCTTCCCTCCGGTGTTTTTTATAAGCATACTACAAGCATTATCGGTAACGGTGTTGCATTGAATATTCCATATCTGGTGAAGGAGATTAACTCCATCGTAGACAGGGGTGTTCCAAAGCCAAAGGTATTAGTTTCTGACCGGGCACAGATTATGATGCCATACCATATTTTGTTTGACCAATATGAAGAAGAGAGACTGGGAGGCAAATCCTTTGGTTCTACCAAATCAGGAATTGCACCCTTTTATTCTGATAAATATGCAAAAATCGGATTTCAGGTTTCTGAATTATTTGATGACGAGGTTTTAAAGGATAAGATGGCCAGGGTGTGTGAGGTAAAGAATGTTATATTAGAGCATCTCTACCACAAGCCGGCAATTGACCAGGAGGAATTATACCATACCCTGATAGAATACAGGGATATGGTCCGACCCTATGTTTGTGATGTATCGGCTTTCCTTCATGAAGCGATCAAGGAGGGAAAGAATATCCTGTTGGAGGGACAGCTTGGTGCCCTGAAGGATCCAGACTTTGGGATCTATCCCATGGTTACCTCATCCTCTACGCTGGCGGCCTATGGGGCGATCGGTGCAGGTATCCCGCCCTATGAGATTAAGTCCGTTGTAACAGTGGTAAAGGCTTATTCCAGTGCCGTGGGCGCGGGCGAATTTGTAAGTGAGATTTTTGGTGATGAGGCGGATGAGCTTAGGAAACGTGGCGGTGACGGCGGCGAATATGGAGCCACTACAGGCCGCCCCAGAAGGATGGGATGGTTCGACGCAGTAGCCTCCCGGTATGGATGCAGAATGCAGGGAGCGACGGAGGTGGCATTTACCGTGCTGGACGTGCTGGGTTATCTGGATGTATTGCCGGTATGCGTGGGCTATGAAATAGACGGCGTGGTTACAAAGGACTTCCCGACGACTGTGAAGCTTGCAAAGGCAAAGCCGGTATATGAGTATTTACCGGGCTGGAAGCAGGAGATCAGGGATGTCAAAGCCTATGAGGAATTACCTGAGAACTGCAGAAAATATATTGAATTTATTGAAAAAGAGCTTGAGGTACCCATTACCCTGATTTCAAATGGTCCGGGAAGGAATGACATTATCCGGAAGTAGAATCGATATAATAAAATGGGAATAATGAAACAGGAAAACTAAATAGAAAAGGTAACAAAAAAGACATAGAAGAAATAGTGGAAAATAATAAAAACACTCCTTAAATCGGGTTGTTATTAAACCGTTTAAGGAGTGTTTTTTCTCGATTATATCAGATGGGGAATCATCATGGAATTGTCATGTTATAATTCTGTCCCTGGTTTTTTATATCAACTATATCAGCCGGAGATTTTGCGCATGAAAGGCTTGATACTCGCATTTTCGCCCTGGTCAAAGGATGTCTTCTCCACGGAAAGGGAAGCTTCTTCAGGGGCATGCCCTTCCTTTTTCTTGAGATGAGCACCGGATTCTTCGAGAAATCTGTTCATGATCTCATTCATGCGGGTGGAGAGCTTATCAATGCTCATGCTGTAATCAACCATCCCGTTGTATTTATCTTCCATATTTGAGAGGCTTACACGGAAGTCGGAGGCCTTAGCCAGGAATTCACGGATCATCTGGTTATATTCTGACTGGCGCTGTTCAATGGCAGCCCGCATCTTCACACTGTTTTCATTGACGAATTGGTAATATTCCTTCATCTGCTCCTGCATATATTCCATAACCACGTTACGCAGCCTGGACATCTCATAATAAGCCAGGAAGGATATTCCGGAGGCCTGATGTGAGTCGGAGTTTTCCAATTCAGCGGTTACAGCGGTCAATTCCTCCATTCTGCTGTTCAGGGTCTGTTCCAGGGCTCTATATTGCTGTTCGGCTTCCAGTCGGGAACGAAGGGATTCCAAAGGGGAGGTATCTTCATTATAGTCTTGTCCGGCCAGCTCTGCAAGCTGGTGCTGGAGTTCGGAAAGCTGTTGGCTCAAGCTCTCGTTTTGCTGGTGTAAATATTCATTTTGGGATCTTAGCTCGTGATTTTGTTCATTTAAAACCCCGGTTTCCTCTGTAAGAGAGGTGATTTGGGATATAAATTCATTCTTCTCCTCCTGGAGCTGTCTGATCGTCTCTTCGCGGCTTTTTAAATCCTCCTCTAGAAGATTAGCCTTGGCACTCCCCGTCTCATTATTCTTGAGCTGCGTTTTAAGAGAAGTAATTGTCGTGTTCAGGCTTTCGTTTTCCTCACGAAGTGTGTCCACCATTACATCCACTTCGGCAATGTTATAACCTAAAAGGCTCTTTTTCATAACGCATATCCCCCCACTACTTTATAATATATTTGGTATGGCCTGCAGTGACAGTGTTCCTGTTTTTCATCTTAGACTATGGGACATTATTTGTCAACCATAGACAGGAAAACCCAAAATATACATTGGGAAGATTATGCTTGAAGCGGGATATGCTTTATATTGGAATAAAATTCAAAGCATTGTGAAAGGATAGAATGAGACAACAATTCTTCTAAAAAAGAGGAATTGTTACATGGGAGTGAAAATATTATTATGGACAGCATCCTGATTGTTGGGAGTTATGGTACGTTTGTTAATGAGATAATCCAGAAATTTTATAAGGAAAATTGGCGTATTTATACCTTGATAAGCAATAAAAAATGGATAAAGCCGGCTCATGTATTCGAACAATATGTATTTCAGTATGACAGTGACAGTATAAAGGAAATTGTCACCAGCTGCCGCCCGGATGTCATCCTGTTTAGCGGAGCTTATGACCCGCTGTATCAATGGGAGGATAAGACAGCCATAGCGGAGTCCTTAAGATATATTACCGGCCTCAGCAACCTGCTCATGTGCGGGGCTATGGTCGGGACAAGGCATTTTATCTATGTGTCCTCCGATAGGGTGTACGAGGATGAGTATATTATTGATATCAACGAGGAGGTGCCGGCTACCCCTAACAGCTTTAAAGGCATGACCATCTCCCAGGGTGAGAACCTGGCAATGCATTTTGGGCAGACGACACAGCTGGAGGTAACGGTCGCCAGGATTGCCGGCATGTATGGCATACCGGCCAGCCGGGAAGATTGCACGGATCTTTATTCTGAAATGTGTCTAAAGGCTTTGGTGTCGGGACGTTTGACGGTCAATGCGAAGAAGGTTTTATCCGCCCTATACGTAAAGGATGCAGTTGAAGCGCTTTACCTCCTGGCGGCTGCTCCTGAGAGAAAGCATGGGCTTTACCATATTTCCTCCATGGTGGAGGTAACGGAGGAGGCCGTTGCGAAAATAATTCAGGAGAAATATTCCCAGCAGATCGATATTGTGGATCAGACCATAGGCCTGAGGCACCGGCTTATCCTGTCAAATGAGAGGTTTTGCAGGGAATTTGATTTTATTGCCAGAAACAGCTACCAGGAGATCATACCTCAGATGATCGCCTATATGAAGGATCATAAGAATCTTTTTCTGCATAGCGATGAAAAATATGAGGGCAAGGGCTTTGGCCACAGGCTCATCCGCTTGTCCCAAAAGGCCTTTCCCTTTCTGGAATGCCTTCTATTTTTTATTCCATTTTTCATGCTGAACAACCGCGCGGTGGGCAGCCTTAATTTCGGTGGGATTAATTTCTTCCTATTATATGTGCTGCTATTTGCCGTAGTGCATGGAAGGCAGCAGGCTATCTTTGCCTCCCTGCTCAGTGTGGTGGGATATTGCTTCCGGCAGATGTATACATCCTCCGGCTTTTCCCTGTTGATAGATATTAATACTTATATCTGGATTGCCCAGATCTTTATCGTCGGGCTGACGGTGGGGCATTTAAAGGATAAATTCCGGGAGATGGAGGAGGATAAGAACGACAATATAAGGTTCCTTTCGGAGCGCCTGAAGGATATCACCGCCATTAATTCCAGCAATACGAGGATCAAGAATTACTTTGCGGAGAAGATTATCAGCAGTACGGAAAGCGTTGGGCGCATTTATGAGATTACCTCTAAGCTTGATAAGGCCGCCACCGGGGAGGTGCTTTTCGCCGCGCTGGATACGATTTCGGAGATTATGGATTCGAAGGATGTAGCAATTTATACGGTATCCAATAGGGATTATTGCCGTTTGGCCTCTGCATCCAGCGAAAAGGCGCGCTCCCTGGGGAAATCGGTGCTGATGAAGGACCATAGGGTAATATTTGATGTATTAAGGAACAGGCAGGTATATATTAACCGTTCACTGGACAGCAGCCTTCCAATGATGGCGAGCGCACTGTTTGATGAGAAAGGAAGTATGAGGGTTGTTATCTTTTTATGGTCTGTTCCATATGAACAGATGACCCTGTATCAGGCCAACCTTCTGACCGTCGTTGGAGCCCTGGTTTATTCCGTCGTTGTAAGGGATGTGGATTACCTGGATGCCCTGGCCTACCGCCGCTACATCGGTGACACGGTCATTTTGCAGGAAGCAGCCTTCCAGGAAATGCTGGAGATCTACAGACGTGCCGCAGAGAAAGGCTATGCGGAGCTGAGTGTTTTCTATATCCATAGGGGCTTACTGCCCTTGGAGGAAATGAGTGCCAGGCTTAAATCCCTGCTCCGTGGAACCGACTATGTGGGTGCAATGTCAGATGGAGATTTGGCTGTGTTGCTGACAAATACCAATGGGGACGAATCCGTTCATGTCAGGAAGCGTCTGGAAGAAAAGGGTATCATGACCTATCAGGAACAGGAAGCTATGACATACTAGGAGCAGTCGGCCGCCGCTTACGGACAAGGGATGGACGAAGGAATGTAAGAATCCGGGGGACTCAGGGTTTTAGAAGGAGAAGGGCTATGGATACAACAGGACTTTGGCCTGTTTTAGCAATATTATTGCTGAATACATTGGCTGCACTTGCAATATTTATCAGGGCAGTCCTTCAAGGAAAGGGAAAGCGCGCCACATTATTCATGCTGTCCTGGTTCATCTTTATCGTACCGCTTTTCGGGCTTTTGTATATTCTGCTGGGGCGCTTCATTGGCTTTCTAAACCGGAAAAAGAATGTGGACATGAGTGATGTCAGCTTCAGCCAGGAGAGGGAGAAGCTCATACTGCCCCCGGACCAGGCGACGGAGATGAATTATGTGCCGATTCAGGATGCCATGGCAGTTTCAGATACCTCCAGCCTGAGGAAGCTGGTTTTGGACACCCTGCGTAACAGTGCAAAAAAGACGATTTCCAGCATTGCCGCAGCCATGAACAGCAGGGATACGGAGACCTCCCACTATGCCGCATCGGTGATCCTGGATGCGCTGTCCCAGTGCCGGACCACGGCGCAGAATATGACAGCCCAGATGCAAAAGCACCCGGAGGATGTGGAAATGAATCTGCTTACCCTTGAGTATCTCCATGAGATCCTCAGCATGAAGATCATGAATGATATTGAACAGAGGACCTATATCTATATAATGAATGATGCTGCGGAAAATCTCTTTACCCATAATCTGTGGTACATGAGCGCAACCCATTATCTGTGGATGACGGACTTATTTATTTCTATAAAGGATTATAACATGGCGGACCAATGGGTTACCCGGGCCGGCCAGTACCGGCCCCAGGCGCTGGATACCTACAAGGCCCGCTTACATCTGTATTTTGAACAGCAGAACCCTGCGGCCTTTTTCGACTGCCTGGAGGAGCTGAGGGAGGCGGACATCACGGTTGATGATGAGGTTTTGGGTCTGTTCCGCCTTTATGGGAAGAGGCCTTAAGTGGGAAATTATAGGATATAAATTATAACATAATTATAACATATATTATAGAAAGAAAAGGGACAAATGGTTTCTATCAGAAATTATTTTACAATTTTCATATTGATGTTAATGGTATTTGTAATGTTCATGTTTGTGGGCGTATCCTCGAATATTTTATCGGACACCGCCGCCAATAGCCAGGCTCAGGACAGGATTGACGTGGAAGCTAAGGATACCATAACGGCGGATTCCCTTAACCTGGCCGCGGCTGCGCCCGGAGCCTCCGGGAATGGCAGGAAGGCCTTTTTACCGGAGAAGAAGCAGCGTGTTGCTATCTTGTCGGAAGGCAGGAAGAGTGGGGTCTCACAATTCCTGGTTGAATGGTGCGTGTATAACAAGTACCTGTACCGGATTTATGGCTCACTGCCGGATGGGGAGGAGATCAGGGACTATGCTGTGGTGCTCTTTGGGGATTATACGGTCACGGCAATGGATTTGGGAGTCTTGTATACCTATGCTTCCCTGGGAAAAACCATGATTTTTACCCGGCTTCCTGATTACCGGGAGATAGCTTCCAACAGGGGACTGGGAGAATTCTTCGGCATCCGGGCAGGAGTTGCCGAGACTGTGACTGCCGACGGCATTAAGGTATTTTCAGATTTCATGATCAGTAAGGAAAGGATTTATACGAAGGGGGATTATTTTGGTAATGAGGATGACACACAGGTCAGTGTGCCCTATTATTCCCTTGCACCGGGCTATGAGGTATATGCAGTGGGAATGCTGGATAACCAGGAGGCTTTGGGGATTGAAAATAAAGATCTCCCTCCCCTTTTATGGAGAACCACCAGGGGAGAATCCTCTATCTGTGTCATCAACAGCGGACTTTTTGACGGTATGTCCCTGCTGGGGGTATTGACCGGTTTCATGTCCCATCTGGGGGACTATTATGTGTACCCGGTTGTAAATGCCCAGACCATATCCCTGGTGGATTATCCTTATTTTTCAGATGAAAACGGAGAAACCCTGCAGCAGCTCTACAGCCGGACCTCGGAGGCTGTGGCAAGGGATCTGCTGTGGCCGAATATCATACAGATCCTGAAAAACTATGGCGGCTCCTACAGCTTTTTCGCGGCTTCCCAGCTGGATTACCTGGATGGGGTGGGGGCAAAGAAGGATTATATCGGCTTTTATCTGCGTGAGATCCATAAGCTTCCAGGGAATATGGGGCTTTCCCTCGGGCAGGTGTCAGATATCAGCCTGGAGGATAAGGTGTCGGAGGATGAGGCCTTTTTTAAGGAATATCTGCCGGACTATGATTTTTCAGCCTTATATACGGCGGATTTTACTGCGGGTGAGCTTAGGGGCAGCTTAAAAAGCGGGCTCCTTGAGCATATCAGCCTGGTCATGTCGGACTACAGGGAAGGGGACAGGCTGCTGGATTTTTTGGAGGAGGACATACTTTCAGTAAAATTTAACCTGGACGGATACAAGCATGAGACCAGGGACGACCTGCGTATGGGCAGCATTGAGAATGCCCTTGGCATGTGCAATATGAAGGTGGATATCGGACGCGTCTTTTACCCGGAGGGAGACCATGACGAATGGAATTATTTAAGCCTGGAGTGGTCAAAGGGCGACACTTATTTTAAGGATTATTCCATGCTTGACATGGTGCCGGTTTATGAAATGGAGAAGAGAGCCAGGCGTTTTTTGGCCTTAGATTATGTCTGTGAATATGGACAGAATGAGGTCAGCATCCGTATCGACCATTTTGATGAGGAAGCATATTTCATCCTTTGCACTAACAACAGGAGCATCGATTCAATTGAAAACGGAACCGCAAAGCCAGTCTCTGCAACGAAATACCTGATCAAGGCAACGGATGGGGAGGTAAGGATCCATATGATAGAGGAGAATGTTTTGGGGAAGCCTAAGAATGGTAAGACAATCCCAGGTACACCGCAGTAAGGCGTCCAGCGAGGATAGTGTGAAAATAAAGAACAATTTTCACATCCGACATTGAGCGGCTTTACAGCCGAATGATCGTTAGTGTGAAATACAGAATATTTCACATCCGACAAGTGGCCTGGCGGTCAAGTGATCGTTAGTATGGGGGAGTTTTCAGGCTCCACACGCAACGTTGTACCAGGGAGCAAGAATTTGCAGGCTTTGAAGAAAGGCTGGGTTATTTCCATGAAAGTTTGTATGATAGCGGAAGGCTGTTATCCCTATGTTGTCGGGGGTGTGTCCAGTTGGATACACAGCATCATTAAATTATTTCCTAATATTGAGTTCAGCCTTATCACGGTTGTATCAGACCGGAGTATCCGCGGCAAATTTGCCTATGAGCTGCCCATAAACCTGACCCGGATCCATGAGGTTTACCTGCAGGATGTGGATTGGGTAGGACATTATAAAGCAAGGAGAAAGCGGGTGCACCTGAGCAGGAAGGAGGTAGATGCCCTGCGCAGCCTGATCATCGGTGAAGAGGTGGACTGGATAACGGTGTTTCGGATCTTTCACCGGAAGAATGTCTCCATCAATAATGTCTTAATGAGCCCGGAGTTCCTGGAGATTACCAAGGAGTACTACTCCCTCCGGTTCTCCGACATTATCTTCTCGGATTTCCTATGGACACTGCGCTCCATCTATCTGCCCCTGTTCTTCGCGCTAAAATGCAATCCGCCAAAAGCGGATATATACCACTGTGTGTCCACGGGATATGCAGGGATTATAGGCAGCATGGCCCTGTCCATCTATCCGGATGCCAGGCTGCTGGTCAGTGAGCATGGAATTTATACCCGTGAGCGTGAGGAGGAGATTATCAAGGCAAAATGGGTCCAGGGCATTTACAAGACCATATGGATTGAGCAGTTCCGCAAGATGTCTAAGTGCGCCTATTATTTTTCGGATCTGGTAACCTCGCTTTTTGAGCAGGCACAGTCCCTCCAGATAGAGCTGGGCTGTCCGAAGGAAAAGGCAATTATAACGCCGAACGGGATCAATACGGAGAATTTTGAGAAAATTCCGGGGAAGGAGCCGGAGGATTCCTACATTAATATAGGTGCTATTGTCCGCGTAACCCCAATCAAGGATGTAAAGACCATGATCAATGCGTTTTACTACGCCCATAAAAAGCAGCCGAGGCTTAAGCTGTGGATTATGGGGCCGGAGGATGAGGATCCGGAATATGCAGAGGACTGCCGTGAGCTGGTAAGAGCCATGGATGCAAAGAATATAGAGTTCACGGGCAGGATCCGAACTACGGATTATATCGGAAAAATGGATGTGATGCTCCTTACCAGCATCAGTGAGGGCCAGCCCCTTACGATCCTGGAGGGTTTTGCGGTAAAAAAGCCCTGCATAGCTACCAATGTAGGAAACTGCCAGGGTCTGATCCATGGGGAAAATGATTCCTTTGGGGATGCGGGAATTGTTGTGCCGGTTATGAATATCTCTGAGATTTCCAACGCAATTTTAAAGCTGTCAAATAATCCTGGGCTGGCCAGGCAAATGGGTGAGAACGGCTACCGGCGCCTTATGGCCAAGTATAAAAGCGTCTATATGGAGGAAAATTATAAGAAAATCTACAAGACCCTGGCAAGAATGAGCGGTATTGCATATACGGAGGAGGCATTCCTTCCTCCGCAGAAGGGTGGTTCTGTGGAGAAGGAATTCATCAAGACAGAGAGGTGAGCTTAAAGCATGGCAGGTATCGGTGTCCAGTTAAACAAAATATTTGACAAGCATACGGTGACTTCCTCCCTTTACGGGATTGGTTTTAGCTTCGTGAATACAATTGCGCCGATGCTGGTGGTCATAGGATGCCTTTTGGCTATGTATGGGGTATTGGGCTTTGATGAAGTAGGATATCTGGAAAGGGAGACCTTTTCCAGCAGCATTTTGTATGTTTTTATTTTCTCCCTTTTGACCTCCTCGCCCTTTAATTCGGTGCTTTCAAAATTCCAGACGGACAGGATTTATGAGCAGCGGTATGAGGATATCAGGCCCTGCATCTATGTGGGAACCCTTACAAACCTGACGGTTTCCTCCCTTCTTGCAATACCCTTCTATAGCTATGAGGTGGTTGTGGGCAAGGTTCCTGTCTACTATGTGTTTACGACCTATCTGGGCTTTTTGGGGCTGACGCTGACCTTTTCCACCATGGTGTATAATTCCATCCTGAAGCAGTACAAGAAGATTACGATATATTTTATCTTCTCCATGATCGTCTCCTTTTTATTGTCCATGGTTTTTTGCTTCCTCTTGGACTTTTCGGTTACCTATAGCATGCTCCTGGCCCTGACAATCGGCTTTCTGCTGATCGCATCCCTGGAGATTGCAAATGTGCTGCAGTATTTTACCGCCAACAGCCGCAAATATAGGGATGTGCTGCATTATTACCGTATCTACTGGAAGCTGATTGCTTCTAATTTCTTATATACCCTGGGTCTGTTCATCCACAACTTTGTATACTGGGCACAGCCCTGGCATCTGGTGGTGCGTGACACCTATGTAAGCAACCAGTCCTATGATATGGCTTCCTGCCTTGCCATGTTTACCAATATTTCTGCCAGTGTATTGTTTATTTCCAGGGTGGAGATGCATTTCCATGAAAGATACCAGGATTATGTCCAGGCTGTGATCGGCGGTAAGCTGGACAGCATTGAGAAGACGAAGAAAAGAATGTTTAGCGGGCTCTCCTCCCAGCTGCTTTCCCTGACCCATCTCCAGTTTATTGTTTCCGTGGTAGTCTACCTGGTGGCAATTGTAATCCTGCCGATTACGGGATTTTCCGGTATGATTATGGAGATCTATCCGCAGCTGGCGGTTGGGTACTTTTTGTCCTTTCTGATGTATTCGGAGATGTTGTTTTTGTATTATTTTGATGACTTTACGGGTGCTGCCGTGAATGGTGTGATTTTCGCCGGAGTTTCCTTTGCAGGATCGATTATAGTATCCAGACTGCCTGCTATATGGTATGGATTGGGGTTTACGGCAGCTGCCTTTTTGGCTTTTACCTTTGCATACTTTAGGCTGCGCTGGATTGAGAAAAACCTGGACAGACATGTTTTTTGCAGGGGGGCGGTTTTAAAGCAGGTTAGCGGGGATATGCCGGAGGCTGATGTGTACAATGTATATAAATAAGTCGAGGGTTAGGCTGTGAGATGAATCTGAGTGCAGATATATCCACCTGGGCTTGCCTTTAACATCCCATGATTGCCAAGTGCAGGCAATCATGGGATGCCCGGTCTGCGCCCAGATGGATATATCTGCACTCAGATTCACCGCGTTAGTATTTGGTATAAAGAAGCATTTGTTGGGGGGATTATATAAGTAAGTTTAATGTAAGTGAATTTTATATAAGTTAACATAGGAATGGGATTAAGCTCTTGGGAAAAGGAGTGTTGTTGTATGTCGGTTACGCTTCGTGTGTTTATTTGTCTTTCTGGACTGGTGCTGATTTATATGGCGCGGCGGGCCAGTATTGTCCGTAAGATGACGGAGAGGCAGAGCTTGTTTTGGATTTTGGGCGGGGTTACGATTATTGCATTTGGGTTGCTGCCGCAGCTGGTTTATTTTATTTCGGACCGGTTTGCAGTTGAATATCCGCCGTCTATTATATTTGCTATTGCGATTATTCTTGCGACCTATGGGATTTTTGACTGCTATAAGTCGAATGCGGAATTATCTGCCCGGGTGCAGGAGCTTGCCATGCAGGTGTCGCTGTTGAATGAGGAAAACAGTCATCTGGTGGAGCGGCTGATGGCGCTGGCTCCTGGGGATGAAGGCGGGAAGGACGGGGAGAAATCCGACGGATGAAAAAGCTTTTATTTATCATTAATACTATGGGACAGGCTGGTGCGGAGACGGCTTTGGTCCAGCTGTTAAAGCAGCTGGATGCTATGGGGGAATATGAGCTGTTTTTGTATGCTGTTATTCCTTGTGGGGAGCTGTTTGGGCGGGTACCTGAAAAGGTGCATATTTTAAACCGGCATGTCAGCAGAAGCGCCCTGCTTTCCAGTGGGGGACGCCTGTGGATTGCAGGGGCCGTGGCAGCCTCCTTCTTTTATAAGCTGACCGGTTTTAGGCTGCTTGGTTATATGGTGAAAAATCTTAGGGAGCAGAGGGCTTCCCGGGGAAGGCTCCAGTATGACAAGCTGCTTTGGAGGCTTCTGGCGGATGGCCGTCCGGATATTGGGGGATACTATGACCTGGCGGTAGCTTATATTGAAGGGGCGGCAGCGTATGTCCTGGCGGATAAGGTGAGGGCGCACCATAAGGCGGCATTTATCCATATTGATTATAAGGAAGCCGGCTATACGCCCCTGATGGACCAGGATTGTTATAGGGTAGCGGAAAGGATATTTGTAGTATCCAGGGAAGTGGGCGAAAGGTTTGGAAGCGTTTATCCCCAGTACCGGGACAGGATAAGGCTGTTCCGCAATCTGTTGGACAAGGATGGCATCTGCAGGATGGCGGAGGAAGGGGAAGGCTTTACGGATGGCTTCGAGGGGATCCGCCTGCTGACAGTCGGACGCCTGCACTACCAGAAGGGCTACGATATTGCCATTAAGGCTCTGGCGAGGCTGAGGAGGGATGGCTATCCTGTTCGCTGGTATGTGATTGGCGAAGGAGCGGAAAGAAGAAATCTTGAGATTCTGATTAAAAAATATGGCGTGGAGGAATACTTTATCCTGATGGGAGCCAAGGACAATCCCTATCCATACATGAAGCAGGCAGATATCTACGTGCAGGCCACCCGCTTTGAGGGAAAGAGCATAGCGGTGGAGGAGGCGCAGATACTGGGGAAGGTGATTGTCGCATCGGACTGTACCGGTAATACGGAGCAGATCAGGTCAGGCTATGACGGTATCCTGCTGGCACTGGAGGAAGAGAATTTAGCGCATGGGTTGGAGCGGCTGATTGATGAGCCGGAGCTGCAGAAGGAGTATGCAAGACATGTGCTGGAGAAGAAAATCGGTTTTTTGGAGGATCTGGACTGCATGCTGGAATTGCTGGACGACGGGAAGGATGGGTTGTTATGAATAAAGTGCTGGTAATAGTTCCTGCATTTAATGAAGAAGAGAATATGGCACCTTTGTTTGACCAGCTTTGTTCGCCCCGGATCAGGAGATTTGCGGATATCCTGGTGGTGAATGATGCGTCCACGGACCGGACCGGATTTATTGCTAAGAACTATGGTGTATCTGTAGTCACCCATGTCTTTAATCTGGGCTATGGTTCTGCCCTCCAGGTGGGTTATAAATATGCGGTCCGCCGTGGCTATGACTACGTCATACAGATGGATGCGGACGGGCAGCATAATATATCCAATATAGCCCATATTTATAAATGCCTGACAACGCCGGCCGAAGACGGCAGCCTGCCGGACATTGTCATCGGCTCCCGTTTTGTGAAAGGGAGCCATTCCTTTAAAATATCGGGGTTAAAGAAGGTTTCCCTTGCCATGTTTTCCGGGATTATTAAGAGAGTAACCGGCAAGACAATTACGGATCCTACCTCAGGACTGCAGGGTTTGAATAAAAGAGCATTTACATATTACTCAAAATATGGAAATTTCGATTATTTCTACCCGGATGCCAACATGATAATCCAGATGCTGCTGTTAGGCTTCCGCGTTGAGGAAACGGCATCCGTAATGCACGAACGGACGGCGGGGGTTAGCATGCACACAGGACTGTTCAAGCAGATGGTTTATATGTTAATCATGCCGCTCAGCATCCTGACGGTGATAACGCGGGTTAAAAGCGGGCTGCAGAAATCGGATTTACTGCCTCCAAAGAAACATAAATAACCATTCTGTTTCCAAAGAAATAGAAATAGCCATTCTGTTTCCAAAGAAACATAAATAACCATTCTGTTTCTTGTGAAGCGGTTGAAAGAGGGTTCAGTTATGCCACAAAATAATAGGGTTACTAAAATAAAATGGATGCCGCTCCCAAGGACAGAAAAAGCGGAGGCACTGAAGAATCCATATTGCGGGCTATACGTCATCTTTCGTTTTTATGCCGGCAGCGACAGGAGGTATCCGACCGGGGAAGTGATCGAAAGCATTCTGCCGGATCCGGACCAGCAGCTCTGCCTTATGGAAATAAACCTGCTTCCCTACCGTGAGGAGCCTTTGCCGGAGGGAGCCTTGCATATTATAAGGCGGGTGATCCGGCATTTCGCATCCCAGGGAAAGCAGCTGATCCTGCGCTTCATGTATGACTGGGAGGGAAAGGGTGTGCTCAATGAGCCTAAGGATATTGGGATTATTTTAGGCCATATGGGTCAGTTGTCGCCACTGCTTAAGGAGTATACGGAGGCTATCTATATTTTACAGGGGCTTTTTATCGGCAGCTGGGGAGAGATGCACAGCTCCCGGTATCTTGGCGAGCGCAGCATGGTACGCCTGGCGAAGCAGATATATGGGTGTGCCGGGGAGAAGACACAGATTGCGCTGCGCTGTCCGAGCTTCTGGCGGATGATATTTAAAACCTACCATCCCCTGGATGGGGCCGAGGCCTTTACCGGCATCCAGAAGGCAAGGTTCGGCCTGTTCAACGATGGAATCATGGCGTCAGAGGCGGATTTTGGCACCTATGGCAGTATCAGTGCCATGGATGCCAAAGCCTACGGCGATAAGTGGCTTCGGGAGGAGGAGCTGGAATTCCAGAATAAATTATGCAGGTATGTTTCCAATGGCGGAGAGGTGATTCATGAATGCCCTTACAATGATGCGGAGCAGGCAATAGAAACCTTAAGGAGGATGAGGGTATCCTACCTGCACGCAGAATATGACGAGGGGGTGCTTAGCAAATGGAAGGCTGCCAGGCTTGGCTCCCCATATGCCCCATGGAAGGACAGAACTGCCTTTGAATATATTGAGGCACATCTGGGATACCGTTTTACCCTGGGGGAAGCCAGTCTGTCGCCGGCTCCCGGTAAGGGCAGTCTAAGGGCGGCGGTGAAGATTACGAACAAGGGCTTTGCACCCTGCTACCATAAATTTGAGATTAAATTTATAGTCCGTACAGCATCCTTTTCGGAGGTGCATGAGTATGGGGTTGACACAGATACCCGCAGGTGGATGCCGGAGGAGAGGGTAGAGCTGGAGACGGAGATACCTGTCTCAGGTTGGGGGCAGAAAAGCTATATCCTGGGCTTTAGCATCTATGATCCGCGGTCCGGACAGCCGATCCGGATTGCGAATACCTTTTCGGCGGCTGACCATATGGGCGTGTATAGCCTTGGTAATTTTATGCTTGGTACTTAACAGGCTTAGCAGAAGCTGGCAAAGCGGAGGAATGATGATGGGAAATTCATTGCTAAGTGTGGTCTTGATTGCAAGGAGGAATACCTCCCTGAGTATTTTGCGCGCATTAAACAGCATACTTAATCAGATATATTCCCCTATTAAGATAGAGGTTGTGGATGCCAATGAGCCAAACAGCATGTATAGCCTTGGCCTGCAGGAGGATCTGGCGGCCTATCCGGGAGTGGACTACCTCCAAATGGATCCTCTGCTCTCCATAGCCGAGATCCGCAACTATATGCTTCGCCATACGGATGGGGAGTATATTGCATTCTTAAGCAGCAATGATGTATGGGAGCGGAGCATGGCGCTCCTGCAGCTGGAGCAGCTTAAAGGGGAGCCGGAGGCGGCTGCAGCCTTTTGTAACGGTGTAATAGTTGATAGAAGAAAATCCCATGTGGTAGTGGAGCCGCTGGCGGAGCATCTGACCCTGGAGTCTTCAAAGTGGCTTTTGGATAACCCGGCGAAAATGTCTGCGCAGGTCATCTACCGGGCGGAGGCACTTAAGTCAGCAGGTGGCTTTGACGGGCGGTTTGAAAACTTTTGTGACGGGGATATGCTGGTCAGGCTCAGCAAGGGACATAAAATCCTGGCACTGCCCCTTTCCCTGTGTGAATGCACGGTTACGCCGGATCATGAGGATTATGATTTAAATAACTTCAGGGATGGACAGAAGATCCTTTATAAATATATGGACTTCTTTTTACTGGATAAGCGTATGACACAGAGGTTTTATGGGAAGATGCTGTATCTGGCAAAAATCAATTATCTGTGGCTGAATTATTTTGCCTATGCCATCCTTTATTTTATGAAGGCTCCGGGGCGTGCTGCCCTGGGCCTGCTCGGGAAGCTGGCCCGTCTGTTTGGTTATTTGTTAAAATGGATCCGCAGGGAGCTATCTATAGGAAAGGAAGGGATCCGTATGGATATGCTTCTTATCCGCGGGGGAAGAATTGGGAAGCGAAAGAGCCTGACTGCCATGACCCCGGAAGCGGGGATAGGAAAGGGGGAAAGCAAAAAAGAGACGCCGGTGGTTTTTTCTTCCGCCCGTTCTTATAATGAGCACAGGTCCCTGGATTTTGTATTTGACCATAAGCTGAAAAGCCTGATTATCCCCGAATATGTCACTGTCATTAAGAAGTGTATGTTCTATGGCTGTGACCAGCTGGTTTCCATTGAAATACCAAGCACAGTGCTTGAGATCCAGGATCATGCATTCCAGGGATGCAGGAGGCTGCGGCATATTGTCATCCGGGAGGGAAGCCGTCTGGGGAAGATCGGCGCCTATGCCTTTGCAGGCTGCAGCGCCCTGGAAACACTGATCCTGCCCTCCGGCATTGTCCAGCTGGGGAAGGGGGCATTTGCCGGGTGCTGTTCCTTAAAGCGGCTGCTCTTTACCTATACCAGCCGGGAGAAGGAGAAGACCGAAAGCATCCTTCCGACTGCGATTGTGAAGCTTCCGCGCTATGTCTTTGCAGGCTGCATGAATCTTCTAACTGCTGAATTTGGCGCCGGAAGTATGCTGGAAATAGTGGAAGATGGCGCTTTTATGGGCTGCGTAAGGCTGCAGAGGGTTCTTTTGACAGGAAGGGTAAAAAGCTTGGGAAGCTATGCCTTTGCTTATTGCAGGAAGCTTGAGACGGCGGTCCTTCCCCAGATTGATGCCTTGGAATATATGGGGAAGGGCGCCTTCCTGCAATGTGAGGCATTGACTTATTTCCAGCTTTCCAATCAGATGGAGCGGATCCATATGCGCACCTTCTATGGCTGCTCCAGCTTAAAGCTGATTAAGGTGCCAAAGAAAGTGCTTTCCATCAACCATCAGGCCTTTGCAAGATGCAGGGCTCTCGAGAAAGCGATCATAATGACGGGAGATATCGCAATTTCGTCCACAGCTTTTGAAAAGCATACGGAGGTTGAAATACAGGAAAATCCGCCTACAGAGGTGTTTTTTGGACAATAGGGACAGACGGTTTGCGGGTGGCCTAAGGGCCAAATGACCGTTAGTTTGAAGGACCTGAAAGGGTGTGGGTATGTATGGGCTCGGATGAGAAGAGAAATTACATTTATAATATCATATACCGCCTGTCCATCTGCATATTGCCGCTGGTGGTCACACCCTACGTAGCCAGGGTGCTGGGCGCGGAGCAGGTTGGAATTTACACCTTTTCCAGTACCGTTGCCTGCTACTTTATTATGTTTGGCAAGCTGGGGCTGGATAACTACGGGAACCGGAGCATAGCTGCCTGCAGGGAGGATATGGAGAAGCGGAGCAGGGTATTCTGGGGCATTTACCTTCTGCAGCTGGCCACTGCGGCGCTCTCCATCCTTGCCTTTATCCTGTTAGTCCTGACTGCTTTCCAGGAAGACCGGAGGGTGTACTGGATGCAGCTGGTCTATGTGGCCTCCGTACTTTTTGATGTCAGCTGGTTTTTCTATGGTATGGAGAGGTTCCGTATCACCATGGTGCGCAGCCTGGTTTCCAGGGCATTGATTATTGTTTTCGTGTTTGTTTTTGTACATTCCGGCAGGGATCTCTGGGTTTATACCTGTGTCATGTCGGCTTGCTTTTTGCTGGAGCAGGTGCAGCTGCTGCCCTTTCTGTTTGGACAGGTAAAAAGGGTACCTCTAAAAAAGGAGGACATCCTCTGCCATATCCTGCCGAATGCCAGGCTGTTCATTCCTCTCTTGGCTCTCAGCATTTACAATTGGCTGGATAAGATAATGCTTGGAGTTATTGTAAAAAGCACCGCGGTAGTTGCTTTTTATGCCTATGCAGAAAATATCGTCAACCTTCCCAAGGGAATCTTGTCGGCGCTGGATACGGTCATGCTGCCGCGGATCTCCAATCTGGTGGCGAACAACCGCCTGGAAGAGGGGGTGCGGAAAATGAGGAATTCCATCCGGTTTAACAGCTTTATCTGCTGCATGCTCTGCTTTGGCATTGCCGGTGTTTCACCCAGTTTTATACCATGGTTCCTCGGGGAGGAATATACACCGACGGTGCTTTTGACCATGGAGCTTGCCATGGTCATGATTCCAATGAGTATCGTTAGTATCGTGCAGACACAGTATCTGATACCGTTCCACCGGGAGGAGGTATATATCCGGTCGGTGGCTTTGGGAGCGTCAACGGATGTTATTTTAAACCTGGTGCTGATCCCTTTTTATGGTGCATCCGGTGCTGTTATCGGTACCCTGGGGGCGGAGCTTGTGGTATGTGCCTATCAGTTGTTCCGGATCAGGGAGGTTTATAGATTCCGGCAGCTGTTTCAAACCCTGTTGCCCTTCATGGCCTGCGGTGCGATAGAATTTGGAGCGGTATATTTTCTCTGCCGCCTACCCTGGAAGCCTTTACCGCTGCTGCTTTTCCAGGTCTGTGTGGGTGGGGTCGTATATCTGGCGGGCTGCGGCATTTATGTAATATTTATCAGCAGGGAATACCGTAGTGTTGGGGAGATCATTCGGAGTATGAAGCTATAAGTTTCGTAATTACCTATGGGGTTATAGCGTGAAATGAAGATCATTTCACATCCGACACCCGGTAGCCTGGTGGTCAAATGATCGTTAGTACGGAGAAAGGAGGTGGAAGGTGATGATAGTTGATACAAATGCATATGTGCTGTCCCTGATAAAGGTATTGCTGTGCTGCCTGATCCGGGATTTTGCGGTTCCGCTCCTGGTGTGGAGAAAGCACTTAAGGAAGAAAGGCTATGGTTACCGGTTCTGGTTTTGCGTGCTTACCCAAGCCAGCCTCCAGATTAATTTGGTACTGCTTCTGGGGTTCTTCAATATCAGCAACCGTTATACGGTGATTGGAAGCAATGTGGTAATCTATGCCCTGATTGTCTGGAATTATTCCGACAAGAAGTTCTTCCTCCGCTGTAACCGGTTTTTCCGTGACCTGTGGGAGGTCTATAAGGAAGAAAAGCTGTCCAGGTATATGCTCCAGGGAATGAAGGACGGGCTGAGGAACTGTTGGAAGATGCTATGCCAGCTGCCGCTTTGGGGATACCTGAAAAGGAACTGGGTGGAAGCCTCCCTCCTTGCAGCTCTGGTGATTTATAATATCTGGTTTTTGACACATAATGTCATGCTGTACCATTGTTATCAATTTTCTGATATTCCGGTGCACCAATCCTGGATTTATGACCTGGAGCATGGTACCCTGTTCTCTGATGGGATTTATCCCTTTGGAATGCATGTCATGGTGTATATCATCCGCATCATTTTCCGACTGAACCTGCGTGAGATCCTGTTGTACGCCGGTGCCTACCAGACGGTTTTGCTTATGATAGCGCTATTTTTACTGGCAAAGGAGATTTTTCATGCAAAATATACTCCGGTCACTGTGGTGATGATTATTAGCTTTATGCTGAACCAGAGCCGTTTTGCAGCCTCGCTTCCCCAGGAGGCTGGGATGTATACGGTTGTGGGGCTGGCCTATTTCATGCTCCGGTATCTGCATGGGGACAGGAGGAAATTCGTCATAGAACAGGATTCCGCATTCCGGAGGTTCTTCCGCATCAATGCCTATATTAACCGGAGATATATCAATTCGGAAGCAATTATGCTGATGCTGTGTGTCGCCCTGGTAATTGCTTATCATTTTTATACGGCCATTGCCGCTATTTTCCTGGTAATTGCCATTGGGCTGGCTTATTTGCCGAGAATCCTTAAAAGGCAATATTTTATTCCGATCCTGTTCTGTGGGATCATGGGGGCGGTGATCGCAGTCCTGCCAATGGCGGCCTGCCTGGCAAAGGGAATTCCCTTCCAGGAATCAATGGCTTGGGCTACCAGTGTCATCAATAATGAGGAATGGAAGGGCAGCGATACGTACTACCAGGATATGCTGGCGGAGAAACAGGGCAAGGGAGGCCAGGCTACGGACTCCACAGACCCGGGTTCGGCAAATACGGATTCATCAAATACGAATTCATTAAATCCTGATACGTCAGATCTTGATATGCAGGGAAAGGGAGGAACGGGAAAAGGGACGGCTGTCGATTATTCCACAATGACGCCGGGGGAGATCCTCAAATATGTCTATGGGGCCATGTTTAGCTTTGGAGTTATGGTCATGTTCGGCGGCAGCGCGACGCTGGTAATGTTTTATTGTATGCTGCTGGGTCTTATCTGCGCGGTTGTGATGCTGCTATGGAAGAAGAACAGGAACTATGGGCATGATTATATCGCTTTGATCCTTAATATGACTATCCTATGCATTATCGGGGCAGCCCAGGCGCTGGGAATTATTGAGCTGATAGCGTCCGCCAGGGCGTCCACCTTTGCAGAGCCCTTTGTCGGGCTGATCTATATGCTGCCGGTGGATTTCGCCTTCCGTATCTTAGGGGGCTGGAAGAGCCGCCATTACCAGACCCTGCTAAGGCTGCTTTCCCTGGGTGTGTGCGGACTGGCGGCGGTTCTGATCGTGGAGCTGGGGTGGTACCATGCCTATTTCGATGTCAATCAGGCCTATTACAATGAATCGGAGTATCTCACCCGCCATATCAAGAAAGCATATCCGAAATTAAGTTATACTGTGGTCTCGCCAACAGAGGAACTTTATGATATCCTTGATTATGGACGCAAGCATGAGCTTTCCCAGTTTATAGATATGGTGGATGGGAACCAGGGAGCCTTTACCTTTCCGACAAAATATGTGTTTTTCTTTATTGAAAAGCGTGTATTACAGGACTATACTTATGGATCAGTGGAGGTGGGCCTGAAATATGCAGCTATGGACCTGATTTACCTGGAAAGCTCCCAGGATTATTTCTACCAACGTGCCGTGATAGAATCCAAGGCATATTACTGGGCACAGAAAATGTTGCAGGTATACCCGCGTAATTTTAAGGTCTATTATGAAGATGATATTTATGTGGCCTATATCCTGGAGCAGAACACCTATAATCCGTACAATCTGCAAATAGATTATTTATCCGGCTATGAGGATGAAATTAAGGCAAATGGCTGGGATGCAGGAGGAAATATGAAGTGATGGAGAAAGGGAGAAAGATGGAACAAAACCAAAGCTTGTGCATTGCTTACGCGGCAGATGATGGTTATGCGAAATATCTGGGAATTTCCATGCTGTCTTTATTTCAGTCAAATAAAGATTTTGCAGAAATTGCTGTCTTTGTTTTAGATTGCGGAATTGGGGAAGCAAACAGGGCTAAGCTAAAGTCTATCGCAGGAAAATATCACCGTGCAATTTATTTCATCTCTATGGAAGTGGCTGTGTCGGGCCTGAGCCTGCATATGGGCTCCAGAAAGATTGCAGTTGCATCCTATGCCAGGCTGTTTTTAGCTTCCATTATGCCGCAGGCTTGCGAAAGGGTTCTGTACCTGGATTGTGATACAATTGTCCGGGGATCCCTTATGGATTTTTGGAATACAGACCTGGAGGGATATATGGTTGCCGGAGTCCGGGATACGGTGGACAGCTTTTACTTAAAGAAAATTGGCCTGGAACAAGGTGAATATTATGTGAATGCCGGTGTCCTCCTGGTCAACCTGGCTGGTTGGAGGGATCAGCGGTTAGAAAAAAGGTTTATGGATTTTATCCGGAAATTTAATGGCAATGTACCGCACCATGACCAGGGGACGATTAATGGCGTGTGCAGGAGGAAGAAGTATATTGTTGCACCAAGCTATAATGCATTCTCCAATATTTATTCCTTCCCATCAAAAACCATCAAGCGGGTTTACTTTATGGAGGATTATTATTCACAGAAGGAGCTGGATAGGGCGAAAAAGGCTCCGGTGATCCTTCATTTTACAACAGGACTTGAGGGAAGACCCTGGGAAGAGAATTGCACCCATCCGATGAGAGGGGAATACTTAAGGGCAGCAAAGGCCTCCCCATGGAGGGATGATCCGCTTTTGCCGGACAGCAGGAAGCTGTCACTAAAAGCATTTTCCTGTTTTTATAAGCATGTACCGCTGTTTCTTTCAGAGACTGCATACCGATGCATCGGCCTGCTGGCACATATCAGGGATTGAGTAAAGAAGGATGTCTATGGGAGCGCTATAGGCGGCATTAGCCAGGTAGGAGGGAAGTGGGGATTAAATCAGTAAACAAGAATTAAATCAAGAGACAAGAATTAGATCAAGAAACAAGAATTAAACCAAGAAACGAGAATCAAATCAAGAAACGAGAATCAAATCAAGAAACAAGAATTAAACCAAGAAACGGGAATTGAATCAAGAAACAGGTTGAAGTAATTGAGAAAATTGGCAATGCAGGAATCCAGGCCATGCCATCATTTCATGGCGTATTGTGCTATGTATTGTACAAGCATGGACATAAGAGTGAAAGGTTTAGGGGATAGATGAATTTATTAACTATAGAAAATATGAGCAAGAGCTATACGGAGCGGTTGCTTTTTGATAATGTGACATTTGGTATTAACGAGGGTGACAAAATCGGGGTTATCGGTATTAACGGTACCGGAAAATCAACCCTGTTAAAAATAATTGCAGGCTTAGAGGAACCGGACATCGGTGCCGTCATAAGAGGGAAGAAAGTTCGGGTCGGGTACCTGCCCCAGACACCCGTATTTGATGCTTCGCTGACAATCCTTCAGAATGTTGTCCTAAACCAAAAGGCGGATGAGGAATACCGCAACCTGGAGGGTGAAGCAAGGGCAATGCTGTTAAAGCTGGGTATTAGTGAGGCTGATGGTTCTCCCGCCCTACTGTCCGGCGGGCAGAGGAAGCGTGCCGCCCTGGTCCGGGCTTTGCTGACACCTGCGGAGATCCTGGTATTGGACGAGCCGACAAACCATCTGGATCATGGGATGGTGGAATGGTTGGAGGAATATCTCGGTAAATACCGGGGAGCCTTTATCATGGTTACACATGACCGGTATTTCCTGGATAAGGTCACGAATAAGATCATTGAGATTGATAAGGGCAGCATTTATTCCTATCAGGCCAATTATTCCAGGTTCCTGGAACTAAAGACAGAACGGGAGGAGATGCTGCTTGCTACGGAGCGCAAGGCAAAGAGCCTGTTCCGTATGGAACTGGAGTGGATGCAGCGGGGAGCAAGGGCGCGTTCCACGAAGCAGAAGGCACATATCCAGAGGTTTGAGGAGCTGCGGGACCGGCAGGCAGTGGAAGAGGATGGCAAGGTGGAGATCAGCGCCCTATCCTCCAGGATGGGGAAGAAGACCATTGAGCTGGACCATATCGGAAAAGGTTTTGGGGATAAGCAGCTGATCAAGGACTTTACTTATATTTTACTGCCCGGCGACAGGATTGGAATTATTGGCGCAAATGGCTGCGGTAAATCTACCCTGCTGAACATCCTGGCAGGAATCCTGCCGCCTGACAGCGGAACCATTGAAAGGGGAACAACAATCAAGCTCGGTTATTTTTCCCAGGAAAATGAATATATGGATGAGAAGCTCCGTGTGATCGATTATGTTAAGGAAACAGCCGAATATATACAAACCCCGGAGGGAACAGTGACAGCTTCCCAGATGTGCGAGAAATTCCTGTTTACCGGTTCCATGCAGTATACCCAGATTGCCAAGCTTTCCGGCGGGGAGAAGCGGAGGCTCTACTTATTAAAAATCTTGATGGAGGCTCCCAATATCCTGATACTGGACGAGCCGACCAATGACCTGGATATACAGACCTTGACCATATTGGAGGATTATCTGGAGACCTTCCCCGGAATTGTGGTAACGGTGTCCCATGACCGGTATTTCCTTGATAAGACCGTCACCAGGATATTCTCCTTTGAGGATGGAACGATACGGCAGTATGAGGGGAACTTTACGGATTATCAGGACGCAAGAAGCCTGCGGGAAGGGGATGCGGAGAAAACCCCTGCCAATGCAGTGAATGAAGGCCAGGAGCAGAAGGCAAGCGTTGCCACCTGGAAGCAGAAGAGCAACAAGCCCAGATTCACCTACCAGGAGCAAAGGGAATATGAGACGATTGACACCGTCATCGAGGAGCTGGAAAATAAGCTTCTTGAGCTGGAAGGGGCTATAGAGAAGGCAGCCACCGAATATTCCAAGCTAAATGAGCTGATGGTAAGGAAGGAAGAGCTGGAAAAGGAACTGGAGGAGAAAATGGACCGTTGGGTGTACTTGAGTGACCTGGCAGCCCAGATTGAGGCGGCGAAGTTGGAGAAATAAAAGGAGAGTAAAGGAATGGTTGAAAAATATATGATTTAGAATGGTGTCTCCTGGAAATTTTTGATTTATAACAATACAAAAGGGTAAGTTAAGAAGGATAAACGCATCAATTTAACTAACCAAAAATGAGAGGTCATGTGACAAAAATACCTCTCATTTTTGGTTTTACAGATTTAGATACCCGCTATCCACAAGGAATTTATCCGCGAATAGAATTTCAGAACCAATATAATCTTCAATAAAGTTGAAATATCCATGCAGTCCGAAATCTTTCGTCCATCGTTCTACAGATTCATGAATTCTTATTATGTTCTTTCGGCAAAATCAAAATAATCCTCATCCAGTTTTGGGGAAAGACCTGCGAATAAGCGGCATAGAGATAATACTTATCCCCAACCTTATTGATGAAGGTTCCTTTTTCCTTAAATTTCATAATCCAGCCCGGATAATCAGCCAAAACAACTACTCCTCATACAAGTATTACATAATATGCAGATTCTAATAGTGGATTGATGCGTTCATTCCAAAAAGTGTAAATATATGTATTGACATTTGCATTTTATAATTGTATAATCAAATTGTAACATTCTATTGCAATAGAACAGAGTTGGAAAGGTTATTGATATGGGACTTAAATTATATGATAGCGAATTAAAGATTATGTCTATACTTTGGAAGGAAGGTGATACTACTGCAAAACGAATTGCCGAAATAGCAAAAGTTGAAATTGGTTGGAGCAAAACCACCACATATACTGTGATTAAGAAGTGCATTGATAAGGGCGCGATAAAAAGGCTTGATCCAACTTTTACTTGTTGTGCGCTTGTAACGAGAGAACAAGTTCAATTGTTTGAAACAAATGAACTTATTCGTAATATGTATGAAGGCTCGGCAGATCAACTAATTGTATCTTTACTTCATTCAAAAATTCTATCAGAGCAAGAGCTAGCACATATTAAAGAAATAGTTAACCGTTTGGAATGAGGTGATATATGATTCTGCTACAAATGAATTTATGCGCTACAATTCTTATTCTACTAGTATTAATTGTTCGTTATTTCCTGTTGTATAAACTACCCAGAAGAACCTTTTTATTTTTATGGAATATTGTTTTATTCCATTTAACCATTCCTTTTCCGATAAAACTTCGGTTGAATGATTTAAAAATAGCAAAAGGGTTCGCTGGATTGATAATGCATACAGATAACGTATCATTAACTAATTCAGAAATACCAATAGATCGTATGAACATATTAAGATTCCATGGTATAAATGAGCTGGTAGAGGTTGATAACTGCTTAGTAACTTTTTCTCTCAAGATGATATGGTTAATAGGTGTTCTTTTTTGTGCAGCGTATTTTCTCGTTAATCATATTAAGCGTAGACTTGAGTACAACCAAGCTTTACCACATCCAAATGGAGTGGTGGATACTTTTCAATTCAATTTATCAATGAAACGTACTATTCAACTTAAGGTATCTGACAGGATATTATCTCCTTTGACTTTTGGTATTTTTCGTCCAGTAATCTTAATTCCGACAGTAATGAAAATAAAGGATGAATGTCAGCTGAAGCATATTATTATGCACGAACTTGTACACATTAAACAATTTGATATAGCAATCATCTGGTTATTTACTGCCATATTGTGCATTCATTGGTTTAATCCTTTTGTATGGGTAATGTGTATATTTATTAAGCGTGATATAGAAGTTGCTTGCGATGAAAAGGTATTAAAAATACTTGGAGTAGAGACAAAGTCTTATTATGCTAATACCTTAATATTACTAGAAGAAGTAAGACGTGAATTAATATCAACAAGTATCAATTTTAGTATTAATCCAATTGAAGAAAGGATAGTCTCTGTTATGAAAGCGAAAAATTCTCATAAAGTAATTATGCATGTTCCATTTATTATTATTTTCCTATTTATTGCGATTTTAATGAAAGTAAATGTAAGTGCTTATGAAGGTACAGGTGATAAAAACAACTTAAGTAATATTGCGGTTCCTGATCTATATGGCAAAACAGTAGATGAATCCCGTTCGATACTTGATATTCATGGTTTAACTTTTATTATTGAGTAATACCCAAATACACTGCTTTATGCATAGAAAGCAAGTCAAATACTATGGGGAAATGATTTATATCACAAATAATATAATTACTAAAAATAATGTGGAGGTATTATATGAAAAAAGTATTGAGAATACTAATTGCAGTTACGATATTGGTTAGTTTATTTAGTTCAACAGCTTATGCGTCTAATGAAACACATACACATTGTAACGAAGAAAAAGCAAATGGTGACGTTAAAGTTGTTTATATTTCATCAAACGATTTTGAACACTTGATAGCTAATACTTCAAATATTATATCACCTATGGGTATAACTTGCTGTGACAGAGCACCCCGTCTTGAATGGAGAACAACATCTATCATGCATATATATCCTAACCCTGCTGGATATTGTCAATCAGTAGCCTATTTCGGCGATCAGTATTGTACTTATTGTGGGGCGGTTTGGCAATATGGTGTATGCTATCGGCAAACATCTGGATGTGGCAGCTATCATGGTGGTATCATAACATAATATCATAGATAATAAGTATAATTTTATAAGCATGGGAGCTTCTTTGAAGGTAATAGGATAAACGCATCAATCTGCAAAGTATAATGAAAAAAATCCAGAAAACATAAGGAATCAGATCCACCTTATAAGTTTCTGGATTTTTTTACTTTTCTTTTTTACTAATAAGACCGACATAATTGAATAATTGACGAGATTCTCGATTTTTCTATTTTTGGGGATTTACTAAAGCATGACTGGATACTTACTTCAAAACAACTTAATAGAAAAGCTAGGTTCTCTTCATAATTCCAGCCAAACATACGAGGATGCAATTGCGGCATTGATGAAAATAGCAGATGGAGAAATGTTTAAAGATAGTACTTTTGAATAGCAAAAAATAAAAAATAGAAGTTACAAAATTTTATGAGCCTCATTGTGGCTCCTATTTTTGCAGTATACCATGTAGCCGTTAAAGCTGAAAATGAGTAATGCATCCCAAATCAAAGAATAGCCCGACATGATATATTTAATATATCCATGCCGGGCTATTCTTTAAAATCCATGAAAATAAACTAAGATATTCCCTCTTACGCCGTCTTCTCAAACTGCGAATTATAGAGGTTCGCATAGAAGCCGCCCTTTGCAAGGAGTTCTTCATGGCTGCCCTGTTCCACAATATCACCGTTGTTCATAACCAGAATTAAATCTGCATCACGGATCGTAGAAAGCCGGTGGGCTATGATAAAGCTGGTTCTTCCCTTCATCAGGGAGTCCATTGCCTTCTGGATTAACAGCTCAGTTCTGGTATCGACGGAGCTGGTGGCTTCATCCAGGATCAGGATCTTAGGGTCGGCCAGGATGGCGCGGGCGATGGTGAGCAGCTGCTTCTGGCCCTGGGATACATTGCTGGCCTCCTCGTTGAGCACCATGTTATAGCCATCCGGAAGGGTGGAGATAAAATGGTGGACATGGGCGGCCTTTGCAGCCCTCATTACCTCCTCGTCAGTGGCATTTAGCTGGCTGTAGCGGATATTCTCCAGGATGGATCCGTTAAAGAGCCAGGTGTCCTGGAGGACCATGCCAAACATCTTGCGTAAGTCACTGCGGTTAAAGTCCTGGATATTGTGGCCGTCAATGAGGATCTGTCCGCTGTTGATGTCATAGAATCTCATCAGCAGCTTTACAATCGTTGTTTTACCGGCACCGGTAGGTCCTACGATGGCAATTTTCTGGCCCTTATAAACCTTGGCGTTAAAATCATTGATAATGATCCTGTCCGGGTTGTAGCCGAAATGGACGTTCTTAAATTCCACATTTCCATTCAAGCCCTGGATGGATACAGGGTTTTCCACTGTCTGTACCTCTTCCTCGGCACTTAAGAATTCGAATACCCTCTCAGCCGCAGCAGCCGCCTGCTGGAACATATTCGCTACCTGCATCAGCTGGTTGATGGGCTGTGTGAAGCTTCGGATATATTGGAAGAAGGACTGGATCTGTCCAATCTTAATCTTACCCTTAATTACAAGGTAGCCGCCAAGGATGGCCACGCCTACATAACCGATGTTGCCTACGAAGGACATGATCGGCATCATAAGACCCGATAAAAATTGGGACTTCCAGGCGGATTCATAAAGCTTTTCATTCTTTTCATTAAATTCCTCAAAGGATTCTTCTTCCTTGTTGTAGGCCTTAATGATTGTATGGCCGCCGTAAACCTCTTCTACCTGGCCATTCACATGTCCCAGGTATTCCTGCTGCTGCTTGAAATATTTCTGGGACTTCTTGATAACCTGGCTTACCATGAGGACGGAAACCGGTAAAATCAAAAGTGCCAGCAAAGTCATATAGACATTGATCCTCAGCATCATGATGAGGACACCGACTACGGATACGGAGGAGGTGATCAGCTGCGTCAAGCTTTGGTTTAAGCTTTGGTTCAGGGTATCAACGTCATTTGTAACCCGGGACAGGATCTCACCGTGGGAATGGGTGTCAAAGAAGTTCATCGGCATACGGTGGATCTTTTCCGAGATATCCTTACGGAACTTATAGCTTACCTTCATGGAAATGCCGGATAATATCCAGCCCATGACAAAGGAGAACACGGAGCTGACGGCATAGATAATGATCAGGGTAAGTAATATCTTCCCGAGGGCGGTGAAATCAATGCCCTTTCCGCCCCTGATTTTGTCTAGCAGGCCTTCTGCTATTTCTGTAGTCGCATCACCCATGATGGTCGGGCCTATGATGGAAAATATGGTGCTGCCCACAGCAAAGATGAAGGCTATAAAAAATCCGATTTTATATTTGGAAAGAACCTTGACTAATTTTACCATGGTTCCCTTGAAATCCTTTGCCTTTTCCCCGGGCATCATTCCCGGAGGGCCGCCAAACCCGGGACCCATCCTTCTCCTTCCGGGAGCGGGCTTCGTTGTTACCGGCTGGTTGTTGTTTTCTTCTCTGCTCATTGTTCCAGCTCCTCCTTTGATAATTGGGATGATGCAATCTGCTGATATACTTCACAATCCCGGAGTAATTCCCTATGGGTTCCTTTGCCGACTATTTTACCGTCATCCAGGACCAGGATCTGCTCCGCATTCATGATGGTGCTGATACGCTGGGCAACGATCAGGAGTGTGCTGTCAGACAGCTCTTCCTTCAGGGTCTTACGCAGGGCTGCGTCGGTCTTATAATCCAGTGCGGAGAAGCTGTCGTCAAAGATATAAACTTCAGGATCCTTTGCAATTGCCCTGGCGATGGACAGACGCTGCTTTTGTCCGCCGGATACGTTGGTGCCTCCCTCGGAGATCGGGGCGCCATAGCCCTCCGGCTTATTGTCGATAAACTCCTCTGCCTGTGCAATCCGGGCAGCCTTTTTCATGAGCATGTCATCCAGGCCTGAATTGCTGAATTTAATATTAGATTCGATTGTACCGCTAAACAGGACTCCTTTTTGTGGGACTAAGCCGATCCTATCCCTTAAATCCTTTTGGGATAGCTTGGTGATATCGGCACCATCCAGCAAAATACTTCCGGCGGTGGCATCATAAAATCTTGGTATCAGGTTGATCAGGGTGGATTTACCGCTACCGGTACTTCCGATAACGGCCGTTGTCTCACCGGGCTTTGCTATAAAGCTGATGTCTGACAGCACATCCTCGTCAGCACCCGGATAACGAAAACAGACATTGCGAAATTCCAGGATGCCTTTCCGTGAGGAAGAGGCTGCTACCGGATTTTCAGGATCCAGGATGCTGATATCTGTGGAGAGCACCTCATCAATACGGTTTGCAGCAACGGTGGCCCTTGGCAGCATGATGGAGATCATGGTCAGCATCAGGAAGGACATAATAATCTGCATCGTATACTGGATGAAGGCCATCATGTCACCAACCTGGAGCGTACCGTCCTCAATACTATGGGCACCAACCCAGAGGATCAGGAGGGAGATAAGGTTCATGATAATCATCAGCATCGGCATCATAAAGGTCATGACACGGGTTACGAATAAGGAGTTTTTAGCAAGATCCATATTGGCCTTGTCAAAACGCTTTTCTTCATGGTCTACGGTACTAAAAGCACGGATGACCGGAAGACCGGTGAGGATTTCACGGGTAACCAGATTGATCCGGTCAACCAGCTTTTGCATAATCTTAAATTTTGGCATTGCTATCACAAACAGGGTTCCAATGAGAAGGAATAAGGCGCCCACACCGATTGCCAGAACCCAGGACATGGAGGTATCTGTCTGGAGGACCTTATAGATTCCGCCAAGGGCCAGGATCGGGGAATAGATCACGATACGGATCAGCATTACGATCAGCATCTGTACCTGCTGGATATCATTGGTGCTTCTTGTAATTAAGGAAGCGGTGGAGAACTGGTCCATTTCCTTATGGGAGAAGGAAACTACCTTCCGGAATACATTGCTGCGCAAATCCCGTCCCATCCGGGCCGCTACCCTGGAAGCAATCAGGGTTACCAGGATGGAGGCGATCATTCCCAGCAGGGCGAAACCAAGCATCTTCAAGCCTACGACAATGATGTAATTAATCTGCATCTGATCCACGTCCACACCGATTGCCTGGTATTCGGCCTTGATGTAAGCGGAGGCAGAGGAAACCAGCATCGTATCCGACATGGCGCTGAATTTTTCCCTCAGGGTATCGGAAAAGGTTGCCTGGTTCTCGGCTGGCAGCAGGGACAGGATTGCAAATATATCCGAAGAGCCTTGCTTTAGGGCGTCGGGAAGATTTGCAAGAATCTGCTGCTGTATCTGGACGGAGGTCTCTTCGGTGCCCTCCAGCAGGTAAACTATGGTAGAGGGAAGCGCCAGGGAGTCTGCCACAAGCTCTGTATCCACGCCGTCAAAGAGGTACAATTCCTCGGACTGGAGCAGAGGGTATTTCTTTTCATAATCAGACCACTGCTTCCCGCTGTAATCCTCCTTTGACATCAGGGTAAAATGGGGAAGGGCAATGTCCTTTTCCTCCTGTGTCATAAAGATGGTGAGCCTGTCAAGCTCCGTTTTGCGGAGCACCTCCGGTACGGAGGTGGCAATACCGTTTCTCATAATTCCGATATTGACAATCTCGGAGGTATAAGTAGGTAGGGACAAATCCGTATAAGCCTGCAGGATTAGCAGGAGGATAACCAAGATAATCGCTGCAGTTGATTTTTTCAAAAATTTCAGTAACTTAAGCATAAAAATTCCTTTCTTAGCTTATATTTTTGTTCTGTCTTTCAAGCTGTGTTACAGTGTACAGTCCTACTCATCGATAGACAAGCAGTGGTGTTTATCTGCCAATGAGTGTGGCTGTAGATGGGACTATGATTCGAATTTGCGTAAATTCTCTATCATTTTATTGGACAAGGATAATATTACGTTCAGCTCTTCCGTGGAGAAATCTTTAAAAAGCGTTTCATAAAGATTCTTCATCAGCTGTTCGCTTTGGATGGCGACCTCCCTGCCCTCCGGGGTCAGATATACCCTCATGATCCTTTTATCGGCTTCGTCCACCAACCGGTAGACAAAATGCTTGGCTTCCAGGGTGTTCAGCATTCCGGTAATTGTAGATGCCTTCACGCAGGTCATAGTGGCCAGCTCTTTTTGGGAAATACCTTCATGTCCTTTAATCAGGGATAATAATTTTGGCTGGCCGGGATGAAGGTTCTTGTTAATGGATTTGTGGTAGGATAACAGGTGGAAGGATTTCGAGATTTCCATAAGGTTTCTGGCGATTTGTTTGATTTCTTCCGGCATTTCTTTGACATCACCTCCTTTGTGGTAAGGATGTATAAATTACTTAGGAGCCTAACTAAATTATATTATAGCACGTGAACGCCCTCCGTCAATATACAGAATCATTAAAATTTAAAAACAAGGTACCTTTACTTTGTGAAAATTGCATATAAGCATGCCTGGGAGGGCTGCTGCGGCATGGCCACAAAGGTATAAGGCGGACAAATAAGGGCGTGCCACAGACAGAAGAGGCTTTGTCTGTGGCACGCCCATAAGGGAACAGGAACAGATGCTTGTCCTACCGGTTTAATAAATCCAGTAAAACCTTTAATAAAGCATCATTCAGCTCCGGCGTCATGAAGCAGAAACGGATGAATTTATTATCCAGGAAGGGGAAGGTGGAGCAATCCCGGATCATCATGCCTTTTTTGATGGCTGCTTCGAATAAATCCATGGAGGTAATATCCTCACGGAGGATTTTAACCAGGATAAAATTAGCCGTCGGTTCGTAATATTTTACATGCTTGCAGGTATTAAGGAGCCCGCAGATACGTGTTCGCTCCGCAGCAATCAGGGTACGGGTTTCCCGGATGTAATCCTCATCCGTGAACATGATCTCTCCCGCGATGGCAGCCAGGCTGTTAATGGTCCAGGGGTTTTTGCGTTGGTTTATTTCCTTTAATAAATCAGCATTGCCGCAGATGGCATAGCCGAGGCGAAGCCCTGGGGCGGCAAAGAATTTGGAAATGCCCCGGAGGATGATAATGTTGTTATAATAGCCTGTCAGCGGAGCAGAGGTGATCTTGCGCACGTCCTCTGCAAATTCCACATAGGTTTCATCCACCATGACGAAGATGCCCTTCTGCTTGCAGATATCCAGGATCCTTCTCATGTCACTGCGGGTGATGGCGGAGGAGGTGGGGTTGTTGGGATTGCATAAAACTAACATATCCACATCGGAGGTTAATTTGGCCTCAAGCTTTCCGATATCCAAGAGAAAATTATTCTCTTCCTCCAGCCGGTAATACCGGGTCTGCCCACCGCCCAAGGAAATCTCCCGCTCGTACTCGGAGTAGGTAGGCCCGATAATCAATGCCTTCTTTGGGTGTTTTATCTGGATAAACAGGGAAATCAGCTCTGTGGAGCCGTTTCCAACGATGATATTTTCCGGCTCAGTATGGACGTACTCGGCGATCTGCCTGCGAAGGGAGGTGTATTCACGGTCCGGGTAGCTCATAATGGCATCGATCCGCCCGGAGAGGGTCTCCTTCAGCTTTGGTGAAATACCCAGGGGGTTTACATTTGCTGAAAAGCTTACAATATCCTCCTTACGTATGCCGTATACCTTTTCTATCATCTCTAAATCACTTCCGTGAAAATGATCCGTATGCTTTATCATAGTACTCCTTTCTTTACCTGAGGCTCCAGGGCTTTCCTTTCATAAAAGAGTTCCCGTGAGTCTTCAACATCCTACTGGATTTTTTTCCATATATGTTTTATAATCATTTAAGTAAGTATGTAAATATTATATCTTTTTTTTATTAAATTGCAATGCTTCAATAACACTTGATTCATAGCTTGATCTGTACGAAAGAAAAGGGCAGGAGAAGGGGGAAACGAATTGAAGGAAAAAATAGAGCATTTTTCAAAAGGGGATTTTGAATATGAGCTGCCTTTGATCTGCCTGTCCGACGAGGAAATCAGGATAAAAGTTGAAGCCGGCAAGAAAAAGGAAGGCAGTTTTACAGTGAGTGCCAGCACCGGCAGGATAATAAGTGGGACGGTTTATTCCACGAACCGGTTTATGAAGGTCGATAATCCCCAGTTTCATGGGGTAGAGAATATAATCCACTATTATTTTGATGCAGCCTTTTTAAAGGAGGGCGAAAGGTTCGACGGGGAATTATGCATCATCAGTGACTGTGGGGAGGCATTGGTTCCGTTCCTGGCAGAGGTAGAGAATTCCTATTTTATGACTTCCCTGGGAAAAATCAAGGATCTCTTCCAATTTACGAACCTGGCACGGGCGGACTGGTCCGAGGCAAAAAAGATATTCCGGTCCGAGGATTTTGAGCGGGTCTTCTTATCTAATGAGGAACGCTACCGGACGGTTTACCGGGGCTTAATGGGGAGTATATCAACGAGCCAGGCCCTGGAGGAGTTTTTAATAACAATCCATAAAAAATCAGCAATCCGCCTGGAGGTGGACAAAACTGAGATAGAGTACCAAATTTCACAGGAGCAGATCTCCGATAAAATTGTATTAACGAAGAATAATTGGGGATTTGCAGAGATTCGTGTAAGTGCAGATGCCCCTTTTATTGTACTGGAGCAAAAGTTTGTATGGGCGGACCGTTTTATCGGCAATACCCACCAGATCGCTTATACCATAGATCCGGTGCATTTAAAATATGGCATTAACTATGGTAATATTCTGATAAAAACCGCTTACCAGACCCTTAAGGTCCAGGTTGTATGCAGGTACCGCAAGGAAAACAGGAAGGTATCGGACCGGAGGAGATGGCAGAAGCTGGAGCTTGGCCTGGTGGATAACTACTTAAGCTTCCGGTTAAACCGTATCAAGGTTACGGAGTATCTGGCAGAAGCGGAGGCCATGGTGGGAAGGCTTCCCGGGCCTGAGGTAAACCATAGGAAGGAATTGATGAGGATCCATATGGCTATTGTTTCCGGCAGACGTAAGCTGGCGGAGGAGCTTTTGGTGGATCTGTCGGCAGTGGACGGGGTATTAAAGAAGAAGGATGGCTTTGAATATTGCTGCTATCTTTATTTAGAGGCGCTTTATAAGAGGGAGGATGCCCTCACCCAGGTGGCGGCACGCACCATCCGCAGCTTTTATGAAGGCAGCCGCAGTGACTGGAGGCTGTTATGGCTGCTGCTGTATCTGGACAAGAAATATGAAAAAAACAGGGGGGACAAGCTCCAGGACATCAGAGAACAGTTTAAGCTGGGCTGCCGCAGCCCCATTCTCTATTACGAAGCAGTGTGTATCGTGAATGAGGATGCCTATTTACTGAGGGAATTGAATGATTTTGAAATCCAGGTCCTTAATTTTGGAATTAAAAACTGGATCCTGTCAAAGGAAGCGGCGCAGCAGTACGTTTACCTTGCCGGCAAGCGTAAGACCTTCCACCCGGTTATCTATAGCGGGCTGTGTAAGCTATATGATGAGTACGGAACCACGGAAATTCTGTCCGTCATCTGCAGCATGCTGATCAAAGGAATGCAAAGATCGGAGAAGTACTTCCCCTGGTACCGCCTGGGAGTGGAGGCGCATCTGCGTATCACGGAGCTGTACGAATATTATATGTACTCCGTGCCGGATAAGGCGGAGATTACACTTGCACAGCCGGTTCTGCTGTATTTTATCTATAATAGCAGCTTAAGTGACAGGAAAAAGGCATTCTTATATGCGAGTGTCATACGCAGTAAGGATAAATTCGAATCCATTTACCGGTCATATTATAAGCGGATGGAGATATTTGCGGAGAAAATGCTTGAGGGGCATTATATCAGCCGGAACCTGGCTTTGCTATACAAGGAATTTTTTAATAAAAGCACCTTAAGCGACGAGGTCTTAAAAAATCTGCCCTATATCATGTTCCGGAATGAGCTGGAATGCGGGAATCCTAATATGGTCAGCGTGATCGTAGTGCATAAGGAGACAGGAGAGGAAGAGACGGCCGCCCTGGTCCAGGGCAGGGCACAGATTGATATGTACACCAATAACCTGGAGGTGCTGCTGGTAGATAACCTGGGAAACAGGTATGCGCAGTCCGTTGATTATACCCTTACCCCCTACCTTAACCCGGAGGATTATGAAAACCGCTGCAGCGAGCAAAGTGACCATCCAATGCTGTTGCTGCATTTATTTGACCGGTATGAAAGCTACCGGATTGTGAGTGATAAAGCAATAGCCCTAAGGAAAAAGGTATTGGGTACCCCGGGGTTGACACCGAGGTATGGGGCTCTCTGCCGCCAGACCCTTATCGAGTATTATTATGAAAATTATGATGATGAGCTTTTGGAGCAATATTTGGAAAAGCTGGATCTTTCCCAGGTGGCGCCTGCAGAGCGTACCAAATATATTGAAATCATGGTAATCCGTGCCCTATATGACCAGGCTCTTGAGGCTTTGGAGACTTATGGCGTGGAAGGGATATCCATTAACAGGCTTGTTAAGCTGTGCTCCGGCTGGATGCTCCGGGAGGAGGCGGCTATAAAGAAGGATATTATGGTCAGCCTGTGCCACTATGTATTTACCAATAAAAAATATGATGAGGCGATCCTGAGCTATCTGGTAGAGTTTTATGAAGGGCCGACGAGGGAGATGTTCTCCCTGTGGAAGGCGGCAAAGCAATTTGACCTGGATACCCACAGGCTGGAGGAACGGCTGCTGGTGCAGATGCTGTTTACCGAAAGCCATGTGGAGGAGAGCTTTATGGTGTTCCACGGGTATTACAGGGACATTACGAACCATACGCTGGTCCGCGCCTTCCTGTCCTATTACGCCTATAAATACCTTGTCCATAATTATGCGGTTGACCAGGAGCTGCTGCCGATTATGAAAAGGGAATTATATTATGATGAGAATGACATCTGCCTGCTGGCCTGGCTGAAATACAATGCTGACAATAACAGGCTTACGGAGCAGGATCTCATTTTCGCTGAATACAATATTGCAAGGCTGGTGCGCAAGGGAATTGTGCTGCCCCTGTTCCTGGAATACGGCAACCGGGTGGCTTTGCCGGAGCGGCTTACGGATAAATGCTTTATTACATATTATTCAGATCCGAAAAAGCAAATATATATCCATTACAGACTGGAAAAGGATCAGGAGTATATTACTGAGCGAATGCCGAATATGATATTGGGTATCCATAGCAAGGAAATGGTATTGTTCTACCATGAGGAGCTTGAGTATTATATTTCGGAGGAATCCTCGGAGGCTACGGATCTGACGGAGAGCTTTCATATCCGGTATGAAAGGGAGGAAATGCCGAAAGGAATTCATTTTCAGCAGGAGGATGAGGCTTCTAATTACGGCCGGATAAACAGGATGCTCAGGGCCAGGGAGCTGGGGGACGATGATACACTCCTGGAGCTGATGGGGCATTATATAAAGCAGGAGCTGATGATTGAGGCTTGCTTTTATCCGATTGAGTGAAGAAGACTTTTATGGGGGAATTACTGGATAGGAGAAACGTATGGATATACCAAGGAAAGTAATTGTTGGGTATGATTTATGTGATGATTTTACACAGATCAGCTGCTACAGCTATAAGACGCAGGAGCCTGTGCCGATTGGGCCCTGGGATATGGGGGCGGGTTCCGTGGAGCTGGGCACGGCGGAGGGAAAAGATAACAGGATACCGACTGTTCTGTGTGTGAAAGCTGATACGAAGCAATGGCTTTTTGGTGAGGAAGCGATAGCGTGCGCTGCCAATGGGGCGGGGATATTAGTAGAACAGCTCCTCCAAAAGGTCCGTAGGAATGAGGGCGTTGAGCTGCTGGAGACACAGTTTTCAGCCGTTTCCTTATTGGAGAAATTCTTTCGGAAATCACTTGCGCTGATACGGAATCATTTTCCCACGGATCCTATTACAAGGCTGGTAGTCACGGTTCCTGAGCCGGAGCCGGAATTGGTAGGGCGGATTTATGAAGCTTTGTCCCAGTTGGGGCTTGAGAAGGACAGGGCTTTGGTGACCAGCCATGCCGGTGCATATTTATATTATGCCCTGTACCAGGACAGGAACTTGTGGATGAATGATGTGGGGCTGTTTGAATTTAATAAGGAAGGGCTGAGCTATTACCAAATACAGATTAACCGGAGGTCGAGGCCCATGGTGGCAGGGCTTTTAAAGACGGATCTTACGGGGGAGATAAATTTTGGGGTATTGTCAAAGAAGGAGGTAAACCCTGCTTATCTTTTTGAGAATGCAGCCAACATGGTTTTACATAGGCAATTGGTAACGACCTTATATTTCGCCGGCAAAGGCTTTGAAGGCGGCTGGGCTGATGAGGCCATTAAGGGGCTGTGCGTTGGACGGAGAGGCTTTGTGGGACAGAACCTGTTCACCTTGGGGGCTTGCTTTGCGGCAAAGGAATTGTCAGGAGATGTAAAGCTGCAGGATATCCTGCTGCTGAATGATGATATGGTGACAACCTCTGTTGGGGTGCGTGTGTACCGTGACACGAAATATATTGACTTTCCACTGCTGGAAGCAGGAGAAATATGGTATGAGGCGGAAAAGGAGCTGGAGGTCATTCCTGAGGGAGAAGCCATGCTGGAGCTTAGCCTGACAGATATTAAATCAGGAGAGACTGCCAGGCAAAGGCTGCGGTTGGATGGGTGGCCAGGGAAGCTGGACCGGACGACGAGGCTTGGTATTAAGCTGTGCTGCAGCAGCAGGGAGCTTGCGGTGATGAAGGTGACGGATCTTGGTTTTGGGGAATTGTTTCCTGGGACGGGGAAAGAAATGGTATTTACGATACAAATCTGAGGAAGGAGCCTTCAAAGAGGAGGAGTAGAATGGGTAAGCTGATTTTATGTAGCGGGGTTCGGACAACAAGGCCGTATGGATTTCCTTCAAGTGGTATACGGATTTATTCGATTGAGGAGCTCTGTTATTATCTTTACCATAATGTCTATATGATAGAGGAGGACATGCTGAGCGAGGATCTGTTTAGCTGGATCGGGACGGAGCTTAAGCTGGAGGAACGTGCGGAGAAGCTAAGGTTGTTAAAGAGGAAGAAAGCAGATATTAAAACACTTATTACGGTGATCCTGTGCAGTGCGGATTATTATACGGAGGAAGAGATTAAGGGAGTATTGAAGGTTCTTGATGCAGTGACGGGCATGCCGGTGATTAAGAGGTACTTAGTCAGGGCCAACCATTATTTAAAGAACGGGCAGTATATGGAGGCCACGGCGGAATATGAACGCATCATTGCTTCAAAGGCTGCTGCGGACTTGACGCCGGAGGAGTATGGTGATGTATACCATAACCTGGCGGTTGCGAAGCTCCATATAACCGGACTGAAGGAAGCTTCAAAATTGTTCTGCTACGCCTATGAACGCAATAACCGGGAAGAGAGCCTGAGCCAATATCTATATACCCGGATGCTGTGCAGTGGTGATAGCAGCTATGGGGATAATTCAGCAGAATACCAGACCGGTGAAGCTATGGACTGGCCGGCTGGTGAAAACATGGGCTGGTCTGATGGTGAGGACATGAAGCAGTCAGCCCGTGCCTTCCATAAGCAAGCCCTTGACATCCCAAAGCAAGTCTCCAACTTTTTTAAGCAGAAGGAGCAGGAGATAGAGGCTTCGGAGCAGCTGCAGCAGCTGGAGGAGCTAAAGCGGAAGAAGGACCAGGGGGAGCCGGGGGAATTTTATCAGGCCGTTGACCAGATGCTGGAAGGCTGGAAAAGTAAAATCAGGCAAATGTAAAATTAAATTCGACCTGTCCGGTTGAAGGAAAAAACAGAGGATAAGGTAGAGGATAAGGGAAGGTAAGAAAATGGGTTTGTTTGGCCGGTTTCGTAAAAAAAGAAAAGAGGATACCATAGAGGAAGAGCTGGAATTTTCAGCTGTAAAGGCGGATCTGAAAAGTGGGAAGGGAACGTTTATGGAACAGCGGCCATCCACCGAACAGAAAACGTCCGTTAAGGAAAATAAAGAAGCAAAAAAAGCGGTACGGCTTGGCACAGGAACCGAGCGCCTGGGCTATATCAGGGATAATTGTGAAATCATCCTGGAAGCCGGGCAGCAAATGGAAGAAGCAAAGGTAGAGTACCAGGCGGTTACCTCCTACCTGACTGATATACAGAAGATAGACTTAATTCCCCTTGAGGAAAGGGGGATAATTGAGGAGGCAGCAAGGAATATCTATAATTTGACGAAGGAGCGCAATAAGCTCCAGAACCGGAATTCCATCCTGTCCGATCCCCAGTACCGGCTTTTTGAGCGTTATGAATTACAGATACCAAAGGAGCTGCCGGCCATCAAGGAGAGTGAAAGCTACCAGGTGGCCATTGAGCAGGATTTGGCGCACCTGGAGGAGGAAAGGCAGTCCCTGGATTTAGAGCAGAAGGATATACTGAATAAACAGTCATTTTTGAAAGGGATTGCAATAATTACAAGTATAATTGTCCTGATATTATTCCTGCTCTTTGCGGTGCTGTCAAACTATACGGGAGGGAACTTTACCCTGCCCTTCCTTTTGACCGTTCTGATGGGGATGGCTTTGGCGCTTTATATTATCCTGGAGGCCAGGAAAAACGTGGCGGATATGGCGATGCTCCAGCTAAAGCAGAACCGGTTGATCATGTTGGTTAACAAGGTGAAGATTAAAGCGGTAAATAACCGCAATTATCTTGAGTACAGCTATAATAAATATAATATTGAAAGCAGTGAGCAGCTAAAAACCTTCTGGGAGGAATATGTACGTCTAAAGGATGAAGCCAGGAGGTATAGGACGAATACAGAATTGATTGAGTTTTACAACAACGAGCTGATCCACCAGCTGCAGCAGTCCGGCATTAAGGATGCGGAAATCTGGATTTTCCAGACCACGGCCATCCTGGATAACAAGGAAATGGTGGAGGTACGCCACAGGCTGAACGTGCGCAGACAGAAGCTCCGGGAACGGATTGACATCAACTCAAAGCAGAGGGAAGAGGCCTTGCAATCTATACAGTCGACAATAAGGACCTATCCGGACTGCCGGGAAGAGGCGGAGAAGCTGTTACGGAGATACCGCATTGACCTGGAGCCTTAGGCGTTGAGATCCCGGGCATTGATAAACTCCAGCAAAAGGACTCCGAGGGCAGGAATTAATTCCTCGACCATGAGGGTTCCATTGCTGCTATAGGACTGGTAAGAGATCCTGGGCTTGCTGTTTTCAACGAGATAGGCGGTGATTTCCTGGTTCAGGCGCTCAGGGTAGTCAATGCCTGCCCAAAGGTCAAAGGCAGAGCCATACTGGCGGTTCACCTCCTGCTTTTTTACATAGTAGGCTCCCCCGGGCAGGGTTACGACCAGCTTTACCGTAATGTCATCCGTTTTTTCATAAATATTATACCGAGACCGGTAGTCCATACCGGAGGGGTCGCCCTGGGCATACATGCCGTCAAATTCCGGCAGGTTATAGATCAGCAGCTGGTACTGGCTGCCCTTTTGGGTAAAAATATAGTTCTCACCGGTGGACAGGATGGTGTCCCCGAGGGTGTTGAAAAGCTGCATTGCATTATAGGCAGCTTTTTTTAATCCATGGTATTCTATCAGGCCGGGAGAGCCTTGGAAGAGGATGCTCTCCGCAAAGAATTCCCTCGAGATGTCACTCAGCGCAGAATAAGCGATACCATAGGCCGAATCCAGTGTGCGTATTAAGGACTGGATGATATAAGGAGCCATATAACAGGTATCCAGGATAAAATCCTTTGGAAGGAAATTTAAATTCCATTCCGTAACGATGACGTCCAGGGTGCGGAAGCCGTTCCGGTTCATGATCTGGTGGAGCTTCTTTAAATCCTCCTGAGCTTTTGTGGAAATTCTTTCGTAGCTGGGCAGGAATGCATCCATGCCAGGAGTCAGGAAGACCTTTATCTGGTCTGATATGGTGCAATCGTACAGATGTATAGAGACATAGGCAGGGAAGATATGGTTGGCATAGCAGAACTGGAAAAAGGCCTCGTACCAGGCATAGCCAGTGATCGTTGAAAAATTAGGGGTTCCCAGCCTCAGCTCAGGATCCACCTTGGCAAAGGCTTCATAGGTGGACTTATAGAACAGGAAGAATTTTTCCTGTGATTCATACCAATATCCATTCTTGATGTCTAAGTCAGGGGCAGTCCAAAAATCAAAATACCAGGACCTGATTTCCTGGAGGCCATAACGGTCAATCAAATGTCTTAAAAAATCCTCAATAAAATGGATCCACCGGTCCAAGGATTTGGGAAAGCTTACATTGGGGTGGAACTGCCAGCCGGCGTATTGCTTTTTTGAGGCCAGATCCCTGGGCATAAAGCCGATCTCAGGAAAAGGCTTGATATCCAGGGAAAGCAAAAAGTCAAAAATAGTATCAAGGGACTGCCAGTTAATCAAGGGAGGCATATTTTCACGTTCATAATAAACGAAAAGGTTATCTGAAAAAATATCACGCAGCTTTAGGTAATCAAAGCCCAGATCCCTTTTCGCTTCCTTTATCTGTGCCTGGACCTCGCTTCTAAGGCAGCTATAGGCGCAGCCCGCAGCGAGGAATTTTTTCTGCGTATTCCTCCGGGGAGACTTAGAAAGCTTCGGGATATCAAGGTGGAGGTTTTGCACCACCTTTGCTGTCCCCTGCAAGGAATTGTTCGTACTGGAGCCAAGATAGGACCAAAGATAGGAAAGCACATTATTTTTTTCCGTTTTATCCATAGTTAAGGCAGCCGAAGGAGCATCCTCCGGCTGCTGGTGGATTTTCCGAAACTGGGTCGGTGACATGTCATATTGCTTACGAAAGGCCGTGGAGTAGGTCTTATGGTTGTTAAAGCCATGGTCAATAGCGATATCTAAGATACTGTCCTCCGTATTCGTCAACCGGGTGATAGACCGGTTAATCCGAAAGGTAGCCAGGTAATCCACAAAATTCACATGAAAATGCTTCTTAAAAAAAGCCGAAAAATACTGTGGATGGATCCCCAGATGCCCAGCCATATGATCCACCGAGATCTTATGCATGTAATTATCGTTAATATAATTTAAAATCTCAATCACCCTGTCCTGGGTATAAGAGGCATTATCCACAGATCCACTCTGCAAAAGTCCAAAATTCTCAAAGATGACCGAAATGATATCAGCAATCGTAGAAAGCTGCTTCAGCCGGTTGCAGGTATCATTCTTCATAGACTGAAAAACAATGGAGGCAAGCTCCTCCCGAAGCCTGCAATAAACCGGATCATTATCATTCTGGGAGACATGCCGGCGTTTTAAGGAAAGCCTCACAGCATCCGGACAATACTGCTTGATAAAGGTATAATCAATTAACAGGGAAAGCACATGTGCACCCTCCTCTGCAGTCACAACAAAATGGGACTCAAAAGGCGGAAAAAAATAAAAATCATGCTCATTCAAATGCCTCGTACGGTTATTATAATGGATATCCAGTGTACCGCATAACACAAAGGAAACATTAAAGGCAGGAGTAATCTGCAGCTCCGGTGAAAAATGATCAATAATCTTCTGCTCAAAGGGCAAACCCAAGTTGTTCCTTAAATATCCTATGTTCATCATACACATTTCTCCATCCTGAAACCTATCATATAATTCTCTCAGTAAAAGTCTTTCGTAACTAACGCAGTGAATATGAGTATACATATATCCATCTGGGGCTTGCCTTTAACATCCCATAATTGCCAAGTGCAGGCAATCATGGGATGCCCGGTCTGCGCCCAGATGGA
>DUNO01000042.1 GCA_012839295.1 Clostridiales bacterium
AGAAAGTGTGAAAGAAAGTCACTTTCAAACTATTTATTAAGGCCTATTCACTTTTTGAATAGGTCATCAAAAAGTGAAAGGCACGGGCATAGATATGAGAATTGCTATTGTTGAAGATGAGCTGGGGGTTCAGAAACAATTAGTAGGCTATATCCATCAGTATGAGAAGGAAATAAAGGAAAAATTTGAAATCACCATATTTTCAGATGGAGATGAGATCACCTATGATTATCAGGCTGTCTATGATATCATCTTCTTAGATATCCAAATGAAACGCATGGATGGTATGAGGGCGGCGGAAGCGATAAGAAAACTCGATATGGATGTTATCATAGTCTTTATTACCAATATGGCAAATTACGCGATAAAAGGGTATTCTGTTGATGCGATGGACTTTGTATTAAAGCCGATCTCTTATTTTGCTCTGTCACAGCAACTGCGAAAGGCAATCGAAAGAATTAAATCAAATAAAAAATATTATTTACTTTTACCGGTTGAAAATGGTGTTGAACGTTTGGAAGCATCCAAGATATTGTATATAGAAAGTGTCAGCCGGCGTTTAATAGTCCACAGTGAGCAGAACGATTATACAATTTACAGTACATTAAAGGAAATGGAAGATAAGCTGAAAGGACAGTATTTTTTCCGGTGCAATAATTGTTATTTGGTAAATTTGTCTTATGTGGAAGGTGTGAAAAACAGTATAGTGACAGTGAAAGGCCGGCAATTACAAATAAGCAGGCCAAAAAAGAAAGCATTTATGGGTGCTTTAGCTGATTATGTAGGAGGAGTCATAAGATAATGGGTGAAATGTTGCCGGATATTCCGCGCTTTTATACGGCCGTAGCCGAATGGCTGGCTTGTGTGGTATACATCCTGCCACTGAAGAAAAAAATTAAGGGTAAGAAGCTGGCAGCAACATTATTGTTAATGCTAGGCTTTCAATGCATGATACAATACATTGCCGGCTGTTTAGATATCGTATTCTGGCTGCCCGGTATGATAGTTGCGGTCCTTGCAATGTTCGTCGGCATTTTTGTGTGCTGTGACCTGTCTGTTTTTGATGCCGGATATTGTTGTGCCAGGGCATTTATTACAGCAGAGTTCGCCGCTTCTTTCGGATGGCAGCTTTTTTGTTTTATTTTTTTCAAACAAGCTGATGGTCCCAGCTGGATCACCTTTTTCGTGGTAATGGGTGTTTATGGGATGACCTTTGGAATAATATTTTTCCTTGAGAGCAGACGGCTGCCCAGTGATACCAGATTAAATGTTACTGTGAAGGAATTCACCAGTGCAATTATAATAGCAGTAACAGTATTTGCAATCAGTAATATTTATTTTGTAATTGATTTCTCTTTATTCAGGGATCAAACAGGAGCTGCTTTATTTTTTATCAGGACATTAGTGGATTTTAGCGGCCTGACCATGCTCTACGCACAGCAGGAACAAAAAAATGAGATGCATTTACGATATGAATTGGAAGCGATGGACAGTGTATTACGGCGTCAATACGAACAATATAAGCAGTCGAGGGATAACATTGAACTATTAAATAGAAAAACCCATGACCTAAAACAGCAGATAGCGGTTATACGTTTAGAAGATGATCCGGTAAAGAGGGAAAGTTATATAAAGGAAATGGAGCAGGTAATCAAACAATTTGAAGTAAAGGTTGATACAGGAAATAAAATTCTGGATATTGTTCTGACTGCAAAAAATATATACTGTTTAAAGCATGATATTACATTAACATGTGTGATTGATGGAAGCCTGATTAGTTTTATGGAGGTAATGGATATATGTACAATTTTCGGTAATGCCTTGGATAATGCCATTGAAAGTGTAATGAAATTAAAGGAGAAGGAGAAGCGCTTAATAAGAATGGCGGTTTATTCACAAAATAATTTGTTGATGATAAGGTTTGAAAATTACAGTACAGAAATCCTTGATTTTGAAGGCGGGCTGCCAAAGACGACAAAAGCAGACAAGGGTTACCACGGGTACGGAATGAAGAGCATCAGGCGGGCAATCGAAAAATATGGCGGTAACATGACGGTTCATATGCAAAATGACTGGTTTATTCTAAGAATTTTAATTCCAATATAAAGATTGAATAAATATCATGACAGATTATCCAATAGAAATAACAATCTAGCCAAAAAAAGCACATGGCTAGATTTTTTTTTGCTATAATCAATAATCATAACAGTAACGTGGTGGCCACCTGGTTACAAGTTGATAAAGGAATTAAGAATAAAATAACTGCCCGGAATTTTATCATTTAAAATCCCGGGAAACTATATCAAAGATCTAGGAGGAGAGCATGGAAAAAAGAAAAATGAGTAACAAAAAGTTCAAAGCAATATGGATCCCGATCCTGTCAGTTGTTTTAGTACTTACCTTGGTTGTGAATATCCTGATGAATATCTTCGTCGGCTATGTTAACCTGTACCTGGGAAAAGGTGATCTTGTTATTACCAAAACCGAAGGGACGGAGAATTGGGACAGCAATTATTATACCATGGATTATGCTTCAGCGGAAGAAGTATCTGCAGCAGCAAATGATACCTGCGCAAGGATTGAAGGCGAAGGTATCGTACTTATGAAGAACAATGGGGCACTTCCTTTAACTACCTCGGCCGGAAGCAAAGCCAAGGTCACAGTATTAGGGCGTGATGCGGCAGACCCGGTATACGGCGGCTCCGGCTCCGGTTCTGTTAAATTAGATACGGTTGTGGATTTTAAGACTGGTCTGGAGAACGCTAATTTTGAAGTGAATCCGACAGTGTATGATCTTTTGCTGGGATATTCCTCCTTTACCTTAAAGGATAATATGTTTGGCGGACAGGACAGGGTATATGACCATCCAAAGGCTAATATAGTAATGGATGACCCTGAGGCATCCCAATACCAGATCGGTGAAATGCCGGTAGAAAATTATACATCGGATGCAGTTGCAAGCTTTGCTTCCTATGGTGATGCCGCCATTATTATGTACGGACGCGGCGGCGGTGAAGGCGGGGACCTTGCACAGAGCATGGAAGGCTGGGATGAGAATTATGAAGCGGGACAGCACCAGCTGGAATTAAACTATGATGAGAAGCAGCTATTGGCACTTGCAGAGGCAAATTTTGATAAGGTTATCGTTATCATCAATGCCAGCACCTCAATGGAGCTTGGAATTTTAGAAAATGATGATAAGGTAGATGCTATCCTCTGGGTTGGTTCTCCCGGGCAGACGGGCTTTAACGCAGTAGGCCAGGTATTAAACGGTACCATTAACCCCTCCGGACGTACGGCAGATATCTATCCGGCAGATTTTACAAAGGATCCTACCTTCGTAAACTTTGGATTTAACCAGTATAACAATATCAGTGAAGCAAATTCCTTTGGCAATGGATATTTCGTGCAGTATGAGGAAGGTATCTATATCGGTTACAGATATTATGAAACAGCAGCGGCAGAAGGCTTTATCAATTATGACGATGCAGTGGTATATCCCTTCGGATATGGCCTGAGCTACACCAGCTTTGACTGGGAAGTTACAGGCAAGAAGCTTGGTGATACGGAGGGTGAAATCTCTGTAGATGTCAAGGTAACCAACACAGGCAATGTAGCCGGTAAGGATGTTGTAGAAATGTATTATTCAGCTCCTTATACCAAGGGAGGGATCGAAAAATCAGAAGTAGTCCTTGGTGATTTTGCAAAGACCGGTTTACTGGAGCCAGGCGCTTCTGAAACAGTAACCCTTACCCTTGCGGTAGAGGATATGGCATCCTATGACTATAAGAATGCAAAGGCATATGTGCTGGAAGCAGGCGATTATGATATTACAATGCAGACGGACTCCCATAATATCAAAGCGGGAACAGAAGCTATTAAATATACCGTGGATAAAACCGTCACCTACAGCGGTGATAACCACAGGGCATCCGACCAAACGGCTGTGACCAACCAGTTTGATGATGTAAATGCATTATTCACAGATACACCAAAAGAAGGCCTGATTACCAATATGTCGAGGGCTGACTTTGCAGGAACCTTTCCAACTGCTCCTACGGATGCAGACAGGACCGCGAATGATGGAATCCTGGCAGGCTTTGCTAAGTATTCGGCATCAGCCAACGCGGATCCTAATGCAGTAATGCCTACCACGGGTGCGGACAACGGCCTCCAGTTGATTGACCTTCGCGGTGTTGATTATGATGATCCTACCTGGGATTTATTATTAGACCAGCTGAATCCGGAGGAGATCCTGAAGGTTGTTATGAGCGGCGCCTATAACTCAGCAGCAATTGATTCTATTGGAAAGCCCGCAGCAGTTGACCTGGACGGTCCTGCCGGCATCAGCTCCTTTATGACAGCCATGAGCTGTACTGCATATCCTTCTGCAGTAGTGATTGCATCAACCTACAACAAGGATATTGCTTATGAAATGGGCAAAATGCTCGGTAATGAAGCACTTGCAAATAAAGTGAATGGGTGGTATGCCCCCGCCATGAATACACACCGCTCTCCTTTTGCAGGACGTAACTTTGAATACTATTCCGAGGATGGTGTCCTTGCCGGTAAGATTGGCGCATCCGTCGTATCAGGTGCGGCAAGTAAAGGTGTGTATGCATTCATCAAGCATTTTGCATTAAATGACCAGGAGACAAACCGTGTTAATAACGGTATATCCACTTGGGCAAATGAACAGGCGATTCGTGAGATTTACCTGAAGCCATTTGAGCTCTCAGTAAAGGATGCTACTGCCACACTGAAATACATTGCGGATGAAAATGGTACGGTAGCCGGGAAGGAAATAGCCGGCTGTACCGCAGTCATGAGCTCCTTCAACCGTATCGGTGCAACCTGGGCCGGCGGCTCTGTTCCTTTGATGCAGAATGTGCTCCGTGATGAGTGGGGCTTTGACGGTATCGTTATTACAGACTTCAACCTGTATCCTTACATGGTGGTTGACCAGGGTATCAAAGCAGGCTCAGACTTAATGCTGACCTTTGAATCCATGAAGACCATAGAGGATTCAAGCAGTGCGACGGCTGTTACAAACCTGAGGAAATCCGCACACAATATCCTGTATGCGGTTGTAAACAGCAATGCGATGAACGGCATTGTTCCGGGTACGATCATTTCTTACACAATGGCAACCTGGGAAAAGGTATTAATCGCCGTAGATATCCTGATTGCAATATTCTTATTGGCAGGTATCTCCTGGGTTATCATCAGGGTACGCAAAAATAAACAGGCATAATTAAAATTTTAATCCGGGGCTGTTGCAAAACTGAACATTGACAAATTGCAGCAGCCCTTTTTGAATAATTAATGCGGGTCTGCAGAGAGGGCTATCATTAATGGCGAAAAAGGAAGAGAAAATGAAATATAGAGAATTGATTAGCAAAATGACCTTAGAGGAAAAGGCCTCACTGATGTCAGGCAAGGATTTCTGGCAGTCACAGGACATTGAACGGCTTGGGATAGGTAATATGTTTTTGGCCGATGGTCCCCATGGAATCCGCAAGCAGGCTGCGGCCGCAGACCATCTGGGACTGAACGCCAGCATTCCCGCCACCTGTTTTCCCACTGCTGCGGCCGTAGCTAACAGCTGGAGTGAGGAGTTAGGGACAATCATCGGGGAAAGTCTTGGGGAAGAGGCAGTATCACAGAAGGTTAATGTATTACTTGGACCCGGCATCAACATGAAGAGGAATCCTCTTTGCGGCAGAAATTTTGAGTATTTCAGTGAAGATCCCTATCTTGCCGGTAAAGTGGCTGCGGCGTATATCAGGGGGATCCAGGGCAAAGGTGTATCTGCCTGCGTGAAGCATTTTTGCGTGAATAACCAGGAAGAGCGGCGCATGGCAATTGACACAATCGTTGATGAGAGAACCCTACGCGAAATCTACCTGACAGCCTTTGAAATTGCCGTCAAGGAAGGCATGACCATGTCGGTCATGTCCTCCTATAACAAGTTAAACGGTACTTATACCAATGAGAACCAGCATCTGCTGAGGGACATTCTCCGTGGAGAATGGGGCTACCAGGGCTGCGTCATCACGGACTGGGGCGGGAACAATGACCGTGTGGCAGGCCTCCTGGCAGGAAATGAGCTGGAGATGCCCACCAATGGCGGTGAGACGGATGAGGATATCCTTCAGGCTGTCAAGAAGGGAATTATCAAGGAAGAGGCTCTGGATGAATGTGTTGACCGTTTGCTGGAGCTGATTTTCGCGACAGAAGAGGTATTCAAAAAGCCCCATAAGGACTTTGATAAGAAGCAGCATCATGAAATTGCACAGAGGGCCGCGGAAGAATCCATTGTCCTGCTTAAGAATGAAGGGGATATCCTGCCCTTAAAGCAGGGCATCAAAGTGGCAATTATCGGGGATTTTGCGAAACAGGCAAGGTACCAGGGAGCAGGCTCCTCGATTGTTAACCCGATCTTCCTGGACAATACCCTGGATTGTCTGGGCGCCTCCGGCATTGACAGCATCGGTTTTGAACCGGGCTATAACCGTTATGGCAAGAAGGGCAAAGGCTTGGTTAACAAGGCCTGTGAGCTGGCGAAGGGGGCAGAGGTTGTCCTTTTATACATCGGCCTTGATGAAGTGACGGAGGCGGAGGGGCTTGACAGGCAGGATATGAAGCTCCCGCAGAACCAGATTGATTTACTGGAGGCCTTATATCAGGTGAACCCGAATATTATTGCAGTGCTTTCCTGCGGTTCAGCAGTGGAGATGCCCTGGATTAACAAGGTTAAGGCCCTGGTACATGCAAGCTTAAGCGGCCAGGCTGGGGCGAAGGCTGTATTAAGGGTACTGAGGGGTGAAGTGAATCCTTCCGGTAAATTGGCGGAAACCTATCCATTAATATATGAAGATACTCCTTCATATCATAATTTTCCTGGAAAAGAAGTGAGTGTTGAGTACCGTGAAGGGCCATATATCGGCTACCGTTACTATGACACGGCGGGGGTACCGGTCCTGTATCCCTTCGGTTACGGTTTAAGCTATACCTCGTTTGAATATTCCGGGCTTACCGTTGATGACAGGAAGGCAGTCTTCCAGCTTACCAATACGGGGAAGGTTGCAGGAAAGGAAGTAGTCCAGCTATATGTTGGCTGCAGATCGGATAAGATCTTCCGACCAAAGAAGGAATTAAAGGGCTTCCAAAAAATCGAGCTGCAGCCAGGCGAGACAAAGACGGTTACGATACCCTTTGACGATAAGACCTTCCGTTATTTTAACGTTCTTACGAATGGCTGGGAGATTGAAACAGCTGATTATGAAATCATGGTAGGAGCCTCCAGCGCTGACATACGCTTAAGTACGATGGTATCCATCATTGGTACGGAAGCACCGGTTCCATATGACAGAGGCAGGCTGCCCTCCTATTATTCAGGAAAGGCAAACAATGTAAGCGTGGCTGAATTTGAAGCGCTGCTGGGGACGAAGGTTCCGGTTTCTACCTGGGACCGTACAAAACCCCTGGGCTATAACGATACAATTGCACAGTGCCAGTATGCCAAGGGATGGGCTGCCCGGTTCGCATACCATACCATCAGCTTTGCATACCGATTCCTGAAGAAGATTGGAAAACGCAGTACGGCGAACCTGATTATGATGTCCGTCTACCATATGCCCTTCCGTGGGGTAGCCAGAATGACGGGCGGCATGGTCACCCTGCCGATGGTGGATGGGCTCTTAATCATGGTGAACGGCCGTTTCTTTAAAGGACTAAGGCATCTATGGAAGGAAAATTCAGCGAAGAAAAAGAGGGCAGGGAAATAAGAATGAGTAAAACAGATGTAAAAAAGTATGGTATATTTTCCGGGATCGTGAAGCTATGGGGTAACTTTAAGGAAAAGCACCCTAATATTGCCCAATTCCTGGTGTTCTTTATGCTGAGCAATGGAGTTACCGTATTGCAAATGGTGATGATGCCCCTGCTGAAGAATATCTTTGAATACACGAATCTGATAAATACCAATTTCCAGGTTTTCCAGGTGGGCAGGAACTTTGACGGAAGCGATTATTATATATTTAACTATGCAGCAGGCACAATAGCTTCCGGTGGCGGCGGGGGGCTGGCATATTTCCTGGCAGTCCAGGTTACCCTTGGCATTGCGCAGATCATCAATTTCTTTGCCCAGAGGAATATAACCTTTAAATCCAACAGCAATATCTGGAAGGCGGCATTTTGGTATGTGGTGGCATACATTGTAATTTCTATCGGAGCGGCAGCCCTGCAGGGACTTTACAAAGCACCGATCTATAATCTGTTAATGAATATCATGGGAATGGGGTCCTTTGGTGAGATGTTGGCCGATTTTATTACAATGATTATCAACAGCGCGGTTTCCTTCTGGGTATTCTTCCCGATCTTTAAGATTATATTCAAGCAGGAGCCGGATACAAAGGAGAGCTAGAGCTGTACAGGATAATGCAGTTAATGGAATAAAGTGCAGCGAGGAGCCGCAGGCTTCGGCTGCCCCCGGATATCATGGCTAGCCCATGGTATCCGGGAGTGGATTTTTATGGGGAAATGCAGGAAGTGTTCAAAAAAGGATGAATCAAGTAATCAATTTTTAGAATTCTATAATGTATCGAAAAGGAGAGAAAAGGTATGAGAAAGAAAGCAGCTACAGTATTATTATCCATGTTGTTAGCAGTTACCTTAGCCCTTAATCCGGGGACGAAGGCTGGGGCGGCGGATGCCGGTGCAGCGGATCCGGGCAAGCAGCAGGAAGCAGGAAAAACAGGCGAAACAGTTAACCTTACCTCGGTAACCTATACCACGGTGACGGAAGCCTTTGACTGGGGGCCTGCGATTACAAAGGTGATCCTGGACATGGGAACCCCCATTGACAATGTCACCCTGACCATCCATACCTTTCAGGTATCATCGGAAAGGATCTATTCCAGCCTCGACTATATGACGGGAAAGATGGTTGACAAGGATGAGATCAAAGAAAGAAAAGTAACCAGGGTATATACCTGTGACCAGGCGGGAAAGAGAGATTCCGAAGGTAAGTACATTACCTTAGAGCTGCAGGTAGGGCCGGATCTGTCGGAAGGCTCACCCTTTGCCACGGATGCCACTGGAGCAAATGCTTATGTAGATACAAGCTATATCATTAAATTAAGTGATACGGCAAATTTAACTACGGCTGACGGCAGGGCAATCTCCATGACGCCGACAGATAAAGCCGGTAATAAAGGGAATGTTACCCTGCTTGCGGATAAATTTGACCAGACAGGTTCTTATACAAAGGATGGCATAACCTTAAAATATGCGTCCTATACTCCGGCCAAGGCATCCAAAAAGCAAGGCTCCAATCCGCTTATTATATGGCTCCACGGTGCAGGTGAAGGAGGCACGGATCCCTCCATTGCACTGATCGGCAATAAGGTAGTAAGCTTGGCGGACAAACAGATCCAGTCCTGCTTTGGAACAACGGGGGCATATGTCCTGGTACCCCAGGCTCCAACCATGTGGATGGATTACGATGGAAAGGGCACTTATAACAATACGGTACCGGAAAGCGGAGGACGCTCCTATTATACCAAGACATTAAAGGGCTTAATTGACCAGTTTGTAAAGGAGCATCCGGAAATTGATAAGAACCGGATATACATCGGTGGTTGCTCCAACGGCGGGTACATGACCCTGAATATGCTCTTCTCATACCCGGACTACTTTGCAGCAGCCTTCCCAATCTGCGAGGCCTATGATGATTCCTTTGTCACGGATGAAAAAATAAATAGCATCAAGGATATTCCAATCTGGCTAACGGCCGCCAAAAATGATCCGGTTGTGGTTATATACGAAGGCTCCATCGATTACAGCACCTTTACCTATTCATTGAAATTAGATGCTAAGGGCAATCCGGTTCCGCTGAATAACTTTTCAAATGCTGCCTATAACCGCCTTGTTGCGGCAGGAGCTAAGGATGTTCATTATTCCTTATTTGATAATGTGATAGACACCCCGGGAAAATATTTTAAAGCAGGAACGAAAGAGCCTTATGAGTATATGGGACATTTCTCCTGGATTTATGCCCTGAACAATGAATGCAAGGATGAAATTAACGGAAAGACCGTTACCCTTTTTGAGTGGCTGGCAGGGCAGTCGAAATAATCTTAATAGGTAGGTTTCTTATAATATAAGGGGAAAGCTCCACCACTGTCCATGTAAATAGAAGTAGGGGGAGCTTTTCATTTATATACCGGTAGTGATGATATAAGACCATAAAAATCAAACAACACAGTAGATACCGGAGGGGTATTGGCTTCGCTATCTTACGGTAAATGTGCGGGAAATTTCATGAAAAAGCTTACCCCGCATTCTTTGTTGACGGCATATATTTTTCCGTTATAAAATTCCACTATTTTTTTTGAAATAGTAAGTCCAAGACCGAAATTCCCGGTCTTATCCTTATATAAATTATCAAATATTCTATCAATATTTGTATCATTAATATTTGGCCCGTCGTTATAGATTTCTATTAATATGGAACCCTCCTCTATCTTTAAGGATAAACTTATTTTATTCTTTGCATATCGGAGAGCATTATCTAAAATATTTTCAATGGCAACCTGGATTTTATCTTCACTTCCTTTCATTGAAACCGCATCGATATTTAGATCCCAATGAAGGTTGGTGTTAATAGCTTCAAATCGATTTATTATAGCTTGCAGCAGTCTGTCCAAATGGATGTCTGTACTGTCATTGTTGTTTTCTAAGGCATAATTTAATGTATTTAAATATAACAATTGTTTAATGTTTTTCTCCAGGCGAATTGCTTCCTCTTTAATAATCTCAGCAGTGTTTTCCACTGATTCAATATAAATCCCATCGATTATCCCCTGTGCATGACTCATAATAATTGCGACTGGAGTTTTTAGTTCATGGGATATACTCTGCAAATACATTTTTTCCTTTTCATCAGCACGTTGCAATTCTCTTTGCATGGAAATCATAGACTTTGCCAAACGTCCAATCTCATCATCGCTTTCGACTGCAATTGGATTCTTCCAGTCTTTAAGTGCTATTCTTGCTGTGTATTTTTCCAGCTCCTTAAGAGGCTGTGAAAGATGATTTGCTACTAGTTTTGCGGCCAGGAAACCTATCCCTATAAATAGGATGCTTATAATAAGTACCGTATACAGGAAAGTATTATCCTGATAATTAGGCATATAGGAAATTAAGTAAGATCTTTCCAGGTCGCTGCTCTCAATGGAGCTTATAATAAAAATGTAACTTTTTCTTTGGTAAGATTCTTTAAATAATTTTTCGGACATATTGTCGTCCTTTATATAACCTGAAATCCACTTTTCTACACCATAGGTTCTGGGCATCAAATAGATCAGTCTTTTTTTGTCGACGGTTCTTTCCATATCTTCAATATTTAACTTAAGAATATAATGGTTGCTGCCTTTCAAATTTTTTAGCTCATCAAATAAATCTTTACTATCCTCTAAGTCATCACTTTGTAACAGGATATTATGTGCAACTTTTAAGTCGTTAATTTTGGCGTTTTCATTTAAATGGCGGTAGGCAACTACGTATAAACCAGAAATACTGCATATAATAACTAATATGACAACAGTAAAGATAGCCCAAATTTTAATAGCTAATGACTTGAATTTAATTTTTTTCATACCTTCGTCACCAATTTATAACCATATCCGTAGAGAGTTTCAATATTTAACTTGTCCATCTTTTTCCGGAGTCTTCTTATGGTATTATCAACGACTCTTTCGGAACCATAATAATCGAACCCCCAAATATTCATTAAGATCTGTTCCCTGGTCACTACGATGTTCTTGTTTTGGGCAATATAAAGCAACAGTTCGAATTCCTTATTTGTTAATTGAATTTCCTTGTTCTGATCGTTAACGGTTCGCTGATTTATGCTGATGCTGTAATCTGCAACAATTATTATGTCATCAATCTCCGTATCCTCTTTTCCATACATCCGTTCAAACAGACGGTTCACCCGAATCACAAGTTCTCTGGGTAAAAAGGGTTTTGAAAGATAGTCATCGCTTCCGAGCTCTAAGCCTACGACTCTATCCAGTTCTTCATTTCTTGCGGACATAAATATTACAGGAGTATCTTCTTTGAATTCTTTAATAGATCTAATTATTTCATATCCATCGATATCAGGAAGCATAATGTCAAGCACCCAAAGATCCGGTAAATCATGTATTCTGCTTAATGCAGACATGCCATCGCTAAATGTAATGACTTCATATCCTTCTATCTCAAGATATTTTTTCAATAAAAGGTTTAAACTTTTTTCATCCTCAACCAGATAGATCTGTTTCAAAATGGTCACCTCTTTTGATATAGTTTTAATGCTTCACAATAAATTTAAATATAAAAATATGTTAAAATTATGTTTTTATTACTTAATTTGTAATGCCATGCAAAGCATGGGAAGGCACCCAAATTATGAAAGATCTATGATTTGGCACTGGCTAACATAAAAAAGCAAGTTTTTTCTGGAAGATTCTGAATAGATATACTTTTTTTAGTCTTTATTAATAAAAATAGCATAATTATAACATAATTTCTCGAAAATTATATGACAATTTTAGCTTATGCTCATTATAATTGGTTTTTATTAAGTGATACATACAGAAAAGAGGCTATTATGTTATTTACTTCCGTTTCATTTGTATATATGTTTTTACCCTTGGTGTTATTATTTTACTATTTTCCGTTTAGAAAATTCAGAAAAGTGCAACACTTTTTTCTTTTTATTGTCAGTTTGTTATTTTACGCTTGGGAAGTTCCATCCTATGTATTAATTTTACTGTTTTCGATTCTTATGAATTATCTATTTGGAATTCTGGTCGATAAATTTCGAAGCAACGAATTAAAAAGCCGGATGATTCTCTCTGTTTCAATCATCTTGAATTTGGGAATTATCTTTTACTTTAAATATTTGGCTTTTGCAGTATCCAATATCAATGCCGTATTTCATAAAAACATTCCTGTTCCTGAAATTATGCTGCCGATTGGTATCTCCTTCTTCACCTTTCAGGCCATCTCTTATGTCATTGATGTTTATCGGAATAATGGCAAGGTTCAAAAGAATCCTTTGAATGTAGGTCTTTATATTGCATTTTTCCCCCAGCTGGTTGCGGGGCCAATTGTCCGGTATGAATCCTTTTCCAGTCAGTTGGAGAATCGTAAAGAATCCTTTGCTACTTTTTCTGATGGGGTGATCCGCTTTATCCGTGGTCTGGCTAAAAAAATATTACTTGCAAATACCTTAGCAGCAGTGGCAGATAAGGCTTTTTCTGCCTCAAAGGATGAACTATCCGTTAGCTTTGCCTGGCTGGGAATCCTCGCCTATAGCTTTCAAATTCTCTTTGATTTCTCCGGTTATTCAGAAATGGCAATTGGTCTTGGGAAAATGTTTGGTTTTGAATTTCACGAAAACTTTAATTATCCATATATTTCAAAGTCAATCTCTGAGTTCTTTCGAAGGTGGCATATTTCCCTGGGCTCATGGTTTCGTGATTATGTATACTTTCCCCTTGGCGGCAGCCGGGTAAAAACAAAATCGCGTCTTATTCTCAATCTTTTTGTAGTATGGATATTAACGGGCTTATGGCATGGTGCGAATTGGACCTTTATTATATGGGGGATTTTATATTTTCTGCTTATTTCTTTTGAAAAATTAACCGGATTTAATAAATCAAGGCGTTTTAAGTTATTACATCATATATATACTATTTTATTTGTGATGATTGGATGGGTGTTTTTCCGGTCTGCGGACATTTCACAGGCACTGTACTATTTAAAGATTATGTTCTTTCAAAGCGGTAATGAAATCTTTGACCAGAATACATATATTTATTTCATGGAAAATAAATTCTTTTTCATTGCTGCCTTTTTATGTTCCACCCCAATCTTTCTTACATTATCATCCAAATGGAATTTAAATGAAAAGCGATGGAACGGAGTACTCTATCCTATTCTTTATATACTGCTTTTCCTGGTATCCATGAGCTATGTGATAAAAGGCTCTTATAATCCTTTTATTTATTTTAATTTTTAAATATATATATAAATTTTGCCTGAAATCTTTGGCACTAACTATATTTGCGCTGAGAATATGCGCAGGAATAATGAATAGGTTAAAAGATAGAGATTTTTCAACTTACTTTTTTGATCTGTTCCATTTTGAATGGATTTCCCAAAATTGAAAGGCCCGGGTGTTGAAATGATACAAAAAAAGAAATCAAAAATAAACCGATATTCTGTTACAACAATTTTATTTATCCTTCTTGTATACTTTTACTTTATTGGAATGCTAATTCATTCGAAAGCGGTTGAGTCCACCGTCCGTACTTCCATGGAAAAGGTTACAGAAAATGATAGTAAGGATCCCTTTGATGTAATAGAGACATTCTTTTCCTGCTGTGACGCTGCTTTTGCAGATAACGTGTATGATAAGTTTACCATGATTGATATCAATGGATTGTTTCAGAGAATTCTTCAAAGGAAAATAGTGAATGATGTTGACAGCAGACATACCGTATATCAGCTTGATAATGGACAGCTTACCTATTATTATCCGGGTTTTGGAGTGAATATTGCGCACAAAAATATCAGAGTTTTAAATGAGTATTTAAATTCTGTTGGAACGCAATTGCTTTATGTACAGGCTCCTCTAAAAATTAATAAATATGATAATCAGCTGCCTTATGGTTTGACGGATTATCCAAATCAGAATACGGATAACTTTTTGAAAGGGCTGGACAAATTAGAAATAGACTATGTGGATTTTAGGGAAGTAATTCAGGGCACATGTTCCGACTATGAAGCCTTGTTTTACGATACGGACCATCACTGGAAAACAGAGACCGGTTTTTGGGCATATACTTATCTCATGGATTATATGAAGCATAACTATGGGTTTTCTTACGATGAAAGAAACGTTAATTCCGATAATTTTACATCCGTTACAATAAAGGACAGTTTTATAGGTTCATTAGCGAACCGGGTAGGTACCTGGTATGCCGGGGTGGATGATTTCACGTTTATATATCCAAATTTTGATACAAGCTTTACTTATGATAAATATTATCCTTATGGAATCGTAAAGGATTATACACGGGTTGGTTCTTTTACGGATACCTTATTTTTTAAAGAACGTATGGAAAATGGGGACAAAGCATTGGCTTATCGTGACAACTGCTATTTTAACGGAAATCCGGCCCTTGTTAACATTACCAATAATAATATTCCGGATGGAAAGCTGTTAGTGGTCCAGGATTCTTTTGGTAAATCAATTACTCCTTTTTTGGCACTCAATTTTCATCAGATAGATGTATTGGATTTAAGGGATTATAAAGGGATGACGCTCCTTGACTATGTAAAGGAGAATCATTATGACTATGTAATGATTATTTATAGTCCAAGCTGCTTTAGCAAAGGGCTGTATTATCAGCAATTTAAATTTTACGATTATGAGTAATGTACCGTACAAAGCGTCTGACAGCATGTCAGGTACCAACGCATAGGCTAAGGGGAATCGTGTTGCAATCTAACCGTAAATGTTAGTTTTTGCAACACGCCCTTTCCTGTTTGGTGACATACGGAGTAGTTTGTTGCTTTCTCTTATTTATGTAAATAACGGTATTGATTTGGTGACATATTTGTTTCCTTCTTAAACATTTGGGAAAAATAAGAGAAATTAGTATATCCCAAATCGGCTGTAATTTCTCCGATACTTTTGTGGGTATTTGTTAATAACCGTTTTGCTTCCTCCACCTTGATCCTTGTAATATAATCGGACAAAGCCAGGCCAGTTTCTTTTTTAAACAGCTTCGAAAGATAATCCGGATTTAGGAATATTTCTTTTGCGATCGATTCCCGGGTTATAATTTGATTTACGTTGTTATGGACGATCTCTTTTATCTTATCTACAACAGTGACTGTGGGGAGCTTGGCATCCCCATTTGCATAACGCAGGGAAAGGGAGTGCCCTCTAAGCTTTTGCACCTCCTTGGCAAGGTCGGAGAACCGGACAGGGGAACCCTGGTGGGTTTGGGTGGTCATTTTTAAGTGCTTTAGGCAGGAGGCTTCAAAATGCCTGCAGCGCCTTTGCATCTCATTGATATCCTGCGCCATGCCTAGGGGTATCAGCACCAGGTATTCCCTTTTAGATAATGTGATTGTAGGAATACTGTCAAAATTAAATAATATCAGCTCTGATATAACATTTTTTATAGAAAAGGCAAGCAATACGTCGTCCCTGATAAAAGCTTCATAGGATAGGATAAAAATTAGGACCGGCAAGTAGGTGATGGGAGGAGTAAGTTCCACTGAGCGAAGGTCCGCAGTCCATTCAATATAGGAATAATCACTATTCTGATACATTCCGGTAACAATATCATGCCAGAACCTTTCTTTAATCAATTCTTTATTTTTGAACCATAAGCGCTCGTACTTAAGCTTTTGGTTGTGGTCCAGATTTTGTTTAACCTGACCGATCGCCTTTTTTATAATATTTTTTAATTCATCAATATCAACCGGTTTTAGTAAGTACTGGAATACGCCGCTCCTGATCCCTTCCGTGGCATAAGAAAAATCTGCATGGCAGGTAAGGATGATAGTAACAACAGAATAATTTTCGTTGCGGATCCAGTGCATCAGTTCAAAACCATTTCCCCCGGGCATTTCAATATCACAGATTAAAATATTAATGTTCCCGGTCTGAATGATTTCTTTTGCATCTGATACGTTAAATGCATAATACAGGTTAATAATTCCGAGCTTGTCCCAGTCGATGGCTGCTCTCAGGCCATGGATAGAAATCACTTCATCGTCAACTAATAATAGATTCATTTCAATCATCCCCTTGGATAAGTCATAATTACACATCATCAAATAGCTTAATTCATGTTAGGGCAAGGGCTGGCCGGCCTGTTTCTAAAGGGATCCGGATGGTTACAACCGCACCCCCGTAATGATTGTTATTAAACTGGAGGCTTGCTTTATCCTGGTATATCAGGGACAAACGCTGCTTAATATTTAATATGCCCAAATGCTCCTCCCGGACTTCCGTTATAACCACGGGGGTGTTCAATTCCTTTAGTTGCTCTTTTGAAAATCCGCATCCATTATCCGATATTACAATTTCTAGATTTGGATCAAAATCATCCTTCCCGCGTGCTGCCTTAATATCGACTACCAGTAGAGCCTTGCCCGTATATGCATGTTTAATCGAATTCTCAACGAAGGTATGGATGAGAAGGATAGGGATGCAGGTAAAATCCAGGCCGGCCTCGATATCCAGATTGGTGTAAAAGCTGGTGGTGTAGCGCAATTCCTGGATATGAAGATAGTTATTAATATGCCTAAGCTCCTCTTGGATCAGAACCATTGAGTCACTGCTTTTAAAAATATAGCGGAAGTAGTCAGTCAGGCATTTGGACAGGTGCATGATTAATTTATAATCCCTGGTTAATGCCAGGCTGTAGATAATGTTCAGCGAATTCAAGAAAAAATGGGGCTTAATTTGTAAATTCAGATAGTGCAGGTGGGTTTTTGTTTTTTCCAGTTGTTCTTCATAAACCTTTATTTTCAGGCATTCAATATCCTTTGCCATATCATTAAATACGTCGGTCATCGCCGAAATTTCTGCCGTTTCTTTTGGAACGGCGAGTAAGACATTGAAGTTTCCGTTTTTAATTTCCAGCATACCGTTTTTTAAGGCATTCATTGGTTTTATAACCTGGCTTTGGATCTGAAAGAATATAACGGCCAGTAATAGCAGGGTGAAAAAGTAAACAATTAAGATCAGTTTTTCTATGAATATAGTGTTCTGTATAACAAGATGGTAAGGGATGACCATAAAAAAGCGGAAGTTTCCTGTGGAGGATGGAATTCCGATAATAATATATTTATGCCTGCTGCCAAACTGGAACTTACTTAATGCGGAATTTGTAATTTTTAAGTTCTCTTCAATCAGCAGGTTCTGGCCGGAAAGCGGGGAGTTACCGTTATCGGTTATAAAAAAACTCGTACCGGAGGTTGCCTCCAGATTTTTTAGTGGTTCCATAAGGCTGTCTGCCCATATCCAGGAACCTAAATATACCTCGTCTTTCTTTATTACTTTAATCAGGAGATATTTCCGGTTAATCTGGATCGGATGCCACACTCCCTCCAGCTTATCCAGGTAGTCGGAGGATATTATGACATTCTTAATATATTTTTTAAGCTTTGTCCGGTCCTGGATGGATTCCTTTCCACTTGTGCTTTGGATATAATCCTTCGTTGCAGGTGAAAACAGGAACAGTCCGTCTGCATTATCATAAGCATTAAAGTAGCCTGCCAGGGTTGTCTTTATATTTAAAAGTTCATCGATACGTGCATCAGAATCCTTTCCTTGCAGTAACCGGGATATGTTCAAGCTTTGGTAAAGTATCATAAACATGGAACGGGAAAGATTATCTAACTCCGTATCGACTGTCTCCATATGCAGGGATAAGGTTCCCCTGTTATAATCGGCAGCCTGCTGCAGAAGAATCCGCTGGCAATAATAATTACCTGACAGGGTTACAAGGGTAATTGGACATAAAACAATTAAGGATATTTTTATTATGATGGAATTGATGCTGCGTTTTTTAATTTTTCGATTGATATGTAACATAGTCTTTTTTTCTAACTTGTAAAATTTTGGTTTTTATTATATCATGACAATAAACTCTGCCCATGATCATCAGCTCTATCCGGAATATGCAGGCAAGCTTAAAATTTCCTTCCGTACCTACATGAAACCATGGATAAAAGCAGGTTCATGACCTCCGGCTCCGGTGGGGATTTGCAGGCAGGTTGCTGTATAAACTTGTTTGCACTGTCCTCATTAGGCCTTCATTATATCATGGCTATCATGGATCGGGCAAATAGAAATTTACAAAAAATGGATATTTGTCTGAATAACAATAAAAGATGTCCAAATAGAAATAAAATAATAGTTAAAGCATCATATATAATATTAGTTACTATAAAATATCAATTATTATAAAAGCTGATGCAGAAAGGATTTTTCTATGAAATGGAAGCATGTTTATGTGGCTGTTTACTTACTGCTTAATTCCATAATATTGACAGGCTGCGGCAATATTAACAGTGGACAGGCACTAGAGCAGGAAACACCGGCTCCGGTAATCCGGATCGGTGTGGGCAGCTATGGCAAAACAAAAAAAGACATGGATATCGTAAACCAGGAATTAAGCAGCCTGTCAGAAGAAAAAATTGGAGTCCGTATGATGCTTGTACCGGTAGGTAAAAACACGTCTATGCTGCTCAACGACATAGAAAATCCGGTAGATATCGTATGCCTTTCCAACGAGGATTACATAGCCCAAAGAAAATCCCTATGTCCCATCGATGGCCTGTTATATCAATATGGCGTTAATATTATCGATTTAATGGGGGAAGATATGATTGTCCTGGGGAAATATGAGAACATTCTTTACGGTATCCCTAAGCCAATGCCGGACGTCCATTGTACCGGTGTTGCCCTGTCAACAAAATATCTGAAAAAGTACCGTATTGATACATCGCAAATACATAGTATGGCGGATTTTGAACCGGTCCTGGAAATGATTAAGGAAAATGAGCCGGATTTAATATCCTTCGTTCCGGAGCGGCCAGGCAGGGGAGCAATAGGAAGGGAAGTTATCGGGGATGTATTAGCGGAAAATCTGGCGATGGTCTATTATGATGACCCATCCATGACCGTCGTAAATATGTATGGGACACCGGAATATGAGGCTAGGGTCCGTATGGTAAGAGACTGGTATTTAAAGGGATATCTGGGCGATGATATTCTGACAAACATGGAGCTGGGCTTGAACCAGGTATATGCAGAGCTTGCATTTTCAACAGAATTTGTCGTGCGGCCGGATGAGCAGCAGGCGGCACAGGTAACCTATGGAGATAAGATAACCTACGTCAGCTTTTCTGAAAGGCCATATCTAAGTACAAGCAGCAATACCGTATATTTTTGGACCATTACAAAACAATGCGGGGATGAAATAGCCGCCATGAAGGCCATGGATCTGCTGTACACGGATGAGGATATTATAAGTACCATATTGTACGGAGCAGAGGGTATCCATTATGTTGATAAGGAAGACGGGCATATTACCTATCCGGAAGGGGTCGGTTCAGATACGGTAGGATATGTTAATTCACAAAAATGGCGTTATAACAGAAACAAGGGAAAAATCTGGGACGGGGTTTCCCTTGATCTATATGATATCATGAAAGAGTTTAATGCTTCTGCAATAAAATCACCGGCATATGGATTTCAGTTTGACGGGAAGAAATTATCCCTTGATCCTTCCAAGCTATCCCAAACCATAAATGATTACAGCCTGAAATTGGGCTGCGGTGTGGTGGATGTGGAAACAGCACTGCCTGAATTCCGGCAAAAGCTCAAGGAACGGGGGGCTGACCTTCTGGTGGAGGAGGTCCAGGAGCAGGTAGATGCCTGGAAAAGCAAGCGACAAATCCGGATATCGGAATAGGAACATTTTATGTCTGATATAGGACAGATAAAAAAGCTCTTCTGGTTTAAAATTTACCTAACGTTAATGGAAGCCTGTCCAGCTGATATTAACGAATGCGGTAAAGGAGAGATGATTATCAATGAGCAGATGGAATGAAAATTTATTGAAGCATAACCGGTCTCAAAGAAGAAGGCTGAAGACGGTACTGGGAAAATCTATGGCAGTTATGCTGGCTGTAGCAATGGTATTTAATATACCAACGGTATCACTGGCAGCGAATAAGACACATACAACGTTAGCCCCGGCAGAGCTTGAGCTGTCAAACGCAGCGCTGTCAAAAACAGCTGCGGAGGAGGGAATGGTTTTACTGGAGAACAAAAATAATGCCCTTCCTCTGGCAAAAGGCTCCTCCGTTGCACTTTTTGGAGGCGGCACCTATGCAACGATTAAAGGGGGCACAGGATCCGGTGATGTGAATCAAAGGTATGCGGTATCGGTTTACGATGGTCTGAGGGCAGTATATAAAATATCCAGCGAAGCCTGGATGCAGAATTATATCAGGAATTTTGAAGCAGGAAAGGCAGCAAATACGTCCAATGACTATGTCACTGTTGTACGGGGCTCCTTCGGCGGTTCCAATGTATATCTTCCCAAGGATGTATTATTAACGGCAGAGGATATGGCAGCCGCAAAGGCAGATGGTACTACTACGGCAATCTATACTATCAGTATCGTATCGGGAGAAGGCGCTGACAGGAACATTGCCAAGGGTGATTATTATTTAACGGATATCCAAAGGGCCAATATTGAGCTTATGGCGGCTTCCTTTGATAAAAGTGTAGTAATCTTAAATGTTGGAGGGATAGTAGACACAAAATTCTTTGATGAAATATCAGGACTTGACGGATTGTTTTTAATGTCCCAGGCAGGCATGGAAGGCGGAAATGCCCTTGCCCGTATTTTTACGGGAGAGGTTAGCCCATCCGGTAAATTAACCGATACCTGGGCAGAAAATTATTCCGATTATCCGGCAAGCCAGACAATCGGAAACAACGATGGGGACGGCCTGAATGAAAGCTACTCGGAAGGCATATTCGTCGGTTACCGTTATTTTGATACTTTTGGAATTGCTCCGGCTTATGAATTTGGTTATGGCCTGTCCTATACCAGCTTCGATATTAAGGCGCTTTCCATTACGGCAGATTATAATAAGGTTACTCTGAAAGCAAAAGTAACCAATACGGGAAAAACCTATTCCGGTAAAGAAGTGGTACAGGTTTATTTTTCGGCACCGGAGGGCAGCATCGAAAAGCCGTACCAGGAGCTGGCAGCTTATGCAAAGACCGATATACTGGCTCCGGGAGAAAGCCAGGAGCTTACGGTTTCCTATAATACAACAGAAATGTCCTCCTATAACACAGCCAGGGCCGCATATGTAATGGAGGCTGGCGATTACATAGTACGGGTTGGCAACAGTTCAAGAAATACTCATGTGGCAGGAGTATTAAATGTTGCAAGGGATATCCTCACAGAACAGCTTAGCTCCCAGTTTGTGACGGCTCTGGCGGAAAAATCCAACTATGGAATCCTGCCCTATACCTATGAAGGGGAGAGGACAGAAATAAATGCCGCACCGCGTATATACCTGGATTTTACCGGCTTTATGGCACCTTACAATGCATCCAGGTACGATAATGAGGAGGTCACTACCTATCTCAACTCGGTCAGCGGGTCTGCGGTTTCAGTCAGCGGCGGTGCCATTACGGTTACCGGGGCAGCAATTACAGGAACTATTATTACGGTAAATCCTGTTCCTGAAGGAACGACATTATATGATGTATATGCGGGAAAGGTTACTGTCGAGGAGTTCGTTGCAAGTCTGAATGCGACACAGCTTGCGAATATATTAAATGGCAAATCGGGACAGATCGGCACTACTACCAGCACAGGAGCGCTGGAAAATAGTGTGAATGGAGCTGCCGGTGAAACCACAGGATTATACTATGATGATTTGGGTATTCCTAATATGGTGCTTGCGGATGGGCCTGCAGGTGTCCGTATTACCCAGAAGAATGCCCTGGGAGTTGACAGCTACTATTATCAATTCTGTACCGCATGGCCAATCGGTACGGCACTGGCCCAGACCTGGAATGATGAACTGATCCACCAGGTAGGAACAGCAATCGGCAGGGAAATGGTGGAATATGGTGTGACCTTATGGCTGGCACCGGGCATGAACATCCACAGGGATCCCCTTTGTGGCCGCAATTTTGAATATTATTCTGAGGATCCGTTCCTGACAGGCTCCATTGGAACAGTGACTACACTGGGCTTACAGTCGAATCCGGGTGTTGGTGTAACGATTAAGCACTATGCGGGCAACAATCAGGAAACAAACAGAAATACGGTAAACAATACAGTGTCAGAGAGGGCTTTCCGCGAAATCTATTTAAAGGGCTTTGAAATGGTTGTAAAAGGAGCCCAGCCAATGTCAGTTATGACTTCTTATAATAAGAATAATGGAATTTATGCCATTACAGACTATAATATGGTAACGGACCTGCTCCGCGGTGAATGGGGCTTTGACGGAATGGTCATGAGTGACTGGGGTGCCGGCGGCAGGGCTGATGTCCATGAAATTTTTCATGCAGGAAATGATATTGTAATGTCCGGCAGCACTCAGACAAGAATTGTAAACTCCTTATCAGGAAATCCCTCCAGGGCAGCAAACTATACGGATTCCATAGCTTCTCTGGGCGATGTGCAAAAATGTGCAATCCAGATATTAAAAACAATAATGGCAAGCTCCCAGTTTGCGAAACAGTATTCCTCAAGAGGTGTGGTTGCACTGCCGTATTCCGGTAAATATAATAACCTGGTACAGTATACGGCTGTAAGTAAAGCAAATGTGCAGGCTCCTGTTGTAACTACAGAACCAAGTAACCCAAGTAATCCGGGCAATCCAAGTACACCGGGCATACCGGGCACGCCAGGTACGCCAAGCACTACGCCAACCCCGGCACCGGTTACGCCAACTCCGGCGCCAACCCCGACGGAAAAACCGGCCATTACTGCAGCTGCTTCCAGTAAGAAGGTAAAGGTAAATGCTTCTGATATTGCTGATACGGATAATTCCACAGTATTAAAAATATTGAAGGCTGGGCAGAAGGGCAGCGTGGTAACTGTATCAGGGACGGTAACTGTTGCCGGTAAGGTTACGGTGAAAGCAACAGTGGCAAATGCAACAGCAGGCCAGCTGGTCTATATTTATAAAGTAAATGAAAAAACCAAAAAGCTGGAAACAATCACCGGAGGCTATTCCCAAAAAGTAAATGATGAAAAAATAGTAACCTATGGAGTTGCAGCGAAAGGGACTTATATAATATTAACAAGTCCGGCGGCTCCAAACCAGATTACAGCATTAAAAAATCAGGTTACCGTTAAGGCGTCAAGCACTACGGTCGCTGTTGGAAAGACTGCAACGATGAAGGTTACACTGCCGCCACACCTGCAGAAGGTATCAGACCTCTCTGCGGCTACACCATCCAAGGCAGTTGGAAATGTTACAATTACCCATAAGTCATCCAATGCCAAAGTGGCAAGTGTTAATGCTAACGGTAAAATTACTGCAAAGAAAAAAGGCAAGGTTACAATCACTACAACCATAAAGCTGTATAATGGAACGGAAAGAGTAGTCAGGACCAAGCTTACGGTAAAGTGAACGGATATTTTTTAGGGATTAGGGTACTTCCAGAAAGAAAGGCGGAAGTTGCACAGGGAAAGGAAAGCAAGGGAAAAACAGCCTGCAAAGCAGAAGCTGTAATATGTAGGTGGTGGGATAAATAGAAAAATAGCTTATTTGGCAGCTTCCATAAGGAGCCGGATAAGCTATTTTTTTCGTGAAAATAAAGCAGTCTGCCGGCCTGCCTTGCCGGAAACCATTAATTACGGGGGAGAGGCCCATATACAACAGAAAATATGCCATAAAATTACAAGTAACAACTTTGATAAAAAAATAAGTTGTCATTTAAAATAACTTATGCTATACTTTACAAAATAAGGAGTGAGAATTATATGATTAAGTTTGAGAACATTAGCAAGAAATATGAAAATGGCCTCGAAGCGGTAAAATCCCTTGACTTAGTAATCAATAGCGGGGAACTGCTGGTTCTGATCGGGCCAAGCGGCTGTGGCAAAACAACGACAATGAAAATGATTAATCGTCTCATTACCTATTCAGAAGGTAAAATTACGATCGACGGTAAGGCTATTGATACCCTTGATCCAGTCATGTTACGTCGCAATATTGGTTATGTAATCCAACAGGTCGGCCTATTTCCCCATTACACAATCGAAGAAAATATCGCATTGATCCCCAAGTTAAAAAAATGGAAGGAGCCCCAGACCAGGGAACGGGTCAATGAACTGCTCCATACGGTGGGTCTGGAGCCTGAGGTATATGCCAAAAGGTATCCAAGAGAGCTTTCCGGTGGTCAGCAGCAGCGTGTCGGGGTTGCCCGGGCATTGGCCGCCAACCCGGATATTATCCTGATGGATGAGCCCTTTGGTGCCCTGGATCCCATAACCCGTGAGCAGCTTCAGGACGAGCTGCTGCGGATACAGGCAAAGATGCATAAAACCATTGTTTTCGTGACCCATGATATGGATGAGGCCCTGAAGCTGGGTGACAGAATTGCGGTCATGAAGGATGGGGAGCTGCTGCAGCTGGATACGCCTGACCAATTGCTGAGCAATCCCTCCCATGGATTTGTTGAGGAATTTATAGGGAAGAAGCGGATATACCAGAATCCCGACTACATACCCATTACGGATATAATGAGGGATAATCCGGCTTTGACACTGCCGTCGAGGACACCCGCCGTTGCCATCAGCTACATGAGACAATGCAAAACGGACACATTGATTGTCAGTGACGATTCCGGAAAGCTGTTAGGGATTGTATCCGGCTATGAGCTTCAGGCAAGTAAGGGAAGTGCCCAGACTGTGGCGGAAATCATGAAGTCCGTAGATACATTCCTGAGTAACACCGCCACTGCAAAGGATGCCCTGCAAATGATTACAAAGGCAGCCTACGGGATCATACCCGTCGTGGACGGAAGGGCAAAGGTGGTCGGTGTTGTCACCCGTGGTTCACTGCTAAGCTTTTTTGCCAACCAATGGTCTGAGGAAGGAGGGGATTTGTGTGAGGAATGAGTCGCTATGGACACAGATCGTATACCAGCTGGAAATGCGCTGGCCTGACCTGATGCAGGCACTTCTCCAGCATATCCAGCTAGTCTTCATCTCCATGCTGATAGCAATTGCCATAGGCATACCCCTCGGTATTTTAATTACCAGGGTGAAACCCCTTGAGGGTCCTATACTGGGACTGGCTGGTATATTACAGACGATCCCAAGCCTTGCTTTGCTGGGCTTTATGATCCCATTGTTCGGGATTGGGATCAAGACGGCGGTAGCAGCCCTGTTCCTGTACTCCCTGCTGCCGATCATACGTAATACCTTTACAGGAATTAAGGATGTGGACAAATCAACGGTTGAGGCTGCCAGGGGAATGGGAATGACAAGCTTCCAGATCCTATTTAAGGTCCAGCTGCCCCTTGCCCTGAGCGTAATCATGGCGGGCATCAGGACGGCTACGGTAATCAATGTAGGTACCGCTACGCTGGCGGCATTTATTGGTGGGGGAGGCCTGGGTGATTTTATATTCATCGGCATATCAAGGAATATTGATGCCCTGGTACTAATCGGGGCTTTCCCGGCGGCGCTGCTGGCCCTGCTCTTTGATTGGCTGCTGGGTATACTGGAGAGGACTACGACTCCGAGAGGAATGAAGGTTTAGAGAAAGAAAAGGAGAGAGGAGAACTATTATGAAGAAAAGAATATTAACGTTGGGCTTTATTGCTGTATTGGTAATTGCTTTCTATGGATGTGGCAAAGGCGGAGCTAAGGGCGGTGCAACGATTACCGTCGGCTCCAAGAACTATACCGAAAATATCATCCTTGCACATATGATGGCCGACCTGGTAGAGGAGTATACGGATCTGACCGTTGTCAGGAAGGTCAATCTTGGAGGATCAAATGTTGCCTGGACGGCCTTGGAAAATAATGATATTCAGATGCACCCGGATTACACCGGCACCATCGTCGCAAGTTATTACCAGGAAGAGACCAGTACATCGGAAGAAACCCTTGCTAGGACCAGGGAGCTGGTTGCAGAGGATAACCTGAAGGCATTGGAGCCTCTTGGGTTTAACAATACCTATACTCTGGCCGTAACCCAGGAAACAGCCCAGAAATATAACTTAAATACCTTCAGTGACCTGGTTAAAGTGTCGGATCAGCTGATCCTGGGCTGTGAGTTCGAATTCAAGGATCGTCCCGACGGATATCCGGGGCTTAAGGCGGCCTATAATATGGAATTCAAGGACGTTAAGGGGATGGATCACGGCATCATGTACCGCTCCCTGAATGAAGGGGAGGTTGATGTGGTGGATGCCTATGCTACGGATGGGCAGATTAAAGTGTTTGATTTGAAAATCCTGGAGGATGACCTTGAATTCTTCCCACCCTATGATTGTCTGCCTGTGGTTCGTCAGGATACCCTGGAGAAATATCCCGGGATAGAGGAGGCGTTAAACCGGCTGGCAGGAAAAATCGATGAACTGACAATGCAGGAGCTGAATGCCAAGGTAGATGACCAGGGGATGAAGGAGGATGTCGTAGCTCATGATTTTCTTGTGGAGGCAGGCCTGATTAAGGAGAAATAATAGCATATACCGGGGAAAGTTACCTGGATTAAAAGATTAAAAGCGGCAGGGGCAGATAAGCTCCTGCCACTTTTAATCTGGGCATAATAGTGTTATACTGTGTTGTATGTACAAGATTACCCAGGAGGGACACAACATGAGTCAGAGGATTGATTCTCCCAGATATATGAAAATCGCATTGGATCTGGCCGGCAGGATCTGTAACGGTGAATTTAAGGAAGGAAACAGGATTTTTGGCCGCTCCATGCTTGCCAGCGAATATAATGTATCGCCGGAAACGATACGAAGGGCAGTCAACCTGCTCGAGGATATGAAGGTGGTGGTTCCCACCCAGGGCAGCGGGATCCACATAGCTTCCTTAAACAATGCATACTCCTTCGTGAAAAAATTCCAGAACAAGGAGACCATACGCTCCTTAAAGAGCGACGTAAAAGCCCTGCTTACCCAGAAAAAAGAGATTGAAAATACCATTAATGATAAAATAGATAAAATTGTGGACTATTCGGACCGCTTAAAGAACCTAAGTATCCTCACTCCCTTAGAAATTGAGATTGAGGACGGTTCCCAGATCATCGGCCGCACCATAACGGATACGAAGTTCTGGCAGAATACGGGTGCAACAATTATTGCCATCAAAAGGAATGAGTCCCTTATTATCTCCCCCGGACCATATGGGGGCTTTGAGAAGGGGGATACTATTTTCGTTGTCGGCGATGTGGATGTCATTGACCGTATCAAAGGCTTTATGAAGGAATTTGTACCGGAGAAGGAAGCCTGATTTTATCCGCAGGGGCTATTTGCTGCCATAAAGGGATGGAGCCAGGAAAAGGAGAAGGCAAAGGCATAGAAGGTGCAGCCAGGGGACATGTGTTAGAGGCCATGGAAGAAAATATTACACTATTTAAAGAAGATAATCGATTTTGTAAAGTGGTCAAGGCCTTTATAATAATTATGGGGTAATCCCCGCATTCCATCTTCCTGAGAAAATAGTGGGAGCTCATGGTAAAAAAGGAGAATGAACATGTTCAAAGTATTGCTGGTGGATGACGAGATTTTAACCAGGGAGGCTATTAGCAGGAATATTCCCTGGGAGGACCAGGGGTTCTACCTGGTCGGTGCGGCAGAAAATGGACAGGATGCAATCGGATATATTGAGAAGGAACGGCCGGATTTAGTCATTACTGATATCTGTATGCCGTATATGGACGGACTTGAGCTGGCCAGCTATGTATACCAGAAGCATCCTGATACAAAGGTGGTAATACTCAGCGGCCATGATGAATTCGAGTACGCAAGGCATGCCCTGGAATACCGTGTGAAGGAATATATTGTGAAGCCGGTGACCTCCCTTGAGCTGAAGGAGGTTTTAAAGCGGGTAAAGCTCAGCCTGGAGGAGGATGCCAGGCAGAAGGCCCATATAGAGAGGATCCAGGCAGAATACGAGAAAAATATACCGGTGCTGAGGGAACGGTTCTTAAGAAAGCTGCTGGAGGAAAAATATTCAAAGCAGGATGTATTTGAACAAATGCGCAACCTCGGGATCCAGCTGCAGGGACAATACTATGCTGTAGCCCTGCTGGATCTGGAGGATGCGTCAGAATTTTGTATGATTTACCCGGATCAGGAACAGGATCTGGTGGACTTTACCATCGGAAACATAGCGAATGAGATTATGGAAGGCAATAAACAGGGAATTATGGTCCATCTATCCGAGCAAAAAACTGCATTATTATTTGCCGCAGATGGGGAAGAGGAATTATTGGGGGAGGTAAAGCGGGCCTGCGACAGGATTTTGCAGGCTCTTTGGGATTTCGTAAAGATTAAGGTGAGCGTGGTGGTCGGGGAGACCGTAAGGGAGCCTTACGGCTGGAGGGATTCCTGCCAAAGCGCGAAGGAAGCGCTGGAGTATAAATTCCTGTCAGAGAAGAAGGATTATATCCATGGCACTGATTTAAAGGAGAGGAAGCATATAAACGGCCATATTCCGGTTCATCACTGGAGCGATAAGCTAAGCCTTTGTATCAAGCTGAACCGTAAGGAGGAATTAGAGCAGGAAATTGAAGCCCTGTTCTCAGATATCTTAGAGAATTGCTGCCTGAAAAAGGATATCATCCTATATATCCAGAACACGCTGCTCTCCATTATCGTAGCCGTTGAATCTAATGAAAGGGCAGAAAAGGAATACCTGGAGGAGCGGTCTATGATGAAGAAGCTGCCGGATAATAAATATCTGGAGGATGTAAAAAGCGCATTTATCAATATCTGCTTTAGCATCATGGATAAGGTGGCGGGACAAAAGGAGGGCGAGGGCAGGAGGCAGTCCGTCCTGGCCATGGATTATATCGAGAAAAACTATATGGATCCCAACATGTCCCTGAGCATGGTCTGCTCCTATCTGGGTGTCAGCATAAGTTATTTTAGTGTGATATTTAAGAACCATACGGGAGAGACCTTTGTTGAGGCCCTTACCAGGATCAGGATAGAGAAATCAAAAAAATTAATGGATACTACGGATTACAGGGCGTATGAGATTGCCGAGCGGGTGGGCTATAAGGATCCCCATTATTTCAGCCTGATATTTAAAAAGGTGACAGGGATGACGCCGTCAGAGTATGCCAAGAGCGGGAGATAGGGAAAACGGGTGATGGCTGGATTAATGTCAAAATTACTTAAATTTAAAAGCATCCGGACAACGATAGTACTGTCCTTTACGGTACTTATCGTTTCTGTCGTGCTTATTTTTGCAACAATATCCTATTCACGGGGAGAAAAGGTGGTGTTTTCCATTGCCACCGACTATGTGACCCAGTTAAACGAACAGATTAACCGCAATATTGATACCTATATCTCCTACATGGAGAATGTTGCCCAGCTTGAGATAAACAATGAGGACGTAAAGGAGTATCTCTTCACCTATGCCGACGCCGGCAAAAGGGCGGTAATCGGGGAGACCATAAGCGCCCAGTTCTCCGTACTCCGCGAGACAAGGCAGGATATCCATAACATCGGTATCATAGGAAGGGATGGAAGTTATCTGATCAATGACCGGTACGTCACCATGAATAAAAATGTGGACTATCATAGGATGGAATGGTTTCAGGAGGCTTTGAAGGGAAATACGGTGTTAACCACATCCCATGTCCAGAATATCGTGGCAGATGATTACCAGTGGGTCGTTACCCTGAGTAATGGGATCACCAACCCGGAAACCGGCAGGGTGGAGGGGGTATTTTTCATTGATTTGAATTACAGCCTTATCAGCAGCCTGTGTGAGAGCATTGATTTGAGCAACCGGGGCTATGTATTTATCGTGGATGACCAGGGAAATATTATCTATCATCCGAAGCAGCAGTTGATTTACAGCGGTGTAAGGGAAGAAAATATTGAGGAAATTCTCTCAAATAAGGGGGGAAGCTACCTCGCGGCTGACGGGGATAAGATATATTTTACAGCAAAATCAGAAAATACCGGATGGACCGTGGTTGGAGTCAGCTATAAGAGCGAGATGATGGAGCAGATGAATGAGACCAGGCGGATGTATGTCGTGCTGGCCATCCTCCTGCTGGTGCTGGCGACGGTGCTGGCGGTCATTTTCTCCAATGCGTTGACAAAGCCGATCAAGGAGCTGCGCAAATCCATGAAGGAGGTGGAGACCGGTAATTTCGACATCCACCTGGAGGATTCGGATGCTATGAATGAAATCGGGCATCTGCAAAATTCCTTCCGGATCATGATTTATAAAATACGCCAGCTGATCGAGAACAACAAAACGGAGCAGGAGGCGAAGAGGAAGAGTGAGCTTCGCGCGCTGCAGGCGCAGATCAACCCGCATTTCTTATATAATACCCTGGATTCGATCATATGGATGGCGGAAAGCAGCAAGACGGAGGAGGTAATCCAGATGACCTCCGCCCTGTCAAAGCTGCTTAGGAAGAGCATCAGCAATGAGGATGAGCTGGTGACCGTTGAGCGTGAGATTGACTATGTGAAGGAATACCTGACCATCCAGAAGATGCGCTACCAGGACAAGCTGGAGTATGAGATCCATGTGGACGAGGAGGTCTTGAAAGTTCCAATTGCAAAGCTGGTGCTGCAGCCCCTGGTGGAAAATGCGATCTACCATGGGATTAAGTATAAGGAAGGTAAGGGGCTTATCCAGATTACCGGTTTTGTCCGCGGGGCTGATGTGGTAATCCAGATTAAGGATAACGGAATGGGCATGGAGGAGGAAAAGCTCCAAAGCATCCTTGTACAGACCGGTCCCGCCGATTCCAAGAGGGTCGGGGTACAGAATGTCCACAGCCGGCTGCAGTTATACTATGGGAAGGATTACGGCGTACGCTATGAAAGCAAATTAGGGGAAGGAACCACGGTAAGCATTACGGTCCCCTATCTGCGATAAAGTGGCGTTTACAATGGCTGGTGTAAGAGCAATATATGAGAGACCTATTGTATTGGAGGGGAGCATGGAGAAAAGGAAGATACTTATTATTATAGCCGCAGTGCTGATAGCAGCCGCAGGTATAGTATTCTCAGTCAAAATAATTATGGATACGGGAACCGAGAGGCCCTATATCATATACATTCCGAAACGGAAATCCGGTACGGATTTTTGGGTTTCCCTTGTTGCAGGGGCAGAAATGGCAGCAAAGGAGAATGAGGCAATCCTGGAAATAGTGGCGCCGGAGGAGGAGACGGATATTGAGGGGCAAAACAGGCGGATCCTTGAGGCGATTGAGAAAAAACCGGATGTAATCGTGGTTTCACCGAATTCCCTGGAAAAGAACCTGGAGGTGCTAAAACAGGTGAAGAAAGCCGGAATCAGGCTGATTTATATCGACTCCGTAACCTCGGAAAATATCCAGGATGCAATTGTTGCTACGGATAATTACCAGGCGGGGAGAAAGATGGGGGAATATGCGAAGAAGAATATAGATAAATCCTCTGTCATCGGCATCGTGTCCCATGTGAAAAATTCTTCTACGGCAGAGGAGCGGGAGAAGGGGTTCAGGGACGCCCTGGGGGACTATGCATCCCAGATCGTGGAAGTGGTCTACAGCAATTCAAATTATGACATAGGGTATCAGGAAGCCATGAAATTGCTGGAGAAGTATGATATCGACTGCCTTGCCTGCTTGAATGAGAATTCAGCCGTAGGTGCGGCAAGGGCCGTGGTGGAAAAGGGACTTGGAGGCGAGATCCTGATGATCGGCTTTGATAATTCCACGGAAGAGATCAAGTTTTTGGAGGAAGGGGTATTTTCTGCCATTGTAGTGCAAAGAGCCTACAGCATGGGCTATCTTGGGATTGAAACTGCTGTCAAGAGCATCACCCAGGATACCTGGCCTGCGAACATTGATTCCGGCTCCTTGTTAATCACCAAGGATAATATGTACGACCCGGAAAATCAGGAGGTATTATTCCCGTTCTATGGGAATTGAAAGGGACAGCAGAAAAATAGAGATAGCAGAAAAAAGATGACGGAAAAAAGATAGCAGAAAAAAGATGGCAGAAAAAAATACACGTACAATGGAAAAAATCATACCCGCTGCGGAGATAATCATGCCTATAACGAGGGAAAATGTTCCTGCCATAGAAAAAGTTCACTTGATATAGAAAAAAATACACTTACCATAGAAAAAAATCCACCTGTCATAGAAAAAAATATATATTTGGAAAGAAAGACGACCAGTCTGGCAAAGAGTAGCTGCCAGGCTGATTTTTTTTGACAATTTGTGAGACGAAGGAGAAGGAACCTGACAGAATAATTTGCACCATCCACGGAAAATAATCCATTCAAAACCGGGGGGGATGGCGGCTATAATCGAAAGCGTGATGGAAAGGATGCGCGAGGAGAGCACGCAGGGAGGGCGTATCTCCAGACTGGATCAAGCAGGCCGGGTCAAACAGCTGGATTAAATAAGCCGGATAAGCAAGCTGGATCAAATAGCTGGATTAAGCAAGCTGGATTAAGCAAGATGGATAAGCAGGCCGGATAAACAGTTGGATCAAGCCAGGCTGAACCAAACAGCCGGATGAAAAACAGGTTAGAATGGAAGCTTAATGAATTGGTAGAATGGAAGGTGACAAAGTGGGAGAAGTAATATTAAAGGCAAAGGAAATAGACAAATCATTCCCCGGTGTACATGCCTTGAAAAAAGTCGGCTTTGAGCTGAGAAAAGGTGAGGTACACGCCCTGCTGGGTGAGAATGGTGCTGGTAAATCCACCCTGATGAAAATATTGACTGGTATTTATACCAAGGACAGCGGCAGCATCGTCTACGAGGGCAGGGAGGTGGATTTTGCGAATCCAAAGGATGCCCAGACGGCGGGAATTTCTATTGTCCATCAGGAATTGAACCTGATTAACCATCTGACGGTAGCCCAGAATATTTTTATTGGACGGGAAATGATGAAGGGAGAATTCATCAATGACAGGCTAATGAATGAAGAAGCAGCCAAGCTATTTAAGCTCCTGAACATAGATATTGACCCGGCAGAGACCATGGGCAACCTTACGGTAGGCAAGCAGCAGATGTGTGAGATTGCAAAAGCAATATCAAAGGATGCCAAGGTCATCATATTTGACGAGCCGACGGCAGCCCTGACTGATTCGGAGATTGAAAAATTATTCATCATCATACGGGACCTGAAGGCAAAGGACATGGGAATTGTCTACATCACCCACCGCATGGACGAAATCAAGGTGATTACCGACAGACTGACCGTAATGAGGGATGGGGAATATGTTGGAACGGCCTATTCCAATGAATGTACCAAGCAGGAGATCATCAATATGATGGTTGGCCGTGTCATTTACGAGGAGCCGAAGCAAAAGAGCAATGTAGCAAAGGATGCGCCGGTAGTGCTGGAGGTAAAGAACCTGAATGCAGGGAAGATGGTGAAGGATGTAAGCTTCAAGCTGCATAAGGGTGAAATCCTTGGCTTCGCAGGCCTTATGGGTGCAGGAAGGACGGAAACGGTCCGGGCGATCTTCGGGGCTGATCCCCTTGACAGCGGGGAAATCTTCATCAACAACCAAAAGGTATCCATAACCAAACCCATTGATGCGGTCCAATATGGTATCGGATATCTTTCCGAGGATAGAAAACGGTATGGGATTATCCTGGATAAGACCATTTCCGAGAATACCACCATGGCATCCCTGGAGAAATTCACAAAGGGGATATTCATTGATAAGAAAAAAGAGGATAAGATCACACAGAAATATGTGGATGACCTGAAAACAAAAACTCCTGGAATCAGCGCCTTTGTAAAGAATCTGTCCGGCGGCAACCAGCAGAAGGTGGTTATTGCAAAATGGCTGGTCAGAAACTGCGATATCCTGATCTTTGATGAGCCAACCAAGGGTATCGATGTCGGTGCAAAAAGCGAGATCTATCATTTGATGAACGAATTAGCGGCAAGCGGAAAATCAATTATCATGATTTCCTCTGAATTACCGGAGATCCTCCGTATGAGTGACCGGATTGTGGTAATGAGCGAGGGGCGGATCACTGGTGAGTTAAATATTGAGGATGCGACCCAGGAAGGCATTATGCATGCCGCTACGATAGTAAATGAAGGATAATGGAGGAGAATGAAATGGAAAAATTAAAAAACAACCCGGTCGTTAAAACGATCGGTACCCAGAGACTGATTGCGCTATTGGCGCTGATTGTATTGTTTGCGTTCTTTTGCATCGCAAGCCCGTCCTTCCGCCAATATACCACCTTTGTAAGCATCATGGATGCATCCTATTACATTGGCTTTATGGCAATCGGTGTATGCTATGCAATTACCACGGGAGGTATTGACCTTTCCATTGGTACGGTCCTTGTCTGCTCGTCCTTAATATCTGGCACCCTGTTTGTCAGGGACGGAGTTCCCCTGGTGCTATGTTTGATTATCTGTGTCCTGACCGGTACCTTATTCGGCCTTTGCAACGGTCTCATGGTATCGAAGCTGGGCTTGCCCCCCTTCGTTGCAACCCTGGGCGTCATGCTGGTATCCAAGGGCTTTGGCTCTATCTTCACGAAAGCGCAGAGCGTGTCCTGGCCCCAGGTCGGGCAAAACGGTGGGTGGTTCCGTTATATCTTCAAAATTAATTATACAGATGTGGCAGGCAACCAGTATCTGGTGCCCACCGGTTTCATCCTCCTGATGATAATGGCGGTGATCATGTCGATCGTACTGAATAAGACCCGCACGGGGCGTTACATATTGGCTCTCGGCTCCAACAAGGAGGCAACCAGGCTGTCCGGTGTAAATGTAGACAAATACCAGACCATCGCATATGTATTCTCCGGAACCTTTGCGGGCATCGCGGGCCTTGCCTATGCGGCAATCTATTCCACCTTATTGCCCGGAGCCGGCGGCGGTTTTGAGATGGACGCCATCGCCAGCGTAGTGATCGGCGGTACCTCCATGGCCGGTGGTGTAGCAACAATTGCCGGTACCATCATTGGTGTATATATTATGGCAGTATTAAAGACCGGCCTTCCCTTCATTGGGCTGATGAACTACTGGCAGCAGCTGATAACGGGCGTGGTTCTGGTGATCGCGGTATTTATGGACGTATATAACAAGCGTCCGAACAAGAGGGTAAAAGCTAAAAAATCCATAAGCCCGGATGGGCTAGGAAAAGGTAAGGAAGCCTAGGCAAAATAATTTTAAGGCAAAGCAGTGGCAGGAAGGGCTTTGGCCCGGAGGCTGCGGCATACTACGGTAGAAATGTGGAAACACGTTTTTATAAAAAGACTATTTATAATGAATATGGGAGGATTTCAAAATGAAAAGAAAGCTACTTAGTGTAATTCTTGCAACAACCTTACTGGCAACTATGCTGACCGGCTGTAAAACAGGAACTACAGCACCGACGAATACGGACACCTTTGCTACGAAAGCAGCGGATAATGCATCCACAGACACTACAGATAATGGGGCTGCAGATAGCAAGGATGATCCCTTGGCTAAAAAGGGCGGCTTGGTATACCTGGTATCCAAGGGCTTCCAGCACCAATATTGGCAGGCAGTATACCAGGGTGCCCAGAAGGCGGCAGAAGAGTTCGATGTTGAGCTTAAGATGGAAGGCCCTGCGACGGAATCAGACATTGCGGACCAGGTTCAGATGTTAAACAACGCAGTTAACCAGAAGCCAATTGCAATCGGCCTTGCGGCTCTTGATACAGAGGCCTGCCTTGACGGTATCACGGCAGCCATGAACGCAAATATTCCGATCATCGGCTTTGACTCCGGTGTATCCAACGCCCCGGAAGGCGCTGTTTATGCAAATGCTTCTACAGATAACTATCAGGCGGGCGTATTAGCTGCCCAGGAAACCTTTAAATTAATCCAGGGTAAATTAGTAAAAGGAGCTAAAATCGGTGTGCTTTCCCAGGATGCAACGGCAGAATCCATCATCAACCGCGGACAGGGCTTCATTGATGAGATGAAGGCAGAGGTTGAGGCAGCCGGCTTCACCGTATCCGTTGAAGGACATGCGAAATTTGAAAAGGTAGTAGCAGGTGCGGATATTGTTATCCAGGTTGCAGTTCCTGCCTCCGTTACCACAGAGCTTTCCGTAATTGACGCCCAGAACATGTTAAATAACTCTGCATTCATCTGCATCTATGGCTCCAACCAGCATTCTGCCGAAGCATTAGTAACTGCTGACCAGAACCTGGGCAAATTAGGTGCTGACAAGGTAATCGGCGTTGGCTTTGATGCCGGTACCGTAATTAAGGCCGCTGTAGCAAATAAGGTTTTGGCCGGTGCCGTTACACAGGATCCGATGAATATTGGCTACATGACAGTGAAATTAGCTGTCGCAGCAGCTAATGGCGAAACTGTTGAAAGCGTTGATACAGGCTGCCAGTGGTACACCTCTGAAAATATGAACGATGATAACATCGCTCCTAACCTTTACGACTAATTGACCAAGCTTTTTGGGGAAAATATTTAGCAACCAGAGCCGGAACCCTTGTGGAGCCGGCTCTGGTCGGATGTAAACCTGGACAAATAATCTTCATGGGCATTGCGTTACAGGGATTTATGAAATATAATGCTAACATAGATTTATAATCATACCTATGGGAGGAATAGAAATGTTAAAAGGAATACCACAAATTTTATCGCCGGAATTATTAAAGGTATTGTGTGAAATGGGGCACAGTGACCGTCTGGTAATCTCTGATGGAAATTTTCCGGCAGAATCAATTGGAAAGAACGCAATCGTAATCCGCTGTGACGGACATGGGGTGCCCGAGCTGTTGGAGGCAATCCTAAAGGTCTTTCCCTTAGATACTTATACAGAAAAGCCGGTTAAGTTAATGGAGGTCGTACCGGGAGATCCGGTGGAGACTCCGATCTGGGACACCTATAAAGAGATTATTGCAAGATATGATGAGAGGGGTGCCCAGGCGGTGGGCAATACGGAGAGGTTTGCATTCTATGAGGAGGCCAGGGCTGCTTATGCCATAATTGCAACCAGTGAAAAGGCATTATATGCAAATATTATGCTGCAAAAAGGTGTGGTTACGGAGTGATATTGTATAATCATACAGTTTTCACCGCATTTAGGAGGATTGTTACCGTAAAAATATAAAAAATTTTCAATCATCTGCTTTTAGTCGATTGACATTTTTGTATGATTGTGATAAAGTTCTACTGTAATCATTGTGAATAAACACAACGAATCAATCCGCTGTCCATCCTAATTTTCGATTCATGTGTTCGGTGGTACTACCTAATGGTACTGCCGATGGAAATTAAGGAATACAATATAGAGCAAAGAAAAAGCGCCGGTAGCCGAAAGGTACCGGCACTTTTTCTTTGGGGCATGAATAGAGGATGCTCATACAGGACTTCCGTCATGGATTAGGCATTGTCCTGTTAATCTGGTTATGGTATGATAGAGGGCATAGCATTTTAAGGGTTGAAAGGTTTAGGGAGTGAGGTGAATATGAGTGTCTTTATATCCACCTGGGCTTGCCTTTAACATCCCGTGATTGCCAAGTGCGGGCAATCACGGGAGGCCCGGTCTGCGCCCAGATGGATATAAAGACACTCATATTCACCGCGTTAGTGTATAGAGGCTTTTGCGTGTGGATTTTAATAGTATTTTATGTGTAAAGGGGATAAAGGAATGATTAAAATAAATATACCGCAGATTATGAATATCCGGGAGGCGGGGCCTATGCTAAGCCAGGTTATAGAGCTGCAGGAGCAGGAGCGCGCTGCCCAGGGGCTGTTGTTTTCTTCTGAGTATCTGACAGGGGAGGATTTGTCTGGGATTGATTATGATCAGGTGGAATTTGAGCAGTGCAGGTTCCTTAACTGCGGCTTCCACAAGGTGGGATTTACTAACGTCCGTTTTAAGAATTGTGATCTTTCTAATTGTAACTTTGAAAACGGGTATTTTAGTCAGGTGGAATTTTTGTCCTGTAAAGGCGTTGGGAGCAAGTTCCAGAATACTACGCTAAAGCAGGTCCGTTTCCTGGATTCTAATTTTTCATATTCCAATTTTGAGCATTCTAAATTGCAGAAGGTGGGGATTACCTCTTCGGATTTTGGGACGGCATGCCTTGCGGAGGCGGTATTAAAGGAAATAGAGCTAAAGGATGTTTCCCTGACGAAGGTTGATTTTTTTAAAACCCCGTTAAAGGGGATTGATTTCCGGGAGAGCCGGATTGAAGGAATTACCATATCCGATAACTATAAGGAGTTGACCGGCATGGTGGTGGATACATACCAGGCGGCTGAATTAGCCAGGCTTCTTGGGGTTGAGGTAAAATAGAAAAAGGGGTCGCAAAACAGGATGAAATGACTTATAATAGATACAACATGTTATTGTTGACATATTATTTCGTAAGGAGAGTTTATCATGGCGCTGATACAAGTTAATTTTATTTCAAAATCACTTATGAGGACGGTACCGATGAATGTTGTTTTACCGGTTGATAAGATGGTATTTCCCGGTATGCCGGCCAGGGAGGACAAGCCTTATAAAACCCTGTACCTGTTGCATGGGGTATTTGGCAACTACACGGACTGGATCTCCGGCACGAATGTCCAGAGATGGGCGGAGGAAAGGGATTTGGTGGTGGTTATGCCCTCCGGGGACAACATGTTCTACGTGGACCAGCCGAAGGCAAATAATTTCTATGGTGAATTTATCGGTAAGGAGCTGGTGGAAATTACCCGCAAGATGTTTCCCCTTTCCCATAAGAGGGAAGACACTTATATTGCCGGGCTTTCCATGGGAGGATATGGGGCGATCCGTAACGGGTTAAAATATCATGATACCTTTGGCTGCATTGCGGGGCTGTCCTCCGCCCTGGTCCTGGAGGGTATGGATAAGAGAACCGATGATGCTCCATTCTTTATCGAGAAAAGGAGCTATGCGGAAAGCTGCTTTGGTGACTTGTCAAAATTGGCAGAGAGCGATATGAACCCCAAATGGCTTGCAAAGAAGCTGGCAGGGGAAAACGCCGATATACCGAAGCTTTATATGGCCTGTGGCACAAGTGATACGCTGTTCGGGGCGAATAAGGATTTCTATAGCTACCTGCAGGGTCTGGGGATAGAGGCTACCTTTGAGGAAGGGCCGGGCGCCCATGAGTGGGATTTCTGGAATACCTATATTAAAAAAGTCATTGATTGGCTGCCGTTGGAGCAAAACGGTATGGGCATTAACAGCGGTAATGTTGGGGTATAGGTCCGGTCAACGGGCGGGTAGAAATATTTGAAATATGGCATCAGGGCATGGCAGAGAAAGGGAGCTGTGTCCTGATTTTTTGTGGGCAGATACTTCTGGTAAAAATCACGGAATTATCTATTAAAAGTTATGGTACAGTAACAAGAGTTATTATTGATATAATTGAAATTATGGTATAATATAGGTATTGTAGATTATGAGCAGTTGTCCTTTTAACTTCTCATAAAAGGCGCCGTACTTGCGCTGTGCATCTCGATTATAGGAACGTCTTTTTGTTCCTATAATATGGGGTATCAGAACAAAAGAAAAGGAGAGCTTTATGAAGGGAACAGTAGTATCATCCTGGGTTTTATCCTGCCGGGCGTTATTCGGGAATGAAGTTGTAGATAAAGCATTATTATCCCAGAAATTACATACGGATGTAGTATTTTCCCCCCTGGAGGACGTAGAGGACAGGGTGGCCCTGGGGATTGTAGATGAAGTAGGCCATTTAATCGGAAAGAACCATGAAGAGATCTGGAAGATCATGGGGGAACAGAACATCAGGACCTTTAGCATGAATTATCCGGGGTTCTTCCGGCATGAATCAGCGTATCAGTTTTTGAAGTCAATGAATGATGTCCATATTATTGTCATGAAGCGTTTTAAAGGGGCAGTGCCTCCGATCCTGGATGTGACGCCGGTATCGAAGAACCAGATACTCTTTACCTACCGTTCCAAGCGGGGGATGCACCATTACCTGCTGGGGTTAATTAACGGAGTAGCCCATTATTTTAATGAGAATATAGGAATTGAATTTTTAGAGCAGAGGGAGGGAGAGGTCCAGCTTAAATTAACCTTTGATAAGGAAATACAGTCTATCAAACGTTATGGGCTAAACCGGCTGCTTTCCTTCGGGGTAATTAAGAGGGTATCCATCAAGGCCTCCATCTTTAATACAGCCTTTGTCCTGCTGGCCGCCTTTCTGCTGCGCACCCAGGTCATAGCAGCGGTATCGCTTGGCGCAGTTGCCTTTGTTGCCTCCATGGTTTCCTCTAGCTTGCTCCACCGGCCCCAGAAACTGTTAAAGCAGGAGCTTAAGAGGCTGAGTGAATGTGATTTCATTGAAGACCTTAAGGTGCGTTCGAAGGATGAATACGAGGATATCATGAACCTGGTCAATACGGTAAAGGAGAGGGTACAGAAGGATTTTATCGGATTCAATGCCATTGTGGATGAAATGCATACCTTTAACCGTTCTGTCACCGACATTGCCGGGACGATGCAGGCTACCTCCAATGATATTACGGCTGTACTGGATGAGGTGGCAATTGCTGCAACAACCCAGGCGGAGGATACGGAACGCTCCGTAAGCATATTAAGTGACAGCATCAGCCATGTTACCCATATCTCGGAAGAGAGCCAGGATAACGAGCATAAGATTGAAACAGCCATGGAGCGCCTGGAAAACAGCTTCCATGACGTGAATAATACGACAAAGGAAATCCGTTCCGTACTTAATAAATTCAATATGATCAAGCAGAACAGCGATGAGCTGCGTAAGAATGCGGTTGATATGATGCAGATCGTATCTATCGTATCCTCCATTGCAAAGCAGATCAACCTCCTGGCCTTGAATGCATCCATTGAGGCTGCCCGTGCCGGTGAGGCAGGCAAGGGCTTTGCGGTGGTGGCAGAGGAGGTGAGGAGCCTTTCCGTGGATACCAACCAGGCAGTAGACCAGATTAACCAGAGCCTGACCCAGTTTGTGGACAGCATTGGCGGAGTGGTCGGTGATATTGATATCCAGTACAATGTCCTGGAAACGGAAAGCGTGAAGCTGACCAATGCGGTAGAGACCTCCAGTGATGCGAATTCAAACCTGAAGGCAGTATCGGACCTGATGATCCAGACCTCCCAGGAGCTTAAGGTGGAAGCGGATAATATAGCGGCCTTATTTGATAATATGCACAGCCTGGCAGCCATTGCGGAAGAAAATTCCGCGGCTACGGAGGAAGCAAGCTCCAATGTTGCAATCTATGTGGATCAGATTAATGAATTGACCAACCAGATCAATGTATTCAACAAGATGATCGAAAACTTCCAGGAGGATCTGAGTAAATATAAGATTTAAAGAAACGCGGGGCTGTTTCCAAATTCATTGTTATACCTGTGCCTTTCACTTTTTGATGACCTATTCAAAAAGTGAATAGGCCTTAATAAATAGTATGAAAGTGATTTCCTTTCAATCGTTCTCCATTGTAAATGGGAGGGATCACGGTATGTGGGATAATTGATGGAAAAATAAGTATTATCTTTGGTGAAAATGACACTATGTAAATAGTTACATGTTTGATATAATCGATGCATGTATGGTTTAGGCGCACTCATGGTCCTGGATCATAATAAAAATGGTTTCAAGGAGGATTCATATGCATTCAGAGGTTATTAAATTATATGAGGACAGAACTGAAGTTACACTAACTACCTATGTAATAGCAGATTCAACGGAAATGGCAAACGGAAAGAAAAGACCGGCGGTATTGATCTGCCCTGGCGGTGCATACCTTTCCTGCTCAGACCGCGAAGGAGAGCCGGTTGCCCTGAGGTTTGCTTCTATGGGCTACCATGCTTTTGTACTTCGTTATTCTACTTATAATGAAGGAAAGGGAGGCTTTCCGGATATGTCCAAAAAACCTGAGCCAAAGGAATTCTGCCAGCATCCGAAGCCCATGCAGGAAATCGGTAAGGCCTTCTTAATCATCCGTGAGCACGCTGAGGAATGGAAGGTGGACATGGATAAGATTGCAATCTGCGGCTTCTCAGCCGGAGCACATAACTGCTCCATGTATTCCACCTACTGGCATTCACCCCTGTTGTCAGGGCATTTTAATGAGAAACCGGAGGTATTCAAGCCGGCCGCAGCAATCCTGGGCTATACTCTCAGTGACTATATCTATATGAAGGAGCAGGCTGGAAAGACGGAGGATCCCATGGGTAAGGTACTGTTTGCCCTATCAAACACGGCATTTCTGGGAACGGATATGCCGGAGGATGCCAAGCTGGATGAGGTCAGCCCGGCACGTCATGTGACGGAATTAAATCCGCCTACCTTCCTCTGGGCTACTGCAGCGGACAGCTTAGTGCCGGTTCAGCATTCCATCCGTATGGCCCATGCGCTGGCAGACAGCAAGGTGCCCTTCGAGATGCATATCTTTGAAGAAGGGGCACATGGCCTAAGCCTTGCAACCCAGGCATCCTCAGGAGCAAAATCTGAGATGGACAAGGACGCAGCAAAGTGGGTGGACTTAGTGGAGGCATGGCTGGATAAGAGGCTGGCTCTTCCGTTACCAGAAAAGACGGCCTGGCAGGAGATGATGTCCCAGAGTGGAAGTGTATTTTAATTAAAAATAAAACATCTAAGAAATAAAACCAATTACAAAATAAACCGAGAACAAATGAGTAGCAGGCAATCCGATATAAAGTGATTGCCTGCTGTTTTTTTGTTCTATGAAAGTAAACTATATTGTGACGTGTGGAAAGAACCATAGATGTGGAATATGTACAAGAAAAGAAGGGGGTATATGTGCATAAGTGATATTTTCGTATGAGTACACAATATAAAGCATACAGAACAACCAAAGAGGTCGTATAATCATAGCTGGAGATCGGAAAATAATATAGTAAAAATAAACACATGATTTTATACTAAACTTAGCTGCTGGAAAGCAGAAGTAAAAAAATATGGGAGGTTTTTATGAAAAGAAGAGTTTTAGCATTAACCATTTCTCTGGTAATGGCCGCCATGGTATTGGTGGGCTGCGGTGGCTCGAAAACTGACAAAACCAGTGACACAACGTCAACCGACAGCACAGGCAACACTGTTACGGAAGGGGCAAAGGACAATGGATCGGATAATGGAGCGGCGGGGGAACCCTATGAAGTGGTCATGACATTCCCCACACTAGGAAATACGCCGGCAGACCTGCAATTAGTGGAGGATGCAGTAAATGCAATTACCGTTCCTGAAGTCAATGTAAAGGTAAAGCTTTATCCAATCAGCCTATTTGATTTGTCCACACAGTCAAACCTGATGATAGCTAATAATGAAAAACTGGACTTGCTTCTGATATTTTCTCCGATCGGCCCCATCAGTGACTATGTGAATAAAGGTATGCTTCTTCCGATGGATGAGCTGGTAAACCAATATGGTCAGGATATTATTGCGGCGGAAGGGAAAGCGATGGCCGGAGGATATGTGGATGGGGCTTTATATGCTGTACCGTCGGAAGAGAAGATGGGTCGCCAATACGGCTTTGCTTTCCGAACGGATATACTTCAGAAGTATGGTTATGATTTTGGTAAGGATCTGATTACATATGAGCAGTTAGATGAAATGTTTGCTAAAATTAAGGCTGGTGAAGGAAAGGACTTTTATATGCTTGCTTTGCAGGCGGGGAGTACGGGTACCTTTGGTGCGATGAACCTGGTGGATGCCTTAGGTGCTTCCACCGCGACGGGAGTACTGATGAATGGCGGCCTTGATAATACAACAGTTGTCAATCTGTATGAAACAGAGCAATACAAGGAGCACTTGAAGTGGATGCGTAAATGGTATCAGGCAGGCTACATTAATCCGGATGTATTAACCAATACAGAGGCATCAACTGTATTAATCCAAAGCGGTAAGTACCTGGGAAACTTATCCTCTACGGAAGCGGACATGAAATTTAACCTCAGCAAGGATTGTGCCCAGGATATGACCATGGTAAATATAACTTTGCCTGCAGCAAGTACGGGCATGTACCAGACATCCGTATGGAGCATTCCGATTACCTGTGAGAACCCGGAAGCGACGATAAAACTGCTGAACCTGACCTATAAATCACAGGAATTGATTAACCTGTTGAAATATGGCGTTGAGGGCGCCCATTATGAGAAGACCGATGACCCTGGAATTATTAAATACCCTGACGGAATCAATGCAGGAACGGTTGGCTACCTTCAGCCGCTGGGCGTGTTTGGCGACAAATCAAAAATGTATCAGATGCAGCCCGCTACCTCGGCATACTTTGATGAGCTGAAGGCCTTTAATGCATCAATTACAGAGGATAAATCCTCTAAAGCCTTGGGCTACAGCTTTAATACAAAAAATGTTAAAACCGAGAAAGCAGCAATTGATAGTGTGATCAGCCAGTATACAGCAGCTCTTGAGTTTGGTGCCGTTGACCCGGAGGAGACATTGCCGGAATTCATCAATGCCCTTAAAGCGGCAGGAATTGACAAAGTCATAGCAGAAAACCAGAAAATGCTTGACGAGTGGCTGGCACAGAAATAAATAAAGTATTAATAGAAATTAATTAACTGGCCGGCAGAGTGGCCTGCCAACAAATATATGGGATTGCTGCATAGAAAGAAATTAATGTAGATGAAATAGCCAGACACCGCAGCAATCCCATATATTTAAGAAGGGCATTACCTTTTGACTTTTGATAAAAGGAGCTGTTCTTACACCATGTATCTTGGTTATCGGAAGCCGGTTTTGTTCTGATAATAGTTACAAGAGAGGATGAAAGGAGAAAATTGCATTATAATGAACAAAAAGAAAGTAAAGCTAAAAAAATTCATCCCATTTTATATTATGGCTGCTCCTGCGGTCCTCTATATGATAATTAATAATTACCTCCCCATGTTTGGTATCGTGATCGCTTTTAAGAACCTGGATTTTAGGAAGGGTATCCTGGGAAGCGACTGGGCAGGTTTCGACAACTTTAAATACCTGTTTGTCACAAAGGATGCATTTATTATGACCAGGAATACGATCCTATATAACCTTGCTTTTATTATCCTTGGCATTATCTTTGGACTGACAGTGGCGATTTTGCTGAATGAAATAACGAAAAAGTTTATACTCAGCGCATACCAAAGCCTGATGCTGGTACCTTATCTTATGAGCTGGGTCGTGGTAAATTATCTGGTCTATGCTTTTTTGGCCTCAGATACGGGACTTATTAATAACAGCATAATTGAAAAGCTGGGAATGGAATCAATTTCATGGTATTCTACCCCGAAATATTGGCCTTTCATACTGGTTATAATCAATCTATGGAAGGGGATCGGCTTTAGCATGATCGTATATTATTCAAGCATTGTGGGCATCAGTACGGACTATTTTGAAGCCGCCAGGATTGACGGGGCAACAAAATGGCAGCAGATTAAGAATATTACGCTGCCATTACTAAAGCCGACGGTTATAACCTTACTGATCTTAAGCATTGGCAGGATGTTTTATTCTGACTTCGGCCTGTTTTACCAGATACCGAGGAATTCAGGCATGTTATACAATGTGACGAGAACCATTGACACCTATGTCTACAACGCATTAATGAACAATGCGGATTATGCAATGTCCTCTGCAGCCAGTGTCTATCAATCTATTGTTGGTTTTGTCCTGATCATCCTTGCAAATACAGTGATCAAGAAAATCAGCAGTGAAGATGCTTTATTTTAGGAGGATCCGTTATGAAGACGAAGGAATTTATCACAACCCAGATCATTTCAAATACTATATTGTTGATCCTAAGCTTACTGGCGCTTTTCCCGTTTCTGTTATTAATTATTGGTTCTTTTACGGACAATGCGGCTGCAGTGGCAAATGGTTATACCTATTTTCCTGAAAAATGGAGCCTGGGAGCCTACGAATATATATTGACACAGGCGGATTATATCCTTAAGGCCTATCTGAATACCTTTTTCGTTACCATTGCAGGTACATTGGTTTCCCTGCTCATAACCTCCATGTTTGGTTATGTCCTGAGCGTTTCAGAGCTGCCGGGCAGGCGTTTACTCATGTTTATGTGTATATTTACAATGCTGTTTAACGGCGGTATCGTATCAACTTATTTTGTTTACAGCAATGTAATACATATTAAGAACACCATATTCGCCCTTATTGTTCCGGGGCTGCTTATGAATGCTTTTACCGTTATGCTATTTAGGAATTATTATGTAAGCAGTGTGTCAACGGCGCTCCAGGAGGCGGCAAGGTTGGATGGCGCAGGGGAATTTTTCATTTATTTTAAGGTGGTAGTCCCTTTGTCAAAGCCAATCATAGCAACCATTGCGTTAATGTCAGGACTTGGCTATTGGAATGACTGGACAAATGGTTTATACTATTTGACAGACAGAGGGGGATCACATCTATATACGATCCAAATTATTATGAATAAGATGAATGAAAATATTGCATTCCTAGCAAACAATGCGTCAAAGCTAACAGGAGTAAGCGTAGCTGATTTACCCTCCACTACAATCAGGATGGCGATAGCTGTCATTGGAATACTCCCTATTCTGGTTGCGTATCCGTTTTTCCAAAAATATTTTGTTAAGGGGATAAGCATAGGGGCCGTGAAAGGATGAAAACCGCTTGAAAATGAAACAGTTGTTTCAGTCAATTACGACCAGGATTATTATCAGCATATTGCTGTTGATACTGCCTGTCAACCTGATAATCATCATGATGACACAGAATTACAGGGATGCTGTTTTAGAGCAGACCCTGTATTCCTGTGAAGTGATATTAAACCTGTATATGAGTCAGCTGGATAAGGAGATGTATAGTATCGATATGTATTCCAATAACCTCCTGAAGGATGCTGATTTTATTTTGATGTCCGAGCAACAGGGAGGCTCCAGGTATATCCTGGCAAAGAATTCGATTTATACGGATTATACGGAAAACATGCTGTTCCATTATCTGTCCGTCGGCTACTTCATCTATGCGCCGGAGCTGGAGGATATGACAATATCCGTTTCCTCGGCCAAGAACAGGAAGCGGGATAAGCTGGCCGCTTGCCTTGCAGACACCCGGGTTCTTGACCAATATGTCAGGTGGAAAATGATCGAGGTTGACGGGGAAAAGTACCTGCTTCATTCTTTTCAGACAGGTGGCCTGTATTATGGCGGCGTAATTTTTCTGGATGATGTCACCAATAACGTACTCAACGAGCTGGACTATTCCTTCAAGGAGGTCGTGATTGATAATACGGTGCCAAAGGCTGCGCAGAATAATATGATCGTTTCAGTAAAATCACAAAACAAAGGCATTTACCTCCATCTGACAATAGATAAAAATGAAATCTTTTCAAAGCTTCCCCTCTCGAAAAGGATATTATCGGTTCTGGCATATATTTCTTTCATACTGATTCCGGCTCTTTATCTGATATTGCAAAGGACCCTGATCCGTCCCCTAAGGCATATTGACCGTGCCTTACGTAAGCTGGAAAACGGGGAAAAAGCTTACCGTATCGGCAAGCATAAGTACGCATTGGAATTTCTGCATATCAACCAATCCTTTAATGATATGGCGGATCAGATAGAGGGCTTGAAAATAGAAAACCTGGAACAGGAGCTGCAGCAAAAACGTATGGAGCTCCAGAACCTGCAGCTCCAGGTAAGACCCCATTTCCTGCTGAATATTTTTAACCTGATGTTCAATATGGCGCAGATCAAGGACTACCTGGGAATCCAGAAGATGGCCATATACCTGTCGCAGTATTTCCGCTACCTGTTCCGGGGCGGCAAGGCGCTGCAGAAATTAAGCAGCGAATTAAATGTAGTTAAAGCATATATAGAGGTGACGGAAATAAAAAATTCAAATTGCTTTACTGTTAACTATGACATTGAAGAGGACGCCCTGGATGTGGAAATACCGCCTCTGATCATCCATAATTTTATAGAGAATATTATGAAATATGCGCTAAGGGTGGACAGGATAACCCATATTACGGTCCGGACCGAATCCACGCCGGAGTGGACCAGGATCATCATTGAGGATGACGGACGGGGAATAGACCAAAAAACCCTGGAATGCATCAATTCAGGATTGCCGGTAGAAAAGGACGATGGGGAGCATATCGGTATATGGAATTCCAAATACAGGTTAAAAACCTTCTGCGGAAGCGAAGCGGATATTGAGGTGTTTTCCGAATTGGACAGGGGTACAAAAGTAGTTATAAAATTGCCTTGGACAGGGGGATTTTGATATGGTACTGCTTTTAGTTGATGACGAGAAAATTACAATACAGGGCATGCTTGACGGGATCCGGTGGGAAGCCTGCGGGGTCAGCCAGGTGGTGACTGCTTTCAGTACGGAGCAGGCGCAGGAGGTTTTATTAGGCAATAAAGCAGATCTCTTGCTCTGTGACATAGAAATGCCCGGTGGGAGCGGAATTGAGCTGCTCCGTTGGATTAGAAACAGGAATGATGATATCCCCTGTGCATTTCTTACCTGCCATGCTGATTTCCTCTATGCAAAAGAAGCCGTGAGGCTGGGATGTGTGGATTATCTTCTAAAACCTCTGGCTTATTCCGAGATAGAAGAGCTGATAACAAAAATGGTAAGGCAAATCCATCTCCAAAGGGATAAGCAAAGAATTACCCAGTATGGGGAGCAGTGGATTAAGGAAAAGGCGGAGGAAGGAATATTGCTCCAGGGAAAACAGCTGAATGGGAAAGAAATCATAGATGACACCATCAGCTATATCCTCAGGCATCTTTCGGAGGACATCACCGTCAGTTCCCTGGCAGGCAGGGTACATTTAAGCCCGGATTATTTAAACCGGCTTTTTAAAAAGCACAGGGGAGGTTCGATTAACCATTTCATAATCAGCGAAAGGATGCAGTTGGCGGCGGAGCTTTTGAAAGAGGATAAACTGTCTGCGAATGTCATAGCTTCCATGGTCGGTTATGAAAGCTATCCCAACTTTGTGTCCATGTTTAAGAAGGTCTATGGCGTGACACCGACACAATTTAAGGAAAATATTATGTGATGTAAATATTACGTAATGTGAATGGGAGCTACAGGGATGTTTTCATGCTCCATTTATGATGATAAAAAAGGCGATTAAAAAGGCAATTGGTGAAAGCATATGCTTAGGACCCATTGCTTTTTTATTTACCGCTATCGTTTATTTGCTTTTATATAGGATAAGGAGAAAGCTCTTATCATTCCCCGGATTTTATGATATAGTATACCTTGCATCAGTTTAGGAAGGTATTGCTGTAAAGTTTCGTGGAAATTCACATGTAATTTTATATGGACAATCGAGGATACTAAGTTTAGAATAGGGTTAACATGAAAGTCCTGTCGATTTGTGGAGATCGTGGTATGTAAAAAAATACGGCCAAGGCAACATAAAAAGGCAACATAAAATAGATAGAATCAGCTGAAAGGAGTTTCCCATGGTAGATATTAAAAAAATTGAGGAAGCTGTAAAAATGATTATAGAGGCAGTTGGAGAGGATCCGGAAAGGGAAGGGCTGAAGGAGACACCGAACCGGATTGCAAGGATGTATGAGGAGATATTCTCTGGAATGAAGGAGTCCCCGGAAGCACATCTGGCAAAGACCTTCTGTGTGGAAGAGGATAATCTGGTAATTGAAAAGGACATTACCTTTTATTCCATGTGTGAGCATCACTTCCTGCCCTTCTTTGGACAAGCCCACATTGCATATATTCCGAATGGTAAGGTTGCGGGCTTGAGCAAGCTGGCCAGGACCGTTGATCTTTATGCAAAGAGACCGCAATTGCAGGAGAATATGACGGAGCAGATTGCGGAAGCCCTGTATCGGCATTTAGATGCTAAGGCGGTTATGGTTGTTGTAGAAGCGGAGCATTTGTGTATCAGTATGAGGGGAATTAAAAAGCCCGGCACCAGGACAAGAACGGTCAGCACGAAGGGCTTATATTCAGAGGATAGCAGGTTGAGGGAAGAGACTTATAGAATGATTATGAATGCGTAGATAGAAGGAGAGGTGGGGCATGGTGGATCATATTTTTATTGAAGACTTGGAGGTATATGCCTTCCATGGGGTGAACCGGGAGGAAAAGATCCTGGGGCAGAAGTTTATCATTTCCTTGGAGCTTTTTCTGGATTTACAAGGTGCGGGCAGTACGGATGATTTGACGGAAACGATTAATTATGCCGAAGTATGCAATGGTATCTCAGACTTATTTACAGCGAATAAATTTGACCTTATTGAGAAATGTGCGGAAGAGGTAGCCAGGTACGTGCTGGTAGGCTACCCCGGGGTAGAAAAAGTAAATGTTGTTATCAAAAAACCGTGGGCTCCGATAGGAAAGAGCGTAAAGTATGCCGGTGTGAGAATAGAACGTTCCTGGAATAGAGCCTATATTGCATTGGGCTCTAACCTGGGAGATAAAGAGCAGTACCTGAGGTCGGCGCTGGAAGCCATGGATGACGGCAGTATCCAGGTGGTTAAGACGTCAACGTTCCAGGTGACCAAGCCAGTCGGATATGTGGAACAGGACGATTTCCTCAACTGTGTCGCAGAAGTGAGGACGCTGTTATCCCCGCAGCTCTTATTGGACCGGCTGCATCAGATTGAGAATCAGTATGGGCGTGTCAGGACTGTTAAATGGGGGCCAAGAACCCTGGATTTGGACATCATTTTTTATGGGGATGCCATCATAAATACGGAGACGTTGGTCATACCTCATCCAAGAATGCAGGAAAGGCTGTTTGTGCTCTCCCCTCTGGCGGAGATTGCCCCTCACATAAAGCATCCTGTCTTAAATAAGACAGTAGCGGAGCTGGAAAAAGAAATAGCAGAGCTTTAATAGTGAGATAGTGTGAAATACAGAATATTTCACATCCGACATCCGGTGGCCTGACGGCCAAATGTTGTTAATGTGTAAAAGCAGCATGAAATTGTGGATATCATTTCCGGATTTTTATGGATTGTGGATATTATTCCATCAGGGCAGAAAAGCTTCCCCTGGAGGAGGAAAAGCTAAGGTGGGAGAAAATCTCTATGGGTGGATTAGGGAGGATATAGATGGTTTGTAATAAGGCTGGAAAGTTTGAAAGAAAGTCACTTTCAAACTATTTATTAAGGCCTATTCATTTTTTGAATAGATCA
>DUNO01000043.1 GCA_012839295.1 Clostridiales bacterium
AGGATTTTTTCCGTTATGGTATCCCTGTCATTCTTGGTGATGTACTATGGGGTATCAACCTTACGGTACAGGGCATGATCGTCGGCAGATTGGGGGCATCCTCCATCGCTGCAGTCAGTATTGCCAACACCATCTTTTCCCTCGTAAGTGTAGGGGTATATGGCACTGCCCAGGCATCGTCAATTATCATCGGTAATGCAGCCGGTGAGGGTGATGAAGAGAAGATTAAATTTATGTCAGGAAAGTTGCAAAAGGTCTTTCTGGGCGTTGGGATCTGTACTGGAATACTACTGTTTTCCATCAGGAATTTTATTTTATCCTTCTATTCCATCACGCCTGAAACAAGGCATATTGCTTCCGTGTTAATACTGATTTTATCAATCACTGTAATCGGAACCTCTTATCAGATGTCTACCCTGACCGGTATTGTCCGGGCAGGTGGTGCTACCCATTTTGTTCTGGTCAATGATATCTTCTTTGTATGGGGAATTGTAATTCCCTCCTCCTTGATCATGGCATTTGTGGTTGGGGCGCCGACCTGGATCATATTCCTATGCCTGAAATCAGACCAGGTTCTAAAATGCATCGTGGCTGTTATTAAGGTTAACCGTTATGACTGGATCAAAAAGCTGACAAAGGAGTTCCAACCGGCAAAAAGTGCCTAAATAGCCTTGGGGACTAGACATAGGAATCCGAGGAAAGTAGCTTCAATCTGCCTATGTCCTTGATAACATAGCAATCCTCCCGTTTTTCTAAAATCCCCTCCTGTACATACTGCTGCAGGATACGGAGCAGATGACGGTAACTGGTTCCAAGAAGCTCCGCTGTTTCTGTGAGGTTTTCCCGGAAAACCCTGTTATAAGCGGAGCTTTTGTCCGTGTTTTTCTCTGAAAGATAATAAATGTATTTTGCGAGCCTGTTCTGGAGCGTACACAGGATATTGGCAGAGCTTACCTCAGAGATTGTAACCAGTTTTTTTGCCAAGGAAAAGGACAGAAAATTCAAGAATTTCACATCCTTTAATAATGCCCCCTTAACCCTCTCATCCTTTACCGGAATGGCGACGCAATAGCTTTCCTTAATAACCGTAATAGAGTTAGAAGGACTCGCTATCTGGTACAGCTCCAGGTCTCCCAATATCTCAAAGCCCTCAAAAAAACACAACAGAAGGGATTTCCCATTGCTCAGGTTATTACAAACCTTTAGCTTCCCGGACAAAAAGAAGTAAATATAATCCAGCGTTTCTTTATCCTTATAAACCACATCATTCTTGCTGAATCGGACCAGCTTTAGGTATTTATAAAAATAATCAAAGTCAGAAAAATAATCTGCAATCCTATAGGACTTAATATATTGGTCTAATTGGACTTGGTTCAGGTATACCTTCATGATAACACCTCCTTGGTAATATGAAATGCTAACCGCTCCCTTAATACTGTGATTCTGTTTTTATAGCTGGCTTTTATGATCCAGCTTTTTTATGATTTAGTTTTCATGATTCAGCTTCTATGGTTTAACTTCTATGATCCGGCTTCTATGGTTCGGCTTTTATGGTTCAGCTTCTGTGTTTCGGCTTCTATAGTTCGGTTTCTATGGTTCGGCTTTTTATAAATATTCTCCATCCATTGTGACAAATGTCATACCCACTGCAGTAACGGAATTGCTATAATAATAAAAAAAACAAGGAGTGTGAGTTATGGGTTCAACATTTAAATGGGGTATTATCGGTCCTGGAATCATAGCCAATACTTTTGCCACAAGTATCGGATTTATTCCGGAGGCCAGCATCACGGCAGTCGGTGGCAGAAACATGGGAAAGGTGAACGAATTTGCAGACAAGTTCAATATTGCAAACCGTTACAATTCTTATGAGGAGGTAATCGCAGATAAAGAGGTTAACGCTGTCTATATCGCTTTACCAAATACTCTTCATTATGAGTACATTAAAAAAGCAATTGACGGAGGAAAAGCCGTTCTTTGCGAAAAGCCGCTTGTATTAAATTCCGTTGAATCAGAGAAAATCATCGCATATGCGCGGGAGAAAAAAGTATTTTTAATGGAAGCTGTCTGGACAAGATTCCTGCCGATCCACAAGGTAGTAAAGGAATGGATCAACAGCGGTGAAATCGGTGATGTCAGGATGATCCGCGCCGATTTTGCATTCAACGTTCCATGGCCCGCCGGTGACCGCCATATTAATAAGGAATTAGGCGGCGGTGCTATCATGGATGTCGGGGTTTATCTTATTTCCTATGCGCACCAGATTTTAGGGGAGCACCCGGAAAAGGTTGTAAGTGTTCCTTATATTGATGAGACCGGCGTAGACGTTAAAAACAGCTTTATCATGTCATACAAGAACGGCACTTTAGTTTCCTGCAATTCCTCCGTAATCACGGATATGCCACAGGACTGCTATATTTTCGGTTCCAAGGGCCATATCGTAGTAAAGGATTTCTGGCGCTCCACCTATGCCTACATTGAGGAACGGGGCGAGAAGGTGAAGGAAGCAACAATGCCGTTCACCGGTAACGGGTATGAGGAGGAAGCAATCGAGGTTATGAATTGCGTCAATGCAGGAAAGACGGAAAGCGATATTCTGCCCCTGGATGATTCCCTTGCATATGCCAGGATAATAACAAATATGAGAAAGGAATGGAATCTGCTATTCCCTGGAGAGGAGCTAAGTTGAAAAAAGAACATTTTCAACTTTCATATTCAGGCCTATTCAATTTTTGAATAGGTCATCAAAAAAATTGAAAGGCACTGGTGTATTAAAATATGAAAAGACTTGATTTTTTAAACCGTGAGGTTAGTAACGTCCTTTTAGGCACAATGCCATTGTTTTCCGGCGACTTAAAGGAGCATTTCGAGCATTTGGATATGGCTAAGGAACTAGGTGTAAACTTCCTGGATACGGCAATTGGCTACGGCGGCGCAGAGGTATCCATCGGAAAATGGATGACTGCCCGCAATAACCGTAAGGATATCGTAGTTATGACCAAGGGCTGCCACCCCAGTCCGGAAGGTAAAAGGGTGAATGCCGAGGCTCTTGCAGAGGATCTTTACAAATCCCTGGACCGCCTTGAGACAGATTATATTGATATCTATCTCCTTCACAGGGATGACCTTGAATTACCCGTAGGGCCAATTGTGGAGGCCTTGAACGAGCATTTCGCTGCGGGAAGAATAAAAGCCTTCGGCGGCTCCAACTGGACACATCAAAGAATCCAGGAGGCAAACGATTATGCAAAGGCACATGGGCTGGAGCCTTTCAGAGCCAGCAGCCCAAGCTACAGCTTAGCTGAGGAGGCTGCAGAGGCATGGGCTCCCGGCACGGTTACCATCAGCGGTCCGAATGCCGAAGAAGCCAGAAGCTGGTACGGAGCTAACCAAATGCCTGTTTTTGCTTACTCCAGCTTAGCCAGGGGATTTTTCTCCGGCATGGTGACACGGGAGCGCTGGGAGCGTGAAAAGGATCATATTATGAATCCTGGTATTTTATTCTCAGGCAATGCTACGAAGGATCAGCTGACGGGCCGGGGTGAAACCATTGACCCGATTTGCGCCACGGCTTATTGTGTTGAAACCAACTTCAAACGTCTGGACCGGGTTAAAATCCTGGCTGAGGAGAAGGGCTGCACCATTGCCCAGATTGCGCTGGCCTTCATCACTAACAGCAAGATGAACGTATTCCCGATCTCAGGTGTTGCCAACCGCACAGAGCTTCAATCAACCCTTGATGCAACCAAGATTGTGCTGACGGAGAAGGAACATGACTGGCTTGATTTAAAATCTGATCATAGGTAAGACAGGGCTTAATATAAGGCCACAGTACCAGGAGACAATTCCGGGTTACGGTATCGGCATATAATACTAGGCTACAGTATCAGTATTTTAAAAAAATAATGATATCAGGGCACAATGTTTAAGTCTGCTTCCTATTACGATATGATCCTGTTACATATAATTCAGATTCATCTAAGGATTACATATAGGCTTATTTTGGTGTATCAAAATGATATGCCAGAATAAGCCTTTTTACATAACAGTACACAACAACACTCAGACCCAGGCCGGCTGCAGCTCAGGCTTTCCTTCCAGCACCTGATCACCCTACATCATCCGTGGATTTTCTAAGGATGATCTTGCCCTCAACCTTAACATCCTCTGCAGGCTCTCCCTGGATTTCCGATAAAATCCTCCGTACGGCCAACACTCCCATCTCATCAAAGGGCTGTGCCACCGTAGAAATGGTTGGATCAAATTGAGCCGTAATCCCCAGGTTATCAAAGCCTGCCACGTATACATCCTCCGGCACACGGATCCCTTTTTCCTTAAAAGCAGAGATACAGCCAATGGCTATTTTATCGTTGAAGCAGAACACTGCCTCCGGCATCTCCGGCAGGCTCATATAGTAGTCCACTGCCTCTCTTCCTGTGGAGTATCCCACATCCCCTATATACTTGAAAGCATCCGGCATGTCGATCCCGGCTTCCGCCAAGGCCTTCCGTACCCCTTTTTCACGTTCGAGGGAGAATTTAGGCTCTACCTTGCCGCCCAGCTGTATTCCAACAATTCCAATCCGCTTCTTTCCTTTTTCAATCAAATGCTTTGTCATGCTATATGCAACAGCAGCATTATCAATCATAATCGATTTCTCATCACTGTCTTCAAAGGACATGACACCTCCGCACAGCACTACCGGATATCGTTCTATAATATCATACAGGACCTTCCGGTCCAGCATAACATCCTGAAGTATAACCCCGTCCACCAGGCCTTGGTAAACCGGGCTTAAAGGCTTTGAGTTTTTGATATAGGACGGCGAGAAGTAGAACAATATTGTATAGCCCGCTTTATCCGCTTCCGCAGTTACCGCATTCATAAATTCTGGAATCAGGACCGAAAATACCACCAGAATCGATTTTGTTTCTGATTTGCGCAGCATCCTCCCTGCAATATTCGGCTCGTACTTCAGCCGCTTGATTGCATCCAGAACCAGTTCGCGCCGCTTTTCACTAACCGCATCCGCATTGTTTAAAACACGGGAAACCGTTGCTTTTGACACACCCGCACATTTCGCTACATCATCTATTGTTGCCATTCCAGCCTACTCCTTATTATCAAAAATGTATTGCCATTATCTTAACACATTCCTGTCCCAATGTTAAGAAAAACATTACAAATTGTATGGGACTGCCCTGTGATGTCGGCAGTCCCATACCTTTAATTTTATTCCCTATTTTACACCCATGCCTTTTAATTTTTTAATGACCTATTTAAAAAAATCGGATCGGCCTGAATAGAAAGGTTGAAAATATTTTTTTTAATCTACGTCCTCAAGCTTAACCCAAGCTCCGTCCCTGTTACTGCTTTCCACAGCTGCATGGACAAATCTGACACCTGTAATACCATCATCAACAGAGGGGAAATCATAATCATATTTTGTCAGTGGCTCTCCGTTGATTTTCTTGAGTATCACATTAATAAATACCCTGTAGATATTAGCAAATGCCTCATACAATCCCTCCGGATGTCCTGATGGGATTCTTGATACAGAAGCCGTTCTTTCTGTCACATATGCCATTCCCCTATTGTAAACTTTAGTTGGTTGCCCCTTTAAGGTTACATAGAGAATATTCGGATTTTCCTGAACCCACTCAATGGCACCCTTGGTTCCAAAGATGCGTACCACCAATCCGTTCATATGGCCGACACATACCTGGGATGAGCAAAATACACCATGTGCCCCATTATTAAATTCAACAAGAATATTAGCATTCAGATCAAGAGGCTGGCCAAAATGATCGAGTACAGCTGCCACTCTCTTTACCTTAAGTCCGGTAATATAGGATACCGTATGTTCAATATGTGTTCCAATATCACCGACGCAGTTGGAGATGCCCGCAACCTTAGGATCCTTCCTCCATACCGAGAGTTTGTTCATGGTCTGGTCGCCTGCGCCGATATCGTCAATCAGCCATTCCTGAAGATATTCCGCATTAACATTAATTACCTCACCAATGGTTCCGTTTTCTACAAGTTCTCTTGCTTCTTTTACCATAGCATTGCCGGAATAGCTATAATTAACTGCGAAAAATAATCCCCGTTCCTCCGCAATTTTCTTTAATTCCTCCGCCTGGTTCACTTCAAAGCACAAGGGCTTCTCACATAGTACATGGATGCCGCATTCCAGGAACTTCTTAGCAACTTCATAGTGTAGAAAATTCGGGGTAGCAATGGTTACAAAATCAATTTTATCCGCTCTTTTGCTTTCCTTTTCCGCCATTTCCTTATAGTCCGCATAAATACGGTCATTTTCCAGCTGATAAAACTCCCCGCATTCCTTATTTGCAGCAGGATCCGGATTAAAACAGCCAGCCGCCAGGAATGCCGTTCCTTCAAAATGAATTGCCACTCTGTGAACTCCGCCAATAAAGGCGTTTCTGTCTCCTCCTACCATTCCATAAAGCAATGTTTTTCTGCTCATCATATTTCCTCCTTCTTTCACACATTATAGGATTTGCCCGGCAAAAATCTTTCTATAACTAGCGCGATGACATCTCCCAGGCAAACCCTGCCATCAATTAATTTGCGATGGCATCATCAAATCTAATATCGGATTTTGCAAAATCCACCTTTCTTACAAAGGCAGCCGCCTCCGTTGCACCATAGATACGCTCCATACCGCTGTCCTCCCATTCCACGGAAAGAGGCCCGTCATAGCCGTAGGCATTCAGAACACGGATGATTTCTTCAAAGTTAACATCCCCGTGTCCTAAGGAACGGAAGTTCCAGCCCCTCCTTAAATCACCAAAATCAATGTGGGAGCCTAAAAGTCCTGATCGTCCGTCCAGCGTTACAGCCGCATCCTTCATATGTACATGGTATACCTTATTGATGAAATCCTTCAGGAACAAATGAGGCGTTATTCCCTGCCAGATCAAATGGCTGGGGTCAAAGTTCAAGCCGAATTCCGGTCTGTGTTCAAACTTTTTCAACAGCTTTTCTGTAGAATAATAGTCAAAGGCGATTTCTCCGGGATGTACCTCCAATGCGAATACTGCACCATTTTCCTTAATGACATCCAGGATAGGCTCCCATAGCTTAACTATGGTATTAAAACCATCCTCAACCATCTCCTCCGTGGTCTGGGGGAAGGAATACAGATACTTCCAGATAGGAGATCCAACAAAGCCTGTAATGATTTTAACCCCCAGCTTATTTGCTGCAATTGCTGAGTATTTCATCGTTTCAACAGCCCATGCACGGATTTCCTCCGGCTTGTCTGCCAGCTCTGCCGGAGCAAAATTATTCAGGCGGGGGTCATTATAATCCCCAACGCACTGTCCGATGATATGGGTTGCGATTGCCTTGCACTGAAGCCCGTACTTTTCCAGGGTCTCCTTGATGTAGGTTACATAGGCTGGATCCGTCGCCGCCCTTTTTACATCCAGATGCTTGCCCCAGCATGCGATCTCAAGACCGTCATAGCCCATCTCTTTTGCTTTTTTACACATGTCATCAAATTCCAGGTCTGTCCACTGACAAGTTACTAAGGTTACTAATCTGCTCATCTTTTATACCTCCATAATTTTATTTTAAAACTTCAGCTCCAAGCCTTTAATCCAATCCCTGCAGCCTCGCAGCCTTTTCGCTTTTTTCCGATAATTTGAGGTTAATTGAGGTTGCAAGCAATACACATAACAGGGCAAATCCGGTAATAATCTGCTGCAAGCTGCTTGATAGTCCCATAGATACCAAGCCTGCATTGATTATTTTGATGGAGATTTCCCCGATGACAACTCCCAGTGTGATATTGATATATTTCTGCAGGGATAGTGCAATAATCATGCCCATAATCGGCTGGAAGGTCATGGACATGGTTGCCATATTATATTTTGCAGCGGCGGTACCTCCGTAGCTCAAATAAGCGATTGCCGCCACTCCAACGAAGAATCCGGCAACGAGGAATGCCTGTAATTTAACCTTTCTAGGGTTAATGCCTACGTTCTTGGCAATTAGGGAGCCGTTCCCGATTGCCCTGATATTGCCGCCAAAAACCGTATGGTTATATACAACATAATAGATAATCCCAATCACAATACAAAGGATAAAAATATAAGGCGGCTGTCCCAAAACCGTTGCCCCGCTCTTCACTGATATTGGCCCACCGCTTTTGTAGATTGTTGTAGCTGCTTCATAAATAAGCATCATGCCGATAGTCGTTATGATGGAAGGAATCCTTAAAAAGGTAAACACCAGGCCCGTAATCGTCTCCAGCAGGAAGGACATGACCAGGCATCCCAGAATTAACCCGGGCAGGCCGAAAGAGCCGGATAAATCCGCCGCAATCATGGCAGCCAATGCAATGGTTGCCCCAGCGCTGAAATCCCATGCTCCAACGATCAGGTTAAAGCTTATGCCCCAACCGATCAGAATCGGAATTACTGCCTGTATCAATACCACCTTAATACTGATGGGAGTCCCAAATTTACCGCCTGACAATATTACAAACAGGAGGAACAATGCAACCGGCAGCAGTAGCACCTTTAATGCATTTAACAAAGATTTATTAATTGCCTTCATATACACTCCTTATATGCTGATGCAAGGGATTCCCAAAATGAAGTATATTATTTTAGAAATCCCTTAGCTGATCCAGACAAGTCCTTACTGCCTTCTGCTTAACACATCTTCCATACCATAGCTATCACAGATCTCCTGGAACTTTTCATAAGTTAAATCCGGGTTGAACTGTTTGCTGAGAGCCCTGATTTCTTCTTCATTATAAGCCAATGCCCCATCTTCACCTTCACAGTATTTAAAATATGCTTCACAGTCCTCCGAGCTCTTAAGCACCAGGTTATGCATCTTGGCCAGAACCTTATCTCCTCCGTTTAACGGATCTCCTGAGAGCTGGTTTACCAGCATCATGGTCGTGAACAGGATGTTCGGATACTGTCCTCCGATAGCGCAGGTAACAGTTCCGTTATCGATTTGCTCCGCGATGCCATCGATAAAATCTACCATTGCAAGCTTGATCTTGCCTGATTTGCCCAGGGACTGGAGCGCCTGGATACAGCCCTGTCCCCTGGAATCACTGCCGCTGATACAGAAGATGCCATCACAATCAGGATAGCTGGCAACAATATTATTAACAGCCTCTGCCGCATCCGTGGCGTCTGTTAAGGTACGAACCTCCGTAACCACCTCAATACCATAGTCAGCCGCATTTTCCTTAAATACCTGGGCTCTTGTATCCGTTGTAATATCTCCGGTAGCGGGTCCTACGATTGCCGCCTTTTTAACCCCGTTTTCCTTAAAGGAGGCAAGGGCATCCATGGCTACCGCAGCTTCATCCGTATAGGCCCTGCCAACATAATATTTGCTCGAATCTAACATGCCCAAAATCTCCGGATCCGTCACATCACGCAAAAACTGTGCCCAGTATACCTCATTCTCATCGCAAATCCGGGCAACCTTGGGAAGGACGTCCGTGGTAAAGTTAATGAATACGATCGCATCCGCTCCAGCCGAAATAACATTCTCAACACTTGTAATCTGGTCTTCCGGGGATACTGCACCTACATCATAGATTACTTTAAAGCCGCAGGCTTTCCCTGCCAGCTCTAGCAGCTCCGAACATTTTTGGAACAGCCCTCCTGAGGTTGTTACAACGATCATGGCTAATGTAAATTCTTCCGGAAGCTGGTCCCCTTTTGTTCCCGTTCCGTCATTTTCCCCTGATGCAGCTTTGTCTGACTGAGACGTTTTGTCTGAAGTCCCTGAGGTCTGTGTTGTATTGCCACAGCCTGTAAAGGTTCCCATAAAAACCAACACTGCTACCAGTAATACCGAGATTTGTTTCACCCATCTTTTCATAATTACACCCGTGCCTTTCACTTTTTGATGACCTATTCAGAAAGTGAATAGGCCTTGATAAATAGTTTGAAAGTACTTTTTTCAAGCTTCCCTTCTCCTTTTTTATGAGTACACCTAAGAATCCACTTATTATGTATCTTAGCGGCTGATCCTGGAGTACGCTTAATCAATAACTGCAACGTTAGCACGTTCATAGGATAAGGCTACAATCAGTAGCAGGATGATTCCTTCAATTCCTTCCTGCAGCTTTGCATCCACCCCACAGAGCACCAGCCCATTTCCCAGTACTGCCAGGGAGAGGGCTCCAATGACGGCCGCCCTTACCCTTGCCTTAGAGCCCCCGGATAAAGGCATTCCGCCTAATACCAATGCAATCAGTACCTCTGTCTCAAACATCTGGCCCGTCGTCGTAAAGGAGGTTCCCGACCGGATTAAGCTTAAAAGTCCACATAAACCACCAAACAGCCCTGAGATGGAATAGGCTATTATTTTTACCCTGTTGACCGGCACGCCGGACTGCAGCGCCGCCATCTCACCTGAACCGACTGCCTTACAGTACTTTCCGAACTTTGTCTTATTAAATAACAGGAAAACAATTACTAACACCAGCAGCGCAATGATTACCCTGTAGCTTAATTTGTCATATTTATACATAGCAATGGGTAACGCAATGGAGCCGTCATTATTCAATATCCATGTCAGCCCACGGTACATGAATAAAACCGTAATGGAGATAATGAAGGGATTTAGCTGAAAGGCTGCATGCAATCCTCCGATCAGGATACCTGTCAGCGCCCCAATTACTAATACGGCAAGGAGCGCCGGTATAATTCCAAAGGATTTTGATACCAGGCACCCAACGGTAGCCGTGACACCCACCAGGCTTCCCAGGGAGAAATCCAGCTTGCCGATTGCCAAAACAAAGCTGGTGCCTAAGGCTCCGATCATAATAATCAGCATTTGGTTGACGATTACCTTGATGTTTCTTGGGGATAGGAGCTCATTGCCGCTTGCAATAGAGAAAATCAATACAATTGCTATCAATCCCATATATGGGACGAGAGCTTTAAAATCCAATTTATGTTTCACGACCTAAGCCCTCCTTTAAGAAATCATCTTGTCAATAATGTCTGATTCTGATAATGCTTCCGACCTTAGAAATTCACCGGAGACCTGCCCATTCTTCATGATGAGGATCCTGTCGCTCATGCCGATCAGCTCCGGAAGCTCCTCAGAAATCATCAGGATGGATTTCCCTTCCGATTTTAACTTTTCCATCAGCCGGTAGATAGCCGCCTTAACACCGATGTCAATTCCTCTTGTCGGGCAGTCCAGGATCAGGATTTCAGAATCATTCCCAAGCCATTTTGCAATTGCTACCTTCTGCTTGTTGCCTCCGCTGAGATTCATGACAAGCTGGTTAATGCCGCTCATTTTCACCTCCAGCAGCTTTGCCATCTCAGAGCTTAGTGACTTTTCCTTTGACTCCGCGATCATAAACCCCTTTTTGATCTTGTCATAGGAAGGAAGACAGATATTTTCCTTAATGGATGCACTTAAGTGCAGGGCTTCCTGGTCCCGGTTTTTTGATATGTATGCCACTTTATTAGCAATTGCCACACGGGGAGAGCTGATTTTCAAGCCCTTCCGGCTCAGGCTGACCGTTCCCTTATCCGGTTTTTGCACGCCAAAGATAATTCTGCCAAGCTCGTGCATGCCGCAGTCCGTAAGTCCGCCCAGCCCCAGAATCTCACCTTTGTGCAGCTCGAAGGAAACATGGCGCACTTCCCTTTCAAAGCATACATCCTCCAGTTTTAAAACCACCTCACCGCCCCAGGTATGGTCATAATCGGAGCGGTAATAATGCTCCCCAAGCTCACGGCCAATCATCAGTGTCTTTAGAAGATCCGTATTTAGCTCCCTTCGTTCCACTGTCTTTACATATACGCCGTCCCTCATAACGGAAACGCTGTCCGAATGCTGCATTAATTCTTCCAGGTCATGGGAAATAAAGATAACCGCCTTGTCCTTCGCACAAAGCCCATGCATCACCCTATAGAGGGTATCCCTTCCGGCCTGTGACAGGGCTGTTGTCGTCTCATCCACAATCAGCAGCTCCGGATCCCGGTAAATCGCCCTGGCTACTTCAATTAATTTTCTATTTTCAAAGGACACTGTATTAATCACTGCAGAGGGATCAATAAAATCAATCCCAATCTGCTGTAATGCCTTTTTTGCTTCTGCCCTCATGGCCTTGCGGTCAATGATACCGTTTTTTGAAAACTGCTTCTCATTCCCCAAAAACATATTTTCAGCAACTGTAAGATTGTTGATGGTTGCCATCTCCTGCACGATCATACAGATCTTGTTGGCGCTGGAATCCATCATGGAATGGGGGTTGTAAGGCTGCCCCATCCATTCCATAGAACCGCTGTCCGGGGCAAAAACACCCGCAATAACATTTGATAGAGTTGATTTGCCGGAACCATTTTCACCAATCAAACCACGGATTTCACCGCGGTTAAATTCAATTGAAACATTTGAAAGAGCCACTGTTGATGAAAATCTTTTGGTGATATCGTTCATTTTCAGTAAGAGCTGTTTCTCCATATCCTTCTCCTTGTTTCAAGCCCCCGTTAATCCAAGGTTCCGTTTTTCAACCCCGTAGGAATCGGTTTTGGCTGCCTGCAGGTGGATTTCATCTTATAGACCTTGCCTGTCTTCGCGGCCACGTCAAAGCTTAATAATGCTTCCGTGACATGGTAAACCAGGTCTGTATTTGTCCTATGGCTCCTGCCGCTGACGATGGAGTAGGCCATGTCAAGGAGACCCAGCCCCCGCATGTTATCCTCCGATTTATTATAGAGCAGCGGAACCTCCTTGAAGAATTCATACATCTCCTGGGAATGGATCTTCTCTACCGCTTCCCCAACATCCATCCCTTCCACGCTGTCCACCATGCTGTTACCCCTTAACAGCTTTACGGGGCCTCCGAACATGTTGGGATCCGGCACCACCAGGGTTCCCTCCGATCCGAAGATCTCAAACTGGGGTAGGTTGGACAGCCATACATCAAAGCTCATATTAATGTTGACAACCACCCCGTTTTTGAATTCCATAATTCCGGCATAGTGTGTCATCACATCCACGTCAATTTCTTTCCCTCTCTGGGCCTTGCTGGTAATGACACGCTTATCAAAGGATTTCTTTGCAAGGCAGTAAATCTTATCAATGGGCCCCAGTAAGGAAACCAATGCCGTAATATAGTAAGGTCCCATATCCAGCATGGGGCCTGCGCCCTCCTTATAATAGAATTCCGGTGCAGGATGCCAGGTCTCATGTCCATGTCCCACTAAATTAACGGTGGCTCCAAGGGGCTTTCCGATCCAGCCCTCTTCAATGACCTTCCTGCAGGTCTGCAGCCCGGCACCCAGGAAGGTATCCGGAGCACAGCCCAGCAGCAGGTTCTTCTCCTTCGCCAGTTCAATCTGTTCCTTAGCATCCTCCAGGGTCATAGCCAGGGGCTTTTCGCAGTACACATGCTTGCCTGCCTCCAGGGCTTTCATATTAATCTCCTTATGGGCCTTGGGAATCGTCAGGTTTGCGACAAGCTCCACCTCCGGGTCTGCCAGCAGCTCATCCACGGTACAAGCCTTAGGAACATTAAACTGCCCTGCTACCTCCTGCGCTTTCTCCAGAAACATATCCGCTACTGCAACTACCTCCAGGTTCTCAAAGAGCGTTGTAAGATTTCTCATATAGGTCTGGCAAATAACTCCACAGCCGATTATGCCGACTTTCACTTTTCTCATTGCTATACCATGCCTTTCTGTTTTTTATGTTCTTTATTCGTAAATAGGGTGTAATACGTGGTTAATATAGTATTTTGACAGCAGCATGGTTGCCATGGGATCCGGCGTTCCATCAGTCTCCAGCCCAATCCAGCCCTTGTATTCATATTTCTTTAACAGCTTCCACAGGCCTACAAAATCAACTGCCCCAGAACCCAGCTCCCAGAACCAACGGTCACCGTTATCCTGGAATTCAGCACCCGCACATAGCCTTAATTCATCCGGTGAATTGGGGAAGGTGGTATCCTTTAAGTGGAAGTACTTTACAAAATCATGGTAGGTATCGTAGAACTTTACTACATCAAAGCCAAGGATTGATACCTGTGCCGTATCCAGGCAGAAGCCCACATATTTCTGGTCAATATGCTCAATATATCTCTCCAGCTCATCCTTATTGATAGAACCCCAGAATTCCGTATGTACACAGGGAATAATATCTTTTTCCGCACAACGCTTCCCAAATTCATTCATAAAATGTGCCGCATTCTGGATCTGCTCCTTATCCAGGGGTCCCAGTCCGTAGTATCCGCCGCAGGGCATGATATTGATCCTGTGTCCGCCTAATTCCTTTGTGAAATCGGCAATTGCATCCAGGGGCTGCAATGCCTCATTGAATTTTGATTTGTCCTGGGAATTGAAGGCAATGGCAAAGGTTCCGGTAACCTCCTCAATTCCTCTTTTCTTTACAAACTCCGTGAATTTCTTTGCTTCCCCGAAGAATTGCCTGATATAGGGTTCCATATGGAACATAAGCTCAATTCCGGTAAAGCCTGCACCAATATGGTATTTGATAATCTGATCCCAATCCAGGTAATATACCGCGTTGCTGAAGTCACCCTTGTACCATTCGTCCCAGTTAGTCAGCTGAGGATATTGAACCTTAAGGCCCCACATATTAGTCTGATATGAATATTTTAAATTTCCCATGCTCCCCGCCTCCTATCTCAATTTTTCTACAATTTTATGTTGAACGAACCAGCCCAGCTTTAGCAGTCCGCGATATACATCCAGCGTCTTCTTCTGTTCACAAATTACCCAGCCGTCGTAGTTATTATCCTTTAATACCTGAACTGCACTAAGAAGATCTACTGTTCCTTCACCAAGATCGCAAAATACCTTCTGAGGTCCCTCTACCGGAATTTCTGCATTGATTTTTTTCCAGTTATTAAAAGAATCCTGAAAGGCGGTATCACTCAGTCGCATATAAGCCACCTGATGCTTGTGTGCATTCACCACCACCGTAGTTGGATCTCCTGCAATCTGCATGTGGGCCAAATCAGGGCACAGATAGGAACCCCTTACCCTTTCCAGGAGTTTCGCCATCTTATTGCCGCGGAACAAGCTCCAATATTCCGTTTTTAAAGCGACCTGGATTCCTTTTTTCTCTGCTTCCTCAACTACCTCGCTTAAAATCTCTACCGTTTTATCAGTGAATTTTTGATCTAAGTCACCTTTAAACATTGCTTCCAACCAACCTATCTCAGGAGTAGGTGAGATCACCAGTCCCTTTCCCTGCAAGGAAATCAGATGGTCAATTGCCTGCAGGCACATATCACGGAATAATTCATAATAATCCTCTGCCGCCCTGGCAGCAGCTACAACCTCCAGCATTGCATCATTGGCATTTACATGGACACTGGTCACTTCTTCGATGCCGAATTCCTTCAGCATTGCGAGAAATTCCTCCGGTGAGCCATATTTTGACCGTACCGCCACTGCATTGCAGGGAATTCCGCATCTGCCCGTCTCAAATGCCATCGGGTCACTGTTATAAGGATTAAAAGGTAGCTCAATTCCTTTAAACCCTACTGCTGACACATATTTGAAAAACTCAACCCAGAAGCCTTTTGATTGCTTGTAAATAAAGTTGGGTCCGCTTGTCAGCATGTTTACCATTTCTAAACTGCATCCAAATTTCAATGAAATATCCTCCTGTCCGTTTTTTTAAGTATATTTGTAATCGTTTTCAAATCATGGTAAAAAAATATTGTAGTTTTATGTAGAACATTTGTGATTACCCAATAATTTACTAGTGGTGAAAACGATTACATTTTATATCATAAAGAATACCCTATAACTACTAAAATGTCAATATAATTTGTAATCGTTTTCACAAATATCGCCTATCAGCTTTTTGATGGCTCTTATGCCCTGGGGGTATCATACCTTGTTATGTATGATACCTTAATACCTTCCCTATATAGCCTATAGGGAGCAAGTATATGTTACTGCCTTTTTCTTATCCTGGCTATAAACAGCAATAAGGAGATAAAAAGCATGCCTACCGCTGCCAGCATATATACATGGGCTGTTGTGGTACTTCCCCACACCAGCCTTGACACATTGTTAAATACATAGGGTGATGCCAGCTGGGACAGGCAGAAGGACACTGTAAGCAGCGCTGATGCCATAGCGGCCGCCACAGGCTTTACCGCCGAGGTTGCCTCGAATATAATCTGGGGTACAAAAATCCCCTGGGAGATTCCGCAAAGGGCAGCACCAAGGAGTAGGGGGAGGAAGGAATCCGGTTTCAAAAGGATAATGAAGCAGCCCATGCTCAGGGACAGCATCGCCAGCGCCATGGTGTGCTGCTTTGCGTATTTTACTACCTGTCCCAGAAACAGCCCTGCAACAATCTGGATCCCGGAAAATACCCCGATTAAAATTCCGGCAACGGAGGAGTTGCCAGCCAATTTCCCACTCAGATGCATGGCTATGTTGGTGGAAAATACGAAGAGGAAGATCACTTCCAGAAAGCCAAGACCCAGCAGCCGGTATACCTTAGCATTCATTTTGATCCCTTCCGCTTTGCCCACCCTCTTTCTTCCTGTATCGGGCAGCAGCCTCCAGATAAAAAACAGGCTGACAAATCCAATGATATGGATGAAGTATGTATATTGGAATCCGAAGTTTCCTATGATTCCTCCCAGGGTCGTTGCAAAAAGATAACCGAAGCCTATGGTTGCCGCCTGCATTCCCATGGCGGATACCCTTTCCCCTCCATGGAAATGTTCCACGACCACCGCCGTATTTAAGGTGCTGCTCAACCCAATCGCCACACCGAGCAATACCCTGGAGAAGAACAGCAGGCCAAAGCTGTCATATAAAAATGGGATGAAGCCGGTAACGCCTGCAATACCGGCGGCAAGGAGCAGCAGCTTCTTCATGCTGACCTTGGTGACCAGCCATCCGCAGATTACGGAGACCAGAGCGGATAAAAGCGCCGGTGCGGTAACCAGCATCTGGATCATGCTCCTGTCCACATGGGGGTAATGCTCCTGGATCTGGTTCAGGACCGGCGATACGGTCAGCTGCAGGCCAATGCACATGGATATGAACAGGATTGATACTCTTACATTTCGTTTTGTGTTCACGTTGTTGTTTCCTTTCTGCAGTTACTATTTGTGCCAAGGATGTTTAAAGATTCATAGCGCTTGGGATCTTGCCAACTATCAGTTGCTCCCGTACTTTTAGGGACTCAATAATATAAGTTATGAGAAGTTATACTTTACTTCTCATAAAAGGCGCTGCATTTGCGCCGTGCATCCCGATTACAGGAATATGTATTTGCTTCCTGTAATATAATTCTATGCTTCAAATCCCTGTTTGTCTATGTGCCTGAGCCCAAATTCTAATTCATTGTGAAACAGGGAGTCAACCGGCTACGAGGTAGACAAACCCAAAATAGACTTTATCACTTGTAAATGCTATACTGTTTCTATCAATTTAACAGGAGGGGTTGAAGTGACATTAACAAACGAAGATTTACTGGCAATATCGCAGCTGCTGGATGTAAAATTACAGCCGACAGAAAAGCGGACAAAAAATATTGAATTACTATTGGAAAACGATGTTCTGCTCCGGCTCCAAAACATAGAAAATTGTTATACGACAACATACCGCAGGTACCCAAGCGGAATAGAAGAGATAGAAGCATTACGGACAGATATGGGTAGTAAAAGGTAAGGTCGGATCCGGATAGATTGCCTGTTTTATCTCGGGTCATACTACTTTATTTTTACGGTCAGAAATGTTATAATACGATTCAGGCATCCGTCCAGCTATGTTTTAAAAGGTGTGTGAGGGTTATGCCGCTGGATCCAGGATATTTTTATACCATTCCAGCTAAATTTGATTGATGAGGTGATTGAGAATGGAGCGTGGCTCTACCAACCGGGATGTCCGATTAACGAACCGCAAGGTTGTCGTAAATACATTATTCCATAGTGAGCCCATGACAAAACAGGATCTCGTCATAAAAACAGGCCTGAGCCTTCCCACTATAAATTATATTTTAAAGGACCTTACAGCCCAGGGGCTGATTACCCAGGGTGAGAAATTAGATTCCAGCGGCGGAAGACCGGCTTCCTATATCCAGCCGGTTTTTGATTCAGGATATTCCATCGGCATCAATGTTTCAGAAAACTGTGTGCGCATTGCCATGTCGGATCTTGCTCCGAAGCTTCTGAGCAAGGATAAGTCCCCTATGGCCTTTGAGGATACGAAGGAATATTGGACTGCCGTAAACAGCCTGTTAAAACAGTTCATTGCAAAGAACAGTGTAAACCCGTCCAAATTATTGGGCATCAGCCTGTCCCTTACCTCTGCAATAACCCTCCATGAGGAAAAGGCATCCTATTTTAATAACCAGAGGATTGACCAATTAGATTTGGTGCAGGTACGGAACTATTTTGATCATGACATAACCATTACAAATTCCTCAAAAATGGCAGGCTTTGCCCAGGCATGGGGAGCGATGGAGACAGAGGATATTGTCTATCTCACCATGAATGAGACAATTGGCGGAGCCATTATGTCCAAGAGGGATGTGCTAAACTTTTCAAGCAAAAACGCCATGTTTGGCCATATGAGCATTGAAAAAGACGGGCGCAAATGCTCCTGCGGCAAAAAGGGCTGTCTTGACGCATATTGCTCTACCAGGGCTTTAACAGGGCTTTCAGGAACTACCCTGGATGAGTTTTTTGAAGGTGTTGATACAGGTAACCCTGCATACCAGGCAATACTGGAGGATTATCTTATCCATCTGGCAGTTGGGATCAATGACATACGGGTCATCTTTGATACGGATATCGTGATCGGAGGGGAAATGAGCACCTACCTGCAAAGGTATATAGAGCGCCTGCAGGAATTGCTGCGGGAGATGAATCCCTTCGGAGACCCGGGTACCTATGCCCGGATTGGAAAATACGGTGAATACGATTCTTCCGTCGGAGCAGGATTAGTCCATAATAACCGGCGCTTATCATCATAAATGAAAATAATATTCGGCTTAATGCCCCCTGTGAGTAGGGATGTTTTGGGTTTTTAAAAGTGCCAAAGCGAAGCCAAAGGCAGGAAAAAGTACTCCAATTCAAAGCTTGCCATAAAGCAAATCCTCCAAATAAAGTTTATTTACAATCCTCCGGCTGTCATGGTAGACAACTATGCTATTCGTAAATATCCTGTCTGGAGGAATGCCGAGAGCTACCTAGTTTTCATATTGAAGTTGTTCAGTCCATCTGCCAGAGCTCCAGCCCTAAGGACATCGGCGCCGGACGTTCACAGGTTGTCCGCATCTTATATACCCTGTTTTCCCTGCTGGAGATGTCAAAAGCCGTAAGGGCTTCCACAACATGCTTGGAAAGCTCCGCATTCAATCTGCTGCTGCGCTTATCCAGCAGTGCCTGTGCCATATCAGCCACACCAAAGCCCCTCAGGTTGCTGCGGGGCACCGCCTCCGCCGGGAAGGCTAATTCTACTTCTCTCAGGCATTCTGCTTTGCAGCCATGCATCTTCATCAGCCTGTTAATTGGGACTCCTTCTACTGCTGTAACGATGCGCTCCATTTTTTTACCGTCATAGAGCTTGACAGGCCCGCCGAACATATTCGGATCCGGGACATGCATAACTCCTTCCGTACCATAGATCTCTAGCTGGGGCAGCTCGGACTCCCAGACATCAAAGCTCATATTGACATTTCCGATCAATCCGCTTTCAAATTCCACAATGCCGGCATAATGTGTCGGAACTTCCACCTCAACCATTTCACCCTTGATGCTTCTTTCCTGGCGGGAAGTTTTTGCAAAGCAGGAAAGCTGCTTTATGGGACCAAGGAGGGCAACCAATGCGGTTATGTAGTAAGGCCCCATATCAAGCATGGGTCCGCCGCCCTTTTTGTAATAGAATTCCGGTGCCGGATGCCACATTTCATGTCCCGGGCCGACTAAATTTGCCGTAAAGCCAAGAGCCTTGCCAATGGCGCCCTCATCCAGCAGCTTACGGCAGGTCTGAAGCCCTGCGCCAAGAAAGGTATCCGGTGCACTGCAAAGGATCAGCCCCTTCTCCTTAGCAACATTGGCTGCTTCCTCTGCATCCTCAAGGTTTAATGCCAAGGGTTTTTCACAGTAAACATGCTTCCCAGCCTTAAGCGCCTGCAGGTTAACGGAGTGATGGGCTGCAGGGATGGTCAGGTTAACCACTATTTCAAGCTCCGGGTCAGCCAGCAATTCTTCTACGGTACAGGCCTTTGCAAGCCCATACCTTTCCTTTTGCTGCTCTGCTTTTTCTAAGAACATATCAGCGCAGGCTTTCACCTCAACATTTTTAAAATTCCGGGTCAGGTTCGTTAAGTAAATATCGCTGATATTTCCACAGCCAATTATGCCAATACCAATCTGTTTCTGTTCCATAAGCTCATTCTCCATTCTATTAAAATTAATATAAAAAGCCGTACACTACTTTTACCACTTTTTTCATAATCATGATGCTATTGTATTTTATTATCCTATGTCTCTTCTCACTTGTCAATATTATTTTTATAAAAGTGTTATATAAAAGTATATTGACAAAGTCCAATTTTCGATATATCCTTTCCTTATAGATGCATATTTTTTCCTTATTATTATAGTTTAATCTATTACCTTGGAGCTATTGTACAATGAATTTAAAAAAGGAGATGGTAAATTATGAAACACGGTATCAGCTTTGAAATGGTTGACCTCCACCACCAGGAGCCAAACCGGAACGTCAGGGAAAGCAAATACTTTTGGGATGAGCTTTATACATTGGTATCCGCCTCAGGATTTCAATACATAGAAATTCCTTATGAGCCCAAATGGGATTTTGGCGGGCGCTCCGGTATCCCTCTTACAAACCGTTCCATTACAGTAAAATTCCAGAACGCCAAGAATTATCTTGCCCAATTAAACCAGGCTGGAATCAAGGGAATGGTGGGTATCCACCTGGATCCTTCCATATTTTTAGGGGAGAACCTCGCCATGTTCTTTAGCGCAACTAATCACTATGGAACGGAAGCCATTGATTTTGCCTCTAAAATTGGTGCTGACTTTTTAACACTTACAGCAACTCCCCCCATCGGAGCTTTACATACTGTATGCCCAAAGGACACATCCTGGGATGATTTTGTCAAAGCCTTCCTGCAAAAAACTGCCGGGCTGATCAACGGTCTTGCTGATTATGCCGCCCAAAAGGGTGTTAAGCTTTGCCTGAAAAATGAATATTGGACCTTACTCCGGGGAAAAGAAGTAGTTCCTTTTATTAAATCCCTTCAGACAAAGGTGTTCCTGGACATTGATACTGCCAACCTTAAGATCACGGGTGTTGATCCGGCAGACCTGGTTGCTGAAAATGCAGATTTAATTGGATGTGTCCACTTTACCGATACCTCCTTTGTTGATGATGCAGAGTATTATAAGCAGCCGATGCCTGAATTCCCCGACGGCCGTGCAACCCAGGTGTTTAAAGATATCGGGCAGGGTGAAGTTGACTTCCCTAAGGTCTTGGCCGCACTTAAGAAGATAAAATATAAGGGAACCATCGTATTTAATTGCCGCCAGACCAGGGATATCTGCCGTGCTTTACTCCGCACCCGCTATTACATTGACAATAAGCTGACGGCAAGCGATAAAGAATGGAGGTAGAAAGATATGTCAAATATAAAGCTCTCCCATATGAGCCATTGGAAGACCATTCCTTACAAAAAGATCGATAATTTTAGGAATTTTTATTATGAGGATAAGAGAAACGGCGCCTATTATTCCGACTGGGACAGGATTCTGCGTTACCACTTTGCAACGGGCTACGAGGGCATTGAAGTTGCTCCCTGGGATATGGCGGAGATGATGGCCTTGTTTGGAACTCCCCAGAACTTCTCCAGCTTTGCAAAGGAACGGGGAGTATCGGTAAGCGGTATGTTCCACGGCGCTGACAACTCCCATATTGCAGAAAAATTTGATGAGGTATTGGAAAGCGGCAAACGTGCGGTTAACCTGCTGGAAGCCTTTGGCGGAAAGCATCTGAACACATGCCCCTGCAACAACTATTGCGAGGTAGGCCCCCTTTCCAGGGAGCAGACCCGCAATGCTGCAAAGGTCATTACTGAAATAGGGCGCTACGCCGTAGACCATGGTGTCCAGATCGGGTTACACAATGAATTCTTCTGCGCAATCAACAAAGAAAACCATCGGGAGTTTATTGAATTAACAGATCCCAGATATGTCTTCTATTGTCTGGATACAGCACAGATCGCCATTATCGGTGAGGATATGGTTAAATTTTATGATGATTACCATGAACGGATCAATACCTTCCACCTAAAGGATACCGCTTCCCCTAAACTGCCGGATGAAATCCGCTATAGCAAGGATATTGAGATTGTTGATGACGGCACCCGCTGGTTCTGGGAGCCCGGTGAAGGTGTCCTTGATTTCAAAGGGCTTTGGGAGTTAATGAAGAAGTACCAGTTCAAGGGCTGGGTAACTGTTGAGACGGACGGAACGCCTGACCTTCTGGCCTCCATGGCTTTAACAAGCTACTATGTGAAGCATGAGCTGGCAGCGATTTATAGCTAGTCAGTTTTCTTAGTTGGAATAAGCTTTCGAATACGGCCTATAGAGCGGCAAACAGCCAAACAGTTACGTATGATACGTCTGCTTGGCTGTTTGCCACCATGGGATGTACAAAAACTTTATCTGATTTGAGATAGAAAGCTTTTCATTAAACTGGTTTCTTAACCTCGTTTATTGCATTCAAAGGTTCCAACAGCCCAGGTATCCTATGCCCATCCTTCTCCATCTTCATCATTGCAAATGACCTCATGCTCCTGATTTCATCATTGTGCTCGATCAGCCCACCGATACGGTATCTGGAGCGGTTGAATTGTTCCTCAGGATATTCCACTTGGATTTTACCATCTTTTATATCCAATTCCCCCACCATGCCACACACCGTGCATTCCACAGTCACACCTTCCCTGACCGTCAGCTGGTTACAGTGGCATACGGGACATACTCCTTCATGGTCGCCCATCCATTCGGTTTCTTCTTCCGGCAGCTTTAGTGCGTTGCCAATGTTTGTACCCAGTCTATAAAGGCGTGCCATGAATTCCCGGTCAAAGACCGGGTTAACCCTGTCTCCCATTCCGTAAGCATCGATTGCATCAATCGGGATCATCTGATTAGAAAAACCAAGGATATGCATGCCGGATAGTCCCATGGAGGTCCAGCCCGGTGTCCTTGCCCCGCCAACAGAAATCAGACCAAGGGGACGGTTTTTAAAATATTTGCGGGCTATCATCCTGTCCTCACTCCACCCCAGCTCACGCCTGCGCTCATTTTCCCTGATCAGGGCGCAGCGGTCGTGGGAAGCCCCCATTTTGTCACAAAGGTTTTTATATTGTCCCACCGGACCCACACTATAGACCGGAGCAGCCGCAATAATTGCATCCGCCTCCATAATTGCATCCTCCACGAATGCAAAATCATCCTTTTGGATGCAAATGGACATACCTCCCTTTTCCCTGACCTTATCGCAGGCACCGCAGCCGGTACAGCGGTCAATTTTTAAATTACAGGTATTAATGTATTCAACCTCTGCCCCGGTGCTTTGGGCTCCCAGCAGGGCTTGTTTTAAAAGCATGTCACAGTTTCCGTTTTTTCTGCCAAATGATAATCCTAATACTTTCATTGCTTTGTCCTTCTCCTTATATACTTAAATTTAGTTTTGCTCACTTTATTTTATATGTCCCAAATGATATGTTCCAAATGACCACCATCGCAGCATCAAAAATCACATCAGAAACAGCATCAGAAGCTGCATTAGAAAGAGCATTAAAAGGAAGTTATCTTCGCAAATTCACTCCAATTCATATCCAGATAATACGGCCAGCAGCGCAGCCTTTTCTCACCACCTAATTCTGGATATGGAATGGTAACCTCACCGCTGGCAGCCCACTCCGTTGCACGGCATAAAAGTCCCGTAAAAGCAGGTCTCTTCAACGTATCCGGTCCGTGGCCGATGGAGGTGGTGAAGACACGGCCCTTGCCAAAATTATGGATCCAGGCCACCGGCTGGTCCGTATTAATGCCAGGAAGGGCATTCAAATCAATATTCTCAAATTCACTTCGCCTATGGGACTGAGTTTTTTCCGGGGTATAGTCTGTAATATCATCCCGTATTGTAGCAAGTACTGTTACAGGAGCCTCAGGAAGCCATGTCATATTGACAAAGAAATCCTCCTGGGCAGTCATCCAGGACTGGGGGCATCCCCTGGTAATTTCATGTACCCCATTGTTCATATCAACAATCACCTCTAATTTCGGGGATTTACGGCCTGTGGTAAAATCAAAATCACAGCCAACAAGCCTTACATATTCCTCCGGGAGCGCCGGTTCACCCTTGATAAAGGAGGAGTGGTAAACGACAGCACCGCCGCCATTGCCTACATACTCATAAAGCGCCTTTTCCGTATTGGCACCCCAGCCTACAAAAGGAGTCCCAACATTGGCTTTGCCATCATAGTTAATAAATACCGCATCATATTTGGCCAAGGTTTCTGCCGTTGCACCGGTAAACTCCTCCGTAATTTTAACCTCAAAACGCCCCGTCGATTCCAGCATAAAACGAATCATGGGATTCATCTTTGGATCATGTTCATCCGTTACAATGCCTGTGATTAACAGGATATTCAACTTTTCTTTCATAGTCGCCTCCAAAATATCATGATTTTCCCAACAAAAAAGATTCTTTATACTACTGCGGTGAATATGAGTGTCTATATATCCATATGGGCGCAGACCGGGCCTCCCGTGATTGCCTGCACTTGGCAACCATGGGAGGTTAAAGGCAAGCCCATGTGGATATATAGACACTCATATTCACCTCACAACCTATATCCAATTCATGGGATCCTCCACATATAAATTATTTCTTACACTTATGGCAAGCCACAAAGTGGTTTTCCTCCACTTCTACAAACTCCGGCGTTTCCTTGAAGCAGCGCTCTGACGGCATTGGACAGCGTGCTGCAAAGCGGCAGCCTTCCGGCGGTTCAATCGGTGAGGTTACCTCTCCCTTCATAACCTCCGCTTCCTTCCCCTTAAAGGTAATATCCGGAATTGGAATCGCACTCAGCAATGCCTTGGTGTATGGATGCACCGGATTTTCAAACAACCGGTCTGAGCTTGTCATTTCTACCATTTTTCCTAAATACAGCACTAAAATATCATCACTGATATGCTTTACGACAGACAGATCGTGGGTAACAAAGATATATGTAAGGCCAAATTCCTCCTTCAGATCCATCATCAGGTTCAAAATCTGTGCCTGAATGGATACATCCAAGGCAGAAACCGGTTCATCACAAACGATGAATTTTGGATTCAGCGCAATGGATCGGGCGATCCCGATACGCTGGCGGCGCCCGCCGTCTAATTCATGGGGATAGATATTGACATAACGGTCATCCAGACCGACAATCTCCATTAATTCATTTACTCTTTTGGAACGTTCCTCTTTGTTCTTATAAACCTTATGTATACGCAGCGGCTCCTCGATAATCTGTGAGACGGTCATCTTTGGATCCAGGGAAGAAAAAGGATCCTGGAAAATCATCTGCATTTTCTGCCTAAGCTTAATCATATCCTTTGAACCCTTTTCCGTGATATCCTCCCCGTCAAAGATAATTTTTCCTCCTGTGGAAGGAGTCAAACGTAAAATTGTTCTCCCGAGGGTTGATTTCCCACAGCCGGATTCTCCTACTACACCAAGGGTTTTCCCTTCACAAAGCTTAAAGCTGACATCATCCACCGCGTGCAGCGTTCCCCCCGGCGTATCAAAATACTTTTTTAAATTTACACATTCCAGCAATACCTTGCCGCTCATATTAATCCTCCATTCTACCTAAGACTGCAAATTTAGCTAAACAAATGACATTGAATCATATGGGTTCCATTCTGGTGCTGGGGCGGATTGCCGCCGCTCCTGCAAACGTCCATACAATAAGGACAGCGGGGATGGAACTTGCAGCCTTCCGGTAATTCAGAAGGATGGGGTGTCAGACCCTTGATTGGTGTCAAACGCTCTGTACGTGTCGTGATATCCGGAAGGGATGCAAACAGTCCCTCCGTATAAGGATGATGCTTGCGGCTTTTATCAAATACCTCCTCCAGGGTTCCATTTTCTACGATTTCCCCACCATACATAATGGCAACCTTGTCACAGAAATTTGCTACAATCCCCAAATCATGTGTAATAAGAAGAACTGAGGAACCAAGCTCCTTCTGGAGGCTTCTCATCATTTTAATAACCTGGGCCTGAATTGTTACATCCAGCGCAGTAGTAGGCTCATCTGCAATCAGCAGGTCAGGGTTGCATGCGATTGCGATCGCAATCATGACACGCTGTTTCATACCTCCGGAGAATTGGTGGGGATATTCGCCTTTTCTGGAGGCCGGAATTCCAACCATCTTTAAGATATCATCTACTTTTTCTGCAACCTCCCCATGGCTGAGTTTATTATCATGGAATTTAATGACATCGGCAATCTGCTCCCCTACCCGGAACACCGGATTTAAGCTTGTCATGGGATCCTGAAAAATCATGGATATCTTTTTTCCCCGGATGGCCCTCAGCTTCTTTTCCCTTGCTCCAACCAGGTTTTCCCCTTCAAAAATAATCTCTCCATCAACTTCAGCGGTATACTTTGGAAGCAGTCCAAGGATGGCAAGTGCCGTAGAGGTCTTCCCGGCGCCGGTCTCCCCTACCAATCCCAGCACCTCACCTTTATGAATGGTCAGATTCACATGGTTGACCGCTCTGGAAATAACTTTGTCAGTCGTATACCTGACGTTGAAATTCTTAATTTCAAGTAATTTTTCACTCATCGCAGACCTCCTATGCCTTGCCCTTAAGTTTTGGATCTAATGCATCTCTTAAGCAATCCCCAAAGGTATTAATAAACAGCGCTGCCAGCGCCAGAACAATACCTGGTACAAGAACCATATACTGATTACGCATCATATAGCTAAGCCCGCCAGAGAGCATCGTACCCCATTCCGGTGTAGGTGCCTTAACACCCAGGCCAACAAAGCCCAGGGTTGCGCCCATCATAATATTCATGGAAATCTGGGCCGTACCATTGATAATGATGATGCTTGTCAGATTTGGAAAGAGATGGCGGAGCATAATGTAGCCCGGACTTGCACCAAGTGCAACAGAGGATTCTATGTAATCCATTTTTGCAACGCCCAGTGCAACGCTGCGTATCATCTTGGTATGCATGGGAAGCCCTGAGAAAAATAAAGCGACAATCAGCTGGGGTATGCCGTTTCCAAGAGCCGCACAGATGGCTAATGCCAGTACAAGACTGGGGATACAGCTGATAACATCAATAATTCTCATAATAATATTGTCTACGATTCCACCAATCATTGCACAGAGGCTGGCAAGAAACGTAGATATGATAACGGACAGAAATGCTGAAATAACTCCAATTTCTAAAGCGGTACGCGCACCGTGTATGATCCTGGCTAAAATATCACGCCCGAAATTGTCCGTTCCCAGTATATGCCCCGGAGTCCCCGGCGGCTGTAGTTTATCCGCCGCAACCTGTTTAATTGCCAGGCTGTATGGACAGATAACATCCGCAAATATGGCTACTAAGACCAGTAGCACGACAACTCCCAGGGAAAACATGGCAAGGGGCTGTGTCTTAAGGCGTGCCCAGGTTTCTGCCGCCTGGCTGCGCTTTTTTGTTTTTTTTCTGACAACCGTTTTTGTATTTGTAATTTTTGTACCTGTAGTTTTTGTATCTGTAGTTTTTGTACCTGTAGTTTTTGTACCTGTAGTTTTTGTATCCGTAGTTTTCGCCATTCTACTCCCCTCCCCCTGTTGCCTTTACAGCATCAAGCTTTTTTACTTTCTTCTTTCCTGCAAAGGTTGCCCGGATACGGGGATCAACCAAAGCATAGCTAATATCAATCACAAGCTGCGCACCAATGGTGAACAGGGATAAAATCATGGTGCATGCTAAAATTGTCGGCATGTCACGGTTGTTAATCCCCTCCAGAATCTTATAACCGATACCGGGGAATGCAAATACCTTTTCAATCATGACTGCGCCGCCAATCATACTGGCAAAGATACCTCCTGTCAGTGTAATAATCGGAAGAAGTGCGTTACGCAGGGCATCCCGGTATATCACAACGCTCTCCTTTGCACCCTTACTCCGTGCCGTGCGCACATAATCCTGCCGGATACAATCCAGCATGGCACTCCGTACCTGACGCAGATAATTTGCCAGATAGGGCAAAAGGAAGGTAAAGACGGGAAGAACCCAGCTCCTCCAGCCCTTCATACCGAAGGTGGGGAACCAGCCCAATTTTATGGAGAATACCTGAATCAGCATCAGCCCCAACCAAAACCCCGGTATGGAGCCCATGAATTTAGCCAGGACATTTGTTATATTGTCAAAGGTGGAATACTGCTTGACCGCACATAGGGCTCCTAATGGAACGCCGATCACAATCATTAAAAGTGTAGTGATCAGTGCCAGGTTCCAGCTAATGGGTATACGGTAAAGAACGTCCCCGGATACGGGACCCTTGGTTTTATAGGATATCCCAAAATCACCCTGAACCGCATTCACTACCCAGTTGCCAAACTGGACAAGCAATGGCTTATCAAGGCCAAACCGTGCTGCCATGGCATCATATTCTACCTGTGTATATTCTGCCGGCATCATCTGCAAAACAGGATCCGCTTCAGAAAGATTCAATAATATAAACACAAAAAAGGCCACGAACAGGAGCAAAACCGGTACAATTAATATTCTTTTTAGAATATATTTGAGCATAAATATGACCCCCTTACTAGTTCAAAACTACAACAATAAATTTAACGCACTGGCCGGATAAACTCTTAGCCGGCCACGCTTAATTAGGAATAGCATCGGAAGACTTATCATCCGCCGATGCTATGATACGACTAAGCTATAGTTAAAATTTAATTACTTCCATATCAGCCTTCGTCCACCCATAGATGATTAAATTCCATATAGCCTGAAATCGGGGAAATGTATACCCCTTTGTACTTGCTTCCGACAGCAAAGAAACGCATAACCTTCACTCCGCCCAGCGCCAGTACTTCCTCCTGCACTAAATTAGTCAGCTGTGAAACATAATCTACATAGGAATCCCAGGTAGCCGCAGTGTTTGCACTGTTATAAAGCTCCATGGCCTTCTCAAATGCCTCAGGATTTGCTTCTTTTAAGAACATAACCGGCTGTGTTCCGTTTTCCAGCATTCCCATAGTAAAGGGCGTCAGAGGTGATTCCAGACCATAGCCATTGTGGCAGGGGAACACTTCGTAAGTACCGGATTTTAACATGCCATAGCAGGTAGCTCCATCATAGGTAACCGTATCGACATTAACCAGCCCAAGCTCATTTAACTGGGATACAATGGCAACCTCCATATCCGTAAAGTCAGGGTCTGCCAGAATGGTAAATTTAATATCCTCCAGCTTATAGCCTGCATCCTGCAGCATCTTGATGCCCAGCTGCGGATCATAGGTATATTTATCTGAATAAGGATAGGATCCCACACCATCTCCCCAATAGCTACCGGCAACAGGATACATGCCGTCGTAAACCAGATCCGTAACCGCCTGCCAGTCAATCATATGGGCCAAGGCCTCACGGACTCTAATGTCTTTAAAAAGATCAACCTGGCGCACATTCAGCCAGAAAGGGTTCACACGGTCTTCCACGATATGGATATCCCATCCCATATCAACCAGAGTATTATAAACCTCAATATTAACTGTATTCATACAGTCAATTTCCCCATTTTCAAGTGCAAGCATTGCGGTATTTACATCCGGGATGATAACCACCTCACAGGTTTCAATGTGGGGAGCCCTCTCCGGGTTATGGTAATTCGGATTTGCTTTTAATACAAACTTCTCTCCTGATACATAAGATTCTATGTAATAAGGTCCGCATCCGACTGCCGCTCTGTTATCTTCCATACCGTACTTTTCTATCAAAGTATGGTCTACCACACCGTATACGGATTGTGTCGGTAATTCGTACAGGAAGGAAGCGGAAGGAGCATTCAAGGTTACAACAAGTTCATAATCACCCTTAGCTTCATAGCTCTTTACATTTGCCACTCCACGGGGCTGGTATTTTGTCACGGCATCCCAGGTTGCGATAAAATCTTTGGAGGTTACCTGGTTCCCATTTGTAAAATACACATCCTTCTTAAGAATAAAATCATATACCAGACCGTCCTCGGAAATTGTATAGCTTTCAGCAATATTACATCTGATGTCATCTGAGTTACCCTTGTATTTCACTAACAAATTGTCATATACCTGGAGGCAAAGTGCGGTGCCCCGGTTATCAATCCATGGAAGGTATACCGGAAGATCGTAGTTTGTCCAGAAGCGGAAAGAGGTTCCCGCCTGAATTCCAGTTGGCTCCACATCCGTTGTTCCACCGGAAGCATCCTCGCCTCCCTTAACCGTTTCCACAACCGCATCCTTCCCCTCCGGTGTTACCGCATCGGTGTTCGCGTCACCTGATGTTTGTGCCGGCTCTTTGTTTGCACATCCGGCCAGGGAAGCAAAAATCATTACGGTTACTAAACACCCGGCAATCAGTTTCCATGCTTTTCTTTTCATAATCTCTTCTCCTTTTCCTCTTCTTTTTTGGCAATTATAAATTGCCCGCCCCAATTACGTTTTTGGGTTCTGCCGCTTCCTTAAATTAACTTCCTTTTTGCTTTTTCTTTGAAATCTCTTTCCCACTCCCTTAAAATATGATAGAATCATAATAAATGAAATCGATTACATTTTCTAATTGTATTTTACCAGTATCCCCTATCAAGAATCATTGATTTTGAACCGCCCTCCTCACAATATACCTTTTTACTAAATTAATTCAAAATCGAGATGCATTATTGAACCTTTTAACCATACAACTATCAATACCATGCAGAGAGGTATATCAAAATGAACAAATCAGAAAATACACTTCCGGTTTTGGATGCCCAATTAATTTCTACTCAGGAGACAATTGACTTAAATCATAACAACTACACTTTTTTCGTTGTTCTAGAAGGTAAGTTTGAATTATCCCATGACGCGGACCGTTTTATCCTAAAAACCGGGGATGTTTATTTCATGGACCACATGCCGGCAGGCAGGGGCAATATTTATGCTAAGAGCTGCCTTTTGATGGTATCCTTTGCCCCGGAATTCATGTCACAGTATATCCCTGCCTATCCATTCCGCTTCCTTGTAAATTCCTGCTGTTTTCCTGAGGAATCCTATGACAATTTAATCCGTTTGCTGATGGACATTAGTCTTCACTTTTTCACTGATACTCCTAACCATTATTTTATTATGAGCTTATCTTATGAGCTGCTGCATGAATTGGACAAGAATTTTACTGTCATGGCAGAAGAGCATGTGGTATCCTCCCATAAGCATTCGGACCGTATCCGCGCAATAGCCAGTTTTGTAAATAAAAATTACAGCTTAAATATAACCCAGTCCGATATGGCCAGGCACCTTTATGTAAGCCCCCAGCATTGCTCCCGTTTTTTCCGGCAGCATTTTCAAATGACCTTTCTGGAGTATTTAAATTATGTCCGTTTACAGCATGCCCTGGGCCAGCTCCAATACAGTGACCTTTCCATTACCCAGATTGCATTTCAGAATGGCTTCCCCAACCTGTACTCTTTTAACAGGGTTTTTCGGCAGTATAAACATACTACACCGAATGAGTACCGAAAAAGATACATAGCCTCCCAAAGGGCGGCCATAAAGCCCGTGGCACAGAACCAGGATCCTGACACCTCCCTGCAGAGCCTGAAGCATTATGAACAGCTCCTCGGCCTTTTGGCTCCGACTGCGGAAAACGCCTTCCATTCCGAGGTACTGCCCTTAAGCACCATTCCTTCCCACCGTGCTTTCCCTGCCTGTGCTTCTATTTTAAATATTGGCCTGCTGTCCGACTGCCTGATGTATCAGTTCCATGTCCAGGTAGCAGATTTGCAGTCCCGGCTGCATTTTCAATATGTACGGTTCCATGGGATTTTGGATGATACTGTTATTTCCCAGGTTCCCCAGACGGATAAATATAATTTTCAACATGCGGATACCTTATTGGATTACTTTTTAGAGCTAAAGCTCACTCCTTTTATCGAAATTGGTAATAAGCCTAAAAGATTGTCCTTTGCTCTCAGCCCTCTGGCTGACTTTATAGGAGCGGATGAGGGCATGCCCTATACCAGAAATTTAGAGAAGCTGCAGCCCTTCCTGAAGCACTGCATACACAGATATGGGATTCAGGTAGTAGAAACCTGGTATTTTGAGATTTGGATGGATTTTGACCAATACTTTGACACGGACCGGCCAGAGGATGCCCTGCCCCTATATATAGACCATTATGGCCAATGCCTGAAAACCATAAAGGCCTTAGCTCCAAAGGCGCAGGTTGGTGGTCCCGGCTTCAATACGGTTGCGTCTTTTTCTATATTGAACGAATTACTAAAGAGGCTCTCCATGGAGAACCTGCCTATGGATTTTATTTCCGCATATCTATACCCTTATGAGGTGGGGAAGAATATGCCTAATAAAAAGAAGGTGTGCGCAGAGACAATCCTCATCGGCCCAGAGCAGATCCTGGAAAGGAGGGTAAGGAGCCTAATTTCCACCCTGCAGCGCTTATCCTTCCAAAATAAGAGATTGTTTATAACGGAATACCATTTCTCCGTCTCGCCCCGGAACCATATGAATGACAGCTGCTTCCAGGCTGCCTTCATATTAAAAACCCTGTTGGAAAACGAGGAATCCATCGCCGGCTTTGGGTACTTCCGCTCCCTGGATATCTCCAGCAATTATACGGATGCGGTGGCCCCCCTCTATGGAGGTTCAGGTCTGATTACAAAGGACGGCATTAACAAGCCTTCTTATTATGCCTATTATTTTTTAAACAGTATGAAGGGGAGGCTTTTGGAAAAGGGGGATGGCTATCTGCTGGTTCAGACCAGCCAGAACTGTTACTCCCTCCTGCTTTATTATTATTTACATCCGGCCTCGGAGTATCTGCTTAATTCAAAAACTTACCCTCCGATGGCGGGCTTAAAGAATATCTTTCCGAATGCGAAGGAAAAGCACTATCATATCACAATCGATCACATGGACCTTTCACAGTATATTGCAAGGCACCGCTTTTTAAATAAGGACTGTGGGAGTGTTTTTGATGCGTGGCTTGCCTTGAATGCCACTCCACATTTGTCTGGAGCTGATATTGCGTATTTAAAGAATGTTTGTGTTCCTCACCAGACGATCAGTATATTGGAGGCTGTCAACCAGAGGCTGTCATTTTCTGTTAAGCTTATTCCGCATGAAATACGGCTGATAGAGATTACGCCGGCTGTAGAAATTTAGTACCGGAAAATGAAACTACTCAAACGTGGATTCGAGATTTCATAACACACAGAGAAATCGTAAAAGAGATGCCCCAGCAGGATGAAAAAATCATCATTTTGGGGCATCCTCTCTATTATGGCCTGTACTCTACTCCTGAAACTTTCCCGAAAGCTTGCAGCATCCATATCATTCTGATATAGGCTGCTATCCTTCATTGGGTATTATTCATATTTCCTGATAGCCTGGATACTATTGCAAATACTCGTTATGCCATCCGGCTTCTGCATATCATCTTCTACAATGACATACTCAGCCCCCGCGGCTTCTGCCAATTCATAATAGGATCTGCAGGGCAGCTTTCCCTGGCCAACTGCGCAGGAGCCTTCCTCATTCCCATCCTTTAGATGAATGTACAGGATCCTGTCACTATGTTTCCTCAGGAAGGCTGCTACATCAGCTCCACCCTTTGCTGCCCAATAAACATCTACTTCGATCATGATGTCTGTAGCATCCAGTATTTCCTGCATTGCCGTTGTCCCTTCAAAATCCCTGAATTCAAAGTCATGGCAATGATAATATAGATTCAGGCCTGCTTGCCTTAACTGCCCTGAATATCTGTTTATGTTACCGATTAACAGGTCAATATCATGCTTTGATTCTACTAACGGTCTTGGAATAGCGACCCAGGGAATGCCCGCTTCTTTATGGAAGCAGATAATTTCACTCATGCTTTCCTCAAAAAGCCGATACATGATATGGGCTCCGCATATCTCTAAGCCGTACTCGTCAATTGCTGTTCTGATCTCCTTTGCGCTAAAGCCATCATAGTCCATCCCATTAAACCCGGCTAATTCTACTCCGTCATAACCCAGTGTAGAGATAACCTTTAATTTTTCCATAATATTCAGAGGCGTTCTATATAAATTATATAACTGTACCCCTACTTTCAAGATTTGTACCTCCTTTATTTAAAGCAAGCTATACCAGCGTACTCCTTTATTCAAAATAAATTGCCTTCCCCGTTTTCCCTGACTCATAGATAGCTTCAAGAATCTGGGAAACAACAAGAGCCTGCTCCGGCTTAACAACTACTTCCGTCCCTTTGTTAATCGCATCAATAAAGATTCGCTGCTCCATGCTTAGGGCATTATCCACCGGCTTTTCAATTAAAGGAATGCCTTCACCGTCAATATTAGGCCTTTCAACGATTAATTTATTATGCTTTACCGTATTAATGCGAACGCCGTCATTTAGATCAACTCCCCCTTTTGTTCCGCATAGGGTGAATTTCGCCTCCTTTTCATCCAGCATATTCAATGCCCAGCTGGCCTCTAAAAAGATGGTTGCCCCATTCTTCATTGTAATAAAGCCAAATGCAGAATCCTCTACCGTCATTTTTTCAGGATCCCAATCCCCCATAATATTGCCGGTATTTCTTTGCCTGCCAATCTTATGGTATACATTTCCCACAACCATCTTTGGCTCATAATTATCCATGCACCACAATGTCAAATCCAGGGCGTGGGTTCCTATATCAATTAATGGTCCGCCGCCCTGCTCGTATTCATCCAGGAATACACCCCAGGTCGGTACCTTCCTGCGCCTAACCGCATGGGCTTTTGCCATATACACCTCGCCCAGCTCATTATCATCGCAGGCTGCCTTTACATACTGGACATCACCCCGGAAGCGGTTTTGATAACCAATCGTTAATATCTTTCCAGTCCGCTTGGCAGCCTCCGCCATTGCTTTCGCTTCTTCATAATTAATTGCCATGGGTTTTTCGCATAAAACATGCTTTCCCGCCTCCAGGCTATCGATCGTGATAAAGCTGTGGGATCTGTTCGGGGTAGCAACTATGACTGCGTCAATTGTATCGTCCTTTAATAATTCCCTATAATCCTGATAAGCCTTAGCCCCTTCTATTCCGTACTGCCTGGCATATTCGATGGCACGCTCTTCAATTATATCGCAGAAAGCTGCCATTTCAACCTCGTCCTTATGAAAGCTTACTGCATTCATGTGTTTAATCCGTGCAATCGCGCCGCATCCGATTAAGCCGTATCTTAATTTTCTATTATCCATTTCAATTCCTCCCATTAACCAAGTACAATTTCCTTGTAGTGTTATTTTATCGCCCGCTTTACATAATCTGGTTTTCCATAACCCGCAATATGTTTTCCGGGCACGCCTTACCCTTTGACCGCCCCCAGCGTTAAGCCCTTTACATAATATTTCTGAAAAAATGGCAGCAATATCATAATCGGAATTGCGCCAGTGGCTGCCATTGCCATCTTTAATCCATTATTCGGCACTATTCCTGCCGCAAGGGTTTCAACGCCTGAGGTATTCGTCGTTAGGAATCTGGCATCCTGAATCATCCTGTTTAATATTTGCTGAATGCTGAACAGCTTGCTGTCCGTAACGTAATATAGGCCATTGATCCAATCATTCCAATAGGAAATGCCCACCATCATTGCAATTGATACAATAATCGGGATTGCCATCGGCAGGATCACTTTTCTCAAAACCGTAAATTCACCGGCGCCATCAATCTGGGCAGCCTCCTTGATTTCTTCGGGTATATTGGTTTGGAAATAAGTTCGCATGATGATTACATAAAAGGCAAATACCAGCAGTCTTGGGAAAATCAAAGCCGCCATTGTATTTTTTATATGGAAAATCTGTGTCCAGATCATATAGGATGGAACCGTTCCTCCATTAAATAGCATTGTAAAAAACAGAAAGAACGAAATTGCATTTCTATAGGGCAGATGCTTAATTGACAGCCCGTATGCAAAAAGTGTCGTAATGATCAGGGAAAGCAGTGTCCCCGGTACGGTTACTAAGACAGTTACGCTATATGCCCTGAGAATCATGAAGGGGTCATTGAATAAATATTGAAAAGCTTCCAAACCAAATTTCTCAGGAAATGCCGAATAGCCATTCGTAATCAAGGTATTCTCAGCCGTAACAGACGACATTATCATAATTAAAAAAGGAAATAAGCATATAATAACCATTGCGATCATAACGATATGTACAAATACATAGAACCCTTTTTTCGTACTAACCATTCCATCTGCCTCCTTAAAACAATGCGTCATCGGCGCTTATTTTTTTGACTGCAAAATTAGCTCCCAGGACTAATACAAATCCTACTACAGACTGATATAAGCCAGCAGCTGTGGACATACCAATATCACCAAGCTGCATCAGCCCACGGTAAACGTAGGTATCGATTGTCTGCGTCACATCATACAGTGCCCCTGAATTCATAGGAACCTGATAAAATAATCCGAAATCAGAATAAAAAATACGGCCAATCGACAATAAAGTAAGCGTTATGATGGTAGGCTTTAAGAACGGCAGGGATATGTACTTAGTCTGCTGCCACCTGCTGGCACCATCCAAAGCCGCTGCTTCATAATAACCCCGGTCAATTCCGATTAAGGTCGAAAAATATAGAATCGTGTGATATCCAAAATTCTTCCATAAGTATACTACCACGATAATCACAGGCCAGTTCTTCGGTTCGCTGTACCAGGAGATATTCTCAACTCCAAAGCTTCCCAGGATTGCCTTATTGATAAAGCCGGTCTCCGTGCTTAAAAAAGAATTTACCAGGTAAGCCGTAACGACGATCGAAATCAAATAGGGATATAGCGTAACCGTCTGGTATATCTTTTTCATCCTTTTCCCCGGTACCTCGTTTAACATCACCGCGATAAAAATACTGAAAACCGTACCCAGGATGATAAAGGCCAGATTATATAAGATCGTATTTCTTGTAATGATCCAGGCGTCTTTTGTAACAAGCAGGTATTTAAAATTATCAAACCCTACAAGCTTGCTTCCGTATATGCCGCCTTTCACAGAGTACTCCTCAAATGCTAAAATGATTCCGCTTAAGGGCATATAATTATTAATGATTAAATAAATAACCGCAGGAAGCATCATCAGATAAAAAGGGAAATACTTTTTAATTTTTACCCACTTTTTCTTACTGACAGCGACATCCAAACCACGCACCTCCTAAACAATGCTGCACAAAATATGGCACATCAACCTTACATTATTTATTATTGGCTGCCCAGGCATCTAATTGCGCTTGCTTTTCCTTAATAATCTTTTCAATTCCTGCCGCATTCAGATCCGCTGTAAACTTCGGCAGAATTTCTTCCGGATTAACCGCACCGCATTCCAGGGCTGTCCTATATTTATTGGCAACATTCGTACATGCTGTAATTTCATTGACAACAGCTGAGTTGTCAAAGGAGAACCCTAATGCTTTTGACTTTAATGACGACGCATTAAATTCCCTGGTCTTTTCATAAATATCCAGGGCATTACCTTCCCAGACCTTAGTGATGAACTGATTTCCATACGCCCAGCCAAGATATTCCTGATATTTATTGTTGTCAGGATCGATCCTGCTAATCGTGCCATCCTCGTTCTCTTCATAATGGGTTCCTTCGATGCCATTCAAAAGAAGATTCGCAACAACCGGATCCGTATACATTAAATCCATGAACTGCATCGCCTTGTCAGGATCAACACTTGAGGCAGGTATCATCCAGTTTGTATTAACAATACTGGAAGTATAGGATAATGCCTCCGTCAGAATGACATAACCACAGTCAATGCCGGTCTGGGCCTCTACCGCCTCAACAGCCCCTGGCTTATAGCTTGTAATGCCGCCAAAAGCCGTACCAGCCTGCAGCCTGCTGGTCCAGGTTTCGGAAGAAGTTGCAAAATCCTTTTCAATATAGCCTTTTTCATACCAATCACGCATCAAATTGCACAATTGCGCATATTCATCAGTCTCATACAGATTCTCAACCTTCAGGGAATCTCCATAGTTCATCAGCACACCCATGGAATCTGATAGAACGTCCCAATCCCAGACCTCAAAATTCTTAGCGTTACCGCCTGCGCCGCCAAACATGGACTTGTCAGTATACTTTGCTTTTACCTTAGCAAATACATCTGTTAAATCATTGATTTGTTTCACATTACTAAAATCTGCCCCTGCAGCATCCGCCATTGCCTTGTTGTACACAAACATTCTGCTGATTGCCATATCCTTCAAGGATGGCAGGGAATAAACCGTACCATTGACATACGCTGCTTTCAGGTTATCTTCTCCAATCTGCTCAACGATACCGGAGCCATACTTCTCCAGAAGGTCATTTAAGGGAGTTAATGCATCCTGCCTAATATAGTTTTTCGTGTCTCCTTCAAAGGAAAACATGACATCAATCTGCTCACCGCTACGGATCATCAATCCCACCTGCTCCGAATAGGAGCCCATATTAATATAATTCAAGCTGATTTCCGCATTGATCAGCGGCTTGATATATTCATTCACCTTCTCAGCTACCTTAGCCGCATCCTCCATATTACCTGCCGCTGCCATATACATAACCAATTTTGTTGGTTCCTCACCCTCTTGCTTTGTTTCATTGCCTTGCCCTGATTCTTTACCTTCTCCATTACTTTGGGTACCTTGCGTCTTGCCAGAATTGCCACAAGCTGTCAATATCGAAGCCATCAGTAAAATACTTAAAACCACTGCGAAAAATCTTTTCATAATTTTTCCTCCCAATCTGGATAATTTAATGGTTGAACAGCACTAAGATCAAATAACCTCCTGGCGTTCCGCCCCCTTCCTCTTTCAATAAACCGTGCTGAACAGATCGTCACTCTGTAAGGCAGAGGAGGTACTGTACGTAAACAGATGGCGATATAGACAGTGCGGTTTATTGAATTATGGGGGCAGTGCACTTTCTTATTTGATAGGCTTATTGTATAAAATCGGGCTTAACTTCTCCACCAGTTACACGACTATAGGATATCGTTTTAACGACTATTTTGCAGCTTTAAAGAAATAAACCATCATAGAGAATTCCCTGTGAAGCAAAAAAGTATTTAGCGCTTATCTGCTAAATACTTTTTACTTACAATCGTACTTCTATACCAGTATTAACCATTCTTATATTTAAACCTATATTCCACCGGCGTTAATCCCACCTCTTTCTTAAACATCTTTGAGAAATGGGCCATGTGGGTATAGCCGCAGCTGGCTGCTATTTTGCTGATTGACAGCTGGGTTTTTAATAAAAGGTCACATGCCACGCTGATTCTGGTTTTTAATATATATTCACTGATGGAATAGCCGGTATCTTTTTTAAAGATTCTGGATAAGTAGTCCGGGTTCAAGAAAACATGGGCCGAAACATCATCCCTGGTTATGTCATTTCCGATATTGTTATAGATGAATTCCTTTGTATCCTCGATCACGCGCTGGTTTTTCTTATTTTCCTCCATCTCCGGAGCGGCCTGTGAGCTTACTTCCGAAAGCATTAAATTTGCACGTTTGTTCTTTACCATTTCCTTCTTTTTATCTATTGCATTCAGAATCACCTGCTCAAGCTCCTGATAGTCCACCGGCTTTAATAAATAATCCATGACCCCCAGGGATATTGCCTTTTTCGCATAGTCAAACTTAGAATGGCAGGTTAAAAAAATGCAGATGCATTCCAGGCTATACTCCACTACCCAGCTAATCAGATCCAGCCCGCTTCCTTTGGGCATCTCAATATCACATATTATAATATCGATATCATTGTCATTTAGTATTTGTTTTGCTTCCTGGATATTCATAGCCGTATAAATATCCGATATATTCAAAACTGACCAGGAAACCCCATGTTTCATTGCTTCCAGCGTCATTATCTCGTCATCCACCAATAGTACCCGAAACATGAATACCGCCCTCCTTAATTTGATGCATCCGCATCCTCCTCTTTCATGATAGGTATCACATACTCCGTTACGCTGCCATGGTCGTTATAAAAATGTATAAATGCATTTTCGCCAAAGATCAATTTAAACCTTTCTTTTACATTCCGAATCCCTATCCGGTATGTTTCATCCCCCTCAAACTGATCCTCGTCCGAATTAATTATTGTCAAAACATCCGCCGGAAATCCAGCACCGTAGTCTCTTACAATTACCTTTATGTTGCTGCCCAGCTTCTCAAGATTGACCAGAACCTTTGTCTTTCCGTTATAATCGGAGGCATATTTAATTGAATTTTCAACAAAGGTCTGTATACTTAAGGGAGGTATCAGGGCATCGTGAAGCTCCTCATCCATGTTAATGCTGTAATTAATTCCATCCGGAAACCTCATCATCTGGATATCCATATAGTTTTTGATATGCTGCAGCTCCTCCCCGACTGAAATCATAGTATTTGCTTTCTTAAACATATACCGGAAATAATTTACCAGGCTGCGGGAAAGCTTCTGGATCTCCCTATACTTTCCTAGCTCTGCAAGGCTATGCATTAAGCTCATGCAATTCAAGAAAAAATGTGGATGGATCTGGAGCTGCAAGTATTGCAGATGGGCCTCCTTTTCCTTTAATTGCTGTTCATAGATATGGATTTTCAGATGATGCATCTCGTCCAGCATCTCATTAAAAGTCGTACTGAGGACATAGAATTCCTTCAGCTTGCTTTTCTCATCCGCACGAATATCCACCTTGCCCGCTTTCACTTCCTCCATGGTTCTGGTAAGAAGCCCGATCGGATGATAGATACCCCGCTGGACCAGAATCGCGCTTAAAGGAATTAATGCCAGGATGATGATGGAGATAATGATTAGAACATTGCTTACCTTAGCGTATTCCGCCAGGACAGCCTTGTCCGGGATCATTGCTACCAGGCACAGGTCGGCAGAATCAGAGGCAGCGCTTACGTACAGGTATTTCTGACGGTCATCCTCAGCCGGGAGCTTCATCTCAATGCTATGATAGCTTTCAGCCAGATCCAGCATAATCAGACCGGCAGGATCATCGGTTAATATTTGCCCTTCTAAAGAAGTCATAAATGAAAATCCCTGGTTGCCAGGATTTATTTTTTCTAAGGGCTGCAATAATCCATTTAAGCTAATATAGCATCCCAGATAGGTGTTCCTGTCATATACAATTCTGAATAAATAATAATCTTCTCCGAATTTCCATTTAAACCAGCGGCCGGTGTTTAATTTGCCCTGCTGGATCGCCATCAGCAATTTGTTTTGTATTCGTTTCGATTCCAGATTATAATTAACCAGGTCTCCGCCCGAGTTCACTGCAGTAAAAAAATCATCGTCTATGATATCGCTTTCCGAGTATACAAAAAAGCCATTCACCTTACTGGTATCAAAGGTAAAATCGGTTAATTGGGTATATAAATCATATTTAGCCAGCTGGCGGTCGTTAGAATCTGAGGATACCTGCAATTCGACAATATTCTGATTTTTTGCCATAAATCCGTTGAGCGATACATCCAGTTCATCCAGCAGATGATCTGTCTGCTGCATATAAAGGCTCAACATGTCCCTCTTCACTTTTGTAACCTGCTCCCGGAGGTTATTCTGGATGCTATAATTTACATAGATCAGTGACAAAAAGCTTGGTATGATAAAAATGATTAGAATGATTTTAATCCAGAATGACACCGAATACCTGTTCTTACTCATAGCGAATCCCCCGATATGTCTATATTTTAACCTTTATTTTACCTTCCATAATATCCCGGAAGGTTTGAAAAAAACCCTTTTCCATATTGCCTTTCATTAGATTGCTGGCCTTTTCAAACTCGATGGTGTCCATATGGTCAATCCACCACCGGATTGTCAGCATGAAATCACAGGAAAACAGATCGGCATAGAGGATGGCATAGGGAAGCTTTTCCTCCGAGTAAAAGGGATCTGTGAGGATGGTTTCCAATATGTCCGCCCTCAGGATCTCCTGCATCTGCCCATACAGGTCACTTCCTATATCGGAGCTCCATAGGATTTTATATATCCTGCTGTTTTTCTTGATGAATTCTTCCGAGTTGCGGAGGTTACGGCTATAGACCGGATCATCAATTTCATCTTTGCCAGCCTTGATGAAATCATAGTTTTTCTCCTGCTTAAATTCCTCCAGGATCTGTCCCAGGTAATAATCCCTCAGATCATATTTGTCCAGAAAATATTTATAGAAGGTTGACCGGTTAATACCGGCCTTTTCAATAATTCTCTTAACCGTAATCTTCTGGAAGGATTCCATGGATAAGCAGTGCAAAAGTGCTTCGCAGATCCTTTCCTTCATCCGGTATGCTCCCTCTTCTTTCCTTGTCATTACTCCTCTCCCTTTGGAAACCGCCGACATTCCAGGCCCTGTTTGTTGATTGTTTACAGTATGTCCTCATGATAGAATTATAATATATCCTTTTTGTGAATTCAACAAAGGAAAAACAGTACATAACCAAAGGAGAATATCATGAAGGTATTAATTATTTACTTTTCCCAAAGCGGCAATACCAGAAAAATAGCCCACAGTATCGCCGAAGGCTCCCGCGAAGCCGCATCCCAGGTAGATGTCAGATCTATCAAAAAGGTTACCTATGATATGCTGGAGGAATATGACCTGATTGGCCTTGGAAGTCCCATCTGGAAAGCAGATCCCCCGAATATCAGAAGGTTCTACCGGAATGCCCCTGATCAAAAGGGAAAGCATATCTTTTCCTTTGCAACCCATGGGACTATGCCAAGCTTCTACTTCCCTGTGGTACTGCCGAACCTGAAAAAGGCTGGCTTTACCGTAATCGGAAGTGCAAGATGGTACGGCAATGTGGTGATGCCAGGTATGCCGGAGCCATATTATACCGCCGGCCATCCTGATGACCAGGACTGTGCGGAGGCAAAAGCCTTCGGAAAGGAAATGGTTCTGAGAAGCCAGAGAATCACTGCCGGTGAAACGGACCTGATCCCTCCAATGCCAAAGAATGACGTCAACCAAAACCAGGCCGTAGCAATCGTGAATATGCTGCTGGAATACGGTAACCCCCAAGGCAGGATTATCCGTGACAAGGAAAAATGCATCTACCCCAAATGTACAAGGTGTATGGACAATTGTACCATGGATTACATTGACCTTTCCTGCGAGCCGCAGAAATTTGGCAGTGAAGGAAACTGCTGCGACGACAACCATGAATGTGCCTGGTGCTTTATGATCTGTCCAACCGGCGCAATCCGTCTGGAACCGGATATTTATGAGCACATAAAGCCCTTTATCGGCGTGAGGAAGCCTCTCTTTGAAACTATCCTGGACCAGGCAGAAAAGGACGGGGAGTTCCGCAGGTTAATCTCCTTCGACAAGGTGGGCTTTGATACGCCTTACTGCCTTGCCCATCCGAACAAACCGCATTTTAAGGTTCCTGCAAAGCCATTGGAGGATTAAGGGCTGCTGCCAGACTCCTAGTATCATATTATTGTCCTGATCTATATGCCATTTTGGGAAATAAACAAAAATCTGATATTTATATTTCAGGACATCATACCGGAATATATGAACCTGCCCCCGACGGGCGTATTTATAACAGGGCGGTTTCTTCTGTAGAGGAAGGAACCGCCCTGGCTTTATTTATTGCTATTCAAAGAAAACTTCTTTTCCTGTCTTAGCTGACTGATAAATCCCCTCAATAATCTGGGTAACTACCATGGCTTCCTCCGGTTTAATGAACGGCTCTACGTCTTCCCGGATTGCTTTAACCAACTCCCTGGACTCTCTGAGCATGGGCGGAACCGGCTTGATGGAAAAGGGTGCCCCGGGAACACCCATATCCGGCTCCAGCACATATGGCTTGCCATTCTTAACACCGTTGATGCGTACGCCACCCTGATTAAACATGTCAACACCGGCCTCCGTGCCGCAGAGTGTCGTCTTCATATCCCCGCTCAGCATATTGATTAACCAGGCAGCCTCCAGATATATGGTGGCACCGTTCTTCATTGTGATGATTGCAAAGCCGGAATCCTCCACCTGGAATTCTTCCTCCTGCCACTCTCCCCAGATATTACCCTCCGGCTTACCGGACATCTTCCGGTAGGTATGAGCCTTTACGCTCAGGGGTTCATAATTATTCATTGCCCAAAGGGTCAGGTCAAGGGCATGGGGAGCTCCGTCAATCAACACACCTCCCCCGTTCTTTCCTGACAGGTACTCACCCCATTTGGGGACGGCACGGTATCTGGCCGCATGGGCCTTTGCATAATAGATATCCCCCAATTCCCCTTTTTCACACAGCTCCTTGATATAAAGCGCTTCCGGACGGTATCTCCACTGATAGCCGATGGTCAGCTTCTTATCCGCTTTTTTGGCCGCCCCTATCATAGCTTCACATTCCGCCTTGGTGGTTGCCATGGGCTTTTCACAAAGGACATGGTTGCCCGCCTCCAGTGCCGCAGCCGTCATCTCACAATGCAGCGGATTTGGTGTCGCAATATGTATAATATCCGTCCTCACCTCTGCAAGCATTTTCTTATAATCACCATAAATTCCAATGTCCTTCAGACCAAACAGCTCTGCCAGGCGCACCGCCCTTGCCTCATCAATGTCACATAGTGCAACAATTCTTACATCCGGATTGGCCATTAACCCGGGAAGGTGCTTATCCTCCGCAATCCATCCGCACCCAATAACTGCCACCTCAAAAACTTTCTTATCCTCTTTCATCCCTTTTCCTCCTACTAACATCATATATTTTTCTTGACAAGATTCTTTCATAGACTAACGCGGTGAATATGAGGTTATCTATATCCATATGGGCGCAGACCGGGCCTCCCATGATTGCCTGTACTTGGCAATTATGGGATGTTAAAGGCAAGCCCAGGTGGATATAGATAACCTCATATTCACCTCACAGCCTCATAGCCTCTCACACCAATATTTTCTCCCTTGCCTCAACCAGCCCCGGAACCGGATCCCCGTCCGTCATATATTCCAGTCCTATGAACCCATCAAAGGAGGTCTTACTAATGGCTTCAAAAACATACCTGTAATTGATCTCACCCTTCGTAACCTCATTCCGTCCCGGATTTCCGGCTGCATGGAAGTGCCCGATTTTATCAATATTTTCTGTGATATTGCGGATCAGGTTTCCTTCCGTTATCTGCTGGTGATAGATATCAAATAAGACCTTGACCCTGGGGCTTCCGATTTTATCTATCACCTCAAAGGCATCCCCGGAGGTGGATAAGTGGTACCCCGGATGATTTACCAGCAGGTTCAGCGGTTCAATCACCAGGTTCATATTTTCCTTTTCCAGGATCTCTGCCGCCCGTTTCATCGTGTCCAGAAAAGCAGCCCTGTGCTGTTTTCTTGTAATTTCCTTCTTAAAGCTGTCAAATTCCCATCCTGCCTGGCCAATCAAGGTAGGGCAGTCCAGACCCTTCGCCATACTGATGCTCTCCCTTAAGCCCTGGAGATATTCCGCCTGTAATTCCCTGTCTCCCGGATTAACGAATTTGGTGCAGAAGGTGGCAACCTCAAGTTCCAGGTCATTTTTAGTTTTTTGGAGCAGCTCCATATCCTTGTCCCACCAGGTCCAGAATTCAATGGCTTGGTACCCTGCCTCCTTTGTCTTCTTCATGGCTTCCGCAAAGGAGCCTTTTTTCATAAAAACCGCATCAATGCATACCGAATATTTCATGGCAAACCTCCTTTTCTCTGCCTTAATTTTAGCATTAATACCTGGTTTTTTAGGCTCCTGGTTTGCCAAGATATTTCCGGGCCGGCAATTTGTTTCTCTATGGGAAACCTCCGTGCAGACATCTGTGCTTCCATATTTCTTAACTATGGTATTGTGTGGGAAATCAGGGCAGCACAAAGAGGATGCTGATCTAGAAGGCACTATCCCGTATATTGAAGAAATCCTTTGATATCTGCAATACCGTCATATTCTTTCTATGCTGCAACATCCTCTTGTGATCAAATTTATTCAGTTATGAGCCTAAGTAGCCCTAAGGCGTAAGGAATCGTTAAAACTTATACCCCAATTCACTGAAGGGCAATTTTGTATCATCCCACAGATACTCCCCGGGAATGACAAATCCATCTGCGACCATTCCATTAATCGGATTCATGTATTCTACGATTTCCTGGATCAGGCCATCCTTCATGCGGAAGGTAAATAAATAAAAATTCTTATAATAGCTTCCCCTGGTATGGAAGCCCTCACCGATACATCTTACCAGGAACAAATTAGGATCCAGCCCCGGGTAAAACTCCATATCCTTAAACTCCCAGCTTTTTAAATCCTGCTTATTAAACTCAAAGTTATTGGTCAACTGCTCCTTGCCCCTCCAGGAGAAAACCTTCAAATGGGATGGGTTAAAGGGAATTGTCTTTGCCCCGTCCTCCGTAAATAATCTTAAACGGTCGGATCCATGGAGCTGGAAATACTGCTTTACCGTATCTAAATTCTTCTCCCTTAATTCTTGTTCTGTCATCTTACTTTCCTTCCTTTCTTATCGCGTATCGTTTCCCGTAGCTACTAATTATTCCACTGGTATTCCACTGGAAAATCATGTTAAAAATTTAATACCGCAGCCTTGTCATTCCCTATAATTTTATTCCTTCCATACCAGGATAACTTTCGATAAATTCATGAATTTCTTCTAATAAATTAAGCATTTTCCTCCGCAGAGCAGCCTTTTTGGTAAGAGCTTAATTTTTTCTCTTATTTATTAAGGTCTTATCCATTTTATTAAGGTCTTATCCAAAAAGACCATAAAAAAAGAGGAATCATTCCTCTTCTTTTAATAGCGATATATCAACTAACTGGATCTCCTGGGGCTGCAATACCAGCTGGAGATTTAGGGTTCCATTCGTTACTGTGCAGCTGCTGTAGGTACATCTTGGAATACAAATGCTTTTCAGGTACTGTATTTCCTCCCTGGATAGGGCCTCGGGCTTTTCCATGCGGAGCCACTCATCTAAGACGCTCCCTGCATTTTGGTTAATGCCCTGTTTTTTAATGCGGTAGGTACCGTTTTGGACATGCTTGATTTCCAGCTCCATTTTCTTTACGTCAACGTCATAGAATATTTGCCACTGCTCCAGGAATGCCACCTGGTTCGTATCCTCCTGGACATTCTTAAAATTAGGGCTCTGGTAATTATGGCAAACCGCCAGGTAATTATCCTCACCATCCGTTGTAACTACCCCATAATCCCCTTTTCCTATGATATATTCCTTCATACGGTTCAAAAACTCAACCGCAAAGTATGCCGGCTTCCTGATGCCATCCCTGGTTAACAGCCCCGTACTGCCGTTTAAGGCCAGGCTGGTATCTGAATATTCAAAAGACAGATCAGACCCGCACCAATAGCCCATGACATCAACGCTTCCCACGGCATCAACCAAATTGTGGGCCATATATGCTCCTTTGTTGCAGGCATCATGGAGGCTGTTACGGTTTGACCTGGAGGAATTCCATTCCGACACATGCAGGGGCAGGGATCCAAAGCCAAGCTCGTCCAGAAGCCCCCCAACCTTGCGCGCAAACTTTTTTGTAGCCTCAAGCCCCGGATCCGCCGCCACACTCCTGCTCTGCTCCATACTTGTAGTACTATAGGGAAAACAGTATAACGTAATAAAATCCGGCTTTATCTCCCTGGCTTTCCAGAGCAGCAGCTTTTTTCTGATCTCCTCCATAGCCTGGTCCTGCCCAAAGCCGGCTCCTCCGACCTGGATGGAGGGAGAAAGGGATTTCAGGGCATGGTATGCGGCTTCAAAGAGCTCAAAATAACCGGAATTGTCTTTACTAATCTCCATATCAGGAGCATTCCACAATTCAAAATACCAGGTCTCCACTTCACTGTTCCCATACCGCTTCCCATAGTGCCGGATAAATCTTAACAGGAAGCTCTTAAAATGCTCCGGTGTGCAAAACTCATTCCGGCGCTCTTCCTTCACAATATACTCATCTAAAATACGGATTAATTGAACCGGCTTCCACCCCAGCTCGATATAGGGCTTCATTCCATTCTCTATCAGAAAATCCATTATCCTGTCCAGCTTTGTAAAATTATAACTCTCGTCCTTGGCCGGCAGATTCAGCTGCAGCTCCGGGGAATATAAATCCCAGAAGCGCACATACCGGTATTGCAGTCCATTTTTTAATAATAAAAGATGCTCCTGCAGCTCACGGTTTAGCAACTCACCGGCCCGGCCGATATTAATCATTGTATTCCAGTTTTTATTATAGCTCCTGGGTTTTCTGGCATCCGCTCCCAGATACTTGCGTTCCGTTTCTTCCAGATATCCGGGAGGGCCATAATCGCTTAAGTAACTTTTTATCCTCTGGATCTCCATCGGGTCTTTGTCTGGCATATCCGCAGTATTATTCTCCTCCCCCTGGCACAGCTTCAAATAGGCGGAGGGGCTCATATCATAGGCATCCTTAAAGGCCTTATTAAAAGCCGCAATGTTCGGGAACCCGTTATCCAGGGCAATATGTATTAACCCTTTTTCCCTGCATTTACGGATATCATTGAAGGCATGCCGGAGACGTACCCGGGTTAAATAATCCTTGAAATTCATTCCCAGCACCTTTTTAAAATAGGTGGAGAGATATTCCTTTGACAGAAACAAATAACCGGATAAATCATTCAGGCTGATGGGATCCTTATACCTGTTATCAATAAAGTGGTATATCTTATTAATACGGTCTTCCTGGTCAAGCTCCAGCTCATTCTTTGGGATTAAGAACTTATCGGATATCATATTTAGCAGGGCATAGTATAGACAGGTAAGGTAAATCCTGCCGTGGCCGCCCTTACCGAAATACTGGCTGAAAATCCTTTTCAGCATAAGCCGGCAGGTATTCGTAATATCATTTTGCTCAAGTACCGTATTGCAATCAAAGATCAGGGCTCCCAAGTCAACATACCTCTTAGCAAGGCTAAAATTTAAATGAATGCATGCACACAACACCTTCTCTTTTGCTTCAAAGGCATGCCTTTCATAGGAATTTATAATAATAAAATCTTCCTTCACCATCCGGTATTCCTTGTCACCAATCTTCAGAAGTCCTTCCCCTTCCAAGATATGGAAAATCTCAGGGTTCTGGTGAAAATGCTCCTTCACCCTGCTGATATCCCAAAAATCATAATCCATTATCTCATACTCTGCTACATAAAAATCTACCACGGACCGTCCTCCCATAAACCTAAGACATCATTTCCCATATCTCCCGGCCTGCTGCCCGGCTTATCTGCCAAAGGAAACAACCCTATATCCGCCTGTCCTCCCCTCAGGATAAATATAATTCCCTGAACCTGATAGAAAGCAGGTTTAAATACATCGCAAACCGGTAATCATCAATAATCCCCAAAGCCCCTTCAAAGCCATAATAATAATCTGCATATTTCTTATATGGCGGATACTGTGCATCCGTCATGACGAACAGCCCGGCTCCCTGCTTCCTAATTCCTTCCATGACCTCAAGCACATAGGCCGCATCATGGACTACCGGGGAAATCAGGATGACCAGATCCTCCTTCCCCAGGGATGGTATATCTGCAATCTGCTCCTGGGGGGATGCCTTGATCTCGCTCATATGCCCCGCCATAATCAGATCTCCCTGGAACCGGTGCTCCGCAAATATAATCCCGTTTGTATAAAATTTAATATTCCTGGAGGCATTGATGACCGCTGCCATCTTATCCAGCTCATATATGTCTATCTCTTCCTTCAGGCATCTTATCTGCAAATCCAACAGCTCCAGGTATGCCGTAACGCTGTTTTCATACCTTGATTTCTCCTGAAAGGAAACATATTGGTTCAGTATCCCATAATTTTTCACGGCATTGACAATACTGCTTTTAAACTCCTGGAAGCTGCTATAGCCCAGCTTCTTGCTTAACCGGCTGATTGTTGTCGGGGATACATAGCACAGATCCGCAAGGTCGTATATGGTGCACCCGCTGATTTTATGGATATTCTGTAAGAGTATTCCGACGACGGTATGATAAATATCTCCTTCTTTACTGCTATTGTAATAGACCTGTAGCTCCTCCAGCGCATGCATGACAACTCATCCCCATTCTTTACGTATCATATATTTTTTCATCTTAAATAAATCAAAAGGCACAATCTTAAACTAGCAGTTTTGCCTGCTAAGTAAAGGCTTTGATAGCCCATTACTCAGCTTTCCATAAATATACTTTACTAATGATAAAAAGTCAATTCCTACTTGCATAGTGTGTCCATACAGCACACCACAAAAAGGGCAGAAGATCCTCATCACCTGATCTTCTGCCCTCTATACGATACAGAATTTATTCCCTTTATTCAAAAAATATGGTCTCACCTGTGGCTGCCGATTTATAAATCCCTTCCATCACCCGTGTTACAGCTGCCGCTTGTTCTGGTAAAACAGCTGGATCCCTATCATATAGAATTGCATCAATCCAATGAGTAATGTCATAATCATTCATATTCATCATAGGAGGCATGCCTAAGGTTGGAACCGTTATCGACTGCTTTTCATTAATAATTTGATTTAGCCGGATCGAGGTATTCATTTGCGGCCCAACCATATCAGCACCAGCTTTTGTCCCTGCTAAGGATACAACAATGCCTGGAGCACTCTGTATCATATTAATTGTCCAAGCAGTCTCCATATAAATCACAAGGCCATTCTTCATCGTTATTAATGCAAAAGCGCTATCCTCAACATCAAAGTTTTGGGGATCCCATGGCCCCAAGGCATTACCCTCTGTACTATAACGCATTTTATCTGTAATGACGCCCCGCACACTCATAGGCTCATAGTTATCGGCGATCCACATTGGCAAATCTATGGAATGTGGCCCGCCATCCATCAAAACGCCCCCTCCATTTTTCTCCTTACTCGTATACACACCGTATGCAGGGAGCCTTCTTCCCCTAAGCTGCTGTGATTTCATATAATAAACATCACCAAAATATCCTTGCTTTACGAGGTCACGCATATAGACACATTGGTCACGATAGCGCCATTGCAAACCTACCGTCAGCTTCTTCCCTGCCTTTTTTGATGCTGCAATCATTTTTAAAGAATCTTCATAAGTACATGCCATTGGCTTTTCACAATGAACATGCTTACCAAATTCAAATGCCGCTAACGTCATTTCACAATGAAATGGATTTGGTGTACAAATATGTACCACATCAACACTAGGATCACTGCAAAGATCCCTGTAATCAGTATAGATCTTTGCATTTAAGCCAAAGGACGCATTGGCCTTTTCGCAACACTCTGGCAATATATCACATAAAGCTACTATTTCCACTTGGGCTATTTTCATTAAAGATGGAATATGCTTTGTATTGGCTATTACCCCAATTCCAATGATACCAATTCTAAGTTTTATCATATTAACCTCTCTTTTTTTAGACATAGATTATTTTCTTGGTTCTACTTCACTTTTCATTACATCCTCATTAAACAAACAGCTTACGGCTACTAATCAGACTTTCTGCCTTATCCGTAGTGGGTCTATATTCTAATGCTATATAATTGTTATATCCACTATTCTTGATTTCCCTTAAGAGGTATGTATAATTAAGTTCACCATCCGTAATCTCCGTACGGTCCGGCGCAGATGCAATGTGGATATGGCCTATTTTATCCAGGTTTTTCTTAATCGTTTGAATTAGGTTGCCTTCCATCAGCTGAAAATGATAGAAATCGTAGAGTAGCTTCAAATTCGGACTGCTAACTTCATTAAGCATCGCAAAGGCTTCTGCAGAATTCACGAAAAACGAACCATAAATAGGCTCCAGAATCAATGTAATTTCATCCTTTTCAGCGAGAGGAACCAATTTTTTAAGTCCCTCCACAATATTGGAATAGCTTTCTTCCCTATCAATGCCTGGCACATTCTGTGCCGTGACAATAATCTTATCGCACCCAAGCCTCTTTGCTACCGGGATCGTCTGTCTTAAGCCTTCCATCGCCATTTGATGTGTGCCTTTATCCGCCAACGTTCCTCTATCCTTGGTGCAAATAGAGGACATCTTCAGCCCTAATTCCTCCTTTTTGGCAATAATCAATTCCATATCCTTGTTTTCCCAATCCCAGAATTCTACTGCCTGAAATCCAGTGTCCTTTGCCAAGTACATACCCTCTATAATCTTCTCTGTATTTGCAAAAATTGGACCTTGTGGTGTAATTTCTAAATAGAGCAGATCAATACAAAAACTATAATCCATACCCTTCATCCTCCTTTCACTTACTATGTTTGCAGAAGCTGTGGGCAATTTCCCTGCCAGGATAAATACATCTGTTTTCCATTGGCACATCACAGCTATTGATAGGATAATTATACAAAAGGATAATTTCTCTGGCGCTCAGCTTAGTAAACTCTTTATTATAAAACGACACTCTTCTCCCAAAAAATAATCCTTGGTTTCAAATTTGAAACCAAGGATTATTTTAATCACAAGGGATATGCTTACAGCGTTAACAAACCTTTTTGCCATAGGACAACTTATTCTATATACCGTGACCGGTATACCTCACTAAGTACAAGGATAAAGACCTCAAATATTATGCTTGATGCATGATCTGAATTAGAGTTCGGTTCAACATCAAACATTAACTGGTCTGCATAAGATTGGTATCTGGATTTATAGGTATTTGATAATATAATCTTACTTCCCTTTTCTTTTGCAATTAAAAAAACTGGCGACATATCCATAGTTTCCGCAAATTCCAAGGTGTTTACAAAAAGCAGGCTTTTAGGATCCAATGTCTTTGCATCCTCTAACATATCCGGTAGCAAACAGAAGTACCCGGTTGCTTTCCCTGTCATAGCTAAATTCTGCTGCAGGGAATAGATTGAATAGATTCGAAACGGCATATAGAAGCTAATCCTTTCCGCTTGATGTAATTCCTTGGCAAGTGCATCGATCTTTGTAAGATTTAATTTTTGTTCCATAAACTCACAGGATTTATGCAATCTTGAGAGAAATGCCGGAATAATATTATTCTCATGTCGCACATCTTGTTCAGGAAGCATTCTATTATAATAAGTGTATTGGGAAACAGCGGCCTTTAACGCATACCGGAAATCGGAATATGTATCATACCCCATCTTTTGTACCATACGCCAAATTGTCGTGCGTGACGAATGTGTCATTTCCGCAATATCATATATTGTAGCATCCGATACTTTGTCCAAATTTTCAAGAATTCCTTTTGCAACGATCCGATAAGTACTGTCCAAGGGAAGTTGATTGTATAATTCCATTAAATTTTGAAGAACATTCATTTTTTCTGCTCCTACAACTCTGACTTATGAACTATATGTGTATTATATCATTCTTTCTTTTGAAGTAAAAGAAATCTTTCAAACGGGTTTATTCTCCCTATATCAAAGCCGGGCAATTCATATCATTTACTTTTTATACCAGCATACTACTAAAGCCATGCTGATTAGCTCTACGTTATATCATGTACAAACCACATGATATGGCACTTCGTGCCAGGGATGCGCACTATGCTTCGCTCCGGCGCCATGATATAACGTCTGTCGACATTATATCATAAAGACAGGATGCAATAAAACAGAAGAGCCAGGTCTCCTGTCTCTTCTGTTTTATTAGCGACACACTTCTATATAATTTAGGTATTTAGCTTTTATCCTTCGATAGCTCTTCTAAGCGCTTCCTGGTGCCTGCGGACCTGCTCCACACTGTCTACCTCATAAGCATCATTAAGCATGCCGTTTCCTTCATATTCTGAGCTTAAATATCCATGATAGCCGGCTTTCTTATATGCTTCAACAACCTCCCTGATCGGAATAGAGGTCTCCTCATAGTTCTCATCCACATGATAAAACTTTGCATGGGTGTGATAGATATATTTAATATTATCAATGATATCCCGGGTCTCACACCAGGTGTACTGGAAGCTTGACCTGGCATAGTCTAAGGCATTCCCTTCCCCACCTAATCTCTGTATCTTCTCTAACAGATCCGGAAGCCCGTTCACCCTCATATATTCCTGATGTGCCCTTCCCAGGTTTGTATCATACTTAATCTTGGTAAAGCCCTTTGTCACACGGTTATGGAAGGCATCCTCCACAGCCTTAATGCACTCCTCACTGACACCCTTTCTCCTTGCCTGCTCCGTCAAGAGATCCGGAATCTTCTTGCAGAAGATCCCAAAGTCAGGCATAAAGCCAAAGTTCTTGGTCCCTGTTCTTAATATCATCTCCATATAGCCATCTGCCCAGCCTGAATTTAAGGAAAATGGGGAATGTACCTCCAGGCATACCTTAATATCGTTGGCTTCCGCAATGGGAATGCTTCCTTCAATGACATTCATCGGGGTGGATACCAGAGTACGGAGCGTCTTAAAGCCCATCTCATGAGCCAGCCTGATATCCCGTTCCATCATTGCGATCTGTTCCTTTAAGGTACAGGTACGGTTTTTATAAATCCGGTTCTCCAAGAATGCATCATAGCAGGTCGGCTCAGTGCCATACTTCTCCATCCAGCCAAACCACTGCTCCTTGAACTTTGGTGTAAGCACCGGAAAGTCATCCATCATCTGCTCAGCAAGCAGCTCAATCCCCGTCGCCCCCGTCTTTGATACCTCACGGATACAATCCTCCAGGCTCATCTTCCCAAGATAATATTCTTCCTGGAAGCTATATAAGGAAACACTCCTTTTTATATCATAACTCATTTCTCTCACGCGCCCTTTCCATTTTAGATTATCTGCCAAAGCACCCCATCAGGGGATCTTCTATCACCGAACCTTATACTATACAATTTCAAAATCATACTCTCCGGGCTTTACAAGAATCATCGGCATATAGGAGGGAGCAATGGTCTGAACCGCTTTAATATGGTGCTTTCCCTTCGCCAATCCGCCATCCTTTAAAACAGTCACCGTGGCATACTGGCCATATTTCCAGCGGTAGGTAATAACCGTCTCCATCTCATCCAAGGTAAAGGTATCCCCCTCCAGGGTAAACCGGATATCCTCCCTGTTAAACTCCTCCCCATCCACATTAACCTCAATATTGCGGATAATAGAAAGGGTTACTCCTCTATAATACTGCATCTTAAAATCAAACTGAAAGCCAATTACCTTTCCGTTCTTTTCTACATTCTTAAATCCCTTCGGATCAAACATATATTTCGGATTCATCGACCTACTCCTCTCTCATTTTCTTAAGATTTTCCCATTCCTCGGATTCTCTCACTCCTTAACTCTCACTTCCTAGAATTCTCTCAGCAAAAGCTTCTGTAGCCTAACGCGATGAGCCAGAGTACATCTATGCCTATCTGGGCGCAGACCGGGCCTCCCGTGATTGCCTGCACTTGGCAATCATGGGATGTTAAAGGCAAGCCCAGATGGATATAGATGCACTCTGGTCCACCTCACAGCCTAAATCCTTCTCACTCATAATTACGCAGATTACTCTTTGCCCCAGAATCCCTTCAGATCCTCCTCCGTCTGGTGGCGGTAGGGAGGCTCAAAAAACATATCCGTAGACTTTTCGCTTCCATAAAAGGTAGGCGGATAGCTGGAGGGCCTGTCTGCCGTGGGTCTGCCATCATTTCCGATCTGGCTTCCCATCTTCACCTTATCCAGCTCAACCCAGGAATGGTGATAATCACATAATAACAGGTGGGGGATTCTAAAATGCCAGAACTTCCACTCCCCGTTTTCCTTGATAAAGTCTATGGCATACATGCCCCAGATCCAATAGGCCTCCAGGTCTTTTGAATCTGCTGCACGGCGGCCTTCTGCTCCGGGAGATAGCCATAATCCCCTGGCGGTCTTTCCATCTGCCGCAACCTCAATAATATCTGTTGTTAGAAGGTGGAGTGCAAAAACACCCTTCCCATCCCCTTCCATGGAGTGGTGCCAATCGACAAAAAATGTTTCGATCCCCTTACGTCCATCAAAGATTCCGAAGCCTTCACAATCGATCCAGATATCTTCCCTGTCGGCGAACATATCCGGTACTCTTTCCCAGACACGTCCGTAGCCGTAATACACATATCTTGCCATTAACTTTTTTATTTCCTGTACATCCCATAGCTCCTGTACCTTTTGCTCAAATAATGGTTCCATCCTGTCTCTCCTCCCTTTTTCCCAAATATCAGTATATTTTCCATCATATAATCATATAATTTCCATCTCAGCCTTTTATCCAAGGCCTCTATCCCAGAATCATAGCCCAGACACCTCTCCAAGCCTCATCCCGGAATTTTTCCTCAGGCACTAATCATGCCTCTCTCAGAATTCCACACTTAGCACTTATCCAATCCTCTATCCCTGCATCTACTCCTTGACACCACCGAGGGCGATACCCTTGATAAAATACTTCTGGAAGAATGGATAAAGTGCCATAATGGGAATTACACCAATCACAGCCATCGCCATCCTGATTCCCGTTCCTGGCATATCCGATACACCCAAGGTATTCGTCGAGCTCATAGTCGAAATAGCGCTGATATTATTGATAATGCTGTTCAGCAGCAGCTGCAAGCTGTATAGCTTGGAATCGCTGATATAGTACAGACCGTTCACCCAGTCATTCCAGTAGCCCAGGCCGACCATCAGCCCGATGGTTGCCAAAATCGGGGTGGACAAAGGCAGCACGATCTTCCGGTAGATATAGAATTCTCCGGCTCCGTCAATCTTAGCGGCCTCAATTAGGGCCGGATGGATATTGGTAGCAAAATTAGTCTTATAAAGCATAATATAAAACCCGTTAAACACTAAGTTGGGGAGGATCAAGGCGATGAGCGTATTCTTGATATGGAAAATCTGGGTCCACATCAGGTAAGACGGAACGGCTCCTCCGTTAAAAAGCATTGTGAACACCACCAGCATAGTAACGATTTTCTTTCTTGGATAATCCTTTCTGGACATGGGATAAGCCAGCAAAGGACCGATAATTAAGCTGATCAAGGTTCCTACAATTGTGATAAAGAAGGTAATGCCATAGGACCTCATGATCTTAGCCCCGTTTGTAATAAATAGATAGACATATGCATAGCCACTAAAGTCCGTTGTAATAAAATGATATCCATCTGCCAGCAGTGACTTTTCATTTGTAACGGATGAAGAGATCAGCAGCACGAAAGGAAGAACTGCCATCAGTGCTAAAATTGCCAGAAAAACTACTATTATAATTTGGAAAATCTTTTCCCCTGTTCCTTTTACACCTGTTTCCACTTTATTCCCTCCTCTTAGAATAATGCACTATCTTTGTCAACCTTACTTACAATCCGGTTTACTATCATAATAAGGACAAAGCCTACGATAGACTGATATGCACTTGCCGCTGATGCCATTGAAATATTGTTCGTCTTCATCAAACCACGGTAAACATAGGTATCAATTGTCTGTGTTACTCCATACAGGGAACCGGAATCCATCGGAACCTGATAAAACAGACCAAAGTCTGAATAGAAGATTCTTCCCACCTGGATCAGTACCAGGGTGATGATCGTAGGTTTTAATAAAGGCAGGGTGATGTTAATGATCTGCTTCCAGCGGTTACAGCCATCCACATAGGAAGCCTCATATAAGCTCTTGTCAATACCTATAATGGAGGACATAAAGATGATGGAGCTATAGCCCAGACCCTTCCAGGAGTTAACGAACACCAGGATAAAAGGCCAATATGCCTTTGTGGCATAGAAGTTAACCGCATTGTCCTTCCCTAATATGGCATTATTGATCCATCCCGCTTCGTTGCTCAAGAATCCATATACGATATAGGCAACGATAATCATTGAGATCAGCTGGGGAAGCAGGATCGTTGTCTGGAAGAGCTTCTGCAGCTTTTTAGAGAAAACCTCGCTTAAGCAGATACCTACAACAATACCTAATACATTACCGACAATTATAAAGGTCAGGTTATACAGAAGGGTATTCCTGGTAATGACAAAGGCATCACTTGTCGCAAATAAATATTTAAAATTCTCAAAGCCTATCCAGCCGCTTTTCCATATACCCACGGAAAAGTCAATCTTCTTAAAGGCAAGCAAAATACCCACCATTGGAAGGTAATTATTAATAATGACATACAGAAGTCCCGGCAATACCATAAAGTCAAGGGCAGTAACAGCCTTTGCCTGGTACAGGATATAAAAGCCCCTGGCTATGATTGCAATTCCAATAACCATGAAAATAATGGAGCCATAGGCTACCTTAACGTTTTTTGCCTTTTCGAGAATTCCCGGCACTGAATTTGAAAATATCAGGTTGATTACTACAAACAACACTCCCAGGAGGAGAATACTTAAGCCTCCCCATCTGGGCTTTAGCCTGGAAAATACAAGGGCAAATACAACCAGCAATATGATGACGACAAGCTCTGCCCACATAGTCCAGGCAGGACTTACCGCAAGCTGCCCTCCCATAATTGTTTTTCCAAACAAGAATTCAATTCCTGATATCGTATATACCACTCTTTTATATGTATAGGATGCAAAAGGAGTGATGTAACATAGCACAGTAACAACGGCTAATATGATTATGTCAATCGGCAATTTTCCTTTAAATATAATACTTAATAAATTAACTTTTTTCACGACCCAGTCTCCTTTCATGCTAACGAACATTTGACCATTAGGTCACTCAATGTCGGATGTGAAATACTCTGTATTTCACATTAGCGATCATTTGGCCGCTAGGCCATTCAATGTCGGATGTGAAATGATCTTCATTTCACACTATCCTGCTTCCACTCTATATAAACTATTTTCATAGCAATATTCGTCTTGGATATAACATGTACTTCGTTTTGCAAACACCCCAGAAATGTCCTAGCTTTCTGCTTATGTATGGAAATTTTTACGTTATGGCATATCCGCTCACAGGATATGCCATAACGTTGACTTCCTTTTGTTCATCATAGGAAAGGCTTTTCCTTTACCAATCCCATTTTATCATATTTTAGTTAATATTGTTCTATCTACTTAAAATAATTACTGCTGAGCTTTCCATGCATCCAACTGTGCCTGGTATTCTGCTACTACCTTCTCTGCACCTGCCTCATTCAGCTTCTTAACAAACGCATCATATGCCTTTAAATCTACGGAACCACTTTCTACGCCTGGCTTATATTCGCCGATTACGTTGTTGATTGCTGTCAGTTCATTAGAAATATTAGTTAAATCACAGCTAAAGCCTAAGTAAGGAGAAATTTCTGCTGATTTTAATTCTGCCAGCTGCTGATCCCTGATATCTGCCGGGTCACCCTCCCATGGATATACTAAGAACTGGTTACCATATAAGAAATCAGAGGTATGGTATGCAACGGTATCAGCGGTTACGCCTTCCGGATATTTTGCAACACCGTTCTCAACAACATAATCCCTGCCTTCTACACCCCAAGCTAAGAGGTTGCAGATATCCTTGTTGGTAAACATTAAGTTAAGGAACTTAGCTGCTGCTTCCGGTTCTGTTGCGCATACAGGGATTGCCCAGTCAAACTTTGTTGTATTTCCAGTTGAAATCAAAGGAGTTGCAAGCTTCTTAATAACAACATCATAGCCGCTGGTACCCTTTACGGCTGTCTCAACACCTAACTCACCCATTTTAACAAAGCTTGCTGTTACATTGGCTTTCATTAAGTTCTCAGATGCCTGGTCTGTTGTTGCAGCATCCTTATAAACATAGCCTTTTTCATACCAGCTGCGTACTCTTTCAATCATCGCTTTGTATTGAGGAGATGCAAAATTATTAATTACTTTACCGTCTGCATCTACGCCAATTAGCTTGTATCCATCTCCTAAATTGTCAAATGTAGTAAATCCTGCAAAGCTATCTGTATCAAGGTTACCATTCGGGAAGCAGATGATATTTCCATCCACGTCATTGTTAGCGATTGGAGAAATTCCTCCCTTGCCCTTAATTGCCTCAAGAATCTTTTCATAGTCAGACCAGCTTGCCATATTGTTAAAAGCATCCGCTAGACCCAGATCATCAATGATATCTTTTCTTGCAATGATGTAATAGCTGGTAGCTAAATTTCTGTAATTAGGGATTGCATAGATATTACCGTTAATGGTAGTACCCTTGATATACTCCCCAACCTCTGCCAAAGCTTCCGGTGCATACTTAGGTAAAAGATCGTTCAGAGGCATTAACTGGTTCTGTGCAATCAGCGCTGAAAAGCTGGAAGCAGGAATCGGAGTTGTTAAGCAAATGTCCACCTTCTCATTACCTGTGATTGCCAGGTTAAGCTGCTGTGAATAGGAACCTACTTCTACATACTGTAATGTAACGTGGGTGTTAATCTCTTTCTCAGTAATAGCATTGATGCCTTCTTCAACCGCATCCTTACCATCACCCATAGCTCCCAGGGACATTACCATGAGGGTAATCTCCGCCATGTCTTCCGGTTCTTCCACGTCCTGTGTATCGTCTGCTGCACCAGTGATGTCTTCTGCCACGTCATTCCCAGGATCCTTTGTGCCTTCATTGCTCCCCTCGGATTTTCCGCAAGCCCCAAGCATTGATACTGCCATTAATAGCACTAACAACATCGCTATAAGTTTCTTAATTTTGTTCATACACATCCTCCTTAAATTTGATACTCCAATTATAATATGTCCCCAATCCCAATACATCATTTTCTATAAGCATTTCACCTTGTTAAGCTAGATGTTTTTTCATTTTTAATGGAGTGGATAGACAATCCCTACAAAAAGTTTCATATTTTCATTGTAAACTTAACATTTTCAACCTATAATATACTTAGAATAAATAATTTTTTTCATCAAAAAGTACGTATAGAGGTAAACCATGTATAAATTAACTACGAATTCACAATATAGTAACGCCATTATATATAAAGTGACTGAGCCTGTTTATTACCGGTCGGAAGGAGTCACCTTCCTTTGCATGCTAAGCGGTGACGCGGTCATTACCTGGGATAACAAAAGCTATTATCTATCTGATAAGGATGTCCTCCTTTTTGGGCCAAACGAGTATTACCATTTAAAAAGCGATACCTCCGCCCTCATATTGGAGCTTAGCTTTGATTATGTCTTCTTTAAGGAAACCTTCTCGTCAGATTATGGGAGGCTAATCTGCAATTCCATCCTTGATCAGGAGCATGATTACAAGACCCTGAGAAGGCACCTGGCCGGAACTGCCATTGTCCATTACAGTGACCTCCAGGAAAACCGGTTTTATCTGTTATCGAATATCTTCCAGCTGTTTCATTACTTGAGTAACGAGTTTATTCATCCGGTTCCTGAGGATGAGACCACAAGTAAGCAGCAGCGGAAAATTAACCGGATCCTTTCCTACCTGCAGAAGAATTACCAAAATTCTATTTCTCTCCAGGATCTGGCCGGCTATATGAGCTTAACCCCCCAATATCTGGAGCGGTTAATGAAGCAGTCCTTAAATGTCACCTTTTATGATTATCTGAACCAGCTCCGGCTCCAGGCAGCCTATGAACTGCTGAATAATACTGCCCACAGCTTAAACTACATTGCCCTAAGCTGCGGTTTTCCAAACCTCTCCTCCTTCCAGAATTCCTTCGTGGGCAAATACGGCGTCAGCCCGGCAAAATATAGGGAGGATAAGCTGCTGGAGCTGCCGCCCTCCGATTCCAAGGCAGCCTCCTCTATCACAGATGCCCTGGCAAAGGATTTTCTGACTAATAGCATACGGCTTCCGAATTACTCAAATTCCATGGTAGAGAACTCCACCCCTGTCACTGCCACCGTAAGTGCGGCCAGACATAAGCCCTTCCCTCCTGTCTGGAAGGATATGATTAACTTAGGGTTGTGCAATAACTTTGAACGCCCCTCCTTCCGAAGCCACCTGACCATACTGCAAAACGAGCTAAAATTTAAATATGGACGAATCCAGGGGATTTTAGACCTTATTGATATCTATTCCTCCGAGGATACCACCAACTACAACTTTAATAAGATTTACCGGATCCTGGATTTTCTCCAGACAATCCATATGTATCCCTTGTTTGAACTTGGGAATAAATCCCCTACGATCTATAAGGATTATATGGATACCCTTCCCTCGAAGCGGCAGGGGAGCCAGTACAGCAGCAGGCTCAAGAAATTATTGCCCGTCTTCCTGGTGAACTGCATTAACCGTTATGGCTTTAAGGAGGTTTCCAACTGGAGGTTTGAGCTATGGATGGAATACAGTGATTTTATGACCGCAGTGGAAGCACCGGCTGACTATGTGAAGCGTTTCCGGTTTGTAGCTGAAACCGTCAAACAGCATATCCCCCATGCAGAGGTTGGCGGACCGGGCTTTAATACCTTTCTTCCGGCGGACTACCTGGACGCGCTTTTAAAGGAATTTGTTAAAAGCCATGTCCAACCGGACTTCGTTTCCATCTACCTATATCCTTATATCCATCCGCAAAGCGGCCCCTTTGACGATAAGGGCCAGCTTATTATCATATTAAATAAGGATAAGAATGCTTACAAAAAACTGGTTGATGGTGCCAGACAGCTCCTGCACAAGCATTTTACAGCCATGCCTAAGCTTTTTGTTACAGAATACAGCTCCGTCATGTATTCCCATAATTACATCAACGATTCCACCTACCAGGCGGCCTTCATTGTAAAGGAAACGCTGGATAATTATTCTGCCCTGGATTCCTTTGGTTATTGGCTGATTTCTGATGTTTCCATGGAATATGAGGAGGCTGTGAATATCTTATTTGGCGGCAACGGCCTGATCAGCCGGGACGGAATCAAAAAACCCAGCTACCACGCCCTGTCCTTTTTAAGTGCGCTGGGAGACCGCATCATTGCAAGGGATAATAATTATATTATTACCTCAAATTCCAATAATAAATTCCAGATCCTGGCCTATCATTATTGCCATTATAGCGAGGAATATTGTGATGATATAAACAGGTACCGGTCCTTCCGGCTTCCGGCCTCGGCCTTCGAGGTTCTGCCGCCCATTGACCTGACCATACAGCTAAAGGATATTCCACCGGGCACCTATACCATCAGGCAGCATGTCATAGACCATGAGCACGGCAATATCTTAAATGACTGGCTGCGCCTGGATGCCCCCAGCAATTTATCGGACCAGGACATTGAATATTTGAAGAGTATCAGCATCCCCGCCTTTAAGATCTATAAGAAAGAGGTTACTGATCTGCTGTCCGTATCCTGCCACTTGAATACGAATGATATTATATTGACAGAGATAGATTTATTAATTAAGTGATTTAGATTAGAACGGAGGTAAACATGTATCTGTTTTCCCATCTCGCAACCACTCTTAATGTGACTATGATGAATGTTAAGAGAGTCAGCCATTATATTCCAGAGCATTATCAGATGCAGATGGTAATTAAGGGCTCTATATCCATCAAGGATAACGGGGAAAAATATATTTTGAAAAAGGATGATATTATCCTGCTATATCCCTGCTATCAGTATAAGGTGGAGGCAATTACGGACAACACGGTTCTTGACATAAGTATTCCCGCTAATTTTTTTCACAGTATGGTGAAACCGGGCTATGAGGTTGTCTGTAATTCAGCCATCGGACGAAAAAAAGATTATTTTGCCCTGAAAAACATCCTGACAGATATGGTGGTATATTACAATAAGGAAGATAACCATCTGAAGATGTGCTCCCTGCTATATTCCTTAATGGATTACCTGAACGATAATTTTTTGGTCAGCCGAAGTAAGGAAGGCGCCTCGGTTAACGAATCCAATTACAGCGAGCGCATTGATAAAATTGCAAATTATATCAACACCAATTATCCCCTTCCCTTAAACCTGCAGACTCTGGCTGACCATATGTTCCTTACGCCCCAATACCTGTCCAAATTTATCAAGCAGAATTTTGGCCTGAATTTTAATAAGTATTTGAATAAAGTCCGGATGGAGCACGCGATGGAAGAGCTTAAACATACCAACCATTCTGTTATTACCATCGCATTTAATAATGGTTTTGCCAGCACCACCTCCTTTAATAAGACCTTCAAGGAATTTTTTAATGTAACCCCGACCTCATACCGGCAGGCCTATAGCAACAGCAGCCCTGCTCCCTCCGGTGAACGCCAGGATACAAGGGAACCCAGCCTGGAGCACCTGGCATCAGACCTGGATGCTACAGCTCCCGACCTCCGGGGTACTGTCCATCGCAATATCATTGATATTACGGGAAAGAAGGATATGAGATCACCCTGGTTAAAAATTATTAACGTAGGAATTGCCCGCAACATCCTGTCCCACAATTTCCATAAGATTGTCCTCGAATGCCAGGATTCCTTAAAATTTGACTACGCCCGCTTTGAAAATATTTTTTCGGATAAGATCATTTCCTTGATACCGAATTCCTCGGTCTACAATTTTACTAATTTTGATGATATTATAAGCTTCCTAATTAAAAGCAACCTCTATCCATTCATTGAATTAGGCAGTAAGCCGGAAAAGATATTTTATGTGGAGGACAACTTAAAGGAACAAAAGCACGATGAATCCCTGCTTGAAGAGGTAATCAGAAATGCCCGTGCTTTGGATGCCCTGTTAAAGCACAGCATCAACCGGTTCGGGATTGACTATGTATCACATTGGAAATTCGAGCTATGGTATCCACAGAGTGAAAACCTGGAGTTATTAATAAAACCCTCTGAATATATCAAAGGCTATAAGGCCTATTCTGAGGTAATACAAAAATACCTGCCCTCCGCCAGGATTGGGGGGCCCGGCTTTAATACCAGCGGAAATATGGAGAACTTTGTTTGTATCCTGAAGGAATTGCAAAAGCATGGAATCAATCCTGATTTTATCTCCGCCTATCTATTTCCCTATGAACCTGACACCTATAATGAGAATAAGGGCGAGCTATCCTACCGCATCCTCTCTCCTGACCCGTCCAGGTTCAAGAAGGTATTAGCCCAGGTTAAGGAGGTCATTCATCAGCATTTTTCCGAGCCTCTTCCTGTGTATATTACCGTTTTTAACTCCAATATATCGCCTGAGATATTTGTAGCCAATTCCTCCTTCCAGGCGGCCTTCCTCTGCAAGAATGCCCTGGAGCTAAATGAAGCGGATGCCCTTGGTTATTATATCTTCACCGATATATCCAATGAGTATGCCACTGACCAGCCAAGTGTATTATCCGGCGTGGGACTGATTGATACCTACGGAATCAAAAAGCCCTCCTACTTTGCCTTTGAGTTTTTATCAAGGCTTGGTAATAATTTGATTGCCCAAGGCTCTAATTATATCATGACCTCCTCACATGACAACAAATATCAGCTTTTAGCTTATAATTATGTCCATTATAATAAGTACTTCTGCATTAACTGCCGCGACAGGATCAGCTTCCAAAATACCTACAGCGTCTTTGAGCCAGGTGAAAAGACCACGCTCCAATTTGAATTAAGCGAGCTCCCTCCGGGACGGTATAAGATCAGGAAGCACATCCTAAGCCGCAGCAACGGAAGCTTCCTGGATGAGGCTATCAATATCCTGGAGCGCGGCAATTCCACCCCTGAGGAGCTTCTTTATATGATGCTTAACATGCAGACTAATGAGGTGGATTATTATAAGAGCATCTGTATTCCCAGACAGGAGGTATTCTATGCAAACTGTGAGGATTCCCTCAGCCTGACTTTGGAGCTGGAGCCTCATGAGGTGAATTATATTAGTATTTCAAGGAAGCTGTAGGTTGTGGGGTTTAGGCTATGGGTTTAGGTTATGAGGTAAGCAGGAGTGTAGCTATGTCCCTATGGGCTTGCCTTTAACATCCCATGATCGCCAAGTACAGGCAATCACGGGAGGCCCGGTCTGCGCCCATAGGGACATAGCTACACTCCTGCTCACCGCGTTAGTATAAAGTACTTCTTTTTTTTGGATTAACTATTGACTTATGAACAGTAGTGTGTTACGCTTCAACTATAGTACATAAAACAGTAGTTATGGGGGTTTATTTATGGAACGCAAAAACAGATATCTTTATTCTATTGGTATGCATCAGCTCTTTTTTAACTCGGCAAGCAGGGAGGATGCTATTGAAATTGTGCAGGATTATAATGAGAATATGGCTGCTGCCCTGGGTGAGGGGCTTAGCTTTTATGAGGCCAGGCTTAGGCTTGGGTCTCCCAATGAAATTATGCTGGCACTTAGGAAGGAAAACCGCTTTCGTAAGAGATCCGTTTACCTGCCCTTTGTAGCTTTAGCTGTTGTCCTGTTTATATGGAGCTTTTTAGCGCTCAGTGAAACGGCTAATAACGGGGTGCGTTCCTTGTTCCCTTTAGGAATCCTGGAATCTATATTTATCATCATTAGCTTTGTGTTGGTTTGGGTTGCACTGCGCGTACCTTCCCTGTCCATGCTACTTGCACTAAAGATGCGGGACAGGCGCGAGAGGATTTATCTTCTGCTGCTTAACCTTCTGCCTTTATGCTCCATGCTCCTTTCCTATCTTGGATATTTCTATATTATTACTGGCCTTGACCTCTGGCTGCTTAAGCCTTGGAGGATTGGACCTGTGGCCTCGCGCATTTTAAATATAACTTTATTCATTAATCTGGCAGTTATGGTAGCCGCGTTATACCGTGCCATCAGATATTCGCCTTATTTTATCGCTGCCTTTATTCATACGGCGGGGGCAATCGGGCTTTTGTTGTCTCTCAGCCGTACGCTGCATACGCTTAGCGACCTGGAAGGGCTGCATAAGATGGTGCTATCCAGCGTTCTTCCTTATGCTACGGGGCTTTCCTTGGCCTTATTGACACTTATATTAGTCAGCATCTTTCGTAAAAAGGGGGCTATGGTATGGATGCCCAAATGAAAAAAGGTGTAGTGGAGATGTGTATCCTCCACCTGATCCAATCCGAGCAGCGGTATGGCTATGAGATCATGCAGCTTGTGAACAAAGCATTCCCGGATATTAACGAAAGCACGATCTATGCAATTCTCCGGCGCCTGAATAAGGAAGGGGCTGCCAAGGTAACCCTTGGTACAGTGAGCGGCGGCCCACCCCGGAAATATTATTTTATAACCGAGCAGGGACGGGAAACGCTAGCTGGTGCGAAATCAAATTGGAGGGGTCTCATTGCTTCTGTAGCAGCACTTGGTATTGAGTGAAAAATAAGCTAAAGGACCAGCGCAAACAAATCCTAAGGAAAGTGAGATTGAGCTGAGCCCGCAAGCTGAGAGCGGCGGATTCCCATAGATATCACCTGCCGTGCAATCTCCTGCGGAATATAAGCCTTTGATCGGCATCTACTCTCCATTTATTACTTCACATTTTCCGTTGGTACTAATCCCATCAATAACATGATAAGAGCAAGTATATGGCATTGCCGCCTCAGGAGTCTGGTCTTCATCATCTGATATTGAGATATCCTCCATGCTCTACCGCCTCATGGGAGTTCTCCATAACATCAGATGTACAGACCAGCGCTTGGAGCTGGCCCTGATACATATACATAAGCATTATATGGAAAAATTGCGGATTGAACAGCTTGCAAAAATATCCTGCATGAGCAAATATTATTTCATCCGTCGTTTCCAGGAGGATGCCGGTATGACACCACATGAATATATAAATGAATTTCGCATAAAAATGGCTCAGGAGCTGTTGGTACGTGATGATGCCACAATATCCTCAGTAGCCCATGCAGTAGGCTTTGAAGACCGGTCCTATTTTGCGGAATTATTCAAAAAGCTAACAGGCTATTTGCCGCGGGAATATAGGAAACTCTATCGTAAGGATACGAAAAAAACTGCTGCAAACGAATAGTAATAGAATAAATTCGTTTTGCAGCAGTCATTTGTCTTTCAAATTTCTATATAGTTTATAGCCCCAGTATCCGACGCTCCATCTCCAAATGCCTTCTGGTGAACATTTCCCCGCCGCAATACGCTTCGTCTTCATATTCACTCATCAGATATCCGTCAAAATCCGTATCCTTTAAACATTCCAGTATTTCCTTATATGGAATGCTGGGCTCTACGCAGTCTTCACTCAGGTAGTGGAATTTTGTATGCATCTCAAAGGTGTAGGGAAGAATCTCCTTCATTTCCTCCAGCAGCTTAGGTAATGCCTCTTTTGACCTGAACTGTACATATCCATACATTCCCTGCAGCGATTCATTGATTGCCGGATGGGCACCCGCCTCCCTCAATTTAGCAGAAGCTTCTTCTAAGCTGACACCTGCATATCTCATATCCGCCGCCATCTGAAGATGCTCCTCCTTTACTCCCAATTCCAGGGCACGATCCCATTTTGGCTTATTAGGCGCAATTGCCAGGAAGCCGAAATCCTGGACAAAACCCAGATGCTTTGATCCGGTTTTCTTGATCACATCCAGGTATTCCTGGATATGGGGAGTGGAAGGGGTATCAGGATTGTGTATTTCAATTCCAACCTTCACATCAAAAAGTTCCGCATATGGAGCCAGCCTCTCAAAAGCAGCCGGTGTCAGCATATACTGTGCCCGCATTACCTTACAGCCCAACCTATTGGCAGCCTTTAGGTCTAAAATTGCACCTGCCAGCAATTCATCATCCGTCAAATTCCTATCATGGAGAATTCCTTTGTCATTGCTTGCCCCATATCCTTCCGGTCCGATCCCGTATTTTGAACGTAATTCCTCTACCAGGCTCAGGAATTCATCACTTACATTCGGATAGGAAGGGAGCATTTGTGTTCCTACAATCTCATATCCGGAAGCTCCGGCCTGAGCGGCCCGCTTTACACATTCCTCAAAATCGTACTGATGCCTTGCATATTCCGTTCCATAACTGAACAGGCTGACGCCTAATTTCATCTTACTCATCCTATTGACCTCCTCCTACTCCATCACGGTAACTTTTACTTTGTCTCCACTGTCCAGCGGCATAAAGTTGTGCTCTGGCCCAAGCTGCATATATGGTATTCTCAGCATAAGCTTTAATTCCAGCTCATGCTCCCCTACTGGCAGCCCGCCCTTTTTTATCACCCGGATCCTGGCAGGCAACACCTGGCTCCAGAACTCCGTAACCGCGTATCTTAACTTGTAAATAGGAAGCTCTTTTCCGTTCAATTCAAAGGTCACTGCCTCCTGGGGCATCTTTTCTCCATCCACATATACCTCCAAAAGCTCAATATCGGAAAGGAAATGTCCCCTGTAATAAGCAAGCTGTACATCAAATTCAAATCCGTTCTTCGCCCCATTGATATACAGATTGCGAAAAGACTTCGTCTGAATGATTTCCTCATTAATTTTCATCCTCATTGAAAATCCCATACCAATCCTCCTAATTTCTATTTTTTGTTCTTCCGTCATCCTGACTTCTGATACTGTATTTTCTTATCTAACATATAAAAAAGCTACAGGAAACACAACAATTTTCGGGTTTCCTATAGCTTCCTACAACATAAGATCTCCCGATATATCATGCTCATTCCATATTTTATCCAGGATTTTGTCAATAGCCATATCAGTATATTAATAGAATTCAATCATCAGAAGACTTCACCATACTATAAGGATAGATACATATCTACACTCAGGTTTACCTCACAGCCTAACCCTTACATCTTAATAAGTCGACTCAAAGCTCCCTATCCTCTTCATGCCCTCTTCAATCTTATCCTTATTCTTTTCAAACTTAGGCATGAAGTTTTTAACAAAGCCTTGAATTTCCTGGTAGTGCTCCGTTAAGCCTTCCAGCGTGTTTCTCGCCCTCTTCTGCTCCTTTTCGCTGAAGGTTACTTTCACTTCACCGTTTTCAATGGAGAGCTTTCCATGAATACCGCACATCGGGCATTGTACATCCGTAGTTTTGCCGAGGGTAATCATGGAGTTATGGCATACGGGACAGACACCTTCCTCACCCATCCACTCAACCTGGTCATAGGGCTTACCGATGGACTTGGCAAGATGCTCGCCCAGCTTTGCTGTTTTCTCCATCAACTCATCCTCCAGAACCGGATTTACGATGGTTCCCATGTTATAAGCGTCGATCTGACCTACTGCCTTCATTACGGTTGACATACCGAACATATACATATTAGGTAATCCCAAGGATACCCAGTCCTGCGTCTTTGCCCCACCAACAGAGATATAAGCCACATATTTATCTGCTAACACACGGGGATCAAGAAGCTCCTCGGCACCTGCTTTGATACGCTTCTCCTGTTCAGCAAGCGCTGCCGCCCTGTCATGAGCCGCGCCAAAACGGTCTATGTAGTTCTTAAACTGGCCTGTCGGTGCGATGGAATATACGGGTGCTGCTATGATGATACCATCAGCATTTAAAAATTCATTCTCAAGCTCCAGATAATCGTCCTTGATTGTCACACATTTGATCTGCTTGCCCTGATCCCTTAATTTACTGCAGGCACCGCAGCCCGTACAATGGCTGATTTTCATATTCATAGTGTTAATAAACTTTACTTCCGCACCTGCTTCTTTTGCAGCAAAGAGTGCCTGCTTTACCAGAATATCGCAATTCTTATTTTTCCTACCAAAGGAAACTCCTAAGACTTTCATTTTATATCTCCATTCTAATTATTCATGTGTTATTGATCTGTAATTATGTCCATTATTCATGCGTTGTTGATCTTTAATTATGCCCATAGGAAGCAGATCTACATCCGACTTATATCTTCCGGCTTTATTTAATCCCTGCTTTAATTTAAATCCCAACTTTATTTGATTCCTAAGATTCTGCGCTCCATTTCAATATGCTTCTTTACCATTTCAAAAGCCTGCCCACTGACATGGTTCTCATATTCCGATACGATATAGCCGTCAAACCCTGCCTCATCAATGATGGGGAGGATCTTATCATAGGGGATGCTCATTTCATTTCCGTCTTCCTTCATGAAATGGAATTTGCCATGGAAATGGAAGCAATAAGGCATAATCTTCTTTAGCCCTTCAAAATCCGGATTCTTGTTAAAGGTTAAAAATCCGTACATATTAAAGAAGGATGCCATAACCTGGGGATCAGCATTTTTCTCCAGCAGGAGCTTCTGTGCCTCAGGCATCGGTACATCATCATATTTTAACTGGACCGCATAATCCAACAGCTCTTTATTGGCACCCCGCTCCAGGGCTCCATAATAACTGTCTACGTTGGGTTTGTCAGCAAAGCAGCCAAAATCCGGTACAAAGCCGATGTATTTTGATCCTGATTTTTCAATAGCCTCAAGATATTCCAGCATCTTCGGGGTGCTGGGGGTCTCCGGGTTATGGATTTCAATTCCCACCTTTACATTATAGGCCTCCCCATAGGGGGCAATCCGCACCAGGTTCTTTGGAGACAGCAGGTATTGGGCACGCATCACCTTACAGCCCATTTTATGGGCACTTTTAATATCCGTAACCGTCCTGGCAAATAGCTCATCATCCGTTAAGTCCCTGTCAAAGCGCATACCCCGGTCCGTGTTAGCACCGTAAGATACGGGTCTTACCCCGTACTCCGCCGCATACCGGTTGACCTGTCCTAAAAATTCTTCGCTGATATAAGGATAGGACGGAATCATCTGGGTTGCGACCAGCTCGTAACCGTCAACACCAATTTCTGCACAACGCCGGATACAATCCTCAAAGGTATATTCACCCGACACATACTCTCTGGTAAAACTATACAGGGTGATTCCCAGCTTTACTTTTGTCATAATGATTCCTCCTTTAGTCAGCCAAAGCCATTATTTTTTGGTCACAGCTATCAATCGGCGTATAACTATGCTCTTCCTTAGCTCCCGGGAGAGGCATGTATGGGCTATGAAGCATTAAGGTCAGCCTGACATCGTGTTCTCCCGCGGTAAGACCGCCTGGTTTGTGGACCTTGATTGTTGCCGGGGTAATGATATTCCAAAACTCAGAAAATTGGTGCTTCAATTCTACAATGCCAAATTCCTTCCCATTCAGGCAGAAGGTTATGTCATCCGCATCCGCCTTTTCGCCGTCCACCTCGACAGAAAGCTCATCAATGACGGATAGAAAGTGTCCTCGATAATATCCTAACCTTACATCAAACTGAAATCCCAGCTTCTGCCCATCCACATAATAATTGCGCAATGTGCCGTCCCTTAGGATATCAGTGAATTTTAACTTCATTACCAATCCCATGAAAGCGCCCTCCTTCATCTCTATCCATTGCTGTTTCTTGCTGCTATGGCTATTTAGATTACAAACTGCTCCATATATCTCTTGCTCAGCTTCAGGCTGTTAAGGACTGCCTCCTTAGAGCCTTCAAAGGCTTTATCCTCTACCTCGATGCAGGTATATCCGTCATAGCCGATGTCCGTTAAAGCGCTGACGTATTTACCCCAGTCTACATCGCCAAGTCCCGGAAGCTTTGGTGACATAAAGCTTAAAGGATATGCCATGATGCCTACGTCATTAAGCTTATCGCTGTAAACCTTGATATCCTTATAATGCACATGGAAAATTCTATCCTTAAATTCATAGATGGGCTTAATATAATCGATCATCTGCCATACAAAATGGGAAGGATCATAGTTTAAGCCGAAGTTTTTGCTCGGGATAAGCTCAAACAGCTGTCTCCAGATGCTTGGTGTCGTTGCCAAATTCTGTCCGCCGGGCCATTGGTCCCTGCCAAAAAGCATTGGACAATTCTCAATTGCAACCTTAACATTATTCTCTTCTGCCAGCTTAATGATTGGCGGCCAGATCTCCTTGAAAAGCTCAATATTTTCTTCCACCGTCTTTGTCTGGTCCCTGCCGATAAAGGTGGTAACCATTCCAATTCCCAGGCGGTTGCTTGCTACGATAAGCTTCTTCAGATGCTCTATGGCCGCATTTCTTTTCTCCAGGTCCGCATCCATTGCATTTGGATAATATGCCAGGGATGAGATTTCAACCTTCTTCCCTGCACAATAAGCCTTAATATATTCTATTTTCTTATCATCCAGGTCATCCACATTCAGGTGGCTTACACCTGCATAGCGGCGCTCTGCCTTCCCTTGGGGCCAGCAGGCAAGTTCAACGCAGCCAAAGCCTAATTCGCTGGCAGTGTCAATAACCTCTTCAAATGAACTTTGATCCAAGATCGCACTAACAAACCCTAATTTCATACTTACACCCGTGCCTTTCACTTTTTGATGACCTATTCAGAAAGTGAATAGGCCTTAATAATTAGTTTGAAAGCGACTTTCTTTCAAACTTTTCCTCCATTTATATGATTGAGTGATTATTAATTGTTATATTACCAGGCACTCCCTGGAACCCTCCCGTATGCATGTCTATGTGTCTTTCTCCATATCGCATACACAAGCCTGTGAAGAGTTTCAGGGAGCCTGGTCTTCCTATTATTTATTTAAGAATACTTCCTTACCGGTACGGTCGGATTCGTAGATAGCTTCCAGAATCTGTGTTACCACAAATGCCTGCTCCGGCTTTACAAGGGGCTCACCATCATTGATGACCGCATCCAGCCACTGCTTTGCTTCCATGTAGCCAGGCTCTCCTGCGCCGCCTTCAAAATATGCAATATTTCCTGCAGAAGAGATCTTCTCCTCTGTCAATAGTCCATGATGTCCACGGTTGTAGATCAGCTGATTTACCGGATAGCTCATACCGGATTGTACTTCAGCACCGGCCTTGGTACCGCACAGGGTTGTGGAGGCTTCCTTGGACTCGGATACATTGAGGGCCCAGGAGGCTTCCAGATAGATTGCTGCACCGTTCTCCATCTTAATCATACCAAAGGCAGAATCCTCTACCTCATAGGTCTTGGGATCCCAAGGCCCAAACATATTGCCTTCCGTAGCCTGGGGTAAGCTGCCCAGCTTATAGAATACGGAGCCGGTTACGCTGACAGGCTTGTAATTGTCCATCATCCATAGGGTAATATCGAGTGCATGGGTGCCGATATCAATCAGCGGCCCGCCGCCCTGTAACGCCTTGTTGGGGAATACGCCCCAGGTAGGAACTGCCCTTCTTCTTACGGCATGTGCCTTGGCATAGTAGATATCACCTAACTCACCTGCCTCACAAGCCTTGTGGAGGGATTGGATCTCATCCCTGAACCTGTTCTGGTAGCCAATGGTGAATTTCTTTCCGCTCTTTTTCCAAGCTTCGATCATCTTCCTGGCATCCTCTGAGTTATGTGCCATGGGCTTCTCGCATAATACATGCTTGCCTGCCTCAAAAGCGGCTACAGTAGCCGGACAGTGAACCACGTTCGGTGTCAGCACATGGATTATATCCAGATCCTTATCCTTATACATCTCAAGGTAATCCGTATACACCTTTGCATCTGCTGTTCCATATTCCTTTGCTGCCTTTTCAGCTCTTTCCGGAACAATGTCACAGAATGCTGTCATCACGCATTTGTCTGCCAATTTCTTGAGTGCCGGCATATGCTTGTTATTAGCAATACCTCCGCAACCTACAATACCGATCTGTAATTTGCCGTCCTTCATAAAACTTTACCTCCTGATAATATCTTATTATTTTTAAATGATACTTTAAATGATACAAAGCTATGCTGTTTTCGACTGCCTATATTTTTTTAACTGGTTTATTCCTATTTCTATTTTAGTTCAAATCTGCGATCTGTACATTTGATTATTTACACTTATATCGTGATGCTTTTTGTCCAGTTTCTCAGAGACGCACAGAAAAAAGACAAATTTTCATATATAATTTATGTGCTTTTGTAATTCAAATGCCTTCCATGCCTACTCAAACTGGATTGCCGTATTTGTCTCAGCTGATTTCCTCACAGCGTCCATAAGCCTTAATACCCTTCTCACCTCATCAGGTTTAATGGCCAGCTCCTCCTTCCCATTCAGGGCATTATAGTAATTCTTGAAGAATTCCATATGGGAGGTTTCTACCTTAGGCAGCTCTTCCTCATATAAGAGGCCCGGTGCCGGAGGTCCAAAGGACCTGGTTGGGCCGGAGGCGGTCATGGTGATCTTGCCCGGCACGTTTTCCAGAAGGTGCTTCGTCCTTACGATCCTGCCCTTGCCTTCAAAGCCTTCAATAAACGCACTTCCCTTCTTGCCGCCGATGAACCATTCCCTGGTAGGGTTTAAGTAATAGGTTCCCAATTCAATCTCAGCTGTTACCTTATTTTTAAACTTAAGAATAATTTTAAAGTAATCATCCACTTCCTTATTAATGACATTCTGCACATCAGCAAAAACCGTAGCAATCTCACTGTCCACCATGTTCAGCATCTGGTCAATCAAATGAACTCCCCAGTCATACAGCATTCCGCCGCCCATTTCTTTATAAATGTGCCAGTCATGCATATTGCCGTTAACACCATAAAGCTGGGATTTAATAAGATACATATCCCCTACTGCCCGGCTGTCATATACCTCCTTCATAATACGGTAGTCCTTGTCCCATCTGCGCTGGTGATGGATTGTAAATAAGACATTGTATTCCTTGGCCGCCTTTACCATCTCATCAAATTCCCCAACCGACATGGCCGCCGGCTTCTCACAGATAATATTTTTGCCAGCCCTTGCCGCATCTACTGTCACTTCCTTATGCAGCGGGTTTGGTACCGATATTATCACCGTATTAATCTCCTCTACCTTCAGCAGATCATGGTAGTCCGCGAAGGTAAGCACCCCGGGCTTCGCATCCTCAAGCTGCTGGGGGTTCGTATCACACACCGCTATAATCTGTGCTCCCTCATATTTCTCCAGTAGGTTCTCATGCTCATGGCCCATGAAACCATATCCGATAATACCAAGTTTAATCTTTGTCATATTACCACCTATCCCTTTCTTATTCTTTCTATTTTCTTCTTATTGTTTTCCAGAACACGGCTACAGCTCTTTACAAACTGTTCCGCCTGCCTCTGTGCATCCGGGGAGGCTTTCCTTCCATTCCTGCACAAAAGATATCCAGGATACCCCGCCTCTGCCGCTCCTTTGATTATGTCCTGGTTTTTCAGAACCACTTCAGGACGGATATAGATACCAAAGGACATATTCCACAGTGCCCCGGTATCAGCTGCCGGAAGCATCAACAGATCCATATCCAGCACAAGGCCAGCCCGTCCTTCTCCCTCACCTTGAATGATCCGGATAAATTCCCTGACATCCCCTTCGTCATGATCCCCAGGCTCCAGGTCTTCTATTTCAACTGCCAGCTTCATATCCAAATCCCGGCATAAGGTAAGCATTTTTTGAAAAATCCCCGGGGTTATGTCCCTGGAGGTCTTGATTAAGGAAAAACCAGCCTTCTTTGCATAAATTAAATTTTTCATCATGGTCTTTTGTATCTCATTTTCCGATAACTCCCTTCCGGTAATGGCGCCGGTATCAAGATAAACATTCCAGCAAAAGGGTTCCATATGGTATTTCCCTAAAACTTCCCTGACCAGCCCTACCTCCTCATCGGAAACCTCCGGATGGGAAGACAGCATCTGGGCCGGCGTAAATTCAATTCCCCGGTAACCCAGCTTCGCGGCTCTTTGGACCAGTTCCCCAAAGGATGCCCTCCGGGCTATAAAATCATCCGAAAAATTATCCATGCATAATCCAAGCTTCATGCCATGCTTCACCCCTTTATTCTGCCATCAAGGTTCTTGTTATGGTATTTGTTACGCTCCGGTACCCGTCAGGCTGCCTTCCATACGGAATCCGGTGCTGCAGGGTTATGGCCACCTCGTGGAAGCCCTTTGTAATCCCGCCCTTTTTGATCACCGTAAGAGTTGCATCCTCCAAAACATACCAATACTCTTTATAGAAAGCCCTGAGCTCTTCCATCAGAAACCGCTTCCCATTCAGAGTAAAAAAGATGTCCTCCTGGCTTAAAACCTCCCGGTCTATGGCTACCTCCAGTTTTTCTATGCAGCTCAAATACGTCCCCCGCCAAAAGGGATAACGTATCTTAAATTCATATCCCAATATAATTCCCTCTACCATATAATTTGTTATGGTCTGCTCTTCCAGCAAGAGCTGATCGAATTCCTGAACCTGCATTTTCCTAACTCCACTCTAATCTACGTCACTTCCTGCCTTTATCATATACCCGCCGGTTCCAATCATCATCCCCAAATTTGATGAATATATATCAATATTTTACCTACTTTTTAACCTCATCCCTCTCCACGCAAAGAAAGGACAAAAAACAATATACATTTTCTGTCCTTAATCTCTTTATACCTTTAAATCCCACAGCCTCCCCCAATTTTAATACTGATACACAATCTGAAGCAGCTGTATCTCATTCGGTTCCAAAATCGTCTCCAAATTCAGCAAGCCCTCCTTCGCAACGCTGGTCTTCATGAAAATCCTGGGCGTGCATACCTTCTTCAAATAATCAATATCCTTTTGGTTCATGTGCTCATAAAAATCCATATTCATCCACTCATCCTGGACGCTTCCATGCTCCTTGTTAATGGTGTGGATAATCACCCGGTAGGTCCCGTTCTTCACATTGTTAATCTGGAAATTAAGCTTAACCCTCTCATTATCAACAAACATGCGGTGCTGCTTCCTGATATCCAGCTCATCCTCCGCCTTCATATAATATTGATAATTAAAGTGCTTATAATTATGGCAGGCAATATAATAATCATAATGCCCGTTGGTCGTAACCATGCAGTTCTCGTCCTTCCTCAGCAGCAGTTCCCCCATCTGGTTCAGGAAGTCCAGGGCATAAAAGGCAGGTTTTCTGATTCCGTCCTTACTAATCAGGCCTCCTCCCCCGTTCAGCAGGGACTTGCTGTCATAGAAATCCCCAAAGCTGTCAGAGCCTACCCAATATCCCATGACATCAGCCAGCCCAATGCTTTCAATCACATTTTTCATGATGTAGGCGCCCTTAAAGCAGCTGTCATTCATGGAATTTCTCTGGGATACGGTCACATTCCATTCCGTAACATGGATCTCCTGTACGGAAAATTTTATCTCCTCCAATACCTGTCTGGCCATAACCAGCTGGTTCTTTACAAACTTACTGTCCGTGGAGTGCTTGGTAAACTTCTCCCCTTCCTCGTCCCCGGGAACATAAGGGTACAGATAAAAGGACAGAAAATCCGGATGGTTCTTACGTTTTCCCCAGGACTCAAGGATCTCATAGAAATTCTTCATGCCAAAGCGGACCGACAGTCCGGCTCCGCCAAACTTAATCTTATGAGAAAAGGACTTGATAATATCATAGGTCATATCAAATAATTCATAGTAGAAGGAAGCACTTTTATTATCCTCTTCATCCTTCCAGAATTCAAAAACCCAGGTTTCTACCTCCTTGATCCCATACCGGTTCATCACATAGGACATAAATGCCGGCATGAACCTTTTAAACTCTGCCTTATTTTCAAAGCCCACGCTGCTCTTCTCATTAATCAGCATGTTATTCACGGATCTTAACAGCTTTCTGGGCTTTAAGCCGATTTCCAGGTAGGGCTTCATCTGATTGGCCACCAGAAAATCGAAAACCCTGCTTATAATGTCAAAATTATAATCACCCTCCGGGTTATTGATATCAATGTACATATCCTTGCCCCAGATATCCCAAAACCGGATATAGGTAAAATGCAGGTCATTTTTCAATATCAGTATATGCTCCTGAATGTCTGAACGCAGCAAGGAGGCGGCTTCGCCGATATTAACCATCCTGTTCCAGTTCTGCTGGTAGGCCTCCCCTTTAGCAGAATCTACAATGATATAATGATCCCCCTGCTCCGCCACCACCTCCGGCTTGACCGGATTCCTGTCGTAAAATTCATGGATTCTCTTTTCAATGAGCTTCTTCTTGCTCTCCGATACATCCTTTGCCTTTTTCTTAAGCTTGTCCTTCTTCTTTGCCTGGTACTGGGAGGGCGTCGTATGATAGGCCTCCTTAAAGGCCTTATTAAAGGCAGCCGTATTGGCAAAGCCGTTATCCAGGGCAATCCTGGTAATGGAATGGTCGGAGTACAAAAGCTCCTCCATTGCGTGATGGAGCCGCTCATTGTTTAAATAATCAACAAAGCTCATCCCTAATTGCTTTTTAATATACTTGGAAAGGTAGGAGTTGGATAAATAGAGCTTATCCGCAAGGTCATTTAAGCTGATGGGGCGGTTATAATTCGCCCTCATATAGTTGACAATATCATTTAACCGGTTATCCAGCCGTTCCTTTTTCTCGGAGTTAAACCTCTTATCCTCCACATTAATCAAAAAGTTGCTGTTGATAATATGGAGCAGCTCATAATAAAGGCTGTTCAGGTATACGATTCCCCTGCTTTTCTTATCAAAATACTGGTTGAGGATTTGCTTTATTATCCTCCTGACATCCATGTAGGCTTCATTTTTATCAATTACAGAATTACACCAGATTAAAATAAAATTATTCTGGAGCAGGATGCTCAACATCTGGTAGTTGATATGGAAGCAGCTGATTAAAACCTCTCCCTCCGAGCTGTAGCCATGCTTTTTATTGGCATTAATGATGATAAAATCATCCTGCTGCATTGAAAAGGTTTCATCCCCTACCGTCAGACTTACCGAGCCCTCCACTACATAAAACAGCTCAATGTCCTGGTGGAAATGAAGCGGTTCATAGGTATGGATATAAAAATCAAAATCCATGATCTCCCCATTTTTTAAGATAAAATCCTGCATCGCTTCCTGCCTTTCTGTGTAATTTCTGTAGCTATCAATGCTTCTATTATACCAGTCTTGTTATGAAGCTACAAGCAAAGCGGAAATAATCCTATGCTATTTTTTGTCCTGTCAGCCACCAGCCACCTCTTAGCAAAATTCCTTGATATATTGGTTGTCCCTGGAGCAGGGCTGCCACTTGTCAGGCTCTTCCCCATTAGGGTTTCCATATTTTATGAAGTTTGTCCAATAGGCCACCATCTCTTCGGAAAGGGAATAATCCCTTTCTTCCAGCGGTCTCCAGCATCTGTCCAAGGTCCCAAACATATACCATAGCTCCGCCGAGTGGAAGGCTCCCTTGTCATCTCCCGGCAGCTGCCTTGTAAAATAATAGACATAGGAAGGTTCATTCCCCGTCTCCTCCTGCTTTAAGCTCCAGTCAATGCAGCCATAATACAGCTTATTCTTCTCCCCATTCTCACATCCGATGTCATTCTTCGTCAGTCCAACCATATAGGGTATCTTAGGGGTATGCCCCCGGTCAACTACCTCTGTATAGCCTTCCGTCAGCACATAGCCGTCGATAATTGGCGCAAAGGGAAGCTCAGGAAGTCCGCCTCTTGTGATGTACTTCATAAACAGCTCCCCAGCCTTTTCATTCAGCTTTTGTGGCGGCATTTTCCTCAGCTCTTCCAGGGATTTGGCACCCACAAGCTCCACCAGCTCTTCCCCGATCTTTTCAGCCTCTGCAAGGCTCCTGTCCTTCATGATTCCTGTCCGGTATCCTCCGGCGCTTTGGAGTATGGCTCCGCTGATCTTCCCCCTTGTCAAAGGGGAGGACACCAGGGTCTGAACGCTCATGCTTCCGGCAGACTGTCCAAAAATCGTGATTTTAGACGGATCCCCGCCAAAGGCTCCTATATTCTCATACACCCAATTCAGGGCTGCGATCTGGTCAAGGATTCCATAGTTTCCTGATATGCCGGCTTCATTTTCCGCTGACAGCCAGGGATGGGATAAGAATCCCAGAGGCCCTACCCTGTAATTAATTGTGACAAGGATAACTCCCTTTTTGCAATAGGCTTCCCCATCAAACTCCATTTCATGCCCGCAGCCACCGCTGAAGGCTCCTCCATGGATCCAGAAAGCCACCGGCACCTTTTCCGTAATGCCCGCCGGCACCCAAATATTTAAGTAGAGGCTATCTTCACTAAGGGGGGTGATATAATCCGGGTTCCAGTAAAATTCCTTATAGTAAAAGCTTCCCTCCTCAGGCCTGTTCTGGTCAAAGGTAGTTCCAAACTGCTCGGCCCGGTACACCCCCTCCCAGGGCTCCAGCTTCTGGGGTGCCTTCCATCTTAAATCGCCCACCGGCGGTTTTGCATAGGGAACCCCCTTAAATATGGTATAACCCTGCATTTCAACCCCCGAAATGTCCCCATTTTTTGTCCAAATCACTTTATCCGCCATACCTTTCCCTCCATTTTTTCTTTGCCAAAAGAGCACAAACCGGACAGCTGTGCTCTTTTCACTCTATTTTTCAAATTTTATGATTCGCCCAGCAAGGGCTTCTTTACACTAACTAACGCGGTGAATCTGAGTATATCTATGTCCATCTGGGCACAGACCGGGCATCCCGTGATTGCCTGCACCTGGCAATCATGGGATGTTAAAGGCAAGCCCAGGTGGATATAGATATACCCAGATTCACCTCACAGCCTAACCCTCGAATCCTATTACTCCTCTACATATTCAGCGGCGCTCATGCCAGCAATACGCCCCGTATTTACGGCAAAGCCCATGGAATTGCCGGGAAGGAGGAACATATAGCTGTCATCATAGATATTGCATGCATCCGTTCCTGCACAGTATAAACCGGGAACCGGCTCAAATTCATCCGTAATCGCCTCACAGTTTTCATTGATCCTGACACCGCCAACGGTTCCATATCCGCCGGGACGGATCTTTGCGCAATAGAAGGGTGCCTTACCAAGCCGCCTTAAATACTTCTTATCCTTGAAGAACTCTTCATCCACACTGCTGCAATAATCATTATAATCATCCACAGTATTTACCAGGTTCTCAACATTGATACCTGCCATTTCTGCTAATTCCTCGATGGTATCCGCGACAAAGAAATCCTTGGAGCCATTGTCCTGCGCCATCTTAATACCCTCATAGAAATCGGACACGTCAGGATTTGTCCTAACCAGGCTGACAACATCTACGCCGTTACGGATATAGGACTTAAGGATGGAGGTATCCACGATGCTGTAGCATACCCTGTCCTTCTGGTGGCTGACCACATTGGACAGATAGGTGGCATTCTGCATATGATCCTCGTTCATAACGCGCTTGCCCAGCTTATTAACCAGTAAATTAGGCTGGCTGAACACATTGGATACGCCCTGGGGAAGCTCGTCACAGCCCTCGATATTTGCTGCCATCTCAATGCGGACAGGGGTCTTGCCGGCACCTGCCTCCCAGGCCATCTTCATTCCGTCACCTACCAGTCCCGGAATTGCAAAGTTGAACATATCCACTCCCTGGGTAAAGCCGGTTTCCTGCTTGATCAGCTCCTTATTTGCCCCAGCTCCGCCGGTACAGATAATTGCCGCTTTACAGGAGATTTGGATCTCTTCCCCGTTTTTATCGACAGCCAATACACCAGCTACCTTGCCATCCTCCAGGAGAAGCTTTTTCGCCGGAGTTTCCATCAAGAAGGTAACTCCCAGCTCCAACGCCTTGGAATACAGTGCCTTATTCATAAAGGAGGCTGCCCTTGGCCCTATGGATCTGTCCGTCTTTACGATATGCCAGGTCGCTTCGGATTTGGGGAAGTAGCGGAAGGCTCCTTCAAATTCAACTCCCATATCCTCCAGCCATTCGATGGTCTCCGCCGACTGGGCAAAATATCTCTTTACCAGCCGTGCATCTACCATATAATGGGTATATTCCATAAACATATTAAAAGCCTTTTCCACCGAAATGTCAATCATCTGCTGCTTCTGATATTTCGTACCGATTCCAAGGGGTCCCATCCCCATGTTAGCAGCTCCGCCAACGGTTGCGGCTTTCTCCAGTACAATAACCTGCGCCCCATCCTCCGCGGCCTGTACGGCAGCAGATAACCCGGAGGGTCCCGCAGCAATTACTACGATCTGTGTATCATAAGTTTTCATAACGCTCTCCTTCTCACATAATTAATTATTATCCTACCGGTAAATATAATCCCCATCCTGGTATTTCGGAGGTATCACCGGAACCTGAAGGAAGGAATCATACTTCCCGCCGGTATGTATGATGTGTTGCCCTTTATTATCAGCCTCCCATTGTAAAGGTTCAAACCATCCCTCACGGATATAGCGCCCACAGATCTGGACCCGGATCTGCTGTCCCTTATGCCAGATACGGCTTGTAGGCCAGATCTCAATATCCACGGGAACAATCTCCCCCGGTGACAGCTTCTCGCTGCAGGTATGGGCCTGAACCGGCTGGAAATCCGTTGAAAGCTTCTCATCTAATTTACGGCGGGAAACCCTCATCTTACCCCAGGCTCCGGGATGGGCCTCACCAAAGATGGTGATGGGCAGCCATTCGCCCTTCGTGCTTAATTTTTGGACATTAATGAATAGATCCATATCATCATGCCCATCCGCCTCCACCCAAAGGCGGAGCTTTATAAAGCCTGTCAGCTCTGTATCCTCTTCAAAGCGGTAATCAAAGCATACCTCTCCAGTTGCCCCCTCATAGGCAGTTTTGCTTTCCAGGGCAACCGGCTCCTTCTTCATGGACAGGTCAGAGGCGTCCAGATATAATTTTTCATATCTTGTCCTCTTAAGGGGGAAGGCATCCTCCGGCCGGTCTGTCTGATAGTCAAAATCATAGGCATCCTGAACCTCGATCCGAACCCTGGGGGTCAACTCCCAGCCATTTCTCTCCAGCTTTAAGTACCGGTCAAAGAATTTTTCCAGGTCAGTGAGGTATTTATTGCTATAAGCGTCGGGCCACTCAAAGTTACGGTGGGCGCGCAGCCATTTTTTAGAGGATCTTATTTTCCGGAAGCCATTGATGGAGCCGCGAAGATGGAAATGGTTCCAGCAGGCCGTTACATAGACCGGTATTTTTATTGCACTCCAGTTCGGATCCTTATCCTTCCAATATGCACAGTCAATGAAGGGATATTTCTGGGCATTCAAAACCATATTGTCGACATAATTATATCCGACTGCATCACGAAGCACCATGGATACGAAGGCATGGGCTGGAATTCCTCCTTCATAGAGGGATTCCCGGTACATATCACTGGTTCCTTCCCAGGGAGCAATACATGCCAGGTGGGGAGGGCATTGGGAGGCGATTCTCCATTGGGTCATAGCCACACAGGAGTTACCGGACAGCGCAACCCTTCCGTTACACCAGTCCTGCTCTGCCGCCCATTCAATAAAATCATATCCATCCCTGCCATCCTGGGAACCGAAGCAGATAAAATCACCCTCTGAATGGCCGATACCACGGGGATCCACATTAGCTACCGCATAGCCCCTCCGGCACCAATAGCCCGGATCTGCACTTTCAAACTTGGACATATTCGATACGGTCTGGGGCGGAACACCCATGATCTGCCACTCACTCTGCCCTTCAAAGGGGCGCTTGCCATAGAAGCTCCAGGATACGATCAGGGGTACCGGACCTGAACCAACCGGCCTGTAGATATCTACATATATCTTAACCCCGTCACGCATGGTTACAGCCACGTCCTGCATGCACTCAATGCCTTCCTCTGCTATATAGGTCCTGGGGTTTAACGGCGGCAGGTATTTATAAAGCATCCTTGTATCAGGATCCATGGCCTCCAGCTCCTCCTTTGTCGCCGGCCGGATCATTTCCGTAAAGACTACGTCCACCATCTCCCCGCACATTTCAACCTGTTTTGTTTTTCTTTTTAACTCAGACATGTAGTTTCTCCTTTTTGCGCGATACTAGTCTCATCATGCCCCAAGGCATTTGATAGCAGTTGTTACGCTTCTAATAATTTTGTATTCAAAGCAATAAAATGTCTTAGCTGTTCCTCAGAATCAACTGTATAATCAAAATGATGTCCCTCATACTCGCTGGCAATGTAGCCCTTGTAGCCCAGGTCACGGAGTTCCTTCATCAGCTCTTCAAAGGGGATGCAGGGATCATGGTCATCATTGTCCAAATAATAGAATTTGCCATGGATATAGAAGCAGCAGTCGATGGTATCCTTGATCTGGCTGATCTTAGCCGGAGCCGAGAACTTGCCGAACATTTCCAGGGCAGTATGCTTCTCAATCTCATTGAAATCCCCCTGCTCCGCCGCAGCTATCTTAAGGCTGGTGTCCTCCTTCTTCTGATGGAGGGCAATAATCTCCTCTAACTTATCCGGCCTGCAGCCAAACTCAAGAGCCTGGTTTAAATACAGCTGGTGGGGCATGGTCTGATAAATGCTAAAGTCGATCACATAGCCCAGATAGCCCTTTCCTTCCCCCTTCATAATCTCAAAATATTCCTTCCATACCTCAACCTCCGGGTGATGGGGATGATGCATCTCAATGGTCAGCTTCATATCCAGCTGCTTGCAGTAAGGTATCATTTTTCGGAAAATGGCCGGTGAGATGGCATGCTGGGTACGGACCATCTGAAACCCTGCCTTTTTCGCATAAATCATATCATTGACCGTATACTGGATGATCTCCTCCTCCGTCAAGTCCCTGTCAGAGCGGATTCCCATATCAATATAGGCACTCCAGCATATGGGCTCCAGCTCATATTTGTCTAATAAGCCTTTCAGTTCATTGATCCATTCATCAGAAAGATATGGATATTCCGGTGCCATTTGAGCCGGAATAATCTCCACTCCCTTATAGCCCATGTCTCTTGCTTTTCTTAATACGCCTTCCAGATCCAGCTTTTCATGGATGTATTCCGTGGAAAAGCTATACAGCGTGATTCCAAATTTAATATCACTCATTATTTTACACCCGCGCCTTTCAATTTTTATTGTTCAACATTGGACAGACCCGAATAAATAAGACAGGCCCTTTGATTTTATTTTTAATTACCGGATTATTCCGCAACCAGAGTCTCCGTAACATTGCTGTCCAGTACCAGATATTCTCCGAAATAGCCGGTATAGGGAACCCGGTGCTTCAGAAAAGCATTCACCGTATGCTTACCGCTGCTGATGCCCCCTGCTTTCCTTACCTGTATAGTCGCCTTATCACGTACAAACCAGTATTCCTTAAAACAGTCCTTAAGCTCATCCAACAAGAACTGCTTATTATTTAAGCAGAAGTAAACATCCTCCTTGGGTATCTCTACCCCGTCCACCTGGAAGCTTAATGCTTCGATACAGCTTAAAAAGGTTCCCCTGTAGGATGGGTATTTGATCTTGAATTCGTATCCAATTACCGCATCCTTAACAGTTATGTTTTTGATCTCATCCTTACAGATAAATATTTTGTTATATGCCTGAAAATCCATATTCCAACCTTTCCTGCCGCCCCTTGCGGCATATATTATATATTTGAATCTTTTTGTTCCTGCTTCTTACTATCTTTGAATCTTTTTATTCCCGCGCCTTACTATCTTTAAATCTTCTTGTTCCTGCTTCTCACTATAATTATATCTTTTCATCCCTGCTTCTAAAAATGGCCGAATCAAATAACAATTCGGCCATTCCTTTCATGTTATTCATGACTCTTTCATCCTCATAATAACACTATACCTAATTCACTTTTTTGATTCATCCTAATCTTAGTCCAGTCCTTGTCAAAACCTATAAGATTATTTAATTTGTCCCTGATTTTCTAGTTAAAATGCCAATAATGTTAAGATTTTATAATTTATTTGAACCTTTTCGTTGCAATCCGGCCAAAGGGAACTTCTCTTTCCTGTACCGGGGCAGCGGGATAACCCAGGATTACTCCAGATACCGGTGTAAAGCCTTCCGGAAGCCCTAATTCCTTCAGTAAATCCTGATCCGCATTCAGGGCAGCGATGCATCCATAGATGTACACGCTTCCAAGTCCAAGCTCCGTTGCTGCCAGACACATATTCTCAATCACACAGCCTGCATTTGCATAAGCCACGGGATTCACTGCATTGCTGGATACAACAATAAAGGTCGGAGCCCCATATAACGGGTTTGCATCCGGCTTCTGGACAAACTCCGCCGCTGATACCCGGAACCTCTTAAGAAAATCCGCATTCTGTATCACAGTAAAATGCATCGATTCAAATTTAGCTCCTCCAATCGGTGACGCATAGCCTGCACGCAGGATCGTTTCCAGCTCGCTCTCTTTGATCTGTTCCTCTGTAAATGCACGGACTGACTGCCGTTTCAAAATTGTTTCCATCATCTCCATTGCAATTCTCCTTTCTTCACTTCCATACTTCTGCCACATCTCCAAATAATTGCAAAGCCCAATGTCTATCGCAATTTTTCAATTACTTCCCAATCAATCTGCTTAGCATCTCATGATGTCTTCTTACCTGCTCCACCTCATCAATCAGCTTATCCTCGCCTGCATCCTGGCAGTACCTCTGACCCTCGAATTCGGAATTGATGTAGCCGTCAAAGCCGCATTCCTTCAGATATTTGATCGGTGTCGCATAATCAATGGCCTTATCCTCATATTGCCCCGGCTTTCCAGCCACTTCCGTCATATGATAGAATTTTCCGTGGATGCTTACGATATAAGGAACGATATCCTTAATGTCCTCCGGCTTTGCGCAGGATTCCTTAATTAAGATGGCTCCCAGTGTCATAGCATTCAGGCCATGGCCCGGATATTTCCCGTCCAGCAGCCTGATAACCTCATCCGTATTGCTCTCCTCACCCTGCTCAAGGATGAAATCAACCATCTCCGGATTATAGTGGCGCTTAAAATAATCAATGGCAAGATCCGTTGGCGAGTGCTGGAAGATTCCAAAATCAGGAACCAGCCCGACATGCTTTGTGCCTGTCTTTTCAACCAGCTCAATAATCTGGTCTACCATTCTTGGATCCATGATGGGATCCTTTACCGATTGCTTCTGTCCCGGCTTGATCGGCAGCGGGAAATGGATTTCCTTGCCGATTCTGACATTGTACTTCTCCGCTGTCGGAATGGCCATCTCAATTACCTCGGTAGGCACCAGGCACAGGCACCTGACATTCTCAAAGCCCATTCTGGCCGCAATCTTGATATCATTCTTTAAACGCTCCGCCGCTTCCCCATGAGTCATGACATGGTCGCGGAACTGATGGACATCCAGATATACGTCCATTGTTACGGCCTTCATCCCATATCTGGCCATTTCATTATTCCAATCAAAGTAAAACTGCTCGGATGGGAAGGGATAATCCCGTATAATGGCCTCATCAATGATCTCGATACCATCCGTTTTCAAATTATCATGAACCTCCCGGATCATATCCTTCCAGTTCATTTTTCCAAAAAATTGTGTTTGTTGATAGCTATAAAGCGATACGCCTCTTTTTATTCCCATAGCAACCTCCCTGATACCCTCCGGGTATCTTACTTAAGAGAGCAGAAAGCAAATCCCGCCTTCTGCCAGATGAAATTTTAACAAGTTCCAGACCAGCTTATTCCTGCAGCTCAAGCTCAAAGGTACAGATAGTGCCTGTCTTACCGGCTCCTGAGCCCTTTCCCGGTACGGGAGGATTCTTTACCCACTCTTCATCCCAGGGCATATATCCATATTGGGCCAGGATTGACTGCTGAAGTCCGATCACATGCTTTCCGGAGGAAAGGCCTCCCTCCTTCTCTACATATACATAGCCTTCATCATCATAATTCCAGTGCTCCCAGACGCAGGTCTTAATCTCGTCAAAGGATCTCGGCTCTTTTCCATTGATTTCAAATTTCTGCTTACTAACCGGATATTCCGTCCCATCACAGGTGATATAATAGCCATTATGCAGGGATAAAAAGCATCCCCGGTAATCCGCGATGCGGACAGCAAACTTAAAGCCTACAACCTTACCGCCTTCTGTTACATTTTCCAGACTGTCTTTTCTAATCAGATACTGATCAAACATAACGTTCCACCTCCTTCTTAATTTAACTTGATCTCCTTGCCCTCTTCTGCCGATTTATAAATCGCCTCCAGAATCTGGGTAACTACAAATGCCTGCTCCGGCTTTACCAGGGGCTCCGTATCATTGATGATCGCATCCAGCCACTGGTTCGCCTCACGGATACCTTCCGCAGAAGCCCCGCCTGCAAAGAAGTCCACATGGGCCTTTGGTGAAATCGTTGACTGCATCTGCTGGTCATTTTCAATAAAATTATAGATCAACTCGTCCTGGGCAAAGCTTCCGCCATGGTTGATATGTGCGCCGGATTCTGTTCCGCAAAGGGTTGTTGATGCTTCCTTGGATTCAAGGACATTTAAATTCCAGGAGGCTTCTACGAATACGGTTGCCCCATTTTCCATCTTTACAAAGCCGAAGGCGGAATCCTCTACCTCAAAGGTCTCGGGATCCCATGGGCCGAATACATTACCTTCCACCTTATCCCTCATTTTATTGAACACGGAGCCGGTTACGGATACAGGCTTGTAATTATCCATCATCCACAGGGTGATATCAAGGGCATGGGTACCGATATCGATCAATGGCCCGCCGCCCTGTAACGCCTTGTTGGGGAATACACCCCAGGTAGGAACCGCCCTGCGGCGCAGCGCGTGTGCCTTCGCAAAATAGATATCACCAAGCTTTCCGTTTGCGCAGGCCTTATGTAATGCCGTAGTATCATCACGGAAACGGTTCTGGTAACCGATGGTGAACTTTTTGCCGGAAGCCTTCCAGGCATCCATCATCTTCTGGGCATCCGAGGTACAATGAGCCATGGGCTTTTCACAAATAACATGCTTTCCTGCCTGGAAAGCTGCCACTGTAATCGGGCAATGGGAAACATTCGGGGTACATACATGAACCACCTCAATGTCCTCATTCTTCATAAACTCGTTATAATCGGTGTATACCTTTGCATCCGGGATCCCGTATTCTTTTGCAGCCTTGACAGCCCTTTCCTCCACGATATCGCAGAAGGCAACAATCTCGTTTTTCTCACTGCAAGCCTTTAAAGAGGGCAGATGCTTCTGATTCGCAATACCACCGCATCCAACAATTCCAATTTTAACCTTTCTCATGACGAAACCTCCAAAGTATTATTATTTTTATGAAATTCTTAACCTTTTTATCATTTCACCCCTTGGGGCCCAGAATAAAAAACAATGCCATAGCATGATATTGCCATAGGAATTTCATATCATAACCCTATTCTACCTTTTTTGTTTTAAGACAACATTCAAATAATTTATGTATATAACATCTGTTTTTAACCAATTCACCAAAAAGCAATTTAACAAAAGAAAAAAAGAACAATTTTTCAATGTGAAAAAATGCTCTTCTTTCAATTTTCTTCTTTCCCGTTTTCAATTAACGGACTCCAATTAAGCCCCTAATAATTAATCCTAACAATCACTTTCTTCTACCGGTTCACAGGATGCAGGACATCCCAGTGCTCTGCTAACTTCCCATCCTCAATACGGTAAATGTCAACGACCCTTGCCTTCGTATTCCCCTCAGGATCTACATTCTTCAAATACACCACGACCAAGTCATCCTCTTCAATCAACATCTTAATCTCCAGCCGGAAGGTGGGATCTACTTTAAATTTATTTGCAAAGCCTTCCTTTAACCCCTCTCTCCCCTGTGCCACTCCCGGATTATGCTGAATATAATCTTCCTTCACATATAAATCTGCTGCTTCAATGTTGTGCTGATTAAAAAACTGCTCATAGAAATTTCTTACTAACATTTTATTTGACATATTTTCTTTTTCCTTTCACAAGCTATCCACCAATTATTGGAACAATGGCATACATACCTGTTTTTCTTTGTTTATATTGCAATGCAGATATTATATCGGATAACCCATCATAAGACATTCAAATATTTAACTATTTTCCATCCAAAATCTTTCAAGTTTTTCTGCCCGGACCACAATAGCTCAAATTATCTTATATACTTTTTGTTCTTTCCCTATCACATCTTCTTAATCCAATTTTCCCCTTTCCATCGGAACACGCCTGCGCCTGCTGCTTTCCTATCTTTCCTTACCAACATATTCAATTGCCCATAACGGCAGATTTATAAGCCTTTATTAACATAAATTACAATGAATATTTGTGGCTTAGCTACACTTTTTACGACGAAACATTGCATCTTACAGTCCATACTACGATTAACCATATATTTGATTATAAAACTTAATTATTCAGAATAGAGGGCTCTCTATCTCCCAAGCCTTTGCAGCAGAACTGTCTTTGTAGCAATTTTCTCCTGAAACACCTTGTCATGCTCCACAAAGACCATGGTCGGCTGATACCGCAGTATTAACTCCTCGATCTGCACCCTTGAAATGACATCGATGAAATTCAGCGGCTCATCCCACAAAAATACATGGGCCGGCTCTGCCAGGCTTTTTGCAAGCAACACCTTCTTCTTTTGGCCTGCGCTAAACTCCCGGATGTCCTTTTCAAACTGGCTGCGCCCAAAGTCCAGTTGGCGGAGGACTGTTTTAAATATGGTTTCATCCAGCCCGTATCTTATTGCAAAATCAGACAGGTCACCTGACAAGCCGGAGGTATCCTGTGATATATAGGAGATCCTCAAGCCCGGTGCCACATAGATATTCCCCTTATAGTCTATATTTTCTCCTAACAGCAAACGGAATAAGGAGGTTTTACCGGAGCCATTTCTTCCCCTGATTGCAATCCGGTCTCCCTCCTGCAGGGTGAAATTAATATGGTCAGCTATTTCCCTCCCATCATAGAACAGGCTTATTTCCTTGGCATCCATCAGCCGCTTTTTTGGAAAGGGCAAAAGGTTCATCTTCAGGGCATCCACCTGTTCCACATTCTTTAGGAGCCCTTTTTTCTCTTCCATGGCATCCAGCTTCCGGCTCTCAATGGATTTCGCCCTCTTCATCATTTTTGCAGCCCTATGCCCGACAAAGCCCCGGTCTCCCACATGGGCTCCTATTTTTGACGCCTCCACCTGATCCGACCATCCCATGGCCCGTTTTGCAGCCTCCCCTAGTATGGTAATTTCCTTCTTCAGCTGCTGGTTTTTCTCTAATTCATATTTATCCTGCTGCTCCTTATTCTGCTGCCAGCTGGTATAATTCCCTTTCATAACCTCAATATCTGCACGGTTAATCGACAGCACATGGTCAATACAGGCATCCAAAAATGCACGGTCATGGGACACCAGAATAAAGCCCTGCTTTGTCCTAAGATATTCTGCCAAGACTTCCCTGCCCTCCATATCCAGATGGTTCGTGGGTTCATCAATTAAGAGGAAACGGTTCTTTTTCAGGAAGAGGGCAGCCAGCATTACCTTGGTACGCTCCCCAAAGCTGAGCGTCCGGAATGGTCTGTCAAGCACTGATGGATCTACCTGAAGCTTACCCAGTTCCTTCTCAATCAGCTCCCCGGCCACATAGCCGTCATGGGCCTGATATAGGTCAAGCAGCCTTCCATACCGTTCCAGTACCTCCTCTGCCTGCTCTGGGGTTTCCAGGGGCATATCCTCTGTCTGAGTGTCTCCTGCCTGAGCATCCCTTGTCCGTTGGTTCTCTGTCCCAATGTTCTCCGTCTGAATATCCCTTGTCTGAGCATCCCCCTTCCGGTGGTTCTCCTCCTGAATGCCCTCCATTTGAATAAGACACTGCCGCATCTGCTCCTCCCATTCAGCAAAGGGGGCTATCTTGTTCTTAATCAGAGCCAGCGTATTCTCCTCCTCGTCCTCCACCTCAAAGGGAAAATAATCAAATTGGACAGAGCTGGTGATACTCCCCTTATATTCATACTTTCCTAATAATAAATTCAAAAAGGTCGTTTTCCCTTTCCCATTCCTGCCGATAAAGCCCAGTCTCCAATCCGTATCAATGATAAAATTAACATGCTCAAAAATATTATCATAGGCTGTATCATAGCTAAAGGTTAAATCATTTATCATAATCTGCGACATAACAAGCCTCCTGTAGTTTGGAGGCTTTGGCCTCCTGTCTTAACTTGATAATTCTTAAATTAGCATTCCTAATTAAGGTTTCCTAACTTCACGTTACCAATGTTTCTTGGTTTCACATTATCAATCCTTCCCACTTAACATTTCTTGATTGATATAAAAAAAGCCACAAGAAGCTATCCTCTTGTGACCCTAATGTCTTTAATGGATTTTTCCTGAAGCTTAATTGCCGAAAACCAAGCTGCCAAAGCCATAATGGCCAAAAGCCTGATTACCGGAAGCAAGCTTCCAGAAACGCAACTGCCCATACCCATAGCAGCAATAACAAACTGGTAATGGCAGTATCTATAAATAATATCGATAAGAATTAGGAATGATAACTTCTTGCCGTAACAAAACAAGACCATCCATAGTCCCATAGTGTTACTTATTCAGTTCACTGATTAGCAAGCAGTAATAATCATTCCTTCAACCTCATTTCTTAATACTATACTTATGGAGCTATATTAACATGTTCCGCTTCATATTACAACCCCTGATTCCATAATCCTGTTTACGTGCACGGGAATCCTTTTCCTAAACAAATATTCTACAATATTCTTCCTGGCTTATTGCCAATTGCATACCGAACGATTATAATATATCCAGATCAGTAAAATGCGTGGTGTGGGGTAAAAACAAATGATAATCCAACATAATTTAGCCGCTATGAATATTAACCGTAACCTGAAAATAAACAATGGCAGACGTTCCTCCTCCAGTGAAAAACTATCCTCCGGTTACCGCATAAACCGCTCTGCAGATGATGCCGCCGGTTTATCAATCTCCGAAAAAATGCGCGCCCAGATCAGAGGACTGGACCAGGCAAGCTCCAACCTACAGGATGGCCTCTCCCTCCTCCAAACGGCGGATGGCGCCATGCAGGAGGTTCATGATGTCCTTCAAAGAATACGGGAATTAAGTGTACAGGGTGCCAATGATACCTATACCTTTGAAGACCGCTCCAACATCCAGGAAGAAATCGATACGTTAATCGAACACATCGACAACATTGCTGAAGACACGGAATTCAACGAAATTAAATTATTAAAGGGTGGAAATGAACAGATCATAAAGAACGAAACTACAATAGGCGCCAGCTTACCCGCCGGTGTAGCCTTTAGCGGAAGCCATCTGGTGCTCCAAAGCCTTCAGTCCCCGGACAGCCCTTCCCCGGCACAGCACGCAACAGCAACCATCGATTTTACTTCCATGGATCCGGGAGATATAGGCAATTTGGATGGAAAAGGGTTTTATAGCACCTGCTGTACCTGCGATGAAAAATACAGCATCCGCTTCACAACCTCACCGTCCCCCTCCACCGGCAGTCCCAACCCCATTATTAATGTAGATATCAGCGGTGTTACTACCGTTGACCAGCTAATAGATACTATTATTGACACAGCTTCCCCCCTCATGACCCACTATACCAGGCTTATGAAGGATCCTTCCATGCCCGGGCAGCTGATTTTATACGACTGGCGGGAGGATCAGCCTCCCTTGGACAGCTCCTATGGAATTGTCGGTTCCGGCTACATCCAGACGACAATTACAAGAACCGGAAGCCCCAGCCTTTATATACAGGCCGGCGCGAATGAAAACCAATTTATCAGCATAGATCTTCCTAATACTACCGCTTCCAGCCTTGGTATTGAAGGTGTGAATGTATTAAGCAATAAGGATGCCTCATATGCAATCGGCCGGGCCTCCGCTGCCCTGGACCAGCTGAGCAGAAGCCGCAGCGGTCTTGGGGCTGTTTATAACAGAATGGAACACGCTGTTTCCAATGTTAAGAATGCCTCTGAAAACCTGTCTGCCTCCGAATCCAGGATCCGGGATCTTGATGTGGCAAAGGAAATGGTAACACTGTCCAAGCTGAATATATTATCCCAGGCAGGACAAAGCATTATGGCACAAGCAAATAAAAATCCCCAGGAAATCCTTAACCTGCTTCAGTAGACTAATTTAACACAAATTTCTTAAATACCTCGCCCCGCTCTTCAAAATTTTTGAAAAACCCATAGCTGGCTGCTGCCGGAGAAAACAAACAGGTCATCCCCCGTTTCGTTACCTCCTTCGCCTTCTGCACCGCTTCCTCTACGCCGGCTACCGTGATAATGTTCTTATCCATGTCCGGCCTTTCCATATTTGCAATCAGCGTTTGGATCCGGTAACCGGTGTCAGGCATAAGAATTAAGTTTCTAATGTCTGAAGCCAGAAGGTAGTCCACCAAGGGCTTATACTCGATCCCCCGATCCATTCCTCCCAGAATGACCGTATCAATATTCTTGATGCTCATTGCCGCCTGAATCGTAGTCTCGCAAATAGTAGAGATCGAATCATTATAAAAGGTTACCCCTTCCACCTCCGCCACATATTCCATACGGTGGGGCAATGGCTTAAAGGTCTTCACCGCCCCGTAGAAGCTGTCGTCATCTACTCCCAGGTAGCAGGCCACACTATAGGCTGCCGCTATATTGTACACATTATGATGCCCCTTCAACAGGATCTCAGCATCTATGACCTCAATATTTCTTTCCTTATAATAGATGTGGTTCCCCTTTACCCTCACATCCGCATCATCCTCCGTATCAGAGAGGGTAATGGTGCCTGCTTTGATATGCTTCCCCGGATTAAGAAACTCCTTATTATAAATAAGAAGATCTCCCTTTTGCATAAATTTATAAATATTTTCCTTCGCCTCCGCATACTTTTCAAAGGTTCCATAATGATCCAAATGCTCCTGGTATAGGTTCAGGTGCATCCCGATATGGGGCGAATGGGTTACATGCTCCAGCTGGTGGGAAGAAAGCTCAAATACAACCAACGTCTTCCCGCTGATCTCCTCCAGCACATCAAACACCGGGACGCCGATATTCCCCACCAGGCGCACGTCCCTCCCTGTGCTATGGAGTACATGGTAAACCAGGGAAGAGGTCGTGCTTTTCCCCTTCGTTCCTGTAATCCCAATGGTCTGGTCACGGTAAAATTCCAGGAACAAATCCGTCTGTGAGGTCAGCTTTGCCTTATCCCTGCCGTCTCTGCTGGTAAATACAATCCCCGGACTTTTCAAAATTACATCATAGTCTGACAGAATTTCCTGATAAGAGCTTCCGCCGTGCAGGGTAACCTTGGTCAGACTGTCCTTTATCTCATTTTTATCATAAACTCCCAGGTGCATATCCGGTAAATGCTTTCTGATAAAATGATAGGTGGATTTTCCTTCCCTTCCAAATCCCAGCAGCAATACCTTTTTATTTTTCAGTTTTTCACATATCTGAGTAATCATGTTTATGTCCATGTCCATCATTCCGGGCAATGCCCTTATACCGCACAAATCGCCATGAAAGTGCTGGCATGGACCCGGTCCTCCATTCGCTTATCAGTTTTAATTCTTTTAACCTTCCCTTTTTTCAGGTATGGCTATCCCTCCAGGTTAAGCATCAAGCTTTTTAAACGCTCTACGAATTCCTCCGGCACCGAATTCTCCCCATTGTAAAAGGTCAGATAAGGATTCTCCGCCTGGACATATGCCTTATACTGCTCCTTGCCCTTATAATATTCGTAAAGCCTTGGCAGCTCCTTCCCCTCCGTTTCGTAACGGCGGATCACCATGCAGATTGCCGTATTCACCTCGTCACAGGTTCCCACGCATTCAAAGGGTTTTTCCGGTGCCGCTCCAATCAGCTTATCAAAGACCGGAATCAGGCCTTCATTCTCCAGCATATCACTTCCAAATATCTCTGCCAGCCGGTCCAGCTCCAAAAACGGCGACAGGATCATATAGACAAACAGGCATTTCGGACAGGCTCCGCACCACCGGTCCAGCTTACTCCCCACATTACAGCTATGGAAAATAAAATGGTATTTTTCCTGCTTTGCAAAAAATCTCGCTATCTGGAACTCACTAAAGGGGCGGAGCAAGCTGAAATAATGCACCCCGCTATTTACATATTCCCTTTCATAGTTGATAAAATCCAGCTCAAATTTATAGGACTTGGAATATTGGTGGTTTACCTCCGTTCCCTCGACAGTGCTTTCATTTGCACTGGCTTCATTGGACAGCACCACATACTCCTTGTCATGAAGATACGCCGCCAGGACGGAGGAAAATGCAACGATGGCGGAAAACGGGGTATGCCCGTTCAGATATCCCTGCCTGTTCAGCTCCAGTAAATTCCCATCCAGGCTCCGGTCCACGATCAGGATATCCTCCTCCCCATAGCCTGCCGCAGTGGCACAGTTAATAGAGGTCAGCTTCTTATTAATCATAAAGCAGAGATTGCTCTCCTTCCGGTCACTTAACAGTTCCAGGGTTACAACAGAATCCTTGCCTCCTCCGATAGGAATCATACAGCCCTTCTTTATTTTTTCTAATTTAAAGCAATTCTTTTGATCCTCCGGGGCAAGAACCTCCACCTTCATAAATTCCTCCAGGCTGGTTTCAATACCATTCGTATAGAAAAATTCACCCAGCCCAAGATAATATTGCTGCTTCCACCAGGCAATCTGAGCCTCTCCAAGCCTGCCGGCCTTAATCCTCACCAGCGGGGGACAGGCGCATTTCCAATAGCTGACCAGCTCCACCAGCCCAAGCTGGAACGCCAGCCGGTTCACAACCTCTTCCTTCTCATAATCCAGCTGTACATGCTTTTTACGGAATTCCCATCTGGGGGTAAAGGCCGCAAATCCATCAATATAAAAATGGTACGTAATAACAAGCCTGTCACCCTGGTCCAGTATTTCATATTTGTCATATGTAAAAACAGGATGTTTTTCTCTCAATTCATTAAATTTATTCTGCACGGAAGTCTCCTCTCAAGGGGGCTTTCGCCTCCATTCCTAAAACAGTTCCCTTATTTTTATCCCAGCTCCGGCCGCATACCTGCAAGCAAGCTTGCAGTAAGCTCACTACGCCTTATTATACTCTGGGCAGAACCATGCCCAGAGTCTTCAGCTCCGATCGCATACCTGCAAGCAAGCTTGCAGTAAGCTCACTACGCCTTATTATATTCTTCATACCCAAAGATTTCAATGACAAATTAAGCATTCCTCACATTTATCAAAGATAAATTATCACCCTTTGGTAATCCCCATATAATGTCTGCTTAATCAAAGGATTTATGTGATATATCTGCCCAAATATCTATCCTCTATAATCCAATCCAAAATAATTAGCATAATGATCCAAACTATTTTCTATAAACAATTCGCCCAACAAAAGACTTCTTCCTATCAAATACTAACGCGGTGAATATGAGTGTCAATAGCTCCCGACTTAAATTTATTATATATCGCCAATAAATATATCATTGACAAATATATCGTTTGATGATATATTAAATATATCACAAGTCGATATATAGGAGGATGATACATGTGGAAAACAATATGCCCTTAACAGAAGCACTATATTATATCCTGCTTTCTGTCCGAAGACCAAACCATGGCTATGGAATTATTCAGGAAATCGAATCCATCACAAATTCCCGGGTTGTACTCGGTGCCGGAACCTTATATGGTGCCATTAATTCCATGCTGACCCGGGGTTGGATCAGGCTTTACAGCGAGGATAAGGCTTCCAGGAAAAAAAAGGAATATCTGATCACGGATACCGGCAAAGAGATTTTTCAAAAGGAAGTAGACCGTTTAAGCGAGCTCCTTCACAACGCTAAACTAATGGAGGAAACCATATGACGATATTTAAGCTTTATTTTGATAAGGATGCCGAGGAGGCATGGATTAATGATATGTCCCAGAAGGGCTGGGCCTTTGAAAAATTCTTTTTAGGCTTCTACACCTTCGTTCCCTGCAAGCCTGGAGAATATCTTTACCAGATCGATTTATTAGAGAGCTGGGCCGGTGACAGGGACTACTTCTCTAACTTTATGGAGGAGCTGAATATCCAGGTTGTGTCCCAGTGGTACCGCTGGGTCTATCTCAGGAAAAAGGCCTCCGAAGGGGCGTTTGAGATGTATACGGATCCAGAATCTAAGATCAGGCAATACCGGCGGTTGATGCACTTTTATATCGCCGGAGCCCTTCTGGAAACCTGGTGCCTATGGTTGGAATTTACTGCTGCCATAAAGCTGATGGCTCCTACCTACTGGCTCTTTACCCTGCTGGTCGCACTGATGCTTCTTGTATTTCTTCGTATGATAGTGAAATGCAACCGGAAAATACAACAGCTAAAGAATTTTCCGTCCAGATGAAGGGAAACATCTCAGAAGTACATTAGATTTTTATTAAAATTAAAGGAGTCCTGTTTTATCCTTAACAAACCCATGGTATAATCTACCTAATTGAGGAAAATCCTGCTTTTTTCTCATGATTTTAAGGTAATAAGCTACACAGACAAAGAATAAATACAAATCGCACAGCCCGGACATCCTCCAGGCTGCGCAGGAAAGAGGGGTATCATGTCTTTAAGTGTTAAAAACCTATCAAAGAGCTATGGAGAAAAATTAGTACTTGATAACCTTAGCTTTGAAATCAGTGAACCGGGTGTCTACGCCCTGCTCGGAACTAACGGTGCGGGCAAAACCACCTCCTTACGCATCATCCTGGGAATGCTTGCAAAGAACGAAGGGGATGTGCTCTGGAAGGGAAGGCCGCTGGATCCAGTCCGCACCAATGTGGGCTATCTGGCGGAGGAGAGGGGTCTGTACCCTAAGTACTCCTTACTGGATCAGCTGCTTTATTTTGCAACCCTTAGGAATGTGCCAAGGCATGCCGCAATGGACCGTATCAAGCATTGGTCGGACCGCCTTATGGTGGATGAATATATCTTTCCTCCAAAAACCAAGAAAAGAGCCGCTTCCAAGGCTAACCGGGCAGACCAGCTGTCCAAGGGAAACCAACAGAAGGTCCAACTGATGGCTGCACTGATCTCCGACCCGGAATTAATTATACTGGACGAACCGCTCAGCGGCCTTGACCCTGTGAACACGGATTTGTTTAAGGCCATCATCAAGGATGAGATCCAGAAGGAAAAATATTTAATCTTGTCCAGCCACCAGATGCCCACCATCGAGGAATTCTGCTCGGACATCACCATCCTGAACCGGGGCAGGACTGTCCTTCAGGGTGATTTAAACCAGATAAAAAAGGGCTATGGCCGCGTGAACTTATTTGTGAAAAGTGATGTCGACATTGCCTCCTATATCTCCACCTTCGGCCTGCCAATCGCAAATAAGACCCCAAGTGAATACCACTTAAAGGTCAGGGACGAAAAACAGGCTATGGAATTCTTAACAAAGCTCATTGGTGACAATATCCCAATTATAAAATTTGAGCTGCGTGAACCGTCACTTCATGAAATATTCATTGAAAAGGTAGGGGATAACAATGAAGAAAAGTAATCTCGCCGGCTGGAAGGACGTATTTATTTTCACCCTGACCCAGACCCTGAAAAGTAAAGCCTTTCTTGTCACTTACGCTATCCTCCTCGTACTGATATTAATATCCATGCCATTGGTTACCATACTGACGAATAGGGGCACGGAAGATCCCAATGCACCCAGCCCCATCGAAAAGGTATATGTGGAGAACAAGACCACTCTGCCGGACATGGACTTTTCGCTACTGACAAACCAGGAGGCCTTTCAGAATATATCCTTTGTAGCCCTGGAAGAGGATTATAAAGCAGTGGAGGATCGTATTGATTCTGAGGAACAGACCTCCGTTCTGCTGACTATTTCAGAGGAGGACTCTGCCTATTCCCTGGCTTTTGTAAAGGCAGGCAGCGGCCCAGTCAAAGATAGAAGCTTGGAACAGCTCGGCAGTGCCACCATGGAACAGTTTGAGGCCTTCCGGATCCAGGCTCTTGGAATTAGCGATGAACAGGTAACCCTGCTCCAGGCACCTGTCACTACCGCCGTATCCTTAACTGATACGGAGGGTAATGCCATAGAAAAAGAGGATACCTCCATTTCCTTTAATGAATACTGGCTGATGTATGGCATATTATTTGTAGTACTAATGGTGAATACCATGGGTTCCACCCAGATCGCTACCTCCATCGTTACGGAGAAATCCACCCGTGTCGTGGAATATTTATTAATCTCCGTGAAGCCCCTTGCCCTAATGGTGGGTAAGATCCTTGCAACCCTGATCGCCGTACTGGTCCAGATGGTCTCCATGGTGGTTATGGTATTCATTTCCAACCGGATATCTGCCGGCTTATCTGAAGGAAATGGAACCAGCCTGTTATCTACGTACCTGCCGAAGAATATATTCGAAAACATGAACCTTGTGAATATCCTCTTCTGCTTCCTCCTCATCATCCTCGGCTTCATCTTCTATGCGACCCTGGCGGGACTGGCAGGTGCCACTGTGAGCAAGCTGGAAGAGCTTAACGAAGGGCTTACCCTATTCACCTTCACTAATATTATTGGCGCATACATTGCTATCGGTGCCCTGGGTACCCTCATCGGCTCCGGAACCAATACATTTGTGACCTTCACCCTGCTCTTTCCCCTGTCCTCACCATTTATCCTGCCCGGTGCAATTTTAATTGGAAAGGCTACCATCCCCATTGTGGCCGCAGCTATCGTATTGCAGATTATTTTCATCCTGCTATTATTTAAATTTGTAGCAGCCATATACGAAACCCTGATTCTCCATACCGGCAATACCATCAAGCTAAAGGAGCTAATGAGGATCTCCAAGCTAATCCAGAAGGGAGGAAAAGTAAATGAATAATAATTTCAGAGGCTGGGATGCCGTATTCGGCTTTACCTTCCGTCAGGCTACGAAGGGTATTTCCTTTAAGCTGGTAACCATCCTCATATCTATCCTGATCATGGGAGCCTTCGTTGTCCTTAATATCATCATTGCCAAGCCGGAGGAAAAGGATGCAGCTCAGGCCTCGCCGGTCAAGGCCATCTTCGTCCTGGATGACAGCGGCCTGCAGCCAACGGACTTTAAAGCCTACAACCCGGAATTGTCCGGAGAACGCTTTCAAAATATTACCTTTACCAACGTAACAGGTATGAACCGCTTAGATGTTATCCAAAAAGCAGCAGCTGATGGGGCGGAATCTATTGCCGTCATAATAACAGCCACCTCAGAGGGCTATGAATTAGAGGCAGTCATTCCTTCCGGCTCCAGCATAACAAAGGAGCAGGCACAGGCTGTACTTGCCCCTATGAAGGTCAGCTTTGAATCCAGCAAGCTTATGCAGTCGGGTCTTTCGGGGGAACAATTGACCACCGTCTTAAAGCCGGTTGCCACAAGCTATTCCGACATTGGTGAGACCCAGAGTGTAATTGCCTTTGTTGTCCGGATGATTGCCCCAATGGTCTTTGGATTTGTGCTTTACATGATGCTTATCCTATATGGGCAGACCGTAAGCAAATCCGTTTCCATCGAGAAGACCTCAAAGCTGGTAGAAACCCTGCTCACCTCCATCCACCCTTACGCCTTGATCACAGGCAAGGTTCTGGCAGCTACTACCATGGCGGTTATGCAGTTTGTAATATGGATTGCCTCCGGCATAATAGGCCTGTATGGCGGAAGCCTCGTAGCCCAGCAGCTTTATCCGGAGTATAAGAATTCCGTGATTACCATTGTCCAATTTTTACGTGATAATATCGGTGAAACTGCCATGACCATACCCTCCGTCATCCTTGCCATTATCGTGTTCTGCATCGGCTTCCTGTTCTACTGTGTCATCTCAGGTATGGCCGGCTGTATGGTATCAAAGCCTGAGGATACCTCTACGACGCAGACCCTGTTCGTCTTCCCCATCCTGATCAGCTGGCTCGTCTGCTATCTGGCACCGGTGATGGGAAATGAAACATTAACAGCGGTGATCAGGTATATTCCCTTCACCATACCCTTCTGTATTCCTTCCGAAATGATTACAGGAACCATCGGATATGTACAGGGACTTATATCCTTACTGATCCTGGCCGCCGGCTCCTTGCTTGTCATTATGCTGTCCGCAAGAATATACAAAGGCCTGATCCTGTATACTGGCGAGAAGATCAACCTGAAGCTGATCGGAAATATAATAAAAGCAAATAAATAAGCATTTCCCCTATCAAAGGTACTTTTAGCCGGATACCAGCCTTACAGGTTTATGAAATATACCGGTCGAACCATGAAAGACTGCAAGCCCACAAAAACATTATGTTTCTGTGGGCTTGCAGTCTTTTTATAAAGAATATTTTCATCTAAATTTTTACTATCAATCCTCCTGGGAGATTGCCCTAATCCTATGGATCAGCATATCCATCGCAATTTCATTCATTCCGCCTCTTGGAATTATAATATCCGCATATTTCTTATAAGGTTCTACGAACAGCTCGTGCATCGGCTTAACCGTATTAGTATACTGGGCAATAACTGATTCCAAGCTTCTTCCCCGTTCATTTACATCCCGTATGATACGGCGGATGAGCCTCTCGTCCGCATCCGTATCCACAAATATCTTAATATCCATCAGCTCCCTGAGCTCCGCATTCTCAAATATCATGAAGCCCTCAACCACAATCACCTTTGCCGGGTTTACCCGCACCGTTTCCTTTAACCTGTTATTCTCCGTAAAGGAATATACGGGCCTGTTGATCGGCCTTTGCTGCTTCAGCTGCCTGATATCATTGACCAGAAGCTCCGTGTCAAATGCCGACGGATGGTCATAATTTAGCTTTGTCCTTTCTTCAAAGGTCAGATTATCATATTGCTTGTAATAAAAATCATGGCTTAACAATGCCACGCTGTCCTTGCACGCTTCCTTAATCCGGTTTGCGACCGTGGTTTTGCCGGATGCAGAACCACCCGATACGCCTATAATGATGACACTTTCCATATAGCCTCCCTTACGCTGCATTAAACTGCACCGTTACTCCCATACATTTTCCCTGTAAGCTCTTTCTGCACCACACCATGTTATCAAAAAAATATATTGGCTGTCAATTACTAAAGTCTGACCCCTTTAATTACTTTACTTCTGCCGACTTCTGCCCACATTTTGTTAAATTATTGACAATTGTATCCTAATGTGATATATTATAAAAAAATATGTTTTACTTTTCCGGTTGGCAGTGAATAACTGTTTCAAGTTTTGGCTTATAGGGTGGAGAGCTTTTTATTAAAGCTCTCTTTTTTTATTGCCCTCCACCTTCATAGGCTAATACGAAACCTTGGAGCGCAATGACAGGAGGTGAGATTATGTCATTTTTCGACAGTGTGCTTGTTGCTATTTTCTGTATGTCCGTTGTTTTTATTGTTCTTGGACTGTTATGGGCAATGATACGTTTATTTTCGATAGCCATTGCCGCCATTGAGAAGAGGACAAACAAGGCCTCAAATCTTCATACTTAATATCCATGGCAATCATGGAATATAACTACATGCTTAAAGGAGGATTCATTGTGTTTATTGATTCATTGGTTAATTTATGGAAGGATTCCGGTTTTGCCGCGTTGACATGGCAATCCTTGCTGATGATCCTTATTTCCTTTGTGTTGATTTATCTTGCAATTGGTAAAAAATTTGAACCCCTGCTGCTACTGCCCATTGCCTTTGGCATGCTCTTAGCTAACCTGCCATTAACAGGCCTGATGAGCGAACCGGCCAGCCAGGAGGAAGTGGGGGGGCTCTTATACTACCTCTACTTAGGAGTTAAAAAGGGAATCTATCCTTCCCTTATCTTCCTTGGAATCGGGGCTATGACTGATTTCGGTCCTCTCATTGCCCGGCCAAGCAGTTTATTGATTGGAGCCGGCTCACAATTTGGTATTGTTATCGCCTTTATCATTGCTACTTTACTGGGCTTTAAGCCGGAAGAAGCTGCTTCCATAGGAATTATAGGTGGTGCTGATGGTCCGACAGCTATTTATCTCACTACCAGGCTTGCACCCCATCTGCTGGCCTCAATAGCCATAGCCGCCTACTCCTATATGGCCTTGATCCCGCTTATCCAGCCGCCTCTCATGAGGCTGCTTACCACCAAAAGGGAACGTAATATCAAGATGGAGCAGCTCCGTACCGTATCCAAATTAGAAAAAATATGCTTCCCGGTTGCAGTTTCGGTACTCTGTATTTTACTCTTACCCTCCGTCGCTCCCCTCATCGGTATGCTGATGCTCGGCAACCTGTTCCGGGAATCCGGCGTCGTGGAACGCCTTTCCGATACCGTCCAGAACGCCCTGATTAATATCGTAACTATATTTTTGGGCGTAACGGTTGGGGCAACTGCCGTAGGCACGAAGTTTCTACAACCCGAAACTCTTGGAATTATTGTACTTGGTTTAGTCGCTTTTATGTTCAGCACCGTTGGAGGCTTGCTAATCGGAAAATTCATGTGCTTCGTAACAAAGGGGAAGATAAACCCGCTGATTGGCTCCGCCGGTGTTTCCGCTGTTCCGATGGCTGCCCGTGTCTCACAGGTTGAAGGCCAGAAGGCAAATCCCGGCAACTATCTCCTCATGTTTGCTATGGGTCCGAATGTGGCCGGTGTCATCGGCTCCGCAGTTGCGGCCGGCGTCCTGCTGTCCTTATTCGGATAATGGGCAGGGACAATATTTTTCTTGAATTCACTTGAATTTATAGGGAAAACAACGTACCATAGATTATATCAGCAGTTATAAAAACTCGGTTCTTATACGGATTGCATTTCACATATAGTGTCCACAGGGAAAATTACCATGAGTGGGGGATAAAAGCATGACATTTGATGCCGATATGATCAAGGAACAGTATCTCACAGCAGTCAAAAAAGCCTGGCTTACTGCCGAGGCCTCCTTTCCTGCCTTCTTATGTGAGATTCCAACGGAAAGGAAGCTGGTAAATGAAGCATTTATCAGCCACAGCAGAACCAGGCTCCAGGAACCCTTAAAGGGTGTTCCCAAAATCCCCTGGAGAAGGAAGCGTTGGAAAGGTGACCTGTTAAAGCTTGTCGGGGAGATATTGTACCAGGAAACGATAATTAACCTCCACTCCTTCCTGGAGCGTGAAGAGCTTGCGGCCTTCCAGGAAGAGCTAATGGAATTTATGCGGCAGGCCAGAAGCTTCTCACCGGAGCTTTCCTTTGAAGAAATCGGGCAGGCTCTCCGTAACTATATTGTCTATGTCATGTTTAAGAAAATACACCAGGATAATTCCGGCTTTAGCAGGGCCGGTTTTGGATATAGCATGCTTTATCCCTTTACGGACAATTTTATTGACAATGTGGCTGCCTCCTCCCAGGAAAAAGCCAAATATAACCGTATGATCCGTAATAAGCTCCAGGGCAGGGCGGTATCCCAGAAAACAATCCACCATAAAAAGACCTGCGACTTATTGAAGGCTATCGAAGCTGATTTTCCCAGGGAAACCTGTCCCATGACCTCCCAGCTTCTACTTATGATGCTGGATGCCCAGGAATTAAGCCTTTCCCAACAGGACGGTGCGACCTTGCTATCTCCCGGGAGCCGTTTAGATATTTCCCTATATAAGGGTGGCATCTCCGTATTAATTGACCGGTATTTTGTCCGCAAGGAGCTGACAGAGGAGGATATCCTCTTCTATACCGGAATGGGCTTCTTCCTTCAGCTGGCAGATGATTTACAGGATATCCAGGAGGATAGTGAACGCGGTTACCAGACCTTGTTTACCTTAGATTTGAATCCAAGCCATGAGGAGGAGCTGGTGAACCGGTCACTGCATTTCATACATAATATTATGAGTTCCTATCGGGCGGAGAATAACCGTTTTAAGGATTTTGTCCTCTTGAACTGCTACCAGCTGGTCTATACCTCCATACTCCGCAGTAAAGCCTTCTTCTCAGAAGAATATCTTGAAAGGATTGAAAGGCTGCTTCCGGTTACCAGGGGCTATTATGACAGCTTCCACAAGGAGATGGCTATAAATTTAGGCCTGGAAAACCAGGGTCAATATATGAAGCTGCTGGATGAGCTTATTGCTCCCTAGCCACTGAAAAATCCCAGATACATCAATATTCTGAATGTATCTGGGATCTCTCTCAGCTTATCTTTAGGCCATCTATAATCTGTCCTAACAAAGGATTGTTATTATTCTTTTTCCATACGGCAATCGTATCCGCATTTGCGCTGTCCGGCAGGGAGATCATCCGGACATTTGGATTTTTCTCCAAACGGGTATTGCGGTCAAGGACTGCCACACCCACCCCTGTCTCCACACAGAGCAAAAGATTCTCCAGGTTGTCCGTATAACGGACGATCTTCGGCTCGAAGCCATAGATCCTGCATTGCTCCTTTAATACCCGGTAACCGCCCAGGGATTCCTCCGGTGAGATTGATACAAACTTTTCCCCCCTGAAATCCATCAGCGTAGGTATTGGCAGCTCTGCCTTGGGATTTTTACGGCTCACCGCCAATGCTCCCTTTTGGCTTATTAACGTCTCATAATTATGATGCTGAAGCACGCCCAATTCAAAGGACAGGGTAATGATTACATCATAACGGAAGCTGTCCAGCCCTTTCCGCAGCTTACTGAAAGTATCCCTTTCCAGGGTGAAGTCAATCGCCGGAAACTCACCGCTCAGGCGGTGAATACGGTCCGACAGGACCAGGTTTACGTCCTGTCCCTCTAAAATACCGATTGAAATTGTCCCCTGCTCTCCCCTGTTTAATGCCTTCGCGTATTCGAAGGCATCCTCCGTTTTCTCCGGGATGTCCTTTAACTGGTCATACAGGTAACGTCCTGCCTTTGTCAAAAATACATTTTGCTTGGCCCGATGGAACAGGAGCACTCCCAGCTCATCCTCCATAACGGCTATTTGTTTGCTTAAATTTGGTTGAGTAGTATATAAATTTTTCGAAGCTTCTGTAAAATTCTCACATTTCGCCGCCTCTACAAAATATTTTAATCTTAATAAGTTCATACTTGTCCCCCATAAAACGCTTTTACTATCCTACAAGCCTATTATATTACATTATCAACTTGTCGACAAGCCAAATTCGTTGAAAAATAAGGCTTTTTTCAGCTTTTTCACAAATTTTTCCCTGTTTTTTAGTTTTCGTCTTATTGCATAATTTACTTAGTCAAATAACTTTTTCACTATATATTATGACGAAATAGTTATTATACAAATCTTTAGCAAAATTCTATAATTAGTAGTAGAAGTCTGCTAATTTTTTGACAAACTTTTGTTGAAAAAATAGTACCAGTACATATAACCAAAGGAGAGATATAATGAAAGGAAACAACATTCTCAAAGTATCAATTTTATCGCTTTCTTTTTTAACAATGCTCAGGTTGACAATTTCACCGGCACTTGCCGCGATTGGTGAGGCAGTCAACAGGGATGCAACACAGATGCAAATCATGGTGGTAGTAGCATCAGCAGTGGCGATTCCCTTCGGCTTTGTATCCGGCTTACTCGCAGGAAAAATTAAGACCAAGACGATTCTGTATATCGGTTTGATCTTATACCTGATCGGTGGTATGGCTCCCATGCTGGTTCCAAATTTCACCTTCATGATCGTATGTAGGGCATTACTTGGCGCCGGTACCGGTTTATTCCTGCCATATTGCGCGGGATTAATTGCAGATTTCTACAAAGGGGATGAATTCAAGACCATGATCGGCTGGCAGAGTGCTGCTGTTGCAATCGGTAATATTGTTACTTCTGCCCTCGCAGGTATTCTTGCCTCAATCAACTGGAGACTTTCCTTCTTAATTTATGCCTTTGCCGCCGTTACCTTTATTTTAGTGGCAGCATTTCTTCCTGAGCCTCCAAAGGCGGAGAAAAGAAAGGAGGAAGGTGCCAAATTCAATGGCAGGATGTCCTTTATCTGCATCGCAATCCTGATCTATGCAGTTATTTACTTCGGTTTCTTCGGCTTCATTTCCTATGTGGTTGCTGAATTAGGCGGAAATGCAGCTCAGTCCGGATTAGCAAGTATGGCAATGACCCTGCTTTCACTGATCGCCGGTATTATATATGCGGGCGTATTACATATCCTCAAGAAGGCGACCCTTCCAATCCTGTTACTCATCAACGTACTTGGGTTCTTTATCCTATCCCAGGCTACCGGCTTTGGCATCGTTGTTGTAGGCTCCTGCTTTGTGGGCTTAGGCTTCGGTCTGCTCCTGCCATACGGTATGATGAGGGTTATTGAGGCTGCCCCTAAATCTGCCGGTTCCTTTGCCAGCGGTATGTATATGACCTTTGTTAATGTGGGAACCGCGGTTGCACCTGCGATTTTAGCTCTGATTGGTGCAATGTTCGGCAGAAAGGATGATGGTCAGTTCGTATGGTTCGTGTCCTCCATCCTGCTGGTTGCCGGAACTGTGATCGCCATTATCTTAGCCCTGACCAGCAAGAGCACAAGCGCTTCTGCCCAGGAATAAATAATGATAGAAATAACAAAAAAATCAAAATGATAAAACATGAAAGGAATTGAGGGACATGGGAACAAAAAATTATGAATTTTCAAAAACAAGTAGCAGCTTTGGAGGTAAGGGTTGGCTCGTCATTCTGTTTTCTTTTGTTTGCATTTTGTTTGACAGCTCCATTATTAACGACTCCCTGAATGTTACCATTGGAGCCTTTGCGGAGATAAAGGAGTGGAACATCAGCCTGCTTTACATTTTTTCAACCATAACAGCCTGGATCGCCGTGGTTGGTGCAGCTATGTGGGGAATCATATCCCACAAGATATCCATCCGTTTTGCCTGGGCTCTTTCCTTAGGTATCTGCTCCGCAGCCTGCTTCTTATGGGGGCACGCTTCAAGCCCTATTGTATACTTTATCTGCCTTGCAGCTGCAAGCGTTGGCGGAATGGGCTTCGCTTACATAGCAAACCTTAATGTTATCTCTAACTGGTTCCCAAGGAAAAAAGGTCTGGCAATGGGCTGGGTTACCATAGGCTTCCCGGTATCCGCCATGATCTCCCTTCCCCTTACGAGCAACCTGCTGGCAAAGGGCGGCTTAACTACTATCTACAACTTTTATGGTATTGCAACCCTGATCCTGTGCATTATCTGTATCGTATTCATCCGTGATTTCCCGGAGCAGGCCGGTGCCTTCCCGGATAATGACAAGAGCTTTGACAAGGCTGCTGCTGACCGTCAGTTACAGGAAGGCTTAGCTTACATGAAAACCTCCCCTTGGACCGTAAAGAAGCTGTTTGCTACCAAGACAACCTGGCTGATCGGTTTCTCCCTTGGTGTTATGGAATTATTTGCCCTTGGTATTATGACCAACTTCGTACCCCGCTTTATGCAGGCCGGCTACCAGATGCCCCAGATTATCGGTATGCTTACCATTACAGGCGCGGTTGCCTGTGTGGGAAGTTATCTTTGCGGCGTATTGGATGCCCATGTAGGTCCTAAGAAAGCAACAATTATTACATACTTCTTTGGAATTGCCTCTATCATTTTAAACCTGATACCTAACCCTGTAACTGTTTATCTGTCCCTTCCGTTCCTGGGCGTACTGTTGGGCGGATCCGCTAATTATCTTGTATCCATCTGTAATACAATCTGGGGACGCTATGATTTCCCTATGTCTTACAAGGTTATCAAGCCCATCGTTGCTGCTTTAGGAGCCTTAGGTGTAGCGGTGGTTGGTGTTATCGGCCATAGTGTATCCTATACGGCGGCCTATATCTTCCTTGCATGCCTGGCGGCAGTTGCTACCATTGTTATGTTCTTCGTTGATGATACCCTGGTTGGAAAGGATCTGTAATACTTGCCTGATAATACCGCTTGATATCAACAATAATTTAATAGCAATAAAAATACCAGCAATAAAATAACAACAATAAATTAGCAACAGTAATTTATCCTAAAAAGAAGCAGTCCCGCCTACTGGGATTGCTTCTTTTCAATTTAATTATTTTCAAGTTGGAAGTATAATTATTTTATCTATCTAACTACTCCTGCGTCTCATCATATGCCAGCTGGTCGTCAAACTCATCTTCGGCTGCGCTGTCCTCTATCTCTTGAAAGATTTTAAGATCCTCTCCATCTTCCTCCTGGAATTCAATATCATTTAGCTCCTGCCTTTCGTAAAAATCCATATCGTCCATCATGCCGGTCCCTCCGTAATTATAGAAATTATATGGTTCCTCTATCTAATTCTATAGACCATTTCCTTTCTTTATTACTATTAATATAAACATTTTTAGAGGGCGCACTTCTTAATACTTCTTATGCTTTTTGTATGAATGCCTTACTAAAGCCTGCCGCCTTAGCCCGGGCCAGCATTTTATCCGCATTTTCTTTTGTAGAGAAGATCCCCAGCTGCACCCTATACACGGTCTTGCCACTGACCTTGGCTGAGTGCACATACATTTCCTTAAATCCTTTTTTCTTTAGCTGCTCTGCCGCCTTATTCGCTTCTGTCTGGCTCCCATAGCTGCCTGCCTGAACCTTATAAATGACAGCCGCTTTCGATCCTGTTGGTTTTTTCACATAGGTAACACCCGTATATTCACAGATGCCCTTTGCAATCTCAACCGCAGTTTCCTCCCAATACTTCTTCTTACCCATCATGTTAACTGCTTCATTTAAATTAGTCATAAAGGCACTTTCCACTAAGATAGCGGCTTTTGTATTCATGACCTTACAGTTGCAAATACCAAGATTAGCAGATTGCACTCCCCTGTTCTTCTGTTTTGTCCCCATTACCAGCTGGTTCAGGATCTTACCCGCCATTTTCCTGCTATCCTTCGGATAACTGCTGTGGATATAGACACTGACACCCTCCGCCGAATTAAAGGTCTTTCCATTCCCATATGCATTAAAATGTATAGAAACAGAATAATCGCAGCCAGCAGCCTTAATGGCCTTTTGCCTGCCGCTGATTGACACATCCGCATCATTACCTGCATTGGCATCATCAAAGCCGGTTTTAGACACCTCAAAGCCACACCTCTTCAGCTCTGCAACTAATAAAACCGCAATCTGGACATTGGCAAAATGCTCCTTGATCGTATTTCCCTTTAAGACATCCGCTACTCCGTCCCCGTCAAAATCCACGTTTACCGGCAAGGGAGGCGTCCTCTTCCCCGAAGTATTGCTTCCATGGCCTGCGTCTACATTGATTCGTATCATAGCTTTCCCTCACTTTCCATAGTATTAAGCCTGCAATAAATTAGGCTTATAATAAGCATAATATGCAGGCTGCCGCCTTATGCTTTCCATGGCTGCCCTTATTTTCTTTTGCTCCTGCAATGTCCGTAAGGGATCCAGGGAGGCTGGCGGTTAATGCCATATATTTATCTTATTTTTTCTTTCTTTATGAGCCATATCAAGAATAATATGGTATAATATTCATGATGGGCAGATTAGTCCATGTATGTCATGATATTTGCCGGGCTTGTTCAAGCAGATGCCATGACATCCATGGATAAGTGCAGCATGAACGGGCAGACGAAGTCTATGGGCACCTAATCTGCAGATACGGCATAATACAGATAAACTAAAAAATTAGGAACAGACAATTTCTATGGAAGGATTAAGAAAGAGGGAAAACATAATGGATCTATTAGAAGCAATGACAGAACGGCATTCCGTACGCAGCTACACCGAGCAGAAGCTTCCTGATGACCTGATCCTGGAGCTTCAGGCTGACATTGAAGCTTGCAACCAGCAAAGCGGTCTGAACATACAGCTCGTGGCAAATGAGCCAAATGCTTTTAGCGGAATCATGGCTCATTACGGAAAATTTATTAATGTTAGGAATTACATCGCCCTTGTGGGAAAAAAGGGTTCGGGACTGGACGAAAAAATAGGCTATTATGGGGAAAAGCTGGTTCTAAGAGCCACACAGCTGGGGCTGGACTCCTGCTGGGTTGCCCTTACCTACAGTAAAGGTAAATGCGCCTGCAAGGTTGCCAAGGATGAGTCCCTTCGCTGTGTAATCGCCCTGGGCTATGGAAAAAACCATGGCATGCCCCATAAGAGCAAGCCCATGGAAGCACTTTGCAAGGCAGCTAATAAGCCTGACTGGTTCCGCTCCGGAATGAAGGCCGCCATGCTGGCGCCCACGGCAACGAACCAGCAGAAATTCCTGTTCACGCTGACAGGCGATACCGTAACAGCAGAGGCTACCGGAGGCTTTTATTCCAAGGTTGACCTGGGGATCGTGAAATACCACTTTGAGCTGGGTGCCGGTCTGGATAATTTTAAATGGAGGGAATAGTATGAAACGTTCAGAAATTAACAATGCGATCCGGGATATGGAAGAGCTGGTCCGCAAGCACCGCTTTGAGCTTCCGCCCTTCTGCCACTGGACTCCCGAGGACTGGAGCAGCAAAAATGAAGAATATGATGAAATCCGTGACAATATGCTGGGCTGGGATATTACTGATTATGGCCTTGGAGATTTTGAAAAGGTAGGCTTTGCGCTGATTACCCTCCGCAACGGTAACCAGAATGATCCAAAATATAAGAAGACCTATGCTGAAAAGCTGTTAATGCTTAAAGAGGGACAGCATTCCCCCATGCATTTCCATTGGAACAAGAGTGAGGATATTATCAACCGCGGCGGCGGAACCTTGATTATCCATCTCTATAATGATAAAGGGGATGGCTCCTTTGACACTGCCGATGTGTTGGTAAATGCCGACGGCCGCTCCTATTATGTCCCTGCCGGTACGGGAATTGAGCTAAAACCCGGGGAAAGCATTACCCTCTGGCCCCATCAATACCATGATTTTGACGTAAAGCCAGGCACCGGGGATGTGCTGATTGGTGAGGTTTCCATGTGTAATGATGATAACAGGGATAACCGGTTCTATGAGCCGATGGGACGCTTCCCCACGATTGAGGAGGACGAGGCTCCTTACCGTCTGCTTTGCAGCGAGTACCCAAAATACTGTCCCCAGTAATCCGGCCTGGAAGCGATAAAAAACATTAAAAAATTCATATTTATAAACTACATTGGAACAAGAAAACAAGATACATTAGAATAAGAAAAACAAGATACATTAGATAAGAAAAACAAATACATTAGAACAAGAAAAACAAATACCTTTAGAACAAGAAAAACAAATACATTCGGACAAGAAGTTTTTTGACAGCAAAAGCCGCGATATGGTATATTAGAACATATAAATGAGCTATTTATCATATCAGTAAGATGAAATGGGGAATAAAGTATGAAGAAAAAAACAATCGTAGTCGCTTTAGGAAGAAACGCCTTCGGAGTCAACCTTCCGGAACAGAAGAAATCCATCATCCATGCGGCAAATGCAATTGCCGATTTAGTAGAGGATAAATATGAGGTCATTATCACACATAGCAACGGCCCTCAGGTTGGCATGCTCCACAGGGCAATGACAGAGTTCAGCCGTTTAGACAATACCTTCACCGTGGCTCCCATGTCGGTCTGCGGCGCTTTAAGCCAGGGCTATATCGGATATGATTTACAGAACGCGGTACGTACCGAGCTTTTAGATCGGGGTATTTTCAAACCCGTATCTACTATTATTACCCAGGTCCGTGTTGATCCCTTTGACCCGGCCTTCCAGCAGCCGACCAAGACTATCGGCCGCCATATGACCAAGGAAGATGCTGAGGAGGAAATCAAAAAAGGAAATTATGTGGTAGAGGAAGAAGAAGGCTACCGCCGTATCATCGCAACTCCAAAGCCAATTGATATCTACGAAATTGATGCCATCAAGGCTCTTGTCCAGGCAGACCAGCTTGTCATTGCCTGTGGCGGCGGCGGTATACCGGTCTTGGAGCAGGGCACAGTCCTCCGGGGTGCCAGTGCCGTAATTGAGAAGGATTTAGTAAGCGAAAAGCTGGCTGATATGCTGGATGCGGATATTTTACTATTCTTAACCGGTGTGGATAAGGTTTTCCTGAATTTTGGAACGGACAAAGCACAGGCCTTGGATGCATTAACTGCAGCCGATGCACAAAAATATATTGCAGAGGGACAGTTCCCTGTTACCTCTATGCTCCCGAAGATTGAGGCCAGCGTCAGCTTCGTAACAAAAAAGGAAGGCCGCAAGGCTATCATCAGCCATCTGGATAAGGCACGCCAAAGCCTGAAGGGATTGAACGGTACCGTCATTACAGCCTAGGTTTCCCCTGGTCTTTACCTTTTACCCCTTGGCATTCATATGCTGCCAGAGCTACCAGATCAGCTTCTTTGATCTATTTGGGATATTGTATATCCTTTAGCTGTAGAAAATGATCCAAACAGAATGCATATAAAAAGAATTCCGCCAGAGTACCCATGTACTATACGGAATTCTTTTTTGTTTTTTTCAATCTGCATTCTTAGAAATGTTTGATACTGTACTATAGGCTTTATGCCATGAGCCTTCCAATATGCTCACTTACTTCTTCATAGCTTCTTTCCTGCTCATTAAGTCCTGTAATTTCACCGGTTATTTTCTGGTCTTTAAATACCAGGATTCTCCTAGATAATGTTATAAGCTCCGGCATATCGGATGAAATTACAATAATGGATTTTCCTTCATCCTTCGCCAAGCTCCAGATCAAATCGTGGATATACTTTTTAGCTCCTACGTCTACACCGACACTGGGCTCATCAATAATTAAAATATCACAATTGGCCGCAAGCCATTTTCCGATACTTACTTTTTGCTGGTTACCGCCTGATAGATTTCCAACCTTCGTTTTTATTGTCGGTGTCTTTATTTTCATCTTTTCTATCATGGAGTTAACCGAATCCACTTCTTTTTTAACAGAAATTTTACGGAGCTTATTAATGATTTTTGACCAAATAGTAATGCTGATATTAGTGGAAACCGCCAAGTCTAACATCAGGCCTTCCTCTTTCCGGTTTTCCGTAACATATCCAATCCCATATCTTTCAATACAGTCTTGGAGGGATTTAATCCTTGCCCTTGTCCCATTTACATAAACCGTACCCTTGTCCATCTTATCTGCACCGATAACCAACCTGGCAAGCTCCGTCCTTCCCGAACCTACCAGACCATAGAAACCAAGGATTTCACCTCTATTTAAATGGAAGCTGATATGGTCAAATTGTCCATAAGCAGTAACATCCTTTACCTCTAAGACCTTTTCATCCCTTATGTCCAGGGTTCCTAAATACTCATCGGTTTCTTCACGCCCAATCATCATCTTTACAATATCCTGGCGTCCAATTCCCTGGCAGCTCTTACTGCCCACATATTTACCATCCCGGAGCACGGACACTTTATCACATAACTCTAACACTTCCTCGATTTTGTGGGAGACAAAGATTACTGCAACATTGCGTTCTTTTAGCTTTCTTACAATCTTAATTAAATTATTACTTTCAAAGGTAGTTAAAGAAGATGTGGGCTCATCTAGCAGGATGTATTTTGCATTGGAGGATAATGCCTTCGCAATTTGGATTAATTGCTTTTGTGCTGCTGTTAACCGTTCTATTTTATCGGCAGGATTAATTTCCAAGCCTACCATAGCTAAATATTGCTCCGCTGTTTCATTGATTGCACTCCAGTCAACTACAGGGCCTTTTTTAAATTTATCAAGTCTGTCTAATACGATATTTTCTGCTACAGTAGCATCCGGAATAACCTGGATTTCCTGGCTCACCATATTAATATCATGGGCTACCGCATCACGGAAATTCTTCATTTCTACTTGTTTTCCATCTAAATATATCTGCCCCATGTCCGGTTGGTAGATTCCGGTGATAATCTTCATTAATGTGGATTTTCCTGCACCATTTTCACCCATCAATGCATGTATTTCACCTGGTGCAAAGGAAATGGAAACGTCATCTAAGGCCTTTACACCGGGGAAAATCTTACTTATATTTTTTAACGCTAACATTGCTTAACCTCCATAATCAACCCGCCCTAGAAATTATTTTGTCAAATATTTTGTTGTTAACGAGTCTAATATATCCTTTGTAACAGCCTGTAAATCCTTTTCATAAGAGTCCATATTATCTTTTGTCACTAAGGTATTACCTGCATTAACAAAATATTCGCCTTCCTTTACCTTATAGCCTTCACTCAGATATTTCAATAGCATACAGGATATATATCCGTGGCCAACCGGATTCTGTGCAACTGTCGCATCTACGATGCCGTTCTCAATTCCCTTTAAAACACCGGGATCCGTATCGATTGCTACGGTGAAAATATGCTTATCGCTTCCCTGCTTTTCATAATAATCAGATAAGGTTTGGGTCATACCGACACTTGTAACAAAGCCTGTACATACAATTCCATCTATTTTACCTATATTGGCCGATAATGCGCTTTCTATTTTGTTTACCGCTTCTTCCTGTGTTTTGATTCCTGCAATTTCTTGAATTATTTTGACATCCGGGTACTTTGCGACCGCTTCCTCCACGCCTGTTTTTCTGAGTGCAGTATTCGGATCCTCTAAAACCTCAAGAACATTTAAAATATTACCTTTTTCGCCCATCATTTTTATTACAGCTTCCGTTGCATCAAAGGCTGCCTGCTTTACATCAGTTGCCACTGCAAAAGCTGCAGTCGTGGGCTTTGCAGTATCCGTACCGAAGTTAATTACGTCTACACCCATTTTTTCAGAAATTTCCTGATATAATCCATTTGCACCGGATGCATCACATGGATAGATAGATAATGCATTTACCCCCTGTGCAATCAAGGCTTCCACCTTTTCATTTTCACTGGCTTGCGTCCAATCAGGCCCGATTTGAATAATAACGTCTACATTCTGCTCGGATTTAAATTGTTCAACGCCCTTTTGCACCTCTTCAAAATAAGGATGCGGCGCCGGTGCATACCAGGCCATTTTTAAATTTGATTCTGTGCCTTCTGTGGCTGACCCGTCTGCAGCCCCTGATGTTTTTTCATTCCCGTTACCTTTTGTCGGAGCAGAAGGCGTACTGCAGCCCGCTAATCCAAATATCATTGCTGCACATAATAAAACTGAAATGGTCTTTCTTTTCATAACTATTTCCTCCCTTAATATTTTATTGTTTTATAGTTTCCCTTTTTAAACTTTCTTTTAATTTTCTTGCATTAATAATATTTTTAATACTATCCAACGAAACAGCCAATAGTAAAATCAGACCTAAATATGCTTGTTCAAAATAGATATTTGCATTCAACATAACCAGCCCATTTTTCACCATTACAATTAAGAACCCTGCAAAGAATACACCGATAGGATTAAACACACCGCCTTTTAGTACCGTCCCTCCAATTACTGCTACTGCAAATGAAATAACCATCCAATCAACGCCGGTGGAGGGCTGTGCCGAGCCAGTCCTTGAAATCCAAAGTAGTCCTGCCATTGCCGCAAACACACCTGAACCGATATTAGCTAAGATGATCATTTTATTTGTATTAACACCTGACATTTTAGCTGCTTCAATATTACCTCCTGTAGCCAGGACCCTTCTTCCTGTTACTGTATATTTAAAGAAATAACCTAACAGGATTAGGGCAAATGCTGCTAACCATAATAAAAAGGGTATTCCCAAAAAGCCCTCCCTGCCTATAAAGGTAAACCCTTCCGGAATATCATTATATGGATACCCCTGGGATACTCCGTTAATCAGGCCGGTAAATATAAATGAGGTTGCTAAGGTTACAACAAAAGAATTCAGCTTTAAGGCCGTTATAATAAATCCATTTAATAAACCTGCTAAAACGCCGACCAATAATCCTGCGATAACGGCTGCCAATGGAGGCATATGCAATATCTCCATACAATAACCGGCTCCGACTACAGTCATTCCTCCAATTTGTCCCAGAGACAAATTCATGCCTCCGACAATAACAACCAGTGCCTGCCCGATTGCTATGAATATGTAGATTGCAGCTGTTCTTCCCATATTAAACATATTATAGGAGGTTAAGAAGCTCTCCGAAAAAATAGTAAATATAATTCCTAATGTCAGGACTGCAAGGATAACCGTTACCTCTCCTCTTCCAAATATTTTCTTCCAATTATTTTCTCTTAATATATTTCCGGCTTTCATATCCGTCTCCTTACTATTTGTCAAACTGTTTATTTTCTGGCATCCGCAATTGCACGATACATTGCAATAATATTTTCCGGCGGGACATCCGGCATAATATTATGCTCTGTGTTAAATACAAAGCCGCCATTATCTGAAAAAATATCAATCATGCGGCGTGAATATTCATATACCTCATCCGGTGTTGCCCTATTAAGGACCGTTCTCGTATTGCATCCTCCGCCCCAGAATGTAATGTCCTTTCCAAACTCTTTTTTAAGAATCACCGGATCCATTTGATAAGCAGTTGTCTGAACCGGATTTAGTATATCATATCCGGCATCGATTAAGTCACCAATAATCGGATAAATAGAACCGCAGGAGTGTAAAAATGTCTTCATCTTACTGTGCTTATGTACATAAGCATTTAATTGTGTATGATACGGCTTAAATAGCTTTTGGTATTTTTCACGGGACATGAACATTCCGGTGTCCATACCAAGATCATCGCCAAATCTTAAGATATCAACCACATCTCCAACCGTATCACAAACCTTTTCCAGCGTCGCCAGATGTCTTTCCATAAGCTGCCCTATTAATAGCTCAACATTTTCTTCATCGGCATAGGTATCCATTAAGAAATTATCCATTCTTCTTAAGAAAGTCCCCCATTCAAACAGGTTACATCCGCAGGTTATCATTAATGCTTTATCTGTTGAGTTTCTAAGTTCAATGGTTCTTTCCCTCAGCACCTTATAAAAATCTTTTTCTCCTGCATGATCCCAGGGGCTATGTACCATTGCACTCCATAGCACTTTACCCATCTGATGGTCCAAATCAGAATAATCCTCCGGATAATCCTCCAGATATGGGAAATAGGTCTGGTCAAAGAAGGTTGCTCCAACCGGCATCTTCGCTATCTGTGTACCTTCCTTATCAATTACAACATAAGCTCCATTACTAAGCTTTTCCGGCTTAAACCATATTGGATACTGTCCGGTCGAGCCATCTGCTAAGGTCACATCATACCAATCCTCATCCTTCCGGTTGAATACTCTCCCAATATCTATAACATCTACTCCAAACCTATCTAATATTTCATCCTCCGGCTGTACCACCTGCTGGACCACGTCGTAAATACGTGTATGTCCGCCTTCCATATTTAAATGCTTCTTTAAATTATTGTACGCAATGGCGGAAATGCCTGAACTCGGTGTCGCTCCCAAGTCAAGTGGCACATAATCAGGCTGTTTATGATTAACTGCCGCCAAAATTCTCTCTCTAGAAGTCATAGCTTCCTCCTTGTTTCCATGTATTATTTGCTATTTAAGGACCGGTCACTTTGCAATTCTTATTATATCAACTAAACCCTCCGATTCAATATAGATGTTAAAATATAATTCTAAACGTTTAGATTTTAATCCAGATGATAGACCTCTTCCATACCAGCCCACCATTCCCCCTCTTTTGCAGAAGCAACCGGCTCCTGGCAGGGGTCGGTTTCCTTCCACCAGCTCCGGGTCCATTCATCCTCTGCCATCCTCTTCATATCCTCTTCAAAATTATCCCCTACATATTCAAAGTAGCTGAACAAGAAGCCATCCCTATAGTAGATGGAGTAATTTTGTATCTTGCATTCTTTAATTTTTTCATTAATCTGAGGCCATGGATTCGCATGTAATGCCTTGTACTTTTCTAAGTATTCTGGTTTCACTTTAATTATTTGTCCATATCTTTTCATATAAACTATCCCTCCGACAACTTTTTATATATTATATATTATTTGAAGCTGATTTCACGTCTGTTTCTAAAATAATTTTCTAAACGTTTAGATAATTTGACTTAGGAAATTTTGTATGGTAATCTTATCCTAATATGATTTACTGAAACACATGAGAAAGCGAGAATGAATATGGCTACTTTAAAAGATGTTGCAAAAGATGCCGGCGTTTCCATTGCAACTGTATCCTGCTGCCTTAGCGGAAGCAAAACAGTAAAGCCGGAAACCAAGATGAGGGTCATGGACTCCATAGAAAAATTAAAATATATTCCAAATGCTTCCGCCCGGAATCTTAAATCCTCTTCCTCCAATAGAATTGGTGTTGTATTAACGGATATAGACAATCTGTACCATGCAGAAATATTTAAGGGAATATCTTCTTTTTTACAGGACAAAAGTTATACAGTAAGCGTCGCTTTTTCCAATAACTCTCCTGATATTGAATGTGAAAGGATTGATGATTTTATCAGCCAGAATGTATCAGGCTTAATCATTATTACCTGTCAGCCGAATAATACTGATTTCTTTAAAAACAGAATAAAAAATTACAATATACCCACTGTCTTTATTGAGCGCTGCCCTGATGATATTTTTGTAAGCTTTATTTCCTTTGATAATTACCAGACTACATATTATATTACCTATGAGCTTTTAAGAAAAGGCTACCGAAAGATAGCGCTTATTACAGGTTCAGAGCATTTTTCTTCTGAGCGTGAATGTATATCCGGTTATAAGGATGCTTTTACAAACCATAATATGGCATATGATGATAATATGGTCGGAAATACAAATATGTCAAAGGAAGGTGCATTTAAGTATACTATGACTTCCATTGACACTAAAAATATAGAAGCGGTCATAACTACATCCCAAAATATTGCAGAGGGCGTATTAGAGGCATTCCACATAAAGGGATTAAAGGTTCCGGAGAACGTACAATTAATTACCTTCAGTGAAGAGTGCTGGAACACCACAGCAAAAATCCCAGGTGTAGTCCACAGCTCCCGGACAGCCTTTACACTGGGTACAGCAGCGTCTAATTTGTTACTGCGTAATATCAAATCCCCTCTTTTATTTGAAGAGGAAACCATCACTTTTTCCGATGATATTATTAATTATCCATTAGACGTACCTATGGTGGATGCCCTGAAGCCCCCAAAGGATAATGTTCAAGTGAATCCCTCCGGGCTGCGTGTTTTAATGGTGGATTTAGCTACCTCCCATTCAACCATGCTTTTATCAAGTAATTTTACAAGAAGAACCGGAATTCCTATCTCTTTTGATTTTGTTCCCCAGAACAAAGTACTGAAAACGATACAAGATATGATCTCTAGCAAGGATGCCTATGATATCTATATGTATGACGTACCATGGCTTGAATATATGGTCCAGAACTCTTTCGTCAGTGATATATCAGAGTTTGTGGACAGCAATGATTTTAACAAAGATCTTTTGTTTAAAGAAAATATGGATAATTGCAGATGCGAAGATAAATTCTATGGTGTTCCCATAATCGGCGGTTCACAGATTATGTTTTACCGTAAAGATTTATTTGAAAACAGGGAGATTATTAAGACCTTTAAGAATAAATATAAAATATCCCTCCGTCCCCCAAAAACGTGGACAGAATTTAATGGCACTGCTGAATTTTTCACCAGAAGCTATAACCCCAAATCTCCCACAGAGTATGGTACCTCCTTTGCCGGTATCATTGATGAGGAGCTGGCTCCTGAAATATTAATTAGATTGTGGTCTTATGGAGGGAAGATATGGGATAAGTATAATCGCGCCTGCTTAAATTCCCCTGAAAACGCAAAAGCGTTCCACAGTATATTACGGACTGTAAAATATACTGGGCAAAGCCCTTTTGAGGTTTCAATCCAGCAGACAGTATCCGATTTCTGCCATGGAAAAACTGCTATGCTGATTACTTATACGGAATATGCTGCACAGATCAGCGAAAGTATCCACAAAAAGATTATTGGACGGGTTGGTTATGAACCTTTACCGGGAAAAACTCCTGTAAGTATCGGTTGGAATTTTGGGTTAAATCCATTTTCCACGAAAACGGAAATGGCCTATTTATATTTTAATTGGCTATGCAAGCATGATACCAGCTATTATATGACAATATTAGACGGTCAATCACCGGTGATTGCTCCTTACCACAGCCACGAACTTTTAAAATTGTACCCTTGGATGGAGATAACCGAAAAAAGCTTTGAGTATGCCAGAAAGCGGAACGGCCCCTACCGCAGCAAGGCTTTGGTAATTCCGCAGAATAAGATTGAGACAATCCTTTGTAATGTATTACGTCTGATCCTTACCCAGGGATTATCGATCCAAGCCGCTTTAGATATTGGCCAGAAGCAGATGGTTACATTATTCAATTATTATGGATATCCGAAGCCATTACACTTCATATAGGTTAACAGCAAAACTAAAATGACACTGATATCAACAAATTTTACGAAAACTAATTTCAAAATAGCTTCTACACAAAGCCATATTTATTCCAAATAGCTTCCATGCAAAGCCATATTGATTCCAAATAGCTTCTATGCAAAGCCATATTGATTCCAAATAGCTTCTATGCAAAGCCATATTGATTTCACCCTTAGGGGAAAGTTAAATGTAGAAATTCAACTTTCCTCTTTTCTGGAAGAATTAGCTTATTACATAGGTACGGTTTGGGGGTTCCCACTTACAGCCTAAGCCCCTACCTTCCTTTCAGATCCGAAATAGCCCTGGGGAGAGGATTGATATTATATAGCTTACCCACCTGGAACAGGGTAGGCTGTACTAATCCACACCTCCTTAGGAGCTCTTCATCCGAAAACACGGCCTCCGGGTCAGCGTCTGCCACCAGCTCACCGGCATGGAATACCAGAACCCTATCCGCCCAGCGCCAGGCAAAATCAACGTCATGGGTCGCAATGACCAGCCCCAGACCCTTTTCGCTCAGCATCTCCAGGTTTCTTTCCAGCAGAAGCGTATTTTCCGGATCCAGGCTGGCTCCCGGCTCATCAAAAAGGAGCAGCTGGGGATTCATTGCAAGGACATCCGCAATACTGACACGCTTTTTCTCCCCTCCCGATAAATAGTGGGGTGCCCGTGTGCGCATGCTTTCCAGGCGCATTTTCTCAATCGCATCCTCCACCTGGCTTCGTACCACGGCTTCAGGTAATTTTAGATTCATGGGGCCAAAGCTGATTTCAGCCTCTACGGTTCCCGCAATAATCTGGCTGTCCGGATCCTGGAATACGATTCCGACGGTTTGGCGCAGGTAAACACTTTCCTTCCTGGTGGCGCCTATCTCCTTATCCCTTAAAAACATCCGGCCTTTTTGCGGCTTTACGACCCCGTTGCAGCATAAAAAGAAGGTACTTTTTCCGGCTCCATTATTACCGAGAACCGCCACCTTCTGGGCTTTGTATAAGGAAACAGATATATTTTTTAAGGCAACCCGGTCTTCCTCATAACTAAAATTAATTCCTTCAAAACGCAGGATTTCTTCCAAGCTCTATCTTCCTCCCATCTGGTACATTGTTTACCAAATAACCGTGGCATCAGTAAAATCAGGCCAGAAATACATAGTTATTTAGCAACGGTTATTAATGCAATGTAATGGTCAATCCGGAAATAATAACAACTAACGAAGCAGCTACAATGGCATGCAGCCGTGAAAGCTCTTTCTTATTCTCCAAAAACCGTATCTCCCCTATATAGCAGCGGCTTTCCATGGCATCAAAATTATTCATGGACTTCTGATAGCTTCTTGCCAGCAGATTCGTGTATATCTTTCCCGTTGTCTTTACACTGGTGGAGAAATTGACGAACCCAAGCCGGCTCTTTGCTGCGTCCTTCATGGAACGGTACATTTCAAACAGTACAAAGGTATAACGGTATATTAAATACATCAGCTCAATAACAATGTCCGGTACATGCGCTTTTCTTAAGACGGAGATGATTTCCGGCATGGGGGTTGATAAGCTGAGTAAATATAAGCAGCTCAATGCTCCCAATGCCTTTGACAGGACCAGAGCCGTCCGCAGCTGTGCTGCCTGGCTGACGACAAGATAGCCCTGGGATACCGGCAGGTTGATGACCCCAAAAGGTGAACTCCCATAATCAACCAACAGTGCCAGGGCACTGATGAGAACAAAGGATACGGGCAGGGAAAGCAAGGAAAGATAGTCGTGCAATTCCAACCCTCCGACAGCTACAGTCAAAAAAAGCATCACTGCCATTAAAACCAAGCCGACCACCACAGATCTGGATGCAATACATAAAAACAGGAGTATCAGCACTGTCCAAAATTTCAGTGGCGAATTTATCTTATTTAACTGTGAACGCTGCGCTATGATATCTATTACCAAAAACCCTTCATGCTTATGACGGCCCACCACAGCCAAAAAGCCTCCCATAACCAGGCAAAGACAAACCAGGGCTACACCGGGAACTGCTCCATAAAACAGGCACCAGATCACGAGCATTGTTAATATTGCTGTTATTATCATATACCGCTCCCAAAGAGCACCCGGTAACCTGCCCATCACAGAAAACCGGGTGCTTCACTTCTTTATTTCTCTTCCTTCAGGGAATATTTTTTACGGGCTACCAGATATCCAAAGGCATATGCGATAATTCCAACTCCGATTCCTGTCTGCACGCAGAAAAGTAAGCTTTCGATTTCTCCCGGAATCTCCCCGCCAAGGGCTGATTCAAAAATTGGGGTAAACCAGGGCTCGTAATCATCTCCGGCTATCTCTGCAACTACCTGGCTGCCGGCATCGTCACTTCCTCCAAATTCAGCTCCCTTCAAAGCAAATAAAGGAACAACCACCATAAGCAATACAATGATTAATAAACCAATTACTATTTTCTTGTCCTTTGACATATTAGTTGCCCTCCTTTATAAAGCCTACCTCTTTTAATTCAGGTGCTGCAAAGCTTTCCATACCCATAACGATGATAACTGTCAGGATACCCTCGATAACAGCTAACGGTACCTGGGTCGGTGCAAATACAGCCAGGAACTTTAATGCACTTGCTGCAACACCGCCGGATTCACTTGGATAAGCCATGGCCAGCTGCATGCTGGTCACACAATATGTAAACAGATCCCCGAGGGCAACCGCGATAAATACATTCACTTTACGGTTCAGCTTGAATTTAATGCCTGCCTTATAAAGCAGGAAGGAAAAAATCGGCCCGGCTATTGCCATACTGAAGGTATTGGCTCCCAGCGTTGTAAGACCGCCATGTGCGAGCAAAATTGCCTGGAACAGTAATACAATAATACCCAGCACGCTGGTAGCCATAGGTCCGAAAAGAATTGCCGACAGCCCGGTACCTGTCATATGGCTGCAGCTCCCCGTAACCGACGGTATCTTAAGGGACGATAATACAAAGATGTAGGCACCTGCCATTGCCAATAAAATTAATGCCCTCCGTTTTTTCTGCACCGTGTGGCGTATACTGATAACCCCGGCTACCAGGAAAGGAATACTGACTGCTCCCCAGGCGATGCAATAGGCGGCCGACAAATAGCCTTCCATAATATGCATTGCATAGACAGTTTGCGACGTTGCGAGTAATGCGGCGATCATTACTGAAAACGTCATGATTCTTTTTTCCTTTTTAGTCCACTTAAACATTTCCCACTCCTCCTATTATGTTTTTTTATTGGGAGGATTCCCTCCTAATACGTTTTTTTTATTAGGGGATTCCCCCCCCTAATACATTTTTTTGTTAGGAGGATGTCCCTCCTATTGTTCTTTAACATTCTTTATTCCATATGCTCTTGGCATATTGAACCTAAAGTACCTCCCCCGCCACTTCAAATAATTTTCCGGTTACCGGCCGAACCTGTAAAATGGCATAAAAAATAGCTGGGGCAATAAAATATTGCCACAGCCGTTTTTCTGTGTACACCGACCGACCTAAATTCTTAGATTTAAGTCAAGCTCCATTCTTGTAGGTCTTCTGACTCACGCGTTCGAAGCTTATTGCTTCTGCATCCATACTCTGCCTTCTCAGGTTTCCCCAATGACTGATTTTCATCAACGAGCATGCACTCAGCGTATACAGCGGCGGTACCGTCTGGGATTCTCACCCAATTCCCTTGTTCATCCACACTCACTAAACGGAGCATGGCCACAAAAACATTCTGTATATTAATGCCTATTCCATAAAGAATAGGCACATTGCATCTGTTCATTATTCACTTAAATCATACTAAAAAATATATCTTATGTCAACAAATTATCAATAGAATTTATTATTCTATAGATTTTATTATTCATAAATTCAATAATCTCTTTTCCTACCTGACCAGCGTCATTCACCATCAACTTCCAGCTTGACTAACTGATTTTATAAAATGCAGATATAAAATGAAGCACTCCATTTTATATCCGCATTCACAATTTCTACATAATTTTGAACAATACCATGATGAACGCAAAACCTAAGATACCAATGAGTAATTTATTACTGTTCCATCCTTTTTTCGCAACAAGATAGTAAGATGCAAGGGTAATAAGTAATGCGGGTAAATTGGGTGTGATTTTATCAAAAATACTCTGTATTGTTATAGCCATATCCCCGGATGTAAATTGCACTATGATTGGCGCTTTTACAGTTGTAGAAGCAACTCCACCGATAACAATCAGGCCAATCATTGTTAAAGCTGTCGTGATCTTCATCTTAAGTTCGTTGTTCATTAAAATCTTAATGGTATCCAAACCCAACTGATATCCCTTGATGAATAACGAATATTTCAAAGCAACAACTAAGGCTACCCATACAATCATGAAAAAGATAGCCCCAAGTGGTGAACCATCTTTCGATAGTCCAATTCCTATACTGAGAAGAATTGGGTTAAGTGTTCCTACTAGGATGGAATCGCCAATACCCGCTAAAGGCCCCATGAGCGCATTCTTTGTACTCGGTATTATTTCTGGATCAAAATTTTCCTTGTCATTAGCGTAGGATTCTTCCAGCGCCAAAGCTACTCCCGGAATAATGGAACCTAACTGTGGCTCCGTATTGAAAAATGCCATGTTGCGAGTTAATGCTTCTGATAAACCTTCCTTATCATCTTCATAGAGCTTTTCTAGTGAGCCCGAGAGACTATGGCAGAAGCCGGTTCCCATCATTCTCTCGTAATTATGCGAGCTTTGATGAAAGAATAGCCATCTCCATGAAGCCTTAGACACATCCTTTTTTGTAAGCTTTTTATTACTCATCATATTCATCTCCTTTCATAGATGCGGCTAAAGCTTGAGCCTTATTGCCGCTATATTTCGCCATAACATAAACCAGCGCTATAGCTACTGCAATGAATACGAGTGTCGTTGTTGTAATTGTTAATGAGCTTGTAAGTGTCCATCCTAATATAAAAAGGGCAATCATCCATTTTTCGCTTGTAATTTGATTTAATAATATTGCAAACCCAAGCGCAGGAAGCATTTTTCCTCCGACTGCAAGAAAGCTCAAAACAACTGCCGGCAATGAATTTAATATATTTTCTGCAAAAGAAGCCCCAAAATAACAAGTTAAGGTTACAATAAAGAAACGTTCTACAAAAGAAATGGATGTTCCTGTAATATTTGCCATGCGAATCCCTCTTGCGTTCCCATTTGCCGCAAACTTATCCGCTCTGTGAGCAAATGCAGACTGAGTTGTCATTGTAAAATTATGTAACCCCACTCCCAATGCACCAAGCGGAACTGCCAATGCCACCGCCGTTTCAGGTGTTCCTCCTGAAACCATTGCCAGAGGAATACCAATATATGCTGCCAGGTTAAGATCAGAAGGAACTGCCCCTCCTGGTGTAATCTGTCCGATAAAAATTGCCTGTACTGCTACACCACATAATACTCCAGTTTTTACATCTCCCAGGATCAGACCAATGATAGCCCCTGCTACCAAAGGTCTTCCGATACCGTACCATCCACCCGTTGTTCCAAATAACCATGGTACCTGATTACGCCCCAAGTAAGCAAATAATCCAATAAGTACTGCTTGCCATAATTCCATATACCTTCTCCTTTCAATTCATAAAATTTATTTACATTCTCGGCTTCTATTTCAGCAAAGAAATAAAATCAACAGGACTGTCCCTTGGTACCATCTGTGCAATGAAATGGGTACCTGTTTTTTCAACATCGAATATAATCTTCTTTTCTTCTTCGGTAATGTAAACTGTTTTTCTGACAGCTTCTGTATTAGGCCTTGAGGGAAGATTTCCTATATTAACTTCTTTGAAATGGTAGTTAAGTGCCTTTAGCCTCGCTAAAGTATCTACATTAATTAGAATAATCATGAGCATTTCACCAACATAAGCTTCTGGATCATTTAGTCTTTCCACCGCTTTTTCACAAGAAAAAATCGATAATTTAACTTCTTCCGGGCATGCCATTTTTAATGCTAATTTTTGCATATCATTTTTTATGATGCTATCATCAATAACCATAATTCTGTTAATACCTAAATGGCGGGTCCATGATGTAGCCACCTGCCCATGGATTCCCCTTGCATCAATTCTTACATTTTTGATTTCCATTTTATTTCCTCCTATTCCTCATCAATAAATTTCATAGCATTCATCTTGGCCTTGACATTGACAACTCCATCTTTTCCAACAGAAATCAAATTTTCAACCGACAGTTCTTCAGACAATAACGCTGTTAACAACATTGGAAAATTCATGCCTCCAATTATTGTTACATGATTCTCCTCCAAATAAACTGAAGCTGCTGCATTACATGGCGTTCCTCCCATAAGATCGGCAAAAACAATCACTTCATCATATTTTTCCATATCACCTTTTAATGCTACAAGCTTTTCCTTAAATTGTTCAAGTCCTTCCTCTGGTTGAAGACACGCCTCAAAAACATTAGAAACATCACCTACAATCATCTTTAGAGAATTTTTAAGTTCCTTCGCATAATCCCCATGACTTACCAAAATATATCCCCTCAAATTCTTTCCTCCTTCTAATGATAACTGCTGTATTGATTATCACCTAACGATTCGTAATCTTCCTCATTTTTAGATCCTGGTAAAAAACACTCTTTTTTATTAACTTTCCATTCCGGTTTAATACGTATAGGTCCATGTAATAGTGGATCTTTTGTTTTTTCCATCAGCAGCCTCATGCTTTTCCTAAGTTCTTCCGCAACTTCCTGATAACGTTCGTTCTGAATAATATTTTTCTGTTCCACCGGGTCATAATACAAATCATAAAGTGCCTCATAATCCTTTGTCACTTCCATTAACTGATAATCCTTCAGAAAATCCTTTATTGGAGAACTATCAATATTTGAATAATTCAATTTGTTATACTCTTCATCAAAAAACCGAATATATTTATAACGCTTTGTCCTAACACACCTTGCCGGCTCATATGAAGTGTGAAAGTTTATCTCAGCAAATATCAAATCATCTCCTTCATAATCTTCACCTTTGAAAATGCCGGCAAAACTCTTACCTACAAGATAATCGGGCTTTTCTAGTCCTAAAAGATCGCATATTGTCGGGAAAATATCAATATGTGATATTAGTCCATCGTAACTGTTACTTTTAAGTTTTGCATCCGGATATCTCATTGCCATAAGGACACCAATACCAGTATCATTTAATGTACATTTACTAAAAGGATAAGCAATTCCATGATCCGTAGTTATAATAATAATTGTTTGGTCATAAAGGTTTATATCCTTCATCTTCCTAACAATTTTACCAATATTCCCGTCTGCTATCCGAAGACTGGTTTTATATCTGGCAAAGTCTTCCCTCGTTATTTTATTGTTAAATATATTAATGGGCGGTTGGCTAAAATCTACATTGATCGTTTCATGTATTTCCTTTGGAAATTCTCTATGGGTACAGTGCATACCATAAGAAAGGAAAAATGGCTTTTCACCGTTATAACTCTCCAACCAATTGCATACCCCATCTGCATTCTCTTGATCCCAATAAATTAGATCTGATTCCTCATACTTCTTACAATCGCAAGAAATATCCTCCAGATATCCTAAAGGTTCTTTTGCCAGGTCATGATCCAGATAATATGCGTATTCATGCTGAACCCCACAAAGAACAGTTTGAAATCCTCTATCTTTAAGAAAATTTGCAAGATGTTTCTCCTTGTCCAATTCAAATCCTCTCTGAGCCAGCCCCAGCATACCATTCTGATGTGGATAACATCCTGTCAACAATCCTGCACGGCTCGGCGAGCAAGTAGGTGCTACACAGAATGCATTCTGGAAAAGCAGATTTTCCTGACAAAAGCTCTCATAATTCGGTGTAGGAACTTTATATCCATAGGGACTTATTACTCTCCCTGTATCATGCGTATGAAGGTACAAAACATTCATTTAAAATTCCTCCCTTTATAAATAGTGTTGTCCATTCACAAATACCTTTATCTCAAATATGAACCAATAAATTTCTTTCACTAATCAAAATACATGTAGTATGTACACACTCTTATTTTTTAACTATTCTATATAAATATTAGGCACAAATCAATCGTTTCGCCAATTATGTAATGACACTTTAATTGATTATAATACCTATTCAAAATACGTATCTATCCCATTGATTTGGTATCCGGCTATGCTTTCTATTTAACATCATTTATTTTCATTTCTATACCCGTGCCTTTCACTTTTTGATGACCTATTCAAAAAGTGAAAGGCCTTAATAAATAGTTTGAAAGTGGCTTTCTTTCAAACTTCTTCCTGCCTTGTATTATGGCATTGCAAATTTTTCAAGATAGTAGTATTCTAATATTAGAAATTCATCGTAACCAATTTTGATGGGTGTATTGATACTAATGGAAGTGTAATAACACCATTTATAAAAAGAAGGGGATATTTCATGCTTGATAATAGTCTCTCTTTATATTTAGCAATAGCAAGAGATTTAACGGAAACCATAAAGAATGGTACATATCTCTATCAGCAGCTGCTTCCTACAGAAACCAAATTAATGAAGAAGTACTCCGTCTCAAGGACGACGATACGACAGGCAGTCAATCTTCTTGTCAGTGAAGGATTGCTTTCAAAAGTACAGGGTAGCGGAACCTATGTGATTTATCGAAAAGAAAATGATCTTATTAAACGTTCCTCGGCTATTTTTCCCTTTAGTGAAGAAATGCGGACAAAAGGAAAGACCTGCCGTACAAAATTACTATCTTTTGAAATAATCCCTGCTACTAAGTCAGTATCAGAAACTCTAGGGATAGAAATAAACGACCAAGTCTATTCCTTTGAACGTCTTCGTTTTGGAAATGATCTCCCATTATGCGTGGAACATTCCTATATGCCTGTTGCTCCTTATCCTGATCTTACGATCCATCATCTGGAAGGCTCCAAATATGACTACATAGAAAATATAAAAAAAATGAAAATAGCTTATAGCCACCAAAAGGTTTCTGCGATTATGTCCACCGAAAGAATCGAAAAACTTCTCAACTTGAAGAAGCATTCTCCTATTTTAAAAATTATGCATACCACCTATTTGGAAAATGGAGATATTCTTGATTTCACAACAATCTACTTTTCCTCAGATTACTATGAAGCACATTTTATAAAATTAAGACAAAAACCTATGCTCTGATATGCTACCCCCATATAGGACAGTAAATATAAAAGTCCTGTATGGAGGTATTTTTCTATGTCAAAATCAATGAAAGGTATCAATGCTATTGATAAAGTTAGACAGGTGGTTCCACTGAACATCTTCCTCAAAAGGGAAATCAAAGCTATTCAAAAAAATCTTTTATCCATTAAAAATGTGCGCCCGCAGGGCGCACAAGCAAACCGCCCGTCATCATAACGGGCGGTACTGATTTTTACTTCAACTTATTTCACAGGATCGTATCCTACTACGGTCCAGATGCCGGTATCATCCTGGCGGACAAGACGCTTCAAGTAGACAAGCTTGGCAATTGACTTATCGTCCTTGATTTCTGCAATGGCATCCGTTCCGTTATTTTCTATGATTTCTATATTCTCATAAGCAATCGGATAATCTCCCACAATACCCTCCGGTGATAGCAGCAGGCTTGCGAATACCTGGGATACAAATACCGGATCCAGCCTCCAAGGGGAATGTCCCGCATCCACGCTCTTCTGTTCATTTTCTTCCACTGACTGATCCACTTCAACCTTAACCTGGGGCTCCCTGGCAGTTTCAGTGCTCTCGGGTATCATGACCTTTCCTCCGGACAGGCCTTCGGCAAAGCTGGTCAGCTGCTCCTGCGGCACTGCTCCCTGTACGCTATATTCCATACCGCCCTCCTGCCAACGGATGGAGCTGGTTGGATCTGTAGTTATGATCTCAGCCTTGTTGTTATTTACAGTGCCAAGTATTGCTTCAGAGGCCGGCTCCAGTTCCCCTGCTGCTTTGGCCTGGGTCAGGAGAACTGTCCCTGACTTATCTTTAGCTACATAATATAGCTTTACGGTTGCCTCCGCTTTGTCAACTGCGATCCTGTCCAGAGAATAGCCTTCTGTCACCTGCTCTGGAAGCCTAGGCGCAAATCCGGTCAGCTCTCCTGCTTCCTCCAGGGAGGCAACCAGCTGTTCATTGCTAGCGTCAACCTCCTGGTAGCCCTCCGGTACATGGTAGGCCAGCAGCTCCTGGGGTATTTCATCAATAAATTCAATAGAGCTGTATTCTACCCGGATCTGTATTGCATTCTGCATTGCGGATACCCTTTGCAGGGGCAGGTCCGTCTCAGCATCAACCCATAGATAATATGGGGCTCCTCCGTCCGGGATGATCTCAAGCTTTGTCGTCTTCCTTCCGCCGACCGTCTCCGTTCCCACGATATTAACGGTCTGTGCCTTTGTAACATCATCAATTTCATTGCCAAGCTCAAAGGTAAAGCGGTATGCATCCGGAAATGCAGGTAACAGGTAAGCAGCCTTTTCCTCCGGCCTGAGCTGCCACTTCTGCCCGCCATTATTTGCAGTTATAAGACCCTGTGAGGTTCCTTCCAAATCTTTGATATAATAATTACCTTCCTTGTCTGCCCATACCTCCCTTTTTGACTGGGTCATGGTCTCACCCAGCCCATTGGTTTCACTTACCTCTATAATCCCATGGTAGGCCTGGAGCTTTTCCATCGCTTTTTCCATCGCATATACAATTCCTGTATCCTTATTCGGGAAAATATTATATACTGCCGCAAACAGCAGTATGACCGCTGCTGCCGCTGCTACAGGATAGAAAAATGCATATTTATACCTGTGCCTTTCCTTTTTTCCTTTATTCATACTTTTAGGGCCGGCACCCTCAGCCAGTGAATCGACAAGACGCTGTTGGAACAGCTCATCCGGGTATTCCAGCTCCCGGAGTGACCTTACCCTTCTTACGGTGTCTAAAAGCTTTGAATCATCGTTTCCTTCTTCATAATATCCGCCTTCATGTTCCCGGGGTCTCTTACCGGCATTCAGCTCATCAATATACCCAGATAGTCTCTTTTCATCCATCTTCATCTTTCCTCCTTACCTCATACCGTCTTCCGCTTCCAATAGCTTCGTCAAGGCCTGTACCGCACGAAACTGCAGGACGCGGACTGTTCCTTCCTTCTTGCGCATCAGCCTTGCTGTCTCCTTTACGGAATATCCTTTGATAATCCGCAGGTCAATCACAGTCTGCTGCTCTTTGCCCAGCTGTCCTATGGCCTCCTTTATCTGGGCCCTGTCACTTAACGAACCAGAAAAATCCTCCTGGGCAATTTCCTCAGGCCTTACATCCTCCAGGTTGACGCTGTCACCCCGGCGCTGCTTCGCCCTCCACTGGTCGCGGATAATATTTACCGCTATGGTCTTTAAATAGCTGCTGTATTCGAGAATCCGGGTATCCGTCCTATTCAAATAGGAAATAGCCCTTGCATAGGTTTCCTGTGTGATATCCTCCGCTTCTTCACGGTTCTGAACCCTGTAATAGATAAATCTGTATAGCTCCCGCCAGGTATCTGCACAGAGCTTCTCAATCATTTCCTTGCTGTTTTGTCTGTTCTCCATCTCCTGCCTCCCTATTGTTGGAACTTGGCATCTTATGTATTCCATTCTTATTATCTTCTGATTTTGGCACTTGTATTAATAAAGACGATTGTGGGGGATAAAATGTTACAGACCAGCTTTAAAAATATATACCCCTTATATTGTATAAGAAATTAACCAATAAAATCTTTCAAAAAATATGCTTAGCCTATTATTAAGGATATTTTGCACCTTTAAGCATAATAAAAGCAACCGGCTATCTATCTCCAGTTGCTTTCAGATTCTCTTTCTTATAAAAGGCGCCGCACTTGCACCGTGCATCTCGATTACAGGAAGATGTATTTGCTTCCTGTAATATAATACATTTAGTAAGTTTTGGATACTCCTAACACATTGATAAGTGCCTCCTGCAATACCTTTGATACATTAATTCCCGCATGTTCCGCTTCATAATTTAGCCAGCTCGGTAATGCGACATTTCTTCTTACGGTTCTCGTATCAATTTTTCTGCGGTATTCAATCGAATCGATGTCTACAAGTGAAATAATTGTATTTCCTTCTCCTGTAAAGGTTCCTTTCGTCACATCCAGAAGGGTTATATCGGAGGGTGTGGGAATTTCTAGCTTTTCGTCTTCCATTGACACACATTTCAATTCAATGGCATCCCTGGCCATATCAATAGCATTTTTCATATCTTTACCTTCTGTTAAAATCCCTAAATCCGGTACTTCTACTAATATAATATCATCTGTTTTTGTAAAAAATACAGGATATACATCTTTCACTGTAATTCCCCCAATCTATTAATATTTCAATATATAATACAGGAGCAAGGAATTATAATAATCCTCTTCTCCGCAAAATTGCCTTTGCTAACCGTTCATCGATCTCTTTATGCCTTGGAACCGTCTCTCTTTCCGTCCCTCTAACATAAATATCATGATCACCGCCATGCCGCTCAAAAACGAATCCACCATCTTCAAGCTTCTTAACCAAATCGCGCTGCTTCATTAGTGTGCCCTCCCACACTATATATTATACACACTTATTGTGTAACAGTCAATATTTCTATACACAACTATTACACAACAAGCCATATCTTTATAGGCACTCCTTACACAAAATTATTATACTAATTTACCTGCCTTCCCCAGATATTTTCCACTGTCTTTTTACAGCTTTAGATACTCACGCCAAAGCCTTCCCTGCTGAACATTATTGGGAAGCCCTAGAATTCCTGCGCCGCATGAAGCCTTGCATAGATTCCGTTTCTGGCAAGCAGCTCATCATGCTTTCCGGCCTCCGCAATCCCGTTTCCCTCCAGCACAACAATCTGATCCGCATGACGGATCGTTGATAGCCGGTGGGCAATGACCAGGGTGGTGCGCTCCTTTGATATTTCATCCAGCGCACTCTGTATCTCCTGTTCCGTCTTCGTATCAAGTGCTGAGGTGGCTTCATCCAGGATAAGGATCGGGGAGTTCCGCAGGATGGCCCTGGCAATGGACAGCCTTTGCTTTTGCCCTCCTGAGAGCCTGATTCCGCGCTCTCCTATTACCGTATCATAGCCATTTTCCATCTGTTCTATAAATTCATGGGCGTTAGCGGCTTTTGCGGCTGCAATCACATCTTCCTTCGTTGCATCCTTCCACCCGTAAACAATATTTTCATATACTGTGCCGTTAAACAGGAAGGTATCCTGCAGTACCATGGATATATTGTCCCTAAGGCTGGTTAAGGTAACATCCTTAATATCCACCCCGTCAATTAATACCCTGCCCTCCTGGGGATCGTAAAACCGGTTAACCAGATTGGCAATCGTACTTTTTCCGACACCAGTTGTCCCAATCAAGGCAACGGTCTGTCCCGGCCAAATGGTGAGATTAACCTTATTCAGGATCTTCATGTCCTCCTGATAGGAAAAGGTAAGCTCCTTTAACTCAATTTTGCCTGTAACACGGGGCAGTATCTTCGCATCCTTCTTTTCCTTGACGTCTGAAATATCATCCAGTACATCAAAGACACGCCTGCAGCCGGCGGCCGCCTCTCCTGCCCGCTCCACCAGTCCCGAAAAGCTTTTGACCGGTCCATAGAACATGGAAAGATACATGACAATACCCACAATATCAGCGATGGCTACCCGATGCTCACTCAGCAGATTTCCTCCGTAAACAACGACGATTACCGTTCCAAGGGCTGTGATAAAGGCAAGCAGCGGATAGGTCATTTCAAAGAAGAAGCTGGCACGCAGATATGCCATGCTGTGCCTGAGCGATAATGCAGTCACCTTCCTCTCCTCCTGTTCCTGCTGGTTAAAAATCTGTATTTCCTTAATACCCGATAAATTATCCTGTACCGTTCCTGCCAGCTCTCCCCGTATCCTCGAATTTTCCTTCCAGGTCGGGGATACATGGCGGCTTTGCCAGATCGTAATACCAATCAATACCGGAACGGTAACAAGGCTCATCAGGGCAAGGCGCCAGTTGATGGTAAATAAAAGGAACCCGACCCCGGCAAAGGTTAAGATATTCACGATAAAATCGGGAATAACATGTGCGAGCAGCACCTCCGCATCTAATGCGTCGCTCACAACACGGCCGGTCAGATCCCCCGTCCTGCTTTTGTGAAAATACCGGAGGCTCATGTGCTGCAGCTTGCCATAAAGGCGGGTACGCAGGTCCGCCACATAATGAAGCGCCGCATAATGGTTTAAATACCCGGAAGCTGAATTTCCTGCTGCCTGTAAAGCAGTTGCCGCCAGTAAAAGAAGCCCGATCCGCAGCGCCTCCCCTGCAAAATCACCCGATCCCTGTGTCGCCAGGCTTGTCAGCTCACGCAACGCCCAGGGTGTATAAAAACCAGCAATTGTTGAAACAACAAGGGAGCAAAAAGCAATACCCAAATAGATCCAGTAGCTTTTCGCTTCCCTGAATATCCTTAATGCGGTCTTCATCCGGCCGCCACCTCCCTCTGCCAATCAGCTTCAAAGGAAAGAAGATCATAGGTAAGACATACCGGCCTTCCGATCCTCGGATCCTGCACAATCTGTGCATCAATCGAAAAGGCTTCCTTTAGCACTGCTGGCCGCATAACCTCCTCAGGCCTGCCATGGCTGATAATCTTACCCGCCCGGAGCGCAATCATATGATCCGAAAAACGTGCGGCGAGGTTCAGGTCATGGAGCACCATCGCAATGGTGCAGCCCTGCCTGCGGTTTAATTCATAAAGCAGAGTCAGAACCTCCAGCTGATGGGCCAGGTCAAGATAGGTGGTCGGCTCATCCAGCAAAATCAAATCGGTTTGCTGCGCCAGCGCCATTGCAATCCATACCCTCTGTCTTTGTCCGCCGGAAAGGGTATCCACCTCCCGATGCTCAAATTCCATCAGCTTTGTTACAGACAAAGCCCATTGCACTATTTTTTTATCCTCCGGTGTCAGTTTACCAAAGCCCCTTTGATGGGGAAATCTTCCGTAAGCCACCAGCTCGCTCACTGTCAGCCCGCTGGGTGCCGTTGGCGTCTGGGGAAGAATCGCCATCTTCTTTGCCACCTCCCTGGTGGAAAGCTTGCGGATGTCCTCACCGCTTAAATACACCATACCGTTCTTTGGTTTCAAAATACGCCCTACTGCTTTTAATACCGTCGATTTACCACAGCCGTTGGGGCCGATAATGGATGTTATTTTCCCGTGGGGAATATTCATCTCAAGATCCTTTACAATCAGTGCCTCTTCATAGGCAATATCCAAATGCTTCGTCGTAATACTGTTCATACTTACACCTGTGCCTTTCACTATTTGATGACCTATTCAAAAAGTGAATAGGCCTTAATAA
>DUNO01000044.1 GCA_012839295.1 Clostridiales bacterium
ATTTGCGCCGTGCATCCCGATTATCGGAACATGTACTTAGTTCCGATAATATAATTACCGGGACATGTTTTTATTCCGGTAATACCGGTATGTTTCAAGGGTTAGGGTATCAATGTCCCCACCGCTCTCCTGCAGATAATTCAACATATTTTCCAGCACCATCTCCACGGCCTTATCCAAATCAGAATATGCCATTTCCCGGATCTCCCAAATTCTTGGAAGGGGCTTCCGGCATGGCTCAATGTAGTCCGCCGTGAATATGATTTTTTCCAGTAAGCCCATAGCGGGGCGGCCTGTCGTATGATAGGTAACCGCATTGATGATCTCCTCATCCTTAACGCCGTATTTGATCTGCGCATACAAAGCACCTACCTTTGCGTGAAGTAAATGAGGGCATTTTCTTTCGATGTCCGTGACAGGAATACGGTACTTCCCGCATTCCTCCAACAGCTGCTGACCCGTCAGATACTTTGCACAGTCATGGAGGATTCCGGCTATCCTGGCTTTTTCCATATCACAGCCATGCAGGAGTGCCATGTCGCAGGCAACCTCCTCCACTCCGGCACAGTGTAAATAACGGCTCTCCTTTAACAGCTTTTTCAAGCTTTCCCTGATCCCATCAAGCTCCATCACGTCCTGTCCTCCGAGGCTCCACTATATAACTGCTGTATTTTAATATAATCAAGTACCTCACCAGGTAAATAATAACGCACTGATTTGCGCTCAGCCACCCGTTCCCTGATATCACAGGAGGATACCTGCACCGTGGGCATGTCAAGTAATATAATATTTGCGTTGAACTGCCGCTTCAGCATGTCCACCTGCTTTGCCAATGCCTCCTGATCCGCATGGTCCCTGTTGGCGGCAGCCACCGTGCAGTTGTCAAATATGACCTGGGGCTGGTACCATTGGTGCATTTGGAAAAGAGAGTCTGCTCCTACAATAAAGTAATAATCGGTATCCGGGTTCTGCCCTTTTAAAATAGTCATAGTATCGGCCGTATAGGTAATTCCTCCCCGTTCCAGCTCAATCGTGGACAGCTCAAAATGGGGATTTCCTTTGATTGCCAGCTGTATCATATCCACCCGCTGCTGCTCCGTTATGTCCTCCGGCTTGCTCTTATGGGGAGGGTTCTTCGAAGGGATAAACAGTACCCTATCAAGGCCAAGCTGCTCATATGCATTTTCCGCGAGGAACAAATGCCCAAAATGAATCGGATTAAAGGTTCCGCCCATAATTCCAATCTTTTTCATGTTTCTACCGCGCCTTTCAATTTTGATGCCCTATCCATAAATTGAATAGGCCATCAGCCTTTCACCCATGCATCTGCACATACCCTTAGCTTACTTATTTTACTGCTTGTTTTCCTAAAGGAATGGCGGTTTACGCCTTGGGAAGCACAATCTTCTTTTTATCCTTTGATTCCTTGTACAAGACGATCTTCTTTCCGATCACCTGGACTACGTCGGAATGGGTACGCTCCGCCAAAATTCCTGCCAGCTCCTTCGGATCATCCATACAATTCTTTAATACGGCAATCTTTATCAGCTCCCTTGCCTCCAGTGCCTCATTTATACCCTCGGTTAATTCCGGTGTCAAGGAGGATTTGCCGATCTGATAAATCGGATCTATGGTCATAGCGAGACCTTTTAAATATGCCCTTTGCTTCGTTGTCATCTGTAAGCTCCTTTCCTGCAACTGCTCTCTGGTAATTGCTATTTATAATAATCAAACTGCAGACCGTACATCCTTACGGTATCGCCTTCCTGGATTCCTGCCTGCTCCAATTTCTCCAGGATACCATTTGTCTTTAAGAAGTTCTGGAAGAATTCGAAGCCTTTTTCCGAGTCCAGGTTCGTATAGCCCAGCATCCGCTCAATCCGGGGGCCTTCCACAACAAAGGTATGCTCTTCCTCCTGCCATACCTCGTAAGGCAAGGTGGACTGCGCCATATCTTCAAGGAAGAATTCCTTCTCAAATACGACGGGCTCCTGGTTCAGCTCACCTAGCATTCTCTTTACATGATAGAGCAGCTCTTTCATTCCCTTGCCACTGACTGCAGAAATCGAAAATACCGGGATCCCCTTTGGCTCAAAGGTTTCTTTAATTCTTTTAACAACCTCCTCCGCCTCATCTTCCGGAAGCACATCTGTTTTATTGGCCGCAATGACCTGGGGACGCTTTGCCAGCTCAGGATTATAGGCCTCCAGCTCCGAGTTGATCAAATTAATATCCTCGATAGGATCCCTTCCTTCCGTAGATGCCGCATCTACCAGATGGATAATCACCTTGGTACGCTCTATATGGCGCAGGAATTCATGCCCAAGTCCAAGCCCCTCTGATGCTCCCTCAATCAATCCCGGAATATCAGCGATAACAAAGCCGCCGCCTTCTAAGTCTACCACCCCGAGGTTTGGGCTCAGTGTCGTAAAATGATAGTTCCCAATCTTAGGCCTGGCATTTGTCACCCGGGACAATAAGGTTGACTTTCCTACATTGGGGAAGCCCACCAGACCCACGTCAGCAATTACCTTAAGCTCAAGGATAACATCCATTTCCTGCGCCTTCCGGCCAGGCTGTGCATATTTTGGAACCTGCATGGTAGGGGTCGCATAATGCTGGTTACCCTTTCCACCTCTGCCGCCCTTTAGGATCACTTCCCTTGTATGGCCATGGGACATGTCCGCAACAACTTTTCCTGTCTCCTTTTCGCGGATTACCGTTCCCGGCGGCACCTTAACCACTAAATCTTCTCCATCCTTACCAGTGCAGCGCTTCTTTCCGCCGTTTTCACCGTCCTTAGCGCTGTATTTCCTGATATAGCGGAAGTCGGACAGGGTGTTTAATCCCTCATCCACTTCAAATATCAGGTCGCCGCCCCTTCCGCCGTCACCGCCGTCCGGACCGCCTGCCGGAACAAATATCTCCTTCCGGAAGCTGACATGGCCATCGCCGCCTTTACCGGACCTGATATGGATTTCTGCTCTATCTGCAAACATATATACACCTTTCCCAATGGTAGTCAGGAACTGGAACAATTCTTTGGAACCAGAACAATTCCTTGAAGCCGTCCCGGCTCCGCTCCAGCTATACCATTGTCTTATCTAACTCCACTTAATTGTTACAAATTATCCCGGATTTTTATCACTATAGACCTTCCGTACTATAGATTTTCTGTCACCGCAATTTTTTCATCACCGGGATTTTTCCAGCATCATAATCTCTTCCTTACCCCGATTTTTTCGTCATTGTATTCCCACGAACGAACTATCGTTGAATCTACAATCCATATTATAATTCGAGCGACAAAAGTCTTTCTATGACTATCGCGGTGAATGCGAGTGCATCTATATGCATCTGGCGCAGACCGGGCATCGCATGATTGCCTGCACTTGGTAATCATGCGATGTTAAAGGCAAGCCAGATGCATATAGATGCGCTTGCATTCATCTCATAGCCTAAACCTCACCCATTTGACGCCCAATCCATATTATCATTATTACCATTCGCCCTAATGCTTATTATAATAAGATTTTTTTGTAAATACAACTGTCCTACGGTTAAGATTCCTTATAAAATCTCCGCAAAGCAAAAGCTTCACCAGCCTGCAGACGCCATAAAATTTATATGGTATGGCTATAGTATAGCAACGGCCTGGGGCATCACCTATTTTCCAGATTTTACAACGAATCTTAACCGTCATAAAAAACCCCAAATTCAGGATCACTCGAGAATTTGGGGTTATCAACGAATGCTATAATTATTTTGCTTCTACAGGGTAAACACTTGCTTGCTTCTTATCTCTACCCTTACGTTCAAATCTAACAACGCCGTCAACTAAAGCAAATAATGTATCATCACCACCGCGTCCTACATTAACGCCTGGATGAATCTTTGTTCCGCGCTGTCTGTAAAGAATATTTCCTGCAAGAACAAATTGACCATCTGCTCTTTTTGCACCCAATCTCTTGGACTCGGAATCTCTACCGTTCTTGGTAGAACCAACACCCTTTTTATGAGCGAAAAATTGAAGGTTCATTCTTAACATGTTCTACACCTCCTACATTCTAATTGACAAGATGGTCAAATAACCATCTTGGTCAGCTTGCTGACCTGCCTACAAATGAATCTATATCATCTGCTATAACCTTAAGTTACTTGGATTCCACCTGATTAATCTTAATATATTTGGATGAATATTCATCCACTACACCCTGAAGCCCTAAGGCTAAGGAGCTTAATAAAAGATTTGCATTGCTGCTCATCGGTGAAGCCACATGAAATTCCATCATTCCCGTCTTCTCATCCTGTTCCAGCTCGAACTGGTCCGAAGTGAAGCTCTCGATAGAATTAATTGTATTGATTACCAGGGCCGATACTGCTGAACATACAACATCACTGCCGTGTTCGGAGAATTTAGCATGTCCTGACAGCTTAAAGCCTGTAATCAAATTCTCTGCATTTTTATAAATGGATACGTTTATCATATCTCATTCCCTGACTATGCATTGATCTTTTCAATCTTTACCTTGGTATATGGCTGTCTATGACCATTTTTCTTGTGATATCCGGATTTTCTCTTGTATCTGTAGACAATAACCTTCTTGTTCTTGCCTTCTTCAACAATCGTTGCTGCTACAGTTGCATTAGCTACAGTAGGGTTACCTACTACTAATTTGTCATCCTTGTTCACTGCAAGCACTTGATCGAAAGTATAAGCTGATCCTTCTACTCCGAGCTTTTCAACTTTAATGATATCGCCTTCCGCTACCTTGTACTGTTTTCCACCAGTTGCAATAATTGCGTACATCTTGGCACCTCCTATTATCATTACTCGCCAACTATGGTGACTGATTGTCCAGTGCTTAAACCTCGTTGTGCGGCACACTAAATTATGTTAGCATAGAGAATTCTATTTGTCAATCAGATTTTTCGCTATATGCTGCATGGTGCATGGTTATGATTTTGCTATATTGTATTAAATAAGATGAAAATATCAAACATCTCTTTAATTTTCTAAAAACACGATATATAATAATAATAATATAAAAGAGCAACCGCCCACAAGGTGGAAGCCCTAGGGATTAGATGTCCTTACGGACACCGCCTACCCTGTGTGCTGACAGGGTAGGCATTTTTTTACTTTCCAGTTAAGCTGTCAAATCACATAGCGCAGCATCCACATATTCAATTAGCTTATCTCCTGGTATGCATAGCTGGCACCCTCTTACTCCGGCGCTGACTGCTATCTCTTCATATAGAATGGCCGTCTCATCAAAATAGGTAGGAAATTTCTTCTTCATACCTATAGGAGAACATCCGCCACGGATATATCCGGTTGTTCCTAACAAATCCTTTACATGGAGCATCTCAATTTTCTTATCTCCTATGATAGAGGCCGCTTTTTTCAAATCCAATTCCATATTTACCGGGATGCAGAAGACAACATAGCCCTTCCTCTCCCCTTTTGCCACCAAGGTCTTAAATACCTGCTCCGGAGGCATATGGGTCAAGTCCGCCACATGCTCTCCACTCAGGTTATTTTCATCCACTTCATATTCAATTGCTTTATAGGGGATGCCAGCCTGCTCAAGCAGCCGCATCACATTTGTCTTGTTCATAATCCGTCTTTTAAACCCTTTCCTTTAAAGCCATCCCATTATTCATTCGGATGCTTCCTCTTAAGCTCCTCCAACTGTTCATGCAGGGGTTTCCTCACTTTTTTTCGGGTTACCTCTACCAGGCCCAGGGCTGTCATATCCACCAAGGTAGTCTTGATCGGGTCCTTCTTAAAATATTCTTCCAATTCAGCCATCAACAAGTCCTGGTCCTTCTTTAGTTCAAGGTCTATAAAGTCTATGATAATAATTCCGGACAGATTACGGAGCCGGATCTGCTTTGCGATTTCCTTGGCCGCCTCCCTGTTAACCTTCAGGAAGGTTTCCTGGACCTTTTTCTTGCCTGCTACCGCCTTGCCCGTATTTACATCGATTACCGTCAAGGCTTCCGTTGGCTGGATAACTAAAGAACCTCCTGATTTTAGCCATACCATAGGACGTATGGCATCGTTTAACTTATCATTAATCCCATAAAGGCTGGACAGGCTCAGCAAATCATCCTGGTACAACCGGAGTTTCCCCAGATCCTCCGGCTGATAGGCCTCAAGGAAATCCTTGATGTGCCCAAAGAGCTCCTCATCATCCGTTACAAATTCATCCACCTTCTCCGTATAGCTGTCACGGATATCGCAGATATAATTCGGAGGTGTCTCGTATAACAGGGAAAAACGGTTTTTATGGATTCCATAACGGCGGATATTTTCATAGGAAGTGATCAAATTCTTAATTTCTGCGGCCAGCAGCTCTTCCGCCACATAAGCTGCATTGGTCCGGATAATAAAGCCGTATTCCTTATGGAGGTGGCGCTTCGCTATTTCCTTCAGGCGCTTGCGCTCCTTCTCCTCCGTAATTTTAGCAGAAACGCAGGCGGCAGGCTTTCCATAAGCCAGAGCAGCATATTTCCCCGTAAAATTAAGGTTGGAGCTGACTACCGGAGCCTTTGTCTTAACCTCCTCCTTCACAACCTGGACAATCAATTCATCTCCCGTTTTAAGCTTAACTTCCTTTAAGGCTGCTTCCTTTTCATTATACTCCCCACCACCTGCCATAATCGGATAACGGTTTTCTCCCAGGGAGTAATAGCACATCCTGCCGTCTTCAATTTCAATAAAAGCCGCATTTATGTTTTTAACAATATTTTTCACCTTACCCAGATAGATATTGCCAAGGCTCCCTTTTTTCTCTGATGTATTCAGGGAAACCTGAACCATATCCTGGGCTTCAAAGAACGCAGAAATAATCACGTTATCTTTTTTCGTTATAACTAATTTATTCTCCATCCTTACACCCGTGCCTTTCACTTTTTGATGACCTATTTAAAATCAACGTTCGAACCTATCTATCTTCCCTAACGCGGCACCTGGTTCAGGTTTGCCAGCTTTCCTGTCTCAGGATCCCTTGTATAGGTCTCCAGCCGGTGCACCTGCCATGCAAATTTCTCGAAGGAAGGCTCTAAATCAGCTCCCACAGAAGCTGCCTGCTCCTCATAAAATGCCTCCATCACCAATTCGGGCTTCAGGTTGGCACTGCTCCCCGTGTCAATCTGCAGGTAGAGCTTGATGCCATTTTCATATACATCCGCAACACTTTGGGGTTTCTTTGCAGCAGCACCCCCAGGACTTTCCGGATATAAAAGCGTTGCCTTTAATTTTTCCCGATACTCTTTTTCATCAAAAGCAAAGAGGGTCACCATTGGCTTAATATCAACTTCCTTCTCGGACTTCTTTGTCTTTTTGCCGATGACAATCTCCTGCTTGTCAAAAAAGCTTTGGAAAGCCTTCTTAAAATCCTCCTGGGTACGGATAGAATCACTTACCTGATACCCATCCTTTAAGGAAACCAGATAATCCGCAGAAGCCACCAGCGACATAGCCGTCACCACTTTTGTATTAAACTCCGGTTCCAGCAAAGGATGAAATTCCACAATATGAAACCCCTCCGTAAGTACAGCATTTAGCTGCTCTACCATTGTAGACGGTTCATCACTGGATAACAAGGAAACATCCAGGTACTCTGCATCCGAGGTCAGTCCAACCCCCAGCGGCGCCGCGAAGGACATGATCTGATGGGGGCTAAAGCCCTTGGAATATTCATTATCAAAATTTGCCCTCCGGAAGGCCTTTTGGAAATACCTCATAACATCCAGGTGACCGATGAATTTCATCGAACCATATTTTTGAAACTTAATTCTTGCCTTCATCAGTATCCGCCTCCTTAGGTTCCTCAATATCCTTTTCATAGCATACTCCGCCGCCAAAATGCTTCACACCGCAGTTCACACAGGCTTGTCTGCAATTGGGCGTCACCCTCTCGCCCTTTGCCCTCTTATATTCCCGCAGCAGAAACTCCTTGGTTACGCCGGTATCAATGAAATCCCAAGGAAATACCTCATCCTCAGAACGTTCCCTACAGTTGTAGAATTCAATAGACAGGCCATTTTCCTCAAAGGCTTTAACCCATCTGTCATAATAGAAAAACTCACTCCAGGAATCGTAGAGGCAGCCAGCCTTATACGCATCATAGATCACCTTGCTGACCTTGCGGTCACCTCTGGCCAGGACACCCTCCAGCTCTGTCAGCTTAGCCTCATGCCAACGGTATTTAATACTTTTCCTGTTTAGCTGCCCATTCATTTTTTCACGGAGGAAATGTGCTTTCCTGATAAAGCCTTCCCCGGTCTCCATCTTACACCACTGAAATGGGGTAAAGGGCTTGGGGACGAAAAAGGAGGTGCTGGGGTTAACACTTACCTTCCCATTTCTTTCCTCCTTCGGAATTGTATAATACTCCCTGGCAATCCGGTCGGATAAAATGGCAATGCCCTCGATATCCTCATCCGTCTCTGTTGGCAGCCCGAGCATAAAGTACAGCTTCACCTGGTTCCAGCCGCTCTGAAAGGCCTTCATTGCCCCTCCCAAAATCATCTCTTCCGTCAGCCCCTTGTTAATCACGTCACGGAGCCTCTGGGTACCGGCCTCCGGCGCAAAGGTCAGGCTGCTCTTGCGGATATCCTGTACCTTACTCATAACGTCAAGGGCAAAGGCATCAATCCTCAGGGAAGGCAGTGAAATATTCACTCCCTTGGAGCCAAACTCATCAATTAAAAAATAAACCAATTCCTGAAGCTTCGAATAATCACTGGAGCTTAAGGAGCTTAAAGAAATCTCCTCATGCCCTGTGGACTGAAGCATCTCATAGGCACATTTTTTTAAATATTCCAGCTCCCGTTCCCTGGTGGGCCGGTAAATCATGCCCGCCTGGCAGAAACGGCAGCCACGGATACAGCCTCTCTGAATCTCCAATACGACACGGTCTTGTATTGCCTTGATAAAAGGAACGATTGGGCGGGTGGGATAAAAAGCCTCGCTTAAGTTCATTTCCACCTGCTTCATTACCTTCTCAGGGGCATGGGGGTTGTTTGGTGTATAGCTTTCTATTGTCCCGTCTTCCTTATATACCACATCATAAAAAGCAGGCACATACATTCCTTCAACCTGTGCCACCATTTCCAAATATTCTTTTCTGGATTTCCCTGCCTTTTTGCATTCCTTATAGGTATCCAGGAGCTGGTCGTAAGCCGTCTCCCCTTCCCCGATATAGAAGAAATCGAAAAAATCTGCAATGGGCTCCGGGTTATAACTGCAGGGTCCCCCGCCAATTACAATGGGATCGGCCTCTGTACGGTCCTTCGCATAGATGGGAATCTGGGATAATTCCAGAACCTGCAATATATTGGTATAGCACATTTCATACTGCAACGTGATCCCAAGGAAGTCAAACTCCCTGACAGGATCCTGGCTTTCCAGGGCAAACAAAGGGATGTTCCTTTCCCTCATCAGCTTGTCCAGGTCAACCCAGGGTGAATACACCCTCTCACAATAGGTATCTTCCCTCCGGTTAATTATATCGTATAAAATCTGTATGCCCAGATGTGACATGCCGATCTCATACACATCCGGGAAACACATACAAAAACGTATATCCATCTTCGCCGGGTCTTTCACCTGCATATTTACTTCACCGCCGATGTATCTGGCGGGCTTTTCAACAGTTAATAATATTTCATCAGATAGTGCCAGTTTTCTCATTTTACCCCCGTGCCTTTAATTTTTTGATGGCCTTCCAAAAAAATTGAATAGGCCTGAATAAAAAAGTTGATGCCGATTTAGGGTGTGCCTGAAAACTCATTGTACTGGCACGCCCTAAGCATCATACCGCGTTTCTATCCGATATTATAACTGATATGCTTTAAAATTACAACGAACAAAGTCATAGGAATTCTTACTGGTATATTATTAATCACCTGCCTTATTTAAGCCAGGTGACAATATAATTCTCAATATTATCCATCACATCATTCTGGGTTATGTATTCCTGCACCTTTTCATTTGTCAGGTTTCCGATCTTTAACTCCAGCTTATCAAAGATAAATACGGACAGGAATAGTACCACGGCGCAGACCATCCGCACGATTAAAAACCGGAATGCCGCAAGCTCCTGGGGTGTATTCTCTTCCATTTTGGCATCTGTTATCTGCCTGGGCTCCTCTGGGCTCCTCTCCTCATGGCCTTCGCGGAACAGATTCCAGGTTTTTGTCCTTTTCGGGGCAGCTTCCTCAGGGGCAACAGTCTCCTGGCCCATATAATTAACATCGTAGGGCCTGCTGTAAACCTGAAGGTCGCTGAGCTGGCGCAGGCAGGCTTCCCTGGCCTGTCTGATGTATTCCGCCCTGGGGATTGTCGACAGGGAATCGGTGATATGGTCATAGGAGACCAGCGGAAACTCCGGATCCTCAATTGAAATATCCCTTTTAATTTTATTTCCTCCGTTAAAATAGGTTTCTTCCACCTGAAATGCATTCATCGTACCCGGATTTGACGTCCTTTTAGTCATGACAGGTGAATTTGCCTGCCGATTCATCCTGTTTTCCGGCTCCTTACCCACAAGAAATAAATTCTCATTCATGCTTTGGGATAGGTTTTTCTCAATCTGCCGGACCATTGATTCTTCGCTCCTATTATCCATATTAGTTCCCCCTTCCACCAATTAATGTATCATTTAAAAAGCATATGATATGGCATTCCGCTCCGACGCTATAATATAATGTCTGGCGACATTAATGATACAGCAAGTAAGTTCCTCTTCCTGCAATCGAATTGCAAGGCGCAATTACAATACCTGTCATACAGCTTCTGATCACTTATACCATGACAACCTGTCACTTGCTTCATTATATTATTTATTTAGGACATATATGAATGCTTTTCCAGGTTTTCATTGAAAAAACCAAATTTTTCATTTATAATAATTTTAGCTTTTGCTTTCCCATAAATTAAATGATTGGAGTGATATTATGCCTTGGTGTCCGAATTGTAAAGCGGAGTACCAGCCAGGATTTACCCTTTGTTCTGATTGTAAGATCGAGCTCGTTGATGATATCAAAGAAGCTGAGGTCTTCATCCCCTTCTTCCAGGCGGAAGATAAAAAAGTTGCAGAAAAGCTAGTTAAATTTTTTGACTACTCTGATTTACAGTCCTCTCTGGAATATGATGAGGAAAGCTCCCTTTATGTCGTATCCGTACCTCCAAAAAAGCAGCAGGAGGCCAAAAAGCTTTACCAGGCCTTTTATTATGTGGAAAGGGAAAGGCTTGAAAAAGGAGAATCCGACCTCTTTGCCAAAAAATCCGTCCAGGACATCCCGGAAAATGACCAGGCTGGGGAGCCGGCAGCTTCTGGGGAAGGAAATGCGGGGGCAGAAGAAACCGGCAACCATTCGGCAGAACCAGAGGAACCATCCCCGGAGGATGAATATAAAGAGATAACCCCCGGCGACGAAATTAACGCCTTTGATGAAAAGCCCGAGCCGGCCGTCTATGTTATGAAGGCCGACCAGTACAAGGATTTAACCGGAACCGTATGGATTTTCCTGATCTTTGGAATTGCAGGGCTTGTCATAGTGCTCTTAAACGTAATCGGTGTCCTCAACTTTTTCAGCGGCTGGATCCCGAACACGGTAATGGGTGCCCTGTTCCTCTTCTTTTTATATGTTGCAATAAGCACCAACAATAAAGCAAAAAAAGTTCAGGCAGAAATTGATGCCGAGAATCAGCTGACCGGACAAATCAACGATTGGTTAACAAGCCATATTACCCAGGATTTCCTCTCCTCCCTTCATGATGAGAACATCTCAGAAGAGCTTAATTACATCCGTACCACAGATAAGATCAAGGATATGCTCATTGAAGAATTTGGTAATCAAAACCTGGCATACCTGGACCGGTTAATTGAAGAATATTATAACGAAAATTTTTAACGGAAAATTGCGATGCTTGAAGACTCTTACATGACAGCACTCTATGAATAGTTGTGCTACAGCATCAAAACAGATTTAAACTCGAATAAAATCTGGTGCCAGCCACTATAAAGCTGTATCATTTGCCGGTACAGTTTTATAATGGCTGGCACCAATACTTTAGAGGCTTCCGAATCATCCGGGTTATTCTTACTGGTTATTCCATTTCCTTATGATGGTTATACTGTTCTTCCAAATATTCGCGAATAATTCCGCAGAACTTCTCAGCATTACTAATCTGTTGCCTCACGTCCTCTTTTGATATAACATAATAATCATCATAATCACTGTCACTTCTTAATATCCATAGAAATCCATGTGGATTGTCGACTTTTTACATCCTTGTAGTTGACAATGTTGAAAACTATGCTATACTAGGCTTGTTCAGGTATTACAAATTATTCGATCCTGTATATGCTACCTTCATTTTTTATAACGGTTATAGTCTACTCGCAAGCCGGAAAGAATGCACTATCATCCACTAGTGTGGTGTCCTGTTAGTCTAATTATGAGCGGAGCGGTACACTGGACCAAATAAAAAAGGATACAGGGGACAAAAATCATGCATGATAAGGAAGAGTGGCCCTATAAGTCACCAGGATATATTCTATGGAATTAAAGTATCAGGTATTAAAGATTCTTGAAGAAAACAGGGGTAATTCAGTAAACGGCGCAAAGCTTGCGAACGAACTCTTCGTTACCCGCAGCTCTATCTGGAAAGCAGTAAAATCCCTGCAAAAGGACGGCTACAGCATTGAAGCAGTGACAAACCGGGGATATTGCCTGCTTCCTGATAATGACATTGTATCTGTCGCAAGTATTACCCCCTTTTTAAAGGGCTTAGCTGCCACCTTCCAGTTAGAGGTAAAACAAACCGTCACCTCAACCAATATATTGGCTAAGGAAGCTGCTGCAAAGGGAGCAAAAGAAGGAACCGTTATTATAGCGAGGGAACAGACAGACGGACGTGGACGTATGGGAAGATCCTTTTATTCGCCAGATTCCTCCGGAATCTATTTTTCCATTATACTAAGACCGACACTGAACCTGGAAGACTCCCTGCTGATCACCACCAGCACTGCTGTTGCTGTCGCGAAAGCAATTGAATCAATTGCCCAGGTAGAGGCTTCCATCAAATGGGTCAATGATATCTTTATAGAGGACAAAAAGGTATGCGGCATTCTTACTGAAGCCTCCTTGAATTTTGAAAACGGCGGCCTGGAATACGCAGTTGTGGGAATAGGCATCAATACCTGGACCAGATCCTTCCCCGGAGAAATCCAGCAGACTGCCGGCTCCCTCTTCCAGAATAAGCCTGACGATGCGCCCGTAACCTCTATGCTTGTGGCTGAGGTATTAAATAATATTGCAGAGAGCATGAATTCTTTAACCGATAAAAAGTACCTGGAGGAATACCGTAAGCGATCCTTCCTTCTGGGTAAGGATATTCTCGTATTAAAGGGAAAGGATACCACCCCGGCAAAGGCCATCGATATTGATGAGAAAGCCCGCTTGGTGGTTGAATATGCGGATCACACTACCGAAGCACTTGTATCTGGGGAGGTCAGTACGCGTATTGTATCAAAGTAAACAGGATTCGAGGGGCAAATGATGAGGTTTAGACTGTGAGGTGAACCAGAGTGTATCCATATCCACCTGGGCTTGCCTTTAACATCCCATGTTTGCCAAGTGCAGGCAATCATGGGATGCCCGGTCTGCG
>DUNO01000045.1 GCA_012839295.1 Clostridiales bacterium
AAGAAGGAAAATACACCATACGTTCCGCTGACCCCAAGGGAGGAAGCGGAGGAGATTATTGCCTGCTGTAAGGCCGGAGCCTCCGTCGCACACATCCATGTAAGGGATGATGATTTCAATGCCTCCATGGACTATGACAAATTTGAGGAAACGGTCCATATCGTAAGGGAAAGCTGCGATATCGTAATCAACCTCACGACCTCCGGCGGCATCGGGCTGTCGGATGAGGTAAGGATGAAGCCCTTCCAGGGCTTAAGGCCGGAGATTGCCTCCTATGACTGCGGCTCTATGAACTGGCAGAATTCCTGCGTATTTGAGAACAGCCCCAAATTCCTTGAGAAGCTGGCTGTGGAGATGGAGAAATACGAGGTAAAGCCTGAGATCGAGGTATTCGATGCGGGCATGGTATACAACGCGCTTTATTTACAGAAACAGGGCTTCCTAAAGGGGCCGTTGAACTTCCAGTTCGTGCTGGGAGCTGCCGGAGGCATGACTGCAACGGTGGAGAACCTGGTATTCCTGGTTAACCTGCTCCCGCCGGATGCAACCTGGGGTGCCCTCGGTATCGGCAAGGGACACCTCCCGATTATGTACGCGGCACTGGCCCTTGGCGGCAACGTGCGTGTCGGCATGGAGGACAACATCCTCTACTCCAAGGGAGTCCTTGCAAAATCCAACGTGGAATTTGTGGAGAGGACAAAGAGGATTGTCACGGAATTAGGAAAGACCATCGCAACACCGGATGAGACAAGAAAGATCCTGGGTTTAAAGAATTTAAATACCAGACATCCGGAGCTTTTCTAAAAGCTTGGAAATAACAATAGAATGGATACAAAACAAGCTGGTTTTATGCTATAATCATTATTGAAGATATCATTTGGCGGCCATCAGGAATGAGAAAAGGATGGTATGATATAAGAAGATAACAGGGTGGAAGGAGAAGCTCCTTCCACCGGAAGCATCGGCATGCTGATTCATTTACCATAAATGCTTGTACCATAGAGATATTCGGCACAACCCAATGTTCATGATAAGTGAATCTGTATGCTGATTCTTCCTATTTGAGATAAACAAGGCCTGTGAACTGGTTTTTGTTTGTGACAAGCAAAGCGCGTGAAGCGCTCTAGCTTGTATTTGGGACGGAGGGTATGAGAATGAGAGACGTAGTAATTGTTTCAGCAGTGAGAACTGCAATTGGCAGCTTTGGAGGAAGCTTAAAGGATGTTTCGGCAGTGGAGCTAGGTAAAATTGCGGCGGGGGAAGCTATTAAACGGGCAGGAATCGATGCTTCCCTGATTGACGAGGTTGTAATCGGCAATGTGCTGTCCGCAGGTCATGGGCAGAATGTTGCAAGACAGGTAGCGATGGAGGCGGGAATTCCGGATACAGTGCCGGCAATGACCCTCAGCAAGGTATGCGGTTCCGGGCTCCGGGCGGTCAGCCTTGCAGTCCAGACAATTAAGGCCGGCGACAATGATGTGGTATTGGCCGGAGGTACGGAAAGCATGAGCAATGCGGCATACGTGCTGAAAAAAGCCCGTTTTGGAATGAAGATGGGGCATGAGACCATTATCGACACCATGATCCAGGACGGCTTATGGGACGCCTTTCATGATTATCATATGGGCGTCACGGCAGAAAATATTGCAGAGAAATTTGGTATTACCCGGGAAATGCAGGATGCTCTCGCAGCCCAGAGCCAGCAAAGGGCAGAGGCGGCAATCAAAGAAGGAAAATTCAAGGAAGAGATTGTCCCGGTAATCATTCCCCAGAGAAAAGGGGATCCTGTTGTATTTGATACGGATGAGTTCCCGAGGTTTGGGACAACTGCTGAGAAGCTGGCAAAGCTGGCTCCCGCATTTAAGAAGGACGGTACTGTGACTGCCGGTAATGCATCCGGTATCAATGACGGTGCAGCAATGCTCGTCATCATGTCAAAGGAAAAAGCGGAAAGCCTTGGATTGCCGATCCTTGCTACGATTAAAGCCTATGCATCCGCAGGAGTGGATCCGTCCATTATGGGCTATGGAGTGGTTCCTGCTTGTAAAAAGGCTATGGAAAAGGCAGGTATTAGTGCAGGGGATATCGATCTTGTGGAGGCGAATGAAGCATTTGCTGCACAGGCGATCAGTGTCTGCGCGGATCTGGGCTTTAGTTCAGATAAGACGAATGTAAATGGCGGTGCGATCGCACTGGGACACCCCATAGGCTGCTCCGGTGCCAGAATATTGGTTACCCTGCTGCACGAGATGAAGAAGAAAGATTCCAAGGTTGGCCTGGCATCACTTTGCATCGGCGGGGGAATGGGCACGGCGATGATTGTAGAACGGTAATTATAAAACAGAGACTATAGAACAGAGACTATAGAACAGAAATTATAGAACAGAAATTATAGAACAGAAATTATA
>DUNO01000046.1 GCA_012839295.1 Clostridiales bacterium
AAGTGCAGGCAATCATGGGATGCCCGGTCTGCGCCCAGATGGATATCCCTACACTCGGATTCAGTATTTCGCAGAAGAAGTTTTTTTTGTGAATTCGGGGATTAAAAGATACATAGGGCGTAATTGGGATAACATAATTGAGATGACATAATTAGGACAACATAATTAGGATAGCATAATTAGGATAACATAATCAGCATAAAGGAGTTTGGGAATGAGTCCATATAAAAGGTTAAAAAGAGATTTGGTCCATAAGGGGCGCATTATTGATTATTATAGTGATACTATTGAGGTTGAGGGCGGTAAGATTACGAATTTCGATTTTATTGACCATAGGGGGGCTGCGGCGATGGTTCCCGTTGATGGGGATGGGATGATCTTAATGGTCCGGCAGTACCGGAATGCGGTTGACCAGTATACCCTGGAGATTCCGGCAGGAGGATTAAATCCTGGGGAGGATTGCCGCAGCTGCGCAATCCGTGAGTGCGAGGAGGAAACAGGATATAGGGCGGGAGAGGTATTCCATCTCCTGGATCTCTATACAACGGTTGCCTTTAGCAATGAGAAAATAGGGATTTATTATACGACCGGCGTTACCCCAAGCCATCAGAATTTGGACGAGGATGAATTTGTGACGCTGGAACGCCACAGTGTGGAGGAATTGACGAAGATGATCCTCGACGGGAAGATTGTGGATGCCAAGACAATTGCCGCTATTCTTGCATACAAGGAAAAGATCGGATGATGGTATTGCCTTGCGGTAGTACCAGTAAGAAAAATTCACTTTCCCTTGGGAAGCTTGTTCTATTATACCGGAGCTGACATATTTATGTTATAGATAGAGTGAAATGAAGATCATTTCACCTCCGACATTGAGTGCCTGACGGTCAAATGTTCGTTAGAGTGAAATGAAGATCATTTCATCTCCGACATTGAGTGCCTGACGGTCAAATGTTCGTTAGAGTGAAATGAAGATCATTTCACCTCCGACATTGAGTGACCTGACGGTCAAATGTTCGTTAGTGATGATTGGTGGGCATGGTATATGAAACAGCATAAGCTTTCTCTAGGCAATTTTAATATGATTCAAGTGGCAGTATTGCTTCTGGTCCTTGGGCTGGTTGCAGGAGTTCTATACGCTAATCTTTTTCAGGACAATTATATCGGATCCTTGAAGGAATATGAGGGCAGCGTAATCCCGGGGATTACGACCCAGAGCATTAACCATTCGGGCCTGTTCCGGTATATACTCAGCAAGAACCTGGAAGAATTTCTTATATTCTGGTTGCTGGCAATAACAGTCCTGGGAATTCCCTATATGGCTTTTAAGATAACAGCGGTGGGCTTTCATGCAGGCTTTTTGATTTCGGCTTTGACAATTCAATATGGATGGAAGGGAGCGTTTATCGTATTTATATCGGTCCTTCCCCATGGACTTTTATATATTCCAGTCGCTTTGATCTGCTTATATAAAGGCTTTGAAGTGAATCGAACAATCTACCAGGAGAATCGGTCTCATTTCCGCGGAATTACAAAGCTTATGCAATCCAATCTTTTGCTTTTGCTCATATTGGCGGCAGCTTTGCTGCTTGCATGTTTTCTGGAGGCGTATCCGGGTGCCTACCTGCTGAAAAAAGCACTTGGCATCTTATAGAAGCAGCAGGGGCTTGGGCCGTGTCTTTAAGGAGGAAGGAAATGGAACAGTATATCAATGATTTTCTAGCGTATATGAAAGATGTTAAGCGTGCGTCTAAAAATACCCTGCAGGCTTACCAAAATGACCTGAAAAAACTAATGCTTTTCTTAGAGCAGCAAAATATCAGTTCTATTACAAAAATCAGCGAGACTAGTTTGAATTCCTACGTACTTACCCTGGAAAAGGAAGGCTTTTCACCTGCCTCCGTCACAAGAAACATAGCGGCCATGAAGGCCTTTATGCTATACCTGATAAAACAGCAGCTCATACAGGGTGATCCTTCCGAACGGATTAAGCCGCCGAAGGTGCAAAAGAAGGCTCCCCAGGTAATTGAGGTTTCCTTAGTGGATAAGCTGTTGGCACAGCCCAGCACCAAGACCAGGAAAGGGATCCGTGACCGTGCCATCCTGGAGCTGATGTATGCAACGGGGGTTAAGGTGTCCGAGATGACGGCGATTAAGGTGACGGACGTGAATCTATCTGCAAGATATATCACCTGCGGGGAAAGAAGGGAGAGGATCGTTCCCTTTGGAAAAGCGGCAAAGTCCTCCCTGCAGGAATATTTGAACATAAGATCCCAGAGCTTTGATAAGCGGGGCAATGAATACCTGTTCTTAAATACAAATGGGGAGCAGCTCAGCAGGCAGGGGCTGTGGAAGATATTAAAAACCTATGCAAAGGCAGCCGGCATGCAGGAAATCAACCCGAATGCCATCCGGCATTCCTTTGCGGCCCATATGATTGACAACGGGGCTGACTTGGGCAGTGTCCAGGAATTTTTAGGCCATGCCGATATTGCCACGACCCAGTTGTACCTGGCTCATAGCTATAAGAACAGCAGGGAAGTATATATGAATACCCATCCAAGGGCTTAAGGGCCGGGGAAAAGAGGGCTGAACCTGCAAGCTGCTTTACTTGTTCTGAATATATGGAGAAAGGTTGCCATAGACGAAACCTATTCGTTCTATGGCAACCTTTCATATTTATGTCCATGCCCATCACTATGGGCATTGCCCTTATACCGCACAAAATGCCATGAAAGTGCTGGCACCTTAGAATTTCTCTTCACACTTTATAGCTTTATAATCAGGGACGTAATTTAGATGCTGTCCGCAATTGTATAGATTAATTTTTCAGAATCCTCCCAACCAAGGCATGGATCGGTGATGGATTTACCGTAAACATGGTCTGAAACCTTCTGGGTGCCGCCCTTGATATAGCTTTCCACCATAACGCCCTTCACAAGCTTAGCGATATCCGTGGAGAATCTGCGGCTGTGGAGAACCTCCTTTACAATACGGGTCTGTTCCTTGTATTTTTTATTGGAATTGGCATGGTTGGCATCTACGATGGTCGCAGGATTTAATAAATCACGCTCCTGGTACATGGATGCCAGCAGGTTGAGGTCCTCGTAGTGGTAATTAGGCAGGCTCTGGCCATGCTTGTTCACGGCACCCCTTAAGATGGTGTGGGCAAGCTCGTTGCCGGAGGTGTTAACCTCCCAGGTGCGGTAAAGAAAGGTATGCCTGGCCTGGGCAGCAACAACGGAGTTTAACATAACGGAGAAGTCACCGCTGGTGGGATTCTTCATGCCTGCCGGAACATCCATGCCGCTGATGGTAAGGCGGTGCTGCTGGTCCTCCACGGAGCGGGCACCGACAGCCACATAGGATAGGATGTCCTCCACATAGGGCCAATTTTCGGGATAAAGCATCTCATCCGCGGCAGTAAGCCCGCTTTCCGCAATTGCCCGCAGATGCATCTTTCTCATGGCAATCAGGCCTTCCTGCAGATCCGGCTCCTTCTCCGGATCCGGCTGATGGACGATTCCCTTGTATCCCTCACCGGTGGTTCTGGGCTTATTGGTATAAATTCTTGGGATTAGGACGAGTTTATCAGCCACCTTTTCCTGAACCCTCGCAAGGCGGGAGATATAGTCACATACTGCATCCTCGTTATCGGCGGAGCAAGGCCCGATGATTACAAGGAATTTATTTGAAGCGCCGGTAATGACATCTTTAATCTGCTGGTCACGTTCCTTTTTACGAAGCACATCTCTTTCCGGCAGCGGATAGGCCTTCACTAGCTCCTCCGGCGAGATAACCTCTTTTATAAATTCAAAACTCATTTTATCGATCTCCCTCGTATTTTGTTGATTTATTTTATCTTGTTTTTCCCGGTACGTCAATCATTTCCTTGGAAAATGTGCCGGGACAGATGGTTGGGGAGCAAAAAAATCTATGAATTGTCTGAGGTATACCCCATGCCAGGGAGGCAAAAAGGATGGCTGAATTTTAGAAAAATCCCGGGACAGGATAGGCTTTTTTAAAATTATGGTATATAATAAGTGATGAGAAGTTGACGAGTCATTCCATAAATAAATGGAGGTATTTACCCATGAAGATGTATGATTTAATTAATAAAAAAAAGAATAAAGAGCGCCTGAGCCGGGAAGAGATTGAATTTATCGTAAAAGGCTATACGGAGGGCACGGTTCCTGATTACCAGATGTCAGCCTTTTTAATGGCCGTATGCTTAAATGGAATGGATCATGAGGAGACGGCAGCGCTGACGGTTGCCATGGCCCACAGCGGGGATCTCCTGGATCTTTCCAGAATCCATGGGATTAAGGTGGATAAACACAGCACCGGCGGCGTGGGTGACAAAACCTCCCTGGTGCTGGGACCCTTAGTGGCATCCCTCGGAATTCCCGTGGCTAAAATGTCCGGGAGGGGACTGGGCCATACTGGTGGAACCATTGATAAGCTTGAAAGCTTTCCCGGGTTCTCTACAACAATTACAACAGAGCAATTTATAGAAAATGTAAATACCATCAAAATGGCAATCGTAGGCCAGACGGCAAATCTGGCACCGGCGGACAAGAAGATCTATGCCCTTAGGGATGTGACCGCCACAGTTGATAACATTTCCCTGATCGCCAGCAGTATCATGAGCAAAAAAATCGCTTCCGGCTCCGATGTCATAGTGCTTGATGTCAAGACGGGCAGCGGCGCCTTTATGAAGACCCTGGAGGATTCCCTGGCCTTAGCCCGGGAAATGGTACAGATCGGAACCATTGCGGGAAGGAAAACCTATGCTGTTATCACGGATATGAACCAGCCCTTAGGCAATGCGGTCGGTAATACCCTGGAGGTAATCGAGGCCATTGATACCTTACGGGGAGAGGGACCGGAGGATCTGCTGGAGGTCAGCATGACCCTGGCCTCCTATATGCTTGTGGGAGCCGGAGTTGCCAAGGATGTGGAGGAAGCGGAAAAGCTTCTTGTGCAAAAGCTGGAGGACGGAAGCGCGTTAAATAAGTTTGCCGAATTTGTCCGGGCACAGGGTGGTGACAGCAGGCCGGTTTTCAATACGGAGCTCTTTGCAAAAGCTGGCCTGGCGGAAGCGGTAACTGCCCCAAAGGAAGGGTACATCACCTATATCCATACGGACGAGGTGGGGATGACCTCCTTAGTACTGGGAGGCGGAAGGGAGACCAAGGAAAGCCTGATCGATATCAGCGTTGGTGTAAAGATCCACAAGAAGCTGGGAGACCATGTAACAAAAGGAGAAGCCCTTGCAACCCTCTATGCAAATGATGGGAATAAGCTTAAGGAGGCAAAGGAGCGCTTATTAAAGGCTTACGTCATCGGAGAAAATAAAGTAGAAAAGCCAAAGACAGTCTACGCCATTGTGACAAGGGATGGAATAACAAGCTTTTAGAAAAAGATTTTGTGTTTTTAGCATACAGTTTTCCGGCTACATGACATAGAATGTATTAAACTGGGAGAAATAGCTGGAGGCTGATATGGGCCGAAACAATTGTAAAAAACCGTTCTATTATAATATAATAAAGATTTTTATATTTGCCCTGATTGCTGTTGTTATGTGGAGGTTTGTTTATATCAATTCCTCCCTGTTTTACCGGAAGTCGATCCTGTTACCCTTTGTGCTGCATTTAAATGAGAGGGATCTGTACCTGATCAAGGGGGAAGAGTTCCACCTCTATGTATTTGGAATTAATAAGCGGGTCTCTTTTTATTCCACCAATTTTAAAGTGGCAGAGGTTAACTTTAATGGGAGGGTATTTGGCTACCAGACCGGAAAGGCATTTATTATAGCCGAGGTGGATAATAAGGAGCTAAAATGCAGGGTTCATGTCATTGACATTAATAAAAAGACACTCAGACTGAAGAAAGGGGATTCATACCGCCTAAAAATCCGGGGTACCCCTTCCTTTGTGCGCTGGAAAAGCGGTGACACCAGGATCGCCGAGGTCAGCCTCTTTGGCAAGGTAAGGGCGGTGGAAAAAGGAAAAACCGTAATTGTAGCAAAGGTGAAGGGGAAAATCCTCACCTGTAACGTCATTGTGGAGGAGTAGGCCAAAGCCCTCCATAGAGCCAATCCTTTTCTATCGCCCAAAGCTTTTTCCTGGAGTCTGGGTCCTTTTCTTAGAGTCCGAAGCCACTCCTTAGAGGCAATAAAAAAGTAGACAAATATTATGCGAAGTTTGGTCTAAAAACAAGGGGCATGGATTAAAATATAATAATCGAGATATTCAGATTCAACCGTCTATTCGGTGGGATGGAGGTAATTTTGAAGAGGCTTTTTGCAGTATTATTAATTGGCTCTATGCTCTTATTGTCACTTAACCCGATAACCATTTACGCGAGCAGCAGGAACAAGGTTCCCCAGGATTTTTACGGGGCCTTGGAACAGACGGATAGCAAGGAGGCACAGGTAACGGCAACAGTAGAGCCGAAGATGGATATCAGCTCTACGGCGGCAGTGCTGTTGGAAGGCTCCACAGGAACAGTTATCTATGATAAAAATAAGGATGAACGCCTGAAACCGGCAAGTATCACAAAAATCATGACCATGCTGCTGATTTTTGAAGCGCTGGATGCCGGACAGATCAACCTGACGGATGAGGTCAGTGTAAGCGAGCATGCGGCCTCCATGGGAGGCTCCCAGGTATATCTGGAGCCGAATGAAACACAGACGGTGGATACCATGATAAAATGCATCAGCATCGCCAGCGCAAACGATGCCTGCGTCGCCATGGCAGAGCTTATCAGCGGTTCGGAAGAGGAATTTGTGGCAAAGATGAACCAGAGGGCAAAAGAGCTGGGTATGACCAATACTAATTTTGTAAACAGCTGCGGGCTGGACGTGGATAACCATTATTCCTCCGCCTATGACGTGGCTCTAATGTCTAAGGAATTAATAACGAAGCATCCTGAGGTAAGCAATTACGCTACCGTATGGATGGATACCATTATCCATACGACAAAGAAGGGTCAGAGCGAATTCGGCTTAACGAATACCAATAAGCTGGTTAAGTTCTATTCCGGTATTACAGGCCTAAAAACAGGATCGACAGGTCTGGCAAAATACTGCTTATCGGCTACCGCAAAGCGGGGCGACATGGATTTGATAGCGGTAATTATGGCAGCACCGGACACAAAGACAAGATTTGCAGAGGCATCAAAGCTCTTAAATTATGGGTTTGCCAACTATAGCATATACAAGGACAATGCTTCTGATATTACCCTGGAGCCTGTAAAGGTAAAGAAGGGGAGGGAGGATGCGGTAGAAGGCCAGGTCGGCGGGGAATTCTCCTATTTGTGCACCAAGGGAAAGACAGCCGACATGATCCGGAAGGAAGTAGTATTGTCGGAGGAGCTCCAGGCTCCCATTGCACAGAATGATAAGATCGGTGAGATTGTATATTACTATGACAATGAAGAAATAGGCAGGATCGATATTCTGGCTTCCCAGGCTGTTGATAAGGCCAAATTAAAGGATTGCCTGTGGAAGATGATGCAAAAATATTTCATGAAATCGGCGGGTTAAAATAGTTATCCCAATTTGCAGCCCTCCGGCAGTTTGTTCATCTTGAGTTCATAAAGATGGGTTATATTATTATAAAACGGATACCTATTCACTTTTTGAATAGGTCATCAAAAAGTGAAAGGCACGGGTATAAGAATGAAGAATATCCTAAAGAAAATGATAGTTGCGGTGATGGTTCTGTCCATGCTTTCCATGACGGGTCTCCCCATCCTGGACAATACCGTTACTGTCCAAGCGGCGGTAAAATTAAGTGCCGCCTCATTAAAGCTGAAGGTCGGACAATCAAAGCAGCTGAAGGTAACAGGGACAAAAGCCAGGGTGGCCTGGAAATCAAGCAATAAGAAGGTTGCCACTGTTACTGCCAAAGGAAAAGTAACTGCTGTAGCAGAAGGCACTGCAGTAATATCAGCGACAGTGAATAAGAAGGCATACTCCTGTATGGTTCTGGTGAAATACCCGGAAAATCCCTATTTATCGAAGGCGGATTTTGACGCTAAGGAAGTTGCCATAGGAGATGTGAATATCGTTATTCCGAAGGAGTGGAAGCTTTCGGTAACTGAGGCGGAGGATAATGCGAGCATTGGAGCCTTCTCCACCAGTAAGCAGCCGAACCTCATGAACGTATATGTACAAAAAACAGGGGAACCGGCTCCTGATTATAAGGAAGCAAAAGCGGAATTAGAATCCAGGTTTTCCCAGGAAAACATCATGGGAGGTCTGGCAGAAACCGAGCAGGGAAAGTATGTCACCATCGAGGAAATGAAATCCAGTGACCTGAAAACTGCAAACGGAACCGCCCTGGTAGCCCAGGTGAAAATGAAGTATTATGGAACCCAGCTGAACCAGACTGCCTATGCACTTATGATTGACAACTATGCCATTATTATTACATATACCGATGCTGCTTCCAGTGATTTGCAGAAGAAAGCGGAATTTGCCCTGAATTCACTCCGTGTGAAATGAGAAATGCATGTAAAAGCAAATATCAATGAAAGATTGAAATCCCGGTGATAATTTATGCAAAAGGTAATGTAAAAAGGGAAATAGAAAACATTGATAAAAGCTATAGAGCAACATAGAAGGAAAAAATAAAAGTTGTACGGTAATTAAAGCTGATTCATGTGGGACTGTAGGTGTAGGTATTAGGATACCAGGATACGAGACAGCCGGTAAGCATGAATCAGCTTTTTTAGGTAAAAAAATTAAAACTATTGACAATTTGAACACTGTTCAATATAATATAATTGAACAGTGTTCAAATTGTATTATATCATACTCAACTGTATTTAACTGTTAAGATTAGAAAGGCACGGCATGAAAAACGGGACAAATGTAAAAGAAAAAATCATTAATGTTACAACGGAGCTAATCCAGCAGGGCAGCGGGAACATAGCTGACATTACCACCCGTGAGATTGCACAAAGGGCGAATGTGGGCGTAGGGCTTATTAACTATCATTTTCAAAGCAAGGATAACCTGATTACCATTTGTGTCCAACGAATCATAAAACAGGTGGTGATAGGCTTTTCACCGGACGCGAAAGCCTATCAGGGTGATAAAGAACGCCTGACGGACTGGGCTGCCCGGGTGTTTGGCTTTCTCTTTGAGAATCCTGCCATTTCCCGGATATCCATACTCGGTGACCTGTTTGATTATTCCATGGACAGCAATTCCGTTAGGACACAGAAGGGCTTTGGTCTTGCCATGAAAAAAGAGGTTGGGGAAAGTGATAAAAGAATGCTTTCCTTTATTCTGACCTCTGCCATGCAAACGGCATTTTTAAGCAGCAAAGCAAGCGTGGAGCTGTTAGGCTATGATTTTAATGAGCCTTCTGACAGGAAGGCGTTCATCACAAGACTGGTAGCCGTTTTATTTGACGGAATACAGTAAGAATTTAGGTAGAATGTGAAAAGGGGGAATTTCTTTGAACAAAAAATTAGGCACCTTTGCAGCAGCTGTTAACCTGCTTGCCGTAATCGGTTTTGCAATCGACATGGTTATAGGCACGAATTTCTGGAATTATTTTACAAGCTTATTTATTGCCTTCAGCTTTGTTATTATGATATGTACCTTTGCGCATTATGGAGGGGAAGCTTCGAGGGCGGCGGGATTTTCCGCAATTGCCTTTAGCGCTATGTATGCCCTGTGTAATTTGACCGTATATTTTATACAGCTTACTACGGTCCGTAACAGCGCACTGACCAATGAGGCCATGGCTTTGCTGGATTTTCGGCAGTTTGGCCTGATATTTAACCTGGATATGCTCGGATATTGCCTTATGTCAATTTCAACATTTCTCATAGGATTTACCATCGAGGTAAGGACGCGTTCGGACCGGTGGTTAAAGTGGCTGCTGATGCTTCACGGAGTGTTTGCCATAGGCTGTTTTATCATGCCGATGTTGGGTCTGTTTGGCCCGGATACACAGGGAAATGACCTTATAGGTATCCTTATCCTGGAATTCTGGTGTATTTACTTCGCCCCTATAGGAATTTTGTCGATCCTGCATTTTTCAAAAAAGGCTTAAAAGGATAAGAGTAGTGCATAGTTATCCCCCTTCTTATTACATTGACTTTAGTCAATAAATCGTTTACAATGGATACAAAACACCAACCAATTTAATTTGCCAGAATCCCCGGAGAATCCGGAGGACTTAAGCCATTACGGTTGGTCTGGGTAAGTCATCTACATCCAAGATCCGATAAATAAAAAGGGGAATAATGGGAGGGTTATTATGACGGAAGAAACTAAAATAATTTTAGACAAGTTAGATAAAATGGATGTAAAAATAACAAACATGGATGCTAAAATGACAGACATGGATGCAAGAATAACAGACATGGATGCTAAAATAACAGACATGGATGCAAGAATAACAGACATGGATGCTAAGATAACAGACATGGATGCTAAAATGACAGACATGGATGCAAGAATAACAGACATGGATGCTAAAATAATAAACATGGATGCTAAAATAATAAACATGGATGCTAAAACAACAGACATGGATGCTAAAATAACAGACATCCAACTGACCCTTGAAAATGAGACAAACAGAAATATAGAGATAATCGCCGAAGGGCATCTTGACCTAAGCAGAAAACCAGATGAAACGTTAAAAGTAGAAAACGAAAAAGAAATGCTATTAATCCGTGTAAACCGCATGGAAAATGAATTACGGAAAGTAAAGGAGCGTCTTGCAACAATAGCCTAGTCAATCCCCCCCCTTGAACCAATAGGGGAGCAGGAGAATTAGGAATATATTAATTATAAAAAGTGGATAGAAGGACATAAGCATTTAATTGCCTATGTTCTTTTTTTACATTTTGAAAATTACATATTTACACCCGTGCCTTTCACTTTATATGGCCTATTCAAAAAGTGAATAGGCTTTAATAAATAGTTTGAAGGTGAATTTCTTTCAAACTTTATCTAGTGCATAGCAAATATACTTGTAAGTTACGGTAAAATCAAGTATACTACTTAAGCCGTGTTAGCTGTTTCTGGCGGGTTGGTTTCCGGCTGGGACGGCGAAGGCTGTCGATTTACTTCCTGCTATTTATATTGGGAAGTCTATTGAAATTATCCCATGAAAGTTGACATCGGATACGTTGGTTAGTATAGTAGTTATAGCTGGTAAATGATAAGATTAATAACAGCGGATTGCAAGGGATATATTGAACTGCAGGCATAACGGGATATTACGTGGCAAAAATAGAAAGGGGTTCTCATGCGGGAAAGCCAAATTATTGTATGGCTCATCATACTGATATTAATATGGACATTGATTGAACAAAAGCTGCTGGTTACAAAGCACTTCATAATAAAGTCCCGGAGGCTCCCCGAGGAATGGAACCACACGAATTTTGTAGTATTGGCCGATTTACACAACTGTTCCTTTGGAAGGGATAATGAGCGCCTGATTAAAAAGATCGATAAGCTGGCACCGGATTATATTCTCGTCCCCGGGGACATGGTAAATAAGAGGTCTGCCTGCTGTCCAAGTAATAGCTTTTCATTGCTGGAGAGCCTGGCAAAAAAATATAAGATATATTATTCCTATGGAAACCACGAGGAAAAGCTCGACAGCTTCATTAACGAAAAAGGGAATGAAGCTGATATGGAGCTGCAAAAGGAGCTTTACTCCTCCTGGACGGAATATAGGAAGGAGTTAATCCGCCAGGGCATTATCTTTTTGGATAATCAGACCGTATGCTTAACTAAAAACGGGGCACCCTTTTATATTACCGGCATATCCCTGGATCTGGAGTATTTCGGAAGGCATGCATTGCAGGAGCTGGAGCCGGAATATTTAAAAAAAGCCATTGGAAAAAAGAAGGAAAATGAGTTCCAGATCCTGATGGCCCATAGTCCATTTTATTTTAAGGACTATATGGACTGGGGTGCGGATCTGGTAGTATCAGGCCATGTCCATGGGGGGATGGTCCGCCTGCCTGGAATAGGCGGCATTCTTTCACCCCAGGTGAAGTTTTTCCCCAAATACCACGCCGGGCTGTACAGGAGGAAGGATAAGGTGATGCTGGTGTCAAGAGGCCTTGGCTCCCATTCCGTCATGCCCCGTTTATTTAACATCCCTGAGATCATCTCCATTAGATTAGAAAAAGAATAGAAATTTTATTCGAAAGGAGTAACATGGGTATTCCCGTAAAATTAGAAGCCTTTGAGGGCCCCCTGGACCTGCTGCTTCATTTAATCGATAAAAATAAAATCAATATTTATGATATTCCTATCGTAGTAATCACGGAGCAGTATCTTGATTATATCAGGCAGATGGAAACCAAAAGCCTTGAGATCATGAGCGAATTCCTGGTGATGGCGGCAACCCTGGTAAATATCAAATCCAGAATGCTGTTACCGGCTCCGGAAACGGAGGAGGAAGAGGCAGTGGACCCCAGGCAGGAGCTGGTGGAGCGCCTGCTTGAGTATAAGATGTATAAATATATCTCAGAGGAACTGAAGGACAAGCAGATGGACGCCTCAAGGGCACTGTTTAAACCGCCGACCATTCCCCAGGAAATAGCGGACTATAGGGAGGATGTGGATGTAGGGGCACTGCTCAGTGATTTGACCCTGGCGAAGCTCCATGAGATATTCCGGTCAATCGTCAAAAAGCAGGTGGACAAGATTGACCCGATCCGCAGTAAATTCGGCAAGATAGAGAAGGAAGACGTAAACCTGGCGGCAAAATTTGCACAGATCCAGGAATACGGACTGGAGCACCGGAGATTTTCCTTCCGCAATTTATTGGAAGCACAGATGAGCAAGATGGAAGTGATTGTTACTTTTCTTGGCATTCTTGAGCTGATTAAGATTGGAAGGATTAAGATCACGCAGGAATGTTTGTTTGATGATATCATCATCACGTACCTGGCAAATGATATCGTACAAATGGAGGAGGCAAGCTTTTAATGGAACTTAAGGTAGTAGAGGCGCAGATAGAGGCCATATTATTTACGATGGGGGAAGCTGTGGAGCTGGAGCGCATTGCCGGAGCAACCAACCAGGATCCGGAGACCACCAGGAAGATCATACATAATATGATGGACCGTTATGGGGAGGAAGAACGGGGCATCCATATCATAGAGCTGGACGGAGCCTACCAGCTCTGTACAAAACCCCAGATGTACGAGATAATTATCAAGCTTACCCATATCCCGAAAAAGCATGTTTTAACGGATGTTTTATTGGAAACCCTGTCAATTATTGCATATAAACAGCCCATTACGAAGCTCCAGATTGAACAGATCAGGGGTGTAAAATCAGACCATGCGGTAAATAAGCTGGTGGAATATAACCTGGTCTGTGAGCTTGGAAGGATGGAGGTACCGGGCAGGCCTATTTTATTTGGTACGACGGAAGAATTTTTGCGGAGCTTTGGGCTGCAGTCGTTAGATGCCTTACCGATCATCAATCCGGAAAAGGTGGAGGACTTTAAGCTGGAAGCGGAAGAGGAAATGCAGTTAAAGCTGGATATTTAGACCCTTTCATTGCATGAATGTAGAAAGAAGGAGTGATTCATTTGGACAGCATGGAGGGACTGAAATATTTACCGGCATTCCAAGCAGCGGAGAAGCCAGAAGGAAATGCCTGGCTGCTTGCGATAGAGAACAGAAGAATATTGATGAAGAACCTTGGGGACAGGATATCCATCCCTGACAGGGACGAGCTAAAGAGAATTCTTTGGGGAAGTATAAAAGAAGATGCAGGAAAAGCTGTAACAGAAGATATAGCGGAAGAGTATATCGGCAGCTATGGGGAACATGGCTGCTATTGTACCAGGATCAATGAGGGAAGGGAATGGCCGGAGGGCTTTCAGCTGGTAGAGCTTAGGGAGCTTACGGCTCTGACAGGGGATCCCGGCCTATTTATTCTGTCGGGCGCTGCACACCACATACTCCATTGGAAAAGCATGAACCAGTACTGCGGCCGTTGCGGGCATAAGACGGTGGCTAAGAAGGATGAAAGGGCCATGGCTTGCAACAACTGCGGCAATGTCATCTACCCCCGGATATCACCGGCAACCATTACCGCAATCCTCCGGGAGGACCGGCTCCTTTTGGCACATAACCGTAATTTCGGACAGGGATTATACAGCCTGATTGCAGGCTATGTGGAACCGGGGGAGAGCCTGGAGCAATGTGTGGAGCGGGAAATCCGCGAAGAGGTCGGAATCAAGGTAAAGAATATCCGTTATTTCAGCAGCCAGCCCTGGTCATTTCCAGATTCACTGATGGTGGCCTTTATTGCGGAATATGACAGCGGTGAGATCGAAGTAGATAAGATCGAGATCGTAGATGCGGGATGGTACCGGGCAGATGCATTGCCCTTAATACCCAATACCGACAGCGTCGCCGGGAAAATAATACGTTGGTTCCGTGAGGAATATGGGAAAAAAGAATAGATGAAAACCTTTGTGTATTATGGGGCAGTCCGCTTTTTTATCGGGCTGCTTTTTTATCACGCTAAAATCAGGTTCTGCATAGATTGGCTATATCAATGCGACAGGAGCCGGATACAGTTAAAATAACATTATATAAGCTTGAAAAACCGTAAAAAGCTTTAAAATTTAAAAATTTATCATAATACGTCAAAAGTAACAGTAATACTAAACATAGGGTTTAATAATAGTAAAAAAAATGCTTGCAAGTTTGTATACATTTTTGTATAATAGTCCATGCTGTTAAATATAAAATGCTAGTTTGCCCCAGCTTAAATGTTATGGAACGGGAAAATCCAGGGGCAATACTACATAGGAAAGGTTGTGGTTAGGAGTGGATAAAAAGCTCACGCTATACGGCTTTAACAACCTCACAAAAACACTTAGCTTCAATATTTATGATGTATGCTATGCTAAAAGTGAGAGAGAACAGAAGGACTACATTGCTTATATCGATGAACAATATAATTCGGAACGTTTAACTAAGATTCTTGTAGACGTTACGGAGATGATCGGTGCGCATATTTTAAATATATCAAAGCAGGATTATGATCCCCAGGGTGCTTCTGTAAACATTCTGATTTCAGAGGGCTCCCTGTCTTCAGTCCATATTGACGAATCCTGCAATCTGGGAAAATACGTGAACTCCCCGGCGGATATGGTAGGCCGGGATACAGTACACGCCCATCTGGATAAGAGCCATGTAACCGTACACACTTTCCCGGAGCATCACCCGGATAACTCCATCTCCACCTTCCGTGTGGATATTGATGTATCCACCTGCGGTGAGATTTCCCCGCTGAATGCCCTGGATTATCTCATTGGCAGCTTTGATTCCGATATTATTACCATAGACTACCGTGTCAGGGGCTTTACCAGGGATCTTCACGGAATGAAATATTTTATAGACCACGATATTACCTCCATCCAGGATTATATCGATGACAATACCTTAACAAGGTATGATGCGATTGATGTCAACGTATATCAGTCCAATATCTTCCATACCAAGATGCTGATTAAGGAAATTGAATTGCAGAACTATCTCTTTAATAAGGATGTATATGAGCTGCCTCCGAAGCAGAGGCTGGATATTACGAACAGCCTGCGTAAGGAAATGATAGAGATTTTTAGCGGTATGAATATTTATTAATGATTCGGATGGGCGGGATAATTTAGGGTGTGAGGTTTAGGGTGTGGGGTTTAGGCTGTGAGGTTTAGGCTGTGAGGTGAACCTGAGTGTCTATCTATCCACCTGGGCTTGCCTTTAACATCCCGCGATTGCCAAGTGCAGGCAATCCCGGGAAGCCCGGTCTGCGCCCAGATGGACAGATAGACACTCAGGTTCACCGCGTTAGTATAAAGATGATGAAAGGCTTTTGTCGGGTGAATTATTAATGGAGATTAGAGGTTTGATATGAAATATACACAACAGAATGCACCTATATATGAAGCGTTATTAAAGCATAAAAAAAACCGGGTGGTGCCCTTTGACGTGCCAGGGCATAAGGGCGGAAGGGGAATCCCTGAGCTCACGGAGTTTTTAGGAGCCGATTGCCTGAAGGTTGACGTGAATTCTATGAAACCCCTGGACAATCTGATCCATCCGGTATCGGTAATAAAAGCTGCTGAGGAGCTGGCCGCAGAGGCATTTGGCGCAAATGCGGCTTTTTTTATGGTAGGGGGGACGACTGCGGCAGTCCAGGCAATGATTATGTCTACCTGCAAAGCAGGGGATAAGATTATCATGCCCAGGAATGTCCACCGAAGCTCTATTAACGCCCTGGTGGTCTGCGGAGCAGTCCCCGTATATGTAAACCCGGGGGTTAGCCACCGGTTAGGAATTCCCCTTGGAATGTCAGTTTCCGATATAGAAGCGGCAATCCTTAGGAATCCGGACGCCAAGGCCATATTGGTAAATAATCCGACCTATTATGGTATCTGTTCCAATCTGAAGGAAATCGTAAAGCTTGCCCATGGCCACGGGATTAAGGTTCTGGTGGATGAGGCGCACGGTGCACATTTCTACTTCGGGGAGCAGATGCCCGTCAATGCAATGGCTGCAGGCGCAGATATGGCTGCTGTCAGCATGCATAAAACCGGGGGCTCCCTGACCCAAAGCTCCTTCCTCCTTTGCCAAAATGACATAGAGCCGGGCTATATCAGACAGATCATCAACCTGACACAGACTACCAGCGCTTCTTATCTGTTGCTTTCCTCCCTGGATATTGCGAGGAAGCACATGCATCTGAATGGCAGGGAGATTGTGGCAAAGACCCTGGAGCTGGCGGAATATGCCAGGGCGGAAATCAATAAGACCGGGGGCTATTATGCCTTTTCCTCGGAGTTAATTGACGGAGATACGGTTTTTGATTTTGATAGGACCAAATTGTCGGTACACACCGCAGAAATCGGTCTGGCAGGCGTTGAGGTTTATGACCTGCTCCGGGATGAGTATGGGATCCAGGTGGAATTCGGGGATATGGGCAATCTGCTCGCGGTTATCTCCGCAGGCGACAGGTCTTTTGAGATAGAGCGCCTTATCTCAGCCCTGTCAGAGATCAAAAGGATCTATGGCAAGGATAAGGTGGGGATGCTGAACCACGAATATATTGACCCGGAGGTGGCGGTGACACCCCAGGAAGCCTTCTATGATGCGAAGAAGTCCGTTTTACTTAAGGATGGGATCGGACATATCTCCGGGGAATTTGTTATGTGCTATCCTCCCGGCATTCCGATTCTGGCACCGGGTGAGCGTATCACGAAGGATATTATTGAGTATATTATCTATGCAAAGGAAAAGGGAAGCTCCTTAACCGGGCCGCAGGATATGGCTGTTGAGCATATTAATATCATCGATTTTTAGATATATATTTTATAATTTTATATAGGTACAAGCTGCACATTTAAGAACATGGAACCCTCATGGTTCCTCCCCAAGGAAAGGCATAGGTGTTTTATATGGAGCTATGGTATTCAGAATATCAGACAGAGCATGTACGGTTTTCATTAAAGGTGAAACGGGAGCTGTTTAACCAGCAAAGCGACTTCCAGCATGTAGCAATCATTGATACAAATGAATTCGGCAGAGCCCTTACACTGGACGGCTGCCTGATGGTTACGGAAAAGGATGAATTTATTTACCATGATATGATTGTCCATGTTCCGATGGCTACCAACCTGGACATTAAGAAGGTTCTGGTCATTGGAGCCGGGGACGGCGGGACAGTCCGTGAGCTTACCAGATATGAAAGCATTGAAAGCATTGACATGGTTGAGATTGACCCTCTGGTAGTTAAGGCCTGCAAGGAGCATCTTCCCCAGACGGCCTGTAAATTGGATGATCCCAGGGTCAAAATCTTCTATGAGGACGGATTAAAATTTGTCCGCCGTAAGGAAAAGGAATATGACCTGATCCTTGTGGATTCTACGGATCCCTTTGGACCGGGAGAGGGGCTGTTCACGAAGGAATTCTATGGGAACTGCTACAATGCGCTAAAGGAAAAGGGCATCTTAGTAAACCAGCATGAGAGTACTTATTATGAAGCCTATGTAGAGGCCATGAAGCGTGCCCACCAAAGAATTAAGGAGACCTTTCCCATTGCGAGGGTATACCAGGCACATATTCCGACCTACCCTTCCGGCCATTGGCTGTTCGGCTATGCCTCCAAGCATTATGACCCGCTGAAGGACTTGAAGGAGGAGGAGTGGAATGCCCTGGGGCTAAAAACGAAATACTATAATACAAAGCTTCATCAGGGCTGCTTTGCACTTCCAAACTACGTAAAGGAGCAATTAAATGAAGAGGAATAGAAATGTCCACACCTTTATCGGGTGTGACCACGAATATGAGGAAAGCGGGATTGTGCTCTTTGGCGCGCCCTTTGACGGGACAACCTCTTACCGGCCCGGCACCAGGTTTGCGAGCGCGGCAATCCGCAATGAGAGCTATGGGATCGAGACCTACAGCCCCTATCTTGATAAGGATCTGCTGGATATCAAGGTATTTGATGCCGGTGACCTGGAATTTGGCTTCGGCAATACGGAGCGGGTATTAAAGACCATTGAGGAGATGGCACAGAGCATCCTTCAGGATAATAAAAAGCCCCTGATGGTCGGCGGGGAGCATCTGGTCACCCTTGGCAGTGTAAGGGCCGCAGCCCGGAAATATCCTGACCTCCATATCATTCATTTTGATGCCCATGCGGACCTAAGGGATGATTATCTTGGGGAAGCCCTATCCCACGCCAGTGTCATGAGGCGCTGCCATGAGCTTGTAGGTGACGGACGGATTTATCAGTTTGGCATCCGCAGCGGTGACAGGGAAGAGTTTTTATGGGCAAAGGATCATGTGTTCACACAGAAATTCAATTTAGACGGAATCGATACGGCCTGCCAGGCGCTAAAAGATAAGCCGGTCTATTTAACCATTGACCTTGACGTCCTTGACCCTTCCGTATTTCCCGGAACAGGAACCCCGGAAGCCGGCGGCGTCACCTTTATGGAGCTGACCGGAGCCTTAAAGCAGGTATTTCAGCTAAACATTGTAGCACTGGATATGAATGAGCTGTCCCCGGTCTATGACCAAAGCGGTGCTTCCACCGCCCTGGCCTGCAAGCTGCTGCGGGAGCTGCTGCTTCAATTTTAAACTTAAACAATTATTTTTTCATAGGAGGAAAAAGCATGAGTAGAGCATTAATCATTGGCGCCGGCGGCGTAGCAGGTGTGGTAGTCCATAAATGTTGTCAAAATTCTAAAATTTTTGAGGAGATCTGCATTGCCAGCAGAACCCTTTCCAAATGCGATGCCTTAAAAGCACAGGTTGAAGCAAAGGGCTATAAAACAAAGGTGACAACCGCAAGTGTGGATGCAGACCATACGGAGGAGGTTATCGCCTTAATCAATTCCTACAAGCCCCAGATCGTAATCAATGTAGCCCTTCCCTACCAGGATTTAACCATTATGGAGGCCTGTCTGGCAACTAAGGTGGATTATCTTGATACGGCAAACTACGAGCCAAAGGATACGGCAAAGTTTGAGTACAGCTGGCAGTGGGCTTACAGGGAAAGGTTTGAGAAAGCGGGCATTACGGCGGTTCTTGGCTGCGGCTTTGACCCGGGTGTGACCGGCGTGTTCTCCGCATATGCCCTAAAGCATTATTTTGACGAGATCCATACCCTGGATATTCTGGATGCCAATGCGGGGGATCATGGTTATCCCTTTGCCACCAACTTCAACCCGGAGATCAATATCCGTGAGATCACCGCACCGGGCAGCTATTTTGAGGACGGGCAGTTCCATGAGACGGAGCCGCTACAGATTAAAAGGGAATATAATTTCCCGGAAATCGGCCCAAAGGATATGTATTTATTACACCATGAGGAGATGGAGTCCCTGGCCCTCAACCTGCCTGGAATTAAGAGGATCCGCTTCTTTATGACCTTCTCCGAGCGGTATCTTACGCATCTTGGGGTACTTGAGAACGTGGGCATGACCTCCATTGAGCCCATTGATTTTGAGGGGCAGAAAATCATTCCCCTGCAGTTTTTAAAAGCGGTGCTTCCGGATCCTGCATCCCTTGGACCAAGGACAAAGGGAAAGACCAATATCGGCTGCATTTATACCGGTGTGAAGGATGATAAGGAAGTGAAATATTATGTATATAATGTATGTGACCATGAGGAATGCTACCGTGAGGTTGGTTCCCAGGCAATTTCCTATACCACGGGTGTTCCGGCGATGATCGGAGCTATGATGGTGCTGACGGGCAAATGGAAGAAGCCGGGCGTGCATAATGTGGAGGAGTTTGATCCGGATCCATTTATGGAGAAATTAAATGAATGCGGGTTACCTTGGAAGGAAAGCTTTGAGCCTGAGATGGTTGAATAACAGGAGGGATTTAAGCGTTAAATGGGCGAGGTTTAGGTTGTGAGGTGAATCTGAGTGGAGCTATATCCACCTGGGCTTGCCTTTAACATCCCGTGATTGCCAAGTGCAGGCAATCATGGGAAGCCCGGTCTGCGCCCAGATGGATATAGCTCCACTCAGATTCACCGCGTTAGTATTTTGCCCGCTAATTGTGTTGGGAGCCTGCACCAATTGGATTAGAGTTGGCGATGGTTTTTGGGTTTTGCAATTACCTATATAAGATGAATGAACGAAAGGGGGGCGAGTCCGTGCCTGCATTTTTATGGACGTTTATGATATGTGGGGCGTGGACGTAAGTATGAATTTTGATAAATATGAGGTTCCTACCCCTTCTTATGTGATTGAAGAGGGCTTATTGCGCAAGAATTGTGAGATATTGAAATCGGTTATGGATGCTACTGGCTGTGAGATATTGTTGGCGCAGAAGGCGTATTCCATGTATTCTACTTATCCTTTGATTGGGGAGTATTTGAGCGGTACTACGGCCAGCTCCCTGTTTGAGGCGAAATTAGGCTACGAGGAGATGGGGAAAGAGGTTCATATCTTTTCCCCGGCCTACCGTGAGGAGGAGATGGATGAGATCCTTTCTATTTGCGGGCATATGGTTTTTAATTCGGTGCAGCAGTGGGAGAAATATAAGACGAAGGTTATGGGCAGTCCCAGGAAGATATCCTGCGGTCTTCGCATTAATCCTGAGTATTCGGAGATTGAGACGGATATGTATAATCCCTGCTTTAGCGGCTCCAGGTTTGGAATTAAGGCCTCTGCACTGGAGGGAGCGGATCTGGCAGGGATTGAGGGGCTGCATTTTCATACTATGTGTGAGCAGAATTCCGATGTCCTGGAGAGGACCTTGGAGGTTGTGGAGGATAAATTCGGTCATTTGATGCATGGGATGAAATGGATCAATTTTGGCGGCGGGCACCATATTACGAGGGAGGATTATGATATCCAGACCTTAATCCGTTGTATTAACAGGATCAAGGATAACTATGGGGTTACAGTCTATCTTGAGCCGGGCGAGGCGGTGGCTTTGAATGCGGGTTACCTGGTAAGCTCCGTTCTGGATTTGAATGAAAATGACATCCTGCTGGCGATTATGGATACTTCAGCAGCCTGCCATATGCCGGATGTGCTGGAGATGCCCTACCGCCCAGGTATCATCGGTTCCGGGCAGCCGGGAGAATACCCTTATACCTACCGCCTGGGAGGTCCCACCTGCCTGGCCGGGGATGTCATCGGGGACTATTCCTTTCCTGAGCCCTTGCAGGTCGGAGACCGGCTGGTGTTCTGTGATATGGCAATTTACTCCATGGTAAAGAACAATACCTTTAATGGAATTGGCTTGCCGGCTATTTTTCTGAATACGGAAAAGGATGGGCTGAAGGTGATACGTAAATTTGGGTATGAGGATTTTAAGAACCGGTTATAAGGTGATAAAATAGGATATTTATTAGAGATTAATATGAAAGCGTGATAATGTGAAGATTTATATTTCAGCAGATATTGAAGGAATAAGCGGAATGGTTGCTATTAATCAAATAATCCCTGGCGAGAGGGATTATCAAAGGGCAAGAGAGCTTATGACGAAAGAGGTTAATGCAGCAATCGAAGGAGCTGTTGAGATTGGTGCAACAGAAATTGTTGTTAATGATCTACATGGTGCTGGAACTAATATACTGATAGAAGCTTTAAATGATAAAGCACAATTAATTACCGGTTCGTCGCGTAAGGGTGCTATGATGGAAGGCTTAGATTCCTCCTTTGATGCAGTCATATTAATAGGATATCATTCCAGAATGAATGTAGGTGGGGTTTTGAGCCACTCCTTTCATGGAGGTGTGATTTCAAATATAAACATCAATGGTAAAGATGTCGGAGAGTTTTATATGAATGCATGTGTTGCAGGCCATTTTAACATTCCAGTTGTTATGGTATCAGGTGACAACATTCTGGAGGAGGAAGTAAAAGAGGTGAATGCTGCAATTGAAACAGCTGTAGTTAAAACCTCATATGGAAGATATGCAGCAAAATGTTTAACACCATCTATAGCATTTGAGAAAATAAAAGAAAAGGTAAAAGCTGCCCTAATAAATGTCAGGAATATTGATCCTATAAAGCTACAAGAGCCGCCTGAAATGAAGGTTACTTTTTTAAATAGTGGCCAGGCTGAATTTGCATCAATAATGCCTGGAACAGAGCTTATTGGGCCCAATATTGTATCATATAGCGGACAATCAATTATTGACGTTTATAGAGCATTAACAGCGATGATAAAAATCGCAAATAGTAATTAACTGATTTATAACATTAATAATATTATTAAACAGTGAAACATAGGAATTATAATATTAACAGCTAGGAGAGTGTCCGGGGTGGATACGCTTCCTAGCTGTAAAATTTTGCTTTTAATACATAAGTTAAGCACACAATATGATGGAAGACATTATAACATAACTTATATTATCGAATCAAAACCCATGATCCGATAATCGAGATGCACGGCACAAATACAGCGCCTTTTATGAGAAGTCAAAATGCAACTTCTCATAACTTATATTATTGCAATCATTGATACCAGCTGATCGCCCCATTCCCTAAGGCCTCCTCAAAGGTTTCATACAGCTTCGGCGCTTTTCCGCCATAGCGGTAGTAATAAGAAGCCGGATAGAGGGGAGCTGGATTTACTTCAGTCGCCTCAACGTCCACAGTTGGCTCCTCGCCGTCCCGGACCCTGCGGGCCACGATGACGGTACGGTAGTCGTCAACCTCATAGGAGCAGGTGGACAAACAAAGAATCTGGTCATTTTCATTGATATCAACGCTGGTATTTAAGATGGACCGGATCCGTATCTGGTAAACAAAGTTCAGGAAATCCGAAGCATCCTTAAAGTCAGCTTTCCTGTAATCAAATAATGGTTCCTTGGCGGAGGAGCCGTTGGTAATGAATACGGCAAAGACCTTCCATTGGCCGGTGTTATAAATAGTATCAAAGGTAATTACCGAATGCTCTTTATAGTAGCCGGCTTTTTTATAATCGAGTAAACAGTGGAACATCTTTTCCTTCGTCGATACCATGTTATGGCCGTGGATGACCAGGTTCCGGGTAGTATCATCCTTCTCGACGGAAGAGCTGATGTCAAGATATAGGGTTCCTGCCTTGCTATAGTCCCCACGGATATCCTTGTCCAGAAAATAATCCGGTTCATCCTCAGTTCCCTGGGCAACTACATAATCTATATTGGTATCAGGTATGTTAATCCAGCCCTTTACATCGGGAGACTCCTCCAGCAAATTTTTAAACTGGAGCAAACGCCCCTGGGAATCACGGGCAGGCTCCTCTACCGGGGTAGCAGGAGCTGTAATAGCAGAAGCCGTAACCTCAGGAGCAGCCACCGTATCAACAGGCTCCGCTTTCTCATACAACTCCCTGCTTAATTCAACAGATTTTTCAACCTGATACGGCTTAATGAAAGCTTCATTAATAAATAAAAAACCAAACACAACCAAGCCTATAATACATAAGCTTAAAAGCAGCTTATTCCACCTTGTTCTCTTGGGAGCAGCTTTTCCTGTGTTCCCGGCAGGTACACTTAAGCCAGCAGGCAAATCTTCATCTTGCTTTTGCCCTTCCCGTACCATCTTATCCTCTGACATAAGCATCCCCCCCTGGCGTATTTAATAACATCAAGATCCATCCAACAAAAGCCCTCTTCATACGAAAGACTAACGCGGTGAATAGGAGTGTCCCTATATCCATCTGGGCGCAGACCGGGCATCCCATGATTGCCTGCACTTGGTAATTATGGGATGTTAAAGGCAAGCCCAGGTGGATATAGGGACACTCC
>DUNO01000047.1 GCA_012839295.1 Clostridiales bacterium
ATATAAGTTATCAGAAGTTGTATTCCAAACTTCTGATAAAAGGCGCTGTTTTTGCGCCGTGCATCTCGATTATCGGAACATATACTTGGTTCCGATAATATGATTGTGGTTATTTACTTTTGCCACCCCAATCATATTATAAGTTATGAGAACAGGAAGATGAATTTACTTCCTGTAATATATTTATCTTTTACTTTTTTGTCACCTTAAATGTAACATATTTGGTCAGACCGTTGGCCTGCACTTTGATCTTTGCAGTTCCGGCTTTTTTGGCGGTGACTACACCATTCTTATTTACTGTTACTATCTTCTTATTTGAGGATGTATAAGTCACCTTGTTCGATGCACCTATCACAGATGTAGGCTTAATCGTATACTTTTTCCCAACCTTTAAGCCCACATTATATTTGCTGAGGGTTAATGAAATCGGCCGGACTACTATTTTATAGGAAGCAGATAAGGCCGGGTTATCTGCACAGGTCGCCGTAATTACTGCCGAACCGGCTTTCTTTCCTGTTACCTTGCCACTTGCTGATACTGTCGCAATCTTTGTATCGGAGGATTTCCATACAAATTTTTGGTCCGTTGTGGAAGCCGGCAATATGATAGGCTTGGCTGACGTCAGTGTGGCATTCACATATATCTCCTGGAACCGGCTGCCATAGTAGGCGTATTGTGCCTTGTCTGCCCCATGATCTATAATATTATACTCAAAACCATAGGTGCCCTGGGGACGTGGTGAGCTTGTATTATCCCTGGTGACTTTGATATAATAGGTACCCTCCGACCATTGGAAGACTTCCGGACCATATAAGATATAAGGACTATTTATTTTATTAAAGCTGCTGTCATAAACGGTAAAGGCTCTAAGCCAATTAACATCCAGCTGGTCATACCCCAGGGGCTTCAACACAAAGCTCTGGTTCTTTCCAAGCTTAACTGAATAAATATCCACATCATCATCTTCGGATATAAAGCCTTTGATAGCGCCCCCTGTTAATTCCATTGCCTGGTCAAAGGTTTGGTTAGGCTCTATTTCATTATTTTCAACAGGGATAAATTCAGCTTCCAAGGTATAATCACCGCCGGAACTAACCCCTTTCACCGCATAACAATAAGTACCTGCCTCAAAATATGAGCCAACTGATTCATATTCACCAGAATCATGGCCCTTATAATAATTCTTTTTATAAGTAGCACTAAAATATGTTTTTGTGAGACCTTCATTCATAAAGGAGCATTCCACATCAAACCCGGGATATATTTGTATTCTCAAATAGCCCGGGGAAGGCAGGACAAGTTTATGGTACTGGGTGGTCTGCTGGTCCGCTATCTTAGCCTTGGCTACGCCGCTATTTAAGTCAAAGGTTATTGCATTGGCTACGGCGGCTGTGGTGGTTGTAGGAGCTGTACTGGTTGTCGTGGCTACAGCATCCGCTTTTACCGGCGTTATGCTGTTAACAGCAACAAAGCATAGAAGAAGCAATGCGCTTACTATTTTTTTGCCATTCGTCATAATTTTCATGTCATAATCCTCCTGTTAAAAGACACTCTGTCCATTCATCATCAGTTTGAAAACCTGATATATCTATAGACGATATTAGCATCCATTTAGTTCCCTCTTTTTTTACCTTTTTTTGATTTTTATTACAATAGACCTACCCCTGATCGTTTCCTGCCCACGGACCGCCACATCAAATTCCAGGGAGCCTTTAATATCCCCTTCCCAAAATCCGTTCCACGCTCTCCTGCACCGTCCCAACCATTTCCTCTTCAGCTCCAAGGCTGAAATTAAAAAATACGCCCTGCCCGCCTCCGGCACCGATTGCCGATATAAATATATTACTGCCATTCCCTACCACCGTAAGGCTCAGGCTCGCCCTGTTTCCATTTCTCATAAAGTATTTGTCATATACGCGGACTGCAATATTTACATTATTATTGGAATAATTACTTTCATCCACCAATTGCATGGATATTCCGCTGTCACTGACATCCCTGTCAATCTGGCGAAGCACCTCTTCAAAATTACCCGTGATCAATTTTTCATATTTTGCCATGGACATCTCCTCCTTAAATTCTATCAAAACATTTCACTGTGAACACAGGTTAATCTTTGGATTGACCATGCCGCTCTATTCCTCGAATTGAAGGATATCGCCCAAGTCAAACACCTGCTCCTCATAAACATCATCCTCATCAACCCAGGATATCTTTACATCCTTTGCCTTAAATATATCCCTGATCCCTTGTTCATCCAGACCATGGGTATAAAGTACAAAGCTATAGCCATACTGGGCAAAATTCTCCTGAGGGTTATCCTGGCGGTAGGATCTTCCGAACCAGTACCTCTCCTCGTCATAGGAATTGGCTGCCTGCTTAACCTCCGGCATTAATATTTGCCTATTGGTGATTTCATCCGAATGCTTTACCTCTAAGGTAAATTCTATATTTTTAAAATCGGCCTTCGTAGGGCTTTCCAAGCCCGCAGTTCCTATGGATTCATATTCTTCATCCTCCAGGTCGGATGCGCTAAAATGCAAGTTAATTACCGGGTCATCCCCTTCCTCCACCAAATGACAGGCTGCCAGGGTAAATGACACAATTATCAAGAATAAAACACCTACCGTAAGTCTTTTCATCAGTATCCCCTTTATATGAAATAATAGTAAAATATAATGTCTGCTTCCATTACGGAACCCCATTTATATTTTACTATTATTATTTCACAACTACAACCATCTTTTTATAATTCCCTGGCATGAAGAAAGCCCTACAACCGCAGGTTATAAGGCAAAAATTACCATATTATAATTCTTCCATACTGCCTTTTGGATTATCCTTCTTTTCACATCTTTGTAAAAAGGAAAGGCTCCTCTTTATAAATGCCCCTTCCTCCTGGCAACAAATGACACCCAATCCCCCATCCGGTTCACCTCAAGGATGGTAAAATGATTCCCCTCAAGGGCGCCGCGTACGGCCTCTTCCTTAGTGTCAATGATCCCTGAGGTAATGAAGATTCCATCAGGCTTTAAGTTTTCAGGGATTACCTCCGATAAGGGAATGATGACATCCGCCAAAATATTCGCCACCACCAGGTCATATTTTTCCTTGCCAATCTGTGTACGGATCCCATCATCCTCAATAATGTTTCCCGTCATGAACATCAGGCTGCCGGTCCGCACGGGCAAACGGTTCACCTCTGCATTTTCAATAGCGGAATTGGTCGCGTTCGGATCGATATCGATACCGAGGACTTCCTTTGCACCTAATTTTTTTGCAATAATGGACAGGATGCCGCTGCCGCTTCCTGCATCCAGCACCACCGTATTATCATGGATGTATTTTTTCATGCCGATAATGCAAAGCTTTGTGGTTTCGTGGGTTCCCGTTCCAAAGGAAGTGCCGGGGTCTATCTCTACCACCAGATCACCTGGACGATAATCCTCCAGCTCCTCCCAGGTAGGCTTGATCACAATCGTATCATCCACCCGGAAGGGCTTAAAGAATTCCTTCCAGTTGTTGATCCAGTCCTTGTCCTCCGTAACGGTAACCATAAGGTTCCCGCTTCCGATGGACACATAGCCAGCCAGCTCCTCCAGACCCGCATTAACCTCATGGAGCACCTCATCTATTTCCCTGCCCTCATCAACATAAAAGCTGATCTTGGCCGTTCCGTCATCCTCCTGCAGCTCCGGCAGGATATCGATAAACATTCTTTTCTGGTCCTCTTCGGATAACGGCACATTATCACTGATTTCAATCCCTGATATGCCCAGATCCCCCAGCATATCGCTGATTAAATCTACTGCTTCCGTGGTTGTGTCCAAGGTTACCTTTGTCCATTTCATATCTTTTCCCATTCCTTCCCTGCAAATCGCAACTCATTCCAACAATAGCTTCCAGCAGCCGTGGCAGGACTTTCATCTGCTCCGGCAAAGAAAAAGAGCTTTTGCATGGGATGCGCCTGAAAAGCTTTCAGACACGCCCCGGTATCATTCCTGCAAAAACTCTTTATGATCATTTCCAGAATTTCTTTTTGCCCTTTGTTTCCGGTTCTGTGCTTTCCCCGGTGGTCTTTCCTGTCATTGCATCATCAAATTTTCTTAATAACTCCTTCTGCTCCGCATTCAGACCCGTAGGCACCTGAACTACAAGGGTAACATAGTGGTCACCCCTGACAGCCTTGTTCCTGAGGCTTGGAACGCCCTTTTCACGCAGACGCACCTTGGTGTCCGTCTGTGTTCCCGGCTTCACTGTATAAATTACGTCACCGTCAACGGTGCTGATCCTCACATCCCCGCCCAGTACTGCGGTCGCATAGGAAATCGGTGCCGTTGAGAAAATATCATAATCCTGCCTCTGGAAAATCGGATGCCTGCTTACTTCCACCTCGACCAGTAAATCCCCTCTGGGTCCCCCGTTTGTTCCAGGCTCGCCCTTTCCGCGGATCCTCACACTCTGTCCGCTGTCAATGCCGGCGGGAATAGAAACCTTGATCTTCTTTTTACTGCTGATATAACCGGTACCATAGCAATCCGGGCATTTATCCTTAATAATCTTTCCTGTACCTTTACAATCCGGGCAGGTCTGTACATTACGGACCATACCAAACAAGGACTGCTGCGTATATACTACCTGACCTTTTCCACCGCACTTTGAGCAGGTCTCTGCCGTGGAGCCCGGTTTCGCACCGGAACCATGACAGGTAGCACACTCATCCTTAAGCGTCAGCTCCAGCTCCTTCTCCGTACCGAATACTGCTTCCTCAAAGGTAATCCTGACAGCAGTACGAAGGTTAGCTCCTTGCATCGGTCCATTATTTGGTCTTCTGGTACGTCCTCCGAAAAGATCTCCAAAGATATCCCCGAAGATATCCCCCATATCCATTCCGGAAAAATCGAACCCGCCGGCACCGGCACCTGCGCCGCCTTCAAAGGCAGAATGGCCGAATTGATCATACTGCCTGCGTTTATCGGCATCACTTAATACTGCGTACGCTTCGGACGCCTCTTTAAACTTAGCCTCTGCATTCTTATCTCCAGGGTTAGTATCAGGGTGGTATTTTTTCGCCAGCTGTCTGTATGCTTTTTTTAGTTCATCATCGGTCGCTGTCCTGCTGACCCCTAAGACCTCATAATAATCACGTTTATCTGCCATCTTCTCCTTCACCTTTCATAACGTTTCACGAATTCCATAACACTAAACTCCTCTGCCTGTGGGCTTCCCCTCATGGAACTCTGTTAATACAACGGAAACAGGCCGCCACGCAGACCGCCTCTCCGGTATTAATTACGGTTTAAAGCCTTTATCTTTACTTACATTACTATCTATTATATCGATAATCCGTCATTTTTCAACCGCAATTTGTATGAAATCCCTGGCAAGCGATATGTTCACCTGCCAGGGAAAAATAATTTTGTTGGATCAAAATTATTCATAATTTTGTTAAGCCAAAATTATTCTATAATCTAGTAATTAAACCTCACGGTAGTCGCCGTCAACCACATCATCGTTATAGCCGCCGGTCGCTCCGCCCTGGCCTGCCCCGCCTGACATATCAGGTCCTGGACCGCCTGCAGCGCCGCTCTGCTCATAAAGCTTTGCAAACAATGCCTGTGCATCCTCCATCAGCTTCTCTTTCGCAGCCTTAATATCAGCTACTTCACCCTCGCTCATCACCTCAGGGTTGGATTTCTCAAGGAGATCCTTTAACCTTGTCAGGTCGGCTTCCACTGTTTCTTTTGCAGAAGCATCAATCTTATCGCCTGCCTCGCTAAGAGCCTTCTCTGTCTGGAACACCATGGAATCAGCCTCATTGCGTACATCCACTGCTTCCTTACGGAGCTTATCCTGTGCCTCATATTCTGCTGCTTCCCTGACTGCCTTATCAATATCGGAATCGGACAGGTTAGAGCTTGCTGTAATTGTAATATGCTGCTCCCTGCCTGTTCCAAGATCCTTTGCTGATACATTTACAATACCGTTTGCATCAATATCAAAGGTTACTTCGATCTGGGGAACGCCCCTTCTTGCCGGCGGAATACCGTCCAGACGGAATTGTCCGAGGCTCTTATTATCCTTCGCGAACTGTCTCTCACCCTGTACAACATTAATATCAACTGCTGTCTGGTTATCAGCGGCGGTAGAGAATATCTGGCTCTTCTTTGTAGGAATCGTAGTGTTCCTTTCGATTAACTTGGTAGCTACACCGCCAAGGGTCTCAATGGAAAGGGACAGCGGGGTTACGTCAAGCAGAAGGATATCTCCTGCACCGGCATCACCGGCTAATTTACCACCCTGTATAGAAGCGCCGATAGCAACACATTCGTCAGGGTTTAAGGACTTGGAAGGCTCCTGGTTCGTGAGCATCTTTACCTTTTCCTGCACAGCAGGAATACGGGTTGAACCGCCAACCAATAATACCTTCTTAATGTCGGAAGGTGCAAGCCCTGCGTCACGGAGGGCATTCTGTACCGGAACTACCGTTCTTTCTACTAAATCATGGGTTAACTCGTCAAACTTTGCACGTGTTAAGTTCATGTCAAAATGCTTAGGGCCATCTGCTGTTGCTGTAATGAAAGGAAGGTTGATGTTAGTTGTAGTTGCAGAGGATAATTCCTTCTTAGCCTTCTCTGCAGCTTCCCTTAATCTCTGAAGTGCCATATTGTCAAGGGACAAGTCAACACCGTCAGATTTCTTAAATTCGTCGATCATGTATCTGGTGATTCTTTCATCAAAATCATCACCACCGAGCCTGTTATCACCGGAGGTTGCAAGTACCTCGATAACACCGTCACCGATATCAATGATAGATACGTCAAAGGTACCGCCGCCCAAGTCGTATACCATGATCTTCTGCTCATGCTCATTGTCAAGGCCGTAAGCCAATGCTGCGGCTGTAGGCTCGTTGATAATTCTCTTTACGTCAAGGCCTGCAATCTTACCTGCGTCCTTGGTTGCCTGTCTCTGGGCATCATTAAAATATGCGGGTACCGTGATAACTGCTTCTGTTACCTTCTCACCCAGGTAGCTTTCTGCATCTGCCTTTAACTTCTGAAGGACCATTGCAGAGATTTCCTGTGGTGAATATCTCTTGTCATCAATCTTTACCCTGTAATCGGTTCCCATATGTCTCTTTATGGAAGAGATAGTTTTTTCTGAATTGGTAACTGCCTGACGTTTTGCAGGCTCACCAACCAAACGCTCTCCTGATTTTGTAAATGCAACAACGGATGGTGTTGTCCTGGCACCTTCTGTATTCGCAATAACTACTGGCTTTCCGCCTTCCATAACGGCTACACATGAATTTGTTGTACCTAAGTCGATACCTATTATTTTACCCATGTTCTATTCCTCCTTAAATTAATTAACTACCTTAACCATACTGTGGCGAACCACCATATCACGGTACATATATCCCTTTTGGAACTCATCTGATACGATGTTCTCTCCAAGATTCTCATCCTCGCCGTGCATCACTGCATTATGAAGATTTGGATCAAATTCTTTTCCTACTGCGTCGATCGGCTTTAACCCGATCTCATCCAGCGCGGTCATCAACTGGCGGTAAATCATCTCGATACCCTGTGCAAAACCGCTTTCCTTTTCCTTATCCGTGACCGTGCCAAGCCCTCTTTCAAAGTTGTCGATAATCGGAAGGAGCTTTTCAATCATGCTCTTAATTCCCATATCGTACATCGTCGCCTTTTCCTTCTCGGTACGCTTGCGGTAGTTTTCGAATTCTGCCATCGTCCTCATCAGACGGTCTGTCAGTTCCTCAATCTTTTGATCCTTTGCCGCAATTTCCTTGGATTTAGAATTTTTAAACAGGGACTTAACAGCTTTCTCCTGCTTTTCCCCTGCACTGCCGGGAGCCGCTTCCTCTTCCACCGCAGCTTCCTCTGCTACAGGCCCTGCTTCTGCCATAGCATCCTCTGCCACTGTGGCCTCTGCTTCCCCCATGTCATCAGTCACTTCTGTGGCTGCATTGTCAGCCTGTGTCTCTTCTATTACCTGATCCATAGACTCCTTTGACATATCCTTCATTGCTTTCTCCTTTTCCATGGCTGCTTTTCTTTATTATATTTCTCTGATGCGCCTGTATTTTAATTTGTCTTTTTCTTAAAGATATCATCCAGCTGGGTCATCAGGGATTGCAGGGTGCTGACCACCTTCTGGTAATCCATCCTCTTTGGTCCGATGATTCCTACCTTTCCGTATACACCTTCTTCTATTTCATAGGTTGCTGTTACGACGGAGCATTCCTTCATCGTCTCCACCGGCGTCTCATCACCGATATATACCTGGATTCCCCGGCTTTCCTCATCCTCCATCTTGTCATGGATCAGCTCTGAAAGCACCTTCTTTTCCTCCAGCGTATATAAAAGGTCGGCAGCCTTCTCCCGGTCGCTCAGCTCCGGATATTTTAAGATGTTGGTGGTTCCGGAGGTATAGATCTCAAGATCCTCCTCTTCCGAAACAGCCTGCATGATCGCATCCAGTATATCATTTACAATGGTGCGGTAATCTCCTGCCTGCTCCTTCATCTGGGTGATGACCGGAAGGTTAATCTCTCCCAAATCAAGTCCCTGCAGGAACGTGTTCATGATGATATTTAGCTTTAACAGTGTTTCCTTATTTAAGGGTGTCGTAATATGAATAATTTTATTCTTTACAATGTTTCTCTCAAATACGATGACCGCCAGCAATTGGTTTTCCTCAACCTCGGTGAGCTGGAGGAACTTTACCTTTTTCTTATACTGGGGTGTGGTTACCATCGTCGTATATTGGGTATTCACTGCAAGCAGCTTGGCTACCTGCTGCAAAATCAGCTCAAGCCGGTCTGCCTTCTCAAGAAGCTGTAGTTTAATATCTTCAACCTCCTGGTGCTTTTCCTGCAAAAGCATATCCACATATAACCGGTAACCCTTATCCGAAGGAATCCTGCCTGCAGAAGTATGGGGCTGCATTATATAACCCAATTCTTCCAGGTCAGCCATTTCATTCCGGATCGTGGCAGAGCTTAAATTCAAATCCGTATATTTTGAAATGGTGCGCGACCCTACAGGCTCGCCTGTTTCGAGATAATTCCGGATAATGGCCTGTAATATCTTCCATTTTCTATCATCCAACTGCTGCATATTCTACCTCAATTTTGTTTTAGAGAGATTTCCTACCCATTTTTTCTGTTAGCACTCATTCAAGTAGAGTGCTAACATCTATAAATAAAATAACACTATCAATTTCTTTTGTCAAGGCAATTTTAGAAATATTTTATTAAAAAGAGATTAGAGCTTTTTAAGCAAAATGGGGACTTCCTGGCATGGTAAAGAAGGCTTTTGTTGGAGAGCATTATGTTCTATTCGTCAAAAAGCCCCCACTTCAATTACAGATTAAGTGGGGGTGATTCACTGTTCTAATAAAAACTCCGCTAATACCTGGTTGCTGACATCTATTCCGAAATCGGAAAGTCGGATGCGGTCTTCTTCTTCCGCTAACAGCCCTTTTTTTACAAATTCCTGGATTGTCCCTGGATAAATGTCCTTCATCTCTTTTTGGAACCGGTGATAAAATCCGGCCTTACTGATTCCATCGCACATCCGCAAGCCCAAGAACATAAACTCTTCCATCTGCTGCGCTATGGTTAACTTGCAGGACTCGCGGATCAGGCCATCCGGAGCATCTGATTCGCAGAGCCTTATATATTGCTGCAGGCTGTCCGTCTTTGAAAACCGGGTACCTTGGATCAGGGAGGCTGCACCCAGTCCCAGCCCCAGGTAATCCGTGCCTGTCCAATAGGAGGAATTATGCCTGCACTCAAAGCCCTTTTTTGCATAGTTTGATATCTCATATCTGTAATAACCGTGGGCTTCAAGAATCTTCTTTGTCAGATGATAGATTTCCCGTTCCGTATCCTCATCCGGCAGTAAGGCATATCCGGCGGCACCTTCCCGGTAGCAGTCATAAAACGGCGTACCCTCTTCAATGATCAGGCTGTAAGCGGAGATATGCTCCGGCTCCAAGGCAATTACACTGCGAAGCGTATCCTCCCAGGAGGAAAGGGTCTGCCCGGGCAATGCGGACATCAGGTCTATGTTAATATTGTAAAATCCCAGGGCTCTTGCCAGATGGAAATTATCCTTAAATTGCCCGTAGGTATGGATTCTTCCCAAGCCTTCCAGCTCCCGGTCCTGGGCGGACTGGAGGCCGAAGCTTAACCGATTGATGCCCGCCTGCCTATATATCCTTAATTTTTCTTCTGTTATGGTTCCTGGATTTACCTCGGAGGTGGCTTCCAGGCCTGTTTCCTTGAAACGGAACGCAGCCCGGAGGGCATCCATGATCCTCCCAGTCTCTCCTGCTTCCAAGCAGGAGGGTGTCCCACCGCCGAAGAATATGGTCTGTACCTCATAATCTGTATAATAGGACTTGCAGGCGGTAATCTCCTTAATTAATGCCTCCACGTACCGTTTCTTCATCTCCTCCGTAGCCGGGGCTGATAAAAAATCACAATAATCACATTTTTTAACACAGAAAGGGATGTGGATATATAGGCCAAGGGGCTTGTCCCCATTGGCAGCAGGTTTTATTTTATCCATTCTTATGCCCATGCCTTATACTGCACAAATCGCATGATACTGGCATGGATCCGGCTCCTCCTTCATATATATATTCTATTTCTTCTAACCTTAATCTTCGTCCAATTTTAATACGCTCATGAAGGCCTTCTGGGGGATTTCCACATTACCAATCTGCCTCATCCTCTTCTTTCCTTCCTTCTGCTTCTCTAACAGCTTCTTCTTACGTGTAATGTCACCGCCGTAGCATTTTGCAAGGACATCCTTCCTCATGGCCTTTACGGTTTCCCTTGCTATTACCTTGCTTCCGATTGCCGCCTGGATTGGGATCTCAAAGAGCTGGCGGGGAATCTCCTCCTTCAGCTTCTCGCACATCTTTCTTCCTCTTTCATAGGCGCTGTCGGCATGTACAATAAAGGTCAGTGCATCCACTTCTTCCTTATTAATAAGGATATCCAGCTTCACTAATTCGGACTGGACATAGCCCTTCAGCTCATAGTCAAAGGAGGCATAGCCCTTGGAGCGTGATTTCAACGCATCAAAGAAGTCATAAATAATTTCATTTAATGGCAGGTCATATTTTAACAGAGCTCTCGTTGTCTCCATATATTCCATGCCAAGGTAGACGCCGCGCCGTTCCTGGCAAAGTCCCATAATGGAGCCTACGAATTCCGTAGTCACCATAATCTCTGCCGAAACCATCGGCTCCTCCATATAGTCAATTTCCGAGGGATCCGGAAGATTGGTGGGATTCGTGATCTCAATGACTGAGCCGTCATTCTTGTGAACCTTATAGATAACGCTGGGCGCAGTCGTTACAAGATCCAGGTTATATTCCCGCTCCAGCCTTTCCTGGATGATCTCCAGATGCAGCAGGCCAAGGAAGCCGCAGCGGAAGCCAAAGCCCAGGGCTATGGAGGTCTCCGGTTCAAACTGCAGGGAGGCATCATTTAATTGGAGCTTTTCCAGCGCATCCCGCAAATCCGGATATTTTGCCCCATCCGCCGGATACATTCCACAGTAAACCATGGGGTGCACCTTCTTATAGCCGGGCAGGGGCTCTGCACAGGGGCGCCCATTATCCGTTACGGTATCCCCGACCCGGGTATCCTTCACATTCTTCAGGCTGGCTGTAATATAACCAACCATACCGGCAGACAGCTCCTGTGCCGGTATAAACTGTCCCGGCCCAAAGATACCAAGCTCGACAACCTCCGCGGTTGCACCGGTTGCCATCATACGGATCTCGGTACCCTTCCTGACGGTACCCTCCATAATCCTAAGAAATACAATAACTCCCTTATAGGGGTCATAGATCGAGTCAAAAATAAGAGCCTGCAGCGGAGCATTGCAATCTCCCTTTGGAGCCGGTATTTTCTCCACGATCTGCTCCAGCACCTGCTCTACATTGGTTCCAACCTTTGCCGATATCAGAGGGGCATCATGGGCTTCCAGCCCGATGACATCCTCGATTTCCGCAATGACACGCTCAGGATCCGCACTCGGAAGGTCTATTTTATTAATAACCGGCATAATGTCCAGGTTATGGTCCAGAGCCAGGTATACATTCGCCAGGGTCTGGGCTTCAATTCCCTGGGCAGCATCTACAACCAGGATTGCCCCCTCGCAGGCAGCCAGGCTCCGTGAAACCTCATAGTTGAAATCCACATGCCCTGGGGTATCAATTAAATTAAAGACATATTCCTCCCCGTTCTTAGCCTTGTATACGGTACGAACGGTCTGTGCCTTGATCGTAATTCCTCTTTCCCTTTCCAAATCCATATTATCCAGTACCTGTGCCTGCATCTCCCGGTTCGTCAGCAACCCGGTCATCTCGATAATACGGTCAGCCAGCGTTGATTTACCATGATCTATATGAGCAATGATACAAAAATTCCTGATTTTACTTTGGTCTACAGCCATCCTAATCCTCCTATTAGGAGGATTTCTCCTCCCGTTTCTCCTGTTTTTTTAGGAGGATTTCTCCTCCTGTTTCTCCTGTCTTTTAGGCGGATTTTCTCTCCTGCCCTTCAGGAGGATTTTTCCTCCTGAACCTTCATTCCACAAATATTCTGTATGATTATAACACATGGTGGAAATGCTGGCAAGATAATGCGGTTTTCATTTCATGTATTTTAAATCAACACTTTATTGCTGCTCCTGGGCCTCCCCGGATAACACCGCGTCCAGTACCTTAGCAAAGGGCGGCATGGCATTCATCGCCTCCTCTACCGTATTATTCACGGTTCCCAGCTCAACCAGCAGGGATTTTGGACGGAAATGCAGGTTATACCGGTAGCTCTTTAAATAATTTTTCAAAAAGAAGCCCGGGTATTCAGAAACAGATTCCAGCTGCAGCTGCAGGCTGAAGGCCAAATTATCCTGCAGGTTTGGATTATCCAGGTATGTAATCGGTCCATTCTGGTCCCGGCTAAGCCCGTTAAAGAGCATAACCTGTGCCGCCTTCTTCCCATCAATCGTGACGGTTTTGGCCTTGCCACTGTTCCTATGCAGGTCAATGAGCACTTCAATCGAAGGATTTTCCTTCAAAACCTTTTCGACACCGTCTGCCGACTGGTTATAGGCCACATTCCGGTCCAGGGAGCCGTTTACGATATCATAGGTGCTTTTATCATGGATTACATTATATCCGTAATCCTCTTCCAATATTTTTGCCAAATAGCTGCCGACCCCCACTACGGTGTCCTCTGCTTTTCCCGGCCTGCTGTCGATAAATTCTTCCTGTGAATGGGTATGGTAAATCAGGATCTGGGGCTTTTTATTATCCTGCTTTATGGTCATGTCCTTGGAAAGAAGCTTTTCCCCGTTGAACACGGCTTCGCTTATGGTAGTAGAGCCATCCACAATATAGAAGTTCCTTACAAGGTATTGGACATCCTTCATTTTTTCCAGGGTATAGCTGGCACGGCTGTCGGTTGCCACAGTCTCTACTGCATCATCCTCCGCCTGCGCCGATGAATCCTCTGCATCCTCATCATGAAGGTCACTTTTCTCATAATTGACCTTCAGCTGCTCATCCATATACTCTCCGTCTCCGATCAAGTCTCCTGTCTCTGAGCTCTTCATGACCGCTCCGTTGGTCAGCAGGTATTCCTGGCCGACCTGGTCACTGTTTATTGCAAAAACAGATAAGCCCTTGCCCTGTGCCTGGAGGCCATTCTTCTGATTATCCTCCCCCTGGCTGTCATTCCCTAGGCTATTACTTCCTTGGCTATTACTCACTTGGCTGTCATTCCCCTGGCTGTCATCCCTGCTCTTGAAAGGGGACGTGCTGTCCCTGTTATAACCATTAAACCTCAAGGCTGAGTCCTGCGCATTCACCATAACCGCCCTGTCATCCTCAATAAAATCCCCCAGGGCCAGGGTATCTCCAAACAGGCTCACGGGAAATGCATACAGCTTGCCATCTTCATCAGCAGAATACTTTAACAGGGGTGAGCCTGATTCCATCAGATTGATGCATAGCTTCGCACTTAAAGCGTCCATCAGTCCAGCTTGACCCATTTCTTCCGTAAATGTAATCGTGGCAAACCGGAGCAATAAATAGACCGCTGCGATCACCATAATTGACCAGAGGACAGGATATATTTTAAGTCTGATACGGATACGGATTTTCTTCATTATTACACCAGTGCCTTTCAATGTTTTTGATGACCTATTCAAAAAAATGAATAGGGCGTTTAACCAAGTTGAGAGCAGGCCTTAGCTTTACTGGCCGGCGTTTTACCGGCCAAAGCTTTACCGGCTATAGCTTTGCCAGCCATGCTTTAAAACATTGCCTGCTCTATTATATTTCCAGACAGCTGATTTTATAACCCTTTCCTGGTAAAACCTGGTGCGGACAAAATGGATTTTGACCGGCAAGCCAAAGCTCCCGGGCATTTCTATGCCCGGGCTTCCAGCTCCGCAAAGCAGGAGTTTAAGGCCTCCGATACGGTGTAGCTGATCCGTTTGATGGATTCATCAATATTCTTCGGCGTTACAAACATATTATCGATCTGCTGTTCCCTCACCTCGGAGATAAATTTATCAATATCCTCCTGTCCAAAGCCGCTCTGCTCCATATATTTTGTCAAGGTATCCGCCACAATCGTCGCGGCATCAACCACTGTAGGAATTCCTAAGGCAATGACTTTAATCCCCAGGCTTTCCTCGTTTAAAGCCTTACGGTTGTTACCTACCCCTGAGCCGGGGCTGATCCCCGTATCCGTAAGCTGGATCGTGGTATTCACCCGGCTTACACTCCTGGAGGCCAATGCATCAATTACAATTAGCAGCTTGGGATTCGTTTCCTTAATAATACCCTTGATAATCTCCAGTGCCTCCATGCCGGTCTGGGCCATGACCCCAGGCGATATTGCGCTTACGCTTCCCATATGGTGCTTCTCTTTAAACTCATTGCCAAATTCACGGATCAGATGCCTGGTGATAAATAAATTATCCACCACCTGGGGTCCCAAGGCATCCGGGGTAACCTCCCTGTTTCCCAGTCCGACTACCAGAATTTCCTCCCTCTTTAGGTCGCCCGCCAATTTTCTGAGCTGCTTTGCGACCTCCTCGGAAACAGGCTTGTGGTAATCCTCATCCGACTGCACAATCTCAGGAGCCTCAATTGTAATATAGGTGCCCATGGGCTTTTGCATTGCCCTTGCACCCTTCTCATCCTTAATGATGACCGTTGAAACCCGGATCTTATTCTTCTCATCATAATCCTCAGTGAGCACCACGCCCTTGATCTCCACATCGTCATCGGGAAAGCTTTCCCTCGCTTCCAGCGCTAAATCCGTACGAATTTTATTCATAGACACCTCCGAAATAATATCATGTCCTTTATTTTCTTCAAAGTTTTTCAAAATATGTATTGACAGAATTATTCCTATCGACTACTATATAATAGTATGTTTCCATTAGAGCGTCCGTGTCCGGATTTAATGAAACAATTGATACGAGCAATCAAATGCAAGCTGATATCCCACTCTCAAATTCGATATCCTTGGAGGTTTGGTTGAAAATATTTTATAATTGGAGGTGTATGAATTGGCTAATATTAAATCTGCGAAAAAGAGAATCTTAGTTAACAGAACCAAGGCTGCCAGAAATCAGGCAATTAAGTCCAAGGTTAAGACCATGATTAAAAAAGTTGATGCTGCTGTTGCAGCCGGAGATAAAGAGCTTGCTAAAACAAACTTAGTTATAGCAGTTTCTGAGATTGAAAAGGCTCGCTCAAAGGGTGTTTTCCACAGGAATACCGCAGCAAGAAAGGTATCCCGTTTAGCAAAGGCTACAAATTCTATAGCTTAATTAATTTAAAAGGTGCGCCGCTGGTGCACTATGTAAAAGGCTGTCACTCTGTGGCAGCTTTTTTATGATTTATAAAGCAAAGACAGGAGAAATATATACTGCACATCTCTCCTGCCTTACTAGATCAATATCTTAATATCTTATTTAGTATCCTTTTATTCCATTTACACCTTATTATTCCATGGTCCGGTTATTGTATTAATAAAAGATACCCTTCTTCTGTACATTGATAAAGTTCATAAGGAAATCAACTGCCTGGATTCTTGTAAGGTTTGCCTTCGGATTGAAGTTTCCGTCTGCTTCAGCATCCATTAGGCCATATCCCTTTGCAAGGGCAACGGCACCATAATATTTGGAAGTAATGCTGTTATCGTCCAGATATCCTGTCTTATAGATGCCCTGCAGCTTCGACATCTTCTCAAGTCCAAGCTTCACAATGAACAGGTTCGCCAGCTCTTCCTTCGTTATTAATTGCTTGCCTTCTCCGCTGGACTCTATTAGTTTTTCATCGCCATAACCCATATCGGAGAATAATTTGTTGATCTCAGCTACGGTAATCGTCTGGTCCGGGTTGAATTTTCCTCCCTCAAAACCAATGTTCATGTCAGCCAGCAGCAGTATATTGCGGTTCTCGGCCGAATCCGTAATATCACTGTAGGTATAGGCCTGGGCACCGGTGTAGGGCTTGCCGTTATAATCCAGCTGCCCGCCGGTGAAAGGCGAAATATAGGCGGGTGACAGATCAGGACGGTATACCAGGCGGACGCCATACCCTATGGAATATGCAGCACTGCCCTGCTTGCCCGAGCTGTCCTTATTCGTGGAATAAATCTCATATTTTAATCCGTAGTCCTCATTTCCCAGATAATAATCCATTGCCTGGGCAGGGGTAATTACTCCCTTGGCAGATTCAAACACTACATTATCATCCCAGTTTGCACCGTAGGAATAGATTTTGCCGGTAACGCCGTCAACGGATCCATATAGATAGTTATTCGGATACTCAACATTTTCATTGGTACGGTTATACTGGTAGCTGTAACCTCCATAGATCGGGGTGTTATCCTTCTGGTAGCCGACTACAAGCTCATCATTCACTGTGGAAAGAACACTATTCTTAAAGCGCACGCTGGCCTGCTGTGCCAGGAATTTTTCAAGAATTGCCTGGCTCTTCTTCTTGTCATATTTTACGGTAACATTCTTCCAGCTCTGTGTCGCATCATTATAATAGCCCTTCATGCTTGAATAGAAGGAAAGGATCTGTCCGCTGACCGCATCGACGGAGGCATAGGCATAAGCCCTGTAGCTGCCGTCTCCCTTTGATTTGGTGGTTGGTTCCGGGTCACTCAGGCTAATATTCCATACATAAGAATTTTCGCCCTTCGTTCCCCACTGCTTATTTAAGGAGGCAGTGATGGATTTTAAGCTGTCCTCCAGATATAAGGAATCATTCTCCGTTATTATACTGATGGCCTTTGATTTTGATATAATATTCTTCAGCTCGGATATCTGCTTGATTTCTGCCTCCGTCAAAGCCTGTTCTGTGGAACCGGCACCCATATCGGCAGCACCAGCAAAATTTGCGCTTTCCTTAGTGGCAACCGCATCATTTTGTGTAATCCATTCTGATTTTGTCAGATAAATCTTACCTGTATTTGCATCGACGGAAATATAGTTCTCGGAGGGCTCATATACCAAAAAGGCTTTGACCTCGCTTGTGCCGTCCTGCTTAAAGGTGCGGAAATAATTAGAACGGTAAACCAGCTTCATCTCCATATTTTCCTTGATCAGCCTGGCAGCCTCTTCCTTGGTTATCTTAGCCGTTGCCGCCGGGACGGAAGCGTCATAGAGCCAATTAATGTTGGCTGAAGTCGGTTCCCCTGTCACGCTGCTCACATAAACAGTTACACCGTTGTCAGGAAAGTCCACATTATTGCCTACCCTTTGATAATTGTAAATATAATTTCCTCCATAGATCCCGTCATAATTAGAATTCAGGTATTCTAATTTTCCGTTGGTCTCAGGAGCGATTTTCTTGATAAAAGCGTCTGCCTTATCCTTTAGTTCCGACCTCAAATACTTTGCCACACCTGCGTTTTCCTTTGAATTATCATACTGGTAAAAAGAGGTGATGTGGTAATCGGCATCACAGTTTACCTGGAGGTAGGAATTATCCTTCGGGTTACTCCAGGACAGGGACCAGGAAGCACTTGAATACACGCCGGAATCGTTAAAGTAATAATTAAAATCTGTATAGGCGCTGGGTACGTTTATCCTTGCCTTCACCTCCCGGATCGCCTTCTCGAGGCCTTCCGTGGTCGGCTCCCCTGCAGTTGCAAGAGATGCACTCGCCTTTGCTGCTATTGCTGCTTCAGGAGCCGCCGCACCGGCAGCATCCGTATGCATTGGCAGGGCTGTCGCCACTAAGGCTATGCTTAGTAATAATGCCACTTTTCTTTTCATAAAAATCATTCTCCTTTCTATTTCCACCTGTTCTTTTATCCGTATACGAATCCCAATTCAAAGATCTCCGGAAGCCTCCGGGAAAGCCTCGCATATAACCTTTTCCAAAAGCTTTCCATCCAAGTCCTTTACCAGGAATTCATATTTCCTCTATTAGACGCTGCAGAAAATACCAAGGTTGCATTTTTATGTTAGTTTGGTCAAATTTTTCATGCCAGCCTTCGACACCGGATGACATGCCCTGGTACCATGTCGTCTATATTTATCGTTGACAGCTCCCTCTACCCTTCCAGGTCTGTTTATTCATAATCAGGCACCCTTATAGCATAATAGCTTTATAAGGAAGACAGCATTTCATATAATTTATTGACTGTCTTCCAGTTCCGGGCGGTAGCTGAATGAAATGGTCTATCGATGCGGGTAACCAGCTTCGACTTGCGTATACTTTGAGGGGAAAGAAAATACAGCTCCCTTTCTCCTGCCCGCAGCATATCCGGGCCAATGTACCCTTTGTATATTCCTTCAAGCTGGGACTGCTCCGGTGGATTGCCCAGAAAATAGACATAGAGGTGTTCGACCTGCGGATCGGCAGCTTCCGCTGCGGCTATTTCCTCTTCCGAAAATGGAAGGCGGCCAATCAACGCACGGATTTCATCTTCGCTCCTTATAAATACATCTCTTTCAAACCCAAAGCGCCCGGCAAAGCCTGTCTGTACCATCTCACGCAAAGCCGTTTCCTCCAGTGCAGTCTCAACAACTGCATTGCCGCTCTGGATATAAGTCTCCGCCCTGTCCATCCCTAACTCAAGGAATAACTGCTTTAAATCCTTCATCTTTACAACATTTTTACCACCAACATTGATTCCCTTAAAAAGTACAGCATATTTCATTTGATTTTACCTCGTATCTGTTATTTTTGACGCCTTAACCAACAGCATCATCGGCCTTCTCATCTCATCCTTCATCCCCGGAAACCCCATCATGCCTTGCTCCGGCATCGCTTCTTCAACCCTTTCAATAAAAAAGCCGCACTGCAACAGCCCGTTTATGATTTGGGTGAGGGTATGGTGCTGTTTCGTTACCTCCTGTCCCAAAAAGTGGGTCTGGCGCAGTCCTGGGTAGAAATAGTTATCAACAGGCCAGTATAAGGCATTTCCTTCATTATCATAGATCCAGTCCTGGTTAACGCTTCCCGTAAAAACAGGATGCTCAATATTAAATAAGAAAATCCCATTGTCCTTTAACGTCCGGTAAACATTTTTATAAATTCCATTTAAGTCCTCAATGTAGTGCAGCACTAAATTTGAAACAACAAGATCAAAGGTATCCTGAGGATAATCATAAGCGTCCATTCCACACACTTTGTAATTAATCCTTTCGTCAGCATTCCTCTCCCTTGCCGTTGCGATCATTTTTTCGCTTAAATCTATCCCAACCACACCATCAGCCCCGCATTCGACTGCATATTTACAATGCCAGCCATAGCCGCACCCTAAATCCAGAACTTTTTTATCCGTCAAATCCGGAAACAAGGGTTTCAGCTGGTGCCATTCACCTGCTCCCTCCAGCCCCTTCTGGCTGCGGTACATCTTTGAATATTCCTTAAAAAATTTTTCATCATCATAAACATTACTCATTTTTCTTATCTCATTTCATTCTAAATTTTATTTCCAGATGCCGAGGCCATATCCCCTCTTACAATGCTGTGCAAGTCACTTAATCGTCCTTTCGCCTCAGCTTATGCAACCTTTTATACTCGTACATCTTTTCATCTGCGGCGCTTAGCAGATCTCTTGCCTGTAAAATGTTATCCGGCGCTACCTGGATGACCCCATAGCCGACGCTGCGCCCATACGGATAATCAGCAAAGGCTCTTCTGCAAGAGCATGATCGTCCTTTATAGTAAGGGCCGCCCCAATTTCTGCGACATTAAACCCACTGTCACGAAGATAGATTATTTTATTTAAAACAGGTATTTGTTCGACGGAATACATACGATACCCTGTCCACGGGTCAACCTCTGCCGGTTTCAAAATCCCTGCCTCATCATAATATCGGAGCATCCGGATTGTTACTTGTGTCAGTTTTGAAAATTCTCCTATTTTGAACATCACATCACCACCCTATCACTTATCATTATACCCATTACATAATTATACTTCAAGCTGATAAATGTTTGCTACCTGGCAATGCTATAAACAAAAAGAAGCTCAAAGCTGTCCAATCGCCCATCCCTCCGCTTTTTCCCGAATATTGATAAAGCGCCGGTAGAGCCCCTCCTGCCCCATCAGCTGGGAGTGAGTTCCCTTTTGGGTAACCCGGCCTTCATCAATGACCAGAATCTGATCTGCATTTTCAACGGTGGCAAGCCTGTGGGCAATGACAATAATTGTTTTTCCATGGGTCAGGCTGCTGATGGCCTGTTGGATCAGGTGCTCATTTTCCGGGTCTATGCTGGCGGTGGCCTCATCCAAAATTACGATGGGCGCGTTTTTTAACATAGCCCGGGCTATGGAGATGCGCTGCTTTTCGCCGCCGGACAGGGTGGAACCGCCCTCGCCGACCAGGGTGTCGTACCCTCCGGGAAGCGCCATGATAAAGTCGTGGCACCGGGCCGCTTTGGCCGCTGCTATCATCTCTTCCTCCGAGGCATTTGGATTGCCAAACAGGATATTATTTCGGATGCTGTCATGAAACAGGTAGACATTCTGGAACACCATGCTGATGTTTTTCAGCAGGGAATCACAGGTGAATTCCCGGACGTCTCTCCCTCCCACGGTAATTTCACCTTTTTGTATGTCGTAAAATCTGGCCAGCAGGCTGCATATGGTCGTTTTTCCGCTGCCGGAGGGCCCCACGATGGCCGTCGTCGTGTTTTCCGGGATTAGGAAGGATACATTGCTTAAAACCTCCCGGCTGTCGTAGCCAAAGGACACCTCCCGAAAGGCGATATCGTAATGGCTGATGGCAATTTCCTTTCCATCCTTATCAATAAATTCCGTATCTTCAATATTCTTTAGCTTGCTGTGGACGGTGTCCAGCATCTCCAGAATATGCAGGGAATTGTTTGCGGCTTCAATGGAGTTAAACATAATGAAGCTGTACACAATCATCATGATCGCCATGGGCAGCTGCATCCTGCCATCTATAGCAGAAAGCGCTGTAATCAGCATAATGGCGCTGGTGCCCAGATAGAGCCCCAGCCTGTGCAGCGCGTCAAAGGGTGCGTAGTTTTTCTCCATTTTAATATTGATGTCCCTGGATTTCTTATATGCCCGGAAAAGTCCTGCGGATGCGGCTCCCTGTTGCTTAAAGGATTTGACGACTGCCATTCCCCTGACATACTGCACGATTTCATCTGCCATTTCATTGATGCTCTCCTGACGTACCGGAGAGTTTTTCCTGCTTTGCCCTTCGATCATCTGCAGGCCCACGGATGAAATGATGACGGCCAGCACAGCCGCAAGGGCGATGCCGGGTGAAAATGAAAACAGGAACAGGATGGTAATGAGAAGAAATATGTAGCTGTCCACAATGCTGTTGATGGCATTCATTGCCTGTACCTCGAAAAAAGCAAGATCCGTCGTTACGGCGGTATTCAGTTCTCCCGTATTGTTTTTTTGCAGGAAGCCAAGGGATACCCGCTTTAAAATATCCCCGATTTCCAGCCGCTGCTCCGCTGTTACCTCATGGGCGATGCTGTCCTGCTTCGTCGCCCTGAGATAGCTCAGAAGCCACCTGAGCAAAATGGAGCCGGCAATTGCGCCGGTAAGCAGGAAGACATAGCTTTTCTCAAGCCTTGCGACACCGTTTACATCCTCTAAAATCACCCTGATGGTATAGGCTCCGCAAACCACTGGGACAGCGCCCAATATATTGCCGATTAGTGAAAACACAATGCCTGCGTATAATCTTCCTTTAAACTTATCCATCATTTGAAAAAGATTCTTAAGTATCCTGATCATGCTAACACCTCCTTGCTGCCTGCCCTGACAGACCATTTCTTTGCCCCGATATGAGCCTGCCACATTTCACTGTAAAGAGGGCTCTTTTGAAGCATAGCTTCATGGGTTCCGGATTGCTCGACTTTCCCCTGGTTGATCAGAAGGATGTTATCGGCATTCTTGATGGTGGAGAGCCGGTGGGCAATGACCAGCAGGGTTTTTCCTTTGGTCAGCTCCGCTATGGCCTCCTGTATCTTCGCTTCATTCTCGGGATCCGTGAAGGAAGTGGCTTCGTCCAGTATAATGATTGGGGCATTTTTTAGGATGGCGCGGGCTATGGTGATTCTCTGCCGTTCCCCGCCGGAGAGCTTATCCCCCGCTTCTCCCGCCATAGACTGGTAGCCCTTTTCCAGCTTGCCTATGAATTCATCGCATTGAGCCTTCCGTGCTGCTTCCAGCACCTGGGCGTCCGCCGCCTTCGGATTTCCCAGCCGGATATTCTCCATAATGGAGCAGTTGAACAGAAAATTATCCTGTGTGACAAAGCTCACCTCATCTGCAAGCTGGGTCAGGGGAATATCCTTTATATTCACACCGCCGATGGTGATGCTTCCCTTTGTAGTATCCCAGAAACGGGCGATCAGCCTTGCCAGCGTGGATTTACCCCCGCCGGAGGGTCCAACTACCGCGCTGAAGGAATTCTCGGGTATGGTCAGGCTGACATCATGCAATACATCCTCTTTGCCGGTATAGGAGAAAGTCACATGCTCCAGCCGGATATCGTGTTTTTTAATGGGCCTTTCCCTGGAAACCTGGGGCAGTTCCCCGATGTCAAAGGTCTTATTGATGGAGCTGACTGAGTATTGGATTGATTTGATTTGGTTGAAAAACAGGATAAACCGTCCCAGACTGCTGACAAGCCCCATGGACAACAGCATGGCCATGGTAATATCCGGGAGGGTGGCGCTGCCCGAAAGGTACATAAGCGTCCCGATGGGAAGCACGCCAAGCAGGGTGGAGGGCAGGATGACTGACCCCAGGGTTGTGTATTTCCAAGTGGATTTATACCAGTCAAGGGTTGTTTTCTTGAAGCTCTCCACGGCCCTGCGATATTTTTCGTAGGAGGTGGTGGACTGATTGAAGGCCTTTACTACTTCAATTCCTTCCACGTATTCCACAACGACATTATTCATATGCTCATTGGATTCCATATATTTTGAATAGGTTTTGTTATATCCGCCGAGCATGATGCCATATGGGATCATGGAAAGGGGTACCGTAATCAGGGACGCCAGTGCCAGACGGAAATCAATCACACACAGATAGCCAAACACTGCCAGTGGCAGAACAAGGGCTGCCGCTCCCTCCGGTATTACATGGGCCAGGGGAATCTCGATGGTTTCTACCTGATCGACTACAATACTTTTCACCTTACCGGCGGACAGCCCCTGGGTAATGCCCAGCGGTGCCTTAAGCAGCTTATCTGCTATCTTTTTTCGCATGATTTCAAGAATCGTATAAGCCGACACATGGGACAGGGTTGTGGAGATGGCATGGAATACCACCTTGATTAAAAACCCTAAAGCACATACCAGGCTCCAATAAATAATTGCCCCGGATGTGGCCGAGTTATCAAAAAACAGAACCATCACATGATAGGCCGCTACAAAAGGGGCAATGCTTCCTGCCACAGAGATAAGCGCGCAGGCTATGGATAGCAGCAGCTTTCCCTTGCAGGGCTTTGCATAGGACAGAATACTGCCCATAACGCCATTTTTCTTCATTCCTTTTCCTCCCTCTTTCGGTTAGAATCAACTAACCAATTATTAAAAAATTTAGGGTTTTTCCTCATTCTAAGGCTAAAACCCCAGAACCGCCTGCCAGTTAAAGAATTTTGTAATAATGGTACAATGATGCAGCGCTTTCTCTTTGGGAAAATCATGTATGACGGTTTCAAACAAAGTAGACCAATAGGCCGTCAAAAGAATGTGGAGCTCATCCTCATCCACTTGATTTTCTGTAAGTCCATGGGAAAAGGCTTTCTCAATAAAATCCATGGTATGCTTTGAGTTCTCCGCCACAAAATCATTTAAAAAAGTCGAGTAAGCGGATCCCCCGGAGCAGCACAAAAGAAGCTTAAAACCGTCGAATCTTGCATAAAGAAACTCAATCCACCTTTTATGGGTTTCTTCGGACATATCCCACACCAATTGCATTTCTTCCCGTTCCAAATGCTCATAGTTATTCTTTTCAACAGCTTCAACCAGCGCATTAATATCCCTAATCGTCGGTTCCAATACGGCTGCAAATAATTCCTCTTTTCCAGAAAACCTCTTATAAAGGGCGCCGGTTGTTACTCCGGCTTTTTGGCAGATCTCACGCAGGGAAGCATTGGCAAACCCCTTCTGCAAAAATTCTTCCTTTGCGCTTTCCAGTATTTTTGGATCAATATTGCTGTCGGGCAGTGACATGGTTTGCTCCCTTCTTGAATAACATCGTTATCGATAACACTGTTATCAGTATATTGCATTTATTTATGCCTGTCAATACTAAACTGTAAGCCTTATGATAATTATAATTTTCCTAGTTCCAGATAATCTTCCTGAAAACACCCATGCTTGTATCAAGCTACCACACCCTTGCGCATAAGAAAAGACATGCTCTTCCACTTTAGCCGGAAAGCATGTCTTTGTTAATTGTCTATCTTAAATGCCGCCGCAACACGGTTTTTTATTTCCCGTTAGGGCTGCAAGCCCAACCTGGATATTTTCTGAACTATAAAATTCTACATAGGAATATCCTTCTCATCTTCAAACAGCGATTATCCATTATCTGGCTGTCTTTGCCTGGTTGGCCAATTCTATTTGATGACTTTTTTTCTGATAATTGTCAAAAGCAATCGCTAATGCCAGTATTGTACCTTTCATAATATACTGGGAATAGATGCTAAGTCCCATAAGCTGCATTCCATTTGAAATAATGCCTAATAGCATAACACTGATAAACATATTGGTTATATTTCCTTCCCCACCATTGAAGGAAATTCCTCCAAGTACACATGCACTGATACAAATAAACACCGCATCTGATGCGATACCCGGGCTGGCGGTTCCGGTACGTGCTGTTAAAACCATTGCAGCAATCGCTATAAAAACACCGGAAAGAACAAAAGAGGCAACACGTATGAATTTTGTATTAAGACCAGCCATCCGGGCTGCTTCTTCATTTCCTCCCAGAGAATAGATATGCCGTCCGAAATACATTTTCTTCAATATCACATATGCAATTGCATACATGACAAACATGATAATGACACTCATAGGAAGCCATCCAAATAAATACTTCTGCCCAATTGCTTTAAAAGAATCCGGAAAATTAAAGAAGGTCGAGCCTCCGCATAGTACATAGGCAATTCCCTGAAAAATTGTCATTGTGGCCAAGGTCGCAACCATTGGGTGTACTTTAAGTTTTATGGTGATCAGTCCGTTGAATAAACCAAGACTTCCCCCCAATAAAATACCAATAAAAATAATCAGCGGAACAGGAATGGCGTTATTTTGCAGTAACATTCCGCAGATTACACTGACAAGTCCCATCTGCCAGGATACTGAAAGATCAGCTCCACCGGCAATCATTACAATTGCAATACCCATCGTAGCAACTACCAGATATGAATTCTGTACAAAAATATTTGTAAGATTATGTACACTGAAAAATGCATCCGTAGTAATAGCAAAAAATATAATTGCCAATACTAAAATAATAGGAAGATAAAATTTATTGATTATTTTCTTTACAACCATCTTAGACCGCCTCTTTTCTGAGTTTTGATTTTTTCTCCATTGCGTCCGAAATGATATGCATAATCTTTACCTGACTAGCTTCTTTACCATCGATTTCGCCTGCAATACATCCGTCTGCTAAAACATAAATTCGATCTGACATACCAAGGAGTTCTTCCATATCAGAACTAATTAAGAGAATGGATTTTCCCTCATTCACCAAATCAGCCATTAGCCGATAGATTTCCTGCTTTGCCCCTACATCAATTCCACGCGTAGGCTCATCAAAAATAATCAATTTACTTTCCGTTGTTAACGCTTTGGCAATAACGACTTTTTGTTGATTACCACCGCTTAAGCATTCAACCCTTACGTCCGGTGCCGGAGCTGCAATCAATAGCTTACTAATATATTCTTCAACAACATTACTCATTTTCTTAAATCCCATGAATCCTTTTGGGCTTAATTTCTTAAGAATAGAAATCGTTATATTCCAATCTATCCCAAAAGTGAGTAATACACCTTGATGTTTTCGATCTTCCGGTATAAATCCTATATGATGTGCAATTCCGCTGCGTGGTGATGTAATATTGACTTCTTTTCCCTCTATGAAAACCTGTCCACTCTTTTTTAAGTCAACTCCATATATCATACGTGCTAATTCAGTACGGCCGGCACCTAACAACCCTCCCAATCCGACAATCTCACCTTTCTTCACATATAAATTAATATCATAGTTGCTATTTCCAGTTAAATTTTTAATTTCAAGCATATTTTCATCGCTTTGATAGGTTCTTTCCGGAAATGTTTCCTTCAGGTCACGATCTACCATTAATTTAATCAAACTCTCACGTTCCACTTCATTTGCGTTCAGTGTCTTAACTACTTCACCATCGCGAAGTACAGTGATTCTGTCTGACACTCTAAAGACCTCATCCATTCTGTGCGAAATATATATTATTGATACACCTTGCTTTTTTAATTTTTCTATGATAAGAAACAAGTTGTCAATTTCTTCTGAGGTAAGCGGTGCCGTCGGTTCATCGAGTACAAGAAGCTTTACACCTTTTGAAATTGCTTTTGCAATTTCAACCAATTGCTGCTTTGCAGTAGTCAAATCCCCTACCTTTTTTCTTGGGTCAATCTTGATACCCATTTCCCTGAAAACATTATCTGCTATTTTTATCTGTGATTTATAATCAACAAATACGCCGTCAACCTCGCCAAGACAAATGTTTTCCGCTATAGAAAGCGCTTCAACAAGGCATAGTTCCTGATATACTATTTCTATTCCAAGCTCTTTCGATCCTTTTGGTGTCATATGGCTAAATTCTTTACCTTCCCAGCAAATCGTTCCTTCATCGGGTATTACGGCACCACTAAGTGCCTTTATTAATGTAGATTTACCGGCGCCATTTTCACCAATCAGCGTATGAACTTCCCCTTTGAATATATCAAGGGAAATATTATTATTTGCAACTACTCCGGGATAACGTTTTGTCAATCCTTGAAGTGATAATAATATATTATCAGTCATTTTGTACCTCCTGTAATATAAGGCGCAGTTTCTATACATTAATGTCCGAAAACTGCGCCTTTTTTTATACTGGCCGTTTCATCAGAAGCCAAAATCCGCCATATTATCAGCCGTTGCAATATCTACATTAACTGGATAAAATTTTTCATAATTTCCGTTTATGATATCCATGCACTGTTTTGCAATATCCTCGCAGGCTTTGGTTATATTACCGCCATTGACGCAGGCAGTACGGATAACATCCGTGCCCTGTGCCGCATTCTTGATAGACTCTGCTATTTCTGCATTTAGGTCTACTGTAAATATTCCAAAATCTGTATAATCATTAATTACAGAACCTTCAGCCATTACTGTCGAACGAACGCCCAAAGCCATTTCACCTGAGCAAACAACAAACAGATTAATGTCTCCCTTATATTTCGTAATAAGATTTTCTGTTGCAGATTGGGCATAAGACTGAGATGTCTCCCATTGTACTTCTTCCATAATATTTAACTGTGGATATTCTTTTAACTTTTCACAAGTAGCATTAAAACGCTCTGTTTCACTTCCTGCCCCAATACCGCCAATAACAATAGTATTAATGGAACCCTCCGCTGCATCAGGGAAATGTTCTTCTATCCACTCCATAGTTATTTGCACTAATGTATGTGCAACCTTTGTTTCATCTCCTCCCCGGAAGCTCGTACGATATTGCTCTCCCGGATCTTTAATAAAAGCAAATACCGGAACGCCTGCCGCCATTGCACGTGAGCACGCATCCGAAATAGCGTTTGGATCTACTGCAATGGTAAAAATCAAATCGTATCCCTGGGTAACACAGTTATCAATCTGTTCAATTTGTCTGACCGCATCCATGTCCGCATCAATAATATCCATTTCAGCACCTTGGTCTGCCAGCTTTGCCCTGATATTCTCATAATAAAAATTCCAGAAATCACCTTCTGTTGTCATAGTACATAATGCAACTTTTTTTGCATCCTTTAATGCTTCTGTTACCTCTGCGGATTGCGTAATGTTTCCTTGTGTCCCATTTTCCTGTGTCCCACCTGCTGTGTCTGTACTGCCTGCTTTTTGGCTGCAGGCTGTAAACATACACATAACCATTACCAGTGAAAGAGCCATGCTAAGAATTCTTCCCGTTTTTTTCATATTACCTCTCCTTATCCTTTTTACTTTATTTCTCTAATCCGTCATCTTCGGATTAAAGAGTATAAACAGTTAAACTGTTTATTACCTGGATACTGCCTGCGGTTACAGGGTTTTTTCTTTTATGATTCTCCGTTCCATCGCAATATGGCGTTTTACCATTTCAATACCGCTATAATCACCTGCACATTCAAATTCCGTCATAATAAATCCGTCATATCCGCTTTCTGCCACAACAGGAAGAATTTCATCATATGGAATACTTGCCTCCTTCAAATCTTCTCCGATATAATGGCACTTTCCATGCATTTCAAAGCATCTTGGCATGATTTCCTTCAGTCCCTCCAGTTCCTTCCTGCAATCCTTCTTAAACTGGACAAATCCATACATCTGGGTAAGTACCGACATCGCGGCCGGTGAAGGATCTATTTTTAAGACTCTCTCAATTGCCTCCTTCTGTGGCACTTCATCATATTTCATTTCAGCCATCATTTGCAAAGTTGACTCTTTTACGCCTGCTTCTAATGCTTGATCCCAGTACGGTTTGTTTGGTTTTGTTGCAAAAATCCCAAAGTCAGGTACAAATCCTATATAAGGTGAATTGCACTTATCATATGCTTCCCGGTAAGCTTCAATCATAGGTGTAAATGGTGTTTCCGGATTATGTATTTCAATTCCCACCCTGATTCCATACTCCTCGGCATACGGAGCCAATCTGACCATTGCATTTGGGGAAAGCAGAAACTGTTGTCTTACAGTTGTACACCCCAGTTTATGTGCACTTTTTAAATCGTTAATGGCCATTCCCAGCATCTCGTCTTCTGTTAAATCTCTATCCCTTCGCATACCCCTATCCATATTAGCGGCATAGCATACCGGCCAGATTCCATATTTCGCCGAGCATTCCCTGATAAATCCGGCAAAGCTGTCTGAAACATAAGGATATGAAGGTATCATTTGTGTTGCAACAATTTCATAACCCTCCGCACCAACCTGCGCTGCTGTTCTTATGCAATCTTCCAGGCTAAGCTGACCACGGACATATTCATTGGTAAAGCTGAATAAGGTACATCCTACTTTAAATTTTGCCATTTATGACCTCCTGTTTATCTGCCGTCTTCCATTAATCTAATACCGGCAATGTCTTGATACCGCTGCCATCATAGCACATATATTGGTGATCCGGTCCGATCGGCATATAGGGTGAACGAAAAATTACCTTAAAATCAATCTTATGCTCTCCGGCCGAAAGTCCCCCTTTTTTGTATACGCGGACTGTTGCCGGCTCAAGCACCGTCCAGAACTCGGTATAACATTCGCCTAACTGGCAGACGTCAAATTCCTTTTCATTAATACAGAACTTGATATCCTGCTCCTTTACTTTTAAACCGTCGACTGTAACCTCAAACTCCTCAATATCTGACAGATAATGACCTCGGTAATAGTTCAGGCGCACCTCAAACTGGTAGCCCGATTTTTTACCGTTGATATATGTATTTTTCAAACTATGATCACTGATTGCATCTACCAGATTCATACGTAAAGCAAAAGCCATAATTAAGTTCCTTTCCCGCCAAATCATTAAAAGCGAATTTCTTTATTTTCAGCTGCTGACAGATAAATCCCTTCTAAAATCTTTGTAACCATGAGAGCCTCTTCCGGTTTTACCAACGGTTGGGTTTTATTCTGGACCGCTTGCAGCCACTGTCTGATATCAATGGTTCCTTCTTCTCCGCCACCGCCGCCGAAATATGCAACTCCTCCAACCGGAGAAATAATCTCCTCCATTAACTGCCCATTTCTTCCCCGGTTATAGATCAGTTCATTTTTGGAATAGCTCATGCCTGAATGTATTTCAGCCCCTGCTTCCGTACCGCAAAGCGTCGTGGATGCTTCACGGGATTCCCGTATATTTAATGCCCAGCTTGCTTCCAGGCTAACGACTGCGCCATTTTTCATCTTGATTAGTCCCAGCGCTGAATCTTCCACTTCATAGGTCTTAGGATCCCAAGCTCCGAATAAGTTGCCTTCTGTAGCCTGCTGCAACCCCCCCAATTTATAAAAGACAGAACCTGTTACACTATCAACTTCATAATTATTCATGCACCATAATGTGATATCCAGCGCATGGGTTCCGATATCAATCAACGGTCCGCCTCCCTGTTTTTCTTTATCCATGAATACTCCCCAGGTAGGGACACCTCTTCTGCGCAGTGCATGTGCTTTTGCAAGATAAATATCTCCTAAATCACCTTTCATACATGCGGCATGAAGATTCTGGACTTCCGGACGGAAGCGGTTCTGATATCCTACCGTAAACTGCATACCGGATTCCTTCCACGCCTCTACCATTTTCTCTGCTTCCTCTGCACTGTGGGACATGGGTTTTTCACAATATACATGTTTCTTTGCCGCAAAAGCTTTCATAGAAATTTCACTGTGTGACACATTCGGCGTACAGATATGAACAACATCAATATCCGTATTTGCCAATAATTCAAGATAATCCGTATAAATCTTAGCACCAGGTACACCAAATTCTCCTGCTGCTTTCACTGCCTTCTCTTCAATAATGTCACAGAATGCAATTAGTTCATTTAGGTCGGAATTCGCCTTTAACGCCGGAAGATGCTTCTGATTCGCAATTCCACCGCAACCGATCATACCTATTTTTAATTTACCCATTTTTCGTTGTTATCTCCTTCCTTACCAGTTCTTATTTCATTCTTATTCTACATGTATTTCATTTCCCTGGCTTCTTCACTTCTGCAACCATTCTTAATACAAAAATGACATTTATTATTTATATTTTTAAGAACATAAAAAGCAGGTCAAAATCCATACATAGGATTTTGACCTGCTTCATTTTTAACTTTCGATTTCTACATTTGTTTACTTAAGCGAATATAGGCTATTTCATTGGCATGCATTTGAATAACTATTTCTCCTGTTCCATTTTCTATCTTATACTTCTGTATTGTGTTTTTTGGTTCGCATACCCGGCGGAAATACTGAATATCATTTCTTGATAATGCCCTGTCGTAATCCATTTCCCTCCAAATATTAAGAACACTGCCGCATTGTTCATTGATACGGTATGTTTGCATCCGATAAATTCCATTCTCAAGGTTTTTCAGTTTGATACATATTTCCAGCATGTCTCTGTCTTCATAATACTTCCAATCGTTTTTCTTCTCAATCTCATCTTCCCTTGTTAAAAAATAGTTATAATTTAACCTTTTCTGGTTATGGCAAACAATACCATAGGTCTGATGCAGATCTGCTGTAATAAGATAATTTTCCCCTCTTCCAATGAAATATGGATAAAGTTGATTTAAGAATTCAAAGGCAAAGGCTGCCGGTTTCATAATGCCGTCTTTCGTCAGCAATCCCATACCTCCATTCAACAGGGTATTGGAATCATAATATTCCGAAACTCTGTCACTGCCAAGAAAATATCCAATCTCATCTACTTTTCCATAAACATCCAGTATATTTTTTACAATGTAGGCACCCTTAAAACAGGTATCATTGATTGCATTCCTGTCAGAAATTGATAAATTCCATTCTGTCAGGTACAGTTTAATATCTGTCATCCCTACCTCTGCCATTTCTCTTTTTAATTCTTCGATACTATGCAAAAGAAATTCCGAATCAGCTACTCTTAAGGAATACTGATCCAGCTTCTCTTTTCCCCTGATATAGGCATAGTTTAAGCCTGAAATAAAATCAGGTTTTTGATGAAACATCCATTCCTTAAGAAATTCAGAGTTTGACCCGGTAACAGCTAAAGCCTCCAGGCCACATCCCCCAATTTCTAACTTTGCTGTGTATTTTCGGATGATTTTATAAGTATGATTGAATAATTCAAAATAGCTGCCAATTGCAGAATCACCTTTATAGTAACGCTCATCATACCAAAGTTCCATTCTCCAGGTGTCTAATTCACCGGCTCCATACCGGTCAATCAGATGGCTCATTAATGCATGTATCACACCATCCCATTGCTTAAGACTATGAAACCGCACACCCGTATCCTCATATACAAGCGCAGACTGTACGGTTTTATGAATCCTTCTTGGTTTTTGTCCAAGTTCTATATGCGGCTTTATTCCTTGCAATAATAGAAAATCCAAAATAGAATCCAGTCTTGAAAAATTATACTCCTGCCCTTCGCTGGTAATGTCTATCAAAAGTTTTGGGGAGAAAATATTCCAGAAACGTACATATTGGAATCCCAGGGCTTCTTTTAAAAGTATCATATGTTCTCTTACTTCGGATTGGAGCATATCCTCAGCAGAACCGCCATTTATCATCTTATTCCAGAATGGTTTAATAAGAGTGCTGTTTTCTGCTGAATATTCCATCTGAATCTTTTCGGATTTTTCTTTCTCCCGTTCTATCCCATCCTCCCGTAAGAATTGTTCCAGTCTTTCTTCAATCACCTCTATATTCTCTTTGTTTTCTTCTTTATTTATCTGTTTTTTTGATTTTTTCCTCACTGCTGACGGGGTCTCACCATAGGTCTTTTTGAATGCTTTGTTAAATACGGCTAAGCTCGTAAAGCCGTTATTAAAGGCAATTTTCGTTACCGGATTATTCGTATACAGTAATTCATCTATCGCATAATTCAACCGGATATTCGTGAGGTATTCCGTGAACTTCATTCCATAGCTTCTTTTGAAAAACCGGGAAAGATAAGCAGTTGAGAGGTACAATTTTTCAGATAATTCTTTCAGGCTAATTGATTGGTTATAATTTGCCCTGATATAGTTGTTTATCTGCATCAGCCGTTCTTCAAACTTATCTTTTTCATCTGCGTTATCCTTACTGGATTCCTGTACAAGAAAATGCACCGTAAGAATATCTATCATCTGATAGCATAGTGATATATATCCAAAGCTAGCCATGCCTTTCTGTATACCTAAATAATGATTCAAAAGCTGTTTAATGACTCCCCGCAATTTATCATAGGATTCGCCATCACTAATTGTTGAGTTACACCAGAAAATAATATTCACACTTTGAAAAACAGTATTGATTAATCCATAATCTATCTCGAACAAAGCATAGAGAATATCAACAGACGCTTCAAAACTATATTTCTTATTTGCATTTATAATTAGGATATCATCCGCTTTTAGATGAGACTGCTGCTCCCCTACTTTAATATCCATCCTTCCCTCTATGATATAAAATAGCTGGATATTCTGCTGGAAATGCTCTGTTAATTTTTGGTTATTTAATACTTTGACAAGTACGCTATCCTTTCGTTTGTAATTGTCCATATAACCCTCCGTTTCTAAGATATCCCAATTACGTAGATTTACATTTCCTCAACGACACTAATCGTCTCTTGATATGGACGGATATGTGTTACTATCTACAGCAAGTATATACCGTTTTCTTCCATAGCAGGAGGCGATAGCGGGGTTATTGCTTTTTAATTAGTTTCATCCGCTGTCCTCCTAAAGATCATTTGTAATTTATCCAAACCGTTAAATTCTGATTGTCGCTACTTTTACAACCGGTACTGTTATCATCTGCTGATTTTAGTATAGTGTTTATTTGTTCATCCTACAAGACTAATTTTGATATGATATCAAGGGTAAACAATATCTGAAAACCGGAAACAAGTACTACGCAGCAGATATAGGCCTTCGTTATAATGTGTTGGGGACAAAAAAAGCCGATGCGGGCCATATTTTAGAGAATGTAGTTTTCTTGGAGCTTCTGCGCCGGGGGTATAAGGTATATGTAGGTAAAGTAGGGGCTGCAGAGGTTGATTTCATTGCTAACGGTGACGAGGGAGAAGAATATTATCAGGTAACCTATACATTAAACGACGCGGACGGAAAGACTTTGGAGCGGGAGCTTGCACCACTGGATGCCATCAATGACCATAATCCAAAATATTTATTAACAATGGACTACGGCCCCTTGGTTTCCCACAATGGAATCAAACAAATAAATGTATTGGATTGGCTCCTGAAATAGCCCTTCAAAGATTTCTGTTACTTCGTCCCTCTGTTGAACAACTCGGTTTAACTACGTTAAACCCAAAATAGATTTAACGTCATTAAACCAAAGGGGCGATTGCTGGGAATTCTTATGATGCCGGGCATCGCTGGCTTTCCTCGTAGGGAGATGTAAAGGGAATATTATTCTAATACTAAACTGCGTGCCCCATGATAATTACAATTCTCCTAGTTCCAGATAATCTTCCTGAAAATACCCATGCTTATGTAATATAAATAAGGCTCTACCCTACTCTTCACTGCTCCATCGTAATAATAGCTTGTCCCGGATGATATGGACGGATATGTGTTACTATCTACAGCAAGTATACTGCTATTTTCTTCCATAGCAGGAGGCGATAGCGGGGCTATCCCCGGGCTTGACACATAATAATAAAATTCCGTATCCTGGACCTGAACCAATCCAGAGGAAATAGGTATCCTGCCATATGGGACAGCATCGGAAGGATCGGCACAATAAAACATTTCATTCGTATAATCCGTAAGCAATACTGCATGGGATCTAGGGGAACGTATCTGATCAAATAGTACGATTCCTTCCGGATGAAGCTCTAATAATAGCAATGCTTCATTTACCGGATCAGCCCCAAAGGGAGCTTTATTAACAGTGATACCTTCGTAGGTGAAGTTATATTTAAGCCCCACACCTTCAATCCATGCCTGACTCTTAACTTTATCTACAGTAATATCAGCCCAGTCTGCATAGCCCGACAGCATGGCAGCTCTTCTAATCAGCATCGTCGCTGCAACCAGCGTACATTGCAGGTCTCCATTCACCTGCTTGAGAAATATATCAGGATTATTGATTTCATCAAAGGTTACCGCACCTACCCCATGTGTAAAGCATTTTCCCAATAAGCCTATATCCATTACAGAAATAACCATAATTAAAACCAAAGCTATCATTTGTTTCTTAATCAATTTCATCCGTTGTCCTCCTAAATATCATTTACCGTTATAAAATATAACAATAATAAAAAATATAATAGAGTTCCTATCTTTCGTTCTCTTTCCAGCTTAACCTTCTGCCTGAATTTTCACTTTTTCGTACTGGTAGAGCCCTGCGTCCACCGTCATGCGGCACATCGTGAGCTCCAAATCAAAACGGCGCTTACCACAGCTGCCCGGATTGAGGAATAGCACTCCATCAATAACTTCTGCAAAATATTTGTGGGAGTGTCCATAGACCACCACATCCACATTTGTCAAGTGTTTTGGGACATCCTTCTTGTTATGGACGATGAAGAATCTCACGCCTTCTATAGTGACGTCAATGCTTTTCGGCAGGGCTTCTGCCCAATCCTTGTCGTTGTTGCCGCGCACCACATAGGTTTCTCCCAGTTGCCTCATGGTCTCGACAATGTATGGGGTGTTGATATCACCGGCGTGGATGGAGCAATCGGCTGCGGCCAGTTCAGCTATGACCTGCTCCCGCAGCAGGCCATGGGTATCGGATAGGATTGCAATGTGTTTCATGGGTTCCTCTTTCTCAATGCTGTTAATAATCTTAGGACTGACCTGGTTCTGCAAACCAGAGATCCTATTATAAACAGTTTCCCTCATAAACCTTATTCATAACATTGATAAGATATATTCTCATATTCTCTTCATCTTGTTTGTTGTAGGTATAACCAAAATGGTCTGCAACCTGTACGGCAAGTAAACTGAACATATCGCATGCAATAAATATTGCCTTCCACATGCTATCGTCATCACTGCCTGAATAAGTCATTAAATATTGTTCATATATCTCAGAGGGTAAATAATGTTTAAAATATTTTCCCATTTTACCTGCTGAAACACGAAAATCTGTGGTCATGCCAATATACCACACTATCATTTCATGTAATTCCTCGCGGACAACATTGTGATATATTAACATGGCATAAGGTATTTCATTACGGGCAATGCCCTTTGCTACATTTTGTAAGCACCACCAAAAATCATTGCAGCAGGACAGATAAAATAACTCAGATGGGGCTTTCATGATATAGTCACTATCGCTTGCCTGGGGAAATGGCGGTAAAATACCGTCTTTATCCAGCAATGCTATACTCAGGCTATCATTACCGATAAGCTCAAGCTTTTGAATTGGAATAAGAGTCAGGTCAAGACGGTTACCATCGGTAAATAACATCATCCAATTAAAATGTCCTGCACCACTTGGATTACGCATTGCTTCAGGCATTTGCAGCATAAGCCTGTCGCCGAAAACATCTATCCAGCTATTATCAGCGGTAAATGCCTCAAGATTATCAACTACATAAACAATATCATAATCCTGATAGACATCTTTCGGTGCGTTAGGATTAGTGCGTGAGCCATTCATATATACCGCCCGTACACGTGAATCTTTCTCTGCTGTATCCAATATCAATTCAAACATTTCTTTTTCTGTCCGCATAGGATATACCTGCCTATTATTAAATAATTATGGTAGCCTGGACATACGGCCGGCTTTGGCCTCTGGTAATGTTTGTAACCCCATATCCAGCCTTGATTAGCTTCGGAACTAAATATGAACCTATATGACCACAACTGCCGGTAACCACAACTTTCATATGAATATTCCTCCTAACGTTCTAATCTATCTACATGATGTAAAACTCTTATATCCATTCTACCACGCGCTTGCGCATAAGAAAAGACATGATCTTCCACTTAGCGGAAAAACATGCCTTTGTTGGCTGTTTATCTTAAATACCGCCGCAACAACAGGTTTTATTTACGTTAGGGCTTTCTGCTGTTGAATTTCAACGCCCTTCAGATCAGCCTTGCTCTCCATGACAGCTGCTACAGTGGCATCGCTTACTTTAGACGCAACCGTAATCTGAAGATACTTTGGAAAATTGCAGAATAACGCGTATCGAACACTCATGATTTTCAGAGTATCTTCTACGGAATATTTATCAGATATATTAAACATATGGGTATAGCCATTGCCGGTACCGATTCGCAGGAACTCATAAACATCTTGCGCGGTCGCATTTAGCTGCTCTTCGGTCAGGTTACCATCCTTAAGAACATAGGCAAAGGCATTCTTCTTAAATCGAGTCAGGGCTGAGCCTTCCACGGTAAACTCTAATTCACCCGATTCATTCTGCCTGATGTAAAATTCGTTATAAAGGGAGTCTCCATTATCTTCTATTATTTTGATCAATTTATGGATGATGTCATTATATTCATCATCAGGAACCGCGGTATCTTCCATGACAACTGAATAAGAAAACTCATTCGTAGCTAAAAGAACTCCGTTACGGTCATAGATATTACCGCGGGTACTTTGGTCATGTACATTCATTGACCCTTGTTCTGAATCACTTTGCCCATAGGCACTCCCATTTATTTCTACATTATTATTGGTGTTGCTAGATACTATTGCACTTATAAATACCAATCCAAAAAAAACAGAAAGAATTAAGCGGGCGGTAGGATTAAATCTCTTATATTGGTACATAACAAAAATCCCAATAGGAGCAAAAAAGATTAACATAACCCACATAAACCATGTTTTTTCATAAAATTTTTGAATGCTACCCATAACTTCCTCCTATGAATCTTTAGTAATAATTTTACATATAAAATATCATGGCAATTCCGCTTCCTAAGACAAATACATCATATAGTTCCGAATATTTGCCCATCTATGCTAATTATTTCATCAATGGGGATCACTGTGCCATCAGTCATAACGACAACCTGTTCATGATTGTCCATCTTTTTAACCGTACTGGTAGCAGTAACATAGGCTCCTCCATTTTTCTTCGCGTCCGGCTGAAAGTAGGTAATTGCGATTTCGGGACGCTCTTTAAGCCGGTCTGCTATGACCTGTAGCTTATTGCCCAAGATATCCTTCATAGATTCGTCCAATTCTATTCTCTCATCAGTCAGCCTTGCAGTTTCCTTGATGGCACCAGCATGCCCGGTTAGTGCGGCGAAGGGGGAAAACTGGGCTGCCCGGTCGATGATTGACATAGGAGGGTGTGCCGCAGAAACATGGTGTGGCAGATGAATGATATCGTCATAGTCCTTTGTCATGCCTTGTGCCCTCCGATCTGATTATTCCGGTCTAATGTGGTAGCCCCTTCCTCCAGGTTCATCCCCTTCAGTACGGCGTTTTTACCGAATTTCTTTTTTATCTCCAGCATTGCCTTCTGTACCTTTTTTTCCCGCTCAAGCTCGGCTGCTTCTTTCTCTTTTTGAGCCTGTACGGCTGCATAATCCGTAAAAAGGTCAAGCTGTTCAAAGCTGTCCGTCTTTTGGACGGCTGCCTCATCCACAACATGGTTCGCCGCTATATTGACCCTCCTGACCAGAAGGTTTTTGTCAACGATGCGTTCAAACAGCTCTGTAACAGCATCCATAATCAGCTTTGTCGAGGAGGTCTGTCTGCCAAGGTTCGTCGTACCATGGGCATGTTTCGGAACGGCTCGCCCGTAGTGGTCAATGGTGACCTCCCCCTGATATAATTTCTTTATCTCCGGGTTTGTCAGGTTTTCAATATCATATCCGACCGTCAAAACAAGCTGGTCGGTCACAAGCCTTTTATCCACCAGATCCAGTACCAGCAGATCCGTCATTTCCCGTACGATCAGCTTCGCCTTGTCAAAGGGATAGGCATATTGTAGTACCTGACCCGATATGATACTGTTTGTACTTGGTTTATACGCTTTAATATCAGCCATCGTACATGGCTCCCAACCCCATGCGTGGTCGATCAGCAGCTCCGCATTGATGCCAAACAGCTTGTACAGCAGATCTTCGTTGTAATAATCGCCAGGCTTACCGAGGGAGCATCTTGCGATATCCCCCATGGTAAAGAGGCCTTGTTCCTCCAGCTTCTTCGCATATCCCCTTCCAACGCGCCAGAAATCTGTCAGGGGGCGGTGCGGCCATAGCAAGCGGCGGTAGCTCATTTCGTCCAGCTCAGCAACCTGCACGCCGTTCTGATCCACCGGAATGTGCTTTGCCTGGATATCCATCGCAACCTTGCAGAGGTACAAGTTTGTGCCAATCCCTGCCGATGCCATAATGCCGGTGGCTTTAAGGACATCAAGAATCATTTTTGTGGCAAGCTCACGGGCTGAAAGATTGTATGTGCCCAGATAATCGGTAGCATCAATAAGAACCTCGTCTATGGAATAGACATGGATATCCTCGGGTGCGATGTATTTCAAGTAGGTATTGTAGATCCGTGTGCTGTATTCTATATAAAGAGTCATCCTTGGTGGAGCAATAAGATAGTCCAACGAAATACCTGGTGAGGATTTTACTTCAGTATCGTTGGAGGATGATCCAGAAAAGACCCGTCCTGGCGCCTTGAGTAACCGTGCTGCATTTACTTCCTTGACCTTCTGCACGACTTCAAACAGCCTTGCCCTGCCGGAAATCCCGTATGCTTTGAGGGAAGGGGATACGGCGAGGCAAATGGTTTTCTCAGTACGGCTTGCATCAGCGACAACAAGATTAGTGGTCACCGGATCAAGCTTCAGTTCCATACACTCGACCGAAGCATAGAAGGATTTTAAGTCGATTGCGATATACGTCCTATTCTTCATGTTCGTTCTTTGAGCGCCTCCTTTAAAAAATTATCTGCTCGATGAATTGGAATTTATTTGTCATTATCTTTTGTTTTCAAGAATACAAACAAAAGACCAATTATCCCAATAATCAACCCAATTAATACCCATGGAACGCTAACCCCAATACCAAGATCAGAAAAACAATTATTTAGGCTATCAGATGCTAACCCTAAAACTATTCCAAATAAAATTAGTGCAATTCCTTGTATTTGTTTTTTCATTATAGGTATTCCTCCGTTAAATTCTGATTAATCTGTTTGATTTATCCATAATATAGCATCCACTTGATTGCCAAATATACTTATATATGAAAAGTATCAGATGTATTTCAGGTATAAGTATATTATAGCTGAAAACAACGATTATGTCTCCTACTTATATTGCTATTGTGCTCTCAAGTAGGGACTAATAATTTTTATTTTTCTTGCAAATACAAATACTATATAATACCATCAAAAATACCCCAAAACACCAACAAAACGCCATCAAAAAAGTCTTGACTATTATGCTGCGTTATAGTTTACAATGGTCTTTGCAGGGAGAGTGAAAGCAATGAATGCAAAAGAAGTGGCAAAAATAACCGGTGTGAGTGTGCGCACACTACAACATTATGACACAATTTCAGTTCTTAGTCCAAGCCGTAATATTCTCTGGAAGCTTTTGCCGGGGTCGGTCAAATGTATGTTGCTGACGAAAGGTTTACTGTAAATGTAGGCAAATATGGCGACGGTCTTTCTAAGTTTTTATCCGAAGCCATGAAAATTTATGCCGAAAGCAAAAAATAGTTCGACATAAGCATATAAGCAGGATACTGACAATGTGATATTTCAAATTGCCAGTATCCTGCTTTTTATTTGTTTTTGGCATTTTAAGAAATTGCATCTTTCTATCAGGCGGTAAACAATAGCTTATCGTATGATTTGTGAATAAAAACTGTCCCCTGTAAACGGCATGGCTTTTACCATGCCGTTTGTTGTTGTAAGAATCTTTACTTCAACGCTCAGGAATCCCATTTTTAAAGGAAACGGCGGCTTTGACTTTGATCGCCGTTTCTCCAGCTAATCCAATTTTTAAGATATTTTACCTGGCTGCGTAGCTTTCTGCGGCAAAGCAAATATAATAACTTAATCCTACCTGCCGGCCTTCAATCATCTTTCTGTGAAAATCGTCTGTCATTAAAAATCGTGTTTGGGCAGCAAAGCTCTTTGCATCAATACTCATATCCTGTTGCATAAACTGGATATGCTTATCAATTGCCTCTATTACGCTCTTATCCTCGACGCTCACGCCATTTTTTAGGGAATTTGCCATGAAAGCCGTGAAACTTATTGCTTCCTTTGCCTTTTGATTCATGGTATCAGCATCAATTTTACTTGTGTCAATTTGATAATCGTATTTTTTCTGTAAATGCTCATTCTGCTCCGTAAGTGCATCCGTCCACTCCTTTTTGTTTAGGCCAATAAACATCTTATCCTTATTCATAGGTACTCCTTTCTGTTCGTGTTGGATTGTTTCTTCCAGTGTGCTCAGAATTCCTTTAAGCCTCTGCTCTTGCATTTTCAGCAAAGAGTATTGTTCGCGTAAGCATTGTAGCCGATTGGATTCGTTGTCCAATGCAGCCTTGATTTTGTCCAAAGGAAAATCAAGTTCTCGATAAAACAAAATTTGTTGCAACCGTCTCAGTTCTTGGTCGCCATAGTAGCGATAACCATTTTCCGCTACGCTTTCCGGCATTAACAGTCCGATTTTTTGATAATGATATAACGTCTTAATTGTCACATCGGATAGTTTAGCTACTTCATGCACTGTATACGGCATCTTTTCACCTCCTTGTCGCCCAGTATAAACTCTTACCTCAGGTAGGGGTCAAGCTTTTTTTGAATTTTTTGCTTTTAATCACATCTTCAAATGAAAAAAGCATAGCATCTCCTTGACGAAAATACTACACCTTTTGACGACTGTGGCACTCAGGGGCAATTATTTTAGATACGTTTACCTTTAGAATATATTGTAAACGGGAGACCTCCACAAGGGGATATCTCCCGTGAAATAGATTATTCCAAGGATTCGATTCCGCTTATGTCAGCCTTGCTGTTCTTTAGAAATGCAAGTGAGATATTATCGGCACGGCAATTCTCAAATCGGGCTTTTTATAAACTCTTTTTATCAATCAAATCATGCTTTTCACATAATTCCCTTTCAATGACAGGCAGCATAGCCATACCGCCTGAAAATGTAAAGGCTCCTGCCAATAAATAAACCTTAAGCAATATTGACGTAGCAGACACCACAGCGCGTCAATCTGCCGGTGGATGTTTAGGCAGAACCCCCAAAGTTATTTGAATATCATATTGACTTTTTTAGATTTGAAGCATATATTATATCATATTAAGTATTTTGAATTTGAGGTGAGAACATGGCGACCGCATATGAGGAACATGCGAAGGTATTCAAAGCCTTCTGTGATGAAAAGCGGCTACGTATCCTTGAACTGCTCCGGAGCGGTGAAAAATGCGCTTGTGTGCTGATAGAACAGCTTGATATACCGCAGTCCTCACTGTCTTATCACATGAAAATACTCTGTGAATCGGGTATTGTGGACAGCAGGCCAGAGGGCAAATGGACCCACTATAAGATAAGCGATAAAGGTAGCAATGAAGCGATGGTGCTTTTGAAGGCGATCACCACACCCAATGCGGCGGCAGAGGAAAGCATTAGCTACAAGAGGTAAAAAGCCATCTAATGCAACAAGATGGCTTTTTACAGGTACATCAAATCGAAAAAAGTGGATTTGTCACTAGTGACTTGAAATCAAGTGACTTGAATAAAGAAATACCTGTAGCATTTTACGTCAATTTTCTTGAATAATCCATTTATAAAATTATGAAAGTGAGGTTATATCACAATGCAAATAATCAAATCCATCTGGAACTTTTTTCAAAGCCAAATCCTCGGTATGGGATGGCTCAATGATCTGATAGGCTCCGGCCTGTCGGCGCTGGGGCTTGATACAACAAACCGATGGACAGGGAGTATACAGTTTTTCCTCTATGATGTAATAAAAATCACAGTGCTGCTGTGTTTCCTCATTTTCCTCATCAGCTACATCCAGAGCTATTTTCCGCCAGAGCGAAGCAAGAGGATACTCGGGCGTTTCCACGGTATTGGTGCGAACTGTATCGCGGCGTTGCTTGGCACAGTAACGCCATTCTGCTCCTGCTCATCCATCCCACTATTTATCGGTTTCACCAGTGCAAGGCTGCCATTGGGTGTGACCTTCTCGTTCCTTATTTCTTCCCCAATGGTTGATCTCGGCTCTCTACTTCTGCTGATGAGTATTTTCGGAGCGAAAATTGCTGCTACATACGTTGTACTGGGTTTGGTCATAGCCGTTGTAGGAGGTACGCTTATCGAAAAGCTGCATATGGACAAATATGTTGAGAACTTCATCCTCACAGCGGGAAGCGTAGACATCGAATCTCCTGACCTAAGAAAGAAAGACAGGCTGGTTTTCGCTAAAGAGCAGATGCTGAATACCTTCAAAAAGGTATTCCCTTATATCCTCATTGGTGTTGGTATCGGTTCATTCATTCACAACTGGATACCTGAAGAATGGGTGGCAATGGTGCTTGGCAACAATAATCCTTTCGGTGTTGTACTGGCGACGATTATCGGAGTTCCCATGTATGCTGACATTTTCGGCACCATCCCCATTGCGGAAGCACTGTTCTACAAAGGTGCGCAGCTTGGAAGTATTCTGTCGTTTATGATGGCTGTTACCACACTGTCCTTGCCGTCCATCATCATGCTTCGCAAGGCAGTCAAGCCGAAGCTGTTAGCGCTGTTTATCGGAATCTGTACTGTTGGCATTATCATTGTGGGCTATCTGTTTAATGTGATTCAAGCATTGACTCGGATACACTGACCACTTATGAGCTGCCCATCATTATCGATTTTGGAGCCGATTTATCCTCGGCATACTGATGATGTTATTGTACTCCATCGGCCACGGCATCCTGGCGATTATTGCTGGAACATCGATGGGCTTTGTTCAAAAATTTTCACAGAGTAAAAAATACAGCAAGGTAAGCACCATCCTCAAAATTGTAATGGGGTCGCTTATCTTGCGCATCGGCTTCTATATGTTCTATCCTGGTTTCTAAAAATATTTATAAAGGAGATTGTGATTATGGCTTTGTTTGGCAAGAAAAAGAAAGAAGAAACCGCCTGCTGTTGTGGTGGCAACTGTAATAATGAAAGCATGGCGAAAGCCGAGGTCGCAAAGACTGAAGGCGCATCTGTCAAGATACTCGGGTCAGGATGCGCCAAGTGTAACCAGCTTGAGGCTGCGACAAAAGCAGCTCTTGAGCAGCTCGGCATGGATACTACTATTCATCATGTGACCGACTTTTCTCAAATTGCTTCCTATGGCGTGATGACCACGCCTGCCCTTGTGGTAGATGGCAAAGTGGTTTCCTACGGCAAGGTTCTCAAAACCGATGAAGTGGTAAAGATATTGCAAAAAGTTTCTAAAGAGCAAGGAGGTTGAACTGACACGAAAAGAATTTGACTTCTTCATCTACTATTATCGAATCCCCTCCAATATATGGCTCAGCAGTCGGACAGAATCATCTTCAGGTATCAAACCTTCCAAGCTTAATGGTTAAAACCAGTTATATCCGCCATTAAATTCGGTATAATTTTTCTTGTGTAATTGTGTTAGTCGCATAACTAATTATACTATTTTTGCGGGTTCTTCGGAATCCGTATTTTTAATTTTATGCCAATAAAAAGGGAGCTGTTACTCCACTGAACCGCTCCCCGTCAAGTAGACAACTAAAAAAATAAATTTTTCTCTGCCAGTAGGTTTCATCCTACTGGCAGTTTTTATGCTGCTTGTAAATACATGTTGTATTTTTCGATAGGTGTTACTACAC
>DUNO01000075.1 GCA_012839295.1 Clostridiales bacterium
AAAAATTGTCGACTAGATAGATATCTCTTAAATAAATTTCACCTTTTATCAATTCACCAAAAATAAAGCTAATCTTTTCAACATAATTTACATCAAAATCTGAATTTATTTCTTTTACTTTACTAAAAGACAAGGAGACTTTTTGAAAGACTGGTTCCTTATTTCTTAACAAAACTGTAAAAGGATCTTTTACAAAGTTTCCCTTAATCATTGGGTCACTGTTTGTAAATCTAATAAATAGACTCTTGATGTATTCTTAATTGAAGTAATTCTTAATTTCTATTGACAAGGGAATGTCATTCACTGTATAGAGTTATGAGATACATTGAACATATTAGTTATATCATACTCTTTGGAAATTCTAATTAAATTAATCTTATACTGCTTTACTAATAATCCCTCTACTTATTTTGTCCATCTGTTACAAAAAAACGAGAAAATAATTTAACATGAAAAAAGACCATTCAGTCCGAAAAGCAGATTGTCTTTCCACATAAGTATTTCAAATTCTAAGCCACTTGGGACAATTCTTTGCCTTATTCTAAAAACTTATTCCTTCCTAGATCATTCCACTTGGCTTTTTATGACTTCGAAACCCACTGTTTAAAGCACCGTGTACTTTCTTGGGCTTACTCCCACTCTTCACTAGTAAAAGTTCAAAGAGTGAAAAAGCTTGATATTTAGGCCTTTTTAACAGTTCATATCCGTTCTGTTCGCCTTTTTTCGGCTGGTTTTTAGAGTTTTTTACCCGTTCCAGTCCCAGTTCCGGCTATAAATGAAAATTGAATTATTTATTTAATTTCCATTCCACCGTTTTGGCACTTCCCTCATACTCAATATGACCTTCATCTCTTACCTTTGCTAAATCTCTTTCAATCGTACTTTTGGAAACTGACAACAACTTTGACAATTCTAAAGCAGTAACCCTTAAGTTAGCTTCAATAACTCTTATAATCTCAATTCTTCTTTGTTCTGGTTGTAATTTTTGACCATAATAATTCAAATTCATTAAAATAGTGTGAAACGCTATCTCTGTAGAGCGAAATTCCGGCTTTAACTTCTCTTTATACGTTTCTTCAAACTTATAAGATTCTATTATCTTCCTAAGTCCTTGCTAATGGCTCTTATGGTAGCTTAAATTACTATTATGATCGTTCTTAATGCTGAAATTATAGGCTTCTAAGGCCAATTTTGGTATGGGAAGCTTTAGTTATTAAATTTGTATTCCTATTAGTCCTGCAATTGCTGTTATGCCATTAATGAAATCAGGATACATTGCAATACCAACCGCTACTGATTTTAAGGTCAATAAGGTAGTTTTAAGTATTGATTCTTTTGGTTTTTGCTCTGCAATTTCCGCTTTCAAAAGTTGCAAATTGTTGTCTAATACTTCTGCCTCAGGTAAAGATTTGTTTATTTTAATAATTTCTTCTAATTTTTTAATCTCTTCTTCAACATGTTTTTTATCCCATGTATTGGTTTGTGTAGCTTCAATTTTTGCATGGTCGGAGGCTACATTAACCTGAACGCCGTCACCGCTTACATCAATGTTGAATACCTTAGTCTCATTTTCATCGTATCCCATATCTATTGCAATCTCGGTCATATAAGATTCGACTTCAGCGTAGAATGGATAAACCATATGAGTACCAAATGCTTCTGCCATATCTTGATACTTGTTGCTTCCTCTTACATAATACCATCCAAAGTTTATCGTGGATAAGTTCTGTTCTACTATTTGCTGAAATACAAGATAAAGTATGTATGTTCTCGCCTCTGAGTCGGAACCTTGATTAATGGCTTCTTTTCCATAAGAACCATGTACTTTTCTTACTTGTTCTTCAAGGCCTTCTACTTCAAATTCAATGCTTTTAATATATTCGCTGAGTAATGGTGTTCCATCAATGTAATTTATTAACTCAGTGAGGGCGTCGTTTTGCTCTCTAAAGTGTGCTCGATTTACATTCGAAACAAGCCTTCCTAGTTTGTGTCTAATTTTCCTTAAATCTTTTTTGTTTATATTAACTTCCATTTATCATATCTCCACAATGAGGGCAATATCCCCCAACATAATTTCTTGTTAAAGTTACCTTCGCTTCCTTTTTACAATTTTCACATTTCTTTACTACATAGTATTCAGTTGGTCGGCCTATTGGTAGTTCTGCTTGTTCTTTAATAGGTTTACTTGCTTTTACTTTCAAAAATTTATTTCCTCTAAACTGTTTTTCCATGTCCTTCATCGCATCATTTAGAAGATTTGCCATTAAGTTTTCAACTATTTTCGAACCTAGCTCTTCAACTTCACCAGTTAGATAATGAACGTGGATTAACCCACAGCCTGGGCACCAAGTATCTATTAGACTTTCATCTTCTATATCTTCAACTAGAAGTCTAAACTCCTCCAAGCAGCTAGGGCATCTCAAAGGAACAAATCCATCATCATCTGATGGTATTGAAATTTTCATCGTTATAATATCACTCAAATTATCACCTCTTTATTTAGAACCTGTATTCATATTCTTCCGCCCACAATTTTAACTAATCATTCTTGCGATATATATCAATCGGCTTTCCATCCTTATCTTTCCATTCTAACCACCCATTATTTGATCTACCAGCTATAATCCAACCAGCTGCTGAAGGCGAATTACAAACAACATCGTCTACAAGGAGATTATTCACTATTGGTGCAGACATTCTAATTTCGGGAACAAATCCTTTTGCAGTTGGTGCACAGACTGCACCTTTCAAAACCTTAAAAATGCCATCTTCTACAACTGCTGTTCCCTTTGTTTCTCCAAAACCTCTGACTCTTCTACTATAAAAATACTCACCATCGGGTAGATAACCATTATCTTTGTTTATTTCTCGCTCTTTGGTAGCTTCATCGAAAACTTGATCCTTGGTCTTATTCTTTGGATAAATTTTATTACCCTCAAAAGATGACAATAGTTGCACTACAAGCTCAACATCTAAAGCATAAAGTTCTGTATTGTGAACCTTACTTTTACTAAAGATATCATCAATTAGCTTTTCCTTATCATCACAATCATCAACTTCGATGGCAAATCTTCTTTTTAAGGCAGTGACATTTGAATAGCCGTTACGTTCTAGTTGATACATACGATGTTCAAAATTATCCAACCCAGTCTTTCCAATTTTAATAAGACCAGGCACCGCTGTGGTCATTACATAAATTATTCCTTTGGCCATTTTCCACCTCTAAGCTTTTAATAATCCATAATAGTACTCTAATATCTTATACTGCTTTTCGATTTCTTTTATTTGCATATATTCTTTCATATATAAGTAATCTGGTTCGCCTTTTATATTAACTGGCAATAAAATCTTTTGTCTTTTTAATCTCGCCGTACCCATCTTATAACCATAGCCATACTTTTCTTTTTGATTTGTGATAACTCTAGTCAAGAATAAAGATACATATTTGTTTCCACAGTTAGGGATAAGTTTTCTTGTATCATTTCCAAACAAAGCAGGGTAGTCATGATAAAATGCATATCCTACTGAACCATTACGATTAACACTTATACATTTTTCTTCTATTGTTTTATTTTCATTATCCACAAAGTAACCAATTCCATTATTCTGTGCTGTAGCAGTTACATACGGAGTAGCTCCATCAATTCTTTCTCTGGCATAAATATCTATACCAGATTCAATTGAAACAATATCTTCAAGCCAGAATTCTTTCCATTGTTTTTCTTCAAGAGACTGTAGTTGTAAACCTCTCAAAACCGCTAATTCATATATATATATATATATTCAAGGGATAAAGCCCTTATAGTTGGTGTAA
>DUNO01000069.1 GCA_012839295.1 Clostridiales bacterium
ACTCTCTATTATTCAAAAAAATCTGTTCACGATGAACTCCTTTCAGCAGTCGATGAGCGGTATGAGATGAACCAGTCCTTCTTCGAAAGCGTTAGACGACAGTAGTTATCGAATATCCGGCACGATGGTCAGGCTGGTTTCGAGGATCCTTGGTCGCCTCGGCCAACCCCCGATTGGTCTCCCTGAGGGGGAGTTACCCATGACCAATCCATCGTCTGGTGACTGCCTGGACATGGGCAGGAGAGGCTAAGAGATACAGCCTGGTTCGTAATTTGTGACCGCCGTGGCGTAATCTGGCAGGGGATGTTTCCGGGTCAACAAGGAATTGAAAGAAGGACCGGGGCAAGTATACTCCGCCTGGAGTAGCCACGTCTTGCATATCCGGGAGTGTGGCGGCATGGGAGTGCAGTATATTTACGATGCAGAAGGACGAAAAACAGGTTTTCTCGTGCCTATCAACCTATGGGACCCCCTGAGCACCGAGAAACCTGCCGATAAGCGGATCGGGGTTCCTGATCCCAGGAAATACCGGGGGATCTCCAGAGACCTGAAAGCCGATCTGAAGGCTGAGATTCGAAGCCTGCGGAACGAATGGAACAGGGTATGAGAAGGCACCCCCCCTCGCACCCCACACCAACCATACCAGCGATCTGATACCAGGCGGAAAGACTGATAGCACGTCTAACCGATAATTTGCATAGTTCTCGTGAGGATGCAACCATGACCGGCATCGAAGCGGACGTCGGGGAGATCAAGGAGAGCATCAGGGTGCTCACCGAAAAGATTGACGATCTCCTCCATGAAAGAGAGACCCTGGCAATGATGAAACTCTCTCGGCGGTCGCTCTCCGCCTCTCTCTCCGAGGAGCCTGACCTCCATACTGTCAGGGATGCTAGAGCCGTTTATCGCTGAAAGGGGAAGATTCGTTCCAATACTGTTTCCCTCCACTGTTCTCACTGCGACAAAACGCAGGTCTCAGGTCACTCCGCACTCAGGATACGGGTTATGGCAATTGGAAAAAAGGTGCTGTCTGTTCCACACATTACTGCGCTGCCCGCTTCGGTTCTCTGGCGACTTCGGGCGGATTCTTGATCGTCACTGTCATTGACTGTGTATTCTTGCCGCGGACCTCCACCTTGTAGGTACCCGGCTCCGTGAACTTATGCGCGAAGAACGTATACGTCTGTGGACCGCCGCCCACAAGATCCTGCTTCTTCCCAATGAGCTTACCATCAATCCATAACTCTGCCGTAAAGTGCGTTTCCCAGTCTGAGGAAGGGAGGCCTTCGTTGTCAAACCAGTACCCGATACTCACCGGGGTGTTCGTGTAGAAGTACGGCTTGCCGCTCTCGTCACGGCCGCCGCCAGTGCTTCCACTGACCGTAGCAACCGCTTCTATTGAATTTATTGTTGCTTCCCGATACGTAGGAGACATGCTGCTACCTATAGTATAATAAATTCCCTGTGCGGTAGATTGTTGGCGGCGAAGCGGCCCTGCCTAGAGGGGCTTCCCCGCACAGTCAGGTGCGCGACTTGTCGCTTTCGGGTGACGGTGTCGAGGAGCCGCTGCTCTACGGTGGAGGATTTGGTGCAGGTTAGGAGTCTGGCTTCTTCAATCCCATTTCTTCAAGGAATCTTGATGGTTTCTTATTATACCCGTTGTAACGTTGTGCCCAGCTAATACAGAGGGTTTCCTGAACGCGGGTAATGGCGACAAAGCAACTGCGTCGCTCTTCTTCTATCTCCTTGCTGGTAGGGCCTTTCCTTGTTGCATAATACGAGGGAAACACCTCTTCAGCCATGCCAATCAGAAATACATTTTTGAACTCGAGCCCCTTTGCCCCATGAACGGTGAGGCATGGGATCGAATCAGGCTCACGTGGGGTTACCTTCGACTTTAAATCCATTTCTTGGAGATAATGATGGAGTGTCACGTTCTCTGGCAAGTGCTCACACATTAGTGTGTTATGTAATTCCACCCATGTACGTTTTTCTTCCTTCTCGAGAGGATCATCTAGCCATTCTTCCCCCCAAAACCATTCTAAAAGATCCCTAAATACTAGGCGATCTGCCAGATCTTGGCGCACTCGGGTCAACAGCTCACGATGTTTATCAGTAATTTGACTTTTAGAGGCGATATCAATCCATGCACGAAGGAAATCACCACCATTGAGTGCTGAAGCAGCTTCGACGTTCTCTAACTCGATCATATTGTCCGTAAAAGTTTCCCAAGCCACACAGATGCGGCGCAAATATTCTCGATCATGCCGTGCATTTGCAAGGCGTAACGCGGCGTGCATCCATCGAACAGAGGCACACTCAAACTCGTTCTTGCGTTGTGGAAGGTAAGGAGTAAGCCCATTGGCTTCTAAGGCCTGAGCAACTTTTTGCAGAAGTTTTGTGGAACGGGCAAGCACTGCGCATTCATCTGGGTTCCAATTCATCTCCCTGATCAAGCCCGCTATTGCGGCAATTTCCTCATCATCACTTCGATATTCCAGAAGAATTAATTGGTTCGAGCATTCCTCTTCTTTATGAGCAATAAGTGGTTGTTTGTCATGGGATCGTGTCTGATTGTGGCTGATCAGATTATTTGCAAGTTTAATGATAAATGGAGGGCATCGGTAGTTTTCAGGGAGCTGAATAACTTTCATCCCGTAATTCTCGCGCAATGTCCTTAGTCTTTCCGGGCTCGCTCCGTTCCACTGATAGATGATCTGATCGTCGTCTGCTACGACGAAGAGGTTTGGGTGATCCGTGGATACGAGGAGCCGAAGGAGATCGTATTGTGCACGATTTGTGTCCTGGAATTCATCCACACAAATGAAGCGCCATGCTAACCGCGTCAAACGGGCAACTCCAGCGTTTTCTGACAGCAACTTCTTCGCGAAATGGAGAAGACCCCCGTAGTCCAGTCGGTTGCTTTCCTGTAATAATAGGCAATATGCCTCAAACAGATCTGGAATCCAAGATGGGGTTTCGATCAATGATGGTGCTACCGCCCCTCCATTGTAGGATTCAGCAAAAAGCCGATCCAATAGAACCAACAAATTTCTATGGTCTGAAGGAATTGAAAATGCTTGATTTTGCAGTTTTTTAGAAAGCGCCTGTAATCTATCACTGTATGGCTTGTCCCCATTCAAAGGAAGACCCGACGTATTAGAAAGCAGCATGTCTAGTAAGGCGATGCGATCATCATCGAGCGTAAGGAGAGAGAAGTCGGGCTCGATACCCACATGGCTGCCATGCTGGCGCAGGACATCCGCAGCAAACGAATGGAAGGTGCAAAGGTGTGCTCTATCTGCCCGCTCCCCTAAGAGTTTATTCAGTCGCTCCCGCATCTCATCCGCCGCTTTTGTTGTAAAAGTTAGCGCGAGAAGACTTGCATCGGGATCCTCTTTGAGTATACGAGCTGCCCGGAGTGTGAGGACAAGGGTTTTACCTGAACCTGGTCCGGCTAATACCAGAAGTGGCCCTTCACCCCACTCAACCGCCTGACTTTGGTTTTCATTGAGTGTATAGTTATGATTGCTCATAGGAATTCGCCCATTTTATTGCAGCATTAATAGTCATTTTTAACAACAAGGGAACGTCTTTTCCGTTCTGTATTTCTTCTATAACCTTATGGGCGGCGGGAATTTTGTGTTTTTTAACCGCCTCGGTGAGTTGCTTATGGTAGTTAGAATCTGTTTTTTCCACTTTGATTTTTGCTTCGGATTCTGGTGTTAAGAAACTCTCATAAACATGAGCGAAACCTGATTTACATAAATGTTGCTCGATATTCTCCTCTGGCATTATGAAAAGAGTATCGTTTTCTTCACATAATTCAAGTGCAGCACGGACTTTACCTTGATCGCCCTTTCCTTGAAGGTCATTGTCTGTAAGGGCGACCCAGTGTATGCCCATGGCCTCAGCCACTTCAATAAAAAGACTAATATCAGACTGTCTGTATGCAATGCAACGTATTCCATTCCTTTCAAGTGATTTTCCGAGAACACGAGCTAATTCAGGGAGGAGTGTCACTTCGGTTTCCCCTTCTCCTAGAATCCAGCATCTTGCAAAGAGAAGTTCACCTCTCGCATGTCGTATATGGTAGTTAAATTGTCTTCTTTTTTTATCATCTAGAGGTACGTCTTTCATCCGTTTGGCTACTGTGCATCCCGACTGATGAAACAATCTAACGACACTCTCGGACGGTACCTCAGATAGCAAGTCTCCGCTATGCGTCGAAACGATCTTTTGGCCGGGAATGCTATCGACTAACTGCCAAAGCGCCCTAATAGCGCTGGGATGGAGGTGACTTTCTGGCTCTTCTAGTGCAATAATTGGCATTCCATTATTCCAAGCCTGTAAGAATGCATTGAACAGTGCTAACACAGCGAGACTTTGGATTCCCTCTCCGTGTCGATTCACTGGAATCTTTGCACCAGTTCCAGAGTTTAGATTGACCTGCGCTCTAGCAAGCGTATCGAAGAGTCGGGCGGGAATAGCATCCACCGATACCAAATCATCTCCTCCAGCCATTGGTATGACGTGTTGCACCTCCCTTAGTCGATCCACGACTTCTGTAAAACTTCCATGAGACGAGATGATCAGATTGTTTATCTCGCTAAGCCTTTTCTCGATCTCGTCTCTCGCTTCAGGGGTTAATTCTGATTCTTTGAGGAACGGCCGCCAAAAAACACCCCTCGCATCAAAGTGTCTTGTTGCATCACGCAGTGCAGCAAGATAATAGTAGGAGACTTCATTCTGAAATTTATAAAGTGTAGAATCTGATACCTTTGGTATTGCATTCCCGGTCATGTTTCGGAACTCCCAATCTTGAACGTAATCCCGTGCGACCGGATCAAAGTGAGCTCCTACTTTCAGAATTACGGACGTGCAGCCACTCCCATCATCTTGTGCAATCCCCGCTCGACCCAATCGACCTATTAACTCCTTGCTCCATTCTTCGGGCTGATCTTCACGGAATGTAAGTTGAATATTGATTGGTGGTGCGGCCGTTGGATCCGATGTGGCGTCAGATAGATGAAAGTCGTAGGCATTGAAGGCACACCCACGACGAGAACGAACTTCGCGCAGTGCATACCGTATTGCATCAAGAATAGCTGTCTTACCAACGTTATTTTCTCCGATCAGAACTGTAGTGTCCCCAAGTTCCAGTTCTAGATTTGTGATTCCGCGAAAGTTTTCGATCTTAAGATGGCGGAGCTTCATAGGGCATCATTTACTTTCAGTATTAGGGCACAGGGCAGTAGATAGTGGATATTTTTGTAACAGCGGTGGATCTGATCATCATTCTCTTGGTTGGTAGGAACTTTTGTTTGTCTCATGAGGTCTCTCAAAGTTACGTAGGTACTGCTTTGACGCAAAGAACTCTTCATTCAGCGGAGGAGATTGAATTGCTCATCTGGTTAACCTGTTGACCCATTAAAACATTCATTTGTTTTCCTGATGAATTACAGTTACTATTTGATTTCGTCAAGTTACTTAGCGAACTTCTAACGAAGGTTCTCTCTGTATCTTGAGGATAATACGTTTCAGTCTGTGACAGAACTCATTTTCCTGTCAGTTACACTAAAGGAGACCTATCACGTCAGTTCCGGCATATTCGGTTCGTGCCGGCGTGGTGAGGAGCACGAGGGAAGTGACGTGGACATCCAAGTCAAGTTCTCCGAGGCGCCAGGGTCTTTGGGTTCCTCAGGTTTGAAGGTATGCATCTGAAATCCTAGTGCTTGTTGCCGCTTAACTCTATAAATCTCACACCGCCGCCTTTCACATCCCTCGCCCTCTTCTGCGTGAGACATTGGTACTCTCTATTCCCGCCTCCCGCGTTGGACGCGAAGCCTCGACGCCCGTGTAGCTCCTCCCAATCGGAACCCGTCGCGCTCTTCGCGTCTTCGCGTGAGACCAGAGTGCCCATCCCAGCACGCGGCGAAAATTCCTAAAATAAGGTGACACGATGCACTATTAGTGCTATAGAAAGCTACTGATTGTTTCCTATTTAAATAGGGCAGGGGTTAGCCACCCTGCCATCCTTTGAACTCAATGTCATTCCTGGGTTTCGTGGTCACGTAATTCAGTCGGGTCAGGAGGGCAATCGCACTGCGCTCCCGCCGGTGCAGGTTTTTGTCCTCAAGGAGATCACCTTTAATCTTTTCCGGGCGGTGCGACTCCCCATAGCATTCGCGGTTGATCAAGAGGTGCCAGAGCAAGTGGAGAATCTTGTGGGCAAGGGCGACAATTGCTTTGAGGTAGCCGATTCGCCGCTGTAACCGAACAAAGTAGCGGTGCAATGCCGAGGGCTTGGTTCGTGCTGCCGCATGTGCGACTTCCACCAGGATCCACCGCAGCTGCCGGGACCCCTGCTTCGTGATCGTTCCCGTCCTGAGGGTGTCGGCAGACTGGTAGACGGAAGGAACGATCCCGCACCAGGCTGCGAGTTTTTCTGCAGAGGGAAAGTCACGATAGTTCCCGATCTCGGCGAGAATGGTGACGGCAGAGGTGACCCCGATCCCGGGGATCGAGGTAAGGATTGCGAGATCGTCGCACCGATCGACAAAACCGGCGATTACTTCGGTGTCGATCTCCACTACCTTTGCATCGATCACTTGAATGATCTCCAGATGCTGCTCGAGCAGAATTCGGTCGACCGGGCCGAGGTGGGTGTGCAGCGCATCGAGGAGAACTTCTTTCTACTTCTTGATCCGGGCAACAGGGATGCGTTCCACAATCTCCTCGATCGCAACTCCATCAAGGAGGCTGCGCAGGATAAACTGTCCTGCTTTTCCGAAAATGTCGGAAACCACCGATGCCCGGTGGATCCCCACGGCTTCGAGGATCTGGTGAACGCGGTTGACATGATCGGTTCTCTCCTGAATGAGTTTGTGCCGTGCCCGGGTGAGTTTGCGCAGCTCGCGGTCGTCTCGCCGGAAGATCCAGGACGGTTTGATCTGCCTCCGCCGGCAGTGATCAGGGCAGCGACAAGAAACTTTTTGTGGACATCGATGCCACAGACGACGTTGTCGTTCGACTTCATTGTTCGACCTCCAGAGGGGAGGAACTGTCAACCTCGGAGGCACTTTCCTATCCGCGTTCGAGGACGCACGTATGCCTCCGGTGAGAGATGGACCATGTTCACAACTCGGGATCGCAGTCCCAGAAAACTCCCGGCCTTTCCTCCCCCGGGGTGGCAGTGGGTGCCTGCCCTAGTTACATTGGTATGCCTGTGCCGATCGGCCGGCACATCGCCGTTCGTATGAAAATCCCCTCAAAATTGGAAACGGAGTTCTGGTTGTTGCCCTCCCTAACGCGACATACCAGCGGTGAATCGCCCTTCGGGATTTTTCATCAATCAAGCCTGTGGCCAATACAGTCTCATAGACGTTTTAGGATGTTCTCAAATTTAAGAAACCCACTTATAATAAGTCAAATCCTTTATATCTGCTGTTAGATATAGTTAGCCAATGGAATGGGTTGTAACGCTTTCGGGAAATGCTCACGTATTGGAGGAACTGTCGAAAGTATTCAATACCCCAGATACTTGTATACAAAGAGATAACGAACATTTCGTGTTAAAATCTAGAGATTGGGTCGACTTCACTTCTTGTGAACAGGTACGAGATCATACAAACGAAATCTTAGCTTCGCTTAACGGTGCAGCAAAACTATCTCTGGGTTCTCACTCTTCTATTACAATAGGATCTATTTCAAAGATTCATAATGATGGAAGCAGACACACTTATGTTTCAGTAAAATTTGTCGCGGCACCTGCTACAATTACAATTAGTGCTAGAATTACTCGCGCCGATGGAACAATAGAGGAGTTTCATCCTGCAGATCCCGTTGTTACTTGGATGGATCTATCGCAAAGAGACGCAAACGTAAAAAGGGCATTATATTTAATTGAAAATGATTTTGAAACCTGGTACGGCTTGTACAAAGTCTATGAAGTGATAAGGGAGGATGTTGGCGAT
>DUNO01000048.1 GCA_012839295.1 Clostridiales bacterium
GCCCAGACAGGAAGGACGGCTTAGCTTTTTGTACCCAAAAATCAGAAAAGTTTCAAAACGAATGCACATAAAAACAACCCCGGGTGATTTTTCCAAGCAGTGAAAGCCTGATTGTCACGGGGTTGTCCCTATATGGGACTGAACGGGCTAAAAAACCTAATTTCCCGACAGCCCCTTTCTCATTATGCATTTATTACTTCTTCGATTATTTGTTTTACTTTTTTGTTGCTTAGCTGTGTATGGAACGATACCTTATATCCATCAATGGTTAACTGCTTGAAGAAGGCTTCTGCACATTTAATTTTTGCATTTTCTGTACCACGTAAAATAGACTTATTTTCTACTAATTTGGTCTCAACTACAACATTTAATTCTTTAGTTCCATCGCTTTTTTTAACTACATACATAAAGTCTGGGCTGTAATTTTCTCCGACAATTGTAGGAATAGCAATACTTGATTTTGGGATTTTACCATACACCACAACTTCATCAATACCTGTTCCTGTCATCATGATGTTATCTTTCTCCAATGGAGAATCAAAAGCAATCTTATCATATAGGTATTTCTCTGAAGGAGTGCCTTCAACAAACATAGTGCCAACAGTTCCCTGCTTTATCATTTCTCGTGGAGAGCCATCTTTATAAGTTAATGCAGTTTCAGTAACAGGTTGTGTTGAACGAGCATAACGAAATCTGGTCTGTGTTTCCTGAATTCGCCAATCTGTAAAGCTCCGAATAATATTGGTAGCTGAATACTCATTTATATGTTCTGGAAAGACTGTTTTTTCTTCAGCCAACTTGCACATAGCATCATGTATGACCTTAATCGGAATACTTGTCTGATTATTGATTCGTTTAATAAATTCATTATAAGCTAATGGTTTCTTTATAGAATAGGAAACTCCGGAATCTTCTTGTAAATACATCCTTTTGCCATCTGTGGTTACTTCATCACGCTGGCTATAAATGGTTATGTTTCCGAAAGTATCACTTTTCCTAAGAATGTCATGTAATGCTTGTGGTATTTCAGATTCCAAATCCGAATCATAAAAAAGATAGTATTTCTGATTGATTGTTTCCCATAGCTCTTTAAGTTCGGGATATACAGCTTTTCTGATTTTAATTTGCTGTGATTTATTCTTGTTTTTATCGGTGACTTTGTTACTATTAACACCACTTGTAAACTCAGGATATTCGGCAAAGAAAGCATCTCTATTCTTAGAGCGAATTTCGTAGTTCCTGTTTATATACTTTTTGAGCAATAAATCTGTAAACAAGTCATCAGGGTCAATGTTTCTCGCTTTTGCAACTTTATCCAAATCATCAGTGTTCAATACTAATGTCATTGGTAATTCACCATTGATTTCATCAACTAATTTTTGTGCAAAGTCAGCTTCTGTAAAATCCACTATATAATTTAGCTTAAACTCTTCATTGGATATACGGTTTCCGTTTTCATCAACTGGAAGGCGCAATCCTCGTCCTACTTCTTGTAGCTTACTGTTTTCACTACCACTGGAACGCAATTTTGCAATGGTAAACACATTAGGATTATCCCATCCTTCTTTTAACGTCCACTTAGAAAATAAGAATCTCCTTGTATTGTATGTTCCATCTTCATTACGAAGAGATATTAACCCCTTCTTATTATGAAGTATCTCATCTACTTCTTGGGCAATTGCCTCATCAGAATCACTGTTGTCCTGTGAAAAATATCCTGCATGGCAGGCGCTTATATCTGCTGCACTGGCTTTCAGATATTCTCTGTATTCATCCTCGCTGTCTGGCAATTCCTCTATCAATGAATTTAGTCTTTCAAGTAACAAGCGTTCAAACATTTCCTTGAGATACGGATTCTTTCCATTATCAGATTCTCTATAGGATGCTATATCATCAATAAAGAATAGCGCCAGAGTTTTTATCTTGAACTGCCTACCGGAAAAATTCTGGCGTTCTGTTTCAAAGTGACGCTGAATTGCCAATTTAACCATCTGTTCCTGATATGAAGAAGAATAAATATCAGTGTTGAATTCTTCACCTTGAAATTTCGTTTGCCCATTGGTAAGCTCAATAAAACTATTCCCAATAGCTGAAATAGTAATTCCTTCGAATACTGGGTCTATGATAGATAAGGAATCACCGCTTGAAAGCATGAATGTTTTTGTATCCTCGCCACGTTTTTTGAAATGAAAAGTGGCAGAAGTCTTGGATACAACGGTTACTAATTTTACTTTTTCTTCTTTCTGTGAAAGTGGCTCGAAATGTTCCTTTGCTACACCCTTTATCAGATTCTGATTAAAAGAGTCACAGGCATTTAATTCGTATACCAGATTATTTAAATCTTTGTAGGTTACCTTATTGCGACCACGACCCACCGAGATTTCTGGAAATGTTGCACCAAAGCGAATAATCATCTGAGGCTTTAATTCTTCCACAATAGCTTTATAGGCTTTCTGGTCTCTTGTGAACCTATGGGGTTCATCAATAATGACAATCGGTTTTGTAGCTCTGAGGGCATTAAATGGTCTAAAAAATCCCTCTACAAGGTAATCATAATCGGAGCGTGTGAGCATATTACCATTTGTCAGTAATTGCATATTAACGAGCAACACGTAAATTTTATTTGAATTCTGACAAGAACCGGTTACGAAATCACGAATTGGGGAAGGCATAGCAAGAAAGCCTTTTTTCTTTTGCTTTGGACTTTCCAATACACCTAACTCAATATCACAGTTGTATCCACAGGCATCGGAAAAATGATGCTTAACATAGTTGTCAGAAACAAACTGCTTTGTACCTGCCTTTATTGACAAAGACGGAACAGCAATAATAAACTTGTTAAAGCCATATTGTTTATGCATCTCATAGATTGTCTGAGTATACACATAAGTTTTTCCTGTTCCAGTCTCCATTTTTACATCAAGATTAAGGTATTCGCCTTCATCACGGCACCCACGGTAATCGCTGCGGATATTTTTCTGTATTTCCAGTATATTATGGATTAGGCGGGCATCTTTGCAGTCAAGAGTAGGATTCTCATATGCAAGATGCGGTTTTGTAATTTTTGCACCATCCAATACGGAAACCAACGCATCAACAGCCTTTTGCTGATGTGTCAGTTCTCTTTCAAGTATTAGTTCCAAAATCCGCACCTCCTTAGTATCTGATATCCAGATTGATTTTTAGATTTTTTTCGGAATCACGGAGCATTTTGACATTCGTCTTTAAGTTCTCCATTTCAACATAGTTAAAACTATAACCGAAGAGAATGATATTCTGCGGATTAAAGTTGCCCTGTGAATTATATTTTTCTATAAGAGCCTTTATTGCATTCTCAGTTATGCCAGGATTTATGAAATACAAATGATTACGGCACCAATATGCAGTATAACCTGCAAGATCAACCATCTCCATATCACTGTTAAAGCCATATCCATCACGCACAAGCCATGTAGTCAATACTGTATTCGCTCCGAATTCGTCGTACACAGTTGTATCCGTAACAAATCCGCTGTTATCAAAGGACTCCATCTTATCTAATGTTGACTGGCTTACTTCCTGTAATATATAGTGCTTGAAACCAAGGTCAGCTGTAGTGTCATTATTATTTTCTTTTATCTTTTTAGCGGCTCGGATGATTCTTTCAATTCCTATTTGGTCTATTGTTTTATACCCAGCCTTTTCGGCTTCACTTCCTTTTTTAACTCCTTCTGGCAATTGCACTAATATATATTTTCTGTTGTTGTTTTTTTCTACATTGGAACGCATAATTGCATGAGCAGTTGTGGAACTACCAGCAAAAAAATCAATAACCAAATCATCATCAGAACTGCCAATAGCAATAACCTTTTCAATTAAGCCTATCGGTTTAGCTGTTTCGAATATCTTCTTATCGTCGAATAAATTCCTAATATCTCGCGTAGCTTTCTTATTACCTTCTGTATCATCCCATAAGGCAGAAGCGTATTCTTCAGGAACAAAAAAGTCTTTCCATATGTTTCCGGGTGCTTTTGTTCTGTTTTCAAGGTAGTACTTTTGATACGGATGCCATATTTCTTCTCCTTGGCGTGCAGTTTTCTTCCATTCAATGAGACCATCTTCTTGAAGTTGCTTTGCTGTTTCAGGTGCACAAATCCATCTGCTTTCATATCCTGTAGGACCATATGGATAAATTTCGGTGCCATCTGGAGCAATCATTGCGTAAAACATAGTTGGTCTATCTTCACGTCTATCTTCACCACCAGTTCTTCTAAGAGAACGAGTCAAGTAGCGTTGGCCTTGCTCATCCACTTCATTGTATATTTCAGCATCGCTATCAGACATTTCCAATCCACGAACAATAGCATGAGATATATTTTTTGAATATACAAGAATATAGTCCATTTCGTTAACTAATCCATCAAAACCACCCCCAGTAGGTGTACCAGTGGCACGAGAGATACACGTTAAAAAGTTGTTTTCGCCAAAGATATCATCACAGATTAATTTGAGGTTTGATTGTTCATTATCATCAATTGAAATAAATATTATACCGTTGTCATTCATCAAATCTCTTGCCAACTGCAAACGAGGATACATAAACATCAACCAAGCTGAATGAGAAGCACTACCCCTTTTTGTCAAATCAAGAATACGTTGTGCCTGATCTTCATCGATACTTAATTTAGCAACAAGGTCGTCAATTGTAAAATTGAATTTATCATTATATACAAAGCCATCTGAACCTGTGTTGTACGGTGGGTCTATGTAGATACACTTTACCTGTCCGGCATAAGACTTAAGCAGATGCTTCAAACCATCAAGGTTGTCACCACTGATATAAACATTTTCGCTATTCACATTTTCAGGAAGTGAATTATGGGCATCATTTGGTACGATAACTGTTTCCGTATCTAGTGATGCAAGCATTTTTGCATAGCTTTTCCCAAGGAATTTCAATTCATATCCCTCGTGTGAAATTTCAATTTTGTCTTTCAGATATTCTGAAAAGCGAACCACATCGAAGGAGCCATCTGCCCTAAAGCAAGATGGAAAATTTTCTTTCAGAACCGCTATTTCCTTATCGTTAAGGGTTACGCTTTCATTAGCTGCTAAAACATCTTTAATCATTATCTTTTCCTCCATCCTGAGCCTCATCAGGTACAAATTCTAAAATATCGTCAACCTTGCAGTCTAAAACCCTGCAAATGGTTTCTATGCTCTCCAAAGACACATAGCTATTGCGTTTCAGCCGGGTTAATATATTACCGGAAAATCCAGCTCTGCGTTGTAATTCAACATTGGATATGTCTTTTTCAATCATCAAGTGAAATAACTTTTTATAGCTAACAGCCATTCCGCACCTCCATGTGTTTCGTGGTATAATACGTCTATCTTATCACGCAAAAGTGATAATTACAATATGAAGATGCAACTTTCACAGTTAGCTTGCCTACCAAAACGGTACTCGAGCATATCAACCTTATAACACTAAATGGAGCAATGAAAATGAGGAAAATGAGTTGCTATTATCCTTTTTCAGAGCAATATATGTAATGAAGGAGATGCTACTATGAGTAGAGACTGGACACAGCAAGAATTGCAGAATGCAAGCAAAGCTATGAAAGAAGTTGGACATTTAGGATATGAAGAGTTTTGCGAACAGCTGAAAAAGACTATCTTCACAGGATTCTGCAAGGACGCAGATAATAACCTTATTAAAATCAGTGGCCAATATAAATACAAAGAAGAATTAGAAAAGCAATTACAGGAGCATTTCTGCCACTTAAAAGTAATCACAGTGCTATCCGAGGAGGATATTGCTTTTATCAAGGAAAATCACGAATAAGCCATCACTAAAATAAGCCTCGTTACTGTACCCACACAGGGCAGGGTAACGAGGTCTATTTTTTATTCTTAGTTTTCTGCTTCAGCAGCCTTCTTCCGAGCATAGCTGGCTCGTCTATTCTTCCTATTTCGCTCGGCTTGGCAATTCGGATTATCGCAGTAAAGCTGTCTGCTCGAACGTCTGACAAAGAACTCTCCACAGCACAGACAGGATAGGACTGTCCCTTGTGATTCTTCATAGCGGAGGTCTGGGTCTATCGGCGGTGCAACGTCAGCTACCATTCTGGAAAAGGTGTACCAACAAATATCAAATACCGATTGAATGTCGGCTCCGTACATCACTTTGCCTGTTTTCTTATCTAATTTAAGTCTCATACGGAAATCCGGAAACATATCAATCACTTGGAAAATATGACCATTGTAATTTTCTAAAATATGAGTCTTGTACTCCTTGTCATCCACGTATTGCCTATATCTTTCTAAAAAGGAAAGGCTGTCACGAAGCCTACCTTCGTAATATAGATTTCTTGCATAATAAATATCACCATAATACTTCAAGCTATATAAGGCGAAATAGAGTTCAAATACAGTACCCAGATTACACAAATCCTTTATGAATCGATTTATGCTGAAAGTAGCATCCTTCTCAATGATATCCATAAAAGTGATGTGTGCGAACTTCTCGCTTTCCAGCATTTCATATAAATTATCAATATTATAAGGATGAATATTGTTCCTACACCAATCCCAGACGGCATCTGAAATTGACTCAGTGCTTTCTGGGTTATTTAACTTGCAATAAAGGTTACACAAGCTGACTAACAGTTCCTGTCCGGTCAAGGAGTAATCAGTTCCACTTTCTGGAGCATGAAGACCTGTAAAAATGGGTTTGATTATTTCACCATCATCATCATAGTCCGGAATATACTCAGGAAATCGCACTGCCCTATATATCATTTCTCCAACGCCACCAATTTCGACGAAACTAAGATTTTCTGCAGGTAATTTCTTCATGACAATCCCCCTTTGAATTGTAATCGTTTATGTAAGCGATGAAAATTTAACAACGATTACATTTTATTATACAATAGAATTAAATACAAGAGCAAATTGTAAAACTTATATTCTGTTCCTTGACAAGTGAATAGTCCACCCGCAAGAGATACTTTTGCAGTGTTGCCGCTAAGATGGTGAAGACCGGAGCGCCTCTACTGCAATCGAAGACGAGGAGACCACGAACAGGTGGCTACCTTAGGAACGGTAACGAATGGTGGATGTAGAAACCAAAACAAATATCAAGATGAGGAGGAAAGAGTAAATGGAGAAAACGACCATGAGTGTGCGGGAGCTATCGGCACAGATGGGCATTAGCCTACCGAAAGCATATGAACTTGTAAAATCACCGGGATTCCCAACCATACGAATTGGTACAAGGATTTTAATTCCTGTTGATGCCTATAAGGAATGGCTACTCAAAAACTCAGCACACAGATAATGAAAGCACAAATTTTATGGAGAGGAGGTGGATGAGATGGCAAACGCAATGCAGGAGCTGATGGATATGAGGATATGGATGCTGTGGAGATGGGGAAAGGATAAAAACGGCAACCCGACCAAAGTACCCTTTGCAATCAGCGGAGGTTCCAGCGGTACAAATAAGGAATGGAGCCATACTTGGGGAACTTACAAAGATGCACTCGCAGCAAAAGTAAGGTTCCATGCAGCAGGTATTGGATTCAAAATTCCAGAAAACTATTTCTTCTTGGATATCGATGACAGAGAACTATCAGACCCGCTGGTGCAGACGCTGTTTGCCCGGTTCGATTCCTACACTGAATATTCCGTCAGTGGCACAGGGATTCATATTTATGGTAAATGCGATTTTAGCAAATTACCCACCTTCTATAATAAAGAAAAGAAAATCAAGTTGGATAACCAGTTCTATCAGAATAATAGAAAAGTCGGCCTTGAGCTATATGTCGGCGGTATCACAACCGCTTTGCAGCTTTCACTAGTAACACTATCGAAGATAATCCCCTCCGAGAATGTACTGCCGCACTTCTTACCACCCTTGATAAAAATATGCGAAAGACCGAGAAAATAACATACAGTAAAAAGCGTGATGGTGACCGCGCAATCTTTGATATTGTCTGTAATCTCCGTAAGCAGAAAAATGGAGAAAAGTTTAAAAGGTTATATGACGAAGGTGATATCTCCGGGTATGGCTCACCGTCAGAAGCGGATGCTGCATTATGCGCCTTAATTGCATTTCGAACTGGGCCAGATCCAGAGGCTATTGATGAAATCTTCCGCAGCTCTGCTCTCTATCGTGAAAAATGGGAGCGCGAGGATTACAGAGAAGCTACTATTGCTACCGGGATTGAAGCCTGTCAAGGCACCTTTCATAAATCCAAGATGGAGCATCCATATTTCATTAAGTTTAATGAGAAGACCGGGGAGGCTTATGTCAGCGTTCCGCTCCTTGCAAAGTATGTGCGTGAACACCTCTGCTATGTACTTGTTAGGGATAACGGAAAACAGGGACTTATGAAATATATCTATGAAAATGGCTGCTACAGGCTTTATGCCGACAATATGCTGATGGGCATTATCAAGCAGTACATTGCGGATTATGATGAGGAACTTGTCAAAATGGGAAAAGTCAGTGAAACATTGCAGCATATTACTACCGACCTTAACTATGTCAGCCAAGAGGAATTGAACGCCAATGAGGATTTAATCAACTTCAGCAATGGTCTGCTCCGTATCACTGCAGACAATGCGACTCTTACTCCACACTCTCCGGATATCCTCTCCACCATACAAATTCCATGTAACTGGACAGGCAAAGAGACACCAACACCAGTGTTTGACGGATATATGTACACCCTTACCAACAGTGATAAGGATATAGAGCAATTACTTCTTGAATTTATCGGTGTATGCATATCCAACATCAAGGGATGGCGAATGAAAAAAGCACTTTTCCTTGTAGGCGATGGTGACACAGGCAAATCTCAGCTAAAGAGCCTTGTGGAGCGATTGCTCGGCAAAGGGAACTTTATCGGTATAGGCCTTAAAGAAATAGAAGCCAGATTTGGCACCGGTGCTATTTATGGCACACGCCTTGCCGGTAGTTCGGATATGAGTTTTCTCTCTGTGGATGAACTGAAAACTTTTAAGAAAATAACAGGTGGCGATAGCTTGTATGCCGAGTTCAAAGGGCAGCAAGCCTTTGAGTTCACCTATAACGGTCTACTTTGGTTTTGCATGAACAGACTACCTAAGTTCGGTGGTGATGATGGCAAATGGGTTTATGACCGCATTATGGTAGTACGCTGCCCTAACGTAATTCCAAAAGATAAGCAGGACAAAACGCTCCTTGATAAAATGTATGCCGAGCGTGATGGCATCGTCTATAAAGCTGTTAATGCACTTCAGAGAGTTATTGCCAATGGCTACCGTTTCTCGGAGCCAGACAGCGTAAGTCTCGCAAGAGAAAAGTATATGTCAGAGAACAATACTGCAGTCTCATTCTTTGAGGAGTGTATGTGTGAATTGCCTAATGGGAAAATCAACAAGCATTGCACCACAGGCCGCATCTACAAGGTTTATCAAGGATGGTGCCGGGAAAACAATAATGGCTTTGCCAAGACTGCTAAAGAGTTCAGAGAGTCCATCGCTTCACACCTCGGAGCGGATTATTCTACAATCACTACCCGCCAGAATGGCAATACCTACTATAGAGAATATTCACTCACGCTTGAGGCGAAAGAGCAGTTTTCGAGGGAATATGGCTATGACGATACTGAATTCTTATAAAAATGGTAGCAGTAGTAGCAGTGCCGGTAGCAGTAAAAATCACAACTGCTACCACGTCAAATGCCCACAGTGTAAGGCTTTGAGGGCAATCGGTAGCAGTTCTTATAACTTCTTAGCAAAATTTCAAAAAAGTTGGTACAGAGAAATAAAAGAATTCAAAGATTATACGGAGTGTGAGTATAAACACGCCCGGTACTGCTACTTCTGCTATCAACTGGCTGGAAACCCTTGATATACCTCACTTTTCTGCAGTAGCAGTACCAAAAAACTCTGCTACCAGTTCTGCTACTACTGCTACTAAAAAATCAATATGAAGGGAGCAAAAGAATGAACCTTATCAGAGTTATTGGCATGATGGATGCCGAAAGCGAAATCACAAAACAAAGCAATCGGATTTTGGCGATGACCTCTATGAAGGTGTCTCGCTGTATCGTCGCAAAGACATGAAACCGGTAGTGCTTTTCGTCAGCAAAAACGCCCAGCCTGCCCGATGGAAAGTCTTAGATGGAGCATCCGAGTTCTACTTCCGCTCATATACAGAAGCCACAAACTTCTGCCAAATGCGCGGATACATCTTTATGAAGGGAGGAAAACAGCATGAAGCTGATTGACCTGTTTTATGGCAGAAACCATAACAGCACCAAAGGAAAATTTAATCTTCGCAACCGTTTCGGCGAACCAGTGACCGTAACAAAAGAAATACGTTATACCGTTACTGATGGGCAGTCCAACGTCCACATCAACGGTTACGATGACTTGTCAGAATACTGCCGTACAGTCGGACACACCTATCGTTCCGGCAAAGAAGTATAAGCGAAGGAACCTTATACCCGGACAGTTAATATAGCTTTTGCTCAAAATTAAGCTAAAGTTTTTTGGTACATCCCACAACAATAATTTAAGGAGGAATTTAAAATGGCAAACTATCCACTTATAAAAATGAATAAGGAAGGAACGCTTCTTCACCCACAGCACTCATTCTACTCTGATGAATATGCAAAGAACACATTTGATTTATTCCTATCAGATTGCATCGTTGAAGACGAGCATGGAAAATTGCACAAGTATTTTCGTCTCCATGCAAAACAGGCTCACAATATAGAAATGGCTTTTGCCTATGATATTCATTGCCCAAATTGTAAAAGCAGTATGCTAAAGCAAATTGGCAGTTCACTCAATTATAACGAACTGGGTCTATACAGTTGCCCTGTTTGTGACAAGAAATAAGGAGGAGAAAACTATGATTACTTATACTGAAAGATTACCATATACCGGCGCACCAGAATATGACAATCATTTCTGGAACGCCATGCGCGGCAACGATGCCAGCTATGCCGAACTCTCAAAAGGCCGCAACATCGAAACCGGCACTTATGCCATGCCAAACAGTACCAACAATAAGTACATGGCCGCTCTTGAAAAAGAAAGCTTGTTCCGCAATATCGGTACGGTTATAAAGGCATATGACAACGGTTACCGCATTTTTACCAAGGACAGTACTGACCTTGCCCAGTGGGTACCAGAAGGTGATACCATTCCTATTTATGATGGTATAGATGATTTCACCATCAACACTGTGGACAGTTGGAAATTGGCTGCTTTCGTAAAAATGGATGAGGCTTTCATACGTGATGCCGGTTTTGATATCGAAAACCACCTTATTAACCGCTTTGCCAAGAATTTTGGCAGAGCCGAGGACAATGCCTTTATCAATGGCACCGGCATTCAAATGCCCACAGGGATTCTGAACGATACCAATGGAGCAGATGTGGGCATTACCACTGCTGAAATTACCTACGATGATGTTATCAGACTGTACTTTTCCATAAAGCCGGAATACCGAAGAAATGCAGTATGGTTGATGAACGATGAAGCAGCACTTGCTTTGCGCACTCTCAAAGACAGCACAGGGAACTATCTCTGGCGCAATAGCGATGATACCATTCTCGGTAAAAGAGTTATCATCTCCGAATATATGCCAAATGCTGAATCAGACAGCAAGCCTATTGCCTTTGGTGATTTCAGCTATTACTGGGTTATCGGCAGAAGTCCTGTCAGTGTAAAAACGCTCTCAGAGAAGTTTGCTCTGCATGACCAGATTGGCTATCTTGCCTTTGAGTTCCTTGATGGAAAACTCATCCGTCCTGAGGCAGTAAAGGTTATTCAGATAAATACCGAAGCCATCGGATAAGACATATGGGGATAGGCACAGTGGATATTCTGCTGTGCCTTTTTACTCCGAAAATGTACTTTTTCAAGGTGAGATACACAATGAATTTATAGTATTTATATGCAGTTTATCTTGATTGTGCCTTTAATACCCCCTTTGAAACCGCGTTTTTTTACGCGTTACCCCACGCCCGTTGTCCATGCGAAAAGGTGTAGAGATCAGACCACTCCCTACCGGTCAATAAACAATATAAAGGGAGTAACAATTCGTTACGCCATATAGAGAGGAGGAGTTCTATGGGAGAAAAAACCATTAGCATTACCGAAAAAGTAATCGGTGATACGCTCTATATTATAGAATCGGCAGTCAGTAGCACTGCCAAAGAAACCGCTTATGACAAGCTGAAACGCATGATACTTAATGACATCGTAAGCATTGAAACAAAAAAGGCTTCTTAACCTAAATAACTTGACTTCTTCACAGTAGTACGGGAATATAGAGTACCGCTTGAAGACTGTCGGAAAGGAGGTAAATATGAATAACAGACAGTCTTATACTGCTGTGAAGAACAACGATAAAATAACCGCTCTGTATTGCCGTCTCTCACGAGATGACGAGTCTCAGGGTGATTCTAACAGCATTAAAAACCAGAAAACTATTTTACAGAAGTACGCAGATGACAACGGTTTTGCAAACACAGAATTCTTTGTGGACGATGGGTATAGCGGTACGAACTTTGACCGCCCAGATTGGCACGCCTTTTATCCCAAGTGGAAGAAGGCAACATCGGCACCGTCATTGTAAAGGACATGAGCCGTCTTGGGAGAGATTATCTTAAAGTAGGTTATTACACCGAGGTATTGTTTCCTGGCTCTGATATCCGTTTCATAGCAATAAACAACAATGTGGATAGTGCCAATCAGCAAGATAGCGATTTTACACCGTTTCTCAATATCATCAACGAATGGTATGCCAAGGATACGAGCAAGAAAATCCGATCCGTCTTTAAGTCAAAAGGTCAATCCGGCAAGCCACTCTGCACCAATCCACCTTATGGCTACATCAAAGACCCGGAAGATAAGACCCATTGGATTGTTGATGAAGAGGCCGCTAAAGTGGTGAAAGAGGCATTTCACCTGTGTATGCAAGGTTATGGGCCTGCGCAGATAGCTAAAGAATTCAGCAAAAGGAAGATAATGAATCCAACGGCCCACGCAAAGGCAAATGGAGTAAATATCCCGGACAATAGAGGCCATGACGATGATTATATCTGGCGAGGCAGTACAATCGTTCATATGCTTTCAAGGCAGGAGTATTTAGGACATACGGTAAATTTCAAAACTTACCGTAAGTCTTATAAGCAGAAAAAGCAGATGAAGAATGACCCGTCAGAATGGATGATTTTCGAGAATACCCACGAAGCGATTATTGAGGAGCCTGTGTTTGAGGTAGTTCAGAAAATCCGAGATGGCAGACGCAGGCTTACACCGATGGGAGAAATGCCAATCCTCTCCGGTATGCTCTTCTGTGCTGATTGTGGTAATAAGCTATACCAAGTACGCCATCGTGGCTGGGAGCATGACAAGGAGCATTTTGTGTGTGCTACCTACCGAAAGATAAAAGGCGGCTGCAGTTCTCACCAAATACGCAATGTAGTAGTTGAAGAATTGCTACTTGACGGTATCCGCCGGGTAACGGCTTTTGCCAGAGACCATGAGAATGAATTTGTGGAGATGGTTACCAAGAAAACAAGGACAGACCTTGACAAAAGTATGCGTGACGCAAAACGAGAATTAGAGCAGTCACAGGCTCGTATCGGCAAGCTGGATGAAATTATTCAAAGGCTCTATGAGGATAATATTGAGGGGAAAATATCCGATGAGCGCTTTGCCAAGATGACAGCCAATTACGAAGCCGAGCAGCATACCCTTGAAAGCAGAGTTGCAGAACTAAAATCCGCTATGACTTCAGAAAAGGAAAGCGCATTAAGTGTAGGCCACTTCCTTACATTAGTACGAAAGTACACAGATATAAAAGAACTCACAGCGGAGATTATCCGGGAGTTCGTTGAAAAAATTTATGTTTACAAGGCAGAGCGAATTGATGGCAGACGAGTACAGCGTATCAAAATTGTTTATAACTGTATTGGGGAATTTGACCCACCGGTTTCTACATCCACCACAAAGCAAGAAAAATCGGCATAGCCGGTAAATACATACCAAACTATGCCGATATTTTTCAGGGATTAAAAATCCCTAAGACGCACCCTCTAAAGAGTTGACCTCTTTTAGTTCCGTTATGTTATTAACTATCTGTATTTTAACTAATATCTGTCTATTACAAAGACCTTTCATTATCTCCTGAAATCCTTCACGATTTTTCCAATCTGAATAACCAGCATAGGAATGAATGCAAGGAGATAGATCATGCCTAACTGCATACCGGTTAACGGTGCAATTGAAAATAATTTCTGAACCACAGGAATAAATAATACCAGGTTTAATAAAATCAACCCAGATACAAAAGCCAATAAACTATACCAGTTTCTTGAGAAGCCGATACGAAAGATGGAATGTATGCTTCGACAGTTAAATCCATGGAATAGTCGTGCCAGTGTTAAGGTTGCAAAGGCCATCGTACTTGCAACTGCTTCTGAACCAGTGTTAAGGCCAAGGTGGAAGGCTATCATGGTACAGATCGCTATTAATCCGCCCTGAAGGAATAAGGTTGCAAGGAACTCTCTGTTAAGAATGCCTTCCTTCGGATTCCTGGGCTTCTGGGAGAGAAGGTTCTCTTCCGGGGGTTCCATACCAATTGCAATGGCCGGCAGGGAGTCGGTTAACAGGTTGATAAAGAGCAAATGCACCGCATGAAACGGTACCGGTAAAGCTAATAGTGAAGTATATAAAACACTCAGGATACCTGCCATATTACCGGATAAGAGGAATTGGATGGCATGCTTGATATTTCGATATACATTTCTTCCGTTAGCAACGGCTTTAATAATAGTTGCAAAATTATCATCGGATAATATCATGGCGGCAGCGTCCTTTGATACTTCAGTACCGGTGATTCCCATGGCCACACCGATATCCGCTTTTTTCAGAGCCGGAGCGTCATTTACACCATCTCCGGTCATTGCAACGATATTACCTTTTCTCTGCCATGCGTTTACAATTCGAATTTTATTCTCCGGGGATACGCGGGCATATACGGATATCTGCGCAATTTTATTATCTAATTCCTCATCAGAGATGGAATCCAGCTCCATTCCGGTTAGTGCCAGGTCTCCCTCTTCAAAAATACCTATCTGCTTTGCTATGGCAACAGCGGTTATCTTGTGATCTCCTGTTATCATAACCGGACGTATACCAGCGCGTTTTGCATCAGCAACTGCTGCTTTTGATTCTTCTCTTGGCGGATCTACCATGGAAATCAATCCAAGGAAGATGAAGTCCGTCTCATTTTCCAACGATAAGGTGTAATCATCCCCAACCTCTTTGTAGGCGAAGGCTAGAATACGGAGACCATTTTCGGAAAACTCTTGATTCTTATTAAGGATATTTGTACGATCCTCCTCTGTGATATCACGGATTCCGTCTTCTGTTCGAATACGGATGGTACGATCGAGCAACACATCCAGAGCACCCTTGGTCAGAATGGTAGGAATTCCGCGAAGCTCATATTTGGTACTCATCAGCTTTCGATCCGAGTCAAAGGGCAGCTCACCCAGACGGGGCATCATATCACGAATTTCTTCGTCCAATACTTGTATTTTTCTTGCCATTTCAAGCAGTGCATATTCGGTCGGATCGCCGATGGCAACTTCATTATGGATCGTAGCGTCATTCGTCAGAATTGCATCATAGAGCAAATAACGGTGAAGCTGGTTTTTTAAATCAATCTGATCTATGTCCAGGGCTTCATTATTAATATAAACTTGCTGAACAGTCATTTTATTCTGGGTCAGAGTACCGGTTTTATCAGAACAGATAACTGATACACAGCCAAGACTTTCCACGGCCTTTAATTCCTTAATAATTGCCTGCTCTTTCGCCATCTTCTGCGTTCCCATAGCCTGCACAATGGTTACGATGGAGCTTAAGGCCTCTGGTATTGCAGCTACGGCAAGAGCCACAGCGAACATCAGAGAATCCAGAATTGGCATCCGGCGAAAAATACTGAGCAAGAACACTAGTGCACAGATAATCATGATGATGAAGGCAAGCTTCTTGCTGAAGTTATCCAGACTGACCTGAAGCGGAGTTTTTTTCTCCTTCGTATCGTTCATGAGCCCGGCTATCTTACCTATCTCTGTATTCATACCGGTTTCAGTTACAATAACCATGGCACGGCCGTAAGTAACCAGGCTTCCGGAGAATACCATATTGATCCGGTCACCAAGCGGAACTTCACCGGATAAGATTTCGTCACCTTTATCAACATTGGTGGATTCACCTGTCAGGGAGCTTTCATTCACCTGAAGCGAATAGTTATTTAAAATTCTGCCGTCGGCAGCTACCAGATCCCCGGCTTCTAGGAGAAGGATGTCGCCAGGTACGACTTCTCTGGACGGGATCTCTGTTTTCTTTCCATCCCTCATTACCTTGGCATTGGGTGAGGAAAGCGACTTCAGACTTTCCAGTGATTTTTGTGCTTTCTCGTGCTGAATTGTACCAAGCACCGCATTTAATATAATGACTGCCAGAATTACGATGGTACTCTCAAGATTACCTGAAAGCATGGAGATGACAGCTGCAAAGATAAGTATGATAACAAGAAAATCTTTAAATTGCTCCGCAAAGACCTGAAGTGTACTCTTTTTCTTTGCTTCCAGCAGAGCATTAGCACCTTTTTCTTCTCTTATCCCGGCTGCCTGCTCAGAAGACAATCCGTCAGTAGAGGCATGCATTTGCTGTAGAAGTTCATCTTTCTGGAATTGATACCATTGTTTCATTTAATCTCCATTCCGCGCGCCTTGGGGCGCGACATAAATATACTTTTAAAAAGCTACCGATTAGATGGCTTAGTTAAGTGCGCCAATTTTAGACTGACCTCTACTTTTTTTCACACTACCCAACATTCTGTCGCGAGCTCCAGCACAAATCTTGATGAATTGGGAGCTTCACGTAACAGCCTTTCAATTTTTTGTCAATACAATGATTTCACACTATCCTCCTTTTTTGCGGGGAAGTTAGTTCCAATCATTCCTACAATTCAGTTATCAAGGTCTTAAAAGTTTTCTTCACCTCAATGATAATTACCGAAAGCACACCTGCTTATGCAACAAAAAAAGACTTTTAATGGGGCTATGCGGAATTACTTCCGATAGCTCCCTTTAAAAGTCTTGTAACCATAATATTTGGCATGCACACCCAGGTTTTTATACCGCATTGTTGGATGATGCATTTAAACTACTCCCTTTGTTAGGCCATGTTTCTCTGTATTTAACTAGAGTGTTATTATATTGAAAACTCAGGCTGATGTCAAGTTATATTCCAGCTTATTATACGATTTTAATTGAATTTTAATGTTATAAAATTTTCTGCTCAAATGCAACACTTCCTTTTGCTTTCTGCCAGCGACTATATGACTGAACCTTCAATAGTAGGGGTGGGATCCTGCTCTTGGACTCCACCCCTGGGTTCGATATTTTTGACGGATTAAGCTTCAGCGGCATCAATACCGGCTGCTTCCATTGCCTTTGTTAAGGCTTCAATATAATACCTGTAATTTTCTAAAGACGTGGAAGGTGCCACTTGATGATCCGCGCCGGGAATATATCCGCCGCTTCTGATTACAGGCATAATCCTTTCAAACTCTTTATCTATGGCCTCTTTTCCTTCCGCTATGCATAATTTATTAAACCCACCAATGAATTTTAACTTAGGGAAATCCTCCCTGACCTTTACAATGTCCATTCCCGCATTAACATCCATGGGCAAAAACCCTTCTACTCCTGCTTCAATAAAATGAGGAATAATTTTTGCAAAATCTCCGTCCGTATCTACAAAAATATTGCCGGCTCCCTTTTCTTTCATTAATGGGATGATTCTCTTATAATAAGAGCCTATAAATTCATCAAAGGTCTCGCCAGAAATCATTGGCCCATTTTTGCCGCTTAAATCCTCCATAAAGTATACAACGTCAGGCTGTATTATTTCGATTACCTTTATCAGCTTTGTTGAATAAACCTTTAAAATATATTCGCACATATCATGGAGCAGCTCCGGATAATCATAAAAGGCATACATATGCTGCTCTATGCCCAGCAGCTCCCTGGGCACCCAGAAGAAGCCTTCTACATTTAACCGTATGGAATACTCCCCTGCATCATGCCCTTCCTTTAAAGGCCCATAGGCCTTTTGGATTGCCTCATCCGTAAAATACAGCTCCAATTCTTTTTCCGCGTGGATTTTCAGCTTTTCCCAATCCTCTTCATTTTCAACTACGGGCTTGTACTCCACTTCAATTTCACTATTTTTATTGCCCTTCATTAACCTTCCGTAGATATCCTGCTTAATGATGTAGGTATCAGTTTCTTCCACCATTTTTTCTTCAAACCTCCGAAAGGGAAGAACAAAATGGATCCTACGGACAGGGTCAAAGCCAAAGTATTTTTCATATTCCATGACTCCTTGTCCCCAATCAACAGGGAGGTATTTTTCTGCCTGGTTTGCCTTATTTCCTACAATATTATTAGTGATGTCCTTTGCATTGTCTGCTATAGCCTCCGGTACTCCTTCTCCTTTAAACCGGTTTGTTGTCAGTACCCAGGGATAAAAGGTTTCCTCAACTGCACCCCTGCCCCCTTCCGGTTTTTGAAAATTCAATGTCTGTAGCTCGCGTTCCCGATTTGTAATCATTAGATCTCCTCCTTGCCATATATATCAGCTTTCTTTGTCTCCTATTATAGCTCGGGGGCTTCTAATGGTACATGTAAAATCCAAGCATAATTATATAATATTCAAAAACAAATTCTACGCCTTTTTATTTCTATATTCCCTTGGCGTCAGGCCTGTCATTGATTTAAATACCTTACTAAAATAAAACTGGTCTGAAAATCCCAGGGAGCTGGCTATTTCTCCTATTAAAAACTCCTCATCCTTTTCTAAAAGCTCCTTGGCCTTTTCAATCCTCATATTTATCAGGTATTCATTGTAGGTACAGCCCTTCTCCTTCTTAAAAATTTTACTTAAATAAGGCTGGCTGATCCCAAACCTGTTGCATACGGATAAGATGCTGTTATCCCCTGCGATGTTTTTTATGACAGAATTTTCAATGTTGCTGACCAGCTCTTTCCCTTTTAATTTGGAGGTTACTAAAGGACTTACAGGCATTTCCTTTTTATTTGAATCCAGCAGTCTCTCGATTCTCGCAAACAAATCCTGCATTTTTTGCGGGTCTACAGGCTTTAGTAAATAATCATAGGCACCATAGACAAAGGAATCGTGCACAAAATGGAAATCGGAATAGCCACTTACGGATACGCAGACAGACTTATTATCCTCGATTGACATAATGTATTTAATTAATTCTATCCCGCTTTCCTTTGGCATTTTTATATCCGTAAGGATCACATCCGGTCTGAATTGCTCATAGATTGGCTTTGCCTGGCTTACGCAGTAAGCTTCCCCGATTACTTTAAAATTCTCGATCCGGTTTGCAATGGCCCGTTTCTCCATGCTTAAAATTGCAGGTTCATCATCTACCAGGAGTACTGTATACATTATTTTTTTCACCTACCTATATCCAACGATATTCATTTTTAGAAGAATTGTAATTCCGCCCTCATCATTATTATTTCTTATTAAATACGAAAATTTATCTCCGTAGTATATACTTAACCTCATTAAGGTTCCGCTTAAGCCCATCCCCCCAAAGGATACACTATTGGTAAAATCGTCTTCCCCACTTGACATTTTCATTTGCTTTATTTTTTCATCAATGGAATTAATCGTCTCCTCCGAAATTCCACAGCCATTGTCTTTTATTTCAATAATCATTTCATTTCCCAACAGCACCGTATATACTTTGACGACTACCTGCTTTTTTTCCATAAGGCTGTAGCGTATGGCGTTTTCCACCAGGGGCTGGTAAGTCAGCTTAGGAATTAAAAGATTTTTTGCTTCTTCATCCAGAGTAAGCTCATATTCAAGCCTCTGGCGATACCGGCTCTTCATAATGGCAAAATAAGCTTTTAAGTTATTTATTTCTTCCTTAATCTGTACTTCAGAAACTGCATAATCCGAGGAGTAACGTAAAATTTCTGTCAGGCTGTAGCAGGCATCTGCTGCGGCTTCTGTTTCTCCCTGCTCACACATATTTGCGATACTGCCTAAGGTATTGTATAAGAAATGGGGGCCTATTTCCGATTGTAATATGCTAAACAGGGTTTTTACCTGGGCCTCCTCCATTTTCTTCTGCCTTTTTATTGTTTCCTGTAACCGTTTTGTCATTTCATCAAAGGAATTGACCAATATTTCTGTTTCACGGTCCCTTATCATGATAGGATTTTTTTCGTTTATATTATACAGGTCTGTAGAAGCCATCCTTTTTGTGAGGATATTAATGGGCTCCATAACCCTCCTGGTTATAATAATGATATAAATCGTTGTTAACAGAATTAATAACACGGCAGATACCAGGATTCCAGTTAAAATACTCTGCATAGCATAGTTTAAAATCCCTTTTTCCAAAACAAATACTGCCCTGGCCGTATAATAATTGGAGGACACTGTATATAAGATTCTCTTATCCTCTTCCCTCACTTTTGTATACTGCTTTGTTTTGGCCGCAACTTCCCTGATATAGCTTTCCTCTGCCTCACTGTTGCTATAAAAAAAATCATCATTGTCCCCTGTAAATATAAGAACCTTTAGAAGGTTCCCATTCCATTTGATGTCACAGATCCGATTCATATAAAGCAGGTTTTGCTGGATTTCAATATAGCCAATAATAACGGCATTTTGGTCTTTAATCGGTTTTATCTCTGAAACCACCTGATCCTTGCTTGCCCTGTTCCAAAAATCCAAATCGGAGCTTAAAAATACCCTGCTGTTCATTACATTTAAATGATAATATTGCTGTATATATTCTGCCCGCCCTTTTACCAGCTCCTTGGAAGCATCCGTTTTTCCCATACTGCAGAATACCCCATTCTCCGAAAATACAGTGACCCGCCGTATATCATTTCTATTGATATAAGCATTGCTTAAAATCGTTTTAATTATTTCTTCATTCGCTTTATCAGGAGCAAGGCTATAAGCTTCCCAGGCCTTTATAAATTCATTATTCGATAATACCTCTACAGTAACCTGTTCCATATTAGTAAGCCTGCTGTCTATTTGCTGCATGCTGGATTCCGATATCTGCCTAAGATGGTTCATGCCTTCTTCATAAATCTTGTATTGGTTATATTTATAAAAAATAATCGCCAGAGAGCCAATCATAATGATAATCAGTAGGGCATAATTTATTGACAGTCTGGTGCTCATGGTCCTCTTTTTCATAACCTCATCCTATCTGCTGCTTTTTCCTCATTATAATACAAGTTACCGGAAGTTGCATTCCAAACTTCTAATAAAAGGCGCTGCACTTGCGCCGTGCATCTCGATTATAAAGAACACATATTATGTTCCTATCAGGAGAGCTGACCGGATTTATGCCCAGGCTTCCGGATTATAAAGAACATGTATTATGTCCCTATAATATAAAAAGAGGGTTGTTGTACATCATCCTCAAGATAATTTAAACAACCCTCCTATATATTGCTTCCTAGATTTAACCAAATATATTGCTTCTTTCAATTTAACCAAGCATATTACTTTTTTAATTTAGTCAAATATTACTTCTTAAATTAATAATCAAACCCGTCAACTGTTGTTACATCAAATACCAGGGCATCCCCTAATACACACATTTTGTCATGTATTTCTTTTTTTCCTAATCTTCCTGCTTCTATCGAGCTGGAATCAGAGGTAATATCACCGGTTACTAACTGATAGCCTGATTGCACTGCTAAATATCCCAGATCCATACAATTCCAAAGAACACCGGTATTTAAAGGATTTCCTTCATCCTTGATATATGTTTTTAAAGCATTGGGGGTTGCAAGCCCTGTTAAGGAAACCTTATCCTTATTAGGTTTGCTGGAAGCAGACTGATACTGTGCCCCTAAAGCAGGCGTTGCCATAGAGGAAAGTCCGATTGCTGCCTGGATTTTATCTTCTCCTTCTCCCATCCGGCTGATTAAGGTTGCGCATTCACTATTCACCTTTGTTTCATCCGTTCCCGGGAAATATACATCAGTTTCTTCATTTTTGATTACCATAAACTTATAGGCATCCGTTGCTAACAGCTCATTCATAGCTGCCTGCCAGGCTGTTTGGTTTGCATCCGTTCCGCTGCTGGATACAAGAGCGATATTTGCCTTCTGTGAATCCCCATAACCCTTTTCCTTCAGATCACGTGCTGCTGCGTCAAGAAGTCCCTTCGCTGCTGCTTCTGCCGTAATCTGGTTTACGAATAAATCCCTTGCATCTTCCTGGGCATCTGCATCAAAGGTTACTACTTTAATTCCGGCAGCCTGTGCTTTTTTCAGTGTAGGCGCGATTGCAGTGGGGTCATTGGGTGATACTATAATAACATTCACCTTTTGTGCAATCCATCCTTCCAGAATATCCACCTGCTTTTGATTGGTTGCCTGGTCCTGGGAAGGTCCATCATAAAACAAGGTGATCCCTAATTCATCAGCCGCTTCCTCCGCACCGATTTTACAAGCGTCAAAGTAATTTTCTCCTTTGAATTTTGGAAGCATCGCTACAATAACTTCTTTCTTTCCGGACTCCTCCGTCTTACTGTCTACTCCGGTTTTTACAGTCGTATCTGTCTTGGAACAGCCTAACAGGGACGGAACCAGCAAAGCTCCCAGCAGCAAAGCTGCCATACATTTTTTTAAGTTTCTCTTTCTCATAATACTACCACCCTTTCTTTAATATAATATATTTTTTAATAATACCTTCCCCTAAATAAGTTCCTCTTTTTCATTTATCTTAACAACTGTTTTTCGCTTTGTCCTTTCATTGATAATGGCATAGGATATTAATGCAATAATCAATACACTTCCCTGAACTATCGTTTGTATATCAATCGGGATATTCAGTACCGTAAGCCCGCTATTTAGGGTTGCTATAATCAAGGTTCCAAGTATGGTTCCTTTCATATCTCCAATTCCACCATTGATACTCGTTCCTCCAAGCACTACAATCGTAATAACCTTCATGTTAAAGCCGATCCCTGCATCATATTTAATGCTTGTAAACCTTCCCAGCCAGATAAAGGCAACCAGTCCGCACATAAGTCCGCAAACTGTGTAAATACCTATCAATATTTTTTCAGTATTAATTCCCGCATATCTTACAGCATCTGAATTTAAACCGATCCCATACAAGGCCCTTCCCAATATTGACCTGCTGAGGATTACTACAAATAAAGCTGCCAACAATAGAAATAACCATATTTGTAAAGGAATGCCGGCTATGGACGTATTCCCCATAAATTCACTAAATCCATAGGAGTAAATGCTTCCTCCCTTTGAGATTCCTCTTCCTAACCCCAGGAACAGGAACATGGTTGCCAAAGTAGCTACCATGGGGGATATTTTTATCTTAGCAATTAAAATCCCGTTGACAAATCCACATACCAAGCCTGTAAATAAGGTAATCATGATTGCTCCACCAGCTCCCAGAAAGGGAGCCGATATCCCTCCAAGCATTGCAGCAAGGACCATAATATTCCCTACGGACAAGTCAATCCCTCCGGTAATAATAATCAAGGTCATCGGAAGAGCTACGATAGCAATTTCTACAATATTTCTTAGCATCACATTGATAATATAAGGAGCCGATAAAAAGGAAGGATTTTTTAGGGCAATTGCCGCAAATATAAGAATCCAGATTCCAAACAGGGCTTTATTAAATGTGAATTTTAAAATTTTTCTTTTTCCGTTCATTTCTCACCACCTGCCTTATTCTGCACTCATGCAAAGCTTCCTTTTTCTCTTCCTATATTTCGCTGTACTAACAACTACCGATACAATAATAATCGTTCCTTTGATTGCATCAGACCAGTTTGGGGAAATGCCCAGGTAATTAATTGCAGGAGCGATGACCGCCAGGATAAGCGCCCCGATTACCGTGCCAAAAATTCTTCCGGAGCCTCCCGCAGTATTGGTTCCACCTAATACCACGGCTGCTATAAATGTCATTTCCAGGCCGCTTCCCATGGTTGTCGTAACCCTTTGCCCTGCTGTCGCTATAATTACTGCCGTGATTCCAAATAATGCCCCCGCTATGGCATAGGTCTGTACGATTGTTTTATTTACATTAATCCCGGATAGCCTCGCACCTGTCCTATTATTCCCTATGGCATATAATTTTTTAGAAAACCTGGAATACCTCATAAACAGGATAAAAACCACTGTTACAATAAGACACATAAAAAGGCTCAGGGGAATCATTCCAAATAGCTTTGCGTCAAAGGCAAGCCAGGTAAAGCTTGCCGGCAGATCATAAATAGAGCCCTCCACTACCAGGGGCAGAACCCCCTGGAAGATCTGGGTTGTTGCAAGGGTTGCAACAATTGCAGGTATTTTCAGGCTTGTAATAAATAAACCATTTAAAGTGCTCAGTATTACCCCGGCCAGCATGGCTATGGGCAATAACAATCCAAATGGAAGCCCTATTTTTCCAAAGGCTGCTATAACAATACATACCACGGAGATTAATGCCCCTGTGGATACATCAATGTTGGATGTAATAATAATCATATTCATGCCTATGGAAGCTATTAAAATATAGCTATAGGCATTTAACAAGCTAATAACATTATTTATCGAATAAAATCCTTTTGCCCAGATACCTAAGACCGCCAATATTAGCATTAAGAATAATCCCAGATATGCTTCCGATGTCAGGGCTTTTTTATTAATCATCACAGATACCTCTCTTCTTAAACGGATACTCCCGGCTCCCCTGCACGCGTGGCTGATTTTCCGGGAGTACTCCAAACTTTATACTCTCTCAGATTCCAGCTCTAATGCAAGTATTTTTTCCTGGGTAACCTCTTCCCTGTCAAAGCAACCTACAAGCCTACCCTCTTTCATTACATAAATCCGGTCGCACATCCCTATTAATTCCGGTAATTCTGATGAAACCATAATGATAGTCAGGCCTTTTTGGGTAAGCTCACTTATGATTCTATGGATTTCCGCTTTTGCATTTACATCCACACCCCGTGTCGGTTCATCCAAAATAAGGATCTTCGGCTTTAATGCCAATGCTTTTGCTACGGATACCTTCTGCTGATTGCCGCCGGAAAGGTTTTTTACTAAAAATCTCGAATTGGGAGCCTTAATTCCGATCTCCTGTATGTACTCTGCTCCAACCTCGCCTTCCTTTTTCCTGTCCAAAAGGCTCAATTGATTTGCAAAGTTCTTTAACTGGGGCAATGTGATATTTTGTTCAATGCTCATTTCTGTAATTAGCCCATATTTGCCCCTGTCTTCTGAAACATATACGATTCCGTGGCTTTTGGCATCCTTATAATTTCGGATCTCAATTTTTTTCCCATCCAAATGAATTTCTCCTGCCGCATGTCCGGTAAAACCGCAGACAGACTCCATTAATTCTGTTCTTCCTGCCCCCGCCAGACCTGCAAAGCCAAGGATCTCACCCTTTCTTACATGAAAGGATATATTATCTAAGAACCCATCATCATAATAGCCCTTGACCCTGAATATTTCTTCTCCTATCTCTGTTTCCGTTTTAGGATAATAGGATCCCATTTTTCTTCCGACCATTTCAGCAACCAGTTCGTCTTTATTCGTATTCTTCACAGCCTTTGTGGAAATGTATTGGCCATCCCGGATTACCGTAACCCTGTCACACATCTCAAAGATTTCTTCCAGTCGGTGGCTTATATATACAATTCCAAAGCCCTCTTTTTTTAGGTTTGAGATTATTTGGAATAATGCAGTGACCTCTCTCTGGGTTAAGCAGGCTGTCGGCTCGTCGAAAATGATAATATTAGCATTAAAGGTAAGTGCCTTGGCGATTTCCACCATCTGCTTCCCGGCAACCCCCAGGTTTTTTATCTGCTCATTTAAATTCATTTCCGTGTTTAGCCTTTGAAATATTTCATTTGCCTTATGCCTCATTGTTTCATAATCAATAACAGAAATCAGCCCAACCTTTTTACTGACCTCATGGCCTAAAAACAAATTATCCAATACCGTCATTTCCTCAAAAAGACTGGTCTCCTGAAAAATAATAGAAACCCCTTTTTCATATGCTTCCATTGGATTATGAAATTCTACCAAGGTTCCGTTTACAGACATGGTTCCTTCTTCCGGTTGATGGACGCCACACACCACCTTCATTAAGGTTGACTTACCCGCCCCGTTTTCTCCGCATATGGCATGCACCTCTCCGCTTTTCAAATTAAAATCTATCCCATTTAACGCCTTTACTCCTGGAAAAGCTTTCACAATATTTTTTAATTCTAATATTGTTTCTTCCACTCCTACTCCTCCTGTCTCCTCTGGCCCCTTATTTAATACATTTCAATTTTACATAGGATTACTTTTTAAGTACATGTAAAATCTAAAACGAAATATATAATTTACAAATGTATGTAATCAGCGCGCCAGCCATCTTTGGTCAAAAAGGCAAATAAAAACCCCTGTAATCATTGACAATCCATTAATTACAGGGATGAAATAACTTTTTAGTTCTTTCTGTCCTTCGGTGTGGAATTTTGGAATTCGGGCTTTCGATACCAAGGGGGAATTTCACATCTTCCATCAAATTTCAACGCTATCCGTCGATGGATATAATTCACCTATACTCTTTAAAGGTCACTTCATTCTTAGCCTCTGATAATTTATCGATAAATTTCCTGTCCAGCTCCGTGAGCTTGTAATCCTTCGGATAAATAAATACATCCTTATAGCGCTGCCCGGATGCCTTGCACCTCCGTTGTATTAAATCATAGCGCTGCAGCCATTTTTCAGGTATCGGGGAGACCCACATATAGGTGGTAGGTATCGTAGATAACAGATCATACTGGCTGCATCTTTCATATACATAGATGCACTTCGGGGATTTCGCTGCCGCGTCCGGTTTTGCACTGTTATTTTGCATGATATAAGGGATGCTGGTATCCCCATGTGCAATCTCAGTATATTTCCTGAGCTCCCGGTAATCCAGCCTCTCCTCTTTTGCCAGGGGGTGCTTCCCGGACATGAGCACCAGGTATTCAAATTCCCAGATGGGCTCGAAGCGCAGCTGCTTTTCAGACAAATAATCCACAAAATAATTCTCATACTCCGTCTGATAGCGTATGATTCCCAAATTAAAGGGTCCGTCTATGATATTATTGATCACCTGAATTGAGTTTGTCTCCTGCACATTTGCACGGATACCCTTATCCTGGTCCAGTTCGGCAATAAAATTTGTAATGGCGTCCGCTATATAGCTGCCCCTGGGAATGGATATGTTGAAATTCTGTGCATCCAGGTCAGCCGTATCCGACAAGGCTTCCATCTTCTCTATCTGGTTCAGCACATTCCTTGCATAAGATAAGAATTTTATTCCTTTCTGTGTCGGCGTCACACCCTTGGAGGTTCGCTCAAATATGGTAAAGCCAAGGGAATCCTCCAGCTCCTTGATCGCCTTGCTTAAGCTGGGCTGCCCCATATATAAATTCTCTGCCGCCTGTGTGATGGAACAGGTCCGCTCCACTTCAATTGCATATTTTAAATGTTGTGTATTCATATTCCTTCCAACTTTCTATGCTTTTACATTTTTAATCCTTCAGAAGGATTAAGCTTCAGCCCCAAGAGCCTGCTTCAGATGGTTTGACAGCATTGCCAGGGATGCAGCCAGGTTTTCATTCTGGACCAGGATGTGGTCCGGTACGGATAGATGTACCGGGGCAAAATTCCAGATGGCAAGGACCCCACCGGCTACCAGCTGGTCACATACTACCTGCGCCCGGTATGCAGGCACTGTTATGATGCCGATATGAATCTTCATCCTCCTGCAAAGGTTACTGATTTTATCTGCTGCCAATATCTTGATTCCGTTAATATCCGTACCTATGCGGTCCGCATCCGTATCAAAGGCTGCAACAATTTTAAGTCCATAATCCTGAAAGCCCTCATGTGTCATGATAGCGTGGGCAAGTGAACCGGCGCCGACAATGACGGCTTCATCCGAGTTATTATAACCTAGGAGCTCCTCCATGCTGTCTAATAATTCTGCCACATTAAAACCGGTTTTCGGTTTCCCCTTGGCAGAATAAACCGCCGCAAAATCCTTCCGAACTTGTACCTCATTCAAATTCAGCAGCTCCGCAATCTTTGGAGCCGATACCGTCTCAATCCTTTGTTCCTGCAATACCCTCAGCTGCTGTATATAATATGGCATCCTGTATAACGCCTGGGTTGTTACCACTTGTCTTACATTCTCAATCATTTCAAGCCTCCTTCTTTTTAGGAGGATTTAGCCTCCTTTTCGACTATATATCGATATTATAATACTGATATCCCCAACAGTCAATATAAGTCTAACCAAGTATGCAACAATGCACCTTCTCCATCAAAACTCCGGTAGGGTAATTTTAAGAAAAGGATTGCACTTCCAGCCTTATTCCCGTATCATAATAAAGAGCACCCAATGCATTCATCATATTCCTATGCATTATAGGTGCTCCGTATTTATCAGTATTTAAGGAGGCCAAAGCTTCCACAAAGAAGGAGACTTTACCTATGAATGAGCTACATAACGAGAACGCTTTAGCAAGCGGTCAAAAATATCTTGGAAAAATCGGGTTGATTTTATATATTGCATTAATGAATATGTTCATTCCCCTGTCCACAGACTTATACCTGCCGGCCTTACCGAATATGAACCTTTATTTTGGCAGCACCACCGGTATTACTAACCTTACCCTCAGCGTATTTTTTGCATGCTATGCAATCGGCATGCTCTTCTGGGGACCCTTAAGCGACAAATATGGGCGTAAACCCATTCTGGTATCCGGCGGTATCATCTATCTGTCGGGCAGTATTCTCTGTGCACTTTCCACAAATGTATATCTCCTGATTATCTTCCGGGCGGTCCAGGGGATTGGAGCCGGAGGTATTACCTCCGTATCCACGGCCATCATTAAGGACTGCTACCAGGGCAGGAGGCGGGAATCCATCCTTGCCATTTCCCAGACAATTTCCGGGCTGGCTCCCATGCTGGCACCGGTGGTAGGCGCCATCCTTTTACAATATACCAGTTGGAAGGGAGCCTTCTGGACATTATCGGCCATTGGCATCCTATATCTGGTACTTACTCTTTTGTTCCAGGAAACCCTAAGCCCCAAGAACCGTTATGTGGGAACCTTAGCCGGCTCCTTTGCCCGCCTGCTTGTAGTTGCCAGAAATAAGAGCTTTTTTATCCCCATACTGCTTTTTGCCCTAAGCTCCCTGCCTTTCATGGGGTATATTGCTCTTTCCTCCTACATTTACATCGATTATTTTGGCCTCAGCGAAAAGAGCTACAGCTACTTTTTTGCTACGAATGCCCTGATTACCATTATTGGCCCGACAATCTATGTCCGGTTTTTAAGCGGCATGAACAAGAAGCTTTTTGCGTCAGGCTGCTTCCTGCTGAGTATCTTAAGCGGTTTGCTGGTTATGGCCATAGGCACTCTTGCACCTGTGCTGTTCCTATGCTCCTTTTTACTTTTTTCCCTGATTTGTACCACAATCCGGCCCTTTAGCATGAATCTCCTCTTTGAACAGCAGAAAGGGGATTCCGGTTCAGCCTCCTCCGTCATCAACACCATGTATACGGTGTTCGGATGCATCGGGATGTTAATTTCCTCACTGTCCTGGGGCAATATTGTAGCAGGCCTGGGCACTATAATCGTCGTGTTTTCAGCCATTTCTCTGATTGGCTGGTTCCTTTTCCTAAAATCCCGGATTCCATGTGCGGGACTAAAATAGTTGTATCACACAGGAGGGCAGGATACACCCCAATGTAGATACCAGCGCCCCGCCTGGATCTGCGACTCGGGTTCCCACGAAGGTGGCCGAGTTGATAGAGATGGAGCCTGGTGTCATTTCCGAAATGGTGATAAGATCCGTAAACTCCGTTCCGACGGATGATAATCCAAATAATAACCCCCAGACAGTGAAGCAGGTAGTAACCCGTAATGTGATTACTACCTGCCCTGTTATTGACATATATCGAAAACAGAGTATAATAGTTATTGTCATATGTCAATAATAAAATCGAGTGAAATGAGGTGATGGAATGCCAAGACCCCGGAAACATCGGCGTGTATGCTCGCACCCACGATGTACAAGCTTCAAGCCGTGCGGAGGAGAAGGACAAGTAGTTACAATGACCTTTGACGAATACGAGGCCATCCGCCTGATTGACTTAGAAGGGCTAACACAGGAGCAATGCTCAGAACAAATGGAGGTTGCCCGCACCACCGTGCAGGCGATATACGCCAGCGCCAGAAAAACATTGGCTCAGTGTATCGTCGAGGGGCGCCCTCTGAAAATTGGAGGCGGTGATGTACGGTTTTGCGAGCACCATAATCCATCCTGCGGCAAAGGCTGCTGCAGATGGAAAAATTCTCGAAGCGAAAAGGAAGAGTTCAACATTGAGTGAACAATGCAAAGAAAGCTGCTCTGGATGTAGCGTAGAAAATTGTGGGGATAGAAAACCGGATAGCCCATCACCCCCAAGCTGGCAGCCGCTACCGATGCGGGAACCATAGAACTGTTGACGATGACATCCTAAATAAGTAACCGATCTACTTGAAGAAATGGAGGCAAAAATGAGAATCGCAGTAGCATATGAAGATGGAAATGTGTTTCAACACTTTGGGCACACGGAACGGTTTAAGGTCTATGACATAGAGAACGGCAAGGTTCAGGTGACTTTAACCGTGAACACAAATGGCAGCGGCCACGGCGCATTGGCTGACATCCTGAAAAAAGGCAGTGTAAATACGCTAATCTGTGGCGGTATTGGCGATGGAGCAAAACGTGCTCTTGCCGAAGCAGGTATTGAGTTGTATGGCGGAGTTTCCGGCGATGCGGATAAGGCCGTAGCCGACTTGCTGGCTGGTAACTTGAAGTACAATCCGGATGTCGCATGCAATCACCACGGTGAACATCATCATGGTGATGGACATGATTGCGGCGGCCAGGGTGAACATCATTGCCACGAATGAATCCCATACCGTTGTTAAAATCTACATCACCACCCAAAAAACAAGCAGATAATAGAAAGCCGAGGAAGTAACGTTCCCCGGCTTTCCTATGCTTTGAGAAGATTCTTAGGAAGGCAGTCTGTCGACGGCAAGTCCGCTTAACAGTTTTGGGCACCGGCAAATTCATTAATCAGTGATTTCATATGCTCCGTCAAATATTTGCTTTTATGGTGTACCAGTGAAAAACTTCGTGTCAACGACATATCGGATATATTGATTTCATGCAGTTCCCCCTGCCCCACATAGGGTAGCGCAACACGCTGCGACAGTACGGATATTCCGAGATTCTCTAATAAAGCGGAAAGAATGGAACCAAAGCTGTGTGATGTCCATTTCACGTGAATCAGCGCTTTGTGCTTTTCCAATTCCTTTTGAAAAAGCTCCCGTGTGCCACTTCCATCCTCCCGAACCAAAAACGGATATTCCAGGATATCCTTAATCCGGATGTTTTCCCGGACTGACAGCGGATGACTTTTGTGGCAAACCAAAACAAGTTTATCATCCAGCAATGGGCGCAACAGAATGTCCTTGTGCTTTGTCTGGCCTTCCACGAAGGCAAAATCCAATTTACCCGTCAATAGATTTTCTTCGATAACCGCCGTGTTGTCCACCAGCACCGAAACGGACACAGTGGGGTTTCTCGCTTCAAAACGGCGCATGACAGGTGCCAGAACGCTCTGACCGACTGTAATGGTAGCTCCTACAGAAAAATGTGGAGACAATGCCAGCCCGTTCATCTCCTGGTCCATTGCACCGTTCAGGCTCAGAATTTGCTGAATATAGTCCAAAAGGCGCAGGCCTTCCGCGGTAATATACAACTTTTTCCCAATCCGGTTAAACAATAAAACCTGGTATTCACTCTCAATCTCCCGGACTGCCTGACTGATAGTGGGTTGGGCGATGTGCAGCTCCTCTGCCGCCCTGCTCATATTCATATGGTGCGCTACCGCCTGAAAAATCTCCATGGTTCGTATCGTCATTTCATCACCTATAGTAATATCCCTATCGTTTTTATTTATATTATATATTTTACACTATAAATATTCAAGTTTATAATATAGTAAAAATTATAAGGGGTGTCAAGTATGAAAACAGTAATTGTCGGCGGCGTCGCCGGAGGCGCATCGGCTGCAGCCCGTTTGCGCCGTCTGGATGAAGATACGGAGATTATTTTATTGGAGCGCGGCAGGTATATTTCCTTTGCAAATTGCGGCCTGCCCTACTATATAGGTGGAGCGATCAAGGAGCAGGATGACCTGGTTTTGCAGTCACCAGAGAGCTTCCATAACCGCTTCCGGGTTGATGCACGCATTTTTTCAGAGGTTCTGGCGGTGGACTATAATGCAAAAAATATAACGGTAAGAAATCACGGGACAGGCGAAACTTATACCGAAGCTTATGATAAGTTAATTCTTTCTCCGGGTGCGAAACCCGTTGTCCCCACTATCCTCGGAGCAGATGGCGCCAATGTTTTTACGCTGCGCAATATTCCGGACATGCTGGCCATCATGGAGTATATCCAGGAATACGGGGCCAACCGAGCTGTTGTTGTGGGTGGAGGCTATATCGGCATTGAGGTGGCAGAAAACTTAAAAGATGCCGGTCTGGATGTGGCAATCGTGGAGATGCAGGAGCATCTGATGGCTTCTCTGGATTTTGATATGGCAGCCTTCGTGCATCATCATCTGCTGGAAAAAGGGATTGAGCTTTATTTATCCAATGCCGTCAAAAAAATTGAAGCCACAGAGGATCACACCCAGGTTGTTCTGACAGAGGGGAGCCTAAATGCCGATTTGGTGATTTTTTCTGCCGGCGTAAAGCCGGATACGGCATTTTTGAAGGACTCCGGTATCGCTTTGAACGAGCGGGGCGGCATTATAGTAAACGAACATATGATGACCTCTATCCCGGATATCTATGCCGTTGGAGACGCTGTTGAGACCACCGAATTTATCACCGGACAAAAGGCCATGATTCCCTTGGCTGGCCCCGCCAACAAGCAGGGCCGCATCGCCGCGGACAATATTTGTGGTATCCCCAGCACTTATCAGGGTGCGCAGGGCTCCTCTATCATCAAAGTGTTTGACCTTACGGTTGCGGTCACCGGTATGAGTGAAAAGAGAGCGGCTGGGATGGGGTTGGATTATGAAAAGAGCTTTACCTATTCCGCATCTCACGCTAAGTATTATCCCGGCGGGTCGGAGATGGTCATTAAGACCATATTTGAAAAGACAACCGGCAAAATTCTAGGCGCGCAAATCATCGGGCAAGACGGTGTTGACAAGCGCTGTGATGTCATGGCAACTGCTATCCGAGCCGGCATGACGGCACATGATCTGACAAATATGGAGCTTTGCTATGCACCTCCCTACGGGTCGGCCAAAGACCCCGTGAATTTTGCAGGATATGTAATTGAAAATATTCTGCAAGAAAAAGTGGCAATTCACCATTGGCACGATATAGAAAAACTGAAAGTAGACAGCGGCGTCATCCTTTTGGATGTCAGAACACCGGAGGAATTTCAGGATGGACATATCAGGGGAGCGGTTCATATTCCTTTGGATCAACTCCGGCAGAATTTGCAGAGCCTGGATTCCTCCAAGCGCATCTTTGTCCATTGTCGGACTGGTTTGCGTAGCTATATTGCCTGCCGGATTTTGTCGGCTCACGGGTTTTCCTGCTCCAATCTTTCCGGCGGATACCATGTCTATCAAACAGTTGTGGGAAAGCAGACACCTCCTGCTGCTCCTTGTTACCCCAATCCGATGGCCTGTTCTTCTCAGGCTCAGGCAGTAAGTGTCAAGTTTGCTTCCTTTCTTACCGCAGAACAAACCAAAAGTGTGAAGGGGCAGGGTTTCCTCTATAACAAAGGAACCCGCAATTTTTCCGGTCGGGTGATTACCGAAAACGGGATTTTGTCCGAAAAACAAATGGCGGTTGTGACCGAGGCTGCAAGGCGGTTCGGAAACGGAAACATCGCATTGACCGTGCGGCTGACACTGGAAATCCAAGGGATTCCCTTTGAAAAAATACCGGAAATGGTTCAGTTTATGGAAGAGCATGGGCTAAAAACCGGCGGGACAGGCTCTAAGGTACGCCCAATCGTTGTCTGTAAGGGAACCACCTGCAGCAACGGCCTGTGCGATACCGCCACCCTGGGGACAATCATTCACCAGCGCTTTTACGAGGGATACCGTCAGGTTACGCTCCCGCATAAATTTAAGATCGCCGTGGGTGGGTGTCCCAACAATTGCATCAAGCCGGATCTGAACGACATTGGCATTGTCGCTATCCAGTCGCCCGAGTTGATTCTTGATAACTGCAGGGGATGCTCGAAATGCGGGGTTGTGGATATCTGTCCCATTGGAGCCGCCTCGGTCAAGGATAAAAAAATACAAATCGACTACTCAATTTGTAATGGTTGCGGGAAATGCATAGAGAAATGCCATTTCTCTGCTTTGGAAGGTCTTGAAATGCAGTACAAGGTCTATGTTGGAGGACGATGGGGCAAGCAAGTCCGTCAAGGTTCCCCACTCTCCAGACCCGTATCGGAAACCGAAGCATTGGATATCATTGAAAAATCTATTCTCTTATTCAAAAAAGAAGGCAAAAGCGGTGAGCGGTTCTCTGACACGATTGAACGACTCGGTATGGATTATGTGGAATCGGTGTTGTATGGCATGGAGCTTCTGGATTGGAAACATGATATTTTGCAAATTCAGACCAAAGGCGGCGCCAAATGTTAGAATGGAAATTGACTTCAGTCAAAACAAACTTACTACAGTATGTTTTGACTGAAGTGCACTTGGTTTCACCTTTCCGATATCCTTTTCTTACCTCCAGTTAATCTGAACCCATGGATACTCCGGCTCATAATTCTTTTGTTTTCCGCCCCTTGTAGATCGTCCGCTTTCTACACACTGATCCAATTCCTTGATCAAAGCCTCCACCACCTCCTTATTCACATCAACCATTCCGTGGATCCTGTATTTCAATACTCGTTACTGAGCAGAAAATCTGCCAAGTGGACCATCTTTACGCCATTGACATTGCCTGCGGCGAATTCGTCCAGCGTTACAACATACTTGGGATAATGATCTTTTATTTCGAGAAGATTTGCAAGCTCTCTGTCCGATTCCTCCGGCAGATTGCGGCACACCTGGATATAAATGCGCTCATCCCGCCGCACCGCTACGAAATCCACCTCTTTTGTTTCGTTTTTACCGATATACACCTCGTAGCCCCTTCTCCGAAGCTCAAAGTAAACAATATTTTCAAGCATTGCAGCTATGGATTTCGGGTTGAAGCCCATGATACAGTATTTGAGGGAGGCATCCGCAAGATAGAATTTTTCCTGGGTTTTTAATACGGACTTGCCCTGCAAATCATATCGCTGACAGCGATAGATTACAAAAGCTTTCTCCAGCCACTGTAGATAGTTATACACGGCTTCAACGGATAGGGAGCGCCCCTCGCTTTTTAAGAACTTCACGATTGCATTTGCAGAAAAGGTTTTGCCGACGTTCTCAACCACATATTTTACAACACGGTTAAACAAATCAAAGTTCGTGATGTTATGCCGTTTGGTGATATCATTTGTGATAACGGAATTATAGATGCCCTCCACAATCTGATATGAGGAGTTTTCATCAAAGCTGCCGACAGCCACAATCGGAAAGCCTCCCATACGCAGGTATTCGTTCAAAAGCTCCTTTTTTGATAATTCACTCTTTTTCTTGAAGTCCAAATACTCGGCAAAGGACAGCGTAAACACGGGAATGGAAATATATCTGCCCGTTAAATAGGTAGATATTTCGCTTGACACCAGCTTTGAATTTGACCCGGTAACATAGATGTCCGTCTTGAAATTTTCAAGCAGGCTGTTAACTGCCTTTTCCCAGCCAATTATTTCCTGTACCTCATCGAGTAAAAGGTAATAACGCCCATCGTCAGTCATTTGTTCTTTTATACCTTTATACATCTCCTTATCAGTCATGCCATCATCAAAATCCTCTGAGGTATAACGCATGCTGATGATATGGTCTGCGGTGACTCCGTTTTTCAAAAGGTCATCCTGTAACATTTCCAAAATAGTAGATTTACCGCAGCGGCGAATTCCCGCAAGTATCTTTACAAGCGGAACATCTCGGTATTTCTTCAGTATGTCCATATATTGCGGTCTAATGATCATAATATCGCCTCCTTTATAAGGATTATAACCAAAAAACCTAAAGGAAATCAATAGTTTTTACTTAAATTCCATAAAAACTTTGAATTTCTCTATATATTTTTCGTAAATCACAAAACCAGATGAAGAAAGCTTTGCTCCACAGCCAAATAAGCCATAGAACAAAGCTCCTTATTCATAGTCAGTCTCTTAGGGAATATAAAAGGATCACTGCGCCTTTTCCCTGCTCCACCGCCCTGTAATAAATAAAACCAGTGGAATCAGCACCGCACAGAACCATCCAATCGGCCAGGCGAACCAGATCCCGCCACGCCCCACGATGTATGCGAGGGCCGATGCGGCGATAATCTTAGCTAAGGGCTCCAGGCCTGCGCTGATGGTTGACATGACCATCCTGCCCATGCCCCGGAACATGGACAGAAATACGTACATCACCCCTGCCAGCCAATAGAAGATCGATACAATTCCAAGGTATTCCTTGCAGATCGCAATAACAGCTGTCTCCTTTGCAGATACAAACAGGGTTGCCCAGAAGCCGCGGAAGGGAAAAATGAGCAATACCAAAACCACACCCACCAGTACAGCCATCTTTATACTCGATTTTACCCCTTCCCTGATACGGCTGTAATTCCTGGAGCCGTAATTCTGTCCCGTAAAGGTGGACACTGCCATCCCCAGGCTGCTTAGGGGCATCAGGGCAATCTGGTCTATCTTGCCTGCCGCAGTATACGCGGCTATGGCATCGGTCCCAAAGCGATTTACAATACTTTGGAGGGCAATCATACCGAGGGATGTAAATAAGTTCTGGAGGGACATGGGGATTCCCACAGCTATGATTCTCCCGATCACTTCAAAATGGGGTTTTAAATGCTTCCTGCCGATATGAAGCACCTCATGCTTCTTCTTAATAAAATACAGGCACAGGAGAGTGGAAACAAATTGGGATATAACCGTGGCTATTCCAGTCCCCGCAACACCCATTCCAAACACCAGGACAAATATCAAATCCAGGACAATATTTACTATGGTTGCTACAATTAAAGCGTATAATGAAGATTTACTGTCCCCCAAGGATCTCATGATATTGGCCGCCATATTATAGGTAATCGGGGCAAGGCAAAAGGCCATATTAATGATCAGATACAGCCAGGCATCATGAAAGATTTCATCCGGAGTACCAAGTGCCCTTAGGATCGGCGCAGCAAAGCTAAGTCCCAGCACCGCAATTAAAATCCAGGCACCAAAGGATATGTAAATAGCCGCCCCGGCAACATTCTTCACCTTATCGTATTCCTTCGCTCCAAAAAGCTGGGAAGCTATAATACAGGTTCCCATGGTCAGTCCTATGATCAGGCAGACCATCAAAAAAATTACAGCCTGCGTCGCCCCAATTGCCGCCAAGGCATTTTTCCCGACAAACTGTCCAACGATTACGGAATCCGCCACGCTATAAAGCTGCTGCACGATGCTGCTCAGCATCATGGGTATGGCAAACCTTATAATGATTTTTGTTGGGCTTCCGGTGGTCATGTCATTGTGTTTTATACTATTCATTTCTAGTCTCCTTCTTACTACAAATTAACTTATGTTACTTTTTCCAAGCTTTATGGCTTCCCAGCGTAACTGCTGGCCGTACTCTAATTCCTTTTCTTGCTTCTACCTCCAATTCCCCTATTCCGGCCAAAAAAATAGGTAACTGTGAAGTTGATTAATGCGGTGTAATCTATACACAGCCATTAATCCAGTTTCACAATTACCTAAGATTTCGTCGAGTCTTATATTCATTGCTTGCAATATGATAATTATTTTACAATATCAGCGGATTAATCGCAACCCCATCGAGATAATTTATTGTCCTTTAAGACCGTCCATTTTCATCCGTACTGTCCTACAAGCTTTGATTGTCCTCAGTCCAGGCAAACCTCATATTCGTAATCTCCGGCCTCCAGCTCCCTTACCTCAGAGCCATCCGGCAATTGCAGGACTGCGGCTCCTGAAAATGGTATGGATACCTTGATCTTAACATTATGCTCCGAGACAAATTTCCATTCTGATCCATAGCTGCCCATCGGCGTCAGGACGCTGGCCCTTGCCTCTCCTAATTTCCTGCCTGGCTTCGGCTGCAGCAGCACCTTTTGGAACCCTGGGTATTCCTCCATCGGATTAATGCCGCAGGCATCCCGGTACAGCCATTCTACAATGGCTCCAAATGCGTAATGGTTTAAGCTTGCATCACCGCTCAGCCTTCCTGTTTCATCCAGTGCATCCCAGCTTTCCCATACAGTTGTGGCTCCCATTTTCACCTGGTAGAGCCAGCTTGGATAGTCCTCCTTCAGCAATAATTCATATGAGGTATCAACAAAGCCGGCCTTGGAAAGAGCCCGGCAGAGATAGACGGTTCCAACAAAGCCCGTGTCCAGGTGTCCCCCCTTCTTTTCTATTTTCTCTACCAGCTTTAAGGCATTCTTTTTCGTGGCCTCCTCCGGCACAAGGTCAAAATAAATGGCGAGGACATAGGCGGTCTGGGTATCAATCTTAGATACCCCCTCCTCATCAAAGTATTCCTTAATTACCGCTTCCCTGATCTGCTCCGCCCTCTTTCCGTAAGTATCCGCATCCTCCGCCATCCCAAGTACCCTGGCTGCCTTACTGAGAAGCTTCGTGCTGTAGAAATAATAGCTGGATGCAATATAGAAGGGGTCTGTCAAGCCAAAAGGCCCCGGCTCCGGATTGTCAAGTGCAAGCCAGTCACCGAAATGGAAGCCGCATTGCCATAGCTTCTTATCGCCATTTGCAATGTCCTTCCGTATAATCGAATCCACCCAGGCCTTCATTCCCCAATATTCTTCCCGGAGAAGATTTTTATCCCCATAGTAAAGGTACATTGTCCAGGGAATAATGGTTGCCGCATCGGACCAGGCTGCTGAGGTCGTATCATGCTCCGGCTTTCCTTCCATGTCCCTTGCCCTGACCCGGGGAACGATGAAGGGAACCCGTCCATCCAGCCGCTTTTGTTCCTCATTGATATCCTTCATGTATTTACGGTAGAAGGCAGCCGTATCCATGGTAAGGCATGCGGTGGAGCAATACATCTGGGCATCCCCCGTCCATCCCAGGCGCTCCGCACGCTGGGGGCAATCCGTCGGATGGTCCACAAAATTATCCCTCTGGCTCCAATAAGCATTGCTGATGAACTGGTTCACCAGCGGATTGCCCGTGGTAATACTTCCTGTGGTCTCAAGATCCGAATACAGCACCCAGGCCTCGAAGTCTTCAAAGCCCTCCGCCTCCGGCCAGCCCTCTATCTGTACATAGCGGAAGCCATAATAGGTGAAGTGGGGGCGTATCCATCTTCCCTTGCCATCACTGGTATATTCAAATTCCTGCTTTGCAGTTAATAGGTTCTTCCTGCAGATTTGACCGTCCTCCAGGAGCTCTACATGCTTTAACAGCAGCTTTCCGCCTTCCTTTAACACATCCTTAAAGACAATCCAGCCGGAGATGTTCTGCCCCAGATCCAGGATCACCTCACCGGCACTTCCCCGTAATACCTTAAGGTCCTTCCTCTTTTCCTTGCATAGGATCGGAACACTATAACGCTCAGACAGGACTTTGATATTCTCCGGCTCCTTCTCCTCCACCTGCCTCCAGGCAGATGCATCAAAGCCGGGAAGTAGCCAGCCCTCCGGTTCCTTCATCGCATCATAGACTTCTCCGTCATAGATATTGCTGGCAATAACGGGACCATCCAGATAGCGGAAGCTTTTGTCCGATCCAATGACCTCCACACTCCCATCCTGATATTCAATCCGAACCTCACAGAGTATCTGGTAGTCTTCACCAAAGTTATCCTCAAATCCACCATTCACTCCAAAACGCCCTTTATACCATCCGGCCCCCAGAAGGAATCCTAAAACATTCTCCCCCTCCTGTACAGCATCCGTCAGCTCATAAGTCTGGTACTGCATCCAGTGATGGTAATTATGAAAGCCCGGCTGCAGGAAACCATCATTGACCAGCTTACCATTAATATAGCACTCATATAAGCCAAGCCCCACCATATAACCAACTACTCTTTTCACAGGCTTTGTAACTGAGAAGGTCTTTCTGACTATAGGGCTTGCCTTCTTCTCATCCTTGATACTGATCCAGCATGCGCTCCAATTCCTGTCGCATTTCCCTGTTTCAAAAAAGGCAGCTTCACTTTGGCAGGCTTCCCCTGCACTATTCTTTGCAGTCACCCTCCAATAATATCTGGTACAAGGCTCCAAGGCTATATTAAGCTCGTAGCTGATATTCTGTATCTCTGGGCAAAAGCCGCTGTCATAGATCATATCTTTAAATTTCCGATCCCTGGTAACCTCTACCCGGCATTCCAATGGCTTCTTCTCCTGCCTGCTATCACCTTCATAACACCAGGAAAAGCTCTGATATGCCAGATCATATCCCATAGGATTTCGAATATGGTTCACCTTTAAATTAGCTATCTTCACATTAACACCTGTGCCTTTCAATTTTTGGAGGATCATTCAAAAATGATCCCCGACAAAAGCTTTTCTATTACTAACGAGGTGAATGCGAGTGCGTATAGATGCATCTGGCGCAGACCGGGCTCCCATGATCGCCCGTACTTGGCAATCATGGGATGTTAAAGGCAAGCCAGATGTATCTATACGCACTCACATTCACCTCACAACCTAAATCCAGTTCACCTATCATCCAAATCAAAAACTCACATAAACCGGAGCATAACCTCTCATCCTTTCACAGCGCCCACCGTAATCCCCTTCGCAAAATACTTCTGGAAAAATGGATAGGTGCATAAAATTGGCAGAATCGCAACTACGGCAATCGCCATCCGCATGGTGGTACTCGGAAGTGTGCTCAAGTCAACGTTTCCAAGATTATTCGCATTACTGATCAGATACTGGATGCTGCTGTTCATCTGGTTTAACAGCTGCTGGATGCTGTACAGCTTCGAATTCGTGATATAATACAAGCCGTTAGTCCAGTCATTCCAATACATAACCGCCCCCATTAACCCGATGGTAGCAAGGATTGGGGTGGACAGGGGTATGATCAGCTTAAAAAAGATATAGATGGGACCTGCCCCGTCCATCTCCGCCGCTTCGATCAATTCTCCCGGTATATTATTTTTGATATAGTTCTTAACCAGGATTACATTAAAGGCTCCCATCATAAGTCCTGGTACGATTAAGGCAAAAATTGTATTTTTAATATGAATAAAATTACTGTAGGTATAATAAGTAGCAACAATACCGCCGTTAAAGAGCATAGTAAACAGGCACATGATAAAGAGCACCTTGGTGCCTGGGATATCCGTATAATTTAACCCAAAAGCGAACATGGTCGTAATCATGATGCTCAAAAAGGTTCCAGAGACGGTTACGATGATTGTAATCAGGTAAGCATGCCCGATCTGTGCCCATTCCCCAAATATATACCGGTAAGCCTCAAGGCTGAATTCCTTGGGTATGAATTTATAGCCTTCCCTGACCACCACATCATGGTCCGTAATGGAGGAGGCAATTAAGAGTAAAAAGGGCATGATTGCAAAAAAGCAAAGAGTAATCATAACAATATGCCCGGCAAGTTCAAATCTTTTTTCTTCTTTTGACCTAACGTTCATTCTATAACCTCCTTATTTAGAACATTGCATCTTCGCGGCTGATCCTCTTAATTGTTTCGTTTGCAAGGACAACGAGGATGAAGCCTACGATGGACTGGTAAACGCTGGCCGCAGAGGACATGCCATAATTATTCTGGACCATTAAGGCATTGTACACAAAGGTATCAATGGTCTGCGTAGCGCCGTAAAGCATACCGGAGTTCCTTGGAAGCTGGTAGAACAAACCGAAATCAGAATAGAACATACGCCCCAGGTTCAGGATAAACAAGGTAATGATGGTGGGCTTTAAGCAGGGCAGGGTAATGGACTTAATCTGCTGCCATTTTGTAGCTCCATCAATCTTGGCCGCTTCAAAGTAATCCTGGCTGATTCCCACAACGCTGGCCAAATAGATTACCATACCAAAGCCAATGCCCTTCCATTGATGGACAAAGATAATGATGAGGGGCCACCAGGTCTTATCCTGGTAAAAGTCAATGGGAGGCTTACCAAAAGCCTTTAGGATGGAATCATTGATGTATCCGGTCTCCAGGCTTAAGAAGGCATATCCAAGATAGCTGATTACAACCCAGGACATAAGGAAGGGCAACAGGATCAGGGTCTGGTAAATGCGGTTGGCAATCTTAGAACGGATTTCATTCATCAGTATTGCAACCGTAATAGGGATTACGATGCCCAGGATAATGAATACCAGGTTATAAAGGATTGTATTCCTGGTCATCAGCCAGGCATTGCCCGAGCTGAACAGGAATTTAAAATTATCAAAGCCTGCCCAGTCACTTCCAAAAATACCTTTTTTAAAATTGATGTTCTTAAAGGCGATGATAATACCGAACATCGGCAGGTAATTGTTAATCAACATATATATAGTACCCGGCAGGAGCAGAAGATAGATCGGCAACGCTTTCTTCCACCGGATTTTTTTTCTTTTTTTTGCAGTGTCCATAGTACCTCCACTTTTTGCTTGCAAAAAGGAGCCTGAGTCAGCACATGATGGCACAGGCCCCTTTTTGAATCGCAGGACCCTTAAAGTCCCAATTTCTTTTTAGAGTTCAAGTATTTGTTTACTGCCGTAAATTACTGTGCTAGGAATTCATCAAATTGCCTCTGGCATTCAGCAATTACCTGGTCAATTCCCGCGTTCTTTAGCTGGCTTACCATATCGTTATATGTTTTTTCCCACTTATCACCTAAGGATCCTGTCTCCAGCGCTTTCTGGTACTGGTCAAGCACTGTCTGGCAGGCAAGTATCTGGTTTGATACATCGGCACTGTTGAAATTAAAGCCATAGGATTTAAATTTGTTGTTCATGCATTCCTGGGTGAAGGCATCATGCTGCTGACGGGTAGCTGATGCGCTGAAGGTATACTCATTCCTTCTGTCTCCCCAGAAGCCAAGAAGATTGTAATAAGGGCTGTTGGTAGCATCAAGGCCGTCTGCAAAAGCGATCACGTTATTGTCCGGATCCACCACCTTATAATGGGTTCCTTCGATACCGTTTAAAATTAAGTTTGATAAATTACTGTCGCTGTATAAATAATCCATAAACTTAATCGCTGCTGCCGGATTCGAGCTGGTGATGGGAACCATCCAGTTCGTCGCTCCATAAAATGCTCCGATACGGCCTGCTCCGGTAGCCATGCCCGTTACTTTAAAGCCATAGTCTGAAGCAAACTGCTCCGGCTTTTGTGACATTGCATAGGCAGCTACTTTACCGGTCTGCAATAATTCATTATTGGAGGTATCCGTTGTCGCCGCATCAGGAACGATATAGCCTGCCTGATACCACTGCGCCATCTGGTTTAAGAAATTCTTATATTCCTCTGTTTCAAACAGATTTACAATTGTAGTGCTGTCAGCCTCCATTAAGTAGCCCGCATTGATATTTCCTCCCGGTGCATTTCCGCCATAGTACATGCCGAACTGGGAGTTTCCTGCCGTGATGGCGGAACCAAGTGCGCTTAAAGGATAGCATTCCGGATGCTTTTCTTTAATGGCAGCAAAGACTGTTGTCAGTTCATCCATGGCATAGATATCCTTCACCTCATAGCCTGTCTCTTCAAAATAGTCCTTGCGGATTATGATACCTGGCTTATCACCATAGTTAACACCTACCGGAGAAAGACCGTAGATTTTATCCGCTACCCTTGTTGCTATAGGGAATTCCTGCATTAAGGAGTACAATGTTGGTGTTGCCTCCTCGGAAATATAAGCATCCAATTCCTCAATTTGTCCGCTGTTGACATAGTTCTTAATATCCTGGAAGGCCAGCATCATAAGGTCAACGGTCTCGCCTGAGCTGATCCACAGGGAATAGTTGGTGAAGGAATCACCAATACCCAGCGGCTTGAACTCAACCTCTACGTTGATGGCCGGTACGGTAATTGCATTTACTGCATCCTGTACCTTCAGAAGGTCTGCCGGTGCCGCTGCCATATAGAGATATGTGATGATCAGGTGTTCCGTTTTTTCCGGCGCTGATGTTGCCTCAGCCTGGGAATCTGTACCTGCTGAACCCGTCCCCGTATTCTCTGTTTCCCCTCCCTTATTGCTGCAGCCCGCAAATGATGCCATTAACATAACTGCAACCATAATTAAAGCTAATACTTTCCTCTTCATAACCTCTTTTTCCTCCTATCCTAAACTTGAATTGGTACCTTTAGTATAGTCGAAATGTCCCATTCTGAATAAAACATAACAAACCTGTTACTAAAACAAATCGGATTTAATTATCAACATTTTTGATAATTACTTATACATTTTTGCTCCGGATCCCTGTTCAGGAATTCTTCCCATGAAAAGACTGCCTGTATTCCCTTGGCGTTTTTCCATAGACCTTTTTAAACATCTTCGTAAAATAAGAATAGTGGTTATAGCCTGTCTTCGCGGATATCACCGTAATGGAAAGCTCATCCCGCTCCAACAACTCCTTCGCCAGCTTCATCTTCTCATTGGTGATATAATCGATCAGGGTCATGTTGTATTTCTTTTTAAATAAGCGGCTTAAATGGGCTGGGCTTAAGTAGACCATCTGGGATAATTCCTCCACGGTCAGCGGCTCATCAATATGGAGCCGGATATATTCCTCCACCTTTTCCACGGCATGCCTGGAATCCACACCGCCTTCCTTCTCCTGCTCTTCTATGGTTTCAAAATAAATCCTGCCATAATCCCGGTAGATCTGATCCTTCTGCTTCGCCCCAATGGCCTTGATGGCCTTCCTCAACACCCCATTGACCGTCTCGGCGGTCGCAGGCTTTAAGACATAATCCAGGCATTGCAGCTGGATTGCCTGCTTGGCGAAGTTGAATTCATCGTGGCAGGTCAAAAAGATGCACTCCGTCATGGGGGACTGGCTTTTCACCCATTCCACCAGGTCAAGGCCAGTTCCGTAAGGCATCTCAATATCACAGAGCAGGATATCTATTTTATGGCCCAGGAAGATATTCACAGCCTGGGCATAGCTGTTTGCGGTGAATATCTCTTGAAAATATATTTTTAAAGGATGGATGTCCTCCAAAATTCCTTGAATTGCAAATACCTCATCATCAACTATCAATAAATTCATACTGTTCCTCCTCCCGAAAGACAGGAACCTTAATCCAGACCTGTGTTCCTTCTCCCTCCGTGCTGTTTAACCTCAGGACATAATCCTCCCCATAAGCCAGCTTCAACCGCCGCCTGATATTCCAGATCCCGATATGCTTTCCTGTCTTATTATGGATGATTTCCCCGTTTCTTAGCTTGTCCAGTATTTCTTCCGGCATCCCATTCCCCGTATCTACGATGGAAATGACCGCATGGTCCTTGCCCTCCCTGCGTATTACTATGATGATCTCAATGGAGCTTCCCATCTTCAGGGCGTACTTAAAGGAATTTTCCACAAAATTCTGGATTAAAAAGGGGGGAATACGCATGTCCTGCAGCGTTTCATCAATTTCATAGACACTGGTAAAGGCTCCCGGGAACCTGACCTTCTGGATCTCCAGGTAGTTCATGACAAAGGATATCTCGGAGGCCAGGGGCACCAGCTCCTCATTCCTCCTTAATGCATAGCGGAAGTATTCCGCCAGGCTCATGGCGTATTTCTGGATGGTCTGGAATTCCTTCAGCTTTGCCAGATTGCAGATCATATTTAAAGAATTCAGCAGCAGATGGGGGTTCACCTGAAGCCGCAGGTTATCTGTCTCTATCTTTAGCTTCTCAATCTCCGTCTCATATTTTTGAATCCGGAGATCCGATATCTGGGCTGCCATCCGGTTAAAGGTATGGTTCATATACCGGAATTCACCGGACCTGGCTTTATTTTCGTCAATGCGGTATTCCAGGTTATCCTGCTCCAGCTCCTTCATGGCGCTGTTTAAATAGCTCATGGGAAGAATGACCATCCTGCGGATCACCAGCAGCAGAACCGGGATCGTAACCAATGCCACCAGGGGAAGGCTCTGCATCAGCCTCTCCCAGACAGGAATCGTGGAACGGATCTTCTCCTCGGGAACCAGCTTTACAATCCTGCAGCCCAGCTCATTTTCTCCAATTCCAAACTCCAGCATGCCTGCTTTGTAAGCTGATATGTCCCCTCCGGCTCCCGTGTTGGAGCCTGTAATCACTTTATCCCTCACAATATAGATACTGCTTCCTAAGGAAATGGATTCATCCAAGAGCCTCACCACCTCTGAAAGCGGGGCAAATACGCCGAAGGAATACCCATTGCAATTCACGTTCCAGATCCAATACCAGTCCCCCGACTTCGTCCTAAGGGTTACATAGTTATAGCCCTTCTGGGTCATATCGGTTTCAGAAAGGAGCTCTCCAAGCTCCTCCTTCTGCCTTAGGTTCATCAGGCTGTTATTATATGTAATGCTTACATATCCAGGCCGGTTCAGCTTTAGATAGCCCCCTTCCAGCAGGTCGTCCTTTTGCCATAGGGCGCGTAACCGATTCACAAGATTTTGTTGCTCCAGAGTTTCCCTGTCATCTACCGTGGCAATATTGGCCCATTCGGAGGTCAGTGCATTCTTTAAATCGGCGTCAATATTTTTATAGATGTTCTCCAGCCGGACCTCCAATATCTTCATTTCGTTTTCATGGGAATCCATCAGGCGCTGCTCCACATTTCTTACGGTATTGTTTCCGATGATGATCAGGAGAAAATTGACCGGCAATACAATGAAACAGATGGCGATTACCAACTGGATCTGTAGCGATGCCCGTTTTAGTTTATTTTTCATAAGCTTTACCCTCTTCACTGCCTTATTCTTACTATTTCTCAAGTACAGGCATAGCTTGCCCAATATATCATTATTATATAGCTATTTTGAAATCAGGGGAATCAACAAAAATGACAAAAACATCATCATTTCTGATAACTGCACCCAACACAGTTGTCATTTATCCCAGAAGCTTCCATGATAATAATGATTCCGCATTTTAAAAATAGCCGACCAATTCCCACTTGTTGATTTGCAAGTAAATCATCCAGCAAGCATAATTTAACTTTTCTTTCAAGTGAGAAAGCACAAAAAAAGCCTGCTAATCAAAGTGTCATTGACATTTGATTAACAGACCTTTTCTTCCTAACAGAAGGGCGTACGTTCAAACCCGACCAACGGGAACACAATCGGTACCTCTTCTTTATCCTCTTCTTTCCAATAAAGAATATAATCCACTCTGGCACCAACCGGATGATATCCCTTCTCTTCAAATTGCTGCAGCTCCTTCTTGAATCTCTCCGAAAAATACAAAACACGGTTTCCTGCCAAATCCAAACAGCCGGCCTCATCCATCTTCAGTTCATCTCCGCTCTTTAGATTTTCCACCGCCTTCTGCACTTTATAAAAATAGGACAGAAAAATATCCCGGTGACGGAGCTGCTTTATAATATAGTTGGAACTCTCCTGCACTGAATTGTCATAAGTATATGTAAGCTCATCCACCACTGCATACCGGTAATTCTTTTGCCCTGAAAAATAGTTGCCATTATCATTATAATGTATGGCCAGACTTTTCTTCGCTCTGGTAATCCCCACATAAAGCTGTCATGATAGACTACTGACATTCATTTATCTGATGTGTCAGTAACGCAAAAAACCTTCCCTGTACTTGGCCGTCAGGAAGGTTCTTACAATCTACTATGGGTCAACCACTCTGTGGCGATTGCCTTTTCTAATTATATTATAGCAGGTTATCAATATATCGCAAGTATGAAATTTTAATAGTTTTATCGGCATCCAAAATTTCCTATGCCTGCTCCTTTTTAATCAGATTTAGCTGGGCATTCAATGCCAGCAGCTGTTCCTTTGTAATATTTGCTCGCCTTCTCCTGTGTCAAGCAATCTGTATGATTCTGCATTGGCGGCAAAGGGGATAGTCTTCAGTGAAGCTGTTTATCCTGTCTTTCATTTTATCGAAGCTCTCTCCGTAGAAATAAAGTGCGGTTTCCGTATTCCCTTCAAAATAGCTGAATAATTGCCCGCAGCATTCCAATAATTTGTCCAATTCTTCAACCAGGTAGTTTATATCACAAGATTTATACACCTCTTCCGGCAAGTCAACTCCGTTCAGGTAAAGTGCCAGGCCTTCCAATTGACCCACATCTATTTTATCCCGTTGCAAGCAACTCTTTTCCGAAATGGTAGCTTCATCAATTTTAAAATAACTTCCCTTGGGTATAGGGACGGAATTAATAAAGCCAATGAAAGCTTCTATTGCATCTTCCTTTAGGCTGATTTCAATATCGCAATATTCTACTTCTCCGTTTTTGCCCTGCGCCGTGCCTCCGCCAACAATTTCACCCATCCGATATTTCTTTAACGTTTCATCCACGCCATCTTCGTATAACTCTCTTCTGTCTATAGGGCGAAGTCTTGCATTTAAATGCAACGTGATATGTACCATGCTTTTTGCCTCCTTTTGGGCTGTCGTGTTGTCGGAAAACAAACCATAATCAATAGGAATAATTCCCGGGTGGCATAGCTCCATATCCCACGGAAGGCTAAACGGACTATTCTCCATATCCCGAACCTCATCTAACGCTTTGATCCTATCCTCTAAGCTTTGATCGGCATCCTCATTTTGTCGGAGCCAATATTCGTAGCCGGTCAAATAGCTTTCGTTCATTTCATCCCATGAACGAAAGTGCTCCTGAAGCCTTTTAGCAATCACAATGGCCATTCCAATCGAACGCTCAAAAGGTATATACCCACAGGCATAACCTCGTATGCAAAGCATGATTGCAAGGCAATAATCATATGCGATGATAGTGCCCAGTGCTTTTTCCTGCGCCATCTCCCGGATAATCTGCACGTCCCGGATTACCTGCCCGCGAAGCCCACTGTCATCCTCCTCATTAAATTCCTTTTGAATCTCTTCATGAAATTGCTCTTCCGGCAGCTCCATAAGCTCCTTGCGCAACAGGACTTCATCAAAGAAGTGATGCAGTCCGCCTTCACCACATTTTGCTTGAAGCTGTGCAAAAAGCTCTGCTGTATTTGTTATGCCCCACCATGCTTTTAATGAAGTTCGCTCGGATCTCCTGCCAAATAGCTGAAAGGGCTTCTTGCGTGTGCCATAACTGAAAATATCCCCGCCGTTTTCAACGATAATTCCGGCATATGTACCATTTAACCATAGCATTGTGTCCGTCATTTTAATTTTCTTACACATTCTAATCTTTCTCCTTTGTATGTTGTATGTTTGCTGGTTCACCCAATATTTATTCCAAATAATTTTCAGCCATCATTTTTTACCTCCAATAAAAACCTTAAAAGGTTAATAATTTCCTCATTCGTCATAGAAGCTCTTTGTGCAGCTTGTATTGCATTGATAAGATTGCTTTCTACTCCTTTGACAAGCTGCTCGCGAATAAGACTAGAACTGCTTGACATAACAAAGAATCCTTTACCTTGCCGGCTTGTTATAAACCCCTCTTGCTCCAATTCCTTATATGCTCTTGTGGTAGTCAGAACACTAATTTTCAAAGCTTTTGCTAACTGCCGAAGCGAGGGAAGTATTTCATCTTCTTGTAATTTACCAGATAATATTTCTGCCTTTATCTGCTCCTTGATTTGTTTATATATAGGTGAATCAGAACTATTTAAGAGTATAATATGCAATTTCAGGCCACTTCCTCATACTGTACTTGCGTTTAAAAGTACAGTATATACAGAAGTAATAGAAAAATCAATGCACCTTCAAGAAAAGTTACAAATCCTTCACAATTACTGTGCCAACCATGGGATTCAGGTTTACCCACCCGCAGCCCTATCTTGCAAGCTGAACGGCAAGACTCATATATGCTATTTCCTCCATATAGCACCCTAGCATAAAAAAATGCCCTGAACATACACTTGTTCAAGGCATTAGGCTAACTTTATATAAATTTAGTTTTCTAATAAATAATCAGGCAACTTTACTATTAGTCATTAGAGAATCTGGATAAAGAAATAATTCCGAGATACCCAAGAATAAAAGTAATTGCTGAGACAATAACGGACGGAATCCACCAGGACATCTCTGCATTGCTTGGAATTGCGGGTAATATCTTATCACGGAAGATCTCGGAGGTAGAACCAAGTACAAAGCCGATGATCATGCTATAGGTCTGATAGGTATACTTATTCATAAGCCATTCCAGGGGCTTTGTGATCAGGAAAATACCGATCAGCGTTGAAATTCCCAGGATTCCGATATATACCACATCAAATTTCGTGATCGCCAGCAGCATGGAATCATAGAGGCCTAGGATCAAAAGCATATGGGAGGTACTGATTCCCGGCAGCACCAGAGCCAGGGCAATGATGATTCCGGTGACCAGCAGCATCAGGTAATGGGCAAAGCCGGTACCGCCGCTTATCTCAATATTTCCGGTGGGAATAAAGCCGATGGAAATAACGATTGCCAGTCCGAGCAGGAAATAGATCCCGGCTGAAATCCTGATTCCGCCCCCTTCCTTCTTGATCCTTTTATAGAGAGCCGGAATACCGCCAATGACCGCTCCCAGGAAGAAGAAGGACACAGGGAAAGGGAATTTCTCCAGCAACCATTTAATCGCGAAAGCCAGGGAGCCGATTCCAACCCCTGCACCGATTACAACCTTCATCAGGAAAATGGTATTCCCCTTGATATCCTTTAAAAAATTACTAATGGAACCGATCAGCTTATCATATATTCCCAACAGGATCGCCATGGTTCCGCCGCTAACCCCCGGAACACTCATGGATGACCCTATTATAAAACCCTTTAACATCAATATCAGACTACCTTTTAAACTATTCTTCATAATTGTTATTTACACCTGCTGTAGATGCTTTTGCTCCTTTCAGATATTATGCTGGAACCCAGTATATCATGTATAAACCACATGATATGGCACTTCGTGCCAGGGATGCGCACTCCGCTCTGCTCCGGCGCTATGATATAATATCTGGCGATATTATATCATAAAGCAACCTCCATTACAATCGGTGTTCGCAAAATATTCACCATAAATTGGTATTTATATACCCATTATTTCCGGGGTCTCTTGCCCTCCAGCTTTCCCATCCTGGAATAGTAAACCAGCACCAACGGGGTCAGTGCCAGCAGCCATGCCACCGGATTGGTCCAGCAGATTCCAAAATAACCAAAGGGCTTTAGGAGCACTACTGTCACCGTGACCCTTGCGACCAGCTCACACACTCCGCCCAGCATAGGTATAAGCCCGTCCCCTAAGCCCTGCAATGCATTCCGGTAAATATAGAGCAGCCCCAGGACCGGATAGAATGCCGCCACCACATAGAAGAACAGCCTCGCATTTTTAAATACCATCCCACTGCTATCATCTACAAACAGGTCTGCGAACCCCGCCCCGAATATCAGGACAAAAGCCGAGGCACAGACACCCCAAACAAGGGTGGTAAGCACTGCCACCCTTACTCCTGCACGCACCCTGTCATTCCTGCCGGCTCCCGTATTCTGGCCTACATAGGCCGCAAGGCTTACTCCAAGGGAGGGAAATGCCTGTACAATAATATTCTGGATCTTTCCACTGGCGGAAAAAGCGGCTATGTAAATCGGCCCCAACCCATTTAACGCCATCTGGACTACCATACCACCGATGGCCGTAATGGAGAATTGCAGCCCCATGGGCCCACCGATTTTAATTAATTGCTTCACTGTTGCCTTTGAAAAACTGATATCCTCTTTTCCCAGCCTCAGCATAGGATATTTCCTTAGCATACGGGTCAGGCATAAAATAGAAGCGGTGGCCTGTGAGATGACTGTTGCAAACCCGGCACCCTCCACTCCCAGGGAAAGCACCGCAACGAATAATAAATCCAGCAGGATATTAAGGACTGAGGAAAGCAAAAGGAAATAAAGGGGTGTTTTACTGTCACCCAATGCCCATAGGACGGAATTAAACATATTATAAGCGATGGTTGCCGTAATCCCAATATAAACGACCCTCATAAACCGGTAGGTGTCATGGAATATTTCCGCCGGCGTATGCATCGCCGTAAGGATCCACCCATTTGCCAGCAGCAATACCGCTGTTAAAAGTACAGCCATAAGGAGGCACAGATAATAGGACATGGCAACAAAATGCTTCAGGCCCTTTTCATCATTTGCTCCAAAGCGCTGCGCGATCAGGATGGAGAAGCCTCCGGTCATCCCCATAATCCATCCGGTAAACAAAAAGGTGACGGAACCGGTTGAGCCAATGGCAGCCAGGGCATCAACCCCTAAAAACCGGCCCACTATTATGGAATCCATCAGATAATAAAATTGTTGAACCACATTGCCAAGTAATATTGGAAATGCAAATCGGAGGATTACCCTCATCGGCTTTCCCGTTGTCAATTCATTTGACATGTATTTTCGTTCCCTTCTGATCCACTCCTGGGATATTTTTATCCACTTGCTCCAGTTACCGGCTACCGCTATTTTATATGCCTGACGCCCTCTTTATACCGGATCAAAGCTTAATGCATATAGACAGAATTCATTATAGCAAATGGTAAAAATGAATACAACACAAATGAACGCAAATGAAAAGAATTTCACCCCTTTACACTTCCGGCAGTAACACCGCGGATAATGAATTTAGACAGGCAGATATAGACAAGTACGACCGGGAAGATGGCGATTGCCACCAGCATATACACCTGCCCCATATCAAACTTTAGAAAATCCGCGCTGCGGAGCTGGGCGATCAGGATCGGAAGGGTTTTCTTGCTGTTTGATTTGATGATTAAGGAGGGTACAAAGTAATTATTCCAGGAGCCGACAAAGGTGAATATGGCCTGCACCGCAATTGCCGGCTTCATGATAGGGACCACGATCTTATTAAAGGTACTGAATTCACCGGAGCCATCGATACGGGCAGCCTCTACAATATCCAAGGGCAGCGTGCTGTCCAGGTATTGCTTCATAAAGAAGAATACCACCGGGGAGGCGATGGAGGGTATAATCAGCGGAATAAAATTATCCATAAGCTTCATTTTCCCCATCAGATCCACAAAGCCCAAAGTAGAAACCTGGACGGGCACCATCATAATGAGCATGATGAATAGATAGACCGCCCTTTTTAGCCGGAACTCATAAGCATGGATTGCATAGGCTGTCAGGCCGGAGAAATAAGTCGCCAGGATCCCGCTCATGCCTGCTATGAACAAGCTGTTGACAATACCGCTTAGCACCGGAAGATTTTCGTTATTGAGTACATGAACCATATTTGTAAGGAAGGAACCGCCGGGGATAAAGGAAAAGCCCTTTTGGATATCCGGGTGGGAGCGGGTCGCATTTACCAGTAATACAAAAAACGGAAACAGACATAAAAATACGAGGAAAACCAATACGATATAGCTGATGGAGCGTCTCATATTTAAAAGAAGCCTTGAGGAATCCCTTTTTTCCTTCATGATTATTTCCCCCCTTTCCTTTTCACCATATCCTTATTCATGGACGCAAATACCAATACGCTTAATATGGCGGATATAATAAACAGGATAACGGATAACGCACCGCCCATACCATAGTTCTTGCTAAAGAGATGGTTGTTCAAATACATAATTAACGTCATGCTCTGCCGGTCCGGCGAACCCGCTCCCTTGGTAAATATCTGGGGGATATCAAACATCTGGATGCCGCCAATCATGGAGGTGATGATGACATAGATTAAGATCGGGCGGATTGACGGTATGATAACCTTAGAAAATACCTTCCAGGGAGACGCCCCATCGATGGCTGCCGCTTCCAATAAGGCTCCGTCAATTCCCATAATTGCCGCCATAAGGACGATGGTCGTATTGCCAAACCACATCAGGAAGTTCATGCCTGCAATCAGCCCCCTGGTTGCCCACACGGATGACAGGAAGCGGAAGGGTTCCCCCAGCGCCCCCATGCCCATTAAAATATTGTTCACGGGCCCGCTGTCAGAAAATAAGGTAAAGAACAGCATGGAAAAAGCGGCCGCCATAATCAGGTTCGGCATATAGATAATCGTTTTAAAAACCCCGGTCGCCCTAAGCCTTAGCCTCAAATCAGAAAACCAGACCGCCAGCAGCAGCGCAACCCCAATCTGGGGGATAAAGCCCATCAGCCACATAATTAAGGTATTGTTCATATATTGTAACAAATCTGCATTGAGTATTGATTTGTAATTTTCAAAGCCAATAAAGTTAGGTCCAATTCTCTTTAGACCCGACATGTAGTTCTCAAAAAAGCTATTATAAAAGGTTGATATCAAAGGAATCAGTGAAAATATTATGTATACCGTAAAAAAGGGAATCAGAAACAGATAGCCCCATTTTGCATAGCTGACTCCTTTTTGTTTTACTATCTTCTGCCTTTCTTTTTTCATGCAAACCCTCCATTCTGCTATCCAATCCCCATAAAGGGCAGGATGGGACTTCTCCCACCCTGCTGCTCCATGTTAAGCCAGGCTTATTTTGTTAACTCAGGATATTTTTCAATTGCGGATTTATAGAAGTTTTCCAAAGCTTCCTCCTTCGTTACGATACCATCAAAATAATCCTTGAATGCCCTCTGGAAGGATTCATTCAGCCCCTGGTCATAAGAAGAAATATTGCTCATGTCAATCTTAGGTGCTGCCTCAGCAAATAATTTGATGTGGTTTTGTCCGCCGAGGAAGGCTGACTGGAAATCACTGTTTGCCAGCTCGTTCATAGCTGTCATATTGTTGGTATAGTCCTGTGTATCCTCCGTAATCTGTTTCATGGTTACAGGATCGCAGGTCAGGGTCAGCATGATGTCCTTGACCAGGGGAAGGTTATCGGTTCCGGCTGCCGCACAGATCCAGGTTCCGCCCCAATAGTAGCTCTCAGGCCCACGGCAGACGGCATAATCACCATAGATACCGTTTCCAACCTCTTCCTTACCGCCCTCCGATACCGGTGTCTCTAAGGAATTCCCAAGCAGCGTGAAGTTGATACCCCAGGTCGAATAGAAGAAGCCGAATACCTTGCCCTCAGGCCCCTGGTCAGCTGCCCATTCCGGCGCCCATAGGGAGGTCTTATTGTTGTAGCCCTTATCCGTATATAATTTGGTCTGGTCAACCCATTTCATAATATTGTCATCAATCACGATCTTATTACCATCAACCCAGGGGGCAGACATATTATTGGAAAATGTCCGGTAAGCATCATCATAGCCGGACAGCATCTTATAGCCTTTTGCCGCTGCCTCCGCTGCCACCTGGTCAAATTTTGACCAATCATTCAAAGCCTCCTGTACCTTATCAGGATCATCGGTTCCAAGTACATCCTTTGCGATGGAACGCCTGTAAACGAAAAGTCCGGGGGTCGCCTGCCAGGTAGTGCCCTTCTGGATTCCGTTTGAGTCAGTTACGATATCCCTGGTATACTGGTATTGGTCTGCAAGATCCCCATCCGTTAAGCCAACATCCCCTTTTACGTCCAGGGCATACTCGGAATCCACATATTTTAATGCGTAGTCGGCTTCGATTAAGAACATGTCAACCTTATCGTCCGTAGCTGCACTTTTCTGGTTTAATAACGCCTGGTCCAGCGCGTTTTGGTATGCATTATTGTCACTTGGCGTAATGATAAAGTTAACGCTTATGCCCTCCGGTAACTTTCCGGCCTTTTCAAAGTAATCTGTATAGCGGCTTTTAAATTCTTCATTCCAGCAGTAGATATTCAAAACCTTGCCTTGGGCAGCCCCGGCCTCTTCCGCGCCGGTATCCTCTGTATCCGTTGCCGCAGTATCTTCTGTTTTTGCAGCCTTCGTTACGGATGCATTGGTTTCAGAAGTATCCTTTGGCGCTTTGGAACTGCAGCCTGTGAGTGAAGACAGCAGCATGGTTCCGATCAACAATACTACTAATAATTTTTTTTGCATTTGCCCTTCTCCTCCTAAATGATTAATATTTAATTTAATGAATAAGTAGCTCTATGCCATGCCGGCGTCCCGGCATTACATCAATTTGGTTTTTACCTACAGGCACTTTACTGTCTGCCCTGCAAGCAGCTTTCCAGGTATTAGTACCTGGGATGCAAGATATGTTTTGGGGTTCTCAATCCAGTCAATTAAATGCCTGGCTGCCTCGTGGCCAATCAGGACAGAATCCTGCTTGATGGTTGTGAGCTTCGGACGCAGTACCTGGGACAGTAAAATCCCGTCAAAGCCCGCCACGCTGATGTCCTCAGGAATCCTTAAGCCCTTCTCTTCAATTACATTCATCCCTCCGATGGCGGAAAAATCATCGGGGAGCATGATACAGGTGGGTGGATCCGGCAGCTCCAATAATCTCCTTGTAGCCATTGCCGTGGATTTTGCGTCATGATACAGGGCGGACAGTACATAATTCTCCGGCACTTCAATCCCCAGCTCCATACAGGTTTTGTAGAAGCTGGCAAGGCGCTTTTGGGTTACTGAGGTATCCTCCCCATGGATAAAGGCGAGCTTCCTATGGCCCTGCTGGTAAATATACTTCACCAGCTCCTCCACGGCACCGACATTGTCCGATAAAATTGCCGTCTTCCCGTTGAACACATGGTCAATTGTAACCACCGGAAGGGTGCTTGTTACCAGCTCCAGGACCATTGGGTCATAATAATCCACACTTGCAATTACCACGCCGTCGTAGTTACGGTATTTGCAATGCTCCAAATAGGACATTTTCTGGTTTCCGATATTCTGGGATATAAAGGTGATATCATATCCCCTCAGCTCTGCCTGGGACTTCAGATTCTCCAGCACGGATGAAAAGTATTCATGGGCAAGGCCGCTGTTTGTCTTATCTGTAAAAAGCACTCCGATATTATTGCTGTGCTTTGTCTTTAGCATCCTTGCGGCAGAATTCGGAAGATATCCCAGCTCCTCCGCCGCCCTCCTGATCTTTTCCTTCGTATCCTTGCCAATGTCACTCTGGTCATTCATCGCCTTGCTTACTGTTGCTACGGAAACATTGCACTTTTCAGCAATATCTTTTAAAGAAACCAATCTAATTACCTCTCTCTCTTGTATGGACTATTCACTTAATCGTTTTCGTATTTATCTTACTACTTTTTCCACAGGAATGCAATACGCATAATTATTTTTGTAATAACTCCCCAATTTTGTGCATTTATCTTTATCTATTATTACTTAATTCATTATTTTTCATTTAAGTTGTTGCATTTTTCATATTATAATTGTATTATATTGATATCTTAAACGTTTACGAAATAATATTTTAAATCAACTGAATTACAAAGAAAGGAAAGGCTATTTATGAAATATGGTTTTTTTGATGATACAAGGAAGGAATATGTCATCCAGACTCCCTCCACCCCATTACCCTGGATTAATTATCTGGGAAGCAGCCAATTCTTTAGCTTAATCTCCAACACCGGCGGCGGCTATTCCTTTTACCGGGATGCCAAGCTAAGGAGGCTTACCAGGTACCGGTATCATAATGTCCCAAGTGATATCGGCAGCCGCTTTTTCTATATAAAGGAGGGAGATGATATCTGGAGCCCCTGCTATAAGCCTGTCATGTCCAAAGTAAATAATTATGAATGCCGGCACGGCCTGGGCTATACAAGGATCCTGGGCAGCAAAAACCAGCTGTCTGCAGCCATCACCTTTTTCGTTCCCCTGGGGGATAATTGTGAGCTCCAATATGTGACATTAAAAAACGAAGGCTCCTCCCCAAAGACCTTTGATTTCTTTGCGGCCTTGGAATGGTGCCTTTGGAACGCGGTAGATGATTCTACGAATTTCCAGCGCAACTTAAGCATTGGCGAGGTGGAGACGGAGGCCGGTGTGGTTTACCATAAGACGGAATACAGGGAACGGCGCGACCATTACGCCTTTTATTCTGTCAATGAACCCTCCCACAGCTTTGATTCTGACCGGGATGCCTTTCTTGGACCGGATCGGGACTGGTCGCTGCCGACGGCGGTAGAGAAGGGTTCATGCAGCAACAGCATTGCCAGCGGCTGGTATCCCATGGCCGCACACCACCTCTGCATTACCCTGGAACCAGGCGGCACAAAGGAACTGGTTTTTGTCCTCGGCTATATTGGGAACGGAAAGGCCAATAAATGGGAGTCACCAAATAAAATCAACAGGGAAGCAGCCAGAAAGCTGATAGAGCGCTATTCCAGCAGGGCTTCTGTGACGGAAGCCTTTGCTCAGTTAGGGCAATACTGGGAGCAGCATTTAAACAAATACCAGGTAAGCTCCCGGCTCCCGGAGCTTGACCGCATGGTAAATATCTGGAACCAGTACCAGTGCATGGTGACCTTCCATATGAGCCGGAGCGCCAGCTATTACGAAAGCGGCACCGGGCGGGGAATGGGCTTCCGGGACAGCTGCCAGGACCTGCTTGGCTTTGTACATATGATCCCTGAGCAGGCCAGGGAAAGAATTATTGATATTGCTTCCATCCAATTCGAGGACGGAAGCACCTACCACCAGTACCAGCCGCTGACCAAACGGGGCAACGCTGATGTAGGAAGCGGTTTTAACGATGACCCCCTATGGCTGGTGGCATGTACCATTGCCTATATCCAGGAAACCGGGGACATGTCCATCCTGGAGACCCCGGTTCCCTTTAACAATGTGGAAGGAACCGGGAAGCCCCTGATGGAGCATTTAAGACGCAGTGTCCGCTATGTCATGGACAACAAGGGTCCCCACGGACTGCCCTTAATCGGGCGGGCTGACTGGAACGACTGCCTGAACCTGAACTGCTTTTCAGAGGAGCCGGGGGAAAGCTTCCAGACCTGCGCCAACTTTGAAAGCGGTGTGGCGGAGAGCGTGTTCATCGCCGCCATGTTCGTAAAATATGGGGGAGAATACGCCGGGCTCTGCAGGCGTCTGGGGCTTTTTACAGAAGCCGGGGAAATAGCCCTGGAGGTCCGGTCTATGGCTTCCGCTATTGAAAAGGACGGCTGGGACGGAAAATGGTTCCGCCGTGCCTATGACGCTTTTGGAAAACCGGTGGGAAGCAAGGAATGCGGGGAAGGCCAAATATATATAGAGCCACAGGGCTTCTGTGTTATGGCCGGAATCGGCAAGGAGGACCAGAGGGCAAAAACCGCCCTGGACAGCGTTGATGAGCTCCTTACTACGGAATATGGCATCCAGCTTCTCTACCCCTGCTACTCGGGCTACCACCTTAACCTGGGGGAGATATCCAGCTATCCGCCGGGCTACAAGGAAAACGGCGCTGTTTTCTGCCACAACAACCCCTGGATCAGTATTGCAAATACGGTAGTCGGGAACGGCAACCGCGCCTTTAAAAATTATAAGAGTATCGCTCCGGCATTTATCGAGGATATCAGTGACATTCACCGCACCGAGCCCTATGTATACAGTCAGATGATAGCCGGAAGGGAAGCAGTACATTTCGGTGAGGCAAAGAACAGCTGGCTTACGGGCACTGCCTCCTGGTCCTTTGTAAACATCAGCCAATACATCCTGGGCGTGCGGGCAGATTATGACGGCCTTATCATAGACCCCTGCCTGCCGGATGAAATCCCCGAGATAAATATCATCCGCCGGTTCCGCGGTTCGGATTATAGAATCCATATTATAAATAAAGGTATCGGGAAAAAGCATATTACAATAGACGGTATTCCTGTGGATGGTAACCTCCTCCCGGCCCCGGAGAGCGGAAGGCTTTACCGGGTGGAGGTGGAGGTCTAAGGCCTGCCACTTAAAAACAAAGAAAAGGATTAAGTCTGTCCACAACATCTATCCATGATGTATGGGAAAAGACTTAATCCTTGTTATTTTTCCGGCTGGCCCCCTTACCTGGTTACCCCTTTACCTGGTTACCTCTTTATCTGGTTGCCCCTTTACCTGGCTGACCCCTATAGTTCACCAAAATAATCCGAGGGCGATTTCGATGTATAGGACCGGAAAATCCGGCTGAAATAAAACTGGTCACTATATCCGACCATTGCTGCTACGTCCTTAATAAATAACTCCGGATCAGCCCTCATCAATCTGATCGCTTTCTCAATCCTCAAAGCAGTCAAATACTGGTTAAAGGATTGGTTTTCATACTTCCGGAATAACTTGCTTAGATAGGTCTGGGACACCGCGAATATTTTGCATACCTGCTGCAGGGAAATACTTTCAGCCATATGTACATTCAAATAACTCTTAACGGAATTGAAAAATTCCGGCGTATCCACCTTCCCGTGATCCTCCTGCCCCTTTACACATTTGAATATGATTTCAAAAAGATTGTCAATCAGCTCCTCCACCGAGGCCGCATAGAAAAAAGCGTCTTCCATCATATATTCATATTCCGTCAAGGGCACCGAATCCGATTCATGCTCACGGACCACATAAAGAATCCGCCGTGATATATTCTCCATCCACAGCTGGTTTTTCCCCTCCCCGCTCCACTTTAAATATAATCTTCTTAATTCCTTTTTCAGCTTTTCATAATGCTGTTCAATTAGCATATACTCGATTTTCTTTATTATCTCACCGATATTTTCTTCCTTGTCACAGCACTCCCCGATCGATATGTCATCCAGGGATACAACCTGGATCCGGCCAATCACCAGGACATTATCCAAGGCCCGGTATAATTTTTTAACCTGCTCCTGAAGCTCGGATACACCAAAGGCCCGCTTATTGTATACGATTGTGGCATATGGATCCCTGCTGACAGCCGTAGCCTGGATTTTCTTAAGGTATTCCATAAAGCTCTTGCCGGACAGCAATTCTTCCGGAATGATATATAATTCTTCCATTTCATCACGTCCGTAGATGGTAATCAGCTCGTTCATACTGGAATATATCTCAAGGTCGTTGTCCTTAAAGAACCTTCTGGGCAGGCCGTTCCTGCGCACAATCACCCCATAGTAACACTTGTGGGTGAAATAATGGGCGATCAGGGAGTCCTCACAGGAGGCACCGTTACAGAGCTGATGGATAATTTTTTTCCGCTTGTTGTAATACCTTTCCTTTAATTTGACCGCCGTTTCCGAGAGCACTGTCTGCAGGTTCAAGGGCACCACCGGCTTTAAGATATAATCCGTCACTCCGGATTGTATTGCACCCTTTGCATATTCAAAATCCTGATATCCGCTTATAATAATCGTTAAGATACAGGCATACTCCTCTTTAATCTTTTTTACCAGCTCAATCCCATTCATCAGTGGCATTTTCACATCGCTTATCACAAGATCCGGCTGGAGCAGCCTGATTTTATCCATGCCCTCCACTCCATTTTCCGCCGTTGCCACCACCTCATATTCCGGGCACTTTGTCTTTATGATAGAACAGACATGCTGCACGGCACTGGGTTCATCATCTAAAACAATCACCTTAAACATCCGTCTCCTCCTTACCCAAAATAGTGCTATTATGAGTACTATGAACCATACCACCAAGAATACGATAAACCGTGGTATCTATAGCAGGATGAATCGTGCTATCAATATCAGGATTAGCTACGGTTATAATCACATCCGCCCCCTCTGCCACATTCTTTATTTCAAAATCCAGCCTCTCCTGGTACAGCAGCAGTAACCTGGCATAGGTGTTTACCAATCCCATCCCCCCGATTTCCAGCTTCATGTTACGCTTTTCCTTTAGCAGGCTGTTCTTGGTCTCAATTAATTTTCCCCTGAGCAGACGGAGGGATTCCTCCGAAAAGCCCTGTCCATTGTCATGGATCCTAATAAACCATTTTTCTTCCGGGGCCGGCAGTGTTTCCCCAACCCCGGAATTCATTTCTCCCATTGGTTTTGTGGCTTCAATCCTCCCGCCCGTAATAACAACCTCCATTTGCTTTGTACTGTTCTCAAAGCCATGGTTAATACAATTCTCAACAATTTGCTGGAGGGTAATCTTCGGGATTACCTGATCAAGCACACTGTCCTCCACCCGTACCTCAAAGGATATCTTATGCTCAAAGCGGGCCTTGAGAATATAAAAATACTGGTCCAGATATTCCAGCTCCTCTTTAATTGTGGCATACTGGGTTTTTGTATTCGTGGAATACCGGAGCATATTTGCCAGGCTGCCGCAGATTTCACAGATCTGTTCATCCTGGTTGCTGGTTCCCCGGGCTGCAATCACATTCAATACATTATACAGAAAATGAGGGTTGACCTGGGACTGAAGCAGGTCAAACTGGGCCTGCAGCTGCAAAAGCGACATATGCTTTTCCTTCAGCAGGGACTGGCGCAGGCGCTCCAATACATCCTGGTAGGAATTACTAAGCGCTGTAATTTCATCATTGGTGGTGCTTAAGTCAACCTCATCGTCAAGATTATCGATCTCCGTCTTTTCCATCACCGTTCTCAATTGGCGGATAGGCTTCGTCAGAAAATAAGAAAGCATAATGACAAAGAACATGGAAACCACCAGAAAGACTCCCGCTATCAGTATCGTAATCAATATAATATAGCGGTTTTGCTGGTGCAAGGCCTCACCTTCCTCAATAACCAGGACGGAAATATTATATTTTTCCGACTTTGATTTTGCAACCAGCATCTCCTCATTATCGGCAGGGCTGTAGCTTCTCACAAATTCACCCTCCTGCTCCACAATTTCGGAGTAGTGGGAAGGGGCATCACCGGATATATTGGAATACAGCTGCTCATCCCCATTGACATATATGATGTATTTCATATTCTCCTTGGGTAATGCGATTATTTTTTTCAGGTCATTCACCTTTTTTTGTACTTCAATATAGCCCATGTTCTTTCCCTGGACAGCTTTTACCAGCGAAAAGACCTGCGAATTCAATTTCAATCCCCAGGTATCTTTATGCGTATTTACAATAATCGGTTTCCCATTCTGCTCTTCTGCTTTCGTAAGCCATGGCATATTGGAATAATCAACATTTTCCTTAATTACATTGTCTACCACATTTTTACTGGACGTTACAAACCCCAGCTGGTTAAATACAATAATGCGGTAAAAATTATTTGAAATAAAATCTGTATTTAATCCCACCGAAAGCTCTGACCGGGCCATCAGGGCATAGCTGTCCAAAACTTTATCCTCTTGTATGGAAAGCAGATAGATTGCCTGAAGCATATCCTTATCTGACAGGATATAATTCATGGTAAGCTCCATCGGCTTAATCATCTCATCACATTGGACGATTAATTGGTCTGCACTGATTTTGAGATTGGCTTTTTCCGTTTTTTTGTTCTGCGCTATATTATAATTATAATATGCCATGCCAAGGATGATGGAAATAACAAACATAAATACCGCATACATATAAATCATCTTCGTCTGAAATCGCATTTCCCTGTCTCCCCCCATAAATCAAGCAGTCCTGTACCCATCTAACCCTTGACTGCTCCTGCGGACATACCCTCTACAATTTTCTTGTTAAAGATGATAAACAGGACCAGCATAGGAACCGTGATGACAATAACGTCAGCAAACAGCAGGTTATAAGAGCTTTGGAACTGTCCCATAAAATTATAAAGCGTCAGCTGTACCGTCGCATTCTTAGCTCCCGGCAGGAAATACAGCGGATTCATAAAATCATTAAAAACATTCACCGCATTTAAAATAATGACCGTTGCCGTTACAGGCTTAAGCAAGGGAAATACAATGGAACCATATAGCCTTGCACGGGTACATCCGTCAATGTAGCCCGCCTCTTCCAATTCTATCGGGACAGAATTCATAAAGCCCCGGTAGAGCATGACCGTGAAAGGGGTTTGTAGCGCCACCTCAACCATAATCATGCCAAATATAGTCTTATAAATATGCAGATCCTGCATGATAAAAATCGTTGGAAGTATGGCCGGAGGAATCATAAGCCCTATCATGATAAGAGAATTTATAATAGAAGTTATCTTTTGTCTTCTTCTTTGCAGTACGTAGCCTGCCATGGAGCAGGTGATAATCAATACAATCACTGACCCTGCCGTAATCAGCATACTATTTTTAAATGCGGTCAGCAGCAGGTAATTACTATGCCGGAATACCTCGCCATAATTCTCCCAGGCAAAGACCTCCGGAAGGTTGAGCCTTAATAAATTCGCTTCCCGCCTCTCCTTCAAGGAATTCAGCAGCATAAACACAAAAGGAACAATAAAGATGAAAAAGGCTGCCAAAATCCCCACAATATCGCCAATGATAAGTAATCTCTTCCTCTTACTCATATTATTGTTCCTCCTTGCTCAGTAAATATCTCTGAAGCGGATAAGCAATGGCGGCAATCAATACCAGCATTATAACATTTCCCGCCGTTGAAAGTCCATAATATCCTGCAGCATATTGTTTATATACCACGGATGCCATAACGTCAGTGGCAAAGCCCGGTCCGCCTCCTGTCATAGACCAGATCAGGTCAAAGCTCCGGAGTCCTCCGATTAAGGAAAGGATAATGATGGAATTCATTGCCGGCCTTACAAGCGGTATCGTAATGCATTTCAGCCTCTGCCAGCCGTTCGCCCCGTCAATGTCAGCCGCCTCATAGTATCCCTTGTCAATACACTGGATACCGGCGATATAAATAACCGTTGCAATTCCAACACCCTTCCATACATCCGTCAGGATAACACTATATAGCGCCAGGTTCGGATTTCCCAGCCAGTCAATGCGTCCAAGTCCGATTCCTTCCAGCACCAGATTAAATAACCCCTTGGTCGGATGCATTAAAGCCGCAAAGGTGACACCGACTGCCAGGGAGCTTACCAGGTTTGGAAAAAATACGATGGAACGCAGGAAATCTTTTGTTTTTATTTTACTGGTTAAGAGTACTGCAATAATGAACGCCAGCACAACCTTGGAGCCGCTGGTCAAAAATGCGTAGATCAATGTATTTTTAATACTGCCATACAAGGATTTTTGTGAAAAATACTGTTTAAAATTATCCAATCCAACGAATGTAAAGTTTTTAAAATCCCAAACGGTTAAGCTGTAAAAGAGAGAGGAGACCAAGGGAATTAAAAAGAATATACTAAAAATAACAATGGATGGAATTAAAAACCACATGCTATAGATCTTATTTTTATTCATCTATGATTACCTTCCATTTTTGATAAAAAGCGGTGCCCAATGCTGCTTTATAAGGCATTAGCCGCCACGCAGACGGCTAATGCCCGGTGTAATGGCAGATCCATCACACTAGTCTTTCTTTTATGCAAAAGCTATTTCCAGTTCAATCCTAGCTGAAGAGCCTGGACCCTGCAGTCCTCATCATAGGCTTTGGCACCTTCTTCTGCCGTCATCTGTCCTGAGCCCACTGCCTGGCAGATGGAAGGACAATTAGCACCCTTTACGGGAGTTAAGAATTCAAGGGCTACATTCGTCTTGCCTGCATCAAAGTATGCCTGCATATCCTCTTTTACCGCTTTATAAGAATTCTCAGGAAGCTGGTAGCCTTTAATACAATATGGTCCGTCCGGTAAAACCGCGCCGGCGTATGCGTTCAACGCCTCATCAGAAACATAGAATTCCATAAAGGCTTTTACTGCCTCCACATTGCTTGCATTCTTATTTCCATAGATGGAGCCTGGCATCCAAACCGTTAAGCCGCTGTTAGCAGCATCATCACCAGGGATTGCGAAAACTCCGATGTCATCTATTTTGTCCGGGTATAATTCATAAATATTGGAAAGTGCCTGTGTTAACATCGGCCACATAGCGCCTTCTGCATTTGCCAGCATGTCTGTACCGTCGTCATAGGTTGCTGCCAGGTAATCGCCATTATAATATGGAAGCAGCTGTGCCAGCTTCTCAAAGCTTCGCAGTCCTGCAGGACTTGTAGCATATTTAATAGTTCCTGCTTCGAAATTCGTTGCAAAGCTGGGATCCTGGGCTAAAATATTGTAATTATCACCGAGGAAAATGAGCTGGGAGGTCCAGCTATCCCCAAAGGTTCCGATTAAAGCAGTTTTTCCTGCCCCTTTAATCGCTTCGCAGTTAGCAATCAGTTCATCCCAGGTCTTGGGAACGGAGAGCCCTAGCTCCTGGTAAATAGTCTTATTATAAAGAATTGCGCCGGCCTGGGAAGAACTGAAAGGAATCCCATAGGTAATCCCATCCACCGTTACTGTCTTTTTGTAGGTGTCATCAAGCCTTGAAATAAAATCTTCACCTGAAATATCAATGAAGTAGTCCGCAGGATGTATTGCCGCAAGCAGGGAACCTGAGTTGTATAAGCAGAGGTCGGACATATCGCCGGAAGCAAGCCTTGTTTTAACAATGGTATCTCCTTCTGCACCGCCCACGCGGTTTTCCACTTCAACGGTAATACCCAGCTTTTCCTTGGCTAATGCCAGAACTGCATTCAATCCTGTATCTGCAGAATCCGCATCCTTTAACATGGTAAGTGTAACACCATCAAAGGCTTTTGCGTCAGTTCCGCCAGAGGTTGTTTCCGTGCCCTGTCCGGTACTTCCAGTCGTTTCCGTATTTGGATCATTGTTTTTCAGGCCGCAGCCCATCAGTGTAGATGCCCCCATTGCCACTACAAGGAATGCCGCCATTAGTTTTTTAAGCTTCATTTTGTTTCCTCCCTTTATTTTAGATAACCCAATGTTAGCATGGATCCCATAGATCTTACATGGATAATCCAATCCTGTGGCATGTATTATCAAGCAATCCTATATGGCATACCGGATATGATAGGTACCCGAGCCTGCGTGCGCCGAAAAATCCCCTGCACTGCATAGCAGGCCAATAAATCATTATCGGCAAAAAATGCTCTCGGCAGGCTCTTTGCATGCCCCAGTCCTTATCCCCTGCTGCCTCCCCAGCTTACCATTTATTCATAACTTTCTCCGCAAATCCAGTGAGATTCTCTATATTAATTACGGTTCCATCATCCAATACCGCCTTCCCTGTAAACCGGCCAAACACCTGATGCTGATCCGATTCCAGCACCAACAGGCTGGTACAGGCTGCCCGGTCAAGGACCGGGATAAAATCCATTTCAAATCTCCCGTCATCACTGGTGATCGTCCATGGCTTTAGATAGTCTTCTTTCCCGTCATTCCTTAAAGGAATGTTAAAGTGGATATTATGTAATTTATGTGCCTTTCCTTCATAGAAAAGCATATTCTCGGTGGCTGCCAAAGTATCCCCGAATCCATAGCCCAAATTAAAGCCGAAGGCTTTCCCGTCCACCTGACCCGAGGCGCTTCCCCAGTACCAGGTATTTTTATAGGTCCATACTCCCCGCCCCCAGTCCAGGACTGCAAAGGTATCCTCCGGATAAAACTCATAATCCTTTCCCAGAACATTTACCTTGCCCTGCACACGCATACAGTTGATCTTCTGATTATAATAGAAATGGGTCTTTTTATGGAAGGGCGTCGCTATTACCATGGATTCTTCCGGTTCATCCGTAAGCACCAGCGTTCCATGGATCGGCTGTTTATCCGCAAATTGCTCCATACGGAACTCAAGGATTCGCCTTCCCCCATCATGGCGAAAGGATATCTTATAATCCTTTCCCTCTGCCGTAACATCTCCCGCTGCGGAAGAAGACGGCAGTTTTTTGCTTCCCCTGGTCATCAGCTGCATGCGGCTTACGGTTCTTTCCCTGCCTTCATCAAGCCATAGGAAGGATATGGAATCCAGTCCCATATAGGAATTGTCTGCAACCGTCAGAGCCACTGCATAATGCTCATTATTAACCAGGTAATAATCCCATTCTTTAATTCTTAGAGGATTCGCCTTAATATCCGAACGCCTATACACCGGGAGCAGCTTTTTTGCAAAACCCGGTTCCCTTAAGCCGCCATCTTCCTTCAATAAAAGCTCTGCTCCTTTAATTTCATGCTGCATAACAACACCCCTCTCCTATTCTCCATCTAATCAAAAGCTTTTCTTTTTCAGTTGGATGCAATCCATCCCATACCGATGCTTGCATCCCATCACATAAAGCATCCCTACAAGAGCTTTGATGATATCTATATTATCGGAACCAGGTACATGTTCCGATAATCGAGATGCACGGCGCAAAAGGACTGCGCCTTTTATGAGAAGTTAAGTACAACTTCTCATAACTTATATTATCCACCTTAATGGAAGGAAATGTCAAGCCAATCACAGGAAAAGCCATCCGATTACCGCTTCAATCCAAAAGAAAAGACTGCCCCAAAATAAAGCAGATATATTTCTCTGATTTATTTTGAAACAGCCTGTTATCATCTATAAATTGCATTTTCTATGGATGCAAACCAACTTCTACTCTATCCCAAGAACCGTATTGGAATCCGGACCTGCAGAATAGGAAAATGTAATCCGGTCACCCACATTATATTTAATAATACCTATAAAATCATTGACCAATACATCGAAAATTTCATCGCTGTTATTTAACAGGATATAATAATGCGTATTTCCATCAATGACACAGTCCACAATCTTTGATATAGCGCCTGTAACCTTCGGAAGCTTTGATGTGTCCGTGACACTGATCCCGCTGGATTTCATCAATTCCAGATAGGTTTTCTCACAGGAGCTCACCGTATCCCCAATTGCTACAATCTGATACCTGGCTATATTTACCATGGCATACATCTTCACTAAGCCTGCGGCATCCTTTAAAGCGATAAAGTAAGTTGGCTCTCCCCCAATGTTCAGAAGCAATGGGAAAGTGGCCTTATAACCAAGATGCTGTACCTGCCCCTCGGCAGAGGCCATGGCCGAATACTCCTCCGCTCCGGAGATGGAATAGAACCTGGTTTCTGAGGTCCTCTGGTTCATCAGCACGAAGCCCACATTGGACTCATCCGCACCTACGGAGGTTACGCCCGTATACACCCATACGTCATCCTCCATTGCAATATAGTTATAGCCATCCGTTGTCTGCAGCGCATCCTTTTGGCCAAATACAGAATTCCAATAACCATGAATTAAGGTTCCGTGATAGTCATATAAAGAAATCAGCATATCCGCCGAGAATACCTTATCCACCCAAGTCGGAACCTCCTCAATCGCATAATCCGTTAATTCTCCGGTAACAGCATTTACAATAACAGCCCTACCGATTGTCTGCCCGCCGAATAAACCAATGTTATACTTTTTCACAGGACAGATCCAATATGGCGTCCCATCATCACCAATCTCAAAATTAATGGTATCAAAAACATAGGTTGGGTAATGGAAGCGGAGGTAACGATGTATATCCCTGCCAAAACGCTCTGATTCAGAATATTTCATACCATTTTCCAGCTTTACCAGCTCCACATTCTGGGTTGTCATATCAATCCTGATATACGCCGGTATCCCCTTGGAGCGGTTGGTAATCCACTTGAAAAAGCTGCCATATTCCAACGGGGTCACCCTGACAGGTTTTCCCGTATAATTAACCTGGGTATATTTTGATGCAACCTCAAACTGGGAAACATACTCTGCAATACTGCCCATTTTCCTTGAGCCAAGCAGGATTGCTGAATCCTTATCCAGAATCGGAATTTCTTTATAGGAGATTTCCTTAATATCATCAGTATAATTACGTTCCGTTACTGCTAATAGCTTTTGATACTTTTTTGAATTCACCACGGGGGATGAAAGAATCCCGCCTATGATAAAAATGGCCAGCATAATTACGGTTATACTGCAAACCAATGTAAATAAAATATGACGGCCGCCCTTTTGTCTTTCATGCTTACTATTTTTATCCAAAACCGATGTTATTCCAATTATTGCCGTAGCAACGATAAGGGCAAAGAGTATGAACCACCAGAAGCCTGGGGAGTGGAAATTTATTGCCGGTAGCGTAATGTAATAATAAACAAATCCGACGATCCCAAGTATGACCAGGGTAATCAATATTTTTATAGCCTTCTTCACAATATTCCTCCTCTTAAAATCATTATCAAAAAGCCTGACTTATTAATTTAAAACGCTTTTGTTTTCATTATATCCAATTCTCTCTCAATCTTCATTATAATTTGATTATAATTAGGCAACCAATGAAAAAATGGCGTAGCTTTTCCGCCACGCCACACACTCAACACTAATGCAAATACTATTTTATGAAAGACTTCCCGACCAGCCGTCTTTTATTGGGCTCTTTCTACTGTTCCATATCCTTTGCGAGCTCCATCAAGGCTGCTTTGATCAAATCAACATTACCGCCCTGCTCAGCAATTACCCGACTTACGGTATCATACCCCAGCTTTGCTGTATAGCCTGTTGCAAACGCATAGGAGCGGTTCAGCAGTTCTTCACAGCGTTCTCTGTCCGGCTCGACCAGCTCAATACATTTTATCCGAAATATAGTTACCGCCCTTTGGAGCAATGACAGGCTTTCCAGCAGAGAGTCGGCGATCAAGGGCAGGAAGGCGTTCAGCTCAAATTCCCCATGCGCTGCGGCCGTGGAGATCGCCGCATCATTTGCAATTACCTTCATTCCGGCCTGCATTACCATCTCCGGTATGACGGGATTGATCTTTCCGGGCATTATCGTACTTCCCAGCTGCATCGGGGCTAATTTAATCTCCCCAAACCCTCCATGGGGTCCGCTGCTCATCAGCCGCAGGTCATTGGAAATCTTAATCAGGTTGACGGCCAGAGCCTTAAGCAACCCGGATACCTCTACAAATACATCATTATTCTGTGTAATATCCATCGGATACTCCGCCGCAGCCAGGCCAATGTCCGTCATGCTCCTTAACTCTTCTATGATGGCAAACCGGTATTTCCGTTCCGCGTTACCACCGGTTCCGACTGCCGTTCCTCCGATATTAACCTGTCTTAAGCGCTCCTCTACCTTATATAGCCTCCAACGGTCCCGGGCAATGGCCTGGGCGTAAGCACCAAATTCAGAGCCAAGGGTAATAGGAATCGCATCCATTAATTCGGTACGCCCTAATTTCTTTACGTCATCAAATTCATTTTCCTTTATTTGAAGCGCCTGCTGGAGCTTCGCACAGGCCTCACTGAGCTCCCTTAGCAATTCAATTGCTGCAATCCGCAGTGCTGTCGGATATACATCATTCGTGGATTGTCCCCGGTTAACATCCTCCAGGGGGTGGATGAAGGAATATTCCCCATATTCTTTCCCTAACAGTCTTAAGGCAAGATTCGCAATTACCTCATTTACGTTCATATTGGTAGAGGTTCCTGCCCCACCCTGGAGGGCATCTACTACAAATTGTTCGTTTTCCCTTCCGGCCAGGACCAGGTTACAGGCTTCCACAACAGCCTGATAGACCTCTTTCTTACCAATACCCAGTTTTATATAGGATAGCGCCGCAGCCTTTTTAATTTTAACCATGGCATAAATCAACTTAAGATTTGTCCTCCGGTATCCGAGGGCAAAGTTTTCTTTTGCACGGGCAGTCTGGAGGCCATAGGCCATTTCATCCATTAACTCCAGCTCACCAAGCTTATCTTTCTCCCTGCGCATCCGCTCACTCCTCAATTTCTGCTAAAATATGCGGGAAGGGCTCCAGGCTTCTCTTTAGGATACCCTGCATATAGGCGATCAAAATCCCATAATTCGTGATGGGTACAACCTGGTCCTCCGCACATTTCATACGGAATTTCACTTCCCTTTCCGGCAGCATACAGCCGCCGCAATGCACGATTAATTTATATTTTGTTAAATCCTCATAGAATTCACCGCCGGAGGTAAATTCAAAATGGAGCTGCCTTCCGGTATAGTTCTTAATCCACCTTGGCAGCTTTACCTGTCCGATGTCATCACATTGACGGTGGTGGGTACAACCCTCAGAGATTAATACATGATCCCCGTCCTCCAGCTTTTCTATGGCTGCCGCGCCCTTTACCGCTTCCTCAAGCAGTCCCTTATACCTTGCAAAAAGAATAGAAAAGGAGGTCAGCATAATATCCTGGGGGGTATCTGCGGAAACCTTTGCAAAGACCTGGCTGTCCGTAATCACCAGCTTCGGTTTCTTTCCAAGGTTTAGAAGGGTTTCCCTCAGCTCATATTCCTTCACAACAATTGCAGTCGCATCTGCTTCCAGGATATCACGGATGGTCTGCTGCTGGGGCAGGATCAGCCTTCCCTTCGGCGCCGCCTTATCAATCGGCGTGACGAGCACAACAAAGTCCGAGGGGTTAATTAAATCGGCTACAATCCTCAGTTTTTGGTTCTCGACCGGGGCAAGGGATGCTATTTTTTCTTTTAGCTCTTCTATATTCCTCCCATCCCTCGCACTAACATAGATCTCATGCTCCTTAGCAGGAGGACAGGCCTCCAGCAGGTCTAATTTATTGTAAACCACCATATAGTTTATATTTTTCTCTTTAAAAACCCGGATTAATTCCTCATCCTCCGGCGATTTGCCGCAGGAAGCGTCCACGATCAGGATTGCTATATCCGTCTTATTCAGCACCTGCTTCGTCTTACGTATTCTTAGCTCCCCCAGCATCCCCACATCATCGATACCCGGCGTATCAATAATCATAACCGGCCCGATGGGAAGCAGCTCCATGGCCTTATGGACGGGATCCGTGGTAGTACCCTTTACCTCTGAAACCACTGCCAGCTCCTGGCCGGTCACTGCATTTACAATACTGGACTTACCGGCATTCCTCTTTCCAAAAAAACCGATGTGGATTCTATCTGCCGAAGGTGTATCATTCAAACCCATATTTATATTCCAATCCTTTCGTATACTAAAGTTTATCTACGATGCAAAAGGTGGCACCTCCTATAGAAAATTAAAGAGCAACTTTTCCAATTCATATTACAGGAAGTAAGTTCATCTTCCTGTAACCGAGATGCACAGCATACAAGCAGCGCCTTTTATGAGAAGTAAAGTACAACTTCTCATAACTTATACTACCATAAGATATCTCCTTTGCGTACTAAAATTTTCTCAGGTTTGCTAAAAAATTAAGATAAACTCTGTCTCCGGTAAAGCATATCTGTTTTTTGACGAGATCCAGGAGGTCACAGGCTGGGAAAAATGCATCAATTCCTTTCGTGTAGAATTCGACTGCGACATCTATATTACCGGTTCTAACGCCAAGCTGCTGTCAGGAGAACTTGCTACTTACCTTGCCGGAAGATATGTAGAATTTATTATTTATCCATTTTCCTATCAGGAGTTCTCCACATTGTACCATACAGTGCATCCTTCTGCGGATGGACGGGATATCTTCTCCAAATATATGACAATCGGCGGAATGCCCTATTTGAGCAACCTGCGTTATGAGGAAGAACCCAGTCAATTATATCTTCAGGACCTCTACAATTCCGTGGTACTTAAGGATGTAGTTAAACGCAACAGTATCCGCGACGTAGATCTGCTGGAGCGTATCATCGCCTATATTACGGCTAATATAGGCACTATCTTTTCGGCAACAGCCATTTCTAAATATTTAAAAAGCGAAGGCCGCATCGTTGCACCGGAGACCATTCTCAGCTACATTAAGGCCTGCGAGGACGCATTTTTGTTCTATCGTGTAAAGCGGCAGGATTTACAGGGAAAGAAAATTCTCACCGTAAATGAAAAATATTATATTGCTGATCAGGGAATCCGTGAAGCTGTATTTGGCAGCAACCTTAAGGACATTAATCTCATCCTGGAAAACAGTATCTACATGGAGCTCCTGCGGCACGGCTATCAGGTGACAGTGGGTAAAGCGGCAGAAAAGAAAATTGATTTTATCTGTGAAAGACGAAATGAAAAAATATATGTCCAGGTTTGCTATCTTCTCGCCTCCGAAGAAACAATACAGCGGGAATTCGGTGTTTATGACAGTGTCCGTGATAATTTCCCAAAGTATGTTTTATCCCTGGATGATTTCGACATGAGCCGAAACGGAATTAAGCACAGGAATATCCGTGACTTTCTGCTGTCGGACAAGTGGGATTAATCATGACCACCGGCTATGATCAAGATATTCATCCATACTAAACACAAAAAATAGATTCCTTTTGATTTTTGTTTATCAAAAGGAATCTGTTGTTTTGTTATTTATCTGTTAATATAACCCTCAAACTTCCTAAACTTCTCCAGTTCCTTCTCCAGCCTCTCCTTATTGGCCATGATCTTAGGGCCGCAGATGGAACCGAAGCTCTGGATTTCTACCGTATGCTCACGCAGGCCTTCAAAGGTTCCCCTGGCACGCGCCTGCTGTTTTTCTGAAAATTCCACCTTTACCTGCTCCCCTTCCACGGAAAGCTTTCCTTCGATGCCGCAGATGGGGCATTCCACTGTGGTTGTGCCGTTCATCATCAGCAGGTTCTGGTGGCAAACCGGGCAGGTTCCCTCCGGTCCAAACCATTCGATGTCCTTATCTTCCTTTCCATAGGCCGCGGCTGTCTGGCGTCCCATCTCATAGGTATTGGCGATCAACTCATCATCCAGCAAAGGATTGCCGGTGGTTCCCATGTGATGTGCATCATAATTGCCGATAACCTTCATCATCGCAGGGAATCCAAATAAATGCAGCGTCGCCGTCCCCATGGACACCCAATTCAATGTAGTGGCACCGCCGACGGATATGTAAGAAACATAACGCTTTTTCAGCCGTTCCTGGGGGAAGGCATCCGGATCCCCGGGAGCCTGCCCGGCACGTCTCTTATCTAACACCCAATTAATCGCAGATACATCATGACGGCAGGAAAACCTGTCCACCAGATTCTTAAACTGTCCCACCGGCTGGAGGACATATACTGGTGCTCCCACTATGATACAATCCGCTTCACGGATTGCATTCTCCACCATCTGCATATCATCCTTTACGATACAGTCATTATCCCCGCCCCGTTCCAGGCTGGTAGAACAGGCTCCACATCCGGTGCAGCGGTCAATCTTTAGTCTGTTCGTGTTAATAAAACGTATCTCCGCTTCCGGAGCCGCTTCCCTTGCACCGAATAAGGCATTTTTTACGAGGATATCCGTATTTCCCATCTTTTTCCCAAAGGATAAGCCTAAAATCTTCATGTAATAAAATCTCCATTTCCACTTTTTATACTCTCAATATTCTATCAACCATTGTATTTTCTACCGCTATACTCCTATCCCTTTTCCAGACACACCTACTCCTTCACACCCCCGAGGGCAATCCCCTTTACAAAATACCTCTGGAAGAAGGGGTACAGAACCAGTACCGGCAGCACACCGATAACCGCCATCGCCATCCGGATGCTGGTTCCCGGCAGCTTCATCGTTGTCGTTACGTCTCCCATGGAGGCCAATGCGGTGATATTTACCATGATATTATTCAACAATACCTGTAAGCTATATAGATTTTTATCCGTAATGTAATATAACCCGTTTACCCAGTCATTCCAAAAGCCCAGGCCGGACATAAGGCCTACTGTCGCCATGATCGGCAGGGACAGGGGTACAATGATCTTCCTGTAGATAAAGAACTCCCCTGCCCCGTCAATTTTTGCCGCTTCGATCAGCGCCGGATGGATATTGTTGGTGAAGTTATTCTTGTACAGGATGATATAGAACCCGTTTATAACCAGGTTCGGGAAAATCAATGCCCAAATCGTGTTCTTAATCCCAAAAATATTGGTCCACATCATATAGGAGGGTACGATTCCCCCGTTAAACAGCATCGTAAAAAACACATAGAAGGTAAACACCTTCCTCCTCGGGTAATCCCTCCTGGATAAGGGATAGGCCATCATGGGCCCGATCAGGAGGCTAAGGACCACACCTGCAATGGTGATAAAGAAGGTAATCCCATAGGCTCTGAAAATGCTGGTCGCATTCGTAACAAATAAATATTCATAGGAATACAGGCTGAATATGGTCGGCCAGAAGGTATACCCGTATTTCCTCAAAGCATCGTTATCCGTAAAGGAGGATGCAATCAGTATGATGAACGGGAGGATGACCGCCAGGGCCAGTATGGTCAGGACAATATAGCAGAGTACCTGGAACATGACCGTTCCTTTTCCTTTTACACTTGAATCCATAATTATGTCCATGCCTATCATTATGGGCATTGCCCTTATACTGCACAAATAGCTATGAAAGTGCCGGCATGGACCCGATCCCCCCTCCGTTTATTATTTTAATTTTTTTCAAGCTTTCACACCTTTCAGTTGTTACTGGTTTCTTTATATATTCCTAGAACATCGCATTCTCGCGGTCGACCTTACGGACGAGGGCATTCACAGCCAGGACAACGATAAAGCCTATGATTGACTGGTATACGCTGGCCGCGGAGGCCTTCCCGATCTGGTTCAGCTGCATCAGGGCACGGTACACATAGGTATCGATAGTCTGCGTCGCATTGAACAACACGCCCGCATTCATCGGAACCTGGTAGAAGAGACCAAAATCAGAGTAGAACATCCTGCCCATCTGCATCAGCAGCAGCGTGATGACCGTTGGCTTTAACATAGGCAGGGTGACCTTACGGATTTGCTGCCATTTCGTAGCACCGTCCACACAGGCGGCCTCATAGAGGCTTTTGTCGATGCCGAGGATCGAAGACAGGTATATGATTGACGCATACCCGAGGTTCTTCCACACATTTACGAAGACCAGGATAAAGGGCCAGTAAAACTGGTTGGCATAGAAATCCACTGCCTTATCCCCCAGTATTGTTTTATTGATAAAGCCTGCTTCGTTGCTTAAGAAGGCATATACGATATAGGCCACAATGACATAAGAAATCAGCTGGGGCATCAGGATTGTCGTCTGGAAAAATTTCTTCATAATGCCGGAGAACAGCTCAAAGAGCATGATCCCGACCATGATGCCCAGGATATTGCCAAGTGCGATAAAGGTGAGGTTATACAGGATCGTATTCCTCGTCATGATGAATGCATCCTGGGTTAAGAACAGATACTTGAAATTATCAATCCCGACCCAGGGGCTTTTTAAAATACCCACGCTGTAGTCAATGTTCTTAAATGCAATAAACATTCCGAACATCGGAAAATAGTTGTTAATCAAAAAATAAAGTGCTCCAGGCAGTACCATAAAATCCAAGGCAGTAACCACCTTATGCCTATATAAAAAGTATAGACCCGTGGCAATCAGGATAATTCCAACTACCGTAATCACGATTACTCCAACGCCCGGGGATACGTTCTTTCCTTCGCTTAATACTGCTTTAATATCCTTGCTTAAAACAACACCCAGCACTAATTCCAATACACCAAAGACCGTCAGCAGCATACCGGCCATCCGTACCTTCATCCGATGGAAGAATAACGCCAACAGAACCACCAGCACTGCAATAACAACAATACCCAAAGCCCAATAATTAACAGGAATCGTTACGGTCCCCCTCATTACGCTGGCACCGGTGAGAAACCTTAAGCCCTTGATGCCATAAGCCTTTTTACTATAGACATAGCCGGCAAAGGGCAGCATAAAGCTGATTAAGGTCAACACAGCTGCTGCTATCATTGCAATCCGAATCCCGCTATTTAGAGAAAGCAGGTTTTTCTTATCTATCTTACGGTTTTCCTTCACGTGGACCTCCCTACTCTCACGTATGGCAAGCGGAAGCTGCATAACCCATTATGCAGCAGCCCCTTGCCATACATAACATTAAACCATTCCTATTTCTATTTCTTTGCTGCCAGCCATTCATCCAGCTGTCTCTGTGCCTCAGCCAAGTACTGCTCTAATCCTGCATCCTGCATTGCCTTAATGAACTTCTCCTGATAGTCGGCGGGAGCGGAACCGCATACTAGGGCAGGCCTATACTGATCATTACAAAGGGCAGATAACTGTGCATAAATATCACTTACCTTAGAGGTATCCAGGGAGAACCCGAGGATCGGGGATGCCTCTGCATTTTCCATGATTGCTTTTCCCTTTGCCGCATCGTTAGGATCTCCACCTTCCCATGTATGTGCCAGGAATGCGTTACCGATCAGCTGTACCATGTTGATATAGTAACCGGAGGTACTTGCGTCAATGCCCTCAGGAAAGCCAATGGTTCCATCATCCTTCTTAACATAATGGGTACCTTCAACACCATAATCAAATAAATTAACTATCCTTGCATCTGTAAATAACATGTTCATCAGCTTCACTGCTGCTTCCGGCTCTGTTGCAGAGGATGGGACAGCCCAAGTCATCTGGGTCAGCGCACCCGTTGAAATAACCCCGTCAGACAGCTTAACATAGGTGAGCTTATCACCAATGGTAGTATCATAAGAAGACAGCTTTGTTGCATTCATTATAACAAATGATGTAGCAACATTTGAATCAGCTAATGGTTCACCGGCACCTTCCTTGTTGGCAAGATCCTTATCAATCAGTCCCATGTCATACCATTTCTTTAACAATGAAACGCTTTCCAGCCATTCTTCCGTTTCATAACGGCTTACCACCTTAGTAGGATTATCAAAATCAGCGATTGCTGCAATTGCCGTTGCCTCACCTAAGGTATCATAATGGCCTCCTGTAAGAGCCTTCTGACCGGGATAGGTCAGGTTGACTGTCTTTGCATTTCCGCCTAACGTAATCATTTCCGGATTTGCCTTATGTATTTCAACCATTGCATTCTCAACATCCGCCATAGTCTTGATGTTTGCCGGGTCAACACCGGAGTTCTCCAGCACCGAGGTCCTTGCTACCCAGTACATATCACTGATCAGATTTTTATAGCAGGGAACTGACAGGATCTTGCCTTCCTTTGTTGTTCCATCCAGGTAAAAGTCCGGGAGTTCAGCTAATAAATCTTGACCGTACTCATTTAACAAATCGTTCAAAGGTGTCAGCATGCCCTGTGAAGACATAACAGAATAATGGGCGCTGGCTGCCGGGAACGTGATCATCAAGTCAACCTTTTCGTTGTTTGTTACCATCATGGATGCCTGAGTTAAATAGGTTCCCATATCCATAATGTTTAAATGTACCGTTACACCGATCTCCGGCTCCGTAATCTTATTGATCGCTTCCTCAACCAAATCGATCTCTGTCGGAACGGTATTCAATGTCCACATAATTACATTTACATCCTTTAATTCCTGTACCGGCTCTGCTGTCGGTGCCTCGGTTACTTCTGTGCCTGAGCCCGTAGTTTCTTTGCCCGTTACGCTCTCCTCTTCCTTCGCACAGGCTGTAAACAATCCTAAAACCATACACATTACAAGTAAAATTGATAGAAATTTTTTCATAATCAGTACCTTCCCTCCTAGGTTATTTGGTAACTTGTTGTTCCTCCTTTATTATAAATTTCACCGGGCGCTGCTTCCTCCCTATTCTTATTCTTTTTCCTTGAAACATACCATATTTATTTAATTTTATTTCCTGTTTATAGTTACTGTTGTAAATAAGTTAAATTATGATATACTATATTTATCTTTTATTGTCTTTATTTTGACGACTTTTTCACGTTTTTATATAGTTTGTATATTTTTACCTGGGCTTTTTTTAATTTCAATGAGTATTTTAGCTAGATTGGATGTGAGTATTTGGAAAATAATATAGAGAAATTGCCCTTTAAGAAAATATCAATATTATCCCTGGAGGGTTCCTCCAGGCAAAATTCCAGCAATTATAATTTTTTATTCATATTAAACGGTTCCATCCGGATCCAGTCCGTCAAGGAAACCTTCTTCCTTGATTCCCAGGACATCCTGCTGCTGCCTTCCAAGGAGGCTTACACCTTCTCCGGGCGGGGCAATACGCTCCTGCTGTCCATTGAAATGGACAACAGCTTCCTCTTAAGGAACCAGCCGTCTTATATCGGAAGCTATATTTGCAATTCTTCCGCCGATAATGACCGGGATTATACGCCCATAAGAAACCTGTTATCACAAATTGCTACGGTATATTTTAAAAACGAGGATTATAATAACCTGAACCTCTTTTCCCTGGCCTACCAGCTGGTATATTATTTAAATTGCTACCATTTCGAAAAAACGGAGCAGGCCGGTACCCCGCATATTAATCCAAAATATTGCGAACGAATCAATGACATATTGACCTACATCAACCAGAATTATGCCAATAATATTACCTTGCAGGACCTGGCGAACCAGGTACACCTGACAACGCCCTATCTTTCAAAGTTCTTTAAGAACAACTTTCATACCACCTTTAATAACTACCTTAACCATGTCAGGTTAACCTATTCGGTGGAGGATTTGGTTTATTCAAACGAATCCATCACCTCCATTGCCAACCATAATGGCTTTGCCAGTATTAACGCCTTTAATAAGCTGTTTAAGCTTGAATATCATACCACACCAAACAAATACCGGCTCCAGCAGGCAGAAACCAGGTCAAAGCAGGATACCTCCGGTAAGGCATCCCTAAAGGAAATGGACTATGACACCCATAAACAGCTCCTGCAGGAATATGCACAAAGTGATGCTGAGCATATTCCAAAATTCCAGTTCCCGTCGCAACGGGAAATCCGCATTAGGGACGTCCATGCCTACAAGCAAATCCATCCCATATGGCATTCCATGATTAACCTCGGTTCCACGCCGCATATTGCAAAACGGGATATCACGAAGCAGATCGCCCTGCTCCAGGGCAGCATCGGGTTCCAATATGCAAGAATTGAATCCATACTAAATGATTTATTCATCCCCAAGGATCCTGACACCGGCAAATATAATTTTACCGCTTTTGACCGGGCCATTGACCTATTGCAGACCCAGAACCTCATACCATACCTTGACCTGTCCTACCCAGAGGAAATATTGGAGGCAACGGACCAACGGATTATCCTCTATAACCTGGAGAATTATCTCGATATCGTGAATGCGCTGATCATCCACAGCGCTAACAGCTTCGGTATTGATGAGGTCGAAAAGTGGGTTTTTGAAGTCGGCTATTTCCAGAATCTCGTGCTGGATAAAATCGAATCCGTGGATCAATATGTGGACCGTTTTTCCCATACCTACCACCTGGTCAAAAATTATCTTCCTGAGGCAATGGTGGGCGGCATCAATTATCACCTGGCTTATCCCTGGAAGAGGCTGGATGAAATCTTATCCTCCCTTGACAGGCGGGGCTTTAATCCTGATTTTATATCCTTAAGCATATTTCCTTACGAGCTGACGGAAAAAAAGGACGCCCCCCTTACTGAAACGACTGCCTTTGTCTATTCCACGGATGCCAATTTTGCAAAGAACAAGCTTCAGGCCTTCAAAAAGCAGCTTTCCAAATATAAGAACCTTGCCCCTAAGCTATTCGTCAGCGCCCTGGGGCCTTCGATCCGCAAGAGGAATTATATGAATGATACCTGCTACCAGGCAACCTTTTTTGTTAAAAACACCATTGACCTTCTGGACGAGGTGGATCTGCTGGGATATTACCAGCTATCGGACTCCGCCTTTGACCGGAACGAAAGCACCCACTTCCTGAACGGGCATAACGGCATCATGAACCAGTATGGCATCAAAAAGCCAGGATGGCTGGCGCTGGAAGCGATTAACCACAATGGACATTACCTGATTGATAAGGGATCGAAGTATATGGTTACAAAGAGCCGCAGGGAAATTTATTACCTGACCATCTGTAATTACATCCACGTCAATGATTCCTGCTGCCTTAACATCCATAAGGAAATGTCCATAAAGGATGCCTATTCCGCCTATGCTGAGCCTAAGACCCAGAAGATCTCCGTCAGCCTTGGCAATATGGTAAACGGACTTTATCAGGTAATCACTTATCGGATTAACAAGAACCATGGCAGTCTGCTTGATGAATGGAGCCGGATCGGATATTGGGAAGAGGTTACCAGACGGGAATTTGACTATTTTAAAAATATAGTACAGCCCAAGCGCAATTACCAGCACCTGAATTGTACTGACGGCATGCTGGAATTCAACCTTCAGCTGACCCCCCATGAAGTGATGTTTATCGAGATAGCGCTGGCGCTGGGATGACCCCCCTTATGCAGGGCGTATAAAAAAGGATTAGGACTCCCCTGTTTATTCTTTCGTGGGTATCCTAATCCTTAAAATCACCTATTGCCCCGGGTTCCATACTGGCTCGGCGGGCACCCGCAGATTTTCTTAAAGCACCTGGAGAAGTGGTAGATATCATTGAATCCGGTCATCCTGGCAATCTGCCTGATCTGCAGCGCCTCATTCATCAGGAGGTACTTTGCCTTATCAATCCGGGCATTGATTAGCTCTGTCTTCGGGGAAACGCAGAAGAATTTTTGGTAATAAGCGTAGACCTGGCTCTTTTCCAGATGTAATATCCGGCACATCCGTTCAATTGGCCAATCCTCCTCGCAGTAAGTAAGCACCCTCAGACGCAAAGACTGCAATTCAGAATACAGGGATGCGTTAGCAGGAATCTCCTGCCTATTCCTTTGAAAATTACGGTCCAGATAAATCAAAAGCTGCCGTAAATAGGTGTCAATCTGCTCCTCAAAGTGAAGAGGCTTTGCTATAAATTCTTTATGTATATTTTTTATATACCAATTGATATCCTCCACCCCCTCCGGGTAAAAGATAGTATTAAGCGGTATATCAATCTGGTTTCCTTCCTTTTGCACAGTGAAAAAATGGACATAGCTGTTGTAGAATTCCCCCACTGCCTGGTAGCTCTGGGCAAAGCCCGGTGTATATAGAATGCATGCTCCTGCCTTTACAGGAACCCTCTCCCCGTTTATCTCAAAATCCATTGGCGCAAGAATTAATAAAAACAAATAGCTAGCGCTGCCATTTGGCCGGTAAATAATGTCACCGTCCGGATTATGGACATTATAACCGCAGTATTCAACGGTATATTTCATCCTATATTCCCCCCTCTTTCAATCAGTGTATTTATTGTACAATAGCTCTGTATCCAATTCCTATCGTCCAGCAACTTTATTATTCAACAGCTCTATCATTCAGTGATCCTATCATTTAGCAGTTCTATCACTTAATAACTCCATTATTCGGCAATCCTACCGCTCAGTAATTCTATTATAATTTAAAACCGGAGAAAATGTCAAATCAAACGGAAGAAAACACATTTATAAATCAGCATACCCAATGCTATAATGTGAAATAAATATTTAAAAATACTTAAAGTGAAAGGAAATAGGATCAAACATGAAAAAGGCAGACATCTATATTGATAAAAATTTTATTGTCGGAGAAGTTGACAAACGAATCTTTGGCTCTTTTATTGAACATCTCGGCCGTGCCGTATACAACGGAATCTATCAACCCTCCAGCCCCCTTGCCGATGAACAGGGCTTCCGTAAGGACGTCCTAAAGCTGGTCCGCGATCTTGCGGTTCCTATCGTCCGCTATCCCGGCGGAAATTTTGTGTCGGGCTACCACTGGGAGGATGGCATTGGACCGAAGGCCGACCGCAGGGCAAAGCTGGATCTGGCCTGGTCAGTAATTGAGAGTAACCAGTTTGGCCTTAATGAATTTATGGACTGGACAAAGAAAGCCGGTACTTCAGCCATGATGGCTGTCAACCTGGGCACCCGGGGCATTGAGGATGCAAAGAACATCATTGAATACTGCAACATCAAAAAGGGATCCTACTACAGTGACCTCCGCAGAAGCCACGGCTATGAGGAACCCCATGACATCAAGCTATGGTGCCTTGGTAACGAAATGGACGGTCCCTGGCAGATGGGCCATAAGACTGCCGATGAATACGGACGTCTCACTGAAGAAACCGGCCGTATCATGAAAATGGTCGATCCATCCATAGAGCTGGTTGCCTGCGGAAGCTCCTCCCCGCAGTTACCCACCTTTGCAAGCTGGGAAGCAACTACCCTGGAGCATTGTTACGACCAGGTAGATTACCTCTCCTTGCATCAGTATTATGGTAATATGGAGAATAATACACCAGACTTCCTCGCCAGCTCCGTAGCCATGGAGGAATTCATCTGTTCCGTCGTCTCTATCTGTGATTATATCAAGGCTAAGAAGAGGAGTAAAAAAACCCTTAATTTATCCTTTGATGAATGGAATGTCTGGTATCATTCCTTCGAGCAGGACAAGAAACTGGAACGCTGGACCGAGGCTCCCCACCAGCTGGAGGATGTCTATAATTTCGAGGATGCACTGCTGGTCGGAAGCATGCTGATCACCTTACTTAAGCATGCTGACAGGGTTAAGATTGCCTGCCTTGCCCAGCTTGTTAATGTTATCGCCCCCATCATGACCTCAGACACCGGCGCCTGGAAGCAGACCATCTATTATCCTTACCTGCACGCCAGCTTATTTGGCAGGGGTACCGTGCTGCATACCATCACAAAATCTCCTGTCTATGACAGCAAGCATGGGGATGCCCCCTATCTCGACTGTGTGCTGGTCATGAACGTGGAAGAGGAAACTCTGACCCTCTTTGCCGTGAACAAGAGTCTGGAGGAAGGCATGGAAATCAGCTGTGATTTACGCCAATTCTCCGATTACCGGATCACGAACCATATTGTCCTGGCACATGATGATTTAAAGGCAGAGAATACGGAGACGAATCCTGATAATGTTGCCCCAAGAACCGGAGGTGCCTCCTCAATCCAGCAGGGATATTTGACGGCCGTATTGGAGAGACAAAGCTGGAATGTAATACAGCTTAAAAAGTCCTAAGAAACAGGCATCTTTCGTTATTTTGAAGCGTTTAGAAACAGGGGTTGGAAGATCTTTGAGCTACATTCGGATAGCCTTTTCCGCCTTTTCTGGAAAACACTTGAAATCCGTCAGGAATTATACTATATTGAACATAAAGAAAGCACCCACTCCAAAGGTGGATGCTCCGAGCATATGCTAAATGTCCTTACGGATACCGCCTATCCTGTGTGCAGACAGGATAGGCATTTTTATTTACGCTTTTTTCTCTTATCGATGAAGGAAAGCCAGCAAGTCGGCTTCTTATAGCTGTTCCCTGATCCATACCAGCATTTCCCCGGTTTTCCGGTTTCCCCAGTAAGGGTATGGCACCAGGGTCAGCAGTTTCTCTTCAAATTCCGGTCTCTTTTCCGTATATAGCTCTTTTGCTTCCCAGCCCTCTGACTTCATTTTTTTCCCCTTGCACCGGATCACGCTGGTTCCGCCAAGAATGCCTTCGTCATAATATTCCTCCATGCCGGAGGCCGTATCCAGATAATACGCCGGAAGGTTAGCCCCGTTATCCACCTCTTCCATGCAAAAGACGAGGGGTCCCTTCATAATTGCCACCTTGCCGATATCCTCCTTGACAAGAGGATTGGCGCGTATGATCCTGGGCTCCAGCCCAAAGCACAGGGTAATGGTTTGGCTCGCGAACTCCATATCCAGCCTATAATAGCCGTCACTTCCTACCCCCGTATCCAGGGCTCTGCCGTCCATATGTACCGTATATTCCTTCACATATTCCGGTATCCTGATGTAAAGCTTCCCCCTGACAGGCACCGGGCTATTAACGGACACCCTAATCCGGCCATCATAGGGGAACCTTGTATCTATTTCCAATTCCACCTCCTGACCTTGGATTACTGTCCTTACCCTGCTTGATATGAACAGGTTAATCCAGATCGCATCCTGCTGTGCCAAATAAATATATTCTCCCAAAGAAGCCAGGGTCCTGGCAATGTTCGGCGGACAGCAGGCCACGCCAAACCAGGCTTGACGCACCGGTTTTACATGCTCCTTGGAGGTTCTGGGAATACAATTATCCGGCCATACCTCCAAAGGATTGACATAGAAGAAGCTCCGTCCATCCAGTGCAATTCCGGCAAGTACCGTATTATACAGTGCCTTTTCAACAATGTCATAATACCTGGCCTCCTTCTTAATCTGCGCCATTCTCCGCCCAAAGAGGGCGAGGGCTATGGAGGCACAGGTTTCCGAGTAATTGCTGTTATTCGGTAAATCATAGTCCGTCGTAAAGCGCTCCAAAATCCCTGAGCTTCCAACACTTCCTGTGATATACATTCTTTTTTGGACCATATTATCCCACAAAACCTCACAGGCTTTTAGCAATTCCGCATCATCATAAGCCGCCCCGATATCCGCCATGGCACAATACATATATCCGGCCCTTACTGCATGGCCTTCCGCGGTCTCTTGCCTTCTTACAGGCAGGTGTGACTGTGCATAGGCCGTATCATAGTTCTTAAATTCGTCAAATAGATGCTTGAAACCGGGCTGTTTCTTTTCCTCCAGGAAATAGTTGGGTTTTTCTCCCCTGCGGTCTAAGAACATCTTCGCCTGCTCCAGGTACCGGGTTTCCCCTGTCACTTCATAAAGCTTATAGAGGCCGATTTCCACCTCCTGATGTCCTGGATAGCCTTTTGAGTTTTTCTCCAGGGAAAATTCATCACAGATCAGATCTGCAAAACGCCTCATAATATGTACAAGCTTATCCTTTCCCGTCGCACGGTAATAAGCAGCCGCAGCCTCCATAAAATGTCCCGCGCAATAAAGCTCATGCCCTTCCATCAGATTCCGGAAACGGTTTTCAGGCTCCTTAATGGTAAAATACGTATTCAGATATCCATCCTCTTCCTGGGCGTCACCGATTAAGTCAACCACTTCATCTACCTGCCGCTCCAAATCCGGATCAGGGGACGTTGCCAGGGAAAAGGCAACCGCCTCAATCCACTTCGCCAGATCTGAATCCTGGAACACGGCTCCGTAAAATTCGCCTTCCTCGCGCCTTGCCGCGATCCTGAAATTCTGGATGCAATGGCTTGTCTCGACACCTTCCAGTCTGTCATTTAGGATATCCCACTGATAGGGGATAATTACCTCCTTAACAAGGCCAATATACCTATCCCAGAAGTTATCTTTGATCTCAATCTTGTTTAATGGAATTATCGTTAATTTATTCATCTACGCGCCATCCTTTATTCTTTTATTTTCCACGAAGGATTTTTTCTGATTCCAAATATTTAAAATATATTTGATTAATCTTTACTTGATTAAACGTTTTATCTAATGGTTAAATAATACTCCCTTTTTCATAGGATTTCAATATATTTTTTCAATATTACAAATATTTTCTATCAGAAACATTTTTATAGTATTTATTAATACCAAAACTCATCCATCATCTCTTTTTATTTTATTTAATTGTGCTTATTTTTATTTACAGCATTTTGATATAACGTTTCACCAGTGCATTTTCAACAATTTTCATTGTTATTAGAATATATTATCCCTTGCAGGCCAAAGCTTATCGCAAAACAAAAAAGACGTGCTGCAAATAATTAAATAGTTTTGCAGCACATCTTTTATATTTTTTATATTTAATTCGATCCCAAGCCAATTTCTTTACACCCATACCGTCAGGGATTTAGAACAACTTCCGTAAATCCGGTTTACAGAAGCTGATTTACAGAATCCCGCCTTATAAGACTGCATTTCACGTAATTTTCACAGCCAGTACGGGATTCCCTCTCATCCAGATTATCTACAATTAATTCAGCTGCCCTCCGGCCAATCTCACTCAAAGGAATAGCCATAGTAGTTAATGCAGGCAGAAATGCCGTACAGATTTCCCGGTTATCAAACCCGACCAGGGCAAAATCCCGGCCTATTGAAAGATTATTCTCATGGGCATAATCATATACGCCCGCTGCCATATCATCATTCATGGAGAAAATTGCGGTGACCCCTTTTTTTATCAGGGCATCCGCAGCCTCCCGGCCTTTTTCCCTTGACCAATCCCCCTCACAGATATAATCCGGGTTGCACAGGATCCCATTATCATAAAGGGCTCTCTGGTAGCCCTTCAAACGGGCGCTCGTATGCATACTGACCTTATCCCCCATAATTAAACCGATCTCACGGTGCCCGTTGCAGATCATCTCATTGGTGGCGTCATATGCAGCCTGTTCATCATCATAGATAATGGAGGATACTTTCTCATTTTTAGAAAAACCGTAGGCGATGGCTACCGGCACCTGATCCATCTCCGGCAGGAATTTGATCTCACGGCAATGTGCACAGACATAGATAATTCCCGCCACCTGCGCACTTTTCATCATGTGGAATTCCTCCTGCACCTGGTTAAGGTATTCCTCATTGTGGTAAAACTCATTGTTATATTTTTTATACAGCCGCAAATTCCCCAGGATAAAGGTATAGCCGTTCTCCTCCAGAAACTCATGGATTCCGTCTACAATCCCCACACTGTTAAAGACCGTGAGATCCTCGGTGATGATGCCGATTACATTCGATCTCCTCTGCTTTAAGTTCTTTGCCATAATATTGGGGACATAGTTCATCTCTTTTGCAATTCTAAGTATCCTCTCCCTGGTCTCCCCGCTTACACGGCCCTTGCCATTGAAAATATTCGAAACCGTCGCTATTGATACCCCACAGGCATCAGCGACCTCCTTTATGTTTGCCATGATTCACCTCAGTTAAATATCCTTGTATATACCTGTATAATTCAGTCATAACAAAAGCCACTGTGAATATTATCGTACAAAAAGCATTCCGATGCAAGCTTATTCCAAAACATTTATGGCTTCCCAGGCTTATGGCGGGCTGCCGCCTTTTATCCGGTTAATATAACTCCTCCTTGATTTCCCTGAGCCATTTTTCCGTCCCATACTGTTCGGAGGGTAACAGGTGCTTCTCCGGCGTGCTGTACCTGAGAGTTCCCCCTTCCGTGCTCAGCACAAGATAGCTGTCCTTCAGGTAAGTATTTAGCTTATCTGCAAAAGCCCTGAATTTCGCTTCATCAAAGGCATTCTCCGAGCCCTTCGCAGCTCCGTATGAGAAGGAATAGCTTCCGCTGTCCACGATATCAAGCTTATCCTTTCCCTTGATATAAAACAGCACATAGGTAAAATCCGCCAATCCCGTAGACTGATATGGATTAAAGACCAAAAGATAGTCCTCACCATTTTTTCTGGATAAGTATATGGAATTCCACCCAGCATGGGCTGTATGGGCTGTTTCCGTCCATAAACGGGTTTTTCCATCGGGAGTTAATACGTCACCAAAGGTAAGCTCCGGATCTGATGCGGCACCTGAGATTCTTATGATATCCTCTTCGCCGTCATGGGTAAGGTCAGCCTGCAGCTCCGACAGCAGCCTGGGCCTCGGGTCGTTTTCCTGTTCAGGATCCGTGATATGGTAATAATTCAACCTGGTTATGACACCGGTTTTTTCTTCTGTTTTGCTGGAAAGCGTAATCCGCACAAGCCTGTTATCATTTTCCCCATATTCCAGTCCATAAATATAGACTGTTTCGTCCTCATTATGATAAAGGCTGCTGCCCCAATAATTATAAACCGTATCCTGGAATACATAGATAAGACTTGCAGCAGAGGAAGGCTCATATGCAAAGTCGGTTCCGTAGGCCTTAAAGACAAAATCCATCTTTTCCACATCAAACACTGCACCGTAGCTGATATAAGGGCTGATGTGGCCTTCCAGAAAAAGCATGGGCTCCGGAAGATCCTCCTGCCCAAACCAAAAATACTCCGTGATGGCATTGATGCCGCTCTCCAGTTTTTGCAGGTCATACACCTCCCCGTCAATACGGAACGAGGTCTTATCAAGGGAAAAGGTAGCTTTCATCTCCTCTATGTATGGCTTTCTGATTTTCCATAGGTAAAAGGCTTCCGCCTCATCATAATAGAGGTCGCCTTCATAGGAAATAATAAAATTATCATAAGCCTTTACTGTAGCTAATTCCATATTGTCGCTGGTATAAAAGGTCAGGGTATAATCATATTCCGGCGTATAGTTCTCTTCCGGGGTATAGGGCTTGAATTCCGACAGGCTGCCGGAGATATCCTTTACCTCCACCGGATCCGTAACCAGTATTCCCTCATTGCCCGACCCGCTTTGAATCCTTATCTGTGCTGCGTCCGAAAGGTTAAAATGAAGCATTCCTTCCTTATCCCGTGTAACTGCACTATCCCGGTTTAGGACATCCCCGCTCTTTCCTTTGTCTGCAATGTTACCTGCTGCCCCGGCATTTACCGGCTCAGCGCCCTTTTCCCTGGAGGCTTTGCCTGGAAGCTGTTCTTGTTGCCTTTGTCCGGCACAGCCTGTCAGCAGAAGGAGAAGAGCTATACATATCATTAGAAAACAATGTTTCAATTTTGTCACCTCATTTTACCGTCTGAGCCTATAGGCCATCATCCCGTATTATTCCCTTTTACTGTTTTACCGTATTACTTCCCTTATTTTTCCTTAGGGCATTCCCCTTGCATTATCTCCTGCATATTACTTCTCCTGCTGACAGTGTTCACAAAAATACACAGTACCGCCAAGAAAGCTTGCTTTACAGATTTGGTACCCGCACTTCGCACAGGGTTCCCCATAAGTATTCTTACTCATATAGGTAACATATCCTCCCGGGTTGCCAAATAAGTCCTTCTCCGTATCCCTTCCACCCTTCTCTGCCATCTCCTTCAGAAGGCTTTTTATAGTACTATATAATTCTTTTATGTCCTCTTCCTTCAAGGTATTCATCTTTCTTTTGGGGTGCAGGCCTGCCTGGAATAATATGTCCTGAAGCACCCCGTTCCCAAGCCCCGGGATCCTCTGCTCCGTGGCAAGGAAGGCTTTCACGGACTTACCCTGCAAAGCCTCGGTGTATAATGCCCTGAAATAATCATAAGAAAATTCAGCACTAAGGGGTAAGGGCTTCTCACAGGCAACCAGATAGTAGGGATTATCATTCTTCCCTTCCTTATATGCCCACAGGCCTCCGTACATCTGAACCGTCACTACCAGCGCAGAGCCATCCGTGAATTCCATATAGAGCTGGTGCTTCATAGGTGCCTTACTGCAGTCCTCATAATACCGGGGAGCCGCTCCGTCACCAAGGAGGAGCCTGCAGTCCTCCACTTCACTTTCAATCATGGCACCCCTGGCAGTGGAGGCTCCGAACCTCTTTCCGGCCAATAAGCCATTATAATCCTCCGGGTTACCGGAGTACCAGGCAAACTTATGGGGTGATTTATCTGCCTCTACATACCTTATTACTTTTCCCTTCAGAACCTCATTCATCTGTCCTGCAATCGTACTGCTTTCCGGAATTTCCAGCATATTACCTTTCCCCCTTCGTAATCAGATATTTGATTTTGATTCCTCTATATGCCACAAGCACAAGCCCTATTAATGTCCTTTTGTAAAATTTTTTATTGTATCAATCATATCATAATAAACAATGAAATGCATTTATATTTTACACATTCTGTAACTTTTCCGGAGGATATGTGGTAGAGTTCCCTGATCTTCCGGGCTGTGTAACCGAGGGCAGAACCTTAACTGATGCCCTGGAAATGGGAATTGATGCGGATGCATTGTTAGAAAAAGAAAGTATAAAATAACTTTAAAGAGGTGCGCTTACTAATTTCCTTTTGGAGGGATCAGGAACGCCACCTTTTTATGCTCTCAGGTTACGTATCAGGAGTGTAAGAGGCAATATAATCTAAAAACCGCTTAACGGCAAGTGATGAGCTCTTTTTACTTCTTAATGCCAGCCCTATTTTCCGATAGGCCGGTACTTCCAATTCTTTTGTTACAATACGATATGGAATGCGTTTTAAAATGAGCTGCGGCAAAATACTAATCCCTAAGCCATTTTCTACCATGGACATAATAGCATAGTCATCCCATGTCGTAAAATGAACCTTGGGCGAAAGGTCATATCGGTCGAATATTTCTGAAATTTCAGACTTTGCTCCTTTTTCCAGCAGCATAAACGGATAATCACGCAGGGCTTTGACAGGAAAATGCCCACAGTCTGCCAAAGGGTGATTTTCCGGTAAAACAACAAGTAATTTATCCTGTTCCAGGAATATCGTTTCAAGCTCCGGGTGTGTAGGAAGCCGTAAAAAACCGCAATCCACCCGCCCTTCAAAAATCCAGTTCTCAATCTCCGTATAATCGCCCACCAGAAGCTCGTAATCAATATTAGGATAGTCCTTTTGAAACTCCTTGATGATATACGGAAGCCAATGGGTCGCTACACTTGAAAATGTACCAATCCTTATCAGCCCCGACTGCAAGCCGTTCAGCTCGTCCACCTGCGTCTGCAATTTCTGATATTCCATGCATACACTCCGGGCGAACGGCAACAGCTTCAATCCGTCGGAGGTCAGGCGCACGCCGGCACGTCCACGTTCAAGAAGCGATACCCTCCATTCCTTTTCCAAATCGCCAATCATACGGCTGATACCAGATTGAGAATAGTTCAATATCTCTGCTGCCTTTGTAAAGCTGCCATATTCGACGGTCTTGACGAATGCCATATATTTTTGAATGTTCATATCCATACAATTCACCCCGTTTACATCTGAATTCGTCATGCTAACCATGACAAATATTCTCTTTTGTAATTCATATTCCCATGATACACTATAAATATTGAACATTCAAGGGAAAGGAAATAAACGATGTTTGTGAGTGATATTTATACAACAGCACCACCTAAGTTTAAAACGGTGCAGCGACGGTACAACTACAGGCTATACGAAAATTAAAACAAATCAAATCATCCATACTTTTTTACCTTTTACAAATCACATACCATCTATTATCGAGGTGTAACTATGGGACTATATCAAAATAGAATTGTTGTAAAGGTTGGCACTTCTACGCTGACAAATGAAATAGGCCAAAACGACTTACGCTCTTTTGACCGCCTTGCATGCGTATTATCTGACATTCAAAATATGGGCCATGAAATTATTTTAGTATCCTCCGGTGCGATTGCTGTGGGTGCGAATAAACTTCAGATGAAAACACGCCCTACAAGCATGCGTTTAAAGCAAGCTGCTGCCGCAGTTGGGCAATGCAGCATTATGTTTCTATATGATAAATTCTTCAATGATTATGATAAAACAATCGCACAAATCCTGCTAAATGCCGAGGATATGGAGATCGAAGAGAAAAAGGAAAACCTGACCAACACCTTTGACAGCTTACTAGAAATGGGCATTATCCCTATTGTAAACGAGAATGATTCGGTGAGCTATACTGAAATTGAGTCCGAGGACCGGTTATTTGGTGATAATGATATGCTTTCTGCTGTTGTTGCTATATTATGCAAAGCCAAAAAGCTGGTGATTTTATCTGATATTAACGGCTTTTATGACAATGACCCCCGTCTTTATCCTGATGCAAAATTAATAGAATGCGTTACCACCATAGACGAAAAAGTACAGTGTCTCGCCGGAGGAGCCGGTTCCCGCCGCGGCACAGGCGGAATGAAAACAAAACTGCAGGCCGCAAAATTAGCTACGGCACAGGGAATTGATACAATTATTACAAACGGAAAAAATCCGTCCACATTATATGACATTATTAAGGGCGGCAAGGCCGGGACTCTCTTTGCCGGAAAGCACCTATGAGGTTTCCCGGGTACTGACACGGAAATAATAGCTGTAAAAGTCCTCAAACCCCAGGGATTGATAGAGGTTATAGGCAGTCTTATTCCCCGTCAATACTTGCAGATATGCTTTCCTTGCCCCCTTCTCTTTTCCTTCTTCTAAGATACGGGTACAGATTGCCCGGGCATATCCCCTGCCCCGGTAATCTTCCCTCACATGGATTGCATATACTCCGATATAATCCCGGTCAAGGATTCCCAGGCCGGTTCCAATGATTTCGCCGTCCCTCTGTATGGAAACACAGACTGTCTCCTTTGCAATTGCTTTATACATAGTTGGAACGATAGCTCTGTGTATGGGATCCGTAGTACGCTTTAACTCGAACAGTGCATTAATCCATTCGCCCGGAATCCCCTGTGCCACCTCTACCATGTCGGTAGAGGCCCCTAAAGCGGCAGCTTCTATGTCTAAAACCATCACCTGCGTAGGGTTCTGTATCTCATAATTCCGGTTCTCCAGCACATAATCAAAATCCTTTGATACCAGCGGACTGATCTTAAAAATTGTTGGGGTTCCCCACCTTTTGTAAATGGATTCGCAATAAGGGATCTTCTCACGCCAGGGAAGCATTGAGTTTCCAAACTGCTCCACACTGTTGGTCCTATGGGTATAAAAATAAGAAAAACGCAGAATCCACCCGTCATAAAGCTCTATTTGATGGGACGGCCAGGCATTCAGCGATAAATCTTCAATTGTTTTAATATCAATATTCATAGTATTTTATCCTTCTATCCGTGGTATTTGAAACAGAAAAGCCTTCAGCAGCAGATCAGCCGGCAAAAAAGCATCCTGTTTTTCTTTATGCAATTGTACCATTTACTTCGGCAGGAAACAAATAAAAATTACATTGTACATGCCTGTTCATAATGTTAAAATAGCTACAAACCTTAGGACAAAAGGAAGTAAGCCGAATGAATATAATTTTTTTATCCGAATTAGCCGACAAAGCCTTTATTAACCATATGAATACCAAGGGTACCGTTATTCTCGTCCCTAAGGATGACCGCTTTGATCCGAGGATCGGCAGCCATCCGGATCTTGTCATATCCATTCTTGACAATACCCTGGTCATAGATGAAAATGCCCACAGGAATATCTTTCAGCAATTAGATGCCCTGGGTCTTCCTTACGTAACCGGAAGCGGGGAGCTTGCCGCCTCCTATCCGCAGGATATCGCCTATAATGCGGTAATCACAAAGGACTATTTTCTCCATAGGACCAGCCATACCAACCCCCTTCTCCTTCTGCACAGCCAGTCTGCGGGCAAAAAAATAATCCCTGTCAAACAGGGCTATTCCAAATGCTCCACGGTAGTGGTAAATGACAATACCCTGATCACCAGTGACCAGGGCATCTACCATAGCGCAAAGGACTTTATGAACCTGCTGCTAGTCCAGCCGGGCCATGTCCTCCTGGAGGGCTTTGACTCTGGTTTTCTGGGAGGTGCCAGCGGGGTAATCGGGGATACAGTAATCTTCCACGGCGACTTAAGCAGGCATCCCGACTTCTTAAGGATCAAGGCCTTCCTTGAAGCTGCACAGAAAAAACTGCTGTATTTTGATGGATTCCCCCTAACGGATATTGGTTCCATCCTTGTATTTAACTATCAGGAGCGCCATGACGGGAAAAGCCCGCACTACCGGAAGCATGTTAATATCCCCGTCTTTATCTCGCATGAGGGCTGCCCCAACGACTGTGTATTCTGCAACCAAAGAAAAATTACTGCAAAACCTGAACCTATGACCCTGGATGAAGTGTCCGGGCAGATTGAAACCTACACCTCTACCCTGGATGACAGAACCTATATTGAGCTTGCCTTCTCCGGGGGAAGCTTTACCGGTATAGCTGCCCAGCTTCAGGAGCGCTATCTTAAATTAGCTTACGAATATAAGAAGGCCGGTAAGCTGCAGGCCATCCGCCTTTCAACCAGACCGGATTATATTTCTTCTGAAATTCTTGACCGGTTAAAGCGGTATGGCGTCGATACCATCGAGCTTGGTGTCCAATCCCTGGATGATGAGGTTCTTAAGGCCTCCAACCGGGGACACCTTACTCTTGATGTCTATCAGGCCGTTGCTTTAATTAAAACCTATGGCTTCCAGCTTGGAATCCAACTGATGGTAGGCCTGCCTGGGGACACAAAAGAACGGGCTGTCCTTTCCTCCAAGCTTGCAGCTTTACTAAAACCTGATTTTGTCCGCATCTATCCTACCCTTGTCATCAAAGAAACAGAGTTGCTCCGGCTTTGCTACCAGGGCGGCTATCATCCCCTATCCATAGAAGAGGCGGTTGACTGGACAAAGGACATGTATCAGGTGTTTTTAAGGAACCATATCCCGGTCATCCGCATAGGCTTGCAGCCCACGGATCTGATCGCCGAGGGTAAGGAAGTTCTTTATGGCCCCTTCCATCCTGCCTTCCGGCAGCTGGTAGAGAGTGCTTATTTTCTGGATCGGCTTAGAAGTAAGCTGGATGGCCAAGGCTCTGCCCTGGATAAGGCTTCCCATATAGAAATCCTGTGCAATCCAAAGGATTTATCACAGGTAATTGGACATAAACGCAGAAACATGCTTGAACTGGAGGGAGAATTTCCACAGCTCCAGGTGATACCCGACGAACGCATACGCCCTATGACGGTTGACTTACGGCTTCCTTTGCTGCCGGAAAGGCACTGACTGATGGAATGCTTTCCAATTCAAGTAAGAATTGATACTTGATCTGGTTGATATTAAAATCCTGCATAGCTCTTTTCAATTTTATGCTAAAGGTAGAACATTCAGTTTCTTCTTTACAATATATGTACTGCGTGTTATATTTAAATTAGAAAAGGAACAATCGCCCACAAGGTGGTTGACCGCTAATATGGATAGAAACTCCACCCTCTCAACTGCCAAGTATCAGGGTGGTTTTTCTATGTATGGCTACTTACAAAACGTAAAAACGAACGTAAGCAATGCCAAAAGGAAAATACCGAAAGTCAGTATATCCTTAAAATCAAAATGATTTTTCATAGGCATCACCTCCATTCCTAAAGAATGAAGGTCAACGCACCCTGTAACACGGTTGTTCCATAACCATAGCTTACCATATCCCCATACGGCTGACAACTTATATATAAATACAACAAAACATCGATACAATCCATCAAAGACCGGACAGAATGATACGAAAGCTGTTCATAAAGCTATCCTACTTCATAAAGCTGTCAATTGCTTTATTCAGGTTTTCAATTGCCTTGTGGTCACCGGACTCTACCGCATCCACGATGCAATGCTCCAGGTGATCTTTTAGGATCACCTTTCCGGTATTATTCAGCGCCGCTATTACCGCCGCTAATTGTATCAATACCTCACTGCAGTCCTTTCCGTCCTCGATCATGCGCTTTACTGAGTTCAGGTGGCCACTGGCACGGGACAGCCGGGCAAGCACTGCCTTTGTATTTTGATGGCTATGGGTATGGTTCCCGTGTACCTGCTCCTCCCCGTGGCTATGTATAATTTCCGTTCCATCCTCTTTTATATGGGTGTGGGTTTGCTTTTTATCCAAGATTCTTCATCCTCCTCTGTCTTTGATACTATGCTATTATAATCCGAAATAAGGGCAAATTGGGACGTTCCCTATTCAACGTTCCCCATTTAATCCCTACCAGGAATCCTGTCCAACAACGGTTTTGAAAAATTAACATTAAAGAATTCAATGAGCGGCCCCATGAAAAATGCAGTAATAACAGTTCCCACCCCCACTACTGCATGAAGCAACGCGCCGACTGCCACGCAGATCAGGTCGGAAATAATCCTGACATAGCGGAACTTCCACTGCCTTCTTTTCGTAATGATCAGGGAAAGTGCATCATAAGTGGATACCCCGAGATCTGCCGTATAGTACAGGAATGATGCAAAGCACATCCACGCGAGGCCAATCACCAACAAAAAAATCCTTACAAAAAGATTCGCACCGTTAAAATATTTACTCAGCCAATCCCCTATTTATCATATGATGTCCCCATTTCCCTATCTGCTTCCAGGAGCTCAATCCAAATTTTATAATAATCATACCGGATTCCATCCATTGCCGTTATAAGATATCTGCCGACTATTTGCTTGGCTCTGTAACCATGCTTTTGGATATATCCAAGATGCTCCTTCAGATTATTCTCCTCCGGGTCATCCACTGATATCCTCAAAATGCATTGGAGGAACCTATTGCCTGTTTCCCTGTTTTCCCATATGGTTTCTCCCTTCAACCCTTCCCCTGAGACGACAGTCCCATACTGTATCCTAGGCTTCCCTTCTAAGGGTATGAGGATTGCAAAATCATAGGGATTGCCCAGGCGAAAATGCGATATGTCAAACTCAACCATCCTGTCCATATCCGGCCTGCACCTGGAATATGGATCCGCCTGCAGCATTTTCACCTCTTTTATCTTGCTCCTTCGGATCATAATTCCTTTTTTTATTTCCTTTAATTTTTTAATCTGTGCATCTATGTCTTCCTGTGTGTCGTAGAGGATGTCATCAAATTCCTCCAGCGTCACCTCGAATATTTTTCTCAGCTTCGCGATAGGTATGTTAAGGCTCCGGTAAAAGACAATATCACTGATATCCAGGATCTGCTTTAAGGTATATTCCCTGTAATCATTGACCTGGTTCCGGTCCATTTGGATCAAATTTTCCGTCCCCCAATACCTTAGGGTGGATTTGGGTATTTGGAAGATCTCCGAAACCTCACCGATATTATACTTTTCTTTCAATCGATCCCCGCCTTCCCTGGAATTAAACCAGCCATGTTTTAACCTTTGTTCTCTTGCCTATTTTATTGTACAACATTATACATTGTACAATAAAAGTTCTTGACATTCAAGCCACTTTAACGTTTATACTCCTTACTGTTACAAAATTTATAGATAATCCCAAAACTCAAATCCAACGCTATTTTCATACAACCGGTGCGGGTATTCTGAGAGCAGTTATCTATAAAAACTTAGCTGGAGGTATCAGTTTATGAGCATGAAACGGAATTTTTTCAAATATGTTATCCCATCCGTAATTTCCCTTCTCTTTACGGGCATCTATGTAAGCGTTGATGGTTTGTTTGTCGGAAGGGCTGTGGGTGATGCGGGCATTGCTGCCATCAATATTGCGTGGCCCATCGCGGCTGTAATCTTAGCCGCCGGAACAGGCCTCGGAATGGGTGGGGCTATTAATATCTCCCATCACCTGGGAGCAGGCAGGAAGGATCTGGCTGACAAAGCTCTCGGCAATACCATGTCCTTATTGCTCATTGCTTCCGCCCTGCTTACAGTGACTACTTTGGTATTTTCGAAGCCGCTTCTAAGGCTTATGGGTGCGGAAGGGGAATTGCTTGAGCTTGGATATGGATATCTGAGAGTAATCGGATTCGGGGCAGTTCTCCAGGTAATGGGAACCGGGATCACCCCGCTTTTAAGAAATCAAAATAAAGCCTGGTTAGCCATGGTACTTATGATTATAAATTTTGTAATTGACACTGTCCTGAGCGGCGTCTTTGTCATGGTTTTAGGCTTTGGAGTTGTAGGTGCCGCCGGTGCTTCCCTGATCGGCCAGGTTATCGCCCTCATCCCTGCATGCATCAGCTTATTTAGTAAGGAAAACAGGGTTCCCAGAGCCAACTACTTGCTGGAGCTTAGCATTGTAAAAAGCATATTCAAGGTGGGTGCCTCCCCCTTCGGCCTCTTCTTCATCCCGTCCCTGACCATTGTTATTATCAATTGGCAGGCGCTGGCTTACGGAGGAACTGCTGCCGTGGCTGCCTATGCCGTTGTCTCTTATATCCTGTCGACGGGCCAGCTTTTGCTAGAAGGAATCGGTGACGGCTGCCAGCCGCTCATCAGCTTCGAGCAGGGAGCCGGTAATTTGGCCGCTGTGCGCACATTGCGGAAATGGACTTACCAATTGGCTATGCTCATAGGTCTTATCCTGATGCTTGCCATGTTTCTTCTTACGAACCAGATTCCGGTCCTGTTCGGAGTTTCAGAAACTACGGCAACCATATTGCATAAAGCTTTACCTTTATGCGGATTTATTTTACCCCTATATGCCATTACACGAACCTCTTCCTCATATTTTTACGCAATTAAGAACTCCTTCTACGCATCCATTTTGATATATTCCGAGATCCTGGTCATTCTTCCCATCTCAGTGCTGGTGCTGCCACTGATATTTGATTTAGCCGGTGTCTGGATTGCCATGGTATTTTCACAGCTTATATTGCTGTTGATATCAATACTTTTGATAAGAAAAAGTCCTTTAAGAAACGTTATTTCCTATTCCTAGGGAGAATAAAAACCATACTTGGAGCCGGATATTATCCAGCCGGCCCCAGGTATGGTTTTTTACTCCTCTAGGCTTGTATTTTTATCTTTTCCAAATGCCAAATATCCTTCACATACTCCTCAATCGTCCGGTCAGAGGAGAACTTACCGCAATGTGCTACATTCAGCAGTGCGGCCTTAGCCCATCCTGCCCTATCCCGGTAGGCTGCCTGAACCCTCCGCTGTGCCTCCTCATAGGATCGGAAATCCTTCAGGATGAAATACTGGTCAGCCCGCTCTCCGCCTCTTGCCTCCAGCAACGAGGTGTAGATTTCGCGAAACAGCTCAGGATCCTGTGGGGAGTAAAATCCGTTCACTAACTGGTTTAACACGGTACGGATATCACTGTCATTATCATAGATCTCCTTCGGATTATACTGGCCATTCTGCTCATAGGCGATGACCTCCTCCGAGCTGAGGCCGAAGATAAAGGCATTCTCTTCCCCTACTTCCTCCACAATTTCAACATTGGCACCGTCCATAGTCCCTAGGGTTATGGCACCATTCAGCATGAATTTCATGTTCCCGGTTCCAGAGGCCTCCTTGCTTGCCGTAGAGATCTGCTCCGATACGTCTGCCGCAGCAAAGATAATCTCCGCATTGGAAACACGGTAATTCTCGATAAATACCACCTTCAGCTTATCACCGATTGCCGTATCGTTATTGATGACATTCGCCACATTATTAATCAGCTTTATGATCAGTTTGGCTCTTTGATAGCCTGCAGAGGCTTTCGCGCCAAAGATAAAGGTCCTCGGATAAAAGTCAAGCTCAGGATTGCTCTTAAGCTTATTGTACAGATGCATCACATGCAAAATATTCAAAAGCTGGCGCTTATATTCGTGGAGACGCTTCACCTGGACGTCAAAAATAGATCCCGGATCTACCTCAACATGGTTATGCTTCCTGATATACTCCGCAAGCCTGATCTTGTTCCGGTATTTGATGTCCATGAATTCCTTCTGGTATTTTTCATCCTCTGCATGGGTAGCCAGCGCCCCAATACGGGGAAGGTCAGTAATCCATTCCTCCCCAATTTTGTCAGTCACCCAGGAGGCCAGCAAAGGATTCCCATGGAGCAGGAATCTTCTCTGGGTAATTCCGTTAGTTTTATTGTTAAATTTCTCAGGCATCATTTCATAGAAATCCTTTAACTCCTGGTGCATTAGGATCTTGGTATGAAGTCTCGCCACGCCGTTCACGGAAAAGCTTGCGGCTATGGCCAAATGTGCCATCCTTACCTGACCATTATAGATAATGGCCATCCTCTCCAGCTTTTTACCATCTCCCGGATATCTTGCCTGGATCTCCGCCACGAACCGCCGGTTGATCTCCTCCACAATCTGATAAATTCTCGGGAGCAGTCCCCGGAAAAGCTCCAGGGGCCATTTTTCCAGGGCCTCGGACATAATTGTATGGTTGGTATAGGCACAGGTCTTATTGGTGATCGCCCAGGCTTCCTCCCAGGTCAGGCCAAAATCATCCAGCAGGATACGCATCAGCTCCGCCACCGTAACCGTCGGATGGGTATCATTCATTTGAAAGCACACTTTTTCATATAGAAAATGAATGTCGTCATGCCTTTCCATGTATTTCGCCACCGCCCTCTGTATGCTGGCGGATACGAAGAAATACTGCTGCTTAAGGCGCAGCTCCTTTCCGGCATAATGGTTATCATTGGGATAGAGGACCTCACAGATGGTTCTTGCCAGGTTCTGCTGCTCCACCGCCTTCTGGTAATCCCCCTTATCGAAGGAATCCAGGTTAAAGGTATCGATCGCCTCCGCATCCCAGATGCGGAGCGTATTCACCACACCGTTGCCATAACCCACAACCGGTAAATCATAGGGTATGGCGCGGACCGAATGATAGTTCTCCTGAATGAACCGGTCCCTTCCGTTTTCATCCTTACGGACGGTTACATAACCGCCGAATTTTACCTCTACCGCGTATTCGGACCTCTTTATCTCAAAGGGATTACCATCCTTTAACCAGTCATCCGGCCGTTCCACCTGGAAGCCATTCTCGATGCCCTGCTTAAACATGCCATATTTATAACGGATTCCGCAGCCATATGCCGGGTAGCCCAGGGTAGATAAAGAGTCCAGAAAGCAAGCCGCCAGCCGTCCCAATCCGCCATTGCCCAGAGCCGCATCCGGCTCCTGGTCCTCAATTGCATTCAGGTCCAGCCCCAGCTCCCCAAGAACCTCCTTTACCACCTGGTCGGCACAGAGGTTAATCACCATATTCCCAAGTGCCCTTCCCATTAAGAATTCCATGGACAGGTAATATACCGTCTTCACATCCTGCTTTTCAAATTCCTGGTGGGTTGCCATCCATTGGTCAACCAAAGTGTCCTTAAGTGCAAAGGCGACCGTCTGGAATGCCTGCTGAGGTGTTACCTCTTCAATTGGCTTACGGTATAATACCTTAGCATAATCGATCATATTTTCCTTAAATTCTTCCTTCTTTATATCCAAGACAAATTCCTCCTGCCATATTAGCATATGAATAAGCCCCCTCATACCTTTGGGGCTCCAAAACAAATATTACCCAGATAACCACCTTTTAACCTGCTATTAACCGGTGCCGACTTAGGTTCTTTCTATATATTATCCTATGAAGCTAACGTAATTTTGTCGAATAAAATACTTTTAGAATTATTCTATCATTGAATATACTTTCTTTCAATTTGTTTTTCACCGGATTCATGCAAATTTTTCTGATGTTTACTTAAATGCCAGAAAAAGAAGGTGCCCTTCTGACAGCACCTTCCTTACAAGCTAAGTTTATTCTCTTATGGCAAAATTTATAACCCTTTGATATCCCGGCTAGCTGGAAAGCCGCTGCCGCCTCATCGCTATTTCTCGTATCGGCTGCGGTATTCCGTAACCGTCATTCCCACATACTTTTTAAAGGTCTTACTAAAGTACTGGGCATCGTTAAAGCCCACCTCGTCCACCATATCATTAATCGTCATCTGGGGATTTTTCAGCAGCTGCTTTGCTTTGTCAATACGGACGGAATTCAAATAAGAGGAAAAGGTAATATCCATTTCCTTTTTAAATAATACGGAAAAGTAATATTTGGATATCCCCACATACCCGGAAATATCCTCCAGGGTTACCTTTTTATTAAAATGGTCATTGATGTACTGAACTGCCTTTTTAATCAGAATTTCTGCATTGTCGGCCCGGTTTGCGGAGTTTTCAGCAATAATATTTTTCAGGAAATCCCTGATAATTTCAATCGCCTCCCTCAGCTCCTCCGAATTAATAATTCTCTTCTGGAAGTCAAACACATCCTTATCCTCCTGGAAGCAGCTGTCAAAGCGCTTGAAGATATCATTTACCATATGGGATAATTCCAGCTTCACCTCCAGGGAGTTGCTTCTTTGCCTGTCCAGCAGCTTCTCCAGGTCATCTATTTTTCCAAAGATGGCATCCAGGTCCGCTTCCTCGATATATTGGCAAAATTCCTTTACCATTGCCGCATCATATATGAAGGAACCCTCCGACTGGTGCATGGTCTCCTTAGTCAGATGTTCCCCCTCACGAATATAGAACAGGTAATCGGAAGCGGCAAAGATCCACCCCAAATACTCCCTTGTTCCCTCTATCGTAGAGGTAACCGGGGAATTCACGCTCTTATAGCTAATATTAAAATACTGCTTAAAGGAACTTTTTAGATAATCAATGCATTTTTGTATCTTAATTTCATTTAGGTTAGAAGACATTAAAAAGCAGGTAATGGACTTGCCAAACTGCTTGGAGAATACCTCCACCTCCTCATCCTGGAATTTATTAACGATCAGCTCCAGGCAGGCTGATATGATGTTAGCAATCTGATAATCCGCGTTTTTTTCATTTTTCAGGGAAGACCGGAAATCAAACTGGATAAAGCAGTACTTGCGGGTATTCCATTCCACCTGCGCTTTCATGAATTCCTCACGGACCAGTTCGTTGCTGCGGTTGCTGCTGAGCAAAAGTCCAAGGAGATATTCCTGCTGTTTTTTCATCAGCGGGTTATCCTTTTGGATACCTGGCTTTTGCCCGCCGAGCACATCCAGCTTTTTCTTTTTCTCCAGCAGGATCTTTCTTAGCTCCTCCTCTTCCATCTCAGCCTTCAAAATATAATCAGAAACCCTTAATTTGATCGCTTCCTTCGCATAAGTAAAATCGTCGTAACAGGTTAAAAATATGATCTCCGTATTTGGATTATACTCCTTAATCTTTTTCGTCAGCCATATTCCATCCTGCTTAGGCATCTTGATATCCGTTATAACCAGATCCGGTTTCAAGGCCACATATTTTTCATAAGCCGTCTGGCCATTGCCGGCTTCCGCCACAATCTCAAAGCCCAGCTCCTGCCAGTCAATCAATGCCTTTACCCCAATACGGACCAACATTTCGTCGTCTACAATCATAATTTTATACATACGCATCTCCTCTACGAAGCGTTATCCGGTACGCTTATTATGACAGTTGTCCCCGCCCCCACGGAAGAAACAATCTGCAAACCGTATGCTTCACCAAGATATAGCTTTAATCTTTGATTCACATTATTTAGTCCCACCTTACTGAAGCGGTTGATGTTCTGCTCCTGCTTCAGAATATTATCCAGTATCTCCTTTTCAATCCCTCCTCCATTATCCTTAACTATAATTTCAATGTGGTCCTCCTTCTCCTGGGTGTAGATCTGGATCAGGATCGGCTCCTCCCGTTTTTCCGCTTCATCAATACAATAAATCAAGGAATTTTCAACAATGGGCTGGAGGATCAGCTTGGGAATATACAGCTTTTTATGCTCTTCCTTAATATCATATTGAATTTCAAATAATTGATTAAAGCGCAGCTTCTGTATTAAAAGGTAGTTCTCAATATAAGCGATCTCATCCTCCAATAAAATCATATTATTACCAAAGCCGATGCTCACGCGCAGCAGCTTCACTAAGGCAACCAAGGCCTCCGCGATACTGTCCTCTCCCTTGATCTTAGCCATCCACCGGATGGTATTTAAGGTATTATACAGGAAATGGGGATTAATCTGGGCGTGCAGCACCTCCAGCTCCAGCTCATTTTTATTATGCTCCACCGCTACAATGTCATCCATCAGCTTCTTTATCTGGTTTACCATCTGGTTAAAGCTGTCGCTGAGGTCATCCAGCTCATTATATACATTGGACTCCACCCGTACATCCAGATTACCGGCCTCTACTTTCTTCATCTGGCGCATCATAACCTCGATGGGCTTTGTTATTTTTCTGGAGTATATAAATGCAGCGTTGAACATAATAATGAGGGAAATCATCCCGCCTAGGATGGTATATAGGAGCATCCGGTTCAAGTCCTTATACAGCACTGCCTCTGGAACTGTCTTTACAATATACCATTTGCCATAATTAAAGGATGAGTAAATCGCCACATATTTTTTTCCGTCTTCATCATAGCTGACATAATTGGGATTGCTGTCGGCAATCATTGTGTCAAAATAGCTGGCATCACCGCTGCCGACCGGGGTAAAGTCATCCTCCGAGCTGGCTATGATATTGCCCGAGGTATCACAGATCAGCATCTTGCTGCTTTCTTCCTGCAAACCGCTGAAGGCGCCTGCCAGCACACTCTCATCCAGCTCTATGTTGATATACCCCAGCTCCTTTAAGGAATAGACATCGATGATCTTCCTCCCCATGGAAAAATACCGTTTTGTCATACTTCCCGAAAGGATTTTCACATTCTTCTCTGTTGTGGGGAACCAAATAATTTCACCGGAGGTATCATCTAATTCATACCGCGGAAAGCTCTTTACCCCGTCCTTAAGCTCCGCGCCGATCTGCTGATATCCGCTGGGGGTTATTACATAAATCCCTTCGATGTCATTGCTTGAGATATAGAAGCTGTACAATTTGTCTGTCAGCCGTTCCTTTTCCCCTTCCTTGATGCTATCGATCAGCTCCTGATTGGATATGATAGAATTTGACAGGTTTTCCACAGAGTTCAGGATGTAGTCAATATTATTCCCGATCACCTCAACGGACTGTTTTTCCGACTCCCCATACTGCTTATGAAGGGTGTGTCTGAAATTCTGGATCATAGCTATGAAAATAATCAAAAATACGACAATCAGAAAGGAGGAGCCTTTTATAAACTGCCTTCTAAAACTATGCTTTTCTTTCATACCTTTCCTCTTCTCCATCATAACCCTTAGCGCCGCTCGCTCCACTGGCTCTTCATATTGATAGAAACATTTTTGACCGGCCTGTCCTCCTGTATCATATCATATAAATTTGTAACCATGATATCCTCAAACTCATAGCCATTTTTCATCTTAGGCCTGTAATAGGCATATTCCTTTTTCTGGGACTTAATCATTGCAGAAACCTGGGGCATCCCACCGGAAAAATCCCGTTCTATTTTCTCTATTAAAGCCGTCCTCGTCGGCAGGGTTCCTCCCTCTTTTTCCATAAAGGATTTCATCTGCACCTCCGGCGAGGTTGCCCAGACAATGAACATCCAGGCGGCCAACTTCTTTTTACTGCTGGCATAGCTGTTGATACCGATCCCTGAGCCCCCATAGATGTTGGAGCTTCGCTTTGTCCCCTTTGGCAGTACGCTGTAGCCTACCTTTCCCGCAATCTCCGAGTTTTCAATGGCTGATACATTCTCATCCCAGTTAATCATCATCGCGATATTACCTTCCGTAAACAGGGTAGCTACCTTATCCCAGGTATAGCCTTCCTTATTTTCCGGATTTAAAGCAATAATTTCTTTGAATTTTTTTAATGCGGTAGTAAACTCCTCGGTTCTTGACTGAAGCTCAAAGCCCGTGACGGTTCCAAGGCTTTTAATCTTGTTATTCGTAAAATAATCTCCGCCATATGCACCCAGAACTGTTGAAAATGCGGTGTAGATGGAATTATGCTCAGCGGACATGGTCAAGCTGCCATGTACCGGTTCCTCTCCCTCCCCATGTTCATTGATCCACTTTGAGACCTCGATAAATTGATCCCAGGTAAAATCACCATTTCCGGGATTTGGATCAAAGCCCAGCTCCTGTTCCATCTGCTCCTGGTATTGTCCAAAAATATCCTTCCGGTAGAATAAAATCATGGTGGTAGAATCAAAGGGAATGGCATCCAGCTTTTTGGTATCTTCGAAATAAGAGCACACCTCCAGCTGCTCTTTTGGAAAGCTTTCAATCCCTCCTACAATATGGGGCAGGCTCTCATCCTGTTCATAAAGATTCAGGTCCTCCAGACCATCAGAAAAACGATTCAGGGTCTTATAGGGATCCACATAAATCAATTCATACTGGGCTGTTTTTGAAATAAATTCCATATTAATTTTTTCTTCCAGGGTATTGAAGTCCATCCGCTTGATATTTACCTTAATCCCTGTAACTCTGGTAAAGCTTTCAACCTCTTTCGATAAAATATTGGCATTGATATTATCCTCACAAATAAAGTTTAATATAGTGCCGTCACACTGTTTCCAATCAAAATCCGAGGGTGCCGTTACATTGCCAAACTCACTTGGCTCTCCCCCGAATAGCTCCGTCCTGGTAGTGGTCTTTTCTTCGGCCCGGTCACATCCCGTAGGAATTAATAATATGATTATGAGGAAAGCCAATGCCCTCCTTATTGCTTTGCCATTACAACTTCCCATGGATTCTCTCCCTTCAAACCTCTTCCGGTTCCTCTCCGGGGATTTATAAATAATCTTAAATCAACCAGCCAAATTATGCAAATAGTTTGTGCAATTTAGCATTGGTATAAACGATATACCATATTTTATTGAACAGAAAAAGCGCTCCCGAAGGAGCGTCCTTTCCCTTTCATTTGTCCTATTGATTTATCCTATTTTAATCACCGCTTTTACAACATCGTTCTTATTGTTAATTACAAAGTCAAAGGCTTTTGCGGTATCCTCGAAATCAAATTCATGGGTAACAATCCCGGATACATCAATAATGCCCTTTGCTATGGCATTAATTGCCTTCGGATAGATGTTCCTGTAACGGAATACGGAAGTAATGGTGGCTTCCTTCGCCATAATTTTTGCAAAATTATAATCAATGATATCCTCCGGTGCCATGCCCACAAGGACGATGGTTCCGCCACGTTTTACCAGATATGCGGTCTGTTTGATCGTTATCTTGCTGCCCGCTGTCTCAATTACAACGTCGGTACCCTTTCCCTTTGTTATCTCCTCCAGCTTGGCAACAGCATCCTCTTCCTTCGCATTGATTACCCTGGTAGCTCCCAGCTTCATTGCATAATCCAGCCTCTTAGGCATTACATCCACCACTGTGATATCCGTAGCACCATAAGCCTTGCAGGCCAGCAGGGTAACAAGACCGATGCAGCCGGATCCGAGGATCACTACGGAGTCTCCCAGCTTTACATTTCCCTGAGCCGCCGCATGCATGCCGACCGCCAGTGGTTCTACCAGGGCTCCTTCCTTGGAGGTGATATTATCCGGTAATTTAAAGCACATATTTGCCGGAAATGCGATGTAATTCTCAAGGCAGCCATGATACGGGGGTGTTGCTAAAAATTCTACATCCGGGCAAAGATTGTATTTACCCGTCTTACAGAATTCACACTGTCCGCAGGTGCAGCCGGGCTCCAATGCCACCTTATCTCCGAGGCTTAATTCCGTTACCTTGCTTCCTACCTCCACGATCTCCCCGGCACACTCATGTCCGAGGATGAAGTCACCACTCACCACAAAATCCCCGATGGAGCCATGCTCCAGATAATGTACGTCGGAGCCGCAGATTCCCACATACTCCAGCTTCACCAGTACCTCGTTTTCCTTTATTACGGGTACTTCCACATCCCTGATTTCCATTTTGTTTAAGCCTGTCATAAATACCGCTTTGTTATCCATAATACCTCTCCTTTTCTATCTTGATTTTAAACTACATTTGTTTTCGTAATTTGACCTGCTTATTGATGCTCCCCCTTATCTAGGCTTCCTTCTTTTCTTCAACAAGGATAACTTTTCTCGTCTTCTTTGTTTTCGATCTGATATCCCAAATAACCGCAAGTGCTATGATGCAGGCCTTAACAATCTGCTGGACATAGGAATCCACACCGATTAAGTTCATGATATTATTTAAACAGCCGATAATAAATGCACCGGCTAAGGTTCCCATAGTGGTACCCACACCGCCGGAAAAGCTGGTTCCACCGACGATGGCGGCCGTTAAGCCTTCCATTTCATAGCCTATTGCACCGTTAGGCAGGCCCGCATTGACACGGGACATGAATAAAACACCTGCGATGCCTACTAAGATACCATTGATAATGAATACGGTATATTTGTTCTTCTTTACTGTAATTCCTGCTGCAACGGAAGCTTCTTCATTGCCGCCGATGGCATACAGGGAACGTCCCAGTCTGGTATGCCTTAAGATATACCAGATCACCACTGTGATGACTGCCGTTATTATGATGGAGATGGGGACCGGTCCGATATTGCCCTGGCCAAAGATTACATAATTCTTTAACTGCAGGATATTCTGTCCGTTCGTGATCAGTAAGGCCACACCCCGGGCAACCTGCATCATAACCAGCGTTGCGATAAAGGGCGGTGCATTCAGATGGGTAATCATAAAGGCATTTACCAGGTTACAGGTAACGGCAACAACAATTGCTACGATTACCGCCAATACTAGGGATCCGGTGGATTTATAGGCAATGATGGACAACACGCCGGACAGGGCCAGCACCGCACCGGAGGACAGATCCAGCATGCCGCTGATGATCAAGAGCATTTCACCATAGGCCAGGATGGTGCTTACCGCCAGCTGCTTCATAATATTGGACAGATTGGCCGGTGATAAAAAGTTTTTGTTTAAGAAGCTGCATAGAAAAATCATTACAAACAAAACAATAAAGATTGAATACTTCTCCTTGGCAGGAGCATTTTTAATTTTTGCGAACATTTCTTCCCCTCCTATTTCGTATTAGTCGCATATTTCATGATGGCTTCCTGGCTAAATTCATCCTGCTTCAGTTCTCCGGTAATTTTGCCCTGGTTCATGACATAGATACGGTCACACATTCCGATTAGCTCCGGCAGCTCTGAGGATACCATGATTACCGCCCTTCCCTGCTTCGCCATATCCACCATCAGCTTATATATCTCAAATTTTGCCCCCACATCGATTCCTCTTGTCGGTTCATCCAGAATTAATATCTGGGGATCCCGCAGCATCCATTTTGCCAGCAATACCTTCTGCTGGTTACCGCCGCTTAAGGACTGGATGGGAGTATCCAGGGAAGGTGTCTTCACATTCATTTTCTTAAAGTATTCTCCCACAATCCTGCGCTCCTCCTTATCGTGGGTATAGCCCCCATAGATTACCTTTTCCAGGCTTGAGATACTGGCATTTTCCATAACACTTCGGATCGGAATAATTCCATACCGCCTTCTGTCCTCGGAAAGCATTACCATCTTATGGCGGATACTGTCTGCCACCCCTTTAATTACCACCTTCTTATGATTAATCCTGATCTCACCTGAGGTAATCGGATCAAGTCCAAAGACAGCCCTCATCACCTCGGTCCTTCCGGCACCGACAAGACCGGCAAAGCCTACAATCTCACCCTTCCTTACGTGGAAATCGATCTCCTTAAATATCCCTGTACTATGTAACCCATTCACCTCCAGGAGGGTTTCACCAACCGCAACCGGCTCCTTCGGATACACATTTTCCATCTTCCGTCCTACCATGAGGGAAATTACCTGATCCATGGTCATTTCCTTTGCCGGATGGCTTTCCACTACGGCACCGTCCCGAAATACGGTAATATCATCGGCAATCTGAAATACCTCGTCGAGCTTATGGGAGATATACACGATACTTACGCCCTGCTGCTTTAGCTCCGCAATCTTTTTAAAGAGCATTTCCACTTCCCTGTGGGTGATGGAGGAGGTCGGCTCATCCATTACAATAATCTCCGCATTATTGGAAATGGCCTTAATGATCTCCAACATCTGTATATCTGATACGGTCAGGGTCTTTAGCTTCTGGGTCGGCTTGTAGGGCAGCTGTTCCGCTTCTAAAAACTCCAGGGTTTTCTTCCGTAACAGCTTCCAATCCACCTTTCCCATTTTCTTAACCGGAAGCCTTCCTAAAAATAAATTTTCTTCAATGGACATCTCCGGTACATAGTTCAATTCCTGAGCAATCATTGCAATCCCATGCTGTCTCGCATGGATCGGACTTTGGATCTTAACCGGCTTTTCATCGATAAAGATCTGGCCGGCATCCGGTTTATAAATACCATTGATGATTTTCATTAAAGTGGATTTACCTGCCCCATTTTCTCCGCACAGGGCATGGACCGTACCTTTTCTAACTTCAAAATCAATTTTATTTAAAGCTTTGACGCCGGGAAAGGATTTCTCTATCTGAGATACCCTAAGCTTGATATCCTGCTTCATTTCAATGCCTCCCAATTCATAATTTTCATTCGCCAGGGTGTTATCTTGTTTCTGCATCAACTATAACATTCCCTTGATTTTTTCAGAAGAAACAGGATTTCTGTGTTCGTGTACTTTATTATCATATTTCTCGTTAATTTATTAACCATGTAAAATATTGTGGTGGAGATGCAAAATATTGTGATGTGTTTCGTTTCCCCACGGCGGTTATCCGATGTATCATATCCCTTCTCCGGAAGGTAACCGGTATGCTGCTATCATAGACACAAAAACTGATTGCTTTCCTATTCCAGAAAACAACCGGTTTTTAGAGTAGTCTCTTTTGTATTTTCATGCAGTATGCCTCCTCGGATACCAACAAAGTTAATCAACAAGCTTAATAGCCTCTGAACAATTATCCTAATAGAATATATCCGGCAGGTGATCATGACCTCCTGCCGGATATATATAATTTAATGCTATATGGAGTTTATATATGTAATTCCCTGATTACTCTTTGATTAACCCTCTTTCCTTGTACATGGATACATATTCACCCGCATTGTCTTTGGTAATTAATACTTCCTCAATATCCACATTAATTTCAGTCTCTTCACCGGTTAAAAGCTTATGGACGGATTCTAAATTTAAAGCCGCCAGATCAATTGCAGACTGTAAACAGGTGGAGGTCATTTTACCATCCTGGATCAGTAAGCAGGCTTCTGCTGTTCCGTCCACACCATAGGATAATATTTTACCCGGATCTGCAACAACCTCTAATGCGCCTGCTGCCATATTATCGTTCATGGAGATGATTGCATCGATCTGACCGTAAGCGGTAACCCAGTCTTCCATAAATGCCATAGCTTCATCCTTATTCCAGCTTGCAATATCCTCAGCAATAATTGTTACATCAGGTCTCTTATCAAAAAATTCTGCCTGCCATGCTTTTCTTCTTTCATCCGCATGGAAATTGCCGGAAGGACCGTTTAACACTACAACCTTACCGTTCTGGGGCACCTGCTCCAGGGCTAACGCTGCGTTAACCGCTGCCTGCTTGTAAGGATCTGCATCCACGGAGGAAGCCCCCTTAATACCATCGATACGTGCATTGGTTGTGATGGCAATAATTCCTGCTGCAACAATTTTCTCAACGTATGGTCTTTGTGCCTCGCCGTTATTTGGCTGTACAATGATGGCATCATAACCATTTGTGATTGCATTCTCAATTGCCGCATTTTCTTTTTCATCATCGGCCTGGCCGTCGAATACATCCAAGGTAATATCATCATATTCTTTGGCTGCTGCTTTCATTTCATTTGCAAGCCATGCTGCAAAGGAGTCTGACTGGGTTCTTGCAATATAAGCAACCCTGTATTGTTTGGAGCCTTCCTCATTTCCTTTTGCTTCATTTCCCTGATTATTCGTTGTTGCACCTGTCTGTGCCTTGTTGCCGTCGGAAGAACTACATCCCATAAAAGTAGCTCCTACTAATGAAAGGCACAATACTAAACTTAATAACTTTTTTTTCATAAACCCTCTTCCTTCCTTTCTTTTTGTTGAATTTATAATACAATGACGTATTATCCTGATAATAACAGCCTTTCTCTTTGCTTAGGGAAGCGGCTTCACCTCCTTTGATTTGTTTAACAAGCTTCGGGGGGTTCTTGTTTCTGAATAAACTATAGCATTTCTGCCCTCGGTTCAGAAGAAACATAATTTCTGTGTTTGTGTATTTTATTGTTTAAAACTTTGTTAATTGCTTAACCATGTAAAATATTGTGATTGATATGGAAACTATTGTGCACCGTACCATGAATAAGATCACGGGCCATTATCCGTCATGAATAAAAAAATAATATATTAAGGAGCCGCTATACATCGGTTTCTTAATATATTATTTTATAAAGAAGAACTATTGGCAGGTAATCTTAACATCGCTCATTCCGGTCGTTGAAGAACCGTTTTTCTTATCATAGGAATCATTTTACGGTAATGAGCCTCTTAAACTTTCATATGCTCCTATGATATTAACTACCCCATATCCCCAATCTCTATTCGGATACTCTATGTTAGGGCTCCTTGTGGCACCTCTGATCAATAGATTTTTGATATCAGTTCCATCTAAATGCTTAATGTATCCCCTTACCTTCCCCCATTCTAATAAAATCGCTGCGATTCCGGCAATGTATGCGGCAGAAATACTGGTTCCAGAGTGGACTGAGTACTCATTGTTCGGTACTGGACATAACACATTTATTCCCGGAGCCGCCAGGGTAGGAGCTATTTGGTCAGTTCTTGTATACCCTTTACTGGCATAGGCATATAAGCTGTTATTCCCGGAATCATAGGCTGTTGCAACAATTGGTATGAACACATTGGCAGGCGAAGTTAATGTGGTATAAGGTGTTGAGCTAATAAAATAGGTTTCGGGGCCAATAAATTGATTGATTGGCAACCAGATGTTTAACCGCAATTCGAGTGCCTTATTTACTTTATTTATCGTAAATTTCCACGTACCTTCCGTAGGATTTCTTAATCTGATAATTGTCAGCTGGGCACCGGACCGAGAACCAACTATCTGAAAAAATATACTCAAGTCCGTATTTTCAAAAACAAAGCTGATATCCCTGTTTTCCTGCAGCCTTGGAGCAATTGTAGGTACATATTCCCCACCGGGAGTTACCAGTTCAATGGAGAAAGTATTCGGTGCATCACCCCATATTTCCATCATAAACCCTTTTTCATTTGCTCCTACCCTTAATTCTACAGTATCACCATCGGTATTTCTACCCAATACTCTCTCATAGTGGCGTCTGCTCATGCCTTCATTTCCTGCAGCAATACTAACCGCTATTCCATCCACCTGGCCCAGGTTTGATAAATATGTACTAAGAGCCCCGTTTACATCATGGGCTCCTTGTGAAGTACCCAACCCTATGCAGATAGAAATAGGCCGATCCAGTTCCCTGGCCGTATCTATTAGATATTTTACCCCCAGCATAATATCATTTTCCTGATAACATATTGCATCCTCCGGTACAGCATAAAGATAACGTATGTTTTGCTTGGCGGGCTTTAATTTAACAACTACAATTTCTGCATCAGGTACTAAGCCGGAAAAATTATTATTGTTATCCTCTGCACCGGCAATAATTCCGGCCAGCAGGGTGCCATGGCCTATTTCATCTGTGCTTGGGACAATTTCAAGAGGGTTGGTGCTTTTTAATGCTAAATTTATTTGCTCACTGGTATACACGGATCCATAATTTATATTCCCGGGATGAATACCACTTTGTATTGTCTGATCCCAAATAGAAGCTATTTTGGTCGTTCCGTCCGCTTTAAGGAAAGTATTATGGCTGTAATCTATACCAGTATCAACAATCCCAATTAAAACGCCTTGACCCCTTAAATCCAGGTTGGGAATAGAACGGAGCCTGGTCACACCTGTTGCTTCAATATTTTGATAATCTAATAACCCAAACAGGCGGACATAGATCTTATAACCATGTTCAATTAACGTATTAGGTGAGTATTGCTCCATCGGTACATAAACAGAATTGTAAATAGAGTCTATGTTGTTATAGCAAATATCCCGTTCTTCTAACTCTCCGTCGGAGGCAAGTTCATAATCCGTAATAAAATCTATATACTCTTCACTGATTACCCTATTGGTACAATTGCCGAACATTGAAATACTTCCTTAAATACTTTATTAAAATATATGCGGATGATCCGCTTTGAATGAGAGCATCCTACTCCTGCAGCAGATTATTCATACTCTGGATGCTGGTCCAGAGCGTGGACGCATTATGGCGCAGGGAGGAGGCTGCCGGCGGTAGGATTCCGGACAATCCAAGCACCAGCAGCCCGGATCCCGCCCTTTTTGACATTTGAATCACGCTATAGCTCAATAACAGCCAAACGTGCCTGGCCGCACACAACCGAGTTCGGACCCAGCAACTGGACCGTCAGGGCTACCTTATCACAATACCCATGGGTTGAAAACAGGATTGTTCCCGAAGCTGCGGTAAATGGAGTATAGTAGCATAAATTGCTTGATTTATAGTAAGTGAATAAATCAATATCCCCCTCCTGACCCGAGGCCTTTAAGAGGATCGCAAGGTTCTGCCTTGTATTAGCCACTCCTACGATATTGATAGAAAGGGAGACGCTGTAGCACCGGTCCGGCTCCAGCCAGATTATGCCACGGTCACAGTTCTCATATACTATGCATTTTCCTTTTATAAAATCACATTCCCAGGGAAATAGCTGGGAGCTTTTCCATTGATACTCCAGAGCCATCTCAGAAAAGGCTGCAACACAGTTTGAGGATTTTCCCGGAGGCCCCATTGGTCCGGTAGCTCCTGTGGCTCCTGTAGGCCCGGCAGGTCCCGCTGGCCCTGTGGTTCCTTTTGGTCCCCTTGGCCCGGTTGCTCCGGTTGCTCCCTTTGCTCCCGGTGGCCCGGTAGGCCCCTTAGGCCCGGTTGCTCCGGTCGGTCCCGTTGGGCCAAGGTCAGCAGCCATAACCTCTATCACACTATCCATCTTGCTTTTTAAGAAAACCTGATTCTGCATTACAACCTCCATCAGGGATTCCACACTTTTATTAACGTCTATTACCTCTTCAATGCTTGCCCCGCAATGCTCGGATAGCTCCTTTAGGACATATTGTATCTTTTCCCCCTCTGCATTAATAATATGGCTAAGACCAAGCTCTTCCATGGCAATAGAGGCTAATATCATATTTAATGCTTGCTCACGCGTGATCTCGGGACTAATGTTTGGAAATGTCGGCATTGACATTAACATCACCTCCTTAAAACGATTTACGGTTTATTTTTAAAATAAACCTGATTGCTTAATGCGGCTGCGGAATACGGTTTTATTAAAAGTGCCTGGTCATTGTATTCCCCTGCCTTTTTGTAATTCCCGATATGGTCATAGCAGACGGCCAGCTCAATGAAGGGAATATAGTCCCAACAGTCCGGCTGTATAAAGCCCCAGCTGTCCGCAGGCTTTTCTAAAGTCAAAATGAATTCAAACCAGAAGGCAGCACGCCTGTAATCCTCCTGTTTCTGATAATAGTAACCAAGCTGGCAGCAAATCTCCGCCCTCGGAGTATCATAGACAAAGCTTCGCAGCAAAGCCAAAAGTGCCTTTTCTGAATGATTTATTTCAAAATAACATTTGGCCAGCTCGCCGCAGGCAGTAATATTATCCTCCTTCCAGCCCAGCCCGGATGCCAGGAACTCTTCAAACTGGACGATTGCCTCCGCCGTCCTTCCATGATCCTTAAGCTCCCTTGCATAGTAATACATACCCCTTGGTGATAAAGAATCCCCCCTCTTTTTTATCCCCTCATAGATCTCCAGGTTTCTGGTTCCATGGACCGCACCCGGGGGCTTCCCATGGGTAATGGCAATATTTGAATTTATAGTCCTGCCATAAACCTGCAAATACTCATGGACCGGCTCCATCCACTTAAAATTAGCTTCCCTCTTCACCAGCCTCTCCCTATAATAGGAAAAAACAACATTTCCCCTCAGGTCAAAGCCGGTATTGTATTTCATCATAACTGCATTGACCTCCGGATTAAGTGTTTCCTTTAATTTAAGGAACTCCAGGGCATCCTCCGGCATAAGGATATCATCCGCGTCCAGCCACAGGATATAATCCATGGTGGCAAAGCTGTAGGAATAATTACGGGCTGCTGAAAAATCATTGATCCACTGGTAATCATATATTTTTTCCGTGTATGTTGAACATAGCTCCTTTGTGCGGTCGGTTGAACCAGTATCCACGATAATAATCTCATCCACTATATCTGCAACTGAATTCAGGCACCTTTCTATGGTGCTTTCTTCATTTTTTACGATCATACATAGGCTGACGGTAATCATTCTTTTTCACTCCTGTTACACGGGAAGCTTCCCTCTCCACAACGCTACACAATATTATATGTAGTATCAGGATACCGGTGACGATATATTGATGCTTTTGTCACATTTTGTAACCTATAACATACAATACTATTGACCTATATAAATTGGGGATGATTGAATTGTGAGTACCCTTAGCCTGTGTATGATCGTAAAAGATGAGGAAGCTAATATCAGACGTTGTCTGGAGAGCGTGCGCCTCGTTGCAGATGAAATCATTATCGTCGATACCGGTTCCAGCGACAGTACAAAAGCTATCTGTTCAGAATTTACCGATAACATCTTTGATTATCAATGGGACGGAAATTTTGCAGACGCACGTAACTTCAGCATCGGGAAGGCATCCTCCGACTGGGTTTTATGGATGGATGCTGATGAAGAATTATACATGAAGAGCCCTGATAAATTAAAACAGCACCTTGATAGGGAGGAGTCCGTATTTTATCCGGTCAGGATGCTCCATATCATCGATACTGTTTCGGAATACCATAAGCAGCCTTATGTTTCCTATCACCATCGGCTCTTTCGAAATAGATTAAATTTTAAATTCAACGGAGCGATCCATGAAAAGCTCATATTACCCGAACCAATCGAAGGGATACCGGTGGATAACTGCCTGGAAATCCTGCATTACGGTTATTTAGAGAAGGATGCGGCAAAAAAAGCCTACCGCAACCTGGAGCTCTTGTTCCAGGAAAAGCAGATCCAGCGTGATGATCCCTGGCTTGACTATCATATTGCTGCGGAGCTCTACCGTTTACAGCAGGTTGAAGCAGCCTTCCAATTTGTTAACCATTCGATTGTGGGATTTTTGTCCCTGGGAGTTATGCCCCCGGCTCTCGCCTACAAGCTAAAGTATGATATGCTTATTTCCATGGGCAATATGGAGCAGGCGTACCAGGGGATTGAGAAAGCCATTGAATTATATCCCGATTATGTCGAGTTGCACTTTTACCGAGGGGTCATCTTATACTCTTTAAAGCATTATGAAGCTGCCCTGGGAGCCTTCACCTACTGTCTTATCCTGGGGGAGGCTAATCCCGGTTATCTGATCCGGTTAGGCAGTGGCAGCTTTCATGCCTACCACTTTCTTGGAGAATGCTATACCAGGATGGGAAGGTACGACATCGCCCAATCAGCATATCAGCGGGCAGCCAGGTATCCTCAGCGGTTTTCTCCTGCAAAGCTCTAGGAGAATGGGGTTTTATTACAAAGAGGTTATTGTTCTAACAGCAGGGATTGGTATGTGAAGCCCGTGTGATTTTACTTTAATAATACTAAAAAGGATTCATCATTTGAAAGGAAGTGTATTTAACATGTCAATGCCTAATTTTCCAGTAATCAGCCCTCCCTTGACAAGAGAGGATGCCGTCAATCAGATTCTGTCTTCAATTGCTCTGGAAGAGCTGGGATTAAGCCACATCATTAACGCAGAAGGTGAAAAACTCCAATATATCCTCGGAACTCTTCCCGGTATCAGCGGACCGCCTGCGACTGTAGACGATGTATTGGCTGCCAACGATAGTGTAAGATCCATGATTGATACTATCGCCCAGGCCCAGCTTTTCTATAAAAATAAAATGCAAAGTGCCCTGGCCTCCTCTGAGCTGCAGGGTGCTACAGGTCCTACTGGTGCCACTGGCCCTACCGGTCCTTCAGGAGGTCCAACAGGTGCTACCGGTGCCACCGGCCCTACTGGACCTACTGGTCCTACTGGCGCAGCTGGTATTGCTGGAGATACCGGGCCTACTGGTCCTACAGGTGCTACGGGTGCCACCGGCGCTACGGGTGCTACCGGCGCTACGGGTTCTACTGGCGCCATTGGTCCTGCGGGTGCAGTCGGTGCCGCCGGCGCTACGGGTGCCACTGGGGCTACCGGATCCGTTGGACCAACCGGTGCTGCCGGGCCTGCTGGTGCTACCGGCGCTACGGGTCCTACCGGCGCTACGGGTCCTACGGGTACCACCGGTGCCACTGGACCTACCGGGCCTACCGGACCTACCGGAACCAATATCACTGACACAAGCGGCTTTGCCGTTAACACCACCGGCGCTACAATTACCGTAGCAGTTGCCGGAACCCTGGTACCTCTTCCCAATGCCCAAGTGCTGTCTCCTGATATTACGGTTAATGGGACGGATGATACCTTTACTATTGCTCCGGCAGGAAGATACCGTATGTCCTACAATGTGAATACTACCGCGGGAATAATTCTTGGCACACGGCTGATTATCAATGGGGTGGCTAACGTAGCCTCCACCATTATACCGCTGCTAAGCTTATCGAGCTATTCCAATGAGATCATAGTTGATATTCCTGCAAATACTACGGTATCACTTCAATTATTTGGTCTCACCGGAGCCGCTGTATTATTGGGAAGCTCTGCCGGTGCCTCCCTGATGATGATCCGGCTTAGCTAGAAGGAGGGGATATATATGTCACAGCCTAGTTTTCCGACCATAAGTCCTGCTCTGACCAGAGGGGATGCCATTAACCAGATTATCTCCTCCATCGCACTGGAGGAGCTCGGCATAAGCCATGTTTTGAATGCTGAGGGGGAAAAGCTGCAATTTTTGCTTGGAACGCTGCCCGGATTAACCGGGGGGAATCCAACCTATGAAGATTTAATCAATGCCAATGACAGTGTCCTGGATATGGTAAATGCCACCCTAGACAACCAAATGATATTGAATGCAAAAATGGACTTAGCCTTTAACGCACCGGTAATTCAGGGGGTAACCGGCGCTACTGGAGCCACTGGCCCTACCGGGCCTGCCACTGGAGCCACCGGTGCTACCGGCCCCACGGGTCCTACAGGACCTACAGGCGCTACCGGGGCTACCGGTGCCCTGGGTGCCGTAGGTCCTGCCGGGGCTGCTGGTCCTACAGGTGCTGACGGTGCCGCCGGCCCTGTCGGTGCCACGGGTTCCGACGGGCCTACCGGGCCTACCGGCGCCACTGGAATAACCGGCGCTACTGGGGCTACGGGAAGCATTGGTCCCGCAGGTCCCGATGGCGCTACCGGCACCACCGGTGCTACTGGGGCTACAGGTGTTGGGGGAGTTACCGGCCCTACCGGAGCTACCGGCGCCACCGGCCCTACGGGGCCTACCGGCGCTATGGGTCCTAATCTGACTGCTACTGCCGGGTTTGCAGCCAATACCTCCGGCACTGTAATCACCGTGTTACTCGGGGGCACGAATATTCCGCTGCCAAATGCCCAGGTATTCTCAGCGGATATCGTTCCAAATGGGGCAAATACTGTTTTTACGGTCAATACCTTTGGCCGCTACCGGATTTCCTACCATATTAATACGAACGCATCACTGCTCATGGGATCACGGCTAATGATAAATGGCGCCGCCAATACGGCATCTACCATAAATCCTGCCCTGGCAACATCAAACTATTCCAATGAGATAGAAATTGACCTTGGTGTTGGAGCAACCATATCCCTGCAAATGTTTGCAACCATTATTGGTGTTGCAACCTTATTGAGTGGCGGAGCCGGTGCTTCCTTGATGATTATCCGTTTAAGCTAACTAATAGCTGGCATACCAACGGGGCTGCTGCAGAATTATTCTTCCATCAGGAGCGCGGATAGCTTTGCAGCAGCCCTTAAACCTGGCGAAGGCAGGGATGGCAGGAGAAAGGGGAGAAATCATCAATAAAGGTAGCTATTTATTATTAGAGAGGAAGTGAGTTTAATATGTCTATGCCCAATTTTCCGGTAATCAGTCCGCCGCTCACACGGGAGGATGCCGTGAATCAGATACTAGCCTCTATTGCCCTGGAGGAACTGGCTTTAAGCCATATCATCAATGCAGAGGGCGAGAAGCTCCAGTATATTATAGGAACCCTTCCCGGTATCAGCGGGCCGCCGGCAACTGTGGAGGACGTACTTGCTGCCAATGATAGCGTAAGGTCAATGCTGGACTCCATTGTCCAGAACCAACTAATATGCAGGAATAAGATGCAAAGTGCTCTGGCATCCTCGGGGCAGGGAATTACCGGTCCTACTGGAGCTACTGGCCCTACAGGTGCTACTGGTGCCACCGGCGCTACTGGTCCTACTGGCGCTACGGGCGCTACGGGTCCTACTGGCGCTACGGGTCCTACGGGAGAAGTTGTTTTGGCTTATGGATCTTTAAGAGGAGCTAGTGTAGAGGTACCTGGAGCAACATTCACACCCGTGCCATTTAGTATCGTTGGTCCTTTGTCATCTACAATCACAGTAAGCCTGTCCGGCAATGAATTAGTGGTAGGAGAAAGCGGAATTTATCAAATAACAATATCTATTAACGCTGAAGCCACTGTCGCCCCGGATCCGGACCAGCCATATTTAAACGCTATTATTACTGTCAATGGTTTACCTATTTTTGGCGATACCACTACGTTTTTTAAGATAGCCAACAGAAGCAGTTCATCCTTTGTCGTGCAAGCCTCTTTAACAGCAGGAGATGAAGTAGGCGTAAGTATTATTACGGATTTTCCTGTTTTAGGTTATATGAACCGTTCTTTAACTATTGTTCAGTTAAGTAATTAAAGGTTCTTCAATACTAATAGGGCAAAACTAAATAAATTTGCTTAAGTATATTGCCACAAACGACTGCTATGCCAAAGCGGGCTGCTGCAAAACGATCCCTCCATCAGGAAAGAAGGATAGCCTTGCAGCAGCCCTTAAATTTGTTATTGTTTCTTTAAATACACCGCAACAGCCTTCCAATTCTCTCTTGGCTTATAGCTTAAGCGGTTTCCGGCAAGCGTAACCTCCTCCATCCTATCCGAATAGATTTCATCTACCTTATAATTGCTATCCTCCGGCAGCCCAATACTGCACTCATAGCCGGGGCTTCCGTCAAATACGTGGAATACCGCATAAGCATCGCCCTTGTCAGCGTATCGCAATATTCCCTGCCAGCCCTGGGGATGCCGGTAGCTTTTTATCTCTGTCCCAAACCACTCCGTATAACCATCCCTCCATGCTCCATACACTTCGGATGCGGTGCACCTTTATGGTATCCGGGCCATCCCCCTCCACATAGGGCGTGATCCCTCCCAGGGAGAAGCTTGAAATCATCTCAAGGGTCACTTCTACTTATTTTAGAAAATACGGCCAATGCCTTCCTTACATTATTCTTCATCGCCAGGTATCCCCATTCCACAATGTCGTGATAATAAACCGGGGCATCCTTCTCCTCCGATACGATGGAATAGTAGCAATGGTAGTTGGTTCCCTCATATGTTAAGGGGAACATCTTTAGATCGAATTTTTCCTTGATCTTCTCACCGCCTGCCTTGGCCATATAAGTGTAGTAATTGATCTTACGCACACCCTTTGATATTACAATGCGGTAGTCTTCATCGCTTACTCCTGAGCCGCCATGCATAACTATGGGGAGCTTCACCTTTGCCCTTACGTTATCTAGAACTGTAAAATCCAGCTTGGGCTTTTGTAAATACAATCCATGGGCTGTTCCAAAGGAGCATGCCAGAGCATCAATGCCGGTGGCCTCTACGAACCGCTTCGCATCCTCCGGGTCTGTATACACCTGCTTGGGCTCAGGTTCGCTGCTCTCAGTTTTGTAACCCAGTTCCCGTTTTCCAAGAGTTCCAATCTCTGCTTCCACAGAAGCGCCCACTCTTTTTGCCATTCCCACGACCATTTTTGTATTTGCAACGTTGATGCTGTAGTCAAGGGCGGATCCATCGTACATAACAGAGGTAAATCCAAGGCTCAGGGCTTTATTCACATATTCCAGGCTCTCGCCGTGGTCCAGATGTACACACACAGGAACCTTTGCCGCCTTCGCGCGCTCAATCATAATGGGTCCAATGATGGAAATTGGCATGATGGATTCATGAACCTCTGCATGCATGATGATGACAGGCACATCCAGCTCTTCCGCCGCATCGATAACTGCCATAATACTTTCCAAATTCGGGGTATTGAAGGAGCCGACGGCGATGTTTCTTGCTTCCGCAAGGCATAGTATTTCTTTCAAAGTAACTAACATAGAATCATCCTTTTCTTTCGATAAAATTTAACAGTTTAACCTTGCATCTGCTCTATTACCTTGCTACGGATAGCCTCAATAAATTCCTCGCTGTCCTCCTTGCCTGCCGCTTCATCCAACATTTTGATCCGAATGCTGTATTCCAGGCTTTCTCCCGGCTCTGCAAACTTAAGCCTTCCTGCCCGGCGCATAACATCCCTGCCGTCCGGATAGCAGTTGCCCGGCTCCAGCCCTAATACATAGTCACGGTATCCCATCATCTTCCATTCAGTGAAGCAGTCTAATTGCTTTGGATCAAAATGAATCTGCAATCCTGCCTTTAATTTCGGCTGATAAATAGAGGCAATCCCAAGCTCCTTGCATTCATGATAATAGCATCTCTCTTCATACTGCTTCTGTGGCTTTTCCATGCGCATCCAATTCTTTAAATCCTCCGCCGCATGCTCATTTCTTGGAATCACTTTGTCCGATGAAACCTGAACGATGCTATCCTCATCCAGAAGGGGATATCCCATATTCATGTGGTAGAGAATTTCTACAGGGGTTACTGCGTCTCCCCTATTCTCTACCCTATCCTTAATGGTGAACTCATTCTTTTGCAAGCTCACCCTGATTTCACGGATCAACCTCAGCTTCCTTGCAAATAATCCTTCATCATTCACCTCTGCATAGATTACAAGCTCATCCTCTTCTTTTCTCCAATAAACATGCTCCGCCGGAGTATTTCCGATGGAACCATGGAGCGGCAGCTCTTCCCCTTCATCCATACAAGGGCTTCCTACTGCCTGAAGGCCACAGGTGGTTAGGAAGCCTGCGGTAAAGGATTTTAAGAGATTAGCTCCTGTGCTCTCATAATATGCAGGCGCAACATAGCCGCAGGGCGCCATATAGCTCATGTTAATCCCTCGGTAGGTCAGCCTGGAAATATCCGCTGCACGGTCCGGTGATACGACCAGCTCTAAGCCGAGGCCGTTACGGACCTGCAACAAGCGCATGCCATCACCTTTTCCGCCAACCAGACGATATTCTTCTACTCCGTAAATCTGTGATTCATGTCCGATATATTCATTCATAGTAGCAACCACTCCTTTCCTCATACTTAGCTAATCGTTAATTGCGGAACTCACTAATTCTGGCTATTGTGTATATCGATTTGCAATTGCCTATACTTAGCTGATTTTAGATTACAGGTTTATAGTTTATTAAAACTATGGATTAGACCAACATTGCTTTTCTAATCGCAAGCATTTATTTTATACAAGGGGACGTACCGCCTCATATAATCTACGGTATTTTTGATACACTTCCTGATACATCCGGTGCTGCTCTTCCCTTGGGTAAAAATAGGATTTAATCTTTACCATATGCTCTGTGGCATCCTCCAGATCCTGAAAGCAGCCAACCACAATTCCTGTCAGCATGGCGCTTCCTACGGTTCCTGCCTCATCGGATTCTAAGGTTGCCACAGGAACCCCCAGCGCATCCGCCTTCATCTGCATCCATACCTTAGAATGGGCTCCGCCACCAGTTGCATGAAGCATCTGATAATGGATACCTGCCTGGGATAGCCTCTCAGCGTTTAGCATCATTTCATATACCACTCCCTCCATACAGGCCTGATAGATATCATTTACCGTATGGGCCAAGGTAAGTCCCAGGATTGCCCCCTTGGAGCCGGTGTCCATATAGGGCGTTGCCGCCCCTGCGAAATGGGGCAATACCAGAAGCCCTGTCGGCTCCTCCTTTTCCCGCTTCTCCAGCAGATCATACACCGATTTACCCGCTGCCCTTGCATCGGCTGCCTCCTGCTTTGCCAGTGTGTTGATGCACCACTGGATTAAGGAGCCTCCCGTATAGGAGAAGGCATAGCATACATATTTCCCCGGAATGATGTAGGGGACGATGGAATAATTCCCATCAATCATCACCTTATTTTTCGGGATATTATCAAATACAGGGGTGATGCACTCTACGGTACCTGCCCCGTCTACCGCCTTATCATTGTCAAATACGCCGGAGCCGATGGCTGCCGCCACCTGGTCGTGGCTGATGGAGACGATCACCGCAGCCTCCGGTAAGCCCGTCTGCTCCGCTATCTCCGTCCTTACCTTTCCTGTTGCGGTACCGGTGGGCACCGGTTTGGAGAACAGATCCTTTGAGATTCCTGCTGCCTCAAAGATCTCATCGCTCCAGTTAAGTCTGCGGATGTCAAAGGCCATGGTGCGTGAGGCTAAGGAATAGTCGATTTGGGCGATGCCACTCAGCAGATATACGATATAATCCTCCATCAGGAATACATGCTTTGCATCCCGGTAGATATCCGGCTTATGCTTTTTTACCCACATCAGCTTTGCGATGCTGAACATCTCGTGAGGCTTTAGCCCGGTAATGTCCCCTATCCTTTCCTGCCCCAGCTTCTCCACCAGCTCGGCACATTCCTGGGAACCCCGGGGATCGGTGTAGAGCATTGACGGTAATAATGGATTGCCTCCCTGATCTGTGATAACAAAGGTTTCGCCAAAGCTTGCCACACCAATTCCTGCAATATCCGGGTATTTGGCAGCCATAACCCGGATCACCTCAAAAACGCCCTCCCGGATTGCGGAGGCATCCACTTCATGCCCACTCTTCCCACGCTGTAGCGGATAATCACAGTATGCCTTATCTAAATAAATCCCTTTTTCACTAAACACCGTTAACTTGCATCCGGTTGTTCCTATGTCAAGACCTGCTATCTTCACAATTAACCTCCGTTTCTGCACAGAATATAAGTTATGAGAAGTTGACTTTTACTTCTCATAAAAGGCGCCGTACTTGCGCCGTGCATCTCGATTACAGGAACATGAACTTAATTCCTGTAATACTGTAATATAAGTTATGATAAGCTATAGTTTGCTTCTCATAGACGCTGTTTCTGCGCCGTGAAAAGTGTGCCCCAAGGGGCGCACCAATTACTGAAAAATGTATTTACTTCCTGTAATCGGTGCATAACCAAGGCATCACTATACTTGCCTAATTTCTTCTTTTCTCAGGCTGTGATTCGAGCATCAATAGTCTATGGATACAACATCATAGTTCAAATAGGTCTTAAAAGCCTCCTCTAAAGCCCATTTCATATGTCCCACACCGATAGAGGTATGGTGCTTGAAGCCTCCCCTTGCCAACCGGATTAATTTATCCTGAAGCTGGGGGATCTCAGCTACGCCGGCACAGCCAAAGAACCCATCTTCGATGGAATCATCGGTCATATTGCCTTCACTGACATAGACCGTCAGCTTGCCGTCCTCTGTCTTGCAGTTGGAGAAGGTCATCGGAAATGCCTTAATACGGCCTTCGTTGGAGCCCCAGCCTGAGCCCGGATCATCCTTGGCGAACATCTTATGCTCCGTTACAGTCCCCTCCCCAGTCATCAAGGTCTGGGCTACCGGTCCGCAGTGGAACAGGATTACCTTATTCTCATCCTCGCCATAATTATTGTTCCAGTCCAGAACCGTTGTTGGCTCACCGGAGGCCAGGTTCATGGCGCGCATTGTGATGGCTGAGCATAGATCAATCTCGCAGGAGGCTACGATACCACGGTCATTAAGCTCGCTGAGCAACACACAGGGACATACCCGGAGGATGGTCTCCAGCTCATTCCAGCAGCGGAGGGTTATTGCATCCAGGTTATATTTTTCTATGTAATCATCAATGACGACACTGATCTTTGCAAGGATCAGCTTATTCTTTAACGGAACCAAGCTAAAGTTTGTATAGCTCTCCAGCCTGGCCACCTTATGGATTACCTTCTGGTCATCATCCTCCATCTTCTGCACCAGATAGATCAGCTCGGACAGGTCAAAGGATTCTACATTGATCCCGTGCTTCTGCAGCGCGATCTCATCAAAACGGACCGTCTTAAAGGCTGTTGTCCTGGCTCCGATACAGCCCACATTAAACCTCTTCATACCATTTACAACACGGCACACCATGGCAAATTCCCTTAAGTTCTCTGCAAAATCCACGGAAAGAGGGTGTACCACATGGGGCTTCATGACAGTAAAGGGCACCCGGTACTGGGAAAATACATCGGTCACGGAGAATTTTCCGCAGTAAGCATCCCTGCGGTATTTAAAGTCCATCTTGCCGATTTCATCCGGGTAGGCCTGCATCAGGATCGGCACTCCCGCATCCTGTAATGCGGTGATGGCTCCATTTTCGTCTACGAAAATCGGCATGCAGAAGATAACGCCGTCATATTGACCCTCCTGCTGCTTGAGCCACTGGGCGTAAATACGTCCCTCCTGCCTTGTCTCCACAGCGCCGTATCTGGTTGCTTCCTCATCCATTATGATGTAATCAAAGCCTGCATCTGTCACTGCCTTTACCATCTCATCCCGTGCACCCAGGATTAATTCTCCCGGCATAAAGCCTCTGTTACCAAAGCATAATGCAAATGTTGTCTTTCTCATTCTTTTCCTCCATTCCTACCAGCAATCCTGGTATTTTCTTTTCTTTTTACACATCCCTAACTTGCCCATGCTACGGGCTTATACTTCATTTGTTTATTCGGATTTTTCTGCTTATAATCCTATCATAACGAAAGAACTTACTACTTTATATGGACTTTTGAACATTTTACTTTGATTTTGTTCACACAATAAGATTATAGACTTATATTTATCTCTGCCAATGCATCCTGGCTTCTCTAAACTATTGATGATTTAAGAGCTTTCCTTTTTATATCTTATTTTAGTTTTAAACCCAAAAGGCTACTTTGTTTTTGATTTGATTTGTGTTAGACTCATACTAACGAACATTTGGCTGTTAGGCCAAGAGGTGTAGGATGTAAAATGATCTTCATTTCACACTAATGCCAAGGATGTCAGACTATAGAAGGAAGGAGGGCAAAGGCTATGGTTTTTACATTTGATCTAGATAGGCTGAATCAGCTATTAAAGGATTTTTATATTCTTACAAAGATTCGGATTACTGTTTTTAACTCAGAATTTACTGAAGTGACCTCTTATCCGGTGGAGCGGGCGCCCTTCTGTAATCTAGTCCGTACGGATGAGAAAGCGCTGAAGAAATGTATGGCCTGTGACCGGGAAGCCTGTAAAAGGGTCAGCAAGCTGCATACACCTTACATTTACCAGTGCCACGCCGGATTAACAGAAGCAATTGCCCCGATTCGCCTGGGCAATATTTTGATCGGATATCTTTTCTTTGGACATGTCTTTCCTTATGAAAGTCATGAAGTCGGATGGGAGAATATTAAAGAACTTTGCCGGGAGTACCAGCTTGATATGGATGAGTTAAAGGCTGCCTGCTTTGAACGGCCTATCACCTCCACTGATTTTGTGATTGCCGCATCCCATATTCTGGAGTCCGTGGCTTATTATCTATGTCTTGAGCGGATGGTGGTCATGAAGAATGAAGCCCTGCCGATGCAGATTGATGCCTATATTACAGAGCATCTGTCCGAAAATTTAAACAGCCAGCTTCTGTGTGAGCATTTTCAGATCAGCAGGACCCATCTATATCATATATCAAAAGAGAATTTTGGAGTTGGAATTGCGAACCATATTCGGAACCTCCGCATAAAAAAGGCAAAAAAGCTATTGTCAGACCAGCCTAATATTAGCATCAGCGAGGTTGCTTCTGCCTGTGGCTTTGATGATTATAATTATTTCATCAGCATGTTTAAGCGGGTGGTCGGGATGCCGCCGAAGCAATACCGGAATAGCATGCATTCTTCTGGTGCGATGTAAAAGGTTATAAATCAGGAATTTAAATTTCGGTTCTTAAGAAGAATTGTCATTTCTTCCGCGGATTCTTGCATCCCTCCGGCAAACACTTTTCCCAAAAAATGCACCCAGGATATCATTTTGATTCAGAATCACAAGCAGAGCTTGGCTTCATTGCTATCGCCCTCCACAACGTAGCCAAGGGCATTGGAACTGATTCCAAAATAGGTTGCGGCTCCATTTAACGTCTTTTCTACATAGACCGATTTCTTCTTTGGATCACTGAATTTTCGAATCAAATGCATTGCGTCCGCTCGATAGATGACCACAAATTTATTGTCGAGCCAGTCACTGATCAGGGATACCAATTTGGCACTAAACATGGTTTTAAAGCCATTCATTAAGAACAGCTCCTCATCGTTTAAATTTCCTTTGGCCAGGGCAATTGCACCCTCTACGTTTTGCTTGAAGGCATTAACAGACAAATCATGGATTGTGTCAAGATGATCAAATTCCAGCCCACCATTGCGTGAAAAAATCATATCGCCATTTAGCGCAAGGTGTTCCGATAAAATTCTGCGCGGATGTTCAACCTCTAAAAACTCGCCCAAGTCAGCAGAAAAAGAATATTCCACGAGAAAACCATCGACCGTAAATTTAATTGAAAAGGATACCGGCTGATTGTTTCCTTTAAATATAAATGTGGTTCCTGTATCAGATTCCAAAGAGGGCTATGGTTCCTGAGTCAATGATAGCACCGAAAGAGGGAGCAATAATTCTGCTCCCTCCATAAGATAATAGGTTGAATTTCTTCCATTTACTGGTCTGCATCCGATTGGGTATCCGGCTTGGTCGTTGTCCCTGCATCCGTGCCTGTACCAGGTTTAGTCTGTGTACCCGCATTCGATTTCTTCTCCGTGCCGGTCTTTGCACCTTCACCCGTCTTTTTCTTTGTATCGGTTTTCGTACCTGTATCCGTACTTGTATTTGTCTTGGTATCCGTGTCCTTTTTCACCTCATAATTCTCGGTGCCCGGCAGCTCATATACCACCACGGCTACACCGCGCTTGATATATTCAAACATCTTCTCTGCCATCTTCGGAGGCATGTTAATACAGCCATGGGAACCGCTCCTCAGATAGATATCCTTGCCGAATTCCTTACGCCAGGATGCGTCATGGAAACCGATATTCTTATTAAATGGCATCCAGTATTTTACCGGGGTTTCATAGTCTTCTCCCACCAGGGTGGCATCATTCTCCTTATATTGGACCGGATAGGTGCCTACCGGCGTTCCCCAGTCTTTGGATATATTGCCTGATACAAAGTCCGTATCCAGGATCAGCTTCCCTTCATGATAGAAAAACAGGTGCTGGGCAGTCAGATTCACTTCCACATAGGTATTGCCGATATCGTCCTTGCCATATTGCTGGGCAGTCTGGAAATAAACCGGTGTCTTAGTAACCTGCTCCCCATTTTGGACCAGCTGTGTCAGCTCCTCCACCTCGGCCGGCCGGTTGAGCCACCAACCGTAATCACCGCCCTTTATCTGCAGGACATCCCCGTAGGAGGTCTTAAACTCACGGGTCCGCCCAAAGGAATTATAGGTCTTTCCGATGTAATCTACGTATTCCTTTACACCTTCCGGATGAAAGCTCACATTGTAATTTTCATCCACGGAAAGCCATTCGCTGATCTTTTTGCCGTCTAAAACCTCCGTATCCTCCCCGAATTCATAGGTTATTCTTGCTCCTGCGATCCGGTTCAGCTCATCTACGGCAGCCTTCAACTCGGCATTTTCAGAGGTTATCTCCGGCCCAGTGTAGCACTGTGCCTCCTCAAGGTCTAAGGTAGGCTCCAGTAAAATAATTGCATTCAGGATCTCATCCTTTAGCTTATCCTCCAAAATCTCGGCTCCGGGATTCTCTTGAATGATCTCATAACCATTTTCACCATATTCTGAAATCGAGGCATCCGCAGGCTGGATTATATTCTCTTCCTTAAGAAAAGCCAACCCGCTAATTGCCTTATCGAGCAGGTACTCGTCCAGCTCCAGCATGGTTTTTACTTCAATATTGTTCTTCTTTAGTACAGAAGCCGGCCAAGTCAAGGTATTCTGATTATCGATTAAGTCCGACAGGCTTTTATCATAGGTCGTATGCAGATTAATCTCCCTGCCCTCAATTGTATCCGATAAACCGTTCCTTCCCTTGATGACCAAAGAATAGGCCCTGACCTGGGCATTGATTGCTTCCTCTGCCACATCGCTTGTCATATTGGAGGCCTCAACGCCGTTAATCTCCGTATTGTTATAAAAATGGCTCTTATAATAAAAACCTACCAGTAAATATACTGCCAATAACGGAATCGCCACTAAGAGAAAAACTGCAATTATCACTTTCCCATGGCTTTTCTTTTTCTTTTTTCCTTTATTATTTTTTGCTTTAGTAACCATAGCTCACCTACATTCTTCCAGTGGCATGCCAAAAGGGCACACCTTGATATTTTTCTGCCGACAGCAGTCTATACCAGCACCTTACTATGGAATGATGTTAACTTTAAGGCAGTTTAATTAATATTTCTTTAACAGATTATTACGTTATTATTTCAATCCTTAATCGCGAACACTGCTGATATCCGTTCCACAGGTTTTTTTGGAATTGTCCACAAGCTTTTCTGTGGTGTTTTCCCCTGGGTTTAGAAGTCGAAATTATCAGGGTCTGCACAGAAGCGATGCCCCTGATCCATTGAATCAATTATTTCCATATCCTCTGGCAGGAGTTCAAAGTCAAATACTGCCAGGTTGGAGATAATCCTGTCCTTATGGACGGATTTCGGAATCACCACAAAGTCCCTCTGGATGTCCCAGCGGAGGACAATCTGTGCCGGTGTTTTTCCATACTTTTCTGCCAGCTTGTTTAAGGTTGCATTTTCCATCAGCTTTCCCTTAGGTCCTCCCAGGGGTCTGTACGACTGTATGGCAATTCCCTTTGACCGGCAACAGCCTGCCAGTCCGTTATTGTTCAAAAGGGGATGTGCTTCCACCTGGTTAATGGCTGGTACAATATCTGCAACAGCCAGCAGGCTCTCCAAATGGTGCTCCTTGAAATTAGAAACTCCAATGGCCTTTGCCCTTCCGGAGGCATAGATCTTCTCCATCACCTTCCAGGATTTTTCAAAATTCTCCACCGGCCAGTGTATCAGGTACAGATCCACATAATCGGTCTGCAGCCGCTTAAGGCTGGCCTCAAAGGCCTCCAGCTCCCTGCCCTTTCTCATATCGTCATTCCAAAGCTTTGTCGTCAGGAATATCTCTTCCCTTGGAATTTTGCTCTCCCTCATTCCAAGTCCGACACTGCTTTCATTGCCATAGACCGAAGCTGTATCAATATGGCGGTAACCTGCCTCCAAGGCCCAGGTTACGGCATTAACCGTCTCGGCTCCATCCTGTGACAGATACACGCCGAGACCCAGCATGGGTATTTCTATTCCATTATTTAATTTTTTAATTTTGTCCATTATTTAATCTCCTCTCTGTGTAAATGTTTAGAGGCCGCTTAATCCTATCTATTGGACAGGCTAAGAGGCTCCTATAGAGTTGACGTTTGCTCCAACTTATTATAACATGGGAGACGCAAACTTTCTATTTTATATTCTTCTTTATATTCTTCCAGTTATGTAATGTTTTAAATAATCTGATTTAATACACTGGCGCTTTTCCCACTAAAGCATATAATTACGCTTTTCTTTCTTTAGTATCCTCTGTACCGCAAATTTTCCTGAAGCCGCTGCAACCGGCAGCCCTCCCGGAGCCATGATCCATTGGCTCGCAATGAAAACGTTAGATAATCCCTTTATTGGACAAAAGCCGGTCAAGCTTTCAAAACAGCAAAAGAGTGTGCTGGAGCTGCTGGCAAAGGGATATAAGAACGCCAAGATCGTGGATATGACCGGCCTTTCTATCAACACCATCCGCTATCACACGAAAATCGTCTATCGGAAGCTCGACGTATCAAACGCCATGGACGCGGTGCTCCGCGCCAGAGAACTGGGGCTCATCGAGTAACCGGCAGCGCGCAAAGCATAGAGGGAACGCAGTCTTGGATCACTGCGTTCCCTTCTGATGTTATCGCCTGCGTTTGTACTTGACGGGGTCTATGTTGGCCTCTTCAGGTATAAAGTAGCGTTCGTTCTTTTGCTCCGAAGACCTGCTTCCTCGTTTTATAGACTATTTTATATAAGTAATCTGATTTCCAACACGTTTTAATGGCTCCTGGTCTTTTACCGCCTTCCTTCCCAGTGCCAGACCTCCGCATACCGCTTCATCCCCACCTAGTCCGAGCTTCTCCAGGAAAGCCCTGATTTCCTCGTTGCCATCCAGCCAACGCAGCTGATTAATCCAACAGGAACCAATATTTAATGAGGTTGCCGCAAGCATCATGTTCTCTAACAGACAAGCGCTGTCTGTCAGGGCATTGCCATAATCCTTTTGATTCGCTACTACTACAAGGGTCGGCGCACTGTAATAAAAATCATAACCGCCCTTTTTCGAGGCTTGGATGGATGCTTTGATGCTCTTATACATACCCTCGTATACTTCCATTTTACTGAATTCCTGCTCAACCAGGTTCCTCAATTCCAGCAAGACAGACTTATTCTGTATTACAATCAGATGGCAGCTCTGGTTATTGCCCCCGCTGGGTGCATATCTTCCCGCCTCTAAAATAGCCTCTAAATCCTGGTCCGGTATTTGTTCCTCCTTAAATCTTCGGCAGCTTCGCCTCGTCTTGATACAATTTATTACCTCGTTCATATCTTTTACCACCTTTCTTACTTCTTATGGTTATGTTACATACTAGAACCTTCATATACTTACTCCTATCTTAAATCACAATCCCATTACAGTGGTCAATCTCATGCTGGATAATCTGGGCCGTCCAACCGGAAAAGGTCTGCTTTTGCTTTTTGAAATTCCTATCCAGATACTCCACCTCTATGCTTTCATATCGTGTTGCCTTCCTGACACCGATTAATGACAGACAACCTTCTTCCGTTTCATAGGGCTTTGATTTCTTTGTAATAACCGGATTTACCATGGGCACACCTATCATTCCCACACTATATACGATAATTCGTTTCTTCACTCCGATCATATTTGCAGCCAAACCGACGCAATGCTCTGTATTTGCTTTCAGCGTGTCCAGTAAATCATCAATAACTGCTGCATCTTCCTGCCCTGCCGGCTCTGATTTCTGTCCCAGAAATAATGTATCCCTGACAATTGGTCTTACCATAACAATCTCCTGTTCCAATCCTTTTTCTCCTTGACCAAACACTACCGTTTTGCTTTCCGGTATCCGGCATCAGCGGCTTCCTTTTCTGAATGAAAAATTACCAAGTGTTTTGAATTCCCCATCTCTTCATATGCCGCTTGTCCCGGGCAGTGATATATCATAGAATTAGAATTCCCGCGGATCTCCACCTGGCTCTGCTCCGTGCTGTTCGCCTTTTGCTCCGTATTTGACCGTCTACTTTCCCCATTTAAATAATCTATTATAATACCGGGCTGGACATTGTATGCATACACATTAAAACAGATGCCCTCCCCTTCATCTTCTACAGAGTATCCTTCCATCTGCACCCCGCTTGCCACAAGATTCTCTTCCTCGAAAATCGGGGTAACTCTGTAAAGGACATGGTTTTCTGTTTCTTTTACATAGTCTGCGATCATATTTTCAAAGGGCAGCATGCCTTCTATGTTTAGATATCTGGTTCCGGTAATAAGGTTCTTTTCATTGGCATTTTCTGCTGTCAGCTGATAACCGACCAAATGGCAGCGGTTATACAGATATTTTCCATCCACATTATCATATTTTACAGTCTGCCAGCCGGAGGGCTTTACCTGTCCGATGCTGCCCCGTTCCTGCGTTGGCATTAAATCGATGCCGACATTTGCAAATGCAACCCCACATCTTCCCAATTCATCCAAATCACTGTAGCTTTCAAAGGATTCTGCAGTCATATCCTCCTTTTGAAAGGAAGGATTATTGTCCCCAATCGCCACATATGCTTCACCGCTGTATTCTGGGATATTATCTAAAGTGATTATTCCCTCTGTCTGTGGGGCAGATGGCCCGGTCTGCTTTATCTCTATGGAACAGGCTCCAAGCATGAAACAGCTCAATAGGAATATTGGCCAGATGAACCGGATTAACTTTTTCATTTTATGTAAATCTCCTTTGTAATTTTCTCATGGGAATACCCTTTAAACTCTTTTGTATCCGCGATTTTCCACGGTTCTCCCAAGCTAATGTCCAAGTACAAATCAGCAGGGTATCTCCTGTTCCACTTATAGATAATCAGCTTTTCTATCTTCTGCTCATAGGACAAAAGGGATCGGTCTTCCACAAAGCAATATTCCCCTGTTCCTGCCCTATCTAAAAATTCAGGGTCGACGATTATATTCTCTGTGCCCATACCGGAGAACAGTTTATAAGAATACTCATTTAAATAAAGCCTATTTTCCTTACTATAAGCAATGACATCTTCCAAGAGGATCCGGTCTTTGCTTTGCCTTCTATGATTAAACATCATCCCATTATTATCATCTATGCATAATATTACAATCATCTTATGTCAATTCCATCCTTTCTAAGCATCGGATATTACCGTTATCACATGGCTTTTAACTCAAAGGAGACCGGACGGATTCCATCCGTGCAGCAAACAATAGTTTCTCCATCCGCATTGTTCCAGGGCGCATAAGTCCCTCCGGCAGCTAAGGTGCTTATGTTAGTATAAATATCATGCCATGCCCATGGACAAAAGCCTTCCGGCATTTTGGCACCGCCTTCATAAAGAAAAACATCTCCTACTTGAAAATACGGACATGGCCCTGCGCTTTTACCATCTGTTAAATACAGCTCTGCCAAGCTTTCATCAAATACAACCTTTAGTACCTTAATCTGTACCTGCTTCATCCTTATACCCGTGCCTTTCACTTTTTGATGACCTATTCAAAAAGTGATAGGCCTTAATAAATAGTTTGAAAGTGACTTTCTTTCTACAAGGGATATTCTACTATATCATCAAGGATCTGTCACTAAGGTTCCTTTCCTTTCTTCTTATCGCTATTTGCTATGGTTACAGAACCTTGTCAAAATAATATCCGCACGGAACAAAACAGCACCCATATAGGTCGGTCAATCCTCCAGCCCATGTGGGTGCCACTCTCATTTCTTTCTACATTTTTTTATACATTGCTTTATACATTTCTTTCTATCTTTTATGTACTTCTGCAGGCGCCTGTCATATACCTTTTCCTGTATCTTCTCGTTTCCATCGCTATTTCTATATATTAACGGTATGCTACCGGAATCCAGACACGCATTTCCCCATAGCCCCTGTTATCCCAGGCGAAATAGGGAATCAGGCGTATTTTGGCAGTTTCCAGCCCATCATAACAAAGCTTCTGATACAAGTCTCCTCTGTCGTACCCCGCCCGTTTAATGCGGAAACCATTGCCCTCCAGCGCCACCACTTCTCTCCCTGCAATCTCAAAGGGCTGGGGTTTAAAATCAGCCTTCAGATCCAGCATAAGGTCATCCAAGGTTTCCAGGCCTGCATCGGGTGTCTCGATACAGTATACCAAGGGCCCTTTCTCCACCGCTGCCTGATTTGCTGTTTCTTCCACCAGGCTATGGGCTTGCGTAAATCTGACCGGCATATCAAAAAACACCTCAATCTCCCCACCTTCAGCTGCAACAGCCGTAACCATAAGGTATCCTGTGTCATCCTTTTCATCCAAGCCATAGGACTTGCCGCCCGCCTTTACATAGCCGCTTTGTGCCCAGGCAGGAATACGGATCTTCAGGTCAACTGCCCCCTGGTGCTTTACCCCGGCAAAGGTGAAGGTTATCTTGCCGTCATAGGGATACTGTGTCTTCTGCCTCAGGGTGAATTCAGCCCCGTTCTCCAGACAAAAACTGGCATCATTGGCGCCATACATTCCGCACCAGATGGCATTTCCTGAAACCGAATAGAAGTATTCTCCGGCCTGGACCAGCGTCCTCGCAATATTTGGAGGACAGCAATAGCTCAGGATATATTCCGTCCTTTCCAGGGGCCAGATTAATTCATAGGGCAGCTTCTTCGCCCGCCGCAGCGTATTTTCATAAAAATATTTTTTTCCATCCAGGCTGACGGCGGCAAGATTGACATTCAGCATGGCACGCTCCAGCCAGTCCATATACTCAGCCCTGGGATCAATCAGGAACATACGGTAAGCCCAGAGGACAAGGCCTACGCTGGCACAGGATTCATTATAGGCGGTCACATTCGGCAGCTGGTATTCATAGCCATAGGCCTGGTGGACAAGCTGATGCACAAAGAAATTGCCGTAGGGGGATGCCCCATTGTATAACGCACCGCAGCCGCCCGTGATATAAATCTTCTGGTCGACCAGGTTACGCCATACCTTACGGAGCATGGAGAGATATTCCTCATTCCCGGCCTCAGAGTACAAGTCTGCAACACCGGCATACAGGTAATTGGCCCTTACCGCATGGCCAATGATCTTATCCTGCTGCTTTAGCGGGATCCGGTCCTGGTTATCGTCGGAGCCGTTCCGGATGGAGTCCCTTAATTCAATGGCAAGCTTCGCCAGCTCCAGATAACGCCGATCCCCGGTGGTGCGGTACATTTCCACCAGCCCCATATAATGGGAAGGGCACACCGCGGTTTTAACCTCACCCTTTTCCCTGGCTTCCTTATAGAGCTTCTCAAGATAACCGGCAGCTTTAACAGCAACCTTCATCAGGGAATCCCTGCCGGTAACTCTCTGGTACAGGCAGGCCGCCGTAAATAAATGTCCTAAATTATAGATTTCAAAATCGTTAACGTCCCCCATCCTGGAGACCCCATTGCCGGTCCTTTCACCGATAATCTGCTTTGTGGACAAATAACCATCCTCAAGCTGGGCTCTGGAAATCAGCTCACAGTAATCCTCCAGCTGGTCAAGGAGCCGCTGGTCCTTCGTAACCTCTGCCGCATATATGGCTGCTTCCATCCATTTATAAAAATCACCGTCCCCAAACACGGTACCGTCATGCTCGCCCCCAGCTTCTCCTGCGCAGATACGGAAATTTTCAAGAACATGGCTGATATCCTTGTCCTCGAACATGGCCTGCAGGTGGGGCACGGTCTTCTTCGCCGTATTTTCTACCACCTCACTCCAGAAGCCTTCGGTGAATTTAACATTTTTCTGCTCCAGGGGAACAACCTTGGCATAATGTGATCTTCTTGTATCCGTAAGCACTTATAATACTCCTTTCTTCTGCAGCGCCTCTTTCAAAGCCACAGCGCCGAATCTCGGGCTGGATAGCACAGGTTTTTTACAGCTCTCATGGACCAGCTCCTCACAATAAGCCATGGAGCCCTGGCAGAACAGGATCACATCAACCTGGTCTTTGATTTCAGCCGCTTTCCCAAGCATAAGCTTCTTAAATTCCTCCTGGTTAAGCCCGAAGGCTCCCTCGATCAATCCGTCTACCAGCACGACATGCTGATCCATCTCACGGGCTACACGCTTAATCGTATTTTTCGTAGGCTCCAGGGTCGTGGGCAACGTGGCAAGCACACCAATACGTTTGCCGAGGCGTACCGCTTCCCTGCACATCTCCTCATCAATTCTGACAATCGGAACACCGCTGTACCTGGCAAAATCCTGAACCGCATCCGCAACCTCGCCAACCGATGAGCATATATTCAAAATAGCATCCGCCCCATCCTTGATGGACTGAGCAAACATTTCAACCAAAAGCGCGGCGGCCTCCTTCGTTACATAGCCCGATTCCCTGGCTTTTGCCAGAACCTCAGGATTCTGGTACATCTTAAGCTCCGCAGCTGGCCCCACATTCTTTCTCACTTCCGTCTCGACCATTTCGATCAATTCCGGTGTAGTTGACGTGTACACTAACCCAATTTTCATAAAAAACACTTGTATGATGTATCCCGTAACAAATACATCCATACTCTCCTTTCCTTATAATCTTGGTCTTTCATACCTAACGCGGTGAATATGAGTGTTTATCTATCCATATGGGCGCAGACCGGGCATCCCATGATCGCCTGCACTTGGCAATCATGGGATGTTAAAGGCAAGCCCATGTGGATAGATAAACACTCATATTTACCTCACAGCCTAAACCTCGCCCACCCGACGCCCAAATCCTATCATTATTAATAGTCTGGATTAATAGCCCGGATTATTCAAAGGCCTTCCTTGCCGCAGTTCAACAGCTCCCTGACCTCAAAGGGGGAAGCAGGCTCCATATCCATTGCACGGATCAGCTTCGCCAGCTTTTCTACTAACTGATAATTATGGTCTGCCTGCTGTATCTCACTTAAATACCTGCTGTCCTCGAAACCGATCCGGACTACGGTCGCCCCCATGGCGATTGCCGCTGCGAGGAAACTCCAGTTATCCCTCCCAAAATGTGTTACACCCCAGAGGCAATCCTTCGGCACAAAAGCTTTAAATGCCGTAAGGGCTTCCATGGTCGGCTGCATTCCTCCCTTATGTCCAAATACCAGATTAAACAGTACCGGATCCCGGAAAGGGCACTCTTCCCTTACCAACTGTATATTATTTATCATTCCGATATCAAACACTTCAATCTCAGGAATGACCTTTCTTTCATAACACATTTTAGCGCAGTAGCGAATATCCTCAAAGGAATTGCAATAGATTGCCTCCCCAAGGTTGGTTGAGCCTCCGTTTAAGGATGCGCTTTCTGCCCTCGGATAATTTAGCGGATAACACCGCTGTGCAATATCCATCTGTGAAATTCCACCTGTGGATACCTGCACCACCACATCCCTCTGGTCAAGTATCCGGTCAAAGGCCTCAGATATCACTGAGATATCCGGCGTCAGCTTGCCTTCCCTTGTCTTGGAATGCAAATGGCACATTCCAGCTCCCATATCAACGCATTTTGCAACATCCTCAGCCAACTGCTCCGGAATCATCGGATCCGGACCCGCAACTGGGGCTACCGAGATAATCACTTTTCTCTTCATTCCAACCCTCCATACTACCAAGACTCTGTAAAATTGAACTCTCTCTCTTTTTCTCTATCAGTTTATATCATTTTCCAAAAAGCTTCTTTCACAATACTAACGCGGTGGACATGGGTGCCTATCTATTCATCTGGGCGCAGACCGGGCCTCCCGTGGTTGCCTGCACTTGGCAATCATGGGATGTTAAAGGCAAGCCCAGGTGGATAGATAGGCACCCATGTCCATCTCACTGCCTAAATCAGACCCTAAATCCCATCACAGAAGCTCCTCCAATACCCTGCGTAAAGAATCATCCTCACCCACATTCCCAGGGAAAATAATATACGGAATTCCCGGAAATCTGCTGCCGGCATCGGTTTTCCAAACCGGAATTCCCGGTAACACCTGCCCCAGGACATAAGCCTTCCGCACCTGCAGCGCTTTTACGCCGATATCACTGGAGGTAATGCCGCCCTTTGCGACAACAAATTCGGGAACCACCGTCAAATTCTGGACCAGCTGCTGTACTGCCTCGGAGATCTTAACGGAACGGAGCAAAGCATCCTCCTTCGTATCATTTTCCAGGGTGAGGACAGTTCGCCTGGTATAGGTTACGACGGTTTTTCCCTGCCTGATGCACATGCTGCTTAACTCTGTGACACGCTTTACCTCCTCTTCCAGCCTGTCTTCCAGCACCAGGTCCGAATTAAATTCAAAGAACACCAGCTGCTCCATATGCCTGAGGGCTAACAGCTGCTCCGTGGTCTTGGCAGTATGGGAACCGATAACGACGATTCCGCCCTGCCGGCTACCCTCTCCAAGCATATCCGCTTTCGTAAGAAGCGCCTTTTCAGCTATGCCTCCGGCCGCTCTTACAAAGTCGGCAGCGGTGCGGAGCAGAAAATACTTTCCTTTCCTGATTGCCCGGTATAGAGCCACACTGAAGACCTCCAAATCCTTCGGTTCAATGGCATTTACAATTACCTTGCCAAATCCGGTCATACCCTCAAGCACTTTTTCTATGGAATCCAGCTTTGCGCTGCGGATCTCCTCCAGGCTGACCGCCGCCACGTCCCCGGACCGGTATGCGCCCTGGGTCTTTTCCTCAATATATTCGCATAGGTCTGATTTTGTATATCCGAAGGTTTTATCATTGGCAAATTCCGTCTCGGCGGCGGGTATTAATTCCTCTCCATATTTCACATAGTGGACATTATCTATGGTAAACCTGCCTCCGGCCTGGAAAAATGGTATCAATACCTCTGCATCCACCCTGATTCCCCCACCCTCTTCAAGCTCCTCCTTCAGAAGCTTCGTTTCCAGCGGATAATGTCCTCTTAAGGTTGAATCACTTCTGCTGATTATAAGGAATTTCTTTCCCGTCTGCCGGGATGCCCTTATTACATTTTGCACAATCTCCCTATGAAGCTGCGTTGTCTGCTCTTCCGTCAGCCCCCGCGAATTCGTCAGAAGATAGAAGAGCCTTTCCTTCCCCATAAATCCCTGCAGGACGCTTTCATACTTCCAATCTGTATAAACATAGACACCGTGGACCGTCTGTACTCCTGTCGGGTCATCATCCAGCACAACCAGCTTTAAACCGCTTTTCTCAATCTCTTTCTTCAGCAGCTGTGCAATATTTTGGCTGTCATACTCACTTTGCTGATATTTTCTCTCTATTTCATTCCACATTAAATGTTCCATGTCTTTACCTGCCTTACCTATGATATAAACTGAAGTCAACAAAGCTGTATTTCCTCACAACAAGACGGACGGGTAAGCTAAATACGGTTGTTTTTGTCATTCGTAAATTCTCTGCGCTTCATCAAATAATGCTTTGATGTTTACCGGTGGTATGTCATTCATAATGGCTTCATGGCTCGGGGAAATGATCAGCCCTGTCGGGAACAGGCTCCTAAGCTCCCTAACCTTCCTGCGGACCTCCTCTTCACTTGCATGTACCAGCAGCTCCTGTGTATCCACGCCTCCGCAGAAGGAAACCCTTCCCTCAAACTTTGCCTTCAGATTCTCCGGCTGCATTCCCGCTGCCAGCGCCTGAATCGGATGGACCACGTCCACGCCTGCTTCAATCAAATCCGGTATTACATCTACAATGGAGCCGCAGGAATGGTAAATAACCTTCAAGCCGTAGGAATGGGCCTGTTCCACAAGCTTCCTGCAGCCCGGCATGACAAATCTGCGGACCATCTCCGGTGACAGGATCAAGCCTCTCTGGCTTCCCATATCATTTCCGATTAAAACGGCATGGAGCTTTCCTTTCGTTGCCTCATAGAATATTTCATTGGCTTTCAAATAGAAATCTACGATCTTTTCATCTACCGCTTCCACAATTTCCGGATTTGCAACCATGTTCATAAGGGCCGTCTCCATACCGAAGGCCGCACAGGTATCCTGAAAATGTGCGGACCACATCATTCCAAGCAAAACCTTATTCTCAGGTGCTGCCTCTACTCTTCTGGCACATTCTGCGGTATCTATGTATTTGGCGGGGTCTGGCCACTGGAAGAAAGCCAGGTCTTCCATTTCCTCCGCATCCTTAAAGCACCCATCAGCCGTAAGGGTCCGCTCCTGCATATCAACATTTCCGTCCATATACCAGTCAAATGCTGCATAGATTGCATTTGCTTCCGGAGAGTGATAAGGAACCTCGACTGCATAAAAATCATCTCCGACAGAAACCTTAAGTTCATGCAGGTTTTTTACCCCGTAATAATCAAACAATGCAGGCTGTGCCTTGATATCCGGCATACCAAGCCATGCTGCGGGACGGTCAACCGGCCTTCTTTCCACCGTATTGTAGAAACGCTCGATACTATTCATCTCATCAACCTCCATGATGCCATATAGGGTGGGAGCACCCCAGGCATTTTATATTTCTAAACTTAACATAAAGTCCCCTAAATTCACATGAATTATTTTCAACGCTTTATGGAAATTCTTCAGTTTTTCCCACCCAATCTTACGATAATACATATCCCCCGAATAAACCATGTACACGAAAGAAAGAAATGGCCCGTAAGACCCTGGGAGCCATTTCCTTCCTTCCGTTCATTGTCCTTGTTGCTGCTGTAACTAAAGCATCTTCCCGTGCTCAGTCCGCCTCAACTACCAGCACAGCATCCTCTCCATCCTCTCTCTCCGGCGGAAGGAAGGCTGCCTCCTCCATCCCCGTCACCTCCCGGATGAAGCTTTTTGCTCCCGTCACCGGGTCAAACCAGTATGCGGAAAGCTTTTTTCCTTGGTAGGCCTTCAAAGAGATCCGTATTTCCCTTCCGGTATAGGTATGGGCGAATAAGAAATCCTCACCTGCAAAAACGCTGATGCGTTCATACCTCTTTCCCTGTCCGGACAGCAGATATTCGCCGGCAGGCCTTCCGTGGACAAAATCCACGGAGGTCATCAGCCCGGCCAGATGCTTCATCTGGGCGCCGCCGGGATGATGGAGGGCTTCCCTCCACAAATGCTTTACCCCAAATGCACCTTCCCGGGATTTGTCGCCATAGAACTGCATAATAGCATTGTGCCCATAAGTGTGGCCTGCAGCCCCTGCAAACACATTCCAGTAGGCATAGCGCCTTACATCTGCCGCTTTCCAGTAAGGCTGGGTCTTATCATGGAGCCCCTGCAGAACCCACTCATAAGAGGGTTCTCCGTCCAGGACGGGCTTGAAGGGGATTCTTGCCCCATCCCGCTCCACATACCGCCAGCAATCTTCACCAAAGCTCTCTTCCGCACCCGCATTATCGTCCCATGCATCAAGCCGGGTTTGGTCATATCTGCGGTGTCCCGACTGAAACAGGTTAAAATCCAGCCACTCCTCCTCATGGAACCACTGGGCAGAGCTGGTCCGTCCAAAGGGATGGTAGCCCACCAGGCGCTCCGGGCGGTCTGCCTTCATCATCCTGCCCATGGTACAAAAAACATCCGGATTTACATCACCCCGGACATCGCCGCCCACAATCCATACAATGTTCGGACTATCGTGGTACCGATCCAAAATAAACCGCATATAAGCTTCCACATTGCCGGAGTTCAAGTATCCACCCGCTACCATGCTGCTGCCCCACACCGGCAGCAGACCCAGATAGAGCCCGAATTCCTCCGCCATTGATATTACCCTGTCCACATGCTTCCAGAAGGCTCCCTGGGTATTGATCTTTTCAAATTCCCCATCCGTAAGCGCACTGTCCCCTGCCAGGTTTTTCTGTCCCGGCTTATGGATAAAGTCCGCCAGGATAATATTGTACCCAAGCTCCTTCCGGTTCCTGAAATACTCATAGGTCTCCTCCAGGCTAAGCTGGTGGAACAACAGCCACGCCGTATCCCCCATCCAGAAAAAAGGGGTATCTCCACAGCTAAAATATCTTCCGTTATCCGTTACCTTCAATTCGCCGTCTTCCCATGGCTTATTATATTTCTTCCTACTCCTGTCCATATTTCCTCCGTCCTTGTATACCGTATATTATCATTTACCCGCTAAAAATTTTTCTACAACCAGCGCGATGAATGCGGGTGCATATAGATGCATCTGGCGCAGACCGGGCATCCCATGGTTGCCTGCACCTGGTAATCATGGGATGTTAAAGGCAAGCCAGATGCATCTATATGCACCCGCATTCATCTCACAACCTAAATCCCACCCATCTTTACCTTACGCTATAAATATCGGCATAAGGCTCTCTGCTTCCACAGAGAGCCACACCTCTTTCCTTATTATGTCCATGCCCATCCTTACGGGCATTGCCCTTATACCGCACAAATCGCCATGAAAATGCTGGCATGGATCCGGTCCTCCATCCGCTTATCAGGTTTAATTCTTTCAACCTTTTACACCTTCCAGGTAAGCGGTCAACTGGAGCTTCATTTCATCCATAACCTTCTGCATACCTGCTGCCTCAGCCTGCTTGTTAAACTCGGCCAGGGTTCCTTCCACATCCTCTACCAGACCCAGATCCAGCAAAGGAATATACTGGGTATATACACTCTGCAGACTGGCAAGCTCATTCTTCACCTTGGTATCATCAAAGGAAAATGCTGCGGTAGGACCTTCCACGGCTTTTGCCGACCAGGCATCTCCGATTTCCTTTTGATCCGGGAACATATCTTCCCTGGTCATCTCATACATAGAGTTTTTAAGCCCCCAGGAGAAACCGTTACCAAAAGGATTCCTGCTCATCTGGTCCCCTGCGGCCCATATACCGTCGGATACTATTTTATAGTGGGTTCCTTCGATACCGTAGCGCACCAGACGGTACAATTCTTCGTCAAATTTCAATAAATCAAGAGCCATGAATGCCCTCTCCTGGTTTTTGGAGTTGGCCAGTACAGCCACGCCGTCACCGGTATAGGCCGCAAAGAAACGGTCCGCCCCCGGGTTCAGGTCATATACTTCCGGTTTCCATTCCGGATGGTTCTTTTCCACCTCAGATGCGACAGCCCCTACGGTACCAAGATTCTGGGTAAAGGAAGCGCTGGTTCCATTGAGGAAGGACTCCTTTACATCCGTAGCATTGGCAATGGCACTTTTTGACCAGAAGCCCTTGTCAGCCCACTCCTTCATAAGCTTTGCATAAGCCAGGTATTCGTCCGTCCCATAGATCCAGAATAAATCATCCGCCGTTACGCTATCAGAATACTGATAGGAAAAATAATTCATTAACGAGCCTTCAATCCTGACCCAGTTATTCTCGGAATACAACCCAATATATTTTGAGGTGTCATTATGCTGGGACGCATTGTATGCAAAGGAAACACCGGAATCCTTATCACCGGCAACTGCCGTATAATATGCCTCAAGATCCTTCAGGCCCTTTAGTCTGTCCAGACCATATTTTTCCCTCAGGTCTCCCCGGATTACGATGGCGTTGGCGCTTACGTTAGCCATGTTGCAGGGTACAAAATATATCTTACCCCCAATCTTGGCCTGCCCCCAGGAGGCCTCTGCCTGGTTCTCCTTATGCAGGGGCATGTAATCCGCCAATACCTGGTCCGTCACTTCCGCAAAGGCACCCTTGTTGGCTTCTGACTGATAGAAGGCCCAGGTGGAGGTATAAATCAAATCCACATCCTCCCCGCCTGCGATGGTCAGCGCATATTTGGTGGAATAATCACTAAGGGACATATTCTTAAGTGCCAGGGTAGCATTAATCTTTTCCTTTAATACGGCGTTAATCTTTTCCAGCACCAGGTCTTCATCCTCTGTTTTATCCCCGATATAATACATTACCAGCTCCACCGGCTTAGAGACATCCTGTCCATTATAGGTCTGTGCAGCGTCCACGGAATCACCGCTTTGCCCAGCCTGGGTCGGCTGTGCATCCCCCCCGGTCTGCCCCGCAGGCTTTTTTCCGCCGCTGCAGCCGGTCAGCGCCGACAGGACTAACATTCCCACGAGCAGCAGGGCCACGATTTTCTTTCCTTTCTTCATAGCTTGAAATCCTCCTCAATTTTATTTTTTATTAACCTTTAACAGCCCCTAAGGTCAGACCTTTTATGAAATATCTCTGCACAAAAGGATATAATAAGACGATAGGTCCTGTTACAACCACTGTTAACGCCATTTTCATGGACTCAATGGGCATCGTGTCCACTACGATACCCGATTCCTCCGCAATCTTGCGAAGCTCTTTGGCATCATTAATTAATTTATATAACTGGTACTGTAAGCTATAGAGGTGGTCATTGTTAATGAACAGCATGGAGTTGTACCAGTCATTCCAATAAATCAGGGCCGTAAATAATCCTATGGTAGCAACAACCGGCTTGGACAGGGGCCAGATCAGCTTAAGGAAAATGGAGAAATCCCCTGCGCCGTCTATTTTAGCCGCCTCCGTCATTTCAAAGGGAACCCCCGCCATGAATCCCTTCACCAACAAAATATTCCATACGGATACCAGCCCCGGCAGGATCATAGCCCAGATAGAATCCTTCAGATTTAAATATTTCACGCAGAGGATGTACCAGGGCATCAAGCCTCCACTGAACAGGGTTGTAAAGAAATAGAAGAAAGACAGCTTGTTCCTCCATTCAAAATCCCTTCTCTGCAATACATATCCGGCCATGGTATTTAAAAATACGCTTAAAGCTGTTCCCACCACCGTGACGAATATGGTTACCCCATATGCCCTGATAATCGCCATGGGGCTCTGGAAAATTGTCTTATAGCTCTCAAAGGACCATTCCTTTGGCCAGAAGCTGTAGCCGTTCCGTATGATATACGTTTCCGAGGTAAAGGAAGAACCGATTACGATCAGGAACGGAATCAGGCACAGTATGGCAAAAAGGAAAACCAAAGGATAGCCGATTGCTTTAAAATATAAAACATCCTTAGGTATATGCCTTCTCGGGGCATCCGCATTTGCAGGTCTCTCTAATCTGTTCATTTCTAAATCCTCCCCGTTGCCCGGTTCTTTTGGCAGACCGGCTTTCCTTTCCTTAAAACAGTGAATAATTTTCATCCTTTTTCTTTACAATCCAGTTGGCTATCAGTATGGTGATGAAGCATAATATTGATTGATAGAAGCCTATGGCCACCGTCTGTCCTACATCCGTAGCCGCTATGGTCATCCTGAACACATAAGTATCAATGACATCCGTCTTTCCAAACAACATCCCGTTCTGTCCGACCAGCTGATAGAACATATCCAGGTTACCCCGGAAGATCTTACCCAGCGCCAGAAGTATCAATGTAATTGCTGTGGGAAGGATACCGGGAAGCGTTATGTAGCGTATCCTCTGGAAAATATTAGCCCCATCTATGGCCGCCGCTTCATGGAGGGCCGGATCCACTCCCAGTATCGATGCCAGATAAACGACCACTCCATAGCCTACGCCCTTCCAGGCCGAGAAGGCAACGATGATAAGCGGCCACCAGCCGGATTCCCCATAGAAATTCACCCGGTTCAGCCCCATTCCCTCCAGCATACCGTTCAGGGTACCCGTCTCATAGGAGAGCAGGCTGTAGGCAATGGAACCCACGATTACCCAGGAGATGAAATAGGGCAGGAAAATAGCGGACTGCGCCAGCTTCTTCAGCCGCTTTCCCGCCATCTCACTTAAGATAATGGCAATGGCAATCTCCAATACCGTATTAACAATAATAAACGCCAGATTATAAAGAGCCGTATTCCTGGTAACGCTCAATGCCTTTCCCGATGCGAAGAAAAACTTAAAATTATCCAGTCCAACCCAGGGGCTTCCAAAAATACCGTCCGCATAATTAAACCGTTTGAAGGCCATTACCAGTCCCCCGATGGGCAAATAGGAGAAAATAACCACCAATACCGCAGAGGGCAGCAGCATGAGAAGCAGAGTTTTATACCGGAAGAGTTTCTGAAAGAAGCCCTGCTTTTTCTTTGTCTTCACCTTTATCACAAATCTCCTCCTTATACATTTTGTATTTTGATAGTGAAAGTTTTTTGTATAAACATTGTAACAGGCAATATCCTTTATTGATTTTGTTCATTTCCTCCCTACTGCTTTTTATATTTATACATATATATTACTAATTATTGTTTTGGAAATAAATCGTAAACTTTTCATATTGCATAGTAAAATATTAAAATAATCATTATTAATTGTTCATATTTCATTCTGATATGCCGCATATTTTCTCCATGCTTCAACCGTCTTCCTGTCCCCCACAAGGCAGGCAGACTATAACCCTGGTACCCTTCCCGATCTCGCTCCTATAGGTAAGCCCAAACTCCGGCCCAAAGAGAAGCTGAAGGCGTCTGTTCACATTGCGGATACCATATCCGCTGCCGGAGGAAGCCTTTGCACGCTCAGGCAAATGCTCCAGCTGGTCCGCTCCTATTCCGACTCCGTCATCCTGCACATATAAATAAACCTTATCCTCCCTTCTATTTCCCCAGATGCGGATGCTGCCGCTTTTTCCCTTCTTTTCAAGGATTCCATGAATAATTGCATTTTCCACCAGGGGCTGTAGGGTAACATTTGGTATACTGCAGCCAAGGATTTCTTCATCCACCTGGATCTCATACCGGATCTTTCCCGAGAAGCGGATTGACTCAATGTTCAGGTAATAGCCCACATGCTTTAGCTCCTCTTCCAGGGTTAGCAGCTCCCTGCCCTTATTTAAGGTCAGACGGTAGAATTTTGAGAGGGAAACCACCACGGAATGAATATCCTCGGTCCGTTTGCCATACCCCAGCCAGTTGATCATCTCCAGGGTATTGTAGAGGAAATGGGGGTTGATCTGGGAATGCAGTGCTTTTATTTCAGCGCTTTTTAACTCCTTTCCCATTTCATATTTTTCCTGCAGCAAAAGGTTGGTCTTTTGAATCATTTCATTATAATTGTCATAGAGGATACCGATCTCATCCTTACTGTGATTTTCAAGGCGGACATCCATATTTCCTTTCTTGATCTCCTGCATGCTGTCCACCAGATTGGAGATACGCTTCAGCACCCTTGAAATGAAAAGGGAGCCGATAGAGTAAGTGAGAATACCAAAGATGAGGACCAGACCCAGGATCAGATATCTCAGCTTATCGATACTCTCCATAAAATCCCTGTGGGGAATTATAGTAACCATGGCCCAGTCCGTATGATCCACCAGCTTTTTCATATAGTAGATCCTGTCTCCCTCCAGGCTGCCCATCTCCAGGGAGCTTTCATACTCTTTCCCCTTCCTGCTCAGTTCCTCCGGAATATTTTGCAAAAGCCCATATTGCTCCATAAGCCCGTAATCAGAATAAGCCACCAGGACATTGTCGGAGTTAACAAGATAGGTTACGGAATGATTGGTGGGGTTTGCCTTCTTAAGGATATCCTCCAGATTACTCTTCGCCATGTCAATTCTCACAACACCGACCCTCCTGCTGTAATGATTCCGGTCCACAAGATTCCTGACAAGGGCTACATATTCTTCCTCATAATTCTTTTCCAGATACTGTCCCGGGCTGAAGTATACCACATCCTCGCCCTTCTTCCTGTACCACATGGCATCATCCGCCTCGCTAAGTCCGTAAAGCAGGGAATGGTCATGGGAATAGATGAAGGAATTATCCACATATATTTTGACATGGTAGACATCCCTTTCGTCCAGCGACTGAAGATAGGAGCGGAGGGTATTCATATCCGCAATCTGCTGATATATGGTATAATCCGGGCTTTTCCTCGTAAGGATATCGTTGATTTCCCGGTTCGATACCACCACATCCGACAGCTTCATGGTACGATAAAGCTTATAATTAAGAAATGACAGGGATTGCTCATATCCCTGTCCTGCAGAATATTCCATACTGTCCAGCAAGCTGTCCGTCAGAATCTTAATATTTGCCATCGTGATGACCAGCAGCGGAATGATGAACATCATTCCGTAGAACAGCATTATTTTATATTTTAGCTTCATATTTTCTGCTCCTTCTCATGAGATTTCTTATAATCCATCGGAGTTGAACCAAAATACTTTTTAAAGCATTTTATAAAATAATTACTGTCTGTAAAGCCGGACAGCATGGCAACATCCTTAATCCGGTACTCCTTGTGGGTATCCAGATATTCCTTTGCCCAGGCTGCACGGCAGGCTATGATATACTGGTTGATCGTTGTCTTCTTTTCCTTTTTGAATACAAAGCACAGGTATTGCTTGGAAAGGTGGAATTGATCGGCCAGCACCGTCAGGGAAAGGTTATTGCTCTGACAATGTTCCCGGATATACTGCTCCACCTTATCCGCCAGAATGGAGGTTGATTCCCAGGATAAGCCCTCACGCTGACCCGGTTCATCCTTTGTTTCCATATACCTGCCTTCATATTCTTTTTCCAGGAACCTTCTTCTTTTTTCTTCCTGCACCTGCTTCACGGCCTTTTCCACCGTCTCTATGATTTCCCCCGGCTCAACAGGCTTTTCAATATAGTTAACAGCCGACAAAACGATAGCCGATTTTAAATATTCCTTGTCGCAATAACCGCTCATAAAAATGAAGCAGCAATCCATATGCTTTTTGATTTCAAAGGCCATGGTAATCCCATCCATATGGGGCATTCTGACATCCGCCATGACGATATCAGGGTGGTAGGAAAGGGCCTTCCTAAGCCCTTCCTTCCCATCCTCTGCCATTTGGATATCAGTGATCCCGATTGCTTCCCACGGAATATAATTAAGGACGCCGATTCTCGTCAGCTCCTCGTCTTCCACTAATAACAGCTTCATACTCTGCCAATCCTTTCTAATAAGGACCGGAAGGCTTATGTCCCACTCCTTCCGATCCAGGGATTCTCCTATTGATACCGAATGTCTAAACAGGGTGTCAATCCGTTTTACCGTTTAGCTTCATGCTGACAAGCTCATGCAGGCTTTTTCTATCTCTAAACTTAACATAAAGTCCCCTTAATTCACATGAATTATTTTCAACGCTTTATGGAAATTCTTCAGCTTTCTCCGTCCACTCCTTATGATAATACATATATCAGTCCCTTCCCGGTAACACCATCGTTACAGGTTGTTTTGCACATGCCCGCAGGAGGTTTGATGAATACCTTACCATCCTGGAGAAGGATCTAAAGAATGGTAAATTGAAAAACCCCATCGCATATGAAGCATCGGAGCGGATCGGTATAAAATTGAAGAAGCCATCCGAAATAGAACCCAAGAAGAGGGGCTGACTGCTCCTGACGCACTTTCGGACGTTCTTCTTGATGCTTATTTCGGATGGCTTTATTCCATGGATACGGAAGATCTTGACCATAAATCAAAAATCGGGGATGCTATATTCTCCTCTCAACGCCTCTTCCACATCGTATTCAGGTAATGGAACTACTTTGCAGAAATTTTGGTTGAGAAATTTGTTAAAAATTTTCAAATTATCTTTTTCAAGCTGCTCTTTATCTGATCCGGAATATTCGCTCAATAGATCGAATACAGGAATTGTCTGAATTTTACCTCCTCCTGATTTTACATTTTTGAGTATAGAAAAAGAACGTTTTTGAAGGTTTTTTTCCTGTTCTGACAAGTACAAATGAAAAAGTACCGAATAATCGCTGCTTTTATCATACGGTGGGTCATAAACCCCATTTTCAGAGAAAAAATCACCTAACGCATAAGTAGCAGTAAATTTATTTTCAAACAAAGCTTCTTGAACACGGTGTTCATGATTTCCGATTACGACATCAATCCCGATCTTCTTCAAATGCCTAACTAATCTTTTTACATATGGCACTGGCTTTTCGCCATACTGGCCGCCGGCGTGCATAAGCATAACGATAATATCTGCATTGTTGTTATAGAGCATCTTCGTATTGTACTTAATCGCACATAGATTGAGCATTCGATAAAAGATACGCCTTAAGGTCCTTTTTCCTTTGTAGAATACCTTTACGGCAATATTGGAAGCCGGATAATAAACCTCTTCCTCTTGCGTATCAAACAAATCCACAGAATACAGCTGGCTTTCCGCAAGGAAATTTTGGTTGTACGGCGCATTTGTGCCATAGGTATAAGAAAGCAGACCTACTTTTACACCCTTAATATTGACTATATAATAATGTTTGTCATCACGGCTTTTGTACGTACCTATATGGGTAAACCCGATTTCGTCAAGTGTATCTATTGTTCTGCGCAAACCTATAATTCCCCTGTCAAGACAATGGTTATTGGCTGTAGAAACAAAATCAATGCCAGCATTTTTAGCCGCTATAGCAAACTGTTTTGGAGTGTTCATTTCCCAAATACGATACATATAGCCCATTTCTTTACCAGCAAGTGGTGTCTCTAGATTAGCTACAACAAAATCTGATTTTGACAAAAAAGGTTTAATTCTTTCAAAGCAACTCTCAAAGTCATAATCGTCATTACCTGTTTTATACGCTTCAATCTGCCTTGATTGACAAAGCAAATCTCCTGCAAATGAGATTTTTATCATTTCACCACACCTTTTAATCTGCGCACAACAAAACATAGGCAGCGTAGTCCAAACCGATAGCTGCGGTAAAATATCCCCGGTGTCGTTTTCAGTTTACGCAAATCCACTTTATAAAACCATTCAAGCATCCCGAATCCCGCTTCGCTCAGCGACGTTTCTGTGTATGATTCTCTAAGCTTGCTCTGGACAGATTCAAGTCCAGGAATTACGATTGCATCGATATAATTATAAGGGTAGGCTTTAATATCTTTTACTAGTCTGTTAAGCTCTTTGACGGTGTAATTAAAGCCATAGTCACGCGGATCCTGCTTTTCAGCGATGATTGCCACCATCGTTCTAAAGCATTTTTCGCATTTCATACAGTTGTCACCTTTTTCAGAACGCCAGCAAACCCGCAGAGGAAGCTTATGTTTCGTCTTAGCCATAAAACCACAAATTCTGTGAACCTTTTCCTGACGCGTAAACTCATAACCGTCATGGATTGTTTGGCAGCCACAAAACCGGACAAAATTATCTATTGTTGGATCTGAGGCACAAGTGTTTTTTCCTTTCTCTGCAATAGTATACGACGAAGCGATGTATAAATTTGATATACCTAGAACATAGGCAAGCGGCGCAGCAAGAGAAATAATCCCAACCCCATGGTGGAAGCCATGCCACCAGTGGTCGCCCGCTTTAGGAAATATAAGGTTTCCTACTTTATCTTCATCAATAATTGTTCTGAATGATGTTTTAATAACAACTGAATCAAGGTTAAACTCCCTTGCCGTTTGTTGTATATGATTTTTTACAGGCATCCAACCATCGGCATTCTGTGTCTTAACATCCGCTCCCCAAACCGTTATCAAAGCCGGACGTTCAGCGAGATGTGTAATAAGAGTGTTGAATGCGTCAACCCCTCCACTAAAAAAAATCGCCGATTTGCTGCCTTGGGACGGATTTTCAATTATTTTGTTAACAGTAATTTTGCTGCCAAAAGTCATATGGGGATACATATCAATATAACCTTGCTTAAATTTCGGAATCGCATTGTAAAAATCCTTATCTATTTCGTCTAATACAACTTCACCGTCGAAGATAAAAGCCAGCGGGATGATTGTGCCAAGAATAGGAATGACGGCAACAGACTTTGGCATAGAACTTATATCCTCATCATATTCGGCGAAAAACTGTTCGCCAGTAAAATATTTTGCCCATTCTCCCTGCGCTTCGCAGCTGCAGGTAATTCTGCTACGTGTTACAACAACATCCGTGATTTTTACGCTGTTCATTTCCTTTCTCTCCTAACCCTTGATTTTATAAGGTTGTAAAAATATTGCCTTTCATTCTTGTTAAGCACTATCATAAGATTTATTCCAAACCCCAGCATACTAACAAGGGCGCAAACAATAATAAGTGAACCCCAAGAATTTATATCAATCAAATAATTTACAGCTGAACCTACAGCAAAAATAATAATAATACTTAAAGCCGAATAAAAAACTTCTGTAAAAAATGTTTTTCGCGGATAACCTAAATGCTTTGCTGCGTAAGGAACAACGTAAATTAAATTTTTTAACAGAGCCGCCACCCCAGTAGCAAAAGGTATACCATATAATCCAAGCGGTGTAAATCTTGAAAGTATAACGGAAAATAATAATCCCCCCGCACCCGAAATTATAAGGGCAAGGCTGTTCCCCCTGAGTTTGTTTATAGCCGAAAAAACATTATATAAGACCTGTGTTCCTGCCGTAAAAATAAACCCAAAACAAGATAAAACCGACAATAATTGCAACTGCCTTGCGTTTTCCGAAGGAACCCAAAGTGCAAAGAAATCCTTGCCAAACACCATAAAGACAGCCATGGGTATAGTCATAACAATCCCTGTCAGTTTCGCACCGCGTTTAAGATCTTTGACGATTGCCCCTATATTGCCTTGGGCATAATTGATTGTGAGTTGTGGCGCAAATATCGAAATCAGTGCACCTGATAAAACTGACATTGTAGATGGAAAAATCTTTGACAAAGACAAAAGCCCCATTTCTGTTGCGCCGAAGATAAGGTTTCCAACAAGCAAATCAACACTTAATAGAAGAAGTGTTCCTGCCGACGTTATGGAATTCCAAATCCCCGCCGAAACAAGTTCAACAAGCGCTTTGAATTTCAGGTACGTCCTTTTTATACGTAATTGGGATAAAAGCATTTTTTTATTATAAAATGCCCAAGCTATGCTTATTACACTCACACTTAAACTGGCCAAGCCCAAATACCACACGCTGGGTCTAAAAATCATGAACATAGAACCTATGATAATAAAACGGACGATAGAGCAAATTATATTTATAATCGAAGACAAATATAATTTATTTGTGGAAAAATAACACACTGACCAAATTGGAAATACAAGTCCGATGAAAAAATTCGCAAACACAAATGTAAACAATAACTTTACATCAGTAAGCAAATAGGCAGGAACCTCAACAATTTTATTTATATTTAATACAAATAATGTTGTCGGTATAACTAACAAAATTGCTAAAAACAAATTACCGAAAAACACTGATGTGTAATATGTATTTGCTTTTTCCGTGCTTCCTCCATAAAATTCTATAGTTATAAATCTGCCCGCCATAGAATTTAAAGCGGTAGTTATTATATTGGCATATGAAACAAAATTATTTGCAAGTTGAATAAAACCGTTCGCTTCAACCCCTATTGTACGTACTATGTATGGTGACAAAAAGAAGCTGACAAACAAGTTTACGGCAAAAACGGCAAGGCTTGCTATTAAGTTTATCGCGAGTTGTTTTTTATCAGACATTTTCCTCCACCAGTTGCGCCAACAATCTAAAATAAGGCATAAGCGGCGCATTGTCATATTTTTGTCTACCCATATTCAAAAGCCTTTCCATATACTGTAAAGCTTCATCTATACTTTGTACAAAGACTATGTAATCAAGATAATCTATAAAATCGTAAACGCCTTCCACTTTTTTACTCAAATTGTTGAAAGCGATACAAGGCGTACCCGTTATCGCGGCAAAAATCATACCGTGTAAACGGTCCGTTATTACAAGCTTTGCTGATTTAAATTCATTTATCTTTTTTTCAAACTCTGCTTCATGCTCTTTTAGCCGAACCGGTTTGTCAATCACTGTATCGCTAATAACAATACTTTCCTTTAATTCCAAAACCGTTTTGGTAAGTCTTGTAAAATCATGTTCGCTAAATACCTTTTCTTTGTCTTTCCGGAAACAAAACAAAACGCCTTCTCTTTCTAAATTAGGCAGGGATTTATTTAAGTAAAGAACAATATCAGGTATAAGATAAGCATTGTTAAAATTTCCTCCAACCATATTTTCTATGACAAACTCATAAGAATTTCTCTCTCTCAAACAAACATATAAGTTCCTATGGCTTTGCCAAATGTTTTTTGAAATTTCCAGCTGTTCTTTCCCATATTCGCTATCCTCAAAATAAATTGTTTGCGGAAAAATTATAATTTTATTGTCCGGAAACCTTTGTATTATATCACGGCAGATTTCCTCCTCTGAAATCCAAAGAGTGCCCAAAAAACCGCCGCCGTGTATCATTATAACATCATTGTTTGTTATGCTCTTATAAAAATGTTTAAAACAGCTAAGGTAAACCTTATTTGTTATCTGACAAATCTGCTCCTGTTTTATATAGTCTGACAAATTAAGATATTCAGCAACTGCAATAGCGATATCACCGATGTTACCGTGCTCAGGTATATTGAAAATTATAATTCTCTTCTGCTTAACCTTTTTTTGTAATTTACGACAACTTTCATATGATATGAAAAGCGCATAGCTTCGGATATTCTTCAAAAAGCTGTAAATTCCTTTAATTTTTACTAATAATAGTTTTCCTGCGCGTAAATCACCATTTCGCAGGAGTCCAAAAAATGTTCTCCAAAACAAAGTACTTATGACTTTTTTATTTTCGGAAACTGACATATCTATTTTCTGTAAAGCAGTCATTATAATTTCGTAGCAACACCTATACACTATTTTCGCCTGTCTTTTATCGACATTGTCCCTAAAAAATAAATACCTGTCATAGAATGCATACCAGGCATCAAGACGTTTAAGTGTATACCCAGATAGCATTATGCCTCCCTGCCGCTTAACGTAATAGTACAATTTATCTGAAATGGTGACAATTTTTGCACATGCATTGAAAACCCGATGAACAATAAATTCATCTTCATGAATTCTTCCGTCAGGAAAACGAAGGTTTTTAAAAATATGTTTAGAATACAGCTTGTTCCAAACTGTAATAACGTTGAAACCGTCGAGCAACGCTTCGAAGGCTTCAAATTTATTCAAAGTTTCATCTTTAAGCGGTTTGTAAACCTCCACATCTTCTTTTTCATATATTACGACAGTATCGCAAATCGCCAAGTCAGCCTTTTCTTTTTTAATCGCCTCAAGCAGTTTTTGGTACATATCTGCCGCAATATAATCATCACTATCCACAAAACCGATATATTCTCCTCTTGCAATATCTAATCCCGCATTGCGGGCAGATGATAATCCTCCATTTTCTTTATGGATAACCTTTACCCTGTGATCTTTTTGTACATAATCTTCACAGATTTTGTAACAACCATCAGGCGAACCGTCATCAACAAGGATTATTTCAATGTTTGCATATGTCTGTGAAAGCACGCTATCGACGCACTTTGCTATGTATGCCTCAACTTTATATACTGGGATAATTACGCTTATCAATGGATGCATCATTTGTCCTCCGAAATCTAAGCTGATGAAATTTGTATCATTCCATTGCTGTTCTTTTCTCTTTTTATATTATAAACCACGCTTCCAGCTCACAATGATTCAAGAACAGTGGACGAATCAATCATATCTATCGAACATAAAATATCTGCGATGCGTCTGCATGCATTGCCATCTCCATATGGATTAGAGGCAAGACTCATCCGGTTATATGCTTCCTGACTTGTTAACAGTAGTTGAAATTCATTATATATAACCTCTTCCTTTGTTCCTACTAGCTTAAGTGTTCCGGCTTTAATACCTTCCGGACGCTCTGTCGTATCCCTCATCACTAACACTGGCTTGCCTAAAGACGGTGCTTCTTCCTGTATCCCGCCACTATCTGTCAAAACCAAGTATGCCTTTGCAAGAAAGTTATGGAAATCCATGACATCCAAAGGTTCTATTATTTTTATTCTGTCTAGGTCTTTAAAAATATCCTGGGCTGCTTTTCTAACAGCAGGATTCATATGTATGGGATAAATCGCCTTTACATCCTTATTTTCTTCAATAATCCGTTTTATTGCCCGAAACATATTGTACATTGGCTCACCTAAATTTTCTCTTCTATGAGCTGTAATAAGAATTAGCTTGCTATCATCTGCCCATTGCAAATACTGATGGGTATAATCCTTCTTCACGGTTGTTTTTAAGGCATCAATCGCCGTATTTCCAGTCACATAAATCGTAGCAGGATTCTTCCCTTCCTTTATTAAATTTTGTCTTGACAGCTCGGTCGGGGCGAAGCTATAGGATGCTAAGATACCCACACCTTGACGGTTAAATTCCTCCGGATATGGGGATGACAAATTATATGTTCTCAGTCCTGCCTCTACATGTCCGACAGGAATCTGCAAATAAAAACATGCTAAGGCTGCTGCAAATGTTGTTGTTGTATCTCCATGCACAAGTACAATATCGGGGTCCTCTTTTTCAAGTATTGGTTTTATATTTAGTAATACATTTGTCGTAACATCAAATAAGGTTTGTTTGTCTTTCATAATAGAAAGATCGTAATCTGGTATGATACCAAAGCATTCTAAAACCTGGTCAAGCATCTGTCTATGCTGACCCGTAACACAAACCTTCGTTATTGCATCTTTTCTATTCTGTAATTCCTTCACTAAGGGACACATCTTTATTGCTTCCGGCCTTGTCCCAAATACCAGCATTATTTTCTTCATGTTTATGTCCATGCCCATCATTACGGGCATTGCCCTTATGCCGCACAAATCGCCATGAAAGTGCTGGCATGGACCCGGTCCTCCCTTCGCTTATTAGTTTTATTTCTTTCAACCTTACACCTCTAAATCATTCCCATTCAACAAATAAATCTAATCTATAGTTATTATCTCAAAATTTAATGCACGTGGCCATCCGCCTGATTACATTACGCTTAACGCTTACTTTTTATCTATTTTCTAAACTCTAATCTGTTAGGCTCATTAGAGTAATTATATCAATCTCTGGTGGATTAAATAGTCTCGGTTCCTTAAGGTTATACGGAGCTCCACGGCTAATAATTGCTTTCAGATTTCCTGCTTTGTAATATCCTCCTGAAAACTTACTTGAGCCATATCTGTATTCCAGCAGCTTATCTTTAAGAAATGGCAGGTTAATTTGTCCACCATGCATATGCCCTGCCAGAACCAGATCAAAGTCGTATTCTGAAATTGTATCTATATAATTTCCTCTATGAAAAAGCAAAACATTAAACAGGCTTTTATCTGGAATTTTATCATATAATCCTTGTAGGTTTTCTTTTAATCTATTGTAGAACACAGGCTCTCTTAAATTCTCATCATCATAAATAATATCACCAAACCCTATAAGATTGAATATACCGTGGTTATATTCTATCTCCACAACTTGGTTATCAATAATATTAACACCTCTATTTTTAGCGTAATTATAAAACTCTGCCGTAATATCCTTGGCCATAGGCGCAATTTCATGATTTCCCGAAACCAAATATACTGGTGCAATTTCTGTTAAACCATCCACTAAATTTTCAGCATTTTTACACTCTTTATCACCCATATTTATGGTATCGCCAACTAAAGCAATAAGATCCGGTTTCCCAATTCTCATTTTCTTAATTATTTTCGAATAATTGGAGCTGTTATGAAAATCAGTAATAAGTCCAATTTTATAACCGTCTATGTGATTACTAATATTTGATGATGAAATATTATACTCTTTAACAACCAGCATATTATTTTCAAAAATTATATAAATTATAAATATCAGTATCAAACTAATTACTAATTTAAAAAATCCCTTCATATCTATAAATCAAACTCCTTTTCCCCGCCCAGCCATTTTGCATAATTAAAGCATTTTTTAAACTCCAATTTAGTCATAGGCTTCATCCACTAAGTTATAAAATCCTTTCACTGCGATATGATTGTCTGCAGATATTGCATTTATTTTAAGCAATTGGGGGTTTTTGCATACGTTAAGCAGCAGTTGATAAATTGACTGATTGGTATTGTCACAAACAATTCCTGAATGGGTAGTTGTTATCATTTCTTTGGCACTGCAGGTATCTGTGCTAAGGATTGGAAGGCCTAATGCCTTTGCTTCCATAAAAACCATAGGTGCAGCTTCATGATAGGAGGGTACGAAAAGTGCCGATGCATTTTTCATATATCTGTAGGGATTATTTGTTTCACCATGATAAATTACATAATCATCAAGTGCATTTAACTTTATTTTATATAGAAGCTCTGTTTTTTGAACGCCATCACCTATAATATGCCAAAAAAGCTTACATCCACTATTATTCAGTTCTTTTATAATATCAATGCAGCGCAGCAACCCTTTTTCTTCACTTATTCTTGCAACAGTAAGCAGGTTGATCCCTTTCCCATAAATAAATGGGTTCTCATCTGCCATTTTATTGATTTTTTCATAGTTGCAGCAATTATAAACACAAACAGTTTTACTTGTAAGATGTGGCATAATGGTTTCAAAGCTGCTTTTACAGGAATTTGAAACGAGGGCAATTTTATCGAATTTATTGTAAGCCCTGCGATTATGACTATTGTTCCCCTCATAGTTTGAGAAATCGCAATGTACAAAGCTGATTTTCCTGTTAGCATTGGTACTGTTAATAACAAAATCATTACAGCCCCCAAAAAACAATTTGCTATCTGAATTTTGCATATAAGATATTGCAATATCATATTTTTCCTTTAATAATTGAGTCTTAACCAGAACTTTTATGATCAGATGATTATTAAATAATTTACAAGACAGAGCCAAAATAGCTCTAAGGAAATAGTAAAAGCCTCCCATTTGCCTGGATTCTGCTTGTGAAACCCCCAATAAGCGTAAGCAACCTTTCGCTTCTGTAATTTTAACATTGTCCGGAACCTCATGAAGTAAGGCACCGCTTTTTTTAAATAGAAAAAGCGTAATATCAAATTTATCGCTTATCTCATTCAACAGATTCACAAGTGATTTTTGAATTCCGCCCATGCCCAGATTATTATTTACTATCACTATTGTCTTCTTCAATGATTTCATAGACTTTCTCCGTTTCGTCATTCGCTGTAAAAATTGGCTCGAAGTTCATTGCACACATCAGCAATATATTCATATATGGCTTAAAGACGTACATTGTAAGTGACATAGACAATGCTACTATACTAACCATTGCGGCAGCAACAGGTGGATTCTTTTTGACGGTACGGTAGAATGCAAAAAAAATTAAATATCCAAATAAAAACAACCCGATCATTCCCTGATCACAAAAAACCTGTATCCATTGATTATGCGCATATCTTGCATTTAAATTTGCTGCTTCAAGTATGGATCCGGTAGAACCAATTCCAAACCCAAATATCATAGCTTTGGGGTCTTTGGTAACAGCATATATAAGCGTCTCCCATATATCAAATCTTCCTGTCCCTCTATCTTTCTGTACTCGTTCTATACTAAATCGTTCCCGTGTCTGTTGTGGTAAGGTAGGGTAGACAAAACACAGAAACACAGTTATAAGAATAACAATTAATGTGATTGCCTGCATTTTACGTTTATTATTCTCTACTCCAAAAAGAATGTAAAAGCCAACTCCTGCAAATATTGCAATAAGGCCCCCTCTGGAGCCAGTTTTAAATAATACCAAAAGCATCGCCATCAATAATGCCGCATATAAAAATCTGCCCTTTTTCCCTTTTATAAGACGCATTAAAGTATAAATTATGGGAAGTATCAAATACGCACAAAATTGATTTGGATCCTCGGAAAATCCGAATATTGAAAGTGTTATCCTTGTTGCTTCCACAACTTCTTTGCTCATAAGTCCAAAAACTGTACAGATAATCCCAACAGTCAACCAGGCATTTTCTATCCATCATTTTTCTCTTATGTTATAAATTCTTACGCTGAGCACATAAACAAATATAAAGGCTTCTACAAGTCCTCTTATTTGATCAACGGAATAATCTATTCTTAATATAAATAGCCCACTGATACAATATAATAAGTACAATGCAAAGAACAGATGAACTCTGTTAAAGCTGAGTTTACATTTTCCAAAAAACAAGATTGGGATTAAAACAATTCCGATTGCAATTGAAATAATTTTAAGTAACGATAATTGATTGCTAACTGTAATAATAGTTAAGGGCATGCTGATTATATAGATACAAGCCAATTTCGCATATAAAGAAACTCTTTCCTTTTGAATATCAATTACTAAGGTGTCCAATTCATCACATCCAAACTCAAAATATTTCATTCCCATTTAATCAAGTTGCGAAACGGAAGGATCACTATATCTCTTTAGCCGATCTATAAGCACTTAAATTCTAAAATTTAACACCTCTAATCAGTCAGAAACTTTTTTATCCTGTCAATATATAAATTCTCTTCACGAATAACCCCGGATAGTACCCTATCCGCATTCTCACAAAAAATATGTTCATCAAAACCTATGTAATATGCATATATTTTTTCTGCAATATCATCTTCATTATCAGCTAGACAAATTCCAAGATTGTTTTCTTCAATTAATCTTCCGGAAAACGTATCGCGATTCCCATACATTGGCCTTTTAAAAATGATTCCGTCGTAAAATTTATTTGCCAAGGCATTGTTATTAATAAATGAACATGGATAATTGTAACATAGAATATCCGCATTATTGATGTACTTTATTTTTTCTTCTTCATTATACCTGCCTGTGTAAAAAACATTGCTATATTTACTGCAGTAGTCTTGAAATTCTGCTTCATTATCCCCTGTACCATGAATATAAAAGTTAAACTTTTGATTATTTCCAAATACCTGGATTAACTTTTTTAAATAATCAATTTCTCTTAATACACCGATATAACTGATATTTATTTTTTCGTTCACTTTTTTTGTATAACTGGTGTTTTTAAGCGGTAAATCGGATAATTTAAAATTGTGGGTAATAGAATAATCTGCGTCATTATCTAAAATTTCTAAGAACCCTTTCGAGGAAATACAAACAAAGTTTGCATTTCTTGCAATTTTCTTAACCATATTTTTAAATAGTTTATTGCGCTCATAGCTTGCATCACGGTAATCAAAAATATATTTATCCTTATATTTTTTTGTTAATAAGCGATACAATAAAACACCTGTCATTGTGGTCAATACTACTAACTTATCATATTTTTTCACTTCAATTAATTCTAAGGCAAATCGGCGGAACTGGAGCAATGAGATTATTTTTTTCGCCGGATTTGTATATCTCTCCCTGAAGCAACAAAAAGTATGAACATTCTCTTTACTATCCTTTAATTTGCCTGACCTGTCCCATTGTATAATTTCGTATTCAATATTGTTTTCATCTAAAACATCCATATATTTTTTAGCAAACGGACTCAGCAAAATTTCACCGAGAAATATTATCCCAACCAAAGACATCATCCTTTAAAATAGCATATTTAAGAAACTTTTTTATAATTTAGAGCCCATTTATGTTTAATAGTTTCATATCCTATTGCAAATACCAAGCTACATCCAAGTCCAAGTACAAAAGCTATCATCAGATACAACTTTGAATTAACTGTTTCACTTACAACCACACCTGTAATAAAGGAAATGTGCTGACTGGAAACATAGGAATTATAGTCACGCATGGTTTTATCGGTAATAGTAAAAAGCTCTGTCCATTTTTGATTAACCGCATCAATTTTTTCGGCAGTAATTATTTCTGCCTCCTTTGCATCCCTTGCATTCTTTGCATCCGCTACATCCTCTGTACCTCCTGCATACTCTGCACTCTCTGCATACTCTACATACTCTACATCCTCTGTTCCTTCTGTATCCTCCACACTCTTTGCATCCTCTGCACCCTTTGCATCCTCTACACCCTTTGTATCCTCTGTATCCTCTGCGCTCTCTGCATTTTCTGCATCCTTTATCCCCTCTATATACCCTACATCCTCTGTTCCACTCTTATTATCCTCGAATATTTTTATTACAGTATCGGCATATTGGGCACTGTATAGATTTGTATTTGCATCAATACCATAATTAATATAATCAAGAGCCATTGTATCATATGTGGTTTTATCCTTTGACAGTTTCTCGCTGATTTCCAAATCTGTAGTGTATTGACTATCTGTACTGTTTTCGGCGACATTATAAGAATTTGCAACATCTATATTTGCCTTAGCAAATTCATTCATTAAACCAAGGGTAAGTTCTGCCTGTGATAGTTTATTCTTTTGCGCAATATAATATTGCTCACGTTTATAGGTATATTTCTTTATTAAAACCTCTTTGTTACGGGTCACCTGATTGCCAAATATATAAGCAAAGACTCTTGGAATATCAATTTTACTAAGTTCCTGATACTGATATAACAAATCCAGAAATGACATACCTGTTGACGGTGAGCGATAATCAGCACTTGCCTGGGATCGGTGCTGCAGAATCTCTATAACCTTATCTGTATTAGTACTTATTATTTCAGCCATTTCAAGATAATCATTGGTTTCACTGTTTAAATCCTTGTTAATCTGGGTAAGGCTTTCTTTATTTACATATTTCTCACTGTAATGGATCATATAGTTTTTAATTATGGCATCCAATAAGTCTTGTGTGAAATTTTTAGAATTACCATAGTAATCAACATATTTAATTAAATATTTTGTTGGAAAATAAGTATATTCTTCACCAATAAGAAGTTTACTTTTTTGGAGGTCTAATACTTTTTGCGGTATGATGGGCGTAATACTCATGGAAGAACGGACATTTTCCGTACTCAAACCTGAGCCTACATCTATTAATGCTTTTTCTATAATATTAGGTGATATTATTTCATAAACATTCAATTTAGTTCCATCTGCTGCTTTACCGTTTACTGCACTTTGATTGGTATATTCAATAATTATCTCGGAGTAATAATTTCTATTTATGTTTGCATAGGCAAAGGCAGATAAAAGTGCTACAGCAATGCCTATAAAAATCCATTTTCTCCACTTGCTTATATAGGCAAGAATGTTCCAAATTGTAATATCCATTCTTCCACTCTTTAATAGAAATATGAAATTTCCATTATCCTTTCTATAATAAACTCCATAAAATACTACACAGCCATCGTTTTATCGTTCTCTTGGTATTCGTTGTCTTCGTTATCCTTGTTATCTTCGTTATCTATGTTATCTATGTTATCTATGTTATCTTTATTTTCTTTGTTATCTTTGTTATTTTTATTGTCTTTGTTCTCCCTGTTTTCTTTCTTCTCCTTGTATTTCTGTTCACGACGGGCTTTCTTTTTATCACGACTGGCTCTATGATTCTCTCTTACTGCTGCATTAAAACAAGCAATAAAAAAACTAATAATAAACATTTTTAATATGGTTCCCATTCCATATAAATTCCCCCACAAATATCTTGGTGTTGAAAAAGATAAATAATTCATAGTCTTTTGTTCCATAAATTCATTGTCAGTTTGAAGCGCCAAATTCGATATGTTTACAAGCTTTTCATCTATATCTGACAACATTTTATTCATCAATTCCATATCTTTTTGTGAAGCCTGGGTATCTTTTGAAAATGATTTAATTAAATAATCATTTTTGTTTATATTGTCACTAATCTCAGCAGCTTTTAATCCGCTATCATAGGCCTGTTGCGTTATATAATCCAATCCAGTCTGTGTCTTGTTCATATATAGCTTATAATTTTCATCTATTGTAGGAATAAACAGAGAACTGGTAATTTTAGCATCATACTTCTCTAATGTATCACTAATAAATTTCGTGTTGTTTTTTTCCTGTTTATAGCTTCTTTCTAAGGTTGTACCAATATACCTTACTTTATTAAGGTATAATATTCTGTCCTTTGCGATGGAAGCATGTAAAATATGTGACTTATATTTTTCAATGTCAATATTTTTCAAATTAGTAAGCATGTATATAATATTGTCAAAGGTTTCCCCTGTAGATTTAGCACGGAACTCCTCATTTTCCTTGCGGTGAAAGTCAAGATAATTTATCATTGAGTCAATTTTGTTCGAGTATACATCTGCAATTTCTATATACTCATACTGGTCGATATCAATTTTTTCATCTTGAAGTATTGTATTTTTCTCAGCATAGTTTTCAAAGAAAAAGACCGTGTATACTTCAGAAAGTGCAGTTAAAACCTTTATTGAATTGCTTTGCTCCATAGGATATCTTTCTTTATATGTAATACTAAATTCATATGGAATATAGTAGTATTGATTTCCTTCTTTTTGTTCTGATTTCACCCGTTCCACTGCTCTATCAGGCATTATTGGTTCTACAACTATATTATTGTTGATTTCGTCAATTGATAAACCGCTGCCATGTAACTCTTCATATACGGAGTTAATAATATCCTTTGATTTTATCTCAAATACGTTGAACTTACTTCCATCAGGATTTAGCCCCTTTTCAATCCCCTGATAACTAAATGTCAGATTCATTTTTACAGTACTTAAAACTTTATAGGCATTTACTGACATTCCTAGTATAAAGATAAGAATAAAGGAAACGATGAACCTTATTATTCTTTTTCTCAACATTCTCACCTTCCCCTTCTAAGCATAAAAAAGACATACATTAAGCTATATCTTTTTAGAAAATATAATTTATATAATATTTTCTTATTTCTTGATAACGCTGCTGTATTTAGTCCTTTTAGTATATTTATAAAATATTTATCAATAACAATTTTTTTAAATTCTTTATATGTAATATTTCTTTTAAATTCGTTATATAGAAGTTGTATATAAAATTCATATGTTATATTCTGTATGCCTGGATATAGTTTTTCATATTGGGGTAATTGGCTATAAGTGTCAATCATTGTTGATAATAAGTATTTCATTCTGTTACATAGATCCGGCTTATAGGAATTTGTAATAGAACCATTTCGCTTACATCGATAGTAATATAATGGTTCATCAATTACACATATCTTATTAACCGTTGTATACAGCAAATAGTTAAAGCAGGCATCCTCGGCATATATTTTTTTCGTATCCTCAAAAAACACGTTACTGCTATCCAGATATTCTCTCTGGTACAATTTATTTGCAGCCGAATTTGCAAGAAAGACCGTACCGTTTATTATCTTGTAAGTAAGCTGATAATCCTCATTTAATAGTATTTTTTCTTTCGGCAGGGATAGCGCTATATCCTTATGGCCATTATCATAAACATTATATATATTACAGACAGCCACTTCTGCTTGGGCTTCTGTAATCTCCCGATACATCTTATCCAGCATGGATAAATCAACATAATCATCGGAATCACAAAAAAAAATGTAATCTCCTTTCGCTTTTAAAAACCCTAAATTCCTGGCATTGGAGACCCCTTTTTTATTATTGTTATAGCACCTGATATTTTCATGGGATGCTTTATATTCCCTGGCTATTTCTAAGCTGTCATCGGTTGAACCATCATTAATAATTATAATTTCATAGTCATCAAAAATCTGCTTAACCAGAGAATCCAGACATTCCCTTAAAAATTTTCCTGTATTGTAAATAGGTACAATTACGCTGACTTTCATAAGTTACCTCTTATTTTTACTTTTCGTTAATTTAGAAACCGTAATTGCCACAGGCCTTGAAAAAGCAAGAAATACATTCCTGAAGTTTAACATATTCCACCCTTTTAGCTTCTTAATGAGCAGCATACTTACCTTGATGTTACATTTATACTTTGTCAAAACACTTATTCCGTTACCAGTTATTCCATTTGATATCTGCATATAGTGGTAAAAAGGTTTATGCACATATAGAAATGAATTGGCTTTTGTATATGCCTCTATATTAAAAATTAAATCTTCCGCTGTATCCAAGCCTTCATCAAAATATAAATGTTCGATTACTTCTCTTTTATAGAAATTTCTGCATACTGAATTCATCTTGATGCCCGTAAGTATTTTATAATAAATTTCCTTGGAAAAATCTTTTTTATCAATATATTGACAATCATTAAAATCTGCCGGCATAATTTCACTGGCCCCTGAGGCATATTCATAAACTATGTTAAATCTTATAATGTCAGCCTGGTTTTTCATAATATGTTCAACGCAATGAGGATCCAACCAATCATCACTGTCTAAAAACATAATATAATCGCCTGTTGCTCTTCTCAGTCCTTCATTCCTCGCACTGGAAGCTCCGCCATTCTTTTTATCAATAACAATCGCATTATACTTTTTGATTTTTTCAAGTGATTGATCGGTAGAACCGTCATTTACCAAAATTAATTCAATCTCTTTATAAGTTTGATTTACTATGGAATCAATACATTTCTCAATATATTTTTCAGCATTATATACCGGTACTATTACACTAACCAGTGCCATACAATCTCCTGCCAAACATCTTATTTAATATAATTCTTACTAAGTCCTTTTCATATCCGTTAAATCCCAGCAACCACACAGAGACTGCATAAACTATAGCATATATATCAAAATATCCATCAAGTAAAATTATCCATTGTCTGCTCCGTTCAAAAGTTTTTCAGGAATACGGTTTTAATGACTTTATGTATATCGAATTTGTTATATATTTATCAATCCTTTATTCAATTCTTCCATTGATTTTTCATTTCCATTAAAGGTAACATAACTTGGTTTTTCACTTACACCCTTGGAGCTCTCTTTAATAAATATTATTTTTATAGAAAGTAAAATCAGCTTTATGTCAAGAAGAAAAGAATATTTCTTAATATACAAGAGATCATATAATATTTTATCCTTAACGGATGTATCATATCTGCCAAAAACCTGTGCAAATCCGGTAATTCCTGCTTTTACTAAAAAGCGTTTGTCATAGCACTCTATTTCCTTACAGAATTTTTCCACAAATATAGGTCTTTCCGGCCTTGGTCCCACAACCGACATAGAACCTGACAATACATTAACGAATTGAGGTAACTCATCTATCCGGAATCTTCTTAATATTCTTCCAACCTTGGTTGTTCTTGGATCATGTTCTGTTGCTAAAACTGCCCCTGTTTTTTCCTCTGCATTAGATACCATTGTACGGAACTTGTACAAATTAAATATTTTTCCATGAATTGTTACCCGTTCCTGCTTGTAAATAATTTTGCCAGGGCTATCAATTTTTATCGCTATCACGGCTATCAACATGATTGGTGATGTAATAACAATTCCGATGATAGAGACTATAATATCTAAAACTCGTTTTAAAAAGCTTTGGACCCGGTTTAGGCTGAATCTCCTCATACGAAATGCAGGTGTATCATCAAATTGTACAACTTCTGTTTTAAACATGCTGATATTATAAAGATTTGGAAGCAGGTATATTTCCTTATTCATTGCTATAGCCTCTGAAATCAGCTTGTTTTTCACATGCTCTGGAATAATCGGAGAAATAAATATACTCGAATATTTATAAAATTGCGAACTAATTAGCTCGTCCACAGCACCAGGATCATCAGTATCAATTTGGATATACCAGGATTCATATAATTCTAAATATGAATATTTGATTTTTCTTGCTAAATCATTCGCAACATATTTTGACTCAATAACTAGTAATTTCGAAACACCCTCCACTTTTTTAACGATTTTTAAAAAAATAAGTTTTTCGATGTACAGCAGCAAAATTAAGAGAATGGTATTTATAATTAAACCAATAATACTGTAACGTGTTATATTATCCATAAAAATAGCATCAAATGTTAACATGATAAAAAAAGAGATTATAACTGAAATAGTAATAGAAAGAAATATTTCATTCTTATTTCTAAGCATTTTAGAATAAAAGTCATAAAAATATAACATTAGAAAAACGGCTACAGTATGAATAATCAGCGATGCAAAATGTACCTCATCATAATTTACCATACTAATAATAAGATGAGATATAATCGTAGCTAAAACAACACATAAAATATCAAAAAAAATAAATATAACATCCAGCATTCCAACTTTATGTAGTTTTATTTTCATTTTTCATCCTTCAATGTTTAAAATAATTAATTTTAATAGTATGTACCATGTATGCAACATTCCTACTTACAAAGTATACAATGATCTGACAAATATTTTTGATAATTTTTGTCAATAAAATTGGTATTTTCAGATTTTTCTTCTCTTTTCTTCCTGCACCTGCTTTACGGCCCTTTTCACCGTCTGTATGCCTCCCCCCCTGGCTCAAGGGGCTTTCCAATATAGTTAACAGCTTCCTACTCTTCCAACCCCTTCCACCACAAACCGGAAGGCTATGTTACTCTCCTTCCGGTCCCGGGATCCTCCTATTGATACCTAAAGTGTATCGTTGTACTAATGTCCAGGCAGGGTGTCAATCCGTCTTACCGGTTAACTTCATGCTGGCAAAATTGCTGTAACCCTCCTGAATAAGAATAGGAGGCTTGCTGTAATTGCCCCAGGCAATATGGGGATAGTTATAATCATTGTTTATGATAAAGCGGACAGGCTCTTCCATTTCCCTTCTTATGATTCTCAGGTAGTCGATGACGGTATAATAATCTCCCGCATCCTGGGCTTTTTCACCGGATACCTCAATCCTGATGGTATGCTCCCCAAAGGGAAGTCCGGTGACGGAGTAAAGGGGATAACCATATTTTTTGTCATACCCTGCGGCAGAGCCGGGGAAATCAACGCCATTCACTCTCTGATTGATAGCTCCATCCATCAGTTCTCCGTCCACATATACCTTTGCCATCCCATAAATGGTATCCACCGGCCCATACCAAACGGCACCGGTGCCGGTAAACCTGCATTCCGCATATGCCCCGGCCTCCTTACTCCACATCTCCGTATTATTCAGGCTCCCGCTGTAGTCCTCCATTTCAAACCAGGTTCCATGGTAGTGAATCCGCTCATCGCGGTCAGAAATGACCAGCTCCTCCGGCTCTGCTATTTCAAGCCTTACGGAATGATTTCCGTCGGAAACGGCCTCGATAGCCGCCCCGGAGCCTTCCCCAGAAAGCTTTGCACTGTAGATATGTTCCTTCAGGCTTCTGAAATCATTGGTTCCCTTGTAGTCCACATCATACCTTCCATTCAGGATAAAGCTTTTCATCTCCTCTGACCAGGGAATATGGGGCTTCTCACCAAATACGGAGCCTTCACTTCTTCTTTTTGCAGTCCCCTCACATCTTGCAATATGATCCTCAGGATAAACAGTCCACAAGCCCTTGCGCTTCCACTGCAGGGTATCCATTGCGGGGTGTGCCAGGTAATAAATGCCCAATTCATCCAGCCCGCCGCAGTCAACGCCCACCCGGAGCTTTACCTGCTTCGGCATTTTTACATATAAGCGGTCAATCACATAGTTAGTATCTATTGTTCCATCAGGCCTTACCGTTATATGGAAGGAAACCTCCATCTCCCTGCCGTAGCTGCCTGATATGGTCAGCTTTACATTATCCCGATCCAGCTCCGTAAAGAAGTTCTTCCGCTTCCAGCCTCCAAGCCGGATATAGGGGACATTCAGGTACGGACCGCCGACCAGTACCGGCCTGCCTTGATAGGAAGCATCGCACAGAAGTCCGGTTTCCTTATCGAAGCTAAGCCTGAAATCCTTACCTTCAAGCACCACCTCCCTGTCCTCTTCCTTACAGGTGAGCTTACCGCATGAACTGCTGACTCCTTCTTCCTCCACCTCACCAATGGGAAGCTCATTCACTGGAAGCTCATTCCCGGAAAGTTCATTCACTGGGAGCAGGAATTCATCCACCTTATTGTGAAACGCATCATAGAATGTCAGAGCCAGCTTCGAAGCCGGACTTGTAACGCACTGCCCTATTGCCAGACGAAGCACACCGGTTTCCCTTGGCTCTGCCTGTGGACCCATGGCTATTCCACCGGTATCCGCATATTCCCATTCCACCTGTACCTCCGATAAGCTGGTGTGGCAGAAACGGTTTTCAATCCCAACGAAAAGGAATCCATCCTGGTAAACTGCTCCCTCTCCAGGAATCACGATTGGGGAATAAGCCTTCCTTGTCATATAAAACTCCGGCTTTCTCCTTCTCCAGACATCAATAATCCCCCATTCCAGGCAGGTATTTCCCCCATTGTAACTATTGGTTTCATCAATACCGGCCCAAATGGCTCCTCCGAGCGCTCCCTTCGTATTCCATATCTTATCCCAGAATTTCTTAATGCTTTCTCCCCAGAAATTCCGGATATTCGGATCCCTTCTATGCTCCGTGCGGTTATAGCAGGGGATATGGGCATACTCGTCGTGGAGGACCGGCTTGTCATACCCGGGAGTGTAGCCTACGCTTACATTATCACATTTTCTGGCAAGATCCTCCTCCAGATTGGTGTAATGGATGCTCCAGATATCAACTGCCTCATGCTCCTCCCTCATTGTCATCGGATAACTAAACTTTGTGGGGCGGGAGGGGTCAACCCGGTGTACAAAGCGGTTCAAAAGGTCAAAATTATAGCCGCCAAAGGACTCGTTGCAAAGGGACCAGATCAATACGCAGGGATGGCTGTAATCCCTTGCCAGAACCTCTGTAAAATGGGTCAGATATCGCCTGGTTTCCTTCGGATCCCTCTGGGTATAGGGAAGTGTTCTAGCAATGAAGGCCAGCGCCAGCTCATCCTCCACATAAATCCCCTCTTCGTCGCAGCGCTGCAGGAAATATTCACTGGGAGGATAGTGGGAGGTTCGGATATAATTACAGTTTGCCTCCTTAAACAAAGCCACATCCTCATCGATCAGCTCTTTGGTCAGGCAACGTCCATGAAGCGGTGAAATTTCATGGCGGCATACACCTCTTAGCTTAACCTCACGGCCATTTACAAAAAGCTGGTTCCCGGCCTGGCTGATTTCCCGGAAGCCAAATCTATGCTCTATCTCTTCTATTTTTTCATTCTGGTCAAAAATATGTAATCTAAGAGTATACAGCCAGGGATGCTCCGCATCCCACTTCAGCGGATTTTCCATGGGAATCTCAAGGCTTCGATACCCATCCTTCAGATATCCGGCAGAATTTAAATCAATTTCCTTCACAACGGTCTGGTCCGGTGCGATCAGAAGGGCCTCATACCGGTAGCTATCTGAGGTCTCCTGTGTTGCAAAGAAAAGCTTCAGGGTACTGTTAATATAATCCTTGTCAAATACTGTGGAGGTATGGACCGAGGTATAATAATTCTTCGGCAGGACATAGAGCAGGACGCTATGAAGGATTCCGCCGTGGTTGTAGGAGCTTACCTGGTCAGTAACATCATCCAGGCAGACCGTAAGGAGAAACTGCCCTTTCCCCTTTATCATATCCGTGATATTCACATTCCAGGAAACAAAGGCATTCTCATGCTCCATGACAAACTCGCCGTCGATATATATCTTTGCAAAGCCGTTCACACCTTCAAAGCGCAGTATGTAATCACAATCCGTCCTGGTCTCCTCCAGGCGGACCAGCTTTTTATATACATACTTTCCTACGAAATCCTTTACTTTATTGCGGTATGCCCCCATGTCGGAGGGTACGGGGATTTCCTCCCAGGTATCCAAGGAGTCATCCAAGGGTAGCTCCCCTGCAAATTTCTCCGGCTCCGCCGTATGCTTAATCTTCCAGCTTCCGTCAAGCACCCGTACCGGCTCCGCAATTCCTTTACAGAATAAGGGCCTGGGCACCAGCTGCCCTATTTTGGGTTCCTCATATCTGATCTTCATCGGCTTTCCCCTCCTTCTGCCTCTTTAAGAAAATTTTATGGCTGTTTTGGTAAGCTACATCAAAGCCCACCTTATCCCTCATATAATTGCCGCGTACCAGCCTCGCATAATTAAAATCATTATTGATAATCAGCTTCGGCGAAAAGGAATAAGCACTCCCTTCTACCACCACATAATCAAGGGAAACATAGCTATTCTGGGCTCCTGCCTCCTTCTCGCCCAAAACCTCAAGCCGCAGGGTGTGCTCCTTCCCCTCAAGGCCGGTAATGGAAAACAGCGGGATCCGGTATCGTTTTTCATAGCCCCTGCTCATCGCCGGAATATCCACCCCGGAAAGGTACTGGCTGATTCCTTCCGCCTTTAACTCCCCATCCACATATGCATTGCACTTGCCATACAGCATATCGTTGGGTCCGTATACGGTGATGCCGGTGCCGGTGAAAACAAGCTCCAGATAACTCCCTTTTTCATAGCTTAAGGTTTCTGTATCATTGAAATTCCCGCAGTAATCATCCATCTCAAACCAGTTTCCGGTGTAGCGGATCCTCTCATCCCGGTCGTCAATGACGGAGCGCGGATCCGGCTCCATCTCTACCCGGACGGAATGGCTCCCATCGGAAATGACCTGCACTCCTGTATTTGTGTCTGTATTTACAAGCCCAGCCTGATAAATGTTGTGCTTCATGCTCCTAAAATCATCCCCATCCGAGCTTCTTGCGGTACCCTTCCTGCGCCCGATATGGTTTTCTGGATAAGAGCTCCATAAGCCCTTCCTTTCCCAGGAAAGCTCCTCATATCCTGGGCAGAGCCTATACCAAACGCCAAGCTCGTTCAGTCCCCCCGGATCCATTCCGATATTCGCCTTTACCGTATGGGGCATGGGCTTTGACAGGGAAAGGATCGTGTAGGTCGTTTCGACCTCTCCGTTTTTGTGCAGGGAAAGCTCGAAGCTCACCTTGCAAATGGATCCATAGGCACCGATCAGGAATACCCGGGCTCCATCCTCCGTAAGGCCGGCCTCCAGATGCTGACCCCTCCACTCCTCCAGCTTTAGCCTGGTGGTCTGCAGGTATGGTCCGTCTGAGATAACCTGGATACCCTCCGCCGAGGCATTGATAAGTAGCTTTGTCGCCTTGGAAAACTGATATTTGAAGATTCCGTTGTCAATTGTTATCCCCTTTTCGTCCTCTTCGATGGAAAACTGCGGATAATCCCCTGGGACGGTGAATTCCTCCCTGCTTTCCTCCCCAAGGATTGTTTCAAAGACTGTCCTTTCCTGGTATAGGAATTCCAGGGTAACCCTCCGGCTCCTTTCCAGGATAACAGGAAGGCTTAAGATTCTTTTCTCACAGGGCTTTGCGCTCACCTTAAGCATGCCCTCCTTCCCCTGGGAGGACCACTTTATGTCAATCTCATTTAAATCTGTATGGTTGGACCGGTTTTCAACCGTAACCAGCAATTCCTTTTCCCTCTGCTCATAGCCGGAGACTACCACAGGCGCATAGGCCATCTTGACATGATGATATTCCGGTTTTGGCTGGCCATATGCGTCCAGGATGCCCCAGTTAAAGTCCTTTAGCTTTTCAGAGAAGCTTCCATTCTCGTCAACGCCTGCCATAATGGCACCGCCGAGACACCCGTCCGTTGCCCACATCTTATCCCAGTATCTTTTGATGCTTTCACCCCAGAATTCATGGATCCCAGGATCCTTCCTGATCTCATCCCGGTTGTAGCAGGGCAGATGGGCGAAGGCATCATGCAGTACCGGCATCTCATAATCCGGTGCCGATCCCGTAGCATAGCCGATCGCATTATCTCTTCCATGGGTATGGAAAATAACCATATGGTCAAAATGCTCATTCAGGTCAAGCCGGTAGGATACATAGGAAGCGGACCATACATCCAGCTGGGGCTCCTCCTCGGGAACCGTCATCGGAAAATGGAAATTCACCAGGCGGATATCATCCAGCTCCTTCACCCTGCGGTATTCCTGACGGAAATTATCACCCCAGGTACTATCGCTTCCAAGAAGCCATAATAAAATACTCACATGGGAGCGGTCACGCATTACCATCTCCTGGAGCTGCTCCAGATAGCGGCTTCTAAGCTCCGGGGCATTCTGGGTAGCTGCTATGCTCTGTCCCACCTCGCTGACTGCTGCCGTTTCCTCCACATAGAAGCCCATTTCATCACAAAGCTCCAGGAATTTTCTGCTGAAGGGATAGAAAAGGCCACGGATATAGTTAATATTGGCTGCCCGAAAAAGCTCCAGCTCCTTTCTTACATCCCTCCCCTGCTCCGCTGCAAGGGGCTCCCGGTAGCAGATGCCCCGCAACTTCAAAGGCTGATGGTTCCAGTAGATATTGCCACCCCTGCTCTCCAGATGACGGAAGCCAACCATCCGTTCCACTTCCTCCAGTACCTCCCCATCGCTTTTCAGCACCAGGCAGAGGCGGTACAAATTCGGATGCTCGCTGTCCCAACGCATTACCTCCGGGCATTCCGCGGAAAAGCCACTGCTGTTAGAGGAGAACAGCTTCTCCTTTCCAAAGCTTTTGCAAAGAACAACCTTACCCTCAGGATCCTTAAGGACTGCTTCCAGTCCATCCGCCAGCTTCCCGTTATTCTCCAGCGAATACTGTACTGTCAGCTCCATGCAGCCATTCTCATTCTCTTTCGTCTGGACATTAAGGCAGCTGACATAAGCCTTAGGCAGAGCCACGATATCGATGCCCCTCAGGATTCCTGCGGCCTGATAGGGGCTTAATTCTCCTTCCCCGCCCTTTAAGGTGAGGGTCAGCGAAAGCATCCCCTTCCCCTCAGCCTCCTTTGTGATGTCACAGTCCCATTCCGTATAGCTTCCATAATGACGGCGGATCTCCTTCCCATCGACAGAGACCTGTGCCTCACAGCCGACGCTGTCCATTAAAAGCCTGATACCGCAGCCCTGGAATTCCTTCGGAAGGGTAAGCTTCCCCCGATAAATCAAGCTTCCATCCTTCTCCTCCGGTTCCATCCATTGGATGGTTGCTGCCTGAACCGGCGCTTCGAGCTGGTTTGTCCTCGTCGGAATCGGTGGAACCAATCCGGCATAAGTCATCTTCTCCATTTTTTACCTCCATTCCGCGCATGTTTTTTGCGCATCCAAAGTTTGTGCCGAGGATGACGCAGGCACAAACATAGGTGTGAAGTTTTAGAAATTCTTAGGTGGCGTCCTTCGGCACCTTAGAATTTCTCTTCACACTCCTCCCTACCTTTCATATAGTTCGACCCGTGATAAGATTCCTACAGGCCTTAAACCATAGCTTTCACTCCATTCGCTTCCTGTGGTGCGGTAAGAATCCGGCCCATACCACATGTATTCGTCATTGCAATTATGCAGTGTTCCAAAGCCATTAAAACGGTTGCCATAGAGTATAATATCCAGCTTGTGCAGCCCCTTCCCTAGCTTGCCAAGGCTTAACCGGTGGGGTGCAAAAGCAATCAAGCCCTTATCCTCACCATCAAGGCAAAGACCCAATACGGGAGATGCAAAGTGCGGAACACAAAGGATCGTCTCCTTCTCCTCCGAGGCTGCTTCCACATCAAAATGATAGGTAAGGTTGCCTGTATAGAAGGGAAGTCCCTGCCCTGTGATATCGCCAAATTCCAGCCTTGTGGGAGCCTCCGTAAGGACAGCAAGGGTTCCTCTTACGGATACTCCAAAATCACCCAGGATATATAGGTTTTCCAGGTTTGTCTTTCTCCAGAAGGGTATTCTGAGCATCAGGTGGTTGGAGCCTTTCTTTATTGCAGGCAGAGGAAGGGTTCTGATAAAGCGGTCCACATAATATCCAATTGGGCTTTTCGTTACCTTCTCCCCGTTAAAGGTGATTTCTGCATTTTCCGGCCGTTCCAGGGCGAGCTGTGCGCCTTTTATTTCAATTTCCGATTCAAAATCATAATAAAGGGTTACAAAATCCTTAACCTCTTCCTCATCAGGAATTCTCCAGGGCTGCTTATAGGCATCCTGCCTGCGCGGCAGGCCAAGGCGGCTGCGGATTTCATTATCGATTCTTAGGATTTCATTCCTCGGCTGTATTTCGCCATCATTAAACTGATACTGTGCATAATCCAGAAGTAGTGCATTGGGTTCAGATAGCGTGAAGCCTTTTGGACCATAGAGGGTCTTCACCTTATGAAGTGTCGGTTCCATAGCAATCATGCTAATTTTCTGATCCTGGTCTGCCAGTTCCATACTGGCTATCACACTTGCCTGATCCACCAATTCCACTGTAGCTGTGCCGATTCCCTGATCCTCAGCTCCTGTCCTTCCCTCCGGGCTTTGGTCAATCAGCTTCAGAAGCAGGCTGTCTTCCCCATAGAGCTCCATCGGGAATAGGGTATCCCCATTTTGATATTCAACATCCAGCTCTGCCTTGCTCCCCTTTAACGTATCATAAAGGAATACCCGGTAGGCTCCCTTTAAACGCAGCTGATATTCCTCCGGTATGTCTATCCGGTTTTTCTTCTGCTTTACATGGCAGATAAACAGCCATCTGCAATTATTGTCCTGCCTCAGCTGATAGAACAGGTTGTCGGAAAGCTTCCCGTTTTTCTGGCGCACCTCGATCAGCCGGTCTTCCTTCAGGGAGTCTAAAAGCTCCTCCCGGTTAAAGGAAATCCTGACGGAGCGGTCCGCGAGCTGCTGTGCACGGTCGGATTCCTGAGCATCCACAAGCCTCGGCACCCTTCCCGCAAAGATTACCTTGCCACCCTGCCGGGCAAAGACCTCCAGCCGGTCCAGGGTGGTACTGCGGATGATCCTGCAGTCCGGGACGAGGATCGTATCGTATTCCATCCCGCCGACCTTAAGCGGTGCCCCGGGCACTGCACACTGCTCCGGCAGAAGGGCTTCGGAGATCAGGTCGAAGTCTACCATGCCGTAGAGCAGCCATTGCATCAGGTTCTCGTAATTCGCATCCAGCTGATCCCGTATTGTCTGTGTCTGGTCGTTGGGGCCATAGGAAATCCAGAAGGATTCAATGGGATGGATGACACCCACCTTTACAATGGCCTTTCCACGGGTCAGTGCCGTATTCACCCTGGCGAAATGATCCTCTATGTAAGAATAGGTTTCATACCAGGGAGACTGATAGCTGATGGATGCGGGCCAGTCCCTCTTCGCCTCCCCTTCCATTGACATAAATGCGAGGTGGGGTGTCCGTATGGTAACTCCAAGAGCCGCCTGCCAGTCGCCCTGGAGCTTATGCCCCTTATAGCCGTAATCCCAATGGGTAACACCGTAAAGCTCGCTGATCACACCTTCCCGCCCCTTCTGCCTTGCCACGCTGACCGCCTGCTTTGCCGTCGACAATTCCTTTTGGTCACACAGGATATCGATTCCAGGAAGCTGGAAGCTGCGGTAGCAGCGCATGGCCTCGCCCAGGGCAAGGGTCTGGGAAAACAGGGTACGCTCCGAAAGAAAATGTCCGGTCAGGGCTATCTTATGCTTCTCACACCATTCCCCAATCGTATCGGAATAAGCGGATACAAAACGCTCTGTCAGATGGTCATGGTAATGATACCGGTGTATGGATACCCTTCCGTCTTGAAGCTCCCATAAAATCTCCGGCAGTACATCAAGGAGCTCCACCTGGTACTGGGCCTTGAAGGTATCGGAAAAATCGTCGGTATAGACTAAGGTTACATCCCCCTCCGATTCTGCAAAGGGCAGCGTCATCTTCCCCTTCACATGGGGCTCATCCGTAAAAATGGCTGGAATCGCTTCGCCAAACTCATCGCCGACCGCCTTATAATACCTCTCGTGGGTAACCTCGATGAAGCGCTCCACCGCCTTTTTATTCAGGGCATCAAGATAGGTCTGGTCGTTAAACCAGGGGCTTTCCTCTGCAAGCACCAGATAGGCATACCATACCCTGCCGCCCTTTTCCTCCTGCACCGCATGCTCCGCTTCCTCTGGGGAAAGGCGTCTGTAACTGGAAAGACAGCCCTTCTCCAGGCTTATCTCATAAGCCGTCACATAATATCCTGCCGGCTTTTCCCCGCTATGGATCTGCCTGAGGAACTCTTCCCTGTCCTTACACATTTCAGCCTTTTGCTTACGGCTCAAAACAAGATGCCTGGAACGCAGCTCCAGATCCTCCGTCACAAGACCCCCTGCCGCACCGGAGGGATAACGGTCCTCGTCATAGAGCCAGGTCAGCATTCCCATTTCTTTTGCCCTGTCACAGGTATACCTGATATATTCCAGGTATTCCTCTCCCATATAAGGAGTTGCCAGGCCTGTGCGGGGATGAAGATGCGCACCTCCAAAGCCCATTTTTTTAAAGACCTCCAGCTGTTCGTCGATCAGCTCCTTCGTGATCTTACAATTCCAGGACCAGAAGGGCGTACCACGGTACTCACTTGTCGGCTGGCAAAACAGCTCATCGCTTAATTCCTGCTGATTTTTCTTTTTATATAACATAATAATAGCCATACCTTTCATCAAAGCCTGCAAACCTTGAGCAGCAGGCACATATTTGTGTGTCACAGAATGATAGTTACAGTTTACTATGAATCACAGCCACATCAAATGGTTCAAGAATCAATACCTCTGCTACTGTTTCACCTGTAATAAGATTTTTACCCGGCTTAACCTCTGTAAGCCTTTGAACCTTATCACTAAAGTTTAAATAAAACTCAAAAGATCCTCCGTTTCCGAAACGGCTATGGTATTCTATGCCCTCGGGAAGGGAAACTGCTTCTATCCCGGCCTGCTCCCAGATCTTTTTGAACAGCGCCTCCATCCCATCCTCTCCTATTCTGGTTCCCACATAATATGCATACCCCTTACCATATGCATTCACCGTAACGGCAGGAGTCCCGCTGTAGAAATCACGGGTATATTCCCCGAGTACCCTTGCCGTCTGCGGTTTTATGATTTCACAGTAGTCAAAAGCGCGGTAGTCCCCGTGAAGGAATTCCGTCTGGAAGGAGACTGTGTTCGTGTCCTTTGGATACAGGGTATCAATTTCCTCCGTATATAAGCCAAACAGCTCCAGCAGGCCATCCCCGGGAAAGCCTCCCAGCCAGCACAGGGTATTTTCATTCACATAGCCGGTCAGATAGGTCGCTATAAGGATGCCTCCTTTAGCCGTGAATTCCTTCAGCCTGTCAGCCACCCCCGGCTTTAGAAGATACAGCATCGGTGCTACCAAAACCTTATAATCCCCAAAGTCTGCATCGGAGGAGATCACATCCATTTCGATTCCGTTCTTTATAAAAAGCCCATAAAGGGTACGGCAGGTTTCCCCATATTTCTTATCCTTACTGAGCCCTGCCATGTCTTCAATCGCCCACCAGTTATTCCAGTCAAATATCATGGCTGCCTGGGGCTTTACAATGCTTCCTGCGACGGGCTGCAGCTTCTTAAGGAGATTTCCTGCCTCCTCCACTTCCTTAAAGACCCTGGTATCGCTTCTTCCCAGATGATCCATAACGGCTCCATGGAACTGCTCATAGGAGCCCCTGCCCTTCCTCCACTGGAAATAGCCCACCATATCGGAGCCGCAGGCTACGGCCTGGACACAGGACAGCTTATGGGTTCCGGGCCGTTTCAGCTTATTATAGGGGTGCCAGTTAACAAGGCTTGGTACGCTTTCCATCAGAATAAAGGGCCTATCCCTTTTAAAGGAACGCATGATGCTATGGTCAAAGGAAACCCCATTCGCTGTCTTTACTGCCGCCTCATAATCATTCTCCCATTCCGGGTAGACATCCCAGGAAATAAGATCCAGCTCCTTCGCCATGACGGAGTAATCCAGGGTTTTATAAAGGCGCATGAAATTAGTTGTAACCGGAACATCCGGCGTTAATTTACGAAGCAGCTCTATTTCAAATCTCATATAATCCGTCATATTCCAGGTGTTAAACCGTTTCCAATCCAGGTTGAGCCCATGGATGGAGCCTTCCCCATTGGAGTAAGGAGGCTCAATTTGGTCAAAGCGGTTAAAACGGTGGCTCCAGAAGGTGGTCCACCACTCCTGGTTCAGGCCGTCGATATTATCTTTATATTTCTTTCTTAAAAACTCCTGAAAGCGGCTTTTGCAAAGATCGCAATAGCATTCGCCGCCCAGCTCATTGGAGATATGCCATAGGAGAAGCCCCGGGTGCTTTCCGAATTTCCCGGCAAGCTTCTGGATCATGATCCCTACCTTCTCCCTGTATTTTGGGGAGGACATGCAATGGTTGTGGCGGACTCCGTGATGGTTGCGGACTCCGGCGGAGCTCACTCTCATGGCCTCCGGGTATTTCTCATCGAGCCAGGCCGGCCTTGCACCGGAGGGCGTTGCCAATATGATAAAGATGCCATTTTGGTAAAGGTTATCCATGATGCTTTCCAGCCAGTCAAAGTGAAATTCTCCTTCCGACGGTTCATAGACCGACCAGGAGAAGACGCCGAGGGTAACCACATTGACGCCTGCCTGTTTCATGAGACGGATATCCTCTTTAAGGATATCCGGGCGGTCCAGCCACTGCTCCGGATTGTAATCTCCTCCGTGTAAGATTTCATCTATTTTCTTAAATAGCGGTTTTTGGTTCATAAGAGTCGTCCTCCATGATTTTGTGATTTGCCTGATAAGTATAGTTGTTTGGTTATGAACACTTGGTTATGGCCGCTTTTTTAATATAAGGACATCTCTTGCATCAATGGTTGTTTGTCCGCTTACTTCTTCATCGGTCAGAAGATTGATCAGGGCATCACTTCCGAAGTCTACCTTAGCAGGAGAGTTGTTATGGTTTATGGCGAATACAACGCTGTTTTCCTTGTTTATGCGGTTTGTGATCTCTATGTTGGGATCGGAGGGGTAAAGGGGCTGGATGCCGGCATCTTTGCATACCTTCCCGAGGAAATCGGCAAGGAAGGCGTCCTCTGGTTGGGTTCCGATATAGTAGGCCCTGCCCTTGCCGTAGGTATTTACCGTAAGGCAGGGGTTGTTCTCGTAGAAATCTTTGCCGTATACGGCTAAGGTCTCTGCCGTGTTTGTGTGCAGGATATCGCAGAGGAAGCTGCATCCGTAGCTTTTCTTTAGGCTGCCAAACGCTTCGGATATCAGCATCAGGTTGTTCTCCTCCGGGTACAGTGCATCGGTTTCTTCTACCCAGATGCCCAGGGCATCCTTTAGCTTGCCAGGATATTCCCCGAAGATGCAGCGGTCATTTTCGTCGGCGAGGCCGCTCATGGTTGTGGCTACGAAGGTGCCTCCATTTTTTACGAATTCGTCGATCCGCTCCGCTACCCCTTCCTTCATCATATAGAGCATAGGGGCTACGATCAGGGAGTAGTTGCTCAGGTCTGCATTTACATTCAGAATATCAACGGGAATATTTTTGTCAAATAATGCTTTGTAATAGCTGGATACGGTTTTAAGATAGTCCATATCCTTGCTCGGTCCGCTGGACAGCTCCAGCGCCCACCAGTTATTCCAGTCGAATAGGATGCCGGTCTTTGCCTGAATCCTTCCTTCCAGGAAAACATCCCCCAGCTTGTCAAGCTCGCTTCCCAGCTGGGCACACTCACGGAACACCCTTGTATTGTCATGCCCTGCATGGCTGATGACAGCTCCGTGGAATTTCTCCTGGCCTCCAACGGACTGGCGCATCTGGAAGAACATACAGGTGTCCGCCCCGTGAGCCAATGCCTGGTAGCTTAATAGCCTTACCTCACCCGGGCGCTTTAATTTGTTATAGGGCTGCCAGTTCTGCTGGTTCGGGGACTGCTCCGTCATCATATAGGACTGGCCTCCCTTAAGCCCCCTCATGATGTCATGCTTCATGGCAACAAAGCTCTTATCGTCCTTTGGACTCGGATAATTATCCCATCCCACAATATCCATATCCTTAACCATTTCAAACTGGTCCAGCTTCCTGATATAACCGGACATATTGGTGGAAACCGGTATCTCAGGAGTATATTCCTTTAACACCTGATATTCATTCAGGAAGCATTCCCTGGTCGAATCCGTTACAAAGCGCATATAATCCAGCTGGATGGCCGGCTGGTAACGGTAATCATCATTCAGCTCCGTAGGAAGCGTAACTTCCTCAAAGCTGTATACAGTCCTTCCCCAGAAGGACGTATTCCAGCGTTCGTTCAGGTTCTCAATTGTCTTATAACGCTTTTTCAGCCATACCCGGAATTTTGCCTGACAGGTAGGGCAATAGCAATAAGTACCATACTCATTAGCAACATGCCATACGGCAAGTGCAGGGTGCTTTCCATAGCGAACCGCCATCTCCTTCGCAATCGCCGCCGCACGCTCCCTATATTTCAAGCTGTTCACGCAGAAGAACACGCGCATTCCATGCGTCCTCTTCCTTCCCTGGATATCTACAGGCAGCACCTCCGGATATCTTGTAGAAAGCCAGGCAGGCTGAGCCGTAGTAGGCGTCGCAAGGCATACATGAATCTTATTCTCCCAAAGCTTATCCATAATCCGGTCAAGCCACTCAAAATCATATACCCCTTCCTCCGGCTCCAGCTTCGCCCACGAGAATACCGGAAGCGTAACCAAATTAATCTTCGCCTTCCTAAACAGCTCCATATCCTGCTCTATCGTCGCATCATCCCACTGATCCGGGTTATAATCTCCGCCATAATAAATTTTTTCCGCTCTTTTCATACTTTTCCTCCAAAATTAGTCTTCATAAATTCCAATATTCAGAAAAACATTTTCCAACATTCTTCCTTTTCCCTGTCTCACAATCACCCCTGCAACAATCACCCCAAAAGAACCTCCTTAAAAACTAACGCGGTGGACCGGGGGGGATCTATGTCCACCTGGGCGCAGACCGGGCATCCCGCGATTGCCTGCACTTGGCAATTCCGGGATGTTAAAGGCAAGCCCAGGTGGATATAGATCCCCCCAGATCCACCTCACAGCCTCAACCACCCACATCTTCCAAAAAGGGGATGCTTTTCCAAGCATCCCCTAATGAAAGCATGTTCAAATAATTATTTACCGATAGAGGAAAGGTCAGAACCATCCTGCATCATTTGCAGTTTTCCGTCAAAATCAGAAACCTGGCTCTTAACACCATCTACATATTTCTGCCATGCAGCATCATCATTAATATCCATTTCACCCGTGATAAACTTTAACGCATTTTCTCTTGCGAACAATTCACAGGTCGTAGTTAACTCTGCCTTCTCTGTAGCCTGCTTATCTGTCAGGTTAAGTACCGGGGGACGGTCAAATGGAGATACGGAAGCCGGGCCGCCGATCTTACCGGACTCATGCCAGTACTTGCCCTCATAATAACCATCGGTAGGATTCCACCAAGGCTCTGTGGGAATCTGCTCTGTCATAGCTTCAAAGGTAAGCGGTGTGAAAGGAATACCTGTACGGCAAGCGGAAGAAGACATGATACCATAGTTGGCTGCTGCCTGTACGGGATCCTCTGCATTTAGGATCACATCTGCAAATTTGTGGTCACCGCTGGCATCAACCGTATAGGTTTCATCCTTAATACCCCAGTTCATCATTTCAATCATTTCGTCAGAGTATTGATAGTCTATCATCTTGACAACCCACTCAGGATATTCGGTATCTGCAGAGATAATGATACCCATACTGTTGCTCAAGGATTTACCAGGCTGTCTGGAGCCCCACTTCCAAGGGGTACCATAGGTAGCGTTCTCCGGAAGGAAGGCGAGCCCCCACTTCATACCATCCACTGTAGACTGGGTGTTCCACATACGGGGCATACCTGCCCAAAGGGTAGGCTGGATTACATTGCTTCCTTTTACCGCTTTTTCTGTCGCAGTGGCACCGTCATCTGTGCCAAATTCAGGATCAATATAGCCTGCGGCATATAAACTGTTAATGTATTTTAACATTTCCCTGAAATTATCCTCGATCGGTCCAAAAGACCACTTTTCTCCGTTCCAGTAGGTTGTATCCCAGGTATGGAAGATGCCTACAAAGCCACGGTAGAATGCATAGTTTTTATCAGAGTTTGACATAACATATTTTGCGTCAATTTCACCCTTGTCAATCAATTCCTTTATGTCAGCGCACAGCTTGGTAAATTCATCAAGGGTTGTGGCCGGCTTTAAGTTAAACTTCTCCAGTAAGTCAAACCGATACGCAAATGCGGTAAAGGATTGTGCGCCCTCAATATTTTCCGGGTTTACAAAGCCATCCATGAAATAATAAGAGGAACCATTTTCATTGAAGACATACTTCTCTCCACCGTTGGTGCTCTTAATAAACTCGGGATAATACTTCATGTACTGGGTGTACTTGGAAATATCAAGTACCACGCCGTCTGCACCATATTCATTTACCAATGTTCCCTGGGAGTATGTAGATACATCAGGGATATCACCTGACTGAAGTAATACCGCCTCATTTGTCCTGAAGTCCTGCCAGGGTGTCATATTCCAGGTAATATCCAGCTTACAGCCCAGATATTCCTCCATCATCCTCTGCCATTCCTCCTGTACCGCTGTTCCCTGGGCATCCGTACCAAAGTTAGCGGTATTCACTGTAATAGACAGTGTATTATTTGGCAACTCAGGCAATACTGCTTCCCCTGTCCCTTCTCCACCCTCTTGCGCAGGTGCTTTCGTTGCTCCCTCCGTTGTTCCGGGCTTGTCAGGCTGCTGGGTGGAGTCACCCTTACTTTTACAGCTGATAAAGAATGTCATGGACATAACTACCAGCATAAGTAATGCGAAAATTCTCCTTTTTTTCATAATTTGCTCCTTTCTGATCTTAATAATATTTATGCGATTTTTTTTGCAAAAAATCTGTACATGGCCTGCCCTCTCCGAACAGGTCCAGGTATTTCTTAACCTTTCACCGCACCAATTTGAACTCCCTGGGCAAAATATTTCTGAATGAAGGGATACACCAGTAAAATCGGTCCAATGGTTGCTATAATACAGGCGTATTGCACATTTTTCGGATTGACAATCCCTTGCCTCATCATCTCACTAACTCCGTCAAAGGTTCCGCCTGCCGCACCCGAGGTAAACAGTACCTTACGCAAAATCATCTGAATTGGCTGCCTTGCTTCATCCTTAATATAGAGCAGGGCATCAAAGAAGCTATTCCATATGGCTACAGCGGAGAACAATCCAAAGGTGGCATAAAGTGCTTTGGAAAGCGGCATATAGATTTTAAATAATATCCGGAAGTTGCTGGCACCATCAACCATGGCAGCCTCCCGTATCTCTGTGGAAATACCTTTGTAAAAGGCCCGGTAGACAAAGACATTATAGGCCGAAATAGCATTTGGAAGAACCAGTGCCCATATGGTATTTATCATATTAAACTTCTGTACTGCAAGATAGGTTGGAACCGTACCACCTGAGAAGAACATGGTAATTAGCAGCATGATGGTCAGAGGCTTCCTTAGGGCAAAATCGTTGATCATCAGCGCATAGGCTATCATGGAAGTCAGGAGCAGGTTGATGGCAGTACCTACCACCGCATAAATAATCGTATTCTTATAGGCAACCCAGATGTCCGACTGCCCAAAGACAATCTCATAGCCTTTGAAATTAAATTCCTTTGGCCACCAGGTTACGGCACCCATGCTTATCATCTTACTGCTGCTGAGCGAAATAGCTATGACATTGATGAAGGGATAGATCATGACAATCGAAATACCGATCATAAAAACCACGAGAATCGCATCAAAGGTATAGCTCCCTACATGTATCTTATTCTTTATTTTTCTATTTCCTTTATTGTCCATATGTATTACCTCCATGTTTTCCCGTTACCACAAGCTATTTTCAGGATTAAGTTTTCTCGTAACGGTATTTGCACTATATACCAGAATCAGGCTCGCAATTGACACAAACAGGTTAACAGCTGTCGCATATTCAAATTCACCCCGCTCAACTCCGATCCGGTATACATAGGTGCCAATTACATCAATTAAGCTTCTGTTGGTATCATTCTGCATGAGCAGCACCTTCGTGTAGTCCGATTGAAGGACATTACCCACATTCATAATCAGAAGGATCGTGGTCGTCGGCATGATGGTTGGCCATGCGATATTCTTAACCTTCTGCCAGCGGTTCGCGCCGTCAATATTCGCAACATCATAGAGCGTTGTGTCCACATTGGAGAGAGCTGCCAGATAAATAATGGATCCCCATCCCACTCCATGCCATACTGCAGATCCCACATACATCAGCAGGAAGTATTTATCCCCCGCGTTCATGTTCACTGCTGAAAGACCGAAAAACTGGCGGATTACATTGAATAAACCATCCGTAGACCCAAAGCTGTTGAGCATACCGGCAATAACCACTACGGAAATAAAATACGGAATATAGGAAACGGTCTGCACCGCACTCTTGAATATCTTTCCTCTTAATTCATTCAACAAGAGGGCAAATATAATCGGAGCCGGAAATGTGAACAGCATAGTAACAAGACCAATCTTGACCGTATTCCAGATCAGGTTCCCGGCATCGACATAATTAAAAAAGCGGATAAAATTATTAAATAGCGGCACTTCCCAGGGGCTGCCCCAGATACCCATTTTTGTTTTATAATCCTTTAAGGCGATGAGAATACCATACATAGGATAGTATTTAAATAAAGCGATGAGGATGGTAGCCGGTAAAGCCAGGACAAGCAGATCCTTCTGCTTCCATACCAGCCTAAAAAACCTGACCATTCTCTGCCCTGTCGGTAATTTGGAATTTACGGCTTTGCTTTTCTGATTTTTCATACTTTTTTTCCCTTCCAATATTGTTTACATGCATGTTCCGCCTGCTCTGCCGGGTTTTTGTTCCATCAGCAGGTTTCCTTTGCGATAAACTAATTATATGGTACATTTACACGGTTTTGAATGTAGATTGCTTATACTTTTTATGCAATATCTTTATACATTTCAAGGCCTATATAATTTTTTTACATATTCTTTTATAAAAATTACATATGGCCGGAACCCTCCCCCCTTATAATCCAGGCGCTCCTCCGTTTCCCCAAGGGCATAAAAAAATGGCCTTAACTGTCCTTGTGTGCGGACAACAGTTAAAGCCATGTTTTTTATATTATTTTGCAGCCATCAAATCCGTATGGAAATAAGGTTCCGGAGCCTGGAGCTGTTCCTTTAAAAGTATCTCCGTAACCTCCCTCAACGTCATGTCGTTCCCTACATTGCCAGGGAAAATAATAAATGGGATATCGGGAAATTTACTGTTCCTATCCGTCTCCCACACAGGAATACCCGGCTTGACCTGCCCAAGTACCCTTGCACGCTTTACCTTCAACGCTTTTACACCGATATCGCTGGAGGTATTGCCGCCCTTTGCCAGGACAAAGCTTGGGGTCACCCTTAATCTGCCGACAATCTGGCACACTGCCTCCGACAGCCTGACAGAACGCAGCAGGGTATCCTCCTTTGATTCCCCCTCAATGCTTTGAATGGTCCGGTTTGTATAGATTACTACCGTAGTCCCTCTCCCGATACAGGCCTCCGATTCCTTTACCACCCGGCCAATCTCCCTTTCATAGGCATCCGGATCCTCTGAATGCTCCGGGTTGAATTCAATAAACCGGATGTTTTCCATGCCCTTAAGCTGATCCAGCTGTCTGGTCGTCTTTTTCGTATAGGAGCCCACTACCATGATGCCTCCGGTGGAACGGTTCTCCTTGATCATTTCCTTTCTGGTCAGCAGCGGCTGGTCGCTGATCCCGCCCAGCACCTTGACGAAGGAAGCCGCACTGCGGAACATGAAATTGCGGCCGGACGCCATCGTGCGGAACAAAGCGATGCAAAAGACCTTTACGTCAATATAATCAACGGCATTTACGATGATTTTATTAAAATCCCCTGCCGAGCACAGCTGTGTTGTTATTTTGTCAAGCTCCATGCGCCGCAGGCTTTCCAGGGAAATAGATATGGTATCCTCAGCCGTATAGTCGCCGCCTGTTTTTTCTTCGATATAATCACATAGATTCGAGGCTTGGTATCCAAAGGTCTTATCCTTTGCAAACTCCGTCTCCCCGACGGGAACCAGGGTTCCGCCTTCATCCACATAATGGATGTCATCTATGGTATATCTTCCGCCTTCCTTAAAAAACGGAAACAAAATCTCGCCGTCAATGACAATGCGGGATTTACTTTCCACCACCTGCTTCACAAGCTCCGTTTCCAAAGGATAATGCCCCCTCAGCGTAGAATCGCTGCGGCTGATAATCATAAATTCCTTGCCTGTCTCCAGGGCGGCATTTATTACATTATTGGTTAATTCCAGATGGATTTTTGTGGTCTGGTTGTCCGTCATTGCCCTCGAATTCGTCAACAGATAAAACATGGAATTATTGTCCATAAGCCCATGCTTAATACTTTCGACGGACCAGTCCGTATATACGAATACGTCGTGGACGGTCTGTATTCCGGTAGGGTCATCGTCCAATATGACAAATTTTCTTTGATTTTTGCTCTGTTCGACCTCCAATAGCTTATCTACCAGTTTTTCATCCGGTTTCAGCTGTGAAAGCCTTGCATTTACTTCCTCTAATAACATGTATTCGCCTCATTTTTATCTAAATTATTTTATTGCCACAGTTGCTGTATAAGCTCTCATGTCAGCTTCTTTTTACTTCCGGGATTACATTTTCTTATAAACAAAATAGCATATCCAGCTATAAATTCCCATGAAATATTCTCATAATTCTATGTATATTTCTCATATTTCACAAAGGGACGGTTCGATGCCACTGCTATGGTGCGGAATTCGCCGAATACCTCTGTCGGATCACTACCCTGGCGCGGTCTTGTTGCACAGTAAAAATGATACAGCCTATCGTTATAATAGAAAATGGAAGCCTTATGGGCATGGTTTTCATCAAGCTCTCCCGGCCTTCCATGGCGGATAACCGGATCCTCAACCTTTTCCCAGTCAACCAGGTTATAGGAAAGGGCAAGCCCTTCCTGCGCATGTCCCTGATCGTAACCAAAATAAAAATTCAGCCAGAGCTCCTTGTCCTTAACGATATAGGGGTCGGACAAAAAGCGTCCGTCCCAGGCTCCCGGCGTCACCTTAAGTAAGGGGTTGCCCTCACAGCGTTCCCAGTGGATCAGGTCCCTGGATCTTGCCATGCCCGTCTGTTCAACCCATCTCTGCTCCGTATTTTTCGCATTGTAGAACATATACCAGGTATCCTCATGGCTGATGATGCAGGCCTTATACAGGCCTCCCCTTTCCCAATCCTTCCCGTCCTCCCAGGAAAAGACCGGTTCCTCCAGACGGTGCCAGTCAAGCAGCTCCTCATCCTCTGTCCAGGCCAGGCTGATCATGGCAGGCCCTTCCTCATAGCCGGCCGACGGATACGAATGGTATACCAGCCAATACCTGCCGTCTATCTTCTTCAATCTCGGAGTGTCATAGAGATTATCGCTTTCCTTTATCATCCAGGTAGCAGCTGCCCCTACCCTGTCCCAGCGGTCGCTCTCCAGGTTCCTTCCAAGGATGATACCCTTGTGCCTCCAGTGAAGTAAGTCATCACTGACCGCCAAGGCCGACTGGTATCCCTTTCCGTCATAGCCGGTATAGAGCATATGGAACTGGTTGTTATGTAAAAACACAAAGGGAATATCCACAGCCTTTTCATCAAAGGCACCCGGTTTTCCGGAACCTGTAAGTACAGGCTCCGGATACTTGTAGGGTGTCAGATATGACTGTATTCTTCTATCATCCAATTTTATCATTGTTAGCCTCCATTCTGTTAAATACCATAATAGTACCATAATAGTGCCCGCTTACAAGAGCACAGCTTCCGTTCCTGTAACACGGATCCTATGCTCACCGGAGCCGAAGCATAGTTCATCTCCACCAAATTCATTAACAAAAACACCAGTAGCGTTAGGCGGAATTTGGATTTTCACCAAAACATCCTCATCCTTCCTTTCCCAAAGGACTGCTACCTTCCCATAAGGATGCATTGTCCATGCATTGACGTAATCACACCCTTTTGCAAAATGGGGCTTGATCTGGATCTCATCCAAGGCTCTGTAGCTGCGCACCCCGTTGATCCCCGCAAGGCCGCAGTAGAACCACTCCTCAATGCTGCCCAGCATAAAATGATTCTGGGATCCATGGGGTCTGTCCGGCTGGGGTCCGTCCCATTCCTCGGTCAGCGTTGTAGCCCCGCATTTTACCTGATAGCCATAACCCGGTTTGTCGGTCACATTGGCCATCGTATTGATGATATCGCTTTTACCGAAGCCCGTAAGGGCTTCCATCACATAGGGGTGGCCGATATCTCCGGCTGTGGTTGCATAGCCTCTCGCTTTGATGTCCTTCACCAGATATTCCAGGACCTTCTGTTCATTCTTCTTATCAACCAGCCCAAACACCAGGCTCATGGCCTGTGCTGCCTGACTTCCCGTTGCATAGCGCCAGGTCTGGTCATCAAAAAACTGCAGATTATATTCCTCATATACGGATTTCATCAATCCATCATAATAAGCCTCATCCTCTTTGTTTCCAAGCAGCCTTGCCACCTTCTTCATGATCGTAAGGTCATAATAATAAATGGCAGTTGCAACCACCGGAACCGGCGTATTCTGGGAATGGGGCGTATTAGGCCCGATATCAAGCCAGTCCCCCAAACCGTGATGAAGTATATGGTGATGGGTTTTTTCCGTCAGATATGCCAGATATTTTTTCATTTCCCCGTAATACTGCTCCAGCAGCATCGTATCACCGTATCGGAGATAGACGTACCAGGGGTTGATAATAATGGCACTTCCCCACTCCGGCGAATCTATAAAGCCCTTATGGTATCCGAAGACAACATATTCCGGGCTGATATCCGGAACCAGCCCGCTTTCGTGCTGGGCATCCTTCATATCCATTTCAAGCTTTTTATACAGATTATGTACGTCATAATTATACATAATTGCAGGACCGATCAGATGGGTCTGCTCCAGCCACGCAAGCTTTTCCCTGTGGGGGCAGTCCGTCAGATAGCTCTTCATATTGCTTAGGATGGCCTGCCGGATGATACCGTGTATCTGATTGAACAAGGCATTGGAGCAGGTAAATTCGCCATTTAGCTCCACTTCCGGATAGATAAATTCCCCTGTAATGGAGCAGATGATAGGGGGATTTTCCCCGTCACCGGCATATTCTTTTGGAACTGCCCCTTCCACCTGAAGATAGCGGAAGCCCGTATAGGTAAATTTAGGGGCATAGGTCTGGATCTCCCCGGCATTTAAGGTATATTCCCAGCGGTAGCCCCTTCCCGTAACCCTTTGATCCGGCGCTTTACCTGCGTCCAGAAGCTCACCCGGCGTCATGGTTACGGTTTTTCCCACTTGTGACCCCTGGGCTTTCAGGGTAATCCGTACCCGCCCGGAGAAGTTCTGTCCAAAATCATATAAATAGACACCTGGTCTGGTTTCTTCTATTTTCACAGGCTCATAGGTCTGCATCACCTTAAGGGGTGGAATATTCTGCGCCAACAGCCTGCCCTTCGCGGGCTCTACAAGATTAACCGGTTCCCATGTATCATCCTCCACAAAGTCCGCCCTGCAAAATCCGGGCTGCTCCAGCCTTCCGTCAAATTCCTCTCCTCCGTAGATGCAGGAAAAAAGAATCGGGCTAGGTGCCATTCTCCAGGTTGCATCGGAGACGATTTCCCCATGGGTTCCATCCGTAAAGGTTATATTCAGCTGTACCAGCATTTTGCATTTTCCGTAGGAGCGTTCAAAATACACATAGCGTCCGCCGGGCACATTGTACATACCGTCCCCAAGGAGGGCTCCCATTGCATTCTGCCCGGACTGCAATAGCTCCGTCACATCATACGCGCTGTACAGGGAGGTTTTCTCATAATTTGTCCAGCCCGGCTCCAGTTCACGTTGACCGACACGGCTGCCGTTCATGTAAAACTCGTAATGTCCCAAGCCGCAGACATACAGCTTGGCTTTTTTAACCTGCTTGGCCAGGCTGAAGCTTTTCCGGAACATATGATAATCCTGGTCAGCGACCTCGCCAATCCATTTGCCATGCCAGTTTTCCGGCTTCATAAGGGCTGTTTCAAAGCCTGCTGTTGCGCTGGTAATCACCTTTTCTGAGTGCTCCGGCTTTACCGATACTCTCCAGCAATAGCCTTCATCAGGCTCTAATTCCGGTCCCATATAGGGTATATTCACCATAGCAGAAGAAATAACCCAGCCGGTATCCCATATGCTTTCATTTTTAAAGTCCTGCCCCTCCTGTTTGGATACGAGAATACGATAGGCACCCTGCCTCCAGTTTCCCTCATCCGTTTCGATTGTCCAGCTAAAGCACGGATTCCGGTTTTCTATCGCGATAGGCTGTATCTGGTGATCCAATTTCATATTTCTGATATTCATGCTCTTCACCCTATTCCTGATGTTGGTATTCCTTTCAAAAGTCTTATGTTGGTCGATTATTGTTAATGGCAAACAAATTAGGAACAATTCATCTTATACCATGTATTTTTTTATTATATGGTATAATTGAACGGGAATGAATGTAGCGTCCTTATGACTTCTATGCATTTTTTTTATAGATTTCAATAATATATGATTTTTTTACATATCTTTTTATAAATATTCCATACTTACAAAGACCGATTCGTTGTACAATAAAAAGAGACTTAAAGGAGACACAGCATGAAATGGAAAATACTTCCTTTAAAAAATATTATAATGTACCTGATTGGAACACTTGCTGTCAGCATCCTTATTATCTGCCTGTACAGCGTCCACTCCTACTATGAGCTCCTGATCGGAACAATTAAAAGCAACCAGGAACTATACTCAAGACAGGTTCTCCAATCGACGGAAAAAAACCTGAATGATATACAAAATATAGCCTTAAGCGTCGCCTACAACCAATCTGTCCAGCGCTATCTGATGGAAACGGACACTGGAAAAAAATTTGCTTTATACCAGCAGGTGATTAACCTTTTAAATAATACAAAATCATTAAATAACAGCATTCTGGATATCGGCCTGATCGGTGAGACCGGAAACTTTGCAAACCTGGTCGGTGATATGAACCTGTATCATTCCCGATACGAAGAGTCCTCCCGCGCAGACAGCTCCACCATCCATTTCCTGGACAAATCAACAATACTTGTTGACAGCTCCCTTTATGACTGCCAGGTGGCTGCATTTCCCATATGTAAGCTGTCAACGACCTCGTCACAATTTATTGGGGTATTATTTATAACAATTAATCCGACTACGATCCTTGGGGATAATTTATTTGATAACAGCTTTGTCCCAACGGACCTGATGTTTGTCAATTCAAACCGCCAGCTTATCGTCGGTGATGAGGAGCTTTACGGGGAAATTGAAAAAAAGCTGCCCCTTAGTGATAACTTTAATATCAGCTACAATAACCAGACCTATATCTGCCGCAGATTCCATGTCGATATCGCGGACGGAACCATTTATACCCTTGTTAACCAATCCTCGTACAATAAGAAGATTATAAATATGCTGCTGCCCCAGTATCTTTTGATCCTGGTGGTATTTCTGGTAATCCTGATCATCTTCCTCGCTTTTATGAAAACCATAATGAACTCATTCCGCCAGTTGATGAATATTATGAACAAGATCAGCACCGGGAAACGAAAGGCCCTGAAGGAACGAATTACGATTGATTCCCAGAAAAATGTCTGCCTTGAGATTTATCTGATCGCTAATTCCTTTAATGACATGATGGACGAGATTACCAACCTGAACCATGATATTTTCGGCTCCTATACAAAAATGTACGAGCTTGAAATGAATAAGCGGAAAGCAGAAATTGCTTATTTAAGAAGCCAGATCAATCCCCATTTTCTTTATAATACGCTGACCCTGATCTGCGGCATGGCCTCCGAAAATAACTCGGAGGGCATTATCGGCATAACCCATGCCCTGTCCCGTATCTACCGGTACAGCATAGGCAATGATATTGTTACTGTAAGGCAGGAGCTTGAGATTGTAAAAGCCTATGTGATGATACAGATGACCAGGTTTGAAGACCGGTTTACTGTAGATTACGATATCACCGATGATGTCCTGGATGCTTTGATTCCCAGAATGATCATCCAGCCCCTGGTTGAAAATGCCGTAAAGCACGGTCTTGAGAAGTGCTTAAGGAAGGGCAACCTGACAATCGGGGGAAGAAAAAATTACAAGGACAATACCCTGGTCTTATGGATCTACGATACCGGCGTCGGTATGACGACGGAGCAGCTGGCTGCCCTCAGGCAGGCTCTTTCAGAAGCGACACAAAGGAACATAGGTGATGGGGTAAATTCCCATATTTATGAAACAGAAAACAGCATCGGCCTTTCCAACGTCAACAGCCGCATCGCTTTATATTATGGGGATCCTTACAGGCTGCATATCGATTCCGAGGAGAATATAGGAACCAATATCCAGATCAAAATTCCTTTCACTACCAATTAACATTCTTATCTTCAGGAGAAACCGTATGTATCGTGCAGTTATTATTGATGATGAAAAATGGGTTGTCCGAAGCTTGGCTTCCACCATTAAAGACCAGGAATACTTTGAGGTAATCGGTGAAGCTTATGACGGCTTATCCGGTTTGGACCTAATTAAACAGCTAAAGCCGGATCTTGCATTTGTTGATATCCAGATGCCTGGGATGGGCGGCTTGGAATTGCTCCAGACTGTCAATGAAATGAATTCCGGAACGCTGTTCATTATGATCAGCGGCTACGCCGAATTTGCTTATGCCCAGAAGGCCATGTTCCATAATGCCATTGGCTATTGCCTGAAGCCCTTTTCCAAAAGTGAACTCCTGGATTCCATGCAGAAAGCCTATCATTTTCTGGAAAGTGCCTCCAAGGATATTATAAAAAAAGCGGATGACAGCGAGGAATACCGCTTCCAGCAGATCAAGGTTGACAATAAAATGGTCCAAAAAATGCTGGATTATACCAATGAGCATTATGCCGAGGATATCTCCATCCAGAACCTGGCTGACCTCTGCTCCATTAATCCAAATTATGCAAGCCAGCTTTTCAGCCAGGAGGTAGGGGAAACCTTCAGCACCCATCTTACCAATTTACGGATTGAGCAATCCATATATCTATTATCCCATACCGACCTGTCCGTTGCAGTAATTGCTTCACAGGTCGGCTACCGTGACTATTTCTATTTTGCAAAGGTATTCAAAAAGATTACAGGCATCACACCCACTGCTTACCGTAACCACCCGGAGCAATGCAGCTTTCCAAAGCAGGCAAATACGTAATGGACCAGAAGGAGAGCTTTGCCTGTTGCTGGAATCCTATTATTTATGGTTTATGACAGGAGGCAGCCTCCTGATCAAGTTGACTTTACAGATATTAATATCAAACAGGAGGTGCTGACAATGAAACGATTGCTATCCGCCATTTTAATCCTGGTTCTTCTTATGGGCGGCTGCAAAAATATCCGGGCCGGTCAGGATCAGAGGGAGCTTCCCCCTCCGGACTCCATGAAAGGTGTGGAGTTTAAAAACCATCTGAATATCAGCGTTGCTTTCTGGGATATCCAGGACATGGCTGCCAGTAAAAAGGAGGATGCCCTGCTTAACTATATTGAGCAGGCATTTAATGTAACCTTTGAGCCGGTCTCCGTAAGCTGGGCCGATTATAAAGAGAAATATCAAATCATGAGCGTCACCGGCAGCCTTCCGGATATGTTTGCAAATCTTACCATATCCTCCGCTGATAACAATTATTCCTCCAGCCTGAATAATTTGATTTTATCCAATTCCATCCGAAGCCTTCCTGAGGATTTATCAAATTATCCCAATATCAAGGACGTAATAGACAAATGCGGCAATATCCAGAGCAGCGGCCGCAATTATGTAATCCCAAGAATCTCCTTCCAGGATAAAATGCTCGGCTCCTCCGATGCCGCCATGCTTGTCCGTAAGGACTGGATGAAGAAGCTGGGGCTGTCACAGCCGGAGTCCCTGGAGGAATTCATTGATCTCGTCTGTGCCTTTGCCAATGAGGATCCGGATGGGAACGGCGTTAAGGATACCATCGGCTATAACGTAAACAACCGGGTAGCCCTTGGGAAATGGGTGATCCTCGGAATCGCACCGGAATGCAATGTTTATAACTGGATTCAGAGGGATCAGGGTTATATCCCCTCCTTTATTACCGACGACTTTAAGAAGGTGGTCAAAGCTTACCGTACCTTATACGAACGGGGCGGGCTGGATCCAGATTTTTATACAAAAAAATCCTCCGATGCAGTGCATGATTTTGCAAGCGGTAAGCTGGGAGCCCTGGAATATAAGTCCTCCCCTTCCTCGGTCATGGAACTAAAATCCCTGTGGGAGATGTACCAGGATACCCCCTTTGAGGACAGCGTGGATGTTCTGCATATTTTCCCGGCAGATGATGGGAAATATTATAGCAATTCCAGCCGGATCTTCTGGTCGGAAACCTTATTCTCCTCTGGTGTTGATGATGAGAAGATGGAGCGCCTCCTCTATATCTATGATTATCTATTATCACCCCAGGGTCTGGAGCTGGTGAAATTCGGTATGGAGGGTGTGGATTATGAGAAAAAGAACGGTGAATACCATTGTCTGATTGAGACGGATAACCAAAGCCTGATTACGGTCCTGATGAAGAAATATCCCTCACTTGCCCTGTTCGCCAATCTTGCAGCCTGGGGAGGAACCTGGGATGACTTTGAGGACAATGAGCTGAATAACCTTCGTTATGGGGAATATGCCATGGAATTAGCCCGGAAGGACATCCTATGGAACCAGAAAAATTCCATTCAGGTGGACCGTCCCTATGATTTCCTGCTGATGCCCAAGGAGACCACCGATTATTTTAATACGCAGACTGTTATTGACGATTTTACCCGTGTAATCATAGGCAAGGAGGATCCCGTCTCCATGTGGGAGGATATCGTAGAGGGCTATTATGCAAATGGGCTTAAGGATTATATAGACAGGCAGAATGAAAAGTTTAAAGACTTCTCCGGCAAATAAGCTTTATAAATAACATCCTCAAACAGACAAGAAAGAAGACAGAAAGGAAGTTTTATCATGTTTGGCATTATCATTGAATCCGGTTTAGCGGATTGGCAGATTGTACAACAGGAGGGGGGCTACGGTACCATCCGTCTTTCCGGCACCTTCCAGGTTCCCCAGGCTGCCCTGGAGGTGGGTACGGAGATCGCTTATCCTGTGGTCCGGGTCTTAAGCGAGGAAGATAATTCACAAATCATCCCCTGGAGAAAAGCAAACCGCCAGCCCCAGGGAGATGGAATGAGGGGCACCTGGGACGTCACCCTTGAGGTACCGGCAGGAGGCCTTTACCGGATTGAAACCGGACTGGATACCAAAAGCACCAAGCCGGATCTCGGCTGGATCTTCCGCGGGGATGTAAGGCTGCATATCGGTATCGGGGATATTTTCATTGTTGCCGGACAGTCCAATTCCGCCGGCTACGGGAAAGATCCTGCCTATGATGGCCCGGATATCAACATCCATTTGCTGCGTAACCGCGGTTCCTGGGATCTTGCCTGCCATCCGATCAACGAATCAACCTACGCCTCGGACAAAGTAAATGTGGAAATGGGTGTTTCCGGAACCTCTCCCTATATTTCCTTTGGCAAAGCCTATCATAAAAGAACCCTTTATCCCGTAGGCTTAGTAACTGCCGCACTCGGGGGCTCACCCATCAGCCGGTGGGATGTGAACCAGCAGGGTGATTTATACCGGAATATGCTTGACCGAATTAAGGAATGCGGTGGCAAAGCCGCCGGAATCCTTTGGTACCAGGGCTGTTCCGATACTACCCCGGAGCTGGCCAGGGATTACTATGCTAATTTTGAAAGGCTGGTAAAGGAAACCAGAAAGGATATCGGTTACGAAATTCCCTTCTTTACCTTCCAGCTCAACAGGCAGGTCAATGCGGATTACAATGAGACCTGGGGCATCCTGCGGGAAGCACAGCGGCTTGCCTCCCATAACATCCCCAAGGTATATGTCCTCCCCACCCTTCACTGCTCCATGTCGGACGGCATACATAACAGCTCCCATGCCTCCATCATGCTTGGGGAGAACCTTGCAAGGGTATGTACAAGCGTGCTGTACCATCAGCCTGAATACCTCGCACCGGATATCTGTAATGCGGTGTGCGGCGGTAATATACTCCGTATTACCTTTGCAAATATGAAAAGAGGATTTGTCATCATAACCGGGAACCCTCGGCAGGCCGGCTTCCTGGTCAGGGATCTTGCAGGAATAGTGCCCGTTAAAGCCATCGCCGCAGACAAATCAAATCCAAATGTCCTGGAGCTGACTTTAGAAAGAGCTTTAGAAAAAGGTGCAAACATATCCTTTGGCTGGGAAGCTGACCCGGGCCATAATCCTTTTCTGGATGAAGTAACTTATATGCCGCCCTTGGCCTTTTATGAATATCCTGTCCAGCTGCAGTAGGCACGGGCTAGGGTAATCACCTAAAAACAGCTATATGTGAATCAATAATACAAATATAACCTATAACGAAACGGAGGAATTTGTGTGTCAAAACTATCATCATACTATTGGGATGACCTTAAAAAGGAGGTGCCGGAATGGTTCCGGGATGCAAAGTTCGGTCTCTTCTTCCACTGGGGGCCATACAGCGTTCCGGCCTTTGAAAATGAATGGTATTCCCGCAATATGTACGCGAAGGGCTTATCCCAGAACCTTCATCATGTAGAAACCTACGGCCCGCTGAACGAATTCGGATATAAGGATTTTTACCCGATGTTCAAGGGCGAGAAATTTGACCCTGAGGAATGGTCTGACCTGGTGGTACGCTCCGGTGCAAAATACGCAGGTCCCGTTACAGAGCATGCAGATAACTTTTCCATGTGGAACAGCAAGGTAAACCCTATCAACTGTATGAATTACGGTCCGAAGCGGGATATCGCCGGGGAATGTGCCAAGGCCTTCCGCAAAAAAGGGATTAAGGTACTGGCTACCTTCCATCACCAGTGGTTATGGGGCTGGTTCATGTCAACGGACAATGAAGCCGATGTCTATGTTCCTGAGAATGAGGTTTACTACGGCAAGGCGCTTCCCCTGGAAACCAACCGCTATGCCCCTTACCGCCTTCCGAATGATGATTTCAATATCGTCTGGCGGAATAAGGTGATCGAGGTAATTGAAAAATACAACCCGGATGCATTATATTTTGACAGCCGTACCAATATCATTGATGAAAGATACCGCTATGAGATGGTGGATTACTATTATAACATCAGCAAGCATACCGAAGGCGTCATAACCTACAAGCAGGAGGATTTTCCTGCCGATATCGGTGTTTACGATATCGAATGCGGCCGCTTCTCCGAAGCGAAGCCATTTGCATGGCAGACCGACGACCGCCTGGAGGATAATATTACCTGGTGCATGGTACAAAATCCGAAATATAAGTCTGGCTTAAAGATCATACACCAGCTCTGCGATGTGGTGGCAAAGAACGGCAATCTTCTGTTGAATGTGGGACCTTATGCAGACGGCTCCTTCCATGAGGATGCCAAAAAGAGCCTCTATGAGGTGGGTGACTGGCTGAAGCTGAACGGAGAAGCGATCTATGGAACCCGTCCCTTTTCTGTTGCCAGTGAGGGACCGACAAGCGTCCAGGATGCCAACTATGACGTTAACCGTATCAATGACCAGCTGGATAACGGCCTTGCAAGCGATATCCGCCTGACTACCTTCTCTTCCCAGGATTTCCGTTTTACGAGGAAGGATGGTTATACCTATGCCATTGCCCTTGGCTGGCCGGAGGATAACAAGCTGAAGATCCGTACCCTTTCCAGGAGCGGACCGCTGCCGGACATTAAAAAAGTAACATTGCTTGCAAATGATACCTTGATTCCGTTTATTCAGACAGAGGATGGCTTAGAGCTTACTCTTCCGGAGCAGAAGCCCTGTGAAGCAGCTTTTGCATTCCGTATTGAAGCATAAGAAAGTAATATAAAATGGCTCTGTGCCAAATAACATATTCATAGGAAATGCCACGTTCGGTATAGCACCGAACGTGGCATTTCCTGATTGATATCAAGTGTGCCGGCTGTCTCCATCCTTTCAATCATTGCAGATATTGCCAGCTGCAGCGGCTATTCTCCCTATTTACGAAGGATATTCGCAGGCCAGAGAATACGTTTCCGGTCATCAGAATTAATTAAAATAACTTAGTTCCGATTATACGGACTGCTGCTTTAATAAGTCATTTATTTCACTACTACCTTAACAGTTTGGGTAGCATTCCCAATCTTAACTTTTACATAATCTGTTCCCACGGATACCGCGGTTGCTTTTCCCGTCTTTTTATTAATGACAAGAATGGATTTCTTTGTTGTCGTCCAGACTGCATCTTTTATATCCAATCCATAAGCCTTTGCCGTAAAAGTAAAACTTTTTCCAACCTTCATTGTACTGGTATTACCAGTAATTTTAATATAGGGTTTCTTAACCGTAATCCTGGTTTTGAAGGTCGATGTCTCATTATTATAAAGCGTTACTTTTGTTATAATTGTAGTTGTTCCTACACCTTTGGCTATAATTTTACCATTTTTATTAACAGTAGCCACCTTATTATTCTCAGATGAAAAACTTACAACTGCTGCTCCAACAGCACTGCTTGATGTTTTATCTTTTAAGGATGGCAATAACTCCAAAGTGGATGGTAATTTAACCGTTATATCAGTCTGTGAATGATTTGACTTACCTGTATAAAGGGTCTTATTTTCTGCTGTTACCGTAATCTGCTTCGAAAGTGATGTAACTACGCTGCTGTCAGCAGCCTTCGGCAGTAACACGTAATCAGAGCAATGAATTAATTGGAAGGTAATATAACCGTCTGCATCAACTGCATAGGAGGAGTTGTAAGGCAAATCTTCCAGCTTACCTGTCCCAGAATTATAATAATATAAGTAAATTCTGCTGCCACTCTGTGCATTCATCAGATTACCTGCATAAATTCTAACAGAAACCTGCCCAGGCAATTCTCCATGATGGTTAAATCTTACCACTACGCCATTATTTATATTTTCCTGACTGTCTCCATTGTTAAGTAATTTATTTAAATTACTGTCATTTGAAACTTTTTCCACGGACAAGGATAAATTTACATCTGTTAGAGACTTCGTGGAATTTGCCAGATCTGAACCACCAAAGCTCCATGAATAGATTTCCTTACCTGTTTCATCCTTAACTGCAACATTGACATCGGTTCTCTTATCCGCTGCTACCTTCAATAAATCCGCTGATAAATTAATGTTTAACTTATCTGCATTCTCACCGCTGAGTAATTCATTAGCCAAGCTCAAGGATATATCTACTTTAGATAATTCACCGCTGCTTATCTGATTGATTAAACGATCGGAAACAACCGGCACATTTACTGTTTTGGTGTTATCATCTGATATACTCTTCAATAGATTCTTGATCTCATCCTCAGAAACACTAGCCTCAATCTTCATGGTTCCTTCGCTTTGAGTGGACTTCAGAGTAACGGATGCCTGATTATCTTTACTTTCCACTTTCTCTACAGCAGGAGTCGGTTTCGGCGCTATGGTTGGCACCGGCGTCGGCATTGCTCCAGATGGCGTACCGGGTACCACTGTCGGTATATCCTCCGGTGCTGGAGTTGGTGATGCTGTCTGTTCTGCACTCCAATGGGCATAGATAGTTGCATCAGCGGCAAACACTGTGTCCGTTGTGACTTTGTCTCCTCCAGTCTTCTCAGTATACCAACCACTAAAGCTGTAACCATTTCTCGTCGCCCCCGGCAGGCTCGTAAGCCTTCCGTTTTCATTAGTCTGTAGAGCCGTTATTCCACACTCTCCTCCGTTAGCGTCAACGGTAATGCTGTATACTGTATTTTCCGGTTCTGTTGCCTGTTCTTCACTCCAATGAGCATAAATAGTCGCATTGGCCGTAAATGCGGTATCCATTGTGATCCTGTCTCCGCCAGTCTTCTCAGTATACCAACCGTCAAAGCTGTAGCCATCCCTCGTCGCCTCCGGCAGGCTCGTAAGCCTTCCGTTTTCATTGGTCTGAAGAGCCGTTATTTCACATTCTCCTCCATTAGCATCAACGGTAATGCTATGCACTGTATTTTCCGGCTCTGATGTTTTCAGAATCCGGATAACATTGTTATTACTATTGGATAAACTCAAATCAATAACAGCCTCGTTGCCGTCGCTGGTGATATCCTGTACCTTTGCATTATCTACAAAAACCTCATAATCACCCTGTGGCAAATTCCGGAATGTTATTTCAGGCGAATATTCCTTGCCTGTCACATTTTCAAGCGTAATCGTAATTTCTTTTAAATCATCTGATATTACAGCTTTGGTATACTTTGCCTTATCAAGTCCGACTGAAAACTTATTCTTATTGTAAAGAGTTAACCTGGTTCGTACACCATCCTTTGGTGTGATGGAATATGTACCAGCTTCATAGTTTAAATCACAGCCATATCCATACAGTCCTACAATATCATCCTCTACAATATTGACAGATGCGGTTTTCAAGCCACCCCAGAAACCAAGATCCGCTTCACCAGACCAAGCCCACCAACCATCGATATTTGGAATATAGTTGTAATTACTGGTACCTTTTTCACTCTGATATTGCCATGAAGCCGCACCATAGTTTTTCGGATTCGAACTGATCTGACCTGAATTGATGTTTGCCCATCCTCCCAGATATGCGCCATAGGTTACCCTCATAATGTCATCAAAATTCTCAGCATCTGAATCCAAATAATTATATAGATAATCCTGTTGCTGCCATGCACCCAGTTGTGTTTCGTATCCCAGGTTCCACCATGATTCACCCATATGGCGGTTGTCTGAACCATAGAAATACCATAATGGCTGTACACCACGGCTGGCAAGCGATGCCTTAGTTACCTTTTCCACCAACTCGTCATTACCGTACATCTTAGCCAGAGTATAACAGGTTTCAAAGCCAGTGGTATCAATACTCATCTCCGAAGCAAATGGATACTTCTGAGCAAACAAGGCATCCGCCTTTTCATTAACCTTGGATAGTAACCATGTATATTCCGTATTATGCCCCTCCGTCTGTAAAGAAACCAGAATGTTCGGTAAGTTCATCTCACCCATATTTCCCATCTCGTAGGCTCCATTGCCAAACATACTAAATGTAAAATATGCTTTTAGAGTATTGTAACACATAAGTAAATACTCATCAGCTGTACGAAACTGGGTCATCTCAGGATATCTCTTCGCAATCTGATACATATTGTAATAAGTATTTGCTACATGCACATAGTTATAGGATCTCCAGGTTCCCGTATCACTTGGTACACCATCCTTTCCATCATACCAACGGTAAACCTCATAAGTATCATTTTTTTGTAAATAACCCCATATAAAGTTTTTCAGATAATATTCCAGAGAATCAATTTGCCCCTGATCCGGATCCGTAATATTTTTTTCGGAAAGAAATACGGCAGGAGACAATCCAAGATCATCCGAACCGCCTGCCATCCATTGCTTCCAACCACCGCCAGGGTAATCATCGTAGGTTATTAGTTTACTGGTTGACATACTCCATTGTAAGTAGGCGCCATTATAGCTTTTTGTAGTTTTGGCCTGCTGATTATTAACAAGGAAATCTGATTGAATTTGAACTAATTTCTCAATCGGTTCCGTAGCATAGTATTGCAACACGGTTTCCTTATTTCCACCATAATGAATCGTAATATAGTTTACTCCTAATTTGGAGAACTGAATTTCGTATATGTTATAGCCATTTTTTGATTCCTTACTGATTATCGTTGTTTCATTCGGATACTGTGCTTCAACACTGTTAATTGCATCCTTACAGCGAACCGCAAGGGTTGCCTTCATATCACTTGGTATTACCATTCCCGGCAAAGATACTGCATCCACCAGACCGGCATTATACAGGATATCACGTAATTCAGAATAATTGGAAGCCCAGCGGAATGTAAATCCATAGGTTTGTTTTTCCGAAGGCTCCAGGGTCAGGGAAGTTGCCGGTAAATACGCACCAGCCCGTGTCTTGCTAATCTGGGCTGAATGAATAAAGTATTCCACCAATCCTTCCCAATAGGGATCACTTTCAGCAAATGTACCTTCATTATATCTTGCCTTATCCTTGAATTCAAGGGAGGTTCCCTCCTGCGGTATCATTACAAGAAAAGATCCATCGCCATTTGGTCTCTGCCAAAAGATATATGATCCATCTTTAGCTACATAGGAATGCCGGGCAACATTCTGCTCATAAATGGCATCCTGTCCGGATTGGGACCAGAATGAATTCATCAATAACGGAAAACCAATATCCGCAAATTCAATTTGCTTGCCTGACGTGTTATCAATATCAATTGTCCAGTCCAATTGATCCCCAGTGTCATTAAGCTGATAGGTTTCCGTCAGGGCAAAATCTTTGATTCCATATTGATTTGTCGAAGCATTCTTATAAGCTACCTGAATCGTATTGCCCTCTAATCTTGACACCTTACGAACATCATCAGAAAGAGATGTCACTACGTTACTATAACTAGAATCCCCTGCTTTTTTTAACGTGAATTTCATATCACCAACCCATCGGGAATCATTGATATTAAATGCTGACTTAATTGTAGGATTTATAACATAATTTGTTCCATATCCATCTGATGGATCGGCTAACTGATACACCCCACCCGTTTCTTCATCTATTGTCACATTAAAGCGATTAGACCTCAAGGTTAGATTAGGAGCAATATTATATGCACAGTCAATTTTATCAAAACCGACCAAATTATCTCCCGTCGCAATTAATTCCACCGTATGCACACCAGTTAAACCACTCACAACCTTGCCACTGCCCGGCATTAGAATGAATCCGCCCGTATCATTCAGCTTGTAATAAGCATCCAATTGAGTTGTTGCCCTATCATAGTCAATTCGGACACAGGCTGAACCCGTTGCAACACTGACACTTTTTTCAGTTATTGTACCATTATCGTTAACAGTAAATATAATCTTATCACTCAAAACCGCCATTTGTGCATAATTCGTACTTGAGGAATTAAGAGACGTTCGCAGAATTGCGGATCCAGTGACGGAAATTGCGGATCCGGAAACAGAAGCTTCCACCGAAAAATCCCTATCTCCCACGTCCCTCTTTATCATACTGATACTGGATCCTGTACTGCTGAGGTTTAAATATCCATTATCAAGAGAAACATTTCCGGAAGCTCCATACCAAGTACTATCCAGTTCCGGCACAGAAAAGTCATCCACTATGTTATTTTCATAAGCTGCTTTTTTAGTGAAGGTAGATAAAAACTTCTTAATATTTACTGTCATAGTAGTTGAACCGCCCCATTTTTGTGCACGCAGCTCCGCTACATGTGCATTTCCAAAATTAGTCATAGCACTACCATTACCAGTCATCGACTTGTAAGACTCACTGTCCTCCACTTTATACTGAGCAATTACAGTCTTTGTTATATCATCATAACCGATCTTAAACCAACCATGATTGGATGTAAAAGAAGCTGAACTAGTAGTATATGTTGTCTGCTTCGTATCGTTAATTAACAGAAGTTTTAAATCACCATTGCTAAACCTCTGTATCTCAACGCAATTGTTATTAGCCGAGCTTCCATCACTAACTCTTAAAATAAATACCGCATTATTGCCTCCTGTAGCCGGAGCTAAATCGCTCCATTTTACCTCTACGGAAAACTTGCCGTTACCCACATTCCGTTTGATCGTAGCAAGATTCGCAGCAGTATTATCACTGTGCTTTAAATTCAAGTTGCCATTACTCCAAGTAACACTTCCTGAACTACCATACCAGGCAGGATCAAGCGCACCTCCTGTAAAATCATCAACTATGGTCGCCTCAGTCGTTTTGGTAATACCGGTAGACTCAGATGCAGACACCTTCTGCGGAGCATACGGTACGCAGGTTATAAGCATAATAATACTAAGTACTAAAGAAAAAATTCTCTTTTTAGCTGACCTTTTCATGTTTACCTCCTCACAATTAACCATTTCATACTATACAATTGTTTATTTCCGTTATCTGTTCCTAAGCCACCCCCTTATCATATGGTCAGTGCAGTAACACATTATAATAAGGCATCAAAAACAACCTATTTATGCCTATTTACGTCTATTCCTGTTTATCCAATACTTTATATATAGCTCGATACTCCATTATGCCTTTACAGCTCCATTCGTAAGTCCGCTTACAATGTAGCGCTGCGCAAAGATAAAGATAATAATAACTGGTGATATCGCTATAATACCAAAGGCCATGGTGGAGTTCCACAGAGTCTGATACTGCTGAACATAATTATAGATGCTTGAAGTAATAGGGCGCATGGTGGGATTCGTAATAAAGGTAATTCCATAAATCAAATCCCCCCAGGCAAACATAAACGAAAATACTGCCGCAACGATAATTCCAGGCCTTGCAATCGGAAGCATGATCCGTACAAATGCCCTAAGGTGTCCGCAACCATCGATTTTAGCTGCTTCATCCAGTTCCTTCGGTATTGAGAGAAAATAAGTTCTTAAGATAATAACGGAAAAAGGAATACCAATCGTCGCATCTGCAATAATGGGCGCCAGATACTTATTTAATAAATGCATACCGGAGAACATGATGTATAACGAGGTTAATACCAGCGTTGACGGAAGCATCTGTGTTATCAGAAATAAAAGGATAATCACTTTTGTTCCTTTAAACCGGAATCTTGCAAGTCCATAGGATGCCGGAATTGCTAACACGGTAGCAATAACCATGGCTCCCAGAGAAATGATTAAACTATTTCTAAAACCAAGGAATGTATCACTGGATGCTGCAAACTGGTCAATATATGCCTTGAAGGTCAGGTTCTCAGGCCAAAGCGGGGTTGGGATACTGAAAATCTCCACCTGTGTTTTTAACGAGGTTACTATCATCCAATATAACGGAAATATAAAGATGGCAAAAACAATAAAACCGACAATACTTAACAATATTTTCTTTTTTGTTTCATTTGCTATATTTATCTTCTTCATGCTACATCACCTCGTCTTCTTTGATCAGCTGTATATAGAACAGACCTACAAATAGCAGAATAATAAATAATATATTGGCAGCGGATGCACCCTTACTAAATTGAAATTCCTCAAAGGAGAGACGATAGGAATAGGTTGAAACCAGTTGTGTAGAATTCACCGGTCCTCCCTTCGTCATAACCCATACAAGATCAAATACCTTAAATGTATATACAAATCCTAAGGTTAATACAGACATGATCGCTGATTTAATCATAGGAATAGTGATCCTGAATAATTTCTGGATGCCATTGGCTCCATCAATACTTGCACTTTCGTAAACTTCATTTGGTATTGTTGTCAATCCCGTTAATATCAACATCATATTGAAGGGTATACCGACCCAAATATTTGCTATGATAATTGCAACCGTTGCAGTTACCGGATTAAGAAGCCATTCGATTGGTTTATTAATGGCACCGAAGGTTACGAGAAACTGATTAATAATACCTCCGCTTGCTGCAAACATAAATTTGAACAGTAATCCGGAGACAGTCACAGGCAACAGCCAGGAAATCATTGTTACACCACGGAAAAAGGAACAACCCGGGAATTTTTTATTAAATAGTAATGCCAATGCAAAGCCGATAATGAATTGAAAAAAAATTGATCCTACGGTAAAAATCAAGGTTTTAACAATGGAATTTAATAATACGGAGTTTGGATCCGTAAAAAGCTCAATATAGTTATCAAAACCGATAAAATTCTGTGCATCTTTATTGGCAAAGGTATATACATTTACATTTTTAAAGCTCAATATTATATTTTGTATAATCGGATATCCTATAAACACTAACATATAAATCAGTGCCGGCAAAGAAAATGCCCAACCTAGTATTGTACCCGATTTTATTTTTAATTTTTTCATCAGAAATTCACCTCTCATATTCTGCGCTTAAACAATAAAGATACACCCGTTTTTCGATATGAAAGGCTTTTGCAAAGCAAAAGACCTATGTTTTGCAAAAGCCCCAATCATATGAGAACTTATTCTACCGCATCTACTGCTGCCTGTGTATCTTCTGCTGCCTTTTCAGGTGTTTTTGCGGAAGTCATAACTTCCTGAACGCCCTGCTGGATTGCTGCTGAGTAAGAAGGCCATAATGCTGACGGACCTCTTGGGATGGATGTATTAAGCTGTGTGATAAATGCTTTCTGAATGGGATCACTTGTCCAGTAGGAATCCTTTGCTGCTTCTGTCTTAGGAGGGAATGAGCCGTATTGCTGCATCGCTTTTATCATTATGTCTGTCTGATCATAATATTTGATAAATGCTACCGCTCCGCTCATATCATCCTTGCTTACAGCCCCCATATTCTCGCCGCCGAGAATTGATGTTGCCTGTCCGGAATTCTCGTCAAACTTAGGTAATACAGTAACTCCATAGTTTAAGTCAGGAGCATTTGCTGCAATACCAGGGATCTGCCAGGGACCATTCTGCATCATTGCAAGGTTTTCACCGATAAAGTTATTGCAAACGTCTGACTGCGTCCAGTTAACACTTTCCTTTGACCATGAGCCTTCTTCAATCATATTCTGCATTAAATCAAATGCTTTGACACCGCCCTTAATATCTGTATAAGAACCGCCTGCGGTGTAAATCCACTGTAAGCACTGGAAGGTACCTTCATCTGTGTTTGTGCCTGCATTTCCAAATCCGATTACACCATCCTTTGTTAATGCCTTAGCCATTTCCCTGAACTGCGCCCAGGTAGTATTTTCATCCGGATATGCAAGCTTTGCCGCATCGAACATGTCCTTATTGTAGAATAATGCTGTACAGTTTGTAGCAAACGGAACCCCGTAATGCTTACCATCCTTCATGGTAGAGCTTAATGGCCCTTCTATGTATGCATTCCACTCAATGTCGGTGGTCTGACCCGTAATATCCCCGAATAATCCGAGAGAGATAAACGATGCCATATCACAGCCATCCAGGATGACCAGATCTGGTAATTCACCGGAAGCAACACCTAATGTTAACTGCTTCTCATAATCTGCGAATGGTACATATACATGGGATGCTACGAACTCTGTCTGGGATGAATTAAAACCATCAATTAATGTCTTCATCATTTCTTTTTGGGCATCTGTCTCGAAATAATCCCAGATTACTACTTCCTTTTTTCCTGCTGAACCGGTCTTGCCTGTAGTTTCCTCCTGCATAGCACCCCCTTGCGTAACATCGGTTGATTGATCTGATGTGGTACCTGAAGTTTTCTTTGAACAGCCAGATATCATTGATACGGTAAGCACCAGCATAAGTATTAAAGCCATAACCTTTTTCATAGAAATTCCCTCCTTATAATTTTATGTAACGGTATTATTCCGTTTACAATTACATTATAAGGAGGGAATGCAGGTATGGTAATTCTAAAATATTAAGCTTAGTGGATTATATTCATCTTACTTTTTAAAACCTGTTTATTTTGCCTTGTTTAGCTTCTCTATTACCTGATCTCCGATGTCCTGAACCGGAGTGTTCTTAATGATGATATCATAGAGTGCTTCATTTAGTACCCCGGAAATCATTTTCCAGGAAGGATAGCTGCTCCTGGATATCCCGTAATCCATCTGCCCTACAAATACACTATAGTAAGGATCCTGACTGTAGTTTTCAATCGCGAGATTCCTTTTTGGTACAATAGCGTTCGATGCCTGGCATATTTCAAGCATTTCTTTCTCCTGGCTGTAATAATCAAGAAATGCCATCGCCCCTTTTACGTTGCTCCCTTTTATTACGGCCAGATTCTCACCGCCAAGAATCGTAATACTTCTCTTATCCGAAGGCAGCTCCACAATCCCAAAATTAATTCCGGAGTCTTTTAACATTGACAATACCCACGGACCGTTTTCAATCATGGCAGCTTCCCCGCTGATAAATTTCCGTGCAACATCAATCTGCGTCCAATTAATACACTCCGTGCTTAAAGATCCGTCATTGACAAGATTATCAATCAGGGAATAGGCTCTCACAGCATCCTGGTCACCTACCTCCGTTACTGCAGTTCCGGTAGACAATATCCAGGGGAGGAACTGATAGGCTCCTTCCTCACTGTCAATTGCACTCATTGCAAACCCAAAGGTTTTATCCCTTGTAAGCTCTTTCGCCGCTGCCACAAATTCCTCCCAGGTCTTTGGCGGCTTTAATTCCGCTTCTTCGAACAAGTCCTTATTATAATACAAAGCAAGATTATTACAGCAAAAGGGCAGGCCATAATATCTTCCATTATAGATACAGGAGCTGATCACTTCCGGGTAATAGTCCACTATGTCCTCTTTTTTTACCATATAGTCCGTGATATCCTCAAACAGGCCAAAGTTAATATAAGTACGCATGTCCGGGTTATCGATGATAACAATGTCCGGTAATTCTTTTTCCGTAAACCCCATCGACAAACGCTTCGTAAAATCCGTCATCGGTATATATTCCCAGCTAGCCTCATAATGCTTCTGGCTAATATTAAAATCATGAACCAGCTTATCCAGGCTTTTCTGCTGTTCATCCACTTCATAATATGACCAGATGACAAGTTTTTCTTTTTCTGTTTCCTGGGCTTCGGTTGCAACCTTTTCTGACTGGCTGCTACACCCCATTAACAGAATAGCTGTAAGACCAAGCATAACAAAAGCAATTTTTTTCATGATACACTCCTCCAAGCCGCCATCTGCGGCATTTTATACCTCTGTATCCCATACTTTGGCCAGCAATTATAAATTCTGACGGAATTCCCCCGGAGAAACCCCATATTTCTCCTTAAAAACACGATTAAAATATTTTGGATCACTATAACCTACTTCAGCTGCTATTTCATATATCTTCAATTCCGTGCCTTTTAATAATCGCTTTGCATGACTTAACCGGAATTCAGTGAGGAAGGCCGAAAAGTTCATGCCAAGCTCCCTATTAAAAAGAGTACAAAGATATTCCGGAGTAATATTTAATTTGTGAGCCGTCTCCTCCAGCGTTATCCCTTCTTTATAATGATCCCTGATATAATTAATGGTACGTTTTATTGTGTAATTTCGGATATCCTCCCTTTTCTCCTTGACGCTTACCAATAAATGAATTACTTCCGAATAAGCTTTTTCAAGCTCAACCCTTGTCCTGGCCTCACTGATCTGCATTAAAATATTCATCTGCCGAAGTATTTCATAGTTTTTGGTATCGATCTCCTGCAGTAAATTTGCTGTTGCCGTATACAATCTCATATAACCATCAACTACGCTGGCAGGCTCGTATCCTTTGTTTTTCATAAATAGAAAAAACTCATTTTTATATTCGTCAAGCTTATCACGAGTCCCATTACATATCTCCGCTTTTATCTTATTTTCTATCTCAATCGGATATCGGTATTTCGCCTTCCTTAGCCCGGATATCCTTTCCCGTGTTATAAGCAAGTCATTCTCAATGGAAATACCGAATTTCTGGATATTCTTTAAACCCTTGTAGGTTTTTGCCTGTTCTGTCAGCTTCTCAAACCTTGCTGCACTCCAAGGCGTCTGCTCCTCCCTTCCCTTGAGTGTTGCCAGAACTCTTCTCTCAAAATAATCACTGATTTCTTCATATGATATTTCTCCTGCGATCAGGGTTACAATCTCTTTGGTTGCTTCCATATGTATCGTATGGATGACGGTTTCAGGAAACCTATTCCTGATCAATTCCATCCTTTCAATATATTCTGCACTGTAGGTAGCTCTTGTTGCACCAATATACCCCAGATACATCTGATACCGCATGGTCAGTTTAAAACCACAGATAGACCGTATTGTTTCTTCATCATATTCCGTGCTTCCCAGTATAACATCTCTGATGCAGCTCTGGGGGGTTCCCTTTTGCGCCAGGCGCTCCTCTGCTATTTTCTTTTCCATCCGTTCCAGGAGTAATTGGACATCCTCTAAGGTTACCGGCTTCAGTAAATAGTCCTTTACATTAAGTCCGATTGCCCGTTTGGCATAATCAAATTCGGAATATCCGCTTAAAATAACCGCATGAATCCTTACCTTCATCCCATTCAGCCTTGTCAGCATTTCCAGGCCATCCATTACCGGCATCCTAATATCCGAAATCACCAGATCCGGTTTCAGGCGAAGTATCAGCTCAAGACCTTCTTCCCCGTCTTTTGCCTCCCCAATAATCTCATGTGGAGTATGTTTATCAATTAGCTTCGATAGGCCCTCCCGTATCTTAATCTCATCTTCAACAATTATAATTCTCATCCGCTGTCCCCCAATCGACAATTGGCAACTTTATTGTTATAACAGTGCCGCTCCCCTCAATACTGTTAATTTCCCATTTTGCAGCATTTCCGTAATATATTACGATTCTTGAAAAAGCATTATGCATACCAATGCTTCTCCCATCATATGCAATCGCCTTTTCCCGGTTATTATATAATTTTAGCTGCTCAGGCGATATCCCCTTGCCATTATCTTCAATGATAATATGAATAAAATCCTCTCCTTCAGCCTTCATGCAATCAATATGGATTACCCCTCTCTCTTCGATTTCCTTTATCCCGTGTATTATGGAATTTTCTATAAAAGGCTGCAGTAATAGCTTATGGATCTTTACATTCTTAATGGCTTCTTCCATATTAATAATGCATTCAAACCCTTTATTCAACCGCATACGGTACAGGCTGACGTACTTCTCAAGCCAGTCCATCTCCTGCCACAGCATAACCTCCTTATTACTGTCATTAATACTATATCTTAAAATAACGCCCAGATTTCGCAGCATCGTGCTAATCCCGTATTCTTCCTTATCAATTGCCATCCAGTTTATTGCATCAAGAGTATTATACAAAAAATGTGGATTTATCTGAGCTTCCAATGCTTTTATTTCTGCGTCCTTCTGATTTTTTGTTGCCTGTGTAACCTGGATAATCAGGTTCTTGATCTCCTTCGTCATTTCGTTGAAATGAGCTGCGATTTCCCCCATTTCGTCCAGTGTATCCACAGTTACCTCCGTATCAAAATCACCTTTTTTGACCCGCTGAATTCCTTTGATTATCTTTTTCACGGATTTTACAATCTTTTTGACGGAATATATAATCAATGCTACTGAAAAAATCAGAGCGGCTGCTCCGCTGATATAAACCAGCTTCTGCAGGTGCTTAATGTCCTTCAGCATATAATCCTCATCATAAATATTATAAAATACCCAGCCTGTTGAATCGTCCTTATAGGTATTTACGGATATTTTCTTATTGTTCAACTGGCCGGTGACTGAGACAAACCGCTCAATACTAAGCTTGGAGTCTATCTGAATCCCGGTATACATCTGGTCCGGATAGGAGATTACATTCCTGTTCTCATCCAGAATAAAATTAAAGCTATAATCCAGGGCTCCTTTACCTCCCTCCTTAATATTGCATAAATTGTTCAATACATCCTCATCAATGGACATTACAGCGGTCGCAATTGAGCCTTCCTCTAAATGATTAAAGTTAAAGAGTTGTTTTGATATATGGAAGACATAGACATCTTTATCCTTATCCTTTATTTTCATGGTCGGCGTTAATATCATTCCCGCTTTATCAATTGTATTCTTATAGGGTTCTATCATTCTAAGATCACCGTAATCCTGCCAGATGCTATCGATTGCAGAATCCTTTTTTAGATCATAGGTTACGGAACTTCCATCCACACATATGATGCTAAGACACCGGATGCCGTCAACTGAATTAATATATTGCTTTAGGCGGTTATTAATGGCATTGTAAGCGACCGCTTTATCCGTCCTGGAATCGTTCATAAGCAAAGATATATTCTTAACGATCTCATCATCCCGATAAATCTGATATACGACATTCGTATATACATCCAGAGTCAGATTTACTCTATCTACCGTCTGCGATAGGTTATTTTCCATAAGCTGGCTTATTTTATTATTGATATATTGTTTATTATAATAATAAGAAATCATCTGAAGAATTAGCAGGGGAATAATTGCAGCTATAATAAAAGAAAATAAAATCTTTTGTGACAGCTTCATCCTGTTATACAACCCTCGGATTCTGGTTTTATTCACTTTATTCGAACATTTGGCCTTTTTTATTACAGCTCTCATAGAATTTCCCTTTCCGATGATATAGCTCTACTTTAATGCCATTTTAAACCTGTGTCAATAGAGGCAGAAAAACATCTTTACAGACATAGCCTCCAATCAAAGAATTATAAAAATTCTAATTGGAGGCTACTTTACAGATATCGTAGAAAAACCAAAAATTATGATATCCGAAATATTTGTACTGTATTATTCAGATCAACAGCATTACTGTTTAAATTATTCACAGCTTCCTTTAATATCTCTGCAACCTGCACCTGCTGCCCAATAATATCTGCCAACCCGATGGTATTTGCCGCTGTTTCCTGCGCTGCCGCTGAAATGTTTTCGATTGCTGCCAATGTTTCGTTTTTTGAATCATCCATACGATCAATACTTAATGTTATTTGCTTCAGATCTGTCAAAAGGATGTGGATCGATTGTGCGATGATATTGAATACACTTAACGTTTCTGTCAACAGGATATCCTGTTCCTTCACAACTTCCTCAGCCCTTAAGGCCGTATCAAGAGTTTTCGTGCTCTGATTACGGATGGAATTTACAACCTTGATAATTTGGCCTGCAGCATGTTCAGACTCTTCTGCCAGTTTACCAATTTCTGATGCTACCACCGAAAAGCCCTTACCGGCTGCTCCTGCCCTTGCTGCTTCTATGCTTGCATTGAGTGACAGCAAATTTGTCTGTGCGGAAATATCATTTATGATTTTGACAAATTGGGTGATGCTCTCTGATTTTTCGTCCAGCTCTCTCATGTCAGTAACAATATCGCCGGTGATCATATTGGTTGTATCGGATTTGGCTTTCAGCTGTTTTGTCGTATCCAGGCCTTTTTGGGAAATGTCCACGGAGTGTCTGGCTGACTTCTCGATTTTATCAATATGATCCTTTACTAATTGTATCTGGACTGCCAAACCTTCCATCTTCACAAGGCATTCCTGCGTGTCCTGCGCCTGCTGCTCCATTCCAGCCCTGATATCGTTCGAAGCGGAATCTATTTTGTCCGAAGCATGAAGGAGAGTTTCCGAACTCATAACAACATTTTGTGAGGAATTATTAACATCACCGCTTACCTGTGCCATCTTAGCCACTAACTCCCTCATTCCTTTTATCATGCCGTTAATGCTGTCGGTAAGTACTTTGAATTCATCCCTCCTTTTCGTCGTCAAACTGGAGTTTAGCTCTCCTTCTGTTACACGTTCCAGTACTTTATTAATCTTGTGAATGGTTCCTCCGATACCTCCTGCCATAACGGATCCAATGGTAATTGCGATTACACTGGCAATCAAAACAAAGATTACGGTTATTCTCTTCATACCGCTGCTTTGCTCCAATATTACTGTCTTTGGAATCAGTGCACATATGGTCACACCTGCCGATTCAACCTTAGACTCCAGATACATGTAAGCTTTTTTATTCACAGATACATATTCTGATTTTTCTTCTCCATCCGAGTTATAAAAGCTCTGCAAGGAAAATTGTAGCTCTGTCTGCTTTTCCGTCTCACTCCAGTCCACTGTTATTTCCCTTTTATCATTAGTAACAAACCCTAGAAAGCTGTTTTTTTCCAATGCTATACTATCCAATGCTGATTTAATAAAATTATATTTAACATCAACTACGATAAATCCAATTGGATCATTGCTTTGATTATGGAGCTTTCTTATATAAGAAATGCAGTACTGATCGGAAGTCTGTCCTGTTAAATGATCCATGTCGGAATGTGTCCCGAGCCAGATAGCTTCGTGATCACCGATTTTATCCATATCTTCTGATATAGTAAATTCCTCATACAAATGATTTAGCATTTTTCCATCGGAAGACAATCCATAACCGTCTTTGGAAAAAATATAAATATGACTGATACTCTTATCCGAAAGAGTGATTGAAAGCATTTTTGACACAATTTCTTCCATCCTCTTTTTCTGCTCAATGGAATCATATTCATAATTTCCGCTAAAGTATCTTGATACGATTGAATCCGTATCGAGTTGCATGGCTTTGCTCTCTATGGCAGCTAAAACGGTATCAAAATATTTCGCTGTCATGGTCATGCTTGTCTGTGCTGCGGACTCATATTTGTCTGCTATTCCGGCAGAAGCCTCCAGGTAGCAGATGATACCAAGCAACAGTATCAATACAACAGGAACAAGGAAGCTTCCGATTAACTTATATCTTATTTTATCCAATCCTAATCTAATTGAAGTGATTTTACTTTTATCATTGTTCATTATTTGCCTTTCTCATTTTTCTTTTGCAAACATTCCAACTATATCCTTATGTCTACCCCATTGATCTTCCTGACAAATCAGATGTTTTATCATTTTCACATCAATAATACTGTTCATTACAGTAATTCCTTAATCCAAACCAGCATCTCACCCGGTTTACGATTGCACCAGTAGCAATAGGGCACTGCCTTGAACTCTTTATCTTCCCAAATCAATTCGGATTCCTTATATAATTCTTTTTCCTTCCAATTTGAGTCGGAAAGCTTTTTGCCGTACACCGTAAGTACTGTTGTTCCTCCAAGTAATTCCGGAATATATTCTTCTTTTATAGGCTTTTTCGTATCAATATAAACAGCCGGCAGGTTGCCCCCATTATCTGCCTCTTCCAGACAGTAAATCAGGGGTCCTTTTTGAATTGCTACTTTACCGCTGTCCTCGCGTACCAGCGGATTCGCATGCAGGAATCGTACCGGTAAGGAAAATTCCAGCTCCAACAGACTTTGTCCGCTCACTTCGATATATAAATATCCATTCTGGCACTCGGCATCTTTTATCTCCGCTTTATCAAGAGATGCACTATACTCCCTGACATATCCCGGAATCCGGACAGCAAGGGTAAAGGTAAGCTCGGAGCCGCCTCCAATGGAAAGCTGTACTCTGCCCTTATGAGGAAATTCCGTCTGAACATCAACACTAATCTCTTTTCCTTTGATATTTGCCTTGACCGTACCAGAAATAAACAGGTTAACCCACAGGGAATCCTCTGATGTAAAATATGCATATTCTCCCAAGGAAGCTAATGTCCTTGCTATATTAGGAGGACAGCAGGCAACACCAAACCACTTCTGTCTAACAGGCTTTACATGCTCCTTCGAAGTTCGGGGCATACAGTTATCCGGCCAAACCTCAAGGGGATTCACATAGAAGAAGCTTTTTCCGTCCATGGCAATGCCGGAAAGGACTGTATTATACAAAGCTGTTTCAACAATGTCCATATATCTGCCATCATGTGTAATCTGAGCCATACGTCTTCCAAACAACGCCAAACCAATGGAAGCACAGGTTTCAGCATAATTACTGTTATTCGGCAGATCGTAATCCGTTGTAAACCGTTCCAGAAGTCCTGAGCTTCCTATCCCTCCTGTAATATACATCCTGCGTGATACGATATTGTCCCATAACTTTTCACAAACTTGGAAGAGCTCCTGGTCACCATATTCATATGCAAGGTCAGCCATGGCACAATACATGTACACAGCTCTGACCGCATGACCCTCTGCTGTCGTCTGCTCTCTGGCCGGTATATGTGACTGAGAATAAATCGGCAGATAATCTTGAAGCTCAGGAAAGATATTCTTGTACAAAGGGGTTTTCTCCTCTTCAAGAAAATAATTCGGAGCTTTCCCTCTACGTTCAATAAATGCTTTTGCAAGCTCCATATACTTCTTAGTACCGGTAACCTCATAAAGCTTAATTAAAGCCAGCTCAATCTCCTGATGTCCGGGATATCCCTTTGAGTTGTTTTCCTCAGAAAAAACGGAACAGATCAAATCCGCAAAGCGCATCATAATTTTAAGGAATTCATCCTTACCTGTCGTTTTATAATAAGCCACGGCTGCTTCTATCAAATGCCCTGCCGTGTATAGTTCATGCCCCTCCTTAAGATTAGTGAAGCGCAGTGCGGGTTCCTTAATCGTAAAATACGTATTTAAATATCCATCCTCTGCTTGGGCTTTTCCAATTAACTTAATTACTTCATCTGCCGACTTCTCCAGCTCGGGATCGGGCCGGGAAGCCAGAGAGAATGCAACCGCTTCCAGCCACTTCGCCACATCCGTATCCTGAAATACCGCCCCCTGGAACTCTCCTTCCTTTAATTTTGCCGCTATCTCAAAATTGTTGATGCAATGGCTTGGTTCTGCGTCTTCTACCTTGTCATTTAAAATATCCCATTGATAGGGTATGATTACTTCCGGTACCAGTTTCGTATATTTGTTCCAGAAGCTATCATCGATTGTTATCTGTTTTAATGGTAATGATCTAAGTTTGGTCATAAACTCCTCCTGTATGCATTAAACATGGGTATAAGCCAAATTGATTGGCTTATACCCTATATTCTTATTTCAAAAGTCCCACTTTATGGCTTTTTTACCACAACCTGCGTTTTAAATGTTTTTGTCTTGCCGTAATATAACGTTATCTTTGTAGTAATAGTTGCTTTACCTATTCCTTTAGCCTGAACTACTCCCTTACTATCCACCACACAAACCTTATTGTTGCTCGACTTATAAGTTACTGTTACTGCTCCAATTGCACTGCCTGAGGTCTCTTCTGCGAAAGAGGAAACCATCTCCAGCGTACTTGGAAGAGTTACCTTTAAAGCAAATTTTGATGGCTGCTTCTTATTCACATACAAGGTTTTCTTTACAATATTCACCTTTACCTGATTATCTAAAGAAGTCTGTACATTTTTTGCAGCTTTCTCAGGTAACAATACATATTGTGAGCAATGAACCAGCTTTATTGTGACATAGCCGTCAGTATCAACCTTATATCCTGAGCTGTATGGTAATACTTCAAGTTTTTTTGTCTTTTCATTATAATAATATAAATAAACCTTACTATTTTCTTTAATGCCATCAATATAGCCTTTCACATAGATACTAACCTGAGCCTGTGCCGGCAATACGTTGCTTTGGCTGAAATCTATTAACAGACCCGCTGCCCCTGAATCAGCCTTCTTATCTGTATTCAGAATTTTCCCTGGCTCTGTTTTTTTATCAGCCTTGTTCACAGCTAAGGATATATTCAGGTCACTAATATCCTTTTTAGATCTACTTAAATTATCTGCTGTAAAGGTCCATGAATAAAGAATATGTCCGTCATTATTTTCTGCAGTAACTGTAATATTCCTTTTTGCATTCTTTGCAGCTTTCAATATATCTGCATCCACGGTAATATTGGACGATACATTGTCCTGACGGAGCTCATCCGGAACAATTACCGCTATATTAAGTCCAGAATTTCCATCCTTCTTCATTTGCTCCAGTATATATTCAGATGAAATCAGAACATTTACCTGAAGAGGATTCTTCTGCGTTGCCTCGGCTATTTCCTTTTGGATTGCATCCGTATTTATATTTACTACAGCTTTAATTACACCCTGTTCTACTGATGTAGATATATTTCCGGATACGCCGCTGCTATTTGTAGAAATTGCATCCACATGTGGCGTTGATGTGGGAGCCGGTGTCGGTGTTACCGGAGCCGGTGTCGGCGTTACCGGGTCTGGTGTCGGCGTTACCGGAGCCGGTGTCGGCGTTACCGGATCTGGTGTCGGCGTTACCGGGTCTGGTGTCGGTGTTACCGGATCTGGTGTCGGTGTTACTGGGTCCGGTGTCGGTGTTACCGGGTCTGGCGTTGGTGTTACCGGATCTGGTGTCGGTGTTACTGGGTCCGGTGTCGGTGTTACCGGGTCTGGCGTTGGTGTTACCGGGTCTGGCGTTGGTGTTACCGGATCTGGCGTCGGTGTTACCGGATTAATATATTGATTATATAATGCTCCAATCTGCATTGAGGACAGACTGCTATTAAATATCTGCAGTTCATCCATTACCATTCCTACCGGATATCCATTTCCCGGGTATCCATTTTCGCCGATTCGGTTTACTGCCAATGCGGATCCGCTTATACTTGACGGAGTTCCAAACTTTGTTATGGTCTGATCCACCCCATTTTTGTATATATGGCATGTCTTTGTATCAGAATCCCAGGTAACTGTTATATACGTCCACTCATTCAGATTAAAAAAATCATTTGGATTCTGATTAATATAATATCCGTTAAAACCATCCATAATAAAGAATACGGATCTTACCTCACTTGTGCTGTTCGGATTATTAATAAAGAAACCGTTACCATTATAGGTAGATGCATTTTTCGCCCATATCAGATTGTTATCACCTGTTAAGGTACCGGTTCGCTTGATCCAATAGGATATGGTAATATTGGGAGTTGCAATTTTATCTTGCGCAGGAATATCAAAGGAGGAAGTAGTGGTAAATGCCAATGCTGAGCCGCTTACACCTTCCACCCAGTTAGCGTCTGTCACTCCCGGTGCTATTGCATCAAAATTATTCGGTGAAGTATTATCAATCTTTGTTATATCTGCCTGCCTATCGAAGGTTAAATGAAGAATTTCTTCCACTAAGTCAGTCTTCTCTAGCGCTGCAATCGCTTCCTTCAAGGTATTCCCTGCTTGATCAACATCGCTCTGACTTTCCGGTGCGGAAGCAACAAGAGTTTTTGCTGTTGTTAACGCTGTCTGCAAAACATTCCAGGAATTCTCCGTATAGCTGCCCGAATTCAATGCCTCTGCAAAAGCGATCAGGTTATTTAGTTCCGTCAAATTTGCCCTGGGAAGCAATGCGGCAATGGCTGCCTTCAGATTGGTATTGGCAGCATCAATCTGTGCCTGGCTTGTTGCTGTTGCTTCTACAGAAATTGCTGCGTCTAAGGCTGTCTGAAGTGCTGTCCATGTATCTCTGGTATAATCAACTTCCTTAAGTGATTTTGCCTGACTGATATAGGAATCAAGCTCTGTGGTATCCGCTGTAACATTTACAATCAGATTTGCCTTATCAGCTGTACCGGATACCGTACCTGCACTCTCAAAAGTATGCGTTCCTATCGTACTAATATCACTCGGATTGATTATAGCCCAGGTAACACTTGCCTTAACATTGTCATAGGCTCCGTCATTATATCCAACCTTTACTTTATCCGGTAGTACCAGGGTTTTGCCCAACGGAACATCTACCGTTGTATCAAAAACCTTATTAATTGTTGCAGAATCAAAGTCTGAACGGACATAGATATCGGCAGTAGCAAATTTGCCCGAGCCCGTATCAACACCATTGACTGTAAATACACTGTCACCCTTAACCTGTTCTGCTGTTATTGTATCCCAGAACACACTAACCTTTGTTAATACACCATCTGATTTTTTAGCATATACCTGAGCTGGAAGCGTTGGGATTGTTCCAGTTTTGGTTGCAACATTGATTGGAAGTATTTCCTTGATTGGCAGGCCGTATACTTTAAACCGATAGATACCGGTTCCTACTGCCTGGGTAACCATGTTGAGCCTTAATTCTGTTGTCTGGAGCGGTACCAGCTTAATTGTATTATACTGGTTCAGTTTATTGGCATCCCCATAGCTGGTCAGCATAGTTGCATTCTGCCAGTTTCCGCTGCTATCCTTATATTGGATGTTAATAGAGGAAGGCACCCTTGTACCACCGCCGTCATCATACCAATAAATATCGCAGGCGGTTATATCTACTGTTCCACTCCATTTATAACTAACCCAGTGGGTAGCTCCCGCACTGTTTCCGCTCTTCCAGTCACCCCAGCCTTTTCCTGTTCCAACATTGGAGCTGGCAGGTTCAAAGCCCGCGTCATTAATTCCACTTAGTTTTTCCCAAGAGGCCGTATAATCGGAGGAGGGAGTCGCATTAACCGCGATATCTGTTTTATTAATCGCCGCAATTTCCCTTAAGGTAATTGTAATATCCTTCGCCGCTGTAAGCTCGCCATCGGAAGCTGTCAGCCTTAACGTATAATCACCGGCAACAGATCCGGAAAAGATCGTTGTTGATGAGGTGCTGTTTCCAAAAATAGCTACTGCTCCTTCCGGTTTCGATACCACACTCCATTGATAGGTAAACGTACCGTCCCATGGAAGTCCGTCATCTTCACAGGTTGCTACCAGATTTGTCTTTAGATTTTCCTCTGTTGTATTATTCTCTTTAATTGATAATGTTGGCGCAAGATTGCTTATTGTATCCCTTTCTCCACCTTCACTATATAACTGGACTTCTGTTATAGCAGTATAATACCCGTTCTTATTATATACTGTTACACGGATTTGGTCCGTTGTTACAGGTGTAAAGTAATTAGTATTATAATTAGCCTGAGGAACCAACGGAACTCTGTCCTGATTTTTTGCATGCTTCCATGTGCCCGTAGCTTTATCCCAGTATTCCAAAGTATATTTAGCGGGTTCTTTATAGCCTCCGGTCTGTCTGTCGTTATAGAAATAGATATTCATCATATCAAAGGTTTTTTCGGCAGGTAATCTGATTACAATATTATCTGATGTATTCGGCGTGGCATTATTACCCCAGAAAGGCATATTAACTGTTACCCCATCGGTAATTGCCTGTGGATCCGGTTTTTCTTCATTGACTGCCGAGGAACTGGCATCCGTTCCATCCGCTCTATGATTGCTTGCCCATGTAGCTGCTCTTGCAGCAGACGGTGTATAGCTTGCTGTCACAGTCGCCCCTACTGCCAGATTTCCACCTGTAATATCTGTTTCAATACCAGACTTTTTAAGCAGATTTGATACCGCATCTGTAAAACCAACTTTATCGGCTGCCCTTACAGCGGAATCAGCGGCTGAAGATGTGTGACCGGATGGTTCCCCATCCGGGAACTGAAGGTTACCCGTAGTGGAATCATAAATTACATGAACCTTCTGGCTCAGGTTTAAAACACACTTTCCATCCACATAAAGGGAATACCCATCTTCAATATTTGTATAATAATCTATACTGTCAGTTGGATCATCCCACACAACCGTTACATCATGTCCATGATATCTGGCATTATTAACCATGAAATGATCATAATTAAACTCAATCGGATTAAGTTCTATCAGCTCATCTGATCTTGGAACAATACCGGCAACATCCTCAAAGAAAACCCAGTTATAATTCCCCAAAATATTGTGGTAAATCCAGGAACGGTAATATGTATCAAGGGTTTTTGAATCAATATTAAAAAATTCATTGTTATTCGGATAACGGATATCTCCTCCATCCGGATACATATTCCAGGCCGCCCACTCTACCATCAATGCATACATATCATCTGTCACATAGGTCTGGCCTTTGTCATATGTACGAAGAGCAGATTCATAAGCTCTTGCCTGTACTGTAAAATTGATATTGGAAAAGTTATTTGATCCCTTTCCTTTTGCATTATCTACCTGGTTTGCCGTATAATAAGGAAATATCGGAAATTCATCAGCATAAGTGAAATACTTGAACATTTCACCATATTTCGTAATGGATGCCGTATCCGCAGGTACAACTCCTTCACTGAAATAATTAAAATTATTGCTTTCCTTCCAAGGGATCAGATTTGGCTTCTCCGTGTCATTTACGACAAAGCCTGAGGTTGGACTGACTGCCCTCGTCTCAAAGGATTTATCCTTATTGCTCCATAGCTTATTCAGAACATCAGCTCTTATATTATTTGCCAGTGTGCCTAATTCAGTTGCTTTACCGGTTAATCCGGCAATGGAATAGAGCTGGGATGCCGCATTGGCTGAGCCGTATACGTAAGCATTCTCAGCATGGGTCTTCCAGGTCCCTGCACCCGGATACTTAAAAGAAATTGTATCGGCGTCATTCCCCGTCATGTATGAATTCCGATAATCAATCAGATAATCATCCGGTGTGGTTGATCCGGTAACGTGATTTCCTCCATAATGCTTTAACTGTCCTTTTGCATCATTCTCAAAGTAATAAGCCAGAGTCGAGGCAAGCTCACCATTACCACCGATTACCTTAAATGCCTGCAGCCCGGCCGTACCCATATATTGCCCATAGTGGTTATTCCAATTAGCACGGTTTCCGGGATTATCCAGGAAGGCACTGCTCTGTGAAGAATTACCAATGGATAACAGCTGCCCATATGCAAGCGAAGAATCCCTCATCCATTTTGTATCCTGCAAATGCATTGGCTGTGTTAATGCAATAGCGTTATTATATCCCAATACACCCTCGATTGTTACAGGATATTGATAATCATATCCCGGAATATTTGCATCAAGCGTGTTGAAGGTCTCCAACCACCACCGGTAATCAATTGCCTTTTGGATCGCTTTATTGGGAACATCAATATAAGGCATGTTTTGCGCCCATCTTAAATTGTATTCTTCCTTCTGGGTCTTAAGAGCCAGTGCATTGTCCATACCAATAAAACGGTTATAATCCGTGATTGATTCCGGAATCTCCTTGGTCGTAAATGCCATAACTACTTTTATATCCACAGATGCTCCAGCAGGCACCGTTACTATTTTTTGCAAATTACCTGCATTCAGATTAAATCCATCTGCTCCTGCTGCCGCATACAATCTTGTCGTTATAGTTGTCAAATTCTTGGGGTCATTAAATGTATCCGTTAACTCTGCGCTAAGTACGGAATCCGTATATTTGTTTTTCGCAAAATTAGATAATACATTAACTGTGATATCCTTACTTGAAGAACCTGAATTGGTTAAAGTGATGAGTGTTACGGCAACATTCTGGTAATTAATAAATTTATTAACCGATGCCGTCAGTCCGGTAGCCCCCACTGTGTAGCTGCCGGTCCAGTGGCTCGGCATATTGACTCTTTTTGACGTATCCTCTGTTGTCTGAACTGCAGCGGATCCATCAAGGAATTGTACCTCATACATATTTCCTTTGCCAAAGGGCTGGCAATATGCTGTATTCCCTCCGAAACCTATGATGGACGGAGTACTGGTGTACATATACAGGGCACGGCCCCGTGTCATAAAGGTATTGCCATCATTATTACCGTTCGTGTTTGCATCACCATTGGCAACACCTGTTCGTGCAAGGATTCGGTCCATATAAAAAGAATCACTTCCGTTTGCCACATCTTCATTGTAGATTTTCATCAGTTGGCTTTCTGATGCAGTATAATCATCAGGTTTCAGGTTATAGACTTGATCTAACAACTCAGTATTTTTAAATGTAGGATGCCCAATATCCATTGCACTGCCTGTTGCCGCCATTACGGATGTGGGCTGTAAATTGCCTATAATCATACCTAAAACTAAAGCTGCCGAAATCGACTTTCTTAAAAACAGTTTTGCCTTTCGTCTTCCCATCTTTCCCTCCTCAAAAGTCCCCCTGACTGCCGATAATTACGGCATTCATATTCTTAATATTACTCCCCCAAGATAATAATCCTGCTATCCTCCTCTTTGCCAAATATGCCACTTAAAATAATTCCCAAACTTATACAGTACAGCTGTTAACAAAAGCTAAATGGACATAAGATAACCCTAATCGCTATTGATAAACTATTTAGTCACTGATAAATTGAACTATTTTTCGTTTGTCTTTATTATATTTTTGATAAATTCTAATAACAATTATAAAAAATTAAACAAGGTGGAGTATATTAAGAAATGAATTTATTTCACAGAGAAAAAGCCTTTTCCAGCAGAAAATCTTCTCTCCAGAAAAGGCCTTTTCAATAAACCTCAATATTATCAATAACATATAATATCAATTGAATCTTAAACGCATCAGAATATTTATCAGCCATCACATTTAAACAATATACGTATGTTTTTCCAATATCTTTTAATAAAAGCAAATTGTAATAAACAAATTCCTTTTTCTTTAGCCTTCTGTCTCCATCATCCACCGACGCAAAATCATTATACTCTACAAAATGCCCCGTTTGGTATAACACCGGACGGGGCATTTCCTTGTTCATATCAAGTTCGCCGGCCATTTCCATCCTTCCATTCATTACGGATATTGCCAGCTGCAGCTGTTTTCTGCATTAACTAACTGTAATACTCAATTACCGGCTCCTTCGTAAGGCCGGTAGGCTTTATCTGTACGTGGGAGGAGATCTGGTCCTTTACCCTCCAGACAAGGGTATTGGCAACATCGATGACAAGCTCATTGATACCGTCTGTAACATATTCGGTTATATCAACCCTGTCCGGGCTTTCAAGAACGACCCCGGTGCTCTTTCCGTTGATATAGACCTCTGCACAGTCCCCGACTGCGGGAAGGTAGAGCTTAATGGCCTTACCGGCTGATTTGTCTGCCTTTAGGGTGCCCTGATAACGGAAAATACCGCTGAAGCTGGTTTCGTATGCAGGACCGTTGAGGTTTGGCAGCTTTTCTCCAGCCTTTATGGTTAGCTTTTCCTTAAATTCCTTGCCACAGTTCGTTTCCTGCTCCCATACCGTCCAGTCGCAGGATACTGCTTCGCTGTTTATAAGAACCGGAGCCGGCACTGCTTCTGCCGTATCGGCAGGCTCGAACAGCAGAACCTGGCCTGGTTCCAGAAGGAGGCTGAAGCTGTTATTCTCTACAGACTGGATAGTTACTTGGTTTGTTACTGCATCATAGATACGGATACTGCTGCAGGAGGTTTTATTTAAGGTAACCTTTGTATCAACGGTGTCAAATACGCTTTCATTAAAGAAATAGAACAGCTTGCCGTCTTCGTGCCCGTAACAGAGGAAGCGTAAGCCCGGATATGTCTTTTCGCAGGTGATTTCCGTTGCACCGCAGGCTCTTACCTTATTCGCCAGCTCCTGGAGGGATACCAGCTCCACCAAGGCCTGAAAATCCTCTCCTAATAATCCACCTTCCGTGTCAAATTCCGGCATGTTATCCACAACAAATACTTTTAATCCGGCTTTCCCGGCCTTTAAAACAAAATCAACTGCTTTTTTGGGCAGGTAATCACAGCCCGGTATAATGAAGGCTTTATAATTCTCCCCATTAATGGAGAAGCCATCAGGATCAAGCATTACATAGTCCTCTGACAGGATATCCGCAGGTATAATGTCCAGATCCAGCTGCTTCTCCAGCAAAGCCCTGCAGGGCTCCTGGAACAGCATGGAGCTGCCGCCGGTCCACTCGGCTTCAGCCGTATACAGCACCGCCGCATCGGAAATGTGGGTTCCGCCGTTAATCAGATGGCAGATGCGGTTCATATATTTCATAAGAACTTTAAAATAAGGGTACTGCGGATTATTTCCTCTCGCATAAAAATGGGGAGGACAATCCCTGTCCGGGAAGATCATGGAGAAGGCATGGGGTACGAAATGGTTAATTCCCCGTACCAGCATATGGTCCGTCAGCCATTTCATTGTTGATATCCCCGTTGCCCAGCCGTAATTGCCATAGATCTCGCAAAGAGACCTTCCTTTTTTCATGGGATCGATATGGGCGGCCGAGCTTCCCAGCTTCGCAAGGGCGTAATGAAAAAATTCTCCGTCTCCATCCCACTCAACCCATTGGTGGATCTTCTCCGTATGTCCCGGAACGATCTGATGATGTACGACATCAACTCCTGCCCTATGCTGCCCCTTCATTTCACGGTAATAATGCCCGATGCTGCAGCCAAGCCGCATATGGGCATTATCATCCTCTATGATATGTCCGATATATTCTATTCCACGTTCCTCACACCACTCGCCCAGCTGGCCAGAGAAGCACTTATGTACCAGCTTTGTTACCTCGTCCATATATCCGCTGCGGATTCCAGGCGTGGGGTCTCCCATAGAGAACCACAGCGCAGGAAGCTTGGATGCGAAAGCAGCTCCCCATCTTTCCTTTAGAGCCTCCGCCAGTTCATCGCTCCAGGGAAGCTTTACATTCTTCTTGCCGAGCCTTTCCTGGAAATCATAGCCGGGGGTATTGCCAAATTCCGGCTCGTCGGAAAAGAAACCGGCAAAGGTCTTTCCAAATTCCTCCCCGTAATGCTGGAAATGGGCTTCATAAACCTCATCAATCAGCACGCGGACGGATCTGGAATCAATCAGGTTGATATAGTTTTCCCTTCCTCCGCGCAGCTGTGTGGTATACAGAACAAAGACCCGGTATCTGCCCTCGGGAAGGTCAAAGAAAACAAATCCATCCTTTGCACTTGGAGTCAGATCGATGATATGGAGGGGATCAAGCTCCGTAGTATCCCCGGCTGTCCTTTTCACCGCATAAACGCCCAGAAGCTTCCCATCGGTTCCAAGCATGGGTTCATAAAGCATTGCCTGATCCTCTGCCGGCCCCAGAAAATCAAAATGACGCTCTGCGAGATAGGTCTTCTTCAAGTCAGGATATTTCTTCTCAAAGCCTTTGTTCGCATGTCCCGTTGGAAACTTGTCATCATCCAGAATCCAGATGCGCATGCCCCGCTTCTTCGCCTCTGACATGATAAGATCCACGTTATCCCACCAGAGAGGGCCGCAGAAATCAGGATGAGGCCTGGATTCCAGGCATATTTCACGGATCCCGCATTCTTCAATCCTATCAAGTTCCTCCAATATTACGGCATGGGATTCCCCATGCATCCAAAGGAAGGGCAGAATATAATTTCCTCCCTCATTTTTTAAAACTTCGTCCAGTCTTTTCATCAATATACTCCTCCATTGCGTATTAAGTGAAGGCATTCCTGCTGCCCCTGTCCGGTTCCGCTATGGAGAATCCCTTCTGCCATAGCTTCCTGCGTCCATGTGATATCATTAACAGTTTAAAAATATCACAACCCCGGAGTTATTTGCATGAATTATTCTCAACGAAGTATGTAAATTTCTCATGTTATCCAAATAAAAGCCGTATTTTTTCTGTTCCAACCCTTTTTGCCGGAATTTTAGATGAAGTACGGAGTTGACTCCCGTTTATTCTTTTATTCCTCCCAACGCAATCCCTTTTACAAAGGATTTTTGGAAGAACGGATATAATATCATAATTGGAATCACCCCGACAATAGCCATCGCCATACGGATTCCCGTACCAGGCATATTCTGTGTCCCTACATTTGCCGAAGAACTCATGGACGCCAGTACACGGATGTTATCCATTACACTCTTTAAGTAATTTTGCAGGCTATAGCGGTTTGCATCCGTAATGTAATACAATCCATTCGTCCAGTCATTCCAATACCCGATACCGATCATTAATCCAATTGTTGCAAGGATCGGAAGAGATAATGGCAGAACTACTTTTCTATAAATAAGCCATTCTCCAGCTCCGTCAATCTTAGCCGCTTCAATCAAAGCCGGATGAATGTTGGCGGAAAAATTGTTTTTTAATAACAGTACATAGAAGCCATTAAATAATAGATTTGGTACAATCAACGCCCAGATTGTATCTTTAATATGGAAAATTTGGGTCCACATGATATAGGATGGCACTACTCCCCCATTGAAAAGCATAGTAAAGAACACAATAAAAGTAACCGCCTTTCTTCTCGGATAATCCTTTCTTGAAAGAGGGTACGCTAAAAGCGGACATATCATCAGACTGACCGTTGTACCAAAGATGGTAATAAAAAATGTTATTCCATAAGCCCTTAAAATTTTCGCTGCGTTTGTGACAAACAAATATTTATAAGCGTATGCACTAAGGTCAGTCGGAAAAAACTGATACCCTTGCGCCAATAAAGCTTTTTCAGAAGTAAAGGATGATGACAAAAGTAAAATAAATGGTATGATGGCCAACAATGCCAAAATCATGAGAACAACATTAATTATCATCTGAAAGACTTTTTCATTAAAACCGGTAACACCTGATTCCATACTGCTTCCCTCCTATTAAAACAACGCGTTTTCTTTATCCACCTTACGCACAATCGCATTCACGCCAAGCACAAGCAGGAAACCAACGATGGACTGATAGACACTTGCTGCCGATGCCATCGAAATATTGTTAAGCTTCAGCAGGCTTCGATAGACATAGGTATCAATTGTGTTTGTAACAGTATATAAAGAGCCGGAATCCATCGGCACCTGATAAAACAAACCAAAATCAGAATAGAAGATCCTGCCCACCTGCAATAATACCAATGTGATAATCGTCGGTTTTAATAATGGCAGTGTAATGTGCTTAATCTGTTTCCACCGTCCTGCACCATCCACATAGGAAGCTTCATACAGACTTCTGTCAATCCCTACTACTGAGGAAAGGTAAATGATTGAATTATAGCCAAGCATCTTCCACATGCTGACAAATGTTAAAATAAAGGGCCAGTACTTTGTATTCGTATAAAAATTAATTGAGTTTCCTCCCAATATTGTGTTGTTAATAAAACCCGATTCATTACTAAGAAAAGCATAAACCATATAGGATACGATAATCATAGAGATTAACTGGGGTAAAAGAATTGCTGTCTGATAAAATTTCTGGAGCTTTTTATTGATTAACTCACTCAGAAAAATCCCCACCATAATTCCCAGGATACTGCCTAATATAATAAAAACCGCATTATACAATATTGTATTTCGAGTAATAATCCAGGCATCTGCTGTCGTAAACAAATACTTAAAATTTTCAGCCCCTACCCAGCTGCTTTTAAAAATGCCCACCCTATAATCAACCTTCTTAAAGGCTATGAAAATACCAAACATCGGCAGATAATTATTAATAAGTAGATACAACAGTCCTGGTATGAGCATAAAATCCAGGGCTGAAACCACCTTCTGCTTTGCTAAAATTTGAAGTCCCCTTGCAATTATCACAGCACTGATAACCAAAAGTATAACCGATCCGTACATAATAGTTATCTTCTTAGCTCCGTTCAGGACGCTATTTACCTGCATGGCAAACAATATATTTATGATGAACTCTGCCGTACCTAACAGGCAAATGACAACTCCGCCCTTATGACCCTTCATTTTGGGGAAGCCCAATGCCGCTGCCATAATGGCAACAGCTAAACATACTCCGATTCCCAGGCAGATATTCGGTGGGATAATTAAAGTCCCGCCTAAAATTGTTTTGCCCATTATGAATTCAATCCCCGTCAGAGTATATTTCTCATTTTCAAACGTATATGCTGCAAATGGCACTAAGTAGCTTATGATAAACAGCATACCGAGCAGTAATACGTCATATAGCTTTTGATCCTTCTTTGCCAACATAACCTTAACTTTCAGCATCTTATCTCCTCTGTCATACACGAACAATTACACTTATTATTTTCTTCCAACTGCATAGTATATGGTTAACACCGTAATAAAAAATTGGCACATCCAACCTCAGCCAGATGTGCCAATAAATTCTGTTTTATTGCTGAGCCAGCCAGGCATCCAGTTGCTTTTGATATTCAGCCACGACCTTATCAACTCCGGCGGCTTCCATTTTACTTATAAATTCATCATAGCGTTCTAATCCGACACTGCCGCTTTCCAAGCCCGATTTATATTCCTGTATCACATTATAAACTGCTGTTATCTCATTGGTAATGTTCGTTGTGTCACAGGAGAAGCCTAAATACTTGGAGGTTTCTGCAGCCTCCATATCTGCTTTCGCAACCTCCCTGAAGTTCGACGCTACGCCTTCCCATGGATAGATCAAGAATTGGTTTCCATATAAGAAGTCTGCCGTATGATAAGAAACATTCGAAGCGTCCACACCCTCCGGATAAGTTGCGACACCGTCCTTTACTATGTAATCCTTGCCTTCAATCCCCCAGGCAAGCAGATTATTAATATCTGCATCGGTAAACAATAAATTCATGAACTTCGCTGCTGCTTCCGGTTCCGTTGCCGTTACAGGAACTGCCCAGGTAAATTTAGTACAGCTGCCGGTAGTTATGATACCTTTTACAACCTCCGGGCAAACCACATCATACCCCGTTGAGGATTTTCTTGATATTTCTACGCCGATCTCACTGTTCACGCAGGTTGAGAAGGTAACATTGTTCTTGATTAAGGTATCCCCCTGTTCTTCCGAGGTAGCGCTGTCTTTATATACATATCCTTTTTGATACCAGCTGTTAACTCTCTCCAACATTGCACGGTATCTTTCAGAAGCAAAATAATTAAACACCGTATTGGTATCCGGGTCGACGGCAATAATTTTGTAAGTATCGCCCAAGGTATCATAGGCCTCGTTTTCTGCGAAAACATCTTTGTCAGTCCAATTGCCCTGTTCTGTAATAATCGTTCCATCGCCATCGGTTTGGGAAATACCTGCGATATCATAATTTTTGCAAACAGCATCTATGATCTCTTCATATTCCGACCAGGAAGATAGGTTTTTTGCTTTTTCCGTCAATCCTAAATTATCTAAAATATCTTTCCGCATAATTAAATAGGAATTAGAATTTAATACGCGATAGTTAGGCACTGCATAAATATGCCCGTTATAGCTTGTTGCCTTAACAAAATCCCCCACAGTCTCCAGCAATTCAGGAGCGTACTCTGTTAATAAATCGTCCAATGGCAATAATTGATTCTGTGCTACCAGTGAACTAAATCCGGCAGCCTGTATGGGCATTGTTAATAGCAGATCCATCTTTTCATTACTTATCATTTTTAAAGACACCTTATCTGCATAGGTACCGCCATCAATAAACTCCAGGTTTACATGTGTATTGATTTTTGGTTCCGTAATCTCATTAACCGCATTTTCCACATCCTTTGCCCCAGCCGGTGCAGGTCCCAGGGAGATTATCACAACATTGATTTCTGCTATTTCCTCCTTCTTAGCACCCTGTGTCCCCTCTGCCACAGCCTGCTTATCATCACCTGCCCCAGTACCTGATGCAGCCGGTTCTGATTTACCGCAGCCGGACGCCATTGTTGCCCCCAAACATACTACTAACAGTAAAGCCCATAACCTTTTCATTTTCATAAACCTTCCTCCTTATTCTTACTTACTTTAGCATTTTATCAATCATAATCGCAAAACGATTGATTTGCTCCTTCGGATCAATATCAAAACGGTGTCCTTCATATTCGCAGGCTATATACCCCTCAAATCCGGAATTTTTGATACTTTCCATAAGTTCCCCATAGGGGATGGTAGAATCTTCACAGTTTTTCTCCAAATAGTGGAATTTACCATGAATATATGGTGTACATGAAAGCAATTTTGCCAGGTCCCCAACCTTGGCCGGTGCTGAAAATTTGTGCTTAATATCGGCGATCACACCTTTTTCATATTCCGTATAATCGCCGGCGTTTATGATTTCTTCTAAACTCCTTCCGCTTTCATGCTCCATAATAATTTTATCCAAGGCTTCCTTACGGCATCCCCCTTCCAAGTACGAATCAATTGCAATTTTATGAGGTGTAAACTGGAAGATCCCAAAATCAGGTACCACTCCAAAATATCCTTCGGAAGCAGGATCCCTCATGATTTCCAAATACTCTTTCCAGACATCAACCTCAGGATGATGGGGCGAATGCATTTCAATCACTAATTTCACGCCTATTTCTTTACAGAACGGAAGCATCCTCTTGTATATTTTAGGTGAAATGGCATGCTGTGTCCGGACCATCTGTGCACCTGCTTTTTTTGCATAAATCATATCGTTTCTTGTATACTGTATAATCTCTTCTTCCGTCAGGTCCCGGTCTGCCCGAATTCCCATATCGATATAAGCACTCCAGGTTACCAGGGTTAATTCGTATTTTTTTAATAGTCCTTTGAAGTCCTGAATCCATTCGTCGGATGGATATGGATAATTTGGCACCATCTGGGCCGCAACCACCTCAATTCCTTCATATCCCATTTCATGAACTTCCTTTAAACACCGTTCCAGATCCCATTGCCTTGTTACAAATAATGGTGTCAGGCTAAACAGGGAAATACCAAGCTTTACTTTACCAGCCATATGTAATCATCTCCTTTATCACTTAAATAACATTCAATACTTTCGTACAGGCTGCATCCTCTACCATATAATTGCCAAAATACCCGGTATACGGAATTCTGTGCCTTAACAACACTTCAACCTTATGCTTTGTTCCAATTTCTAACCCTTCCCCATAAATACGAAGGACTGCAAAGTCTGTTATAAACCAATATTCCCTGAACAGCTCTGCAAGTTCATTAATCAGAACTTCCTTTCCATTAATATAAAAACCTATTCTCGGCGTTTCTATAAGCTGATTGTCTATTCTGATTTCCAACTTTTCTATACAACTTAAGAAGGTTCCTCTGTAGGATGGATATTGAAGCTTGAACTCATAGCCTATTTCAATACCTTCCACAGTAATATTGGTAATGTCTTCATCACTGACCAATATCCTATTAAATAATTCAAATGCCATGCTTATTTCTCCTTCACGTTTTTTATTGCTATTTCAATATAACTGATATTGCACAAAATTAATTTCCGCTGTTTGCCCATATATTTTTCATTTATATACTTCTTTGGTTATCTCTCCATAACAACAATGGGACATGTCAAAAACAGATACACTGTTTTTGACATGTCCCAATTAAATTATACAATATTCACTAGATACTATTTATTCATCAAAATTATTTGTACAAAATCAACTTCATTCGGTATTAATTTCAACTCGAAGTTTAAGACGTCCTTATCAATATTATAATACTGCATGGATATACTTGGAGTACAGATATTTTTCAGATATTCAATATCATCTTTTGTCATTTCGCTGGAGTAATCCAACTTTTCCCACTCATCACTGATACTGCCGCTGTTTTTGTTTACCTTATAAACTTTAACCTGATACCGTCCGTTTATTACATTCTTTAATTGTATTTTTAAATTCAAATTCTCCTCATCTTCAAATAGTTTATACTTGTTCCGTATATCAATCTCCGATTCCTCCATCAGGTAATAGCAATTGCTTAATTTTTTATAATTATGGCAGAGGATGCGGTAACCAAAATTTTTATCTTGGGAAATGATATAGTTCCTGCCTTTGGCAACTATTCTTCTCCCCAACTGATTCATAAACTTCATGGCATAGGCGGCTGGTTTTAAAATCCCGTCTTTTGTGATTAATCCAGTGGCACCATTTAGAATTTTACTGGAATCGATATGCTCGGAACAGCAGTCGCTCCCCATAAAATAACCTAATATCTTCACATCCTCAATTGTATCAATCATATTTTTCGCAATGTATGCACCCTTAAAAGAAGTATCATTGATATCATTGCGTTCAGAAATTGTCAGATTCCATTCTGTTATATATAGCTCCTGCGTCGGAAAATTAACCTCCCGCAATATTTCCTTCGTCCTCATCAACCTGTTTTTTAGGAAATCGTCGTCTGTGGAGCGTTTATGATATTCTATGCCATCCTGTGTGATTGGCATATAGGAATAACAGTACGCCGATACAAAATCCGGATCGTATTTTTGTCTTTTCCAGGCTTCCAGCTCCTTTTTTATTTCAGAAGGGCACCTTATTTTTAAACCATAGCCACCGACCTTAGCATCGGGGATATAAGTTTTAATAATTTCATAAGCTGCATTGAAAAAGGAAAAATAATCGTCGTTATCTTCAATAACGTCCTCCCGCCTCCATAGCTCAAAATACCATTGTTCAATTTCTTCAACACCATACCGTGCCTTCAAATGCAGTATCCATGCCTTTATTACATTTTTCCACTGCTCCAGGCTTTCAAATTGAAATATGTCATCATAAACGATAGCCATATCCGTCTCTTTTTGGATACGTTTGGGCTTTGTCCCAAGATCAATAAAAGGTTTCAGTTGATTATCCAAAAGGCAGTCAATAATCTGATCCAATTTATCAAAATTATAATCCTGGTTTGGATTTGTGACTTCAACTTTAAACTCCTTGGAAAAAGGATTCCAAAACCTGAGATAACGGACTCCAATTTTCTCTTTTATTAAGGTAATTTGCTTTTGTACATCGAATCTTAATAATTCACTGGCCGAACCGATATTTACCATGGATACATTCTTTTTCTCCGCAGGTAGGCCAAGCTTCACATCCTCAACAATATAAAGCTCTTTTTTCGACTCTATTTTTTCAGTGATGATATCATGATTTTCAAAATATTCTTCTAATTTTTCTTTAATGATATTTTCAAGCTCCGTGGAGCCCTCCTTTTTTTCATTTCCTTTCATCCCCCTGCTATTACGGTATTGGGAGGGTGATACCTGGTATAGCTCTTTAAATTTCTTACTAAATACCGATGAATTTGCAAACCCGTTTTCCACGGCAATCCTCGTAATATTCAAATCCGTAAATAAAAGGTCCTCCATTGCATGATGCATCCTGACACTGCTGAGGTATTCCAGAAAATTCATCCCATAATTCTTTTTAAAATATCTTGATAGATAAGACATGGATAAAAATAAATACTCGGATAAATCCTTTAAGGTAATGGCTTTATTATAGTTGCTTTGAATATAGTTATTAATTTTATACATTCTTTCATCTTTATTTTTTTCCAAAAAAAGCTTATCATTATTGCTTATAAGAAAATCTGTAACCAAAATGTCTAATAGCTGATATAACAAACTCTGCTGGCTAAAACAATTTTGTTTTGAATCGTTTTTTACAAAAGCCCCCAATAAGCGGATTAAAATTGCGTTTAGCTTTGCATATGCCTCATTTTCTTCCTTCATTGAATTGCATCCAAAAATAATATCGTTATACCCTAAATTGTCGCATAAGAATTGATAGGGTATCTGTAATTTACATAGGATTGTCCCCTGTGAAACCGTATATTGATGTTTGAAATTCGCATTAATTACGATAATATCGTTCTTATTCATTGAGAATTGATCATTTAAAACGGCTAATTCCACTTTTCCTTCAAAAACATACAGCAACTCAACTTCCTGGTGGAAATGGAGCGATTCTTCCCCTTCCCCATCAACATATATATTAATGCCTGATTTCATATTACTAAATAGCATCCCTATACAATCCCCCTATATGCTTATTATTATCTGCAAAACACCCACATATTTTATTCCTGCCCCGACACATTGATTCACCGCAAAACAGCTGCAATATTTTGGAATGCAGCCTGGGTTGTGCCTAATAGATAAGCTTACTTTTACAATTAAGAAGATATATTGCAAGAGTAAGCCTGTTTTATATTCGTATTTTATTCTATCACACTAATATGTACGCGTAAATATAGCGATAATAAGAACCTGCTACTTAAGGTAGAACCGGTTTAATATTTATATATTGATAACTCCCGTATGCTCCAGCAATATCTTCAACCCCATTAACACTAAAAGGATGCCGCCGGCAAGCTCAGCCTTTGATTTGAACCTTGCACCGAATATATTTCCAATTTTCACACCTACCATGGATAAAATCAGGGTAATGCCCCCAATGGAAAGAACTGCCGGGAGAATCTCCACCTGGAGGAACGCAAAGGACACACCTACCGCCAGGGCATCAATGCTTGTGGCAAGCGCCAGCGGCAGCATTTCTGATGGTTTTAGGGAAACCTCCTTTGTCCCGGGACGCTCCCCGCCGGGACATTCCCTGTCCTTACAGACTCCGGTGGGGCAGATCCGGTCAGGACATCCCTCCTTTTTAAAGCTATCTACCATCATTTTGCCGCCGATAAAGCCCAGCAGGACGAAAGCTATCCAATGGTCAAAAGCGACAATCTTATCGGCAAACCGTGTAGCAAACAGATATCCGATGAGCGGCATCCCCGCCTGGAAAAGCCCAAAATACAAGCCGATGATCAAGGCCTTTTTTATGGGCACCTTAGGCATAGCCAAACCGTAACAGACAGCAACGGCAAAAGCATCCGCAGAAAGTCCTACAGCAATGAGTGATAGTTCAAGTAAGTTCATGGTACATTCTCCTTTATCAGATGTTATTTGCAAAAGAAAAAACCCAAGTATTGCTCCTACAGGCAGATACTTGGGTTTTTTGCAAAAATAAAGACCATGTATAGCTACAGGAGTTATACATGAGTCTCGTTTTTTAAGACAAGCCAGGCCGTCCCCGGCCAGTATGTTGACTTGCCACGCATTTGCGCAAACTACTCCCTCACGGGCATTTTCAATTTTTAATAGTGTACCATGGTTTTGTGTAAAGGTCAAGCCAAAGAATGCCCTGCCCTCCCCCGGCCAGGCAGGCTCCCGGGTTCAGCCTCACCACCTAAATCTAGCACATATATACTCTCATTAAAACAGATTCCTAATCAAACTAGTCCCCGCAATAAAAGTCCCAATCGAAGCCCCCAGGTTTGCCATAAACATCACCAAAACAGTCTTAAGCAACCGGTTCTTATAAAACCCCTTAATCGAAAAAATATCCGTCTGCACATTCTGTACATCCTTCACCGTAGGCTTCTTCAAAGCCGCCTCCGCCAGCCCTGTAAACCATCCGCAGGCCAGCAGCGGATGCAGGGTAGTTAAAGGTGCCGCAACAAAAGAAGTAAGAATACTAAGGGGATGGGCAAAGGACAACGCAGTAAAGCCCGCCGCCAAAAACCCTGTCCATAGCACCCATGCGGAAAGCTGCTGCAGGCCGGTCTGAAAATTAAGTACAAAGGAGTACACCAAAATCCCGGTAATCAGCAAAGGAATAATCCAGCCAACGACCTTTGACATGGCGCTGGCCGGTGGAACGACGGAAATTGCCTCCAGATCCTGCTCCTTAAATATCTCCTGTTTTATTCCCGGAACATGTCCTCCGCCCAAGACTGCGACCACCTTTTTGCCCGGTGCTTCCTTGATCTTTGCCGCCAGGTACTGGTCCCTTTCACTGATCAGGATTTCCCCGATCTTCGGGAATTCCTTCTTTAAGCCTGCCATCGCAGCCTCTATCATATCTTCCTCTAACAGCTTCTGTAAATCCTCGCTCGTAATGTCAGCCCCGTCCTCCTCCGAGTCAAACAGCAGGCTGCCTACCAGCTTTATTTTATCCCAGAACTTTAGTTTTCTCCAGATACGCAGAAAGGTCGTTTGGAGGTTCCGGTCCGCCAGCACCAGCTCCGCTCCAGTCTCCTTGGCGCTTTCAATTCCCTGGATCATCTCGCCGCCGACGGGATTGCCCAATTTCAGTGCCATCTTTTTCTGGTAGGAGCCAAGGAAGAGATTCGCTATCATAAAGCCCACCTTCTTCGCCTTGATTACCTTAATTAAATCCGTATCCTCCCAGGCCTTGGGCTTTGTTAAGCTCTGGTACCTGTCTTCATCCAGCTCAATACACACGCTGTCCGGACGTTCCTCCTCGATCACCTTCTTTACAAGCTCTGCGCTTTCCTTCGATACATGCGCTGTTGCAATGAGAAGGATTTCCTTGTCCAAATATTCTATCCTGGTTACATTAGCTTCACTCATTAAGCTTTCCTCCATATGACGGTGCTTACGCTACTTTATCAATTTATACTACTTTAATTAATTTATACTAATTTACCCTATATCAATCTCCTATGATCTTCCTGGGGAAAAATATAACCGCCATTTTAGTATACTGTCATAGCCTCATTAAGTCAAGCCAGCGTAAAAGTACTTTCACCTACTTTACTACTTTAAATAATCCATGCCGGAATATACCAGTTCTTTTTATCAATCGGTAACAAATCGGAAGCCATGCAGATGACAGCCCCTGTACCAATCTTCGTCTTAAGGTGAGCCGTTCCTTCAAATACATCTTTTTCAGACGGCTCCCGTTCAATTGGCTCTAGCACGCTAAAGTTTTTAATTGCCTCCTTCGGTGCAGCCCCTTTCTTTACTTCGATAGGATTAACCATACCATCCTCATGAATAATCAGGTCAATTTCCTTTCTATTGCTGTCACGGTAGAAATACAGCGGCGGTCGTTTGCCATTATTAATGTAGCTTTTGAATACCTCCGATACAACCCAGGTTTCAAAGAATTGACCATCCATCGCCCCCTTCTCCAGAACCTCCGGGCTGCTCCACCTGGTAAGGTAGGCGCATAACCCCGTATCCAGAAAATACATTCTCGGAGCCTTAACCACCCTCTTTAACGCATTATTGGAGTAGGGCTGGATCAATGCGACTATTCCTGAGGAGACTAACACGGAAAGCCAATGCTTTGCTGTAGGTGCTGAAACCCCCGCTTCATTTGCCAGAGCATCGTAGTTTACATTAGTGGCTGTCCTCGCAGCAACAATACCAATAAAGTTCAAAAAGGCTGTCTCATCCGCGACCTGGGAAAGGTCTTTTATATCACGGCTGATGTAAGTTTCCAAATAGGATTCATAATACCCGCTGCGATCCAGTTTTTCCTGCTCATAAAGCCGGGGCATGGAGCCTTTAAAAATACGTTCATATACCTGCATAAGACTCATAGGCGGTGTATCATCCATCCTGGGAAGAAGTACTGCCGGGTCAACCTTAAATTCCGGATATCTCTTTCCTGTAATTTCACTGTTTGATAATCCCAGCAACCTTGCAACGCCCACTCTTCCAGCCAGGGACTCTGTGACCTTTTTCATCAAGTGAAAAGTCTGGGATCCTGTGATCCAGAAATCCCCATTGTTCTTATGCTTATCCACATGAACCTTGATATAGTCAAATAATACAGGAGCGTACTGCACCTCGTCAATTAGGACCGGCGGTGCATAACGTTGCAAAAAAAGCTCCGGCTCCTGCCTTGCCAGCGCACGGATAGTAGGGTTATCTAAGGATACTATCTTCCGGTTTTTATCCGCCATCTTCGTGAGCAACGTGGTCTTTCCTACCTGGCGGGGCCCGGTAAGCAATAAGACTGGAAACGTATCACTAATATTTCTGAGTGTTTGCTCAATTGTCCTTTCGTAATACATGCTCTATCCCTCCTTGTCGGTAATTTATGTCTCATATTTTATGCAAATCCAAAGTCATACTTTATATTTACATAAATCCATGTTTTTGTCAATAGCCGGTTATAGAACATTGAAATTTCATAGCCTTATGACAAAAACTCAGCGGTACAAAATCCATTTTGATATGCTACCCTCATATAGGACAATGAAATATAAAAGTCCTATATAGGGTAGCATATCATTTAGATTTTGTACCGCTCTTTTAGTACCATTAGGTTCACACCCTATAACCCTCCGGATTATTCTTCTGCCATCTCCAGGCGTCCTCGCACATCTGCTCCAACCCCCGGACTGCCTCCCAATGCAATTCTTCCTTCGCTTTCCCCGGATCTGCGTAGCAGGTTCCTATGTCTCCCGGGCGCCTTGGCTGTATCTCATATTTAATCTCCTTACCGCAGGCCTCTTCAAAGCTTTTTACCATCTCCAGCACACTGTAGCCCTTACCGGTACCGAGATTATATACGAGCACACCCTTCTTCTCCTTTAATTTCTCGATTGCCTTCACATGCCCCAGGCTTAAATCAACTACATGGATATAATCCCGTACGCCCGTGCCGTCCACCGTATCATAATCGTTACCAAAAACCTTCAGGCAGTCAAGCCTGCCGACAGCGACCTGGGTGATATATGGAACCAAATTGTTCGGTATCCCCTGGGGATCCTCCCCGATCAAGCCGCTTATATGGGCACCCACCGGGTTAAAATACCGGAGCAGGATGATATTCCACTCCGGGTCGGATCTGCCGATGTCTGTCAATATCTGTTCCAGCATAAGCTTTGTTGAACCGTAAGGATTGGTGGCAGACAGAGGGAAATCCTCCTTAATCGGAACCGTTTTTGGGATTCCGTATACCGTTGCAGAGGAGCTGAATACCATGCTCTTTACGTTATATTTACGCATTACCCCACAAAGAACCAGCGTACCGGTAATATTGTTATGATAATACTCCAGAGGCTTTTGCACAGATTCCCCCACTGATTTTAAGCCTGCAAAATGGATTACGCAGTCAATCCTCTCCCGTTCAAAGATCTTCTCCAAGGCCTCCCTGTCCAGCAGGTCTGCCTTGTAGAAGGTAAGCTCCTTCCCGGTTATCTTTTTTACCCGCCTTAAGGCTTCTTCCTTCGAATTCGACAGGTTATCAACCACCACTACCTCGTAGCCGAGGTTTAATAATTCAACACAGGTGTGGCTGCCTATATAACCTGCCCCTCCCGTAACTAATATTGCCATACCAATTCTCCTAACGATATTTGCCCACTATGTCATGCATTTCTGCCCAGTTCTTCTCCATGTCGGACACTAATTTAAATTGTGTTCTGGCACGGTCTAAATTATGCTTCTCACGGTGGATCTTAAAATAGACGTCCCCCTGCAGATAATCCGTAAGGAAACGGATGCCGCATTCCAAGGTCATCATCTTTGCCCCCACCGGCAGCATATCGATCTCCGTAGCCGTAAGACTGCCGTTGCAGCCCTCCAGAAAGCCCTTTGTATACAGCTCATACAAGGACAGGTTGAAATTTACCTTTGTTAAATCCAGCTCATCCTCCGCTCCAGTACTTGCACCAAAGCGGATGGAATCACCAAAATCATTTACTGAAAATCCCGGCATAATCGTATCCAGGTCAATGACGCAGATCGCCTTCCCTGTGGCATTATCAATCATGATATTATTTAGCTTTGTATCATTGTGGGTTACCTTCAGCGGCAGCTTGCCTGCCTTGTGCAGATCCATTAAAATATGTGTAAATTCCTCCCGCTCCATCACAAAGGCAATCTCATCCCTCACTTCCTTCACGCGTCCCAGCACATCCTCCTGGGTGGCCTCCTTTAAGGCCCGAAAGCGAACCGGGGTGTTATGGAAATTAGGGATTGTCTCATGCAGGGTTTTTGCCGGGTAATCCGCCAGCAGCTTCTGGAAATGTCCGAAAGCAATGGCACTTTGATAAAAATCATCCGGTTTCTCCACCATATCAAAGCAGGTCGTATTTTCAATAAACAGGTACGCCCTCCAATAGGAGCCGATGCTATCCCTGTAAAAGGTTTTTCCGTCCCTGGATGGTATGATATTGATTGTCTCACGCTTCACATCGCCCTTATTCTGTATTATCTTTTTCTTTAGGAAGCCTGTGATGCCTGCTATATTTTCCATTAACTGTTCCGGCTGCTTGAAGGTTTCATGGTTCATCCGCTGCAGGATATAACGGATTATGGAGCCGTCCTCCAGCATGCACCGAACCACAAAGGTATCATTAATATGACCGTTTCCATAAGGTTCACAGTCAATAAAAGTTCCTTCAAACCCAATCTGCCCTATTGCCTCATCAATCTTGGCGCAATATTCTTCTCTTGTCATTACTTTCTCTCCTCGTCACTTGGCTCTTAAAACTCCTCAGGGTAAATACCCCGGGCTTTCAATTCTGCAATTGCCTTAACGACCACTTCCTTGTCTTCCTTATACGTAACACCATACCATCTATCCTCCGACTTTAGCACCTTCACAGTGGCTTTGTCCTCTTTTAGCAATTCCCCTACCACAGTTGGCAAAAAATATTCTGCCTTTAAAGGATTCCTTGACGCCTCCTGCTCCAGGAAGCTCTTAAACCTTTCCTCCAGCTCCCTCAAGATGCTGGGATAAAATCCCCACATGTTCATGGATACGGTGCTTCCCCGGGGAATTAATGTCCAGGTAGCTCCGTCATCCTCCGTATATTTTGCATCAGCCCCACATTTTTCAATTCTGGTTCTCTCATGGATCCCGCGCAGATAACCTTCCTCCGTGATATCGCATACCCCTCTGGCCACATACCCATGCTCCGTCAGGGTATTCTCCAGGAGATAGCCCACCATGGCGTAGCGGTATTTTCCATCCTCCACGGCTCCCTCCCCGGCGGTCAGGAAATCATAGATTGCCATAAAAGCCTGGGATCCGTAATAATCATCCGCATTAATCACAGCAAAGGGTGCATCCACCGCTCCAAGGCAGCTTAGGACCGCATGCCCCGTACCCCAGGGCTTTACCCTCCCCCCGGGAACTAAAAATCCTGCCGGAAGATTATCCAGCTTCTGGTATACGTAGGTTACCTTAACCTCCCCGCTGATCCGGTTTCCGATTACCTCCTTGAATTCTTCTTCCATCTCCTGCTTGATAATAAAAATAATATTTTTAAATCCGGCCTTCCTGGCATCATAGATTGAAAAATCAATGATCAGATGTCCCTGCCCGTCTACCGGATCGATCTGCTTTAAGCCTCCATACCTGCTGCCCATACCGGCTGCCATGATTACTAATACCGGTTCCTTCATACTGATGCCTCCTAATTCCTTCCGTGTAAGCTTTAGAGTCTCTTAGGAAATAATATTTCAATACTTTCATTCCTCAAAAATTCTTCTCACCTTTATCCCATCCTAAAATCAATCCGTAAGGGGATCGGATAAAGTTCCCTTACTTCTTCCATTGTGACACTGCCGCCGGATTTTTTCTCTTCCAGCCTTAAGTGGTATTCATACCACAGGTCAGAGAGCAGGGTTTCCTCCTCCCGGATATACACATACTCCCTCTCGAAGGCTCCTTTTACAAAGTCCAGGTTATCCAGCTTCATTGCCGCGGCTACAGCTACCAGATACAGCCTCTCATCCTCCTTCATAAAGTCGGGAAGCTCCTGGTACCTGTTCCATATCTGCCCGTATTCCTTCACAGAAAGCAAATACTTAAAATACTCCGTGGCAGCAGCCATATATGCGTCCCCAGTAAATAAGTCCAACGCCTTCCTGCTGTAATCCTCGTAGGCACCGCTGTTCTTTTTCAGCTTGGATAAAACAGCCAGGTTATAGTAGGCAAGAGGATTCGGGGACAGCTCAGCAGAAGCCTTTGCCATATGGCAGGCCTCCTCTTCATTTCCCTGCTCCAGCTCCATCACGCTAAGCTGCAGACAGGCCAGCCAGTTCCTGCCCTTAAGGTGGTCAAGGCTCTGCCTTAACAGCTCCTTCCAGGGCTCCCGCGTCATATAAGCCTCCGGCACCAGCTCCGCCCCGGTCTCCGGCATATAGCCGTAATCCAATAAATGCAGCCAGGGAGCCTGTTCCCCGGTCATGCTGCCGGGCGGAAAATGAAATCCGGCCGGAACCGCCTTATCACCCTGCTTTTCCCTCCGGTAACCCTCCAAAGCGCCAAAGCCGCTGCCAAAGCTGACGATATTAACGGGCTCTGCTTCCCTGTACCGGCTTAATTCCTCCAGCTGTCCGCTGATATAATCCTCCGTAACGGCTTCGTTAATACGCTGGTAAAGCCCTTCCTTCGCCCTATGCCAATCCTTATGATAAAACTCTGCCGTGTCCAAGCCCATGCCACCAAAGCATTGCACAAACTCAAGAGTTGAATTTCCCTCCATAACCATCCCGTGCAGCTGCGTCGGAGCCATGCCACCCTGGATTTCTATATAATCCCCCTGCCCTTCCTCCGACAGGTAATCCTTCCATCTTTGGCCCCCCTTGTGGCTTCCCCAGCAAAACATCTTACGGTACCGGAGTAAATTAGAGGACCGCTCAAAAAACATCCAGTTGTCCGGATAAACAACTGCCTCCCAGGGAGCCTTCTCTTCCTTTGCCGTCTGGAAAAAGTACTCATTGGAATTAGAAAAATTAACGGGATAGGAGGCATCCTTACCCTCCATAATGGGCAGATAGGGCATCCTTCCCTTCCCGAATTCCCGGGTCTTCATATCCAGGTATATGACCTCCTCTGCCCCTGAAAAGATCCTGGCTTCCCTGGTTTCCTTCACTGCAATATTGCTCCAATAATACATGGAGGTTGCCTCTGCCCTGTCATTTACGATTCTTGCGTACATATTGAGGGTAGCACTGCCCTTAGGCAGATGGAAATCCAGATGCCAGAACAGGTTATGGCATCTTTCATATTCATACATCCTTAAAAACTCTTCCCCGTCCTTATCCTTTAAAATGGCACAGAACAAGGGTGATGAGGTGGTAAAGCTATGGCCGTATTGTCCCACGTTCCATTCCACGCCGCCGGAGATCCAGGCATTTAAAACCGCAAGGTTCGCCGGCTGTATCACCGGATTCGTAAACAGCAGATCTTTTTCCAGCTGCTTGTGGTATAGGGAATACAGCCTACCGCCATATTCCGGCAGGAAGGTCGCCTTTAGGATATCATTTTCCATTATAATTGCCCTATATGTGACCATGGAACGGTTCCTGTCATAACGGTCCTGGATTTTGTAGGGAAGGAACCTGGGTGCCGTTTCATACCCTAACAGGGAATTGTCCTCCTCCTTCATGCTTTCATGAAGGTTCACGCTCCTGTTCCTGTTGGTCTCCTTATAAAAGGGAAGGGGATTCTCCCTCGGTAATTTTGTCCCTTTTAATGCGATAACCGTATATTTTACACTCATACTTAGTCCTCCTCTTAGCCTTTCAGCCCGCCTCCCGTAATGCCTGCGATAATCCGTTCCGACAGGAACAGGTATAATATGAAGGTCGGCAGGAATACAATAACCACGGAAGCAAACATGCCTGCCCAGTCTCCTGTATATTTCATTGCATTAATCATCGAGTACAAGCCTACCGCAACAGGCCTTAGCCGGTCGGAATTCGCAAAGATTAAGGACATAAAATATTCGTTCCACACATTAATAAAATTGAAGATGGAAACGGTAATAATGCCCGGCTGTGCCATTGGGAACATAATTAACCAGAAGGTCTTCATCGGGGAACACCCGTCAATTGCCGCCGCCTGCTCATAGGCGCTGGAAAGGTTGCTAAAGAAGGACAGCAGGAAAATGGTCGTGTAGGGCACGTTGATCCCTATGTACAGGAAGATCAAGGTAAACCTGTTGGCCATTACATTGTTCAGGATGTTCATACCCGCAATCAGGCTGAATAAGGGCAATACAATCATAACCGCCGGAACACCCATGGCCGACACGAAGCTGGTCTGGATAAACCGGTTCGCAATAAATTTAAACCGGGATAACACATAGGCTGCCGGCGCACATACCAGAATTAAGGCCAGGCAGGCGACAACGGAATAAAACAGGGAATTTCCGAAAATAACCGATACATTTTGGGACGTCCAGGCCTTTATATAGTTCTCAAAATGGATGCCGGTAGGAAATTTCAGCGCATTGCCGGAAAATATGTCCTTGGTTGTTGACAGGCTTGCCGCAAATACCCAGCCCAGCAGCACAAAGGTAAACAGGATCCAAATGGATAAGATCAGGTAACCGGGAGCAAGCTTTAATTCATGCTTCCAATTAAATTTTCTCATTTCACTTTTTCTTCTACTCATAGGCTGCCTCCTAAAATTCCAGGTCGTCATCCCTGATCAGCTGATTGCACAGGGTGAAGACAAGGACTACACATAAGCTAAGGATGATACCGACCGCCGCACCCATTCCTGCATTGTGCTCCGTTACACTGTTACCGGCACCAAATACCTGCATATACATATACACCATGGGGGTAATGGTCTTTGTGTCCGCCGTTACTGTTGAAAACAGCTGCGACCAGACAAAAAATCCTGCGCTTGTCACGCTCCACATGGTAATATTCGTTTTAAACACACCCTTGATCAGCGGCAGGGTCACATGCAGGAACTGCTTTACCTTTCCCGCCCCGTCCAGGGTTGCCGCTTCAAAATATTCCGAACTGATGCGCTCGATGCCGCTTGCAAAGATCAGCATATGGTACCCCACCATACCGAAGCAATAAGCGATCAAAAGCGCCCAGAATTTATGCTCATTATCCGTCCATTGGATCGCGGCCAGCTTATCCAGGTGGATTGTTTCAAAGAAGCTCTTAAACAAGCCGAACCTTGGGTTATAGACATATTGCAGCCACATAGTCGCGAGTGCCACCGCACTGACTACGTTTGGCATATAAATCGCTGCCCTGAAAAAGCTCTTAAAGCGTATCCCGCTGGTTAAAATAACTGCAAATAATAGGGCAAGAGCCATTACGGCCAGACCACCGATAAACCAGATGCGGAAAATATTCCATAATGAGGTCACAAAAAGGCTGGTGTGGAACAGCTTATTAAAGTTACCAAGTCCGACAAATGACCATTTTGACACGGCATCCGTCACACCTTCAATTTTAAAAAAGCTCATAAGAATGGTCCTGCATATGGGATACAAAAAAATAAGAATAAAAAATACGAGCGCAGGTAGTAAAAAGCATACGATCATTGTCTTATTTTTCTTCAACCTGACTACCTCCTTAAGATCTTGATAAAAATATGGCGACCTGGAAATAAGTCGCCATATTCATCGGTGTGCACATAATCACACACTTTACACGGCGCAACTGCGGCGCCTTTTATGAGAAGTAAAATACGGCTTCTCATAACTTACATTATCCTGGCTATTTACTAGCTGCTTCCATATTGTCAACAAACTGCTGTGCGGTGATCGATCCGCCGCATAACTTTAAGAAATTTTCTTTAATTACCGGGGTCATGTCAGGATTCTGCTCTGCACCGGCTGCCCAGGTATAACGGACTGTGGTGGAATCCAGTACCGGCTTTACGGCTGCTAACATCTGGGGCCATTCCGCATTGGAGCTGTCAGCAGGAATACCGACGGAGTCAACGGATAGTTTCTTATCGAACTCACCCTTGGTAATATATTTAATGATGTCAAAGGCTTCCTTTGCAACCTTGGAATCCTTATTAATTGCCAGAACCTGTGCCCCAAAGTTAGAGGCTTCCGTACCGTTTACACCGCCCTCAAGTGCCGGATAGCTAAAGCAGCCCCATTTGAAATCCGGACCCGTCATATCCTTTACTTCATTTGGCAGCCAGGAACCGTTTAAGTACATGGCAACTTCACCAAGTGCCAATTCAACGTTTTGTCCATTAGGCCATACATTCGATTCAACGTATTCGGAGAAGTAACCCTTCGTTGCCAATTCTTCATAAGCCTGAGCCACCTTAAGCACTGCAGGCTCTTCCGCCCAAAGGCCTTCTGTTACAACCTTTTCAACACCGTCATTGCCAATCAGCCTTGCTAAATGGTAGCCAAAATTAGTGTTAATATATGCATCATCACTGGTAAGGGGGGTAATCCCTGCTGCCTTCAATTTTTCACAAACTGTCAGGAATTCACTCCAGGTCTTAGGCACTTCCGTGATTCCGGCCTGGTCAAATAAGCTCTGGTTGTAGAAGAATGCGAAAATATTCGGCTGGTAAGGGATGGATTTTAATGTACCGCCTGCTGCTTCCCTGCATGCGGCAATCAGTCCCGCATTGGCCGTAGCCTCATAATCAGCGTCCTTTGCCAGGGCCTCCAGGTCATATAGGTAGCTTCCCCAGGTTCCGTTTACACGGTCGATATCCTCGTCGAATAAATCAATTCCTGTTCCCGCATCCAATGCAGGCTGAAGCCCTTCACGGATACCGGTACGTCCCTTAAACTGGAGGTCAACCTTATTTCCCGTATCTGCCATATATGTGTTGACTGCTTCCTGGATTACTTTACCCTGTGGCTCAGTAGCTTCCCACATTGACCAATATACAATTGTCTTACCCCCTGCCGCATCCGATCCATCCGTTGTTTTGCCGGTTGTATTATCCGTTGTCTTTCCTGAATCCGCCGTCGTTCCTGTTGTACTGTCCTTGCTGCCACCGGAGCCGCAACCCGTTAACATTGACACCGCCATTGCTGTACAAAGCAGCAAGCTTAATAGTTTCTTTTTCATAACCTTTACCTCCTAATAGATTGTTAGGTTCATAGAATTTCAGAAGGGTTCTGTCCAGCATTACCCCATTTGCCTTCCCCCTTCATTTCTATAAATTGTAACTTGATTATAGTATGAGTGTGCCTTTAATTCTTTATCTGATCGTCGAGTAATTTTGCACAATCTGCACATTTTTTATTGCTTAATTGATAAAAATAGTTTAATATACAATCATATATTATACAAAAATACCAAGTACTTAGGACAACCTATGGTAAGGGGTCGTTTCTTGTACAAAATGTCCAACCTCACCTTAAATTATATGATAAAGGATGATAGCCATGCCCTATGAAAGCATCCAGCTGGAGCAGCCCATCGTAGTCAATAAAATCGTTACGATCCATTATTTTGAATATATGAGTGATTTTAAGTATCCCGGAGAAACCCACAACTTTTGGGAGATCCTTTGTGTGGACAAAGGGGAATTAGAAGTTGTTGCCGATGAAAAAGAATTTACCTTAAGAAAAGACCAGATTATATTCCATAAGCCCAATGAATTCCACAGCCTTAAGGCCAATGGGAAAATTGCCCCGAACCTGTTTGTGATATCCTTCCTGTGCCATTCCAGGTACATGCAGTTTTTTGAGAATAAAATTTTATATATTAATGACAATGAACGCCAGCTCATTGCACAGATTATCGTTGAAGCAAAAAAGACCTTCAGCAACCAGCTGAACGATCCTTATTTTGAGAAGCTGCTCCGGTATGATAATATCCCCTTCGGGTCGGAGCAGCTGATAAAAATATATCTGGAGTCCATCCTGATCCAATTATTCCGAAGGTATAATTCCAGGGACCAGCTTGAAATGATTTATCCAAATACGATAAAGAGGAAAAATGATGCAGCTACCTTTCACCAGATCCTTGACTATCTTAACAATAATATACAGGGACATGTTACAATTGAACAGATCTGCCGGGATAACCTGATCGGGCGATCCCAGCTGCAATCCCTATTTTCTGTAAAATATGGCTGTGGGGTCATTGATTATTTTACAAGGTTAAAGGTTGATATGGCAAAGCAGCTGGTACGGGATAACCACATGAATTTCACCCAGATCGCCGACTATTTGGGCTACAGCTCCATCCATTATTTTTCCAGGCAGTTTAAAAAGACTACGGGCATGACACCTTCCGAATATTCCTCCTCGATCAAGGTATTATCGGAGAAGGAGAGGCGCTGAAGAAACTCCTGTCCTTGTTAAAAATTATATTTCCGAATTTGCCGTCCTTGCGCATTCCCTTTTCATCCACCGGGCATCCCCAGATGGCACCTTTGGAGCTCTCTTCATCGAACCCAAAGACAAAGGGCTGCTTTGAATCCTTTCCGCTCAATACTAATTCGCAGGCTTCAATGACATCATCCACACATCCATAGCTGCACTCTGCCATCACATGGCAAAGATACATCCGTTCAATCCCTTCCGGATACCGTTTCTTTAACCGCAGCAGGCTATCCCTGTAAAGGCTTACCGGGGTCGCATCCTGGTCAAACAGGAACGTGCTTGGATTGCAGGCATCCCCAATAAACAATCCGTTGGTACAATGGTCGAGGAACGCTACAGAGCCCTTCGTATGCCCCGGAACCGCTATTGCCTCCAAGGTACGGGCACCCAGCTCTATCCTTTGTCCATCCTCCAGGAAATAATATTTGATATCCCTTGGCGCAGTAAAATCATGGTCATCCCAGGTACGGGGCAAGCCCATTTGCTTTGCGGCGTAGTCTGCAAATTTCATACGAAATTGAACTGTTGTAGTTCTCTGCGCCAAATCATAATCCTCTTTTGACAGATATACATGGTCAAAAGCATAATTTCCTCCTGCATGATCCACATGCCCATGGGTATTTAATACCACAACAGGTAAGGATGTCAAGGACTCTACCACCTCTTTTAGATTTCCAAACCCAACCAAGGTATCAATTAATGCTGCGCGCTCCTTACCCTCTACGAGATAAGCCTGAACGCCAAATATATCCCTTATTTGTGTAATTCCGTTACCAAGTCCGGTCACGGAGTAATATTGATTCTCATTCATATTCCTTCATCCTTTCATACTATACCTATAACCATTCCGGAGAAGAAAAAAATTCACGTGATAATACCATAGTAGCTCCCTGCATCTGAAGGTCCCTTAATGGCCTCTTATCATAAACCAGTGAAAATGTCTCATTTTCAAAATAATAAGAGTAGCATTTTATGCCCTTTTGCAGGCACTCATGAAACCATTCTCCTGCGTGGGAGTAGCTGCCCTGTATGATGACAACATGGGGATCAAAATTTAAAGCTATGTTGCGGAGTGCCGTGCTAAAAACCCATGCTGCGTATTTGACTATCTGCCGGGCATATTCATCGCCCTGGTCTGCTTCCGTAAAAAATGCCTGCAACGGGATATCCTCCCCATAAGAGGATAATTTGCTGAGGGATAATTGATCCGGCTGCTCAAAGGCCATTTGGTTTAAATATCCTTCGCTGACCAGGCGTTCAAAGCAGCCCTCCCTGGAATAAGAATACAGCTCCATTTTGCTCATGTCCATAACTGTATGGCCAATTTCACCAATCAGTGAATTTGCACCATGCAGCACATGGCCCTTATCGATATAACAAGCTGACAGCCCAATATCCGTATAAACTACGGCAACCCGGCAGTCCTCATATTCCTGGTTGTCCAGGACAGCCGCACAGGCCGCCATCTTTGCAACATTATCCACTTCAATCACTACGCCAGGAAAACGTTCTGCCAGCATATCCTTCAGCGGGACATCCGCTCCCCAGGACGGAGTAATATCAGAATACTTTAGCTTACCCAGGCGATAGTCAATAACACCTCCCACCACCAGGCTGACACCATACAGCTTTTCTCTCCCATGCGGGGCACGTTCAAATAATCTCCCTGCTACAGTATCAATATCAGCAAAGAAACCATCAACGGACTTCGTCACGTCAAAAACCGTGCTTTCCTGGGCAATTAATTTGCAGGTAAGGTCATAGATACATACTGCCATTTCATCTCCGAATAAGCCTATACATAATAAATATCTTTCCATGCAAAACTGGAACAGCTCAGGCTTTTTCCCTCCAATCACCGTGGACTGGCCTTTTCCTGCCGATGCGACTAATCCCTTTTGGGCAAAGGAATTAATCGCCTTCATCACGGTCTGGCGGCTGATGCCGGTCAATGCCGATACATCATTCGCCGAATATACCTCCCCTGAGCTGAATACCTTTAAAATAGTAAGATTATTTTGATGCCTTAAGTCTGTCGGCAATGCTGCCGCCGTTGTTGTTTCCTTTAATTTTGAATTCATAAGCTCCCTTTCTTTCCCTTCCGATTACCTTATCATCAATCAAAACATGTTTTGAAATATATTTTCATAATATAGAAACATATTAAAACACCTTGTTTCCCTATGTCAAGATAAAGAAAGGATAAGAGAGCCACGAATCAAAAATTCTTTGCAGCAATTTCCGTTGTATCCCCTTGTGGCTTTGCTTCTGTATACTTCAACGTCAGAACCTGATGCTCCTCACATAACCGGTCGAAGGCTCCGCTGCACAACAACCTCCTCTCTGCATCCCTGCTTTTAGCAACACCGCCGCCCTTTAAGAATTGATTTTGGAAAAGCTGTGTTTCCCTCCTGAGATAGGCAGGATGGAAGATGTTAATGTACTGGTGCCCCTCCAGAAAGGATAAAAACCACTCCCCATAATCCTGGGTATCCTCTTCCAGGGCCTTTTCACCGGTTAGCATGGGCTGATGCCTGGAAGAAAAGGTATAGAACCACCTTTGGTCGACTAAGCCCTTTTTTCGTGCGAATTCAGAAAGGGCTTCCTTTAATCCTGGTATCGTGGCATCCGGCAGCATATGGCTGTCTATGTATTCAATGGTCAGCCTCAGCCTTGTTAAATAATCTAATTGCGCCGATATTTCCCTCATCGCCTCTTCTACCTCAGGCATCCTCTCTGAAAAGAACATGGGATGTAATTGGAACATACCCTTGTCATCCACCAGGGACGGGATCTCATCCGGCGGGCATATGGGCAAGAATTTCACATAATCCCATTCTGAATTTAGGGTAGCATGCAGCCCAATGCAGAGCTTCCCCTCTTTCCTGATACGCTCCAGCTGCTCTGCCCCCTGGTCAATATGGGGGCTGGCAGCCATGCAGGATACATTTTTTATAAAATTACCGGCATTGAGAATGGATAAGATTGCATCATTGGCTGCTCTCGCAGAACCAAAATCATCGATCCGGGTTATTAAATAGCTTGACATACTAGCCTCCTCTATTCTGCAAAAAATTCTGCTATTTCGTCATAGGCCTGGTCACTCTCCGGCAACGGGGACAGCAGGAAGGTATGGCACAGCCCTTCCCATTCACGGAAATGTGCATCAACACCGCATGCCCTCAGCTTTTCCACCATTGCGACTGCATCATCATAAAACATTTCTTCACTTGCAACATGGATGGAGGTGGGAGGAAATTCCGTGTAATCCCCATATATGGGGCTGACAAGGGGATTCCTTAAATCAGCTCCCAGGGCATAGGTGCTCTGTACTTCGATATCCGTGTTTCCATTTAAAATATATTCCCTGTCCATACGCCCTTTGTAACTGGGGCTGCTAAAGGTCAGGTCACAGGCCGGGCTAAAGACGCAGATTTTACCTGGCAGGGGCACTTGGTTTTCCTTACACCATAGGGCAAGGGCCAAGACCAGGTTTCCTCCGGCTGATTCTCCAAAGAATGCGATATCCTCCGACTCGATCCCCTGCTTTAAGGCCCATTGGTAGGCCACGGCGCAGTCATTTAACCCTGCCGGAAAGGACTTTTCTGTCGCAAGGGTGTAGTTTACCCCGATCACGTTGCGTTTACACCTCATAGCAATATTAGACACTGTATAGCGGCCCGCCTCTGCGGAGCCGATCAAAAAGGCTCCGCCATGAATATAGAAGATCACCTTTCCCTTCGCCCCCGATATGGTTAATCGCTCTACCGGTACTCCATCTGCCATACTGTGGCTTACCTCTATCCCCTCCGGTATGGGCATGGATGAGGCCATCTGGAGCTGCATTTCAGCCATTTTTTTATAATCCCTTTTTGATAGGTCAGGCCAAAGCTCCCTCATGTCCTTCAACTGCTTTAGCATTTGCTGTGCCTCTTTACTTAACATTATTTTATTCCTCCTCTGTTGCGGCAGCTTCCCGCTTTAATAATTCCTCCATAATCTGTGGATACCGTTTATCCAGGTCATATATTCCAATTACAAGAAGCTCTAACAGCGTAAAGGCTAATGGTATGTATAGAAATAAAGCTGATATTGAGGATAGGGCTGAGGTTGACTGTGTTGCGGCTACTCCGCTAAAACCTGCAAAGGACATGATACCGCCCAGTACTGCCGATATGAGACCCTGCCCCACCTTCTGCCCTGCACCATTTGCTCCCATGAGGGCTGCCTGGCTGCGTATTCCTGTTTTCCAATGTCCATATTCGATGGCATCGCTCAGCATGGGCAGGTACATGGTCGCACCACAGCCCTGGCCGACGCTTTTCATCACTGTTGCAGCGAGGAGTACGGGGAATACTGCCGGAAAAATAATCGCTAGGATACATCCGAAAAGCTGTATTAAAACTCCGGTCAATATGATGGTACGTTTTTGGAACCGCTGCACTAAGGGCATTAGTAAAAATCCGATAACAATCAGTGGTACTGTATAGGCCGCATTCAGCATACCTGCCAGGTTTACATCGCCTAAAACATACTGTGAATAATAAGTCGCCATCATGGAGCTTGCGGCAAATACCCCGGCACCAAAAACTACAATCAGCAATACCTGCATCCAGTATTTGTTCACCAATATGCTCTTCAATACTTTTATGAAAGGCACTTTTTGTCCTTCTTTTGTAAGCTCATCCGGATTTACGCGTTCCTTACATAAAAATCCCGTCGAAAGGATACATACCACACCAATGGCTGCGTAAACAATTCCTGCCAGGATCCAGGCCCTCTGGTCTCCGCCGATGCTGTTTACTATCTGCAGAGTTACGCTGGATACAATGGCTGTCATAACACCCTGGCCAATAAAGCTCCAGACAAAAAGGCTGCTGCGCTGGACCGAATCACGGGTCATATAGGTTGGCAGGCTTGTAAGGGTAACCAATAAAATTGTATAAATAATTGTCTGAGATATATTGTAACTGATAAAGACATAGACCAGTTGTCCAACATTTCCTATCCGTGGAACGGTAAAGAGGCTAATAATCGCTACAGCCACAAATATTGCGATCCGGAATACCCACGGACGGCATACCCCTAATTTTGAACGGGTTTTATCAATCATATTGCCAAAGACGATATCGGAAATACCATCAAAAATTTTGGAAACCAATATGATCACTCCAATTGCACCGGCATCAATCCCCATAACATTGGTATAAAAATATACCAGGAAGGCCGTAATAATCGCAAATAATGGTACGCCTCCCATTCCCCCAAGTAACATTCCAAGCTTCTCCCGGAATAAAATTTTCTCCTGTAAATTTGCTCCGTTTTGCATACCTTCTCCTCCTAATTCAATTTTTACTGGTTATCACCAGCCGGCAACCACCGTAATACCTTTTGTATATAAGAATCCCAGAAATTCCAATCATGAATTCCTGAGCCTTCTTCGTAAGTAATATCCGTACCCAGCTCCCGAAACCGGGATAATGCAGCCCTGTTAATCTCATATAGGAAATCCTCCGTGCCGCAGGCCTGATAGAGCTTCGGGATATCCTTTCCTTTTTTGCACCGCTCCAGCAGCATGTATAGGTCAGCCTCGGAATCCTGTAGGTTCTCCGGCTCCTCAAAGATATCCTCCCAGGGGAATGGCCCCTCAATCTCCCCTTTTCCCATTTCCTCATATAATTTCACGATGTCCAGGGCTCCTGACACGCTTGCCGCATGGGAGTATAAATCCGGCCGGGACAGCGCCAGGTAAAATGCTCCGTAGCCACCCATGGAAAGTCCAGCTACAAAGGTATCCTCCCTTAAGCTTGATACCGGAAACATATCGGTCACAAACTGCCGCAGCTCTTCCGTAAAAAAGGTATGGTATTGCTGGCCACGTACCATGTTGTGGTAGAAGCTATTTCCTGCCGAAGCCATGACGACTGCAATGTGGTATTTCTGTGCGTGCTTTTCGATGCCCGTAAACCGCTGCCAGTCGCTATAATCCCCATACGCCCCATGAAGGAGGTAGAGTATGGGAAAACCCTTCCTATAGTTGTACCTCCGCATCTTGTCCTTGTTCATCAGTTCATCGGAATCCGGCGATGGAATGAGGACGTCCAGCGTCACATTTTGCTTCAAAATGCTGCTAAAAAAGTGACAATTAAAGTAAGCCATAATAATTTCCTTTCCTATGATTGTTACCTACGAATTTCTTAGTTTCTTCGATCCCTGACCCCGATTTTTCACCAAATCCTTGATCCTGCTTCTTAGGCTTGACTTTCCGTTTAAATTTTGATCCTGATCTTTTGTTTTCATTTTTATTTCATCTTTCAGTTTTAATTCATAGTTTTAATATATTGTTTCATAACTGTATAATAAAACATATTGACCTGATTGTCAATCAGAATTTTAAAGATTTTGTAATAAAAAAGGAGCCAAGAAACATCTCTCCGCATCTACGAATTTCCTTCGCTGTCCTCGATACTTATGAATGATGCATCTTTGCTCCTTTAGTATTAAACCGCAAAACCAATCTATTTTACTTCTCTGCCAGCCTTGATTTTCCCCTTGATAATAAATACTTCTAATAATATGCTAATATGCTAAAGACAAGTAATCCGATTTCAATGGGTATCCATATCCATAACCACTTTCTTTTGTCATGTAAGTATTCCTCTTCCGTAAGCTCCGGCTTAACATAGCTAATCTCACCTGTTGAATCAAGGAATTTTTTAAGTTGCTTCGTCTGTTTATTTTCCACCGCACGCTCTGCTATTTCCAGTGTTCCTACTCTTTCTCTATAAATTTCCACAACATTTCCATCAACTACTACCACGTAATCAACCTGATAATAATCTGAATCCAATCCACGTATCTGCTCTGCTTTATATTGATGATAACCTGCTGCAACAAAAGTGAAATTACCCACCTCTTCAACAGACGAAGGTGTATTGACAAAAGCAACAAATCCCCAAAATGCTATAACAGCAAACGAACTTATCATTGCTATCACAGAAAAAATTAATATTTTCTTTCTCACCGAATATTCTTTTTTATATTGTAATTGAAAGCTGGGGGGCGAGGCATAGAGAAAATATATGATGCCTGCCGAGAAGATGGTGTACCGGAACCGGAATATACAGTCCATCCGGGCGACATTATGATTAAGTTCACCTTTCCTGATGATCGCATTATTTATTCAAAACGCAATAAAGTGCATATTAGGGTGACCGATGGGGTGACCGATATTGAAATGCTTATTCTTAACTATTATCAGAAGACCCTACATACTCATTTTCTCAACTTGCTGAGAAAACGAATATCAGTCGAAAGACGGTTGCTGGAAAAATGAAATCACTCAAAGAAAAGGGATTAATTGAACGGATCGGTACAAGCAAGATCACGCCAATTTAACCTGCGTTTACATTAATGGGGTATAATATAAATAAAAACGGAAGGGAGGCACCTCATGGCTGCCATTTTAGTAATTGATGATGATCCATACATCCGGGAGCTTGTCGGAACCCTGCTGCAAAATGAAGGCTTTTCCATATATGAAGCTAAGAATGGGCGGGAGGCCCTTCAAAAGCTGGGAAGCAATAAAGTTGACCTCTGCGTCCTCGACCTGATGATGCCGGACATGGACGGCTTTGAGTTCTGCCGCCATGCACGCCATTATTATGGGGAGCTGCCCATCCTGATGCTGACGGCAAAGGGTGAGATCAGCCAAAAGGTAAAGGGCTTCGAGCTGGGTGCGGACGATTACCTGACCAAGCCCTTTGAAGGCATGGAGCTTGTCATGCGCGTGAAAGCACTGCTGAAGCGGTATAAGATCGCCGCTTCCCAGACCGTAGAAATCGGCGCCCTGACCTTGGATAAAAACAGCTACCTGGTGACCTTTGGGGGAACACGGAGTGATATCCCCATGAAGGAATTTGAGCTGCTGTTCAAGCTGGGCTCCCAGCCGGGAAAAACCTTCACCCGCGACCAGCTCATTGAGGATGTGTGGGGCTACGACTTTGAAGGAAATGAGCGGACCCTGGATGTGCATATTAACCGTCTGCGGGAGCGTTTTCCTGCAGAGCAATGCCGCTTCCGGATCACAACGGTCCGCGGGCTTGGCTACCGGTTGGAGGTGGAAGCATGAACCCACAGAAAAATGAACCCCATAGGCCAAACTGGGGCTGGGGAGTGTTATTGTCAGTTATACTCTTTTCACTCTGCTTTGCTGCGGGCTACGGGCTGTCGTTACTGATTTTTTCCTTCACCGGCCGTCCTGCTGACATCTGGACGCACATCATCACTGAAATACTTGGCCTGTCCGTCTTCGCCCTGGCAGTGAAAATCTGGGTATGGCTCCACACCCGGAGATATTCCGGAAATGGAAGGCGAAATCAGCTCCGCAACGCTTTTCTGGATAACACAATCAAAGCTATGGACCGTATCGCCCACGGTGATTTTGGCGTGCTGCTTCCTGTGGAGGAGCACGATCCCTTTTCCGGGATTGCCGAAAGCGTCAATAAGATGGCAAAGGAGCTGGGCTCCATGGAGAACCTGCGGCAGGATTTTATCTCAAATGTTTCCCATGAAATCCAGTCCCCGTTGACTTCCATCAGCGGCTTTGCAGCACTTTTAAAAAATGACGCCCTATCCCCACAGCAGCGTGCCCACTATATCAATGTAATTGAAACAGAAGCCAAGCGTCTTTCCAAGCTCAGCGATAACCTGCTTAAGCTGTCCTCCTTGGAAAGCAGCGGACATCCCCTTACCAGAACATCATTTTCCCTGGATAAGCAGCTTCAAAATTCCGTGCTCATGCTGGAACCCCAATGGACCGAAAAAAATCTTGAGCTCTCCCTCTCCCTTGAGAAAATCACTTACAGCGGTGACCGGGAACTGCTCGCCCAGGTCTGGATTAATTTGCTCCATAATGCAATTAAATTCACGCCGGAAGGTGGCGGGATCAGTGTCACGCTGACAGTTACAAAGGGGGAAGCCATCTGTTGCGTATCCGATACCGGCACCGGCTTTTCCGAGGAGGATGGGATGCATATTTTTGAGCGCTTTTACAAGGCCGATAAAGCCCGGGACCGTTCCCTGGGCGGAAATGGCCTGGGCCTGTCCCTTGTCAAAAAGATTATTGAACTGCACGGCGGCAGGATAACAGCGAAAAGCCAGCCGGATCTGGGAAGCACTTTTACCGTGACGTTGCCCCTGTAAAAATAAATTGCCCTGTTTACATTGCGTTTAAACTAAATTTAACCTCCGTTTAATTTGCTGCTTTATATTAGAGCCATAAATCAAACGGAAGTGTTTTTATATGTTAAAAATAAACCAGAAAAACCAGGAGGTGGCGGCCCTATGACATCCATAATTTCCGTAAACGGGCTTATCAAGCAATATGACAAGGCAAAGGAGCCCTCTGTCAAAGGAATCAGCTTCGATGTCAAGGAGGGGGATTTTTTTCGCCTTTCTCGGTCCCAACGGCGCAGGAAAGACAACCACTATCTCCATCCTGACAACTACCCTTTCCAAAACCTCCGGCAGCGTAACGATTGCCGGCTGTGACGTGGAAAAGGAGGCACAGCGGGTCAGGGAAAAGGTGGGCATCATCTTCCAGCAGCCCAGCCTCGACCCTTCCCTCTCGGCAGAGGAGAATATCCGCTTTCACGCCTGCCTCTATGGAATGTTCAGTTACCGGCCCAGCTTTCGCCTGATGCCTGCCGCATACCAAAACCGGGTGCTGGAGCTTGCAGAAATTGTCGGTATCCGGGATGCCCTGTTTAAACCCATCAAAAAGCTTTCCGGCGGTATGCAGCGCAAGCTGGAGATCATCCGCAGCCTGATCCATACACCGAAGGTTCTGTTTCTGGATGAACCGACCCAGGGGCTTGACGCGGTGAGCAGGCGGAGCCTCTGGGAATATATTAACAACGTCCGCAGGCAGAACGGTACTACGGTATTTTTGACCACCCACTATATTGACGAGGCTGAGCATGTAGACAAGGTCTGCATCATCAACCAGGGCAAAATCGCCATCTCCGGCACTCCCGAGGAAATGAAGGCAGACCTGCTCAAGCAGGAGCTTGTCCTCGACGCACAAGACCGGGATGGGCTAATCAGTGAGCTTGCAAAGCTGGGGCTTTCCTGCCGCATTGACAGCCATATTACGGTTCCCTTCCAGGACAGGTCCGCCCAGGAAATCATCGCCAGCCTGAAAACCAGGCTGACAGTGCTTAAAATCCAGGAGCCTACCTTAGAGGACGCCTATGTGGAATATTTAAAAAGAACAGGAGGTGCAGCTGCATGAGTGAGCTTATATTACAACAGCCTAAAATAAAATCAAAGCTCCTTCGCGAGCTAAACGCCATAGTTACCATCGCAGCCCGGGATATTACATTGTTTTTTAAGTCCATCGGAACTATCGCCATGAGCCTGCTTATGCCCCTGGTCATGATGGGTATGCTGGGCGGCAGCCTGAAGCAAAACATGGCCGGGGGACTTGGCTTCAATTACGGGGAATTCATGCTGGTAGGCATGCTGGTCAATATGCTGTTCATGACGACAACCAGCGGCGTCGCTTCGCTGGTTGAAGACCATTTCACCGATTTTACACAGGAGATGCTGATTTCCCCCGTCTCCCGCTATTCCATCGTGATCGGAAAAATTATGGGTTCCTCCTTCGGTGCAATTATCAGCATGGCAGGCACCCTGGTTGTGGGGCTTGTCATGGGAATCACCCTCTCCGTCGGGCAGATGCTGGCCATTCTCGCCCTGTCACCCCTGATGTGCCTGTCGGCGGGGGCACTGGCTATGATTGTCATTGGCATGGTTAAGAATAATAAAATGGCAAACATGGCCGTAATGCTGATTACCATGCCCCAGATGTTCCTCTCAGGAGCCATTATCCCCATGAACAACTCCAGCGGCATCCTCTTTGTCATCAGCCGCATAATGCCTATGACCTACTGCCTTGACCTGGTGCGGGCAGTAGTTTACGCCGGAACCCCGGAATATGACAGTGTCGTGCTGTTCAATCCCGCCATAACACTTACAGCCATTGCAGCAATCATGGTGGTGTGCCTTGTCATTGGAACCTTCTTCTTTGCCAGAAGTGAGAAGAACCGATGAGGCAGGAAACTGATTAAGGTCTATACGGGGGTTCCGATTGTTCCCAAGCACCCATACTAATGGAATGTGAAAGCGCCGCCCGCAGATAGCCTCTGGGGCGGCGCTTTACTTTTCTTATTCAATTAATTTAACGACATAATTTGCTTTAAGAGCTTTTCATTCTCATCCAAATCAACCTCCAGGATGCTCATCCCACCCTGCACCTTTGCGGTATAGGAACCCTCTGCCGGAATTGTGGATGTATCCGTATGGAAGCCGCCCTGGAGGACAGCATCCAGGTATATCAGCATTTGCCCCAGATCCATATCAGTAGAAATGTCCGGTATGACCTTCATAAGTACCTTCGTCAGTTCAGCAGCATCCTTTTTACTGCATTCCATGATAACGGAGGTAAGCAGGCTCCTTAAGCGGCTGGCCCGCCCCAGATCTTCCTTTTCGCCCTGTAAGGTAGGTACCTTGCGCACCCGTAAGTAGCCAAGAGCCTGGTTCCCATTTAACCGTTGCCTGCCTTCTGTCACATTGCGGTACTTTTTATTACTGATATAATTCGTTCTATTCAGATATTTAGCCTCCTCCTTCGTCAGCTCTGCTTCAATACCTCCAATGGAGTCAATGATATCCGAAAAGGCCTTCATATTAACCGTAACCGTGTGGTCAATGGAAATGCCGAAGTTAGTTTCAAGCGTATTCTTCATAAGGTCAGTACCTCCCAGACCATACACCGAGCTTAATTTGTCTTTTCCATGTCCCGGAACCTGTAAATACATGTCACGTAAAAACGAGGTTAAGCATATCTTCTTCGTATCAGGATTTATGCTGACGACTAAAATACTGTCGGCGCGTAAATAATCCTCGTCCTTTACCCCATCAATTCCAACCACTAAGACACTGCTCACCTTTTCCAATTTGTCAGGAATGTTGTCCTTTCCGGATTCTGATACTGGAACCAATGGATTCATTTGTATACCTGTACCTGCCTGTTCCCCATTGCCGGCTTTCGACGGAACCAGGCATGCTGTCAGGTTTCCTGCCACCACAATAAGGCAAATAAAAGCCAGAGTTAAGCAGGTTCCCTTTTTTGTCGGCTTTGCATTCATGATCCGGAAGAACCGGTTCTTTAATTGCCTGTTCCTGCTTCCAAAGCCAGTCGAAAGGAGTAAATGGTTATTCTTCCCACTGGACGTGCCTGTAATAATTTGAAGCAGCATCCTGCTATAGTTTTCACGGTAGAGCTGGTTGTTCCTGGCAATCAGCTCCTCATCACAGTACAGCTCCATATCATTATTTGCCAGGTATACCATGTAATGGATGAAGGGGTTGAACCAGTGCAAAGCAGCCGCCCCCAGCAGAAGTAATTTATAAAACAGGTCATGGTGCTTGTAATGGATCAATTCATGCTTCAGGATAAAATAATACTGCTCCTCCGTAAAATCCTGTGGGGGCAAAACAATACAGGGCTTCATAAATCCCATAAGCATGGGAGACTGGACCTGGTTACAGACTACTATGTTAACCGGACGCTTTATCCCAAGATCCATACAAAGATCCCGGAGCCGTTCTAAAAGCTCAGCATTTTTAACAGGTATCCCCCATCTGGAAATCTTTCTCCTATAGTTAAGATAGGCTCCTAGATGATAGAGCAGAAAAAGAATAGCTCCAGCGGCCCAAATAGCTGCCATCACATCAAGCACCAGAAAAGGAAAAATCATTTCTGCTCCTATACCGCCTTCCTCTGGCATCCCTTTTTGTGTCGTTGCTTGGACATTCGCATTATCCTCGCCAGTGCCCGAAGCTGGCACATTCCCATTGTCCCCGCCAGCGCCCGAAGCCGACGCATTCCCATTGTCCCCGCCAGTGCCCGAAGCCGACACATTCCCATTGTCCTTGCCAGTGCCCAGGGCCGACGCATTCCCGTTATCCCCATCAGTGGCCGATGCTGCCTTCCCTTCGGCTGTCGCAGAGGTATCCTGTTGTATCCTGTCTAAATCATCCACCTTACTAAAGGGTATCATGGAATTTATAACTGCCAGCCCATCCGGTACTGTAATCCCCGGGATATCAACCATGCTGCTATTAACCGGAATGATAAGCCGGACAGCAATCACCGCCCATATAATATGTACCCACCGCCTGGAATATTTTTTTCCGAATATTTTATTTAGCAATGTCATGCATAATACAAGAAGGGTTCCTGCCACTGACAGGCTAAATACGGTAAGGAATAGGTTATTCAAGCTTTTCATCCCCCTTCGCATTTTTTATGATCTGGATGATATCATCAATATCGCTTTCCGTTATGGTCTGGCTTTCCACCAGGGAAGCAATCAATTTCATATATGAATTGCTATAAAACTGCTCCAGAAATGTTTTTGTCTCCTTTGACAGGTACTCCTCCTCCTTAACCAGTGGAGCATAGAACTTAAGCCTGCCCTTTTTCTTCATTTCAATAAAACCGCGCTCCTCAAGGCGCGTTAACAGCACCTGGACTGTAGAACGTGACCAATCCCTTTGCTCACATACCAGTTCCACAATTCTGCCCGTGCCAATGGAGGTTCCAGACTGCCAAATAATCTGCATAACCAGCAGTTCTGAATCGGGCAACCTTTCATAACTATCCTTTTGCTGCATATCATCACTCCTCGTATTGAATTTCCCCATATCCTATAGGGCTTAAAATAAATATTGTATCGATACATTTATTTACCATACTGCCAGTATAAAGCTTTCGTTGACAATTGTCAATATTCAAGTTGACATTTGTCAACGAAAATTATAAAGACTAATTTTGCGTTTAAAGTATTCAAAAGCACTGCCGTTATTTATCCATTTTCTTTCCAAATAAATTGACATAACCCTTTATACATTGTAAACTTAGAATAACGATAAGAAGTACTATTACTTCTTTTCAATACCAGCATGTCCTCTGTCCCACGCCAGTTAGCAGAGGCAAAGGACAATTACCAAGCTGTATCAGGATACAGCCAATATAAAAAAAGGAGAGATTACAATGGATTTAAAAGGATCAAAAACCGAGAAAAATTTAATGGAAGCATTCGCAGGGGAATCCCAGGCAAGAAATAAGTATACTTATTTCGCATCCGTGGCTAAAAAGGAAGGCTACGAGCAGATTGCAGCTATTTTCGAAGCAACTGCAAATAATGAAAAGGAGCATGCGAAGCTCTGGTTTAAGGCTCTTGGCGAGCTCGGTGACACTGCTACCAATTTATTGCATGCCGCACAGGGTGAGAACTACGAATGGACCGATATGTATGACCGTTTTGCAAAGGAAGCACAGGAAGAGGGCTTTACCGCTCTTGCAGCACAGTTCCGTATGGTAGCTGCAATTGAGAAATCCCATGAAGAGCGTTACCGTGCATTGCTTAACAATGTAGAGGTACAGAAGGTATTTGAGAAATCCGAAGAAACAATGTGGGAATGCCGCAACTGCGGACATCTGGTAATGGGTAAAAAAGCTCCCGGCCTCTGTCCAGTTTGCGCTCATCCTCAAAGCTTCTTTGAGGTGAGGAAAGAAAATTACTAAGATTTTCTGGATCTGGCTTTTGCCCTGGCCTACATAAATAAATTCATGAATTAACAGCCGCCGGCACGGAAATCATAAGCTTTTTCCGTCCGGCGGCTGTTGATTTAAAAATCGAAATTTATAAAACCTACTGTGGAAAACCAGAAAGGATATTTTAATCATTCCCTAAACTGCAAATCATACAATCTGGCATAAACGCCGTTCATCCTTATAAGCTCTTCATGGGTGCCGTCCTCGCTGATACCATCCTCTGTCAGGACGATAATCCTACGGGCATTCTTAATTGTGGAAAGCCTATGGGCAATAACGAGGGTAGTCCTGTTTTTTGCCAGGCGCTCAAAGCTTTCCTGGACAATAACCTCGCTTTCATTATCCAACGAGCTGGTCGCTTCATCAAAGATAAGGATTGGCGGATTCTTAAGAAAGACACGCGCTATGGAAAGTCTTTGCTTTTGCCCGCCGGAGAGCTTGATCCCCCTCTGTCCTATGTAGGTGTCGTACCCTTCCGGAAGTCCTGTGATAAACTCATGTGCACCGGCGTTCTTTGCCGCTTCTATGATTTCTTCCCTGGATGCCCCGGGTTTTCCATAACCGATATTCTCAATCACTGTCCCTGCAAACAAATAGACATCCTGCTGTACAATACCAATATTCTGCCTTAAGGATTCCTGTGTGACGTCCCGTATATCTATGCCGTCAATCAGTACCTGACCATCGGTGACATCATAAAATCTCGGGATGAGACAGCACAGTGTAGTCTTACCAACCCCGGAGGGACCAACAATGGCAATATAATCCCCTTCCTCAGCCACCAGGTTGATGTTTTTAAATACCTCTTTAGATTCTTCGGAATAGGAAAAGCTTACATCCTTTAACTCTATTCTTCCCCTGATCCCTCCAAGGGCAATTGCCCCTTCCTTATCAACAATCTGGGGGGCGGTATCCATGATTTCAGTAAAGCGCTTAAAACCGGCCATACCATACTGGTACTGCTCCGTAAATCTGATGAGCTGCTGTACAGGCGCTATTAAAAGGTTGATATAAATAATAAAGGTCAGCAAGTCAGCGATCTCAATATTCCCGTTTATGATCAAATATCCGCCCCCGGCCGCTACAATGAGGTTAACCAGGGAAAGGAGTATCCCCATCTGGCCTGAGAAATCCGACATAACCCGGTAGGCATTTTTCTTGCACTGGACAAAAGCCGCATTGCCCTTATTAAACTTTTCCATCTCAATTGCTTCGTTGGCAAAGGATTTCACAACCCTGATACCGGAAAGGGAGTCCTCCAGCTGTGAATTGATATCTCCCACAGCCTCACGGTTCTTTTTATACGCCTTACTCATCCTTATATTTGAGAAATATGCAATAATCAAAATCACCGGAACCGAAGCAAAGAGCATTAAGGTAAGCACGGGACTGATAAAGATCAGAATGAAAAAGGAGCCAATGATCCTCACCAGGGAAATAATTACATCCTCCGGGCCATGATGGCTTAATTCCGTAATCTCATTCAAATCGTTGGATATACGGCTCATGAGCTGGCCGACCCTCTGGTTATCAAAAAAGGAAAAGGATTGCTCTTGCAGGTGCCCGAACAATTCCTCCCGCATATTATATTCAATCTTTGCACCGGTTACATGCCCAAAATAATTAATAAAATAATTCGAAAGGAATTCTGCAAGTATCAGCCCCAGGAATACCAAAATAATAATCCCCAGGTGCCTGATCCCTTCCTGCCTTGGCAAATAGATTACCTCCGTAGTTATTTTCCGGATGATAAGCGGATAAGCCAGTGCCACCAGGGAAGCTATAAAAGCACAGATAAGGTCAGCTATGATCAGCCCTTTAAAGGGTTTATAATAGGATACAAATCTTTTTATGTTGTTCATGATAAATCTCCGCCTTTTGGTTTTAAAATATACTATAAAGATTACAGTGTCTACTAGGAGCCGCAATTTATATCGTAACAAAATTATGTTGCCTTGTCAACAATCAGTCAGTTACAACTAACCCCATCTTATACCATATCCTGCCCTGTAACCTGGTACAAAATAATTATTAATTGATACATTAAATGCAATAGAGCCTGTTGACGCCGCTTTCCAGCAGACATCAACAGACGCTTTCCAGATTAAATATTAATGTATTACTTTCTTTATTCACCAATGGCTTCTGCTGCCTCGATAAAGAAGTCAACACGCCTGTTTTTAGCCCTGCCGGCACTCGTACTATTATCTGAAATCGGATGGAACTCACTATATCCGACAGCTGACAGCTTCTTCGGCTGAAGCTCCGAGGTATGCAAAAGATGTCTCAAGACATTGACAGCACGGCTTGTGGACAGCTCCCAGTTACTATTAAATTCCCTGGTGTTAATTGGACGATTATCCGTATGTCCCTCTATCCTCACCATTTGAATGGAATCCTCGTATTTCTCCAGTATTTCTGAGATTTTTTCAAGCAATGGCTCTGCCTTCTCGTGGATGTTAGCTTGGCCTGAATCAAAAAATACGGAGGCTGCTACCCTCAGCAAAATCTCCTGGTTTCCCAGCTTCGTCACGCTAAGGTAATTGGTCAGCCCTTCTTCTTCGATGTAGACTTTCATATGTTCATACAGATTGTTAAAGCTTTCCTCCTCAGGCAATACACCCTCATTCGAGGATACCATGCTCTCGCCCTCCGGTAAAAGGGCATCAATGGACACATCAATCAGCTTCTGGTTGTTCTCCGCCCTCATCCTGGAAGTTTCAATTGCCTGGCTCATCATGGCAAAGGCAAACAGAATTACGAAGATTGCCAGCAAGTCTGTCATTAAATCACTATAACTGTCCTGCCAATTGGCTTCTTCCTCATCATCATCTTCTTCCTCTTTAAATCTATCTTTTGAACTCATAATTGGTTAACTATCTCCCTTGCTTCAAATGTGTTAGTTTTCTCAGCTTCCTCCTGTTCATCCAGCTCAATATGCGCAAATGCTGACAGTTCTTTTTTTATCAGCTTTGGATTCTTTCCCTGCTGGATAGCCGCAAGCCCCTCAATCAACAGTTCTCTTCTCGATGCTTCTTCCTGAGCCATGATCTTCAGCCTCTTGGCCATTGGAGCAAATATAACATAAGCAATAAAGGCTCCATAAAACGAAGATACCAGCTCAAGAGCCATCATAGGTCCCAGTACAGTCGGGTCATCCAAGCTGTTCAACATGGGAATAAGGCCTACATAGGTTCCAAGGAGGCCTAATGCCGGTGCCGTGCCTGCAATCATGCTCAGCATTGCAGCTCCCTTCTGATGCCTTTTTTTCATAAAGTAGGTCGACCCTTCCAGGGAATTCCTAAGCTGCTCTTCATCTGCACCGTCCACGATAAGGAGAATTCCTTCCTTGATAAATTCATCCTCCGTATGCTGGTGGATATAGTCCTCAAGGGGCAACAAGCCTTCTTTCCTGGCTATCTCGGCAATCCTTATTATTGTAAGGATATCCTCCTTTAAATCATATTTATCCCTTTTAAAGGCTCTTTTCATAACCGGCCAAAGAGTTTTTATTCTTTGTGGCGGAAAAGCTAAGATAAAGGATCCCACAGTACCACCCACAATAATGAACAACGAAGGTAAGTTCCAGAATGACTTAGCCTGCCCCGTTGAAATTACACCGCCAATTACAAAGGATAAACTTATTATTAGTCCAATCATTGCGGATTTCCCTAATTTTCGCATCCAAAAGCCTCCTATCCAGCTACTATCTTATATCCAGCCACTATCTTATGTATCTGTAAATGTTCCTTTCACACTAACGGACATTTGACCGTTGGGCACTCAATTAAATCCAAAGGAACTTATTGCTGTCCAAGCTATAAGTATGACTCATCCACTTTTGCAATATATAGAATATATATCGGATGCTTTTTGTAAAAAATTAATACCTTGTGTCAAAAAATATTTTTATCTGCAATTTATTTTGTAGGCAATGCTCTGCCCAAATTGTGTGTTTTCTGATATAAAGCTGTAATATTTGATATACAGATCAATATGTACTATAATAATATACAATGGTTATTGCTACTACGCATTACACCAAATTAAATGGAGGTTACCAAAATGACACAGAAAATATCAATACGCAAGTATCAGGAAAGCGACTATGCACAGATACAAAGGATCTGTATTGCCACTGCTCCCGAAGAAGCCAGGCAAAACGATGCTTTTCAAGCCCTGCTGCTGACAGCATTCTGCAATTATTACATAGAACAAGAACCCCATAACTGCTTTGTGGCTGCTGACGGCCAGGAAGCCATCGGCTATATTCTCTGTGCTGAGGATGCCACAGCCTGGGCTAAAACCTTCCAGGATCATTACATCGCTTCTTTGAGCTCTGACCAGGCCAAGATGTTTTGTCAGGGAACTATGGGCAGCCCCCTTAAATTCGCTTTGGAATACCCTGCCCACCTACATATTGACCTTCTGCCGGATTACCAGCGTATGGGGCTTGGTACCATGCTCATGGATGCATTGGCACAGCACTTAAAGGAAAAGGGTGTTCCCGGACTTATGCTATGCGTCAGCCGTGATAATGTGAAGGGAAGACAATTCTATCAGAAATACGGTTTTCAGGTTTTAGACGAAACTCAAGAGACTGTGGTGATGGGTATTTCCTTGAATTAATGGTATTTAATCCGTAAACAAAGAATATCTGCTACACTCCCATAAAATTAGCCGTCCATAATGAAAAGGTGATCACACTTCATCATTATGGATGGCTGTTTTTTAATAAAATCCGTCTTCTACATTTCCTGGAAACTAAAAATACAATTTGTGTTAAAAACAATAATCACGACTCCGAAGCAAGCTCCTCCAATGCTTTCGGCAAATTATCTGATTGCAAAATCTGTTCCGGTATATTATAAAGATCGAGATATAAATTCTCCCTTGCTTCCGCCCCATCTTCTACGGAGACTAAGTTATCATATTCAATGCGAACGCTATAAACAGCGATTGGAATGCCTTCATTAGAGCACACCTCCGCCATATTTTTCAGGACCTCCGCCATTTTATCATAGGAAACGTCAGGATCAATGATGGTGATTGACGCCCCAATCTTAAAAGGCGGATTGTAAACATCAAGGGGCATATCCTTTGTAAGCTGCTCCATTTCTCCCTCCTCCAGATGATCCATCAGAAAACCTGCGTTAGAAATGTTATATTTCAAGTGATCCCGAAGCAGCTTATCCCCAATGCTGCGCAGTTCATTATCCAGTCTCCTGAAGGTCGCGAAATTATTTGCCACCTCATATTCGTAATCATCACGCACAACGTTTCCAAAGCTATCTACATATACGGAAAATGCAGTATCCACGCTATCGGCGGACTGGCAAAAAACCATATAGGAGCCGAATTTAAAATTATAATTTGCACTCTGTATTTCCAGATTCAGATCCTTATAATTTTTCTCAATATATTGTTCTGCAGCATTTTTAGCAAGTATCTTTGATATCGGATTCCCGACCCAGGAATTCACGAATAATAGCAAAAGCAAAATAAGGGTTATGCCAAGTGTGGCCGCCAAGATTTTTTTAATTTTCAGTTTCACGGTTAATCCTCCTTCTTAAATGCATAGCAAAGTGACCAGGTGATTATAAGTCCAATCACGCTAAAGAGGGTGTATACGCCGGACATAAACAAGGTTACATAGGCCAACTCCCAAACAGTTCCATAGCTTCTTAAAAATCCATCTGCAATATTAGTAATCAAGTTCCATGTTACCGAAAAAAGAAACACCGCAAGAGGGGCATAATAAGCCTTCTTTCTTAAGAACAGATACCCAAACCCTCCGATTGCCGGCATAATTAAAGCATTATAGAACATATTCATGCTATCCGTTATCATAATGCCCACCGATATACCGAATAAAATTATAGTAATGACAAAAAACCACAAATTCCTTCTTATCTTTTTAGCAACAATGGAATCGTCCATGGCACCGTAGATTTCTTTTTCACCATTGTAAATTTCCCTGCATGCATCACATTCCTGAATATGTCCTAAGACCAAATTCTCACTGTCCGCACTTGCAACACCATCTTTTACAAGAGGGATCAGGTCAAGGCAGGTATCACAAGAAATTTTATTCATACATATATCCCTCCTTCGCTAAAGCAGTCCTGATTTTATTCCTTAGACGAAACTCGATAACCCTGGCAGAGCTTTCTGAAACACCATACTTTTCTGCTATTTCACAAAACGAGTACCCTTCCACGCGCATTAAGAGAATTCCTCTTTGGGTGATGCTTTGTTCCTCTAAAAATTCATATATTCGCCTGAGGCACTCTTTGTTAATCGCGCTTTCTTCCATATTAACATCCGCCTTCGTATAAATTTCCAGCAGACTCTCCTGTGTAACAGCTCTCTTTTCCCTTTTCAAATGTTCATACCACTTGTTACGTGCGATGCCAAACAACCATGTCTTAATTGTCGAGTTCCCTTTGAATGCTGGCAAGGATTTTATGGCACTTAAAAATGTTTCCGATGTTAAATCTTCGGAGAGGGATTTGTCGTGGGTTAAGCTCATCAAGTAATAATACACATCGTTTTTGTATTCCTTGTACAAGTATTCTATTGTGTAATTCACTACAATTTTCCCCCTTTCATTAAATTAGTGGCATAAACCCAGGTTTCGTTACAACAAAAGCACCCAAACCATAATTTGGCTTAGGCGCTTATTTCTGTCCCGTAGATTTATTTTATCATATCCGTGATGTAAAGGCATCCTGTCACTTTTCTCCTGCATAATATAAAGCAATATTCTGCCACTTTCCCCTCTTCCACCTGACCATACACGCAGCTCCCCGTAACACAAGATCCGCAATATACCCGATCCATATACCGGCAAGCCCCATTTTTAAATAAATCCCAAGATAGAAAGATACCAAGATATTAATAATGGAAGCAAAAATAATAATTAAAAATGGAAAATCTACATCCCCTACAGATTTGAGGGCCGTCACCATATTCGCGGCTACACCCCGGGCAAGCTCCATAAGGCTGCTTAATAACAATATTTTTACGCCTATGTTGATTATGCCCATGTCCTCCGTATAAATCCCAAGTATTTTCTGTCCCAGCAGCACAAGAAGGGTACATAGAGGAACTGTGATTCCTATGGTTAATCTAATATTCTTACGGCAGCTGATTTTTACCTCGTCTAGCTTTCCGGCACCGATCAGATGACCGATCATGGCTCCTGCCGCCGTCGTTATTGCAGCAGTTGCCATGCTCATATAATAGGTTACATTGCCAACAATCGCTTTTGTGAACATCGCCTGCGTACCCAGCATGCCAACGAAGCCTACTACAATAGTCTGTGCTATGAGGTAGATGATCCCCTCCAAACCACCCGGTATTCCCAGCCTGAGGATCCGTAACATTATTCTTTTACTATGTACAACCCCTTCTTTTATAGATAAGGTAAAGGAAAATGCCTTATCACGCCGGAGCATCCGAAAGAACAATAAGATTCCTATACTCTGTGCGATTACCCCAGTTATGGCATAATGCATTAAATTCCGGGATGCTTCAGGGATAGACACGGATACCAGCTTTGTAAACAGTAAAGTCAATAAATTTACACTAATTAATGTGAAGGTTACCTTCTTCATATGCCCAAAGCTGCGAAAGACCGCTATAAAAGTATTTAAAATGGCCTGTATAAAGGAAAAACCGATTGTGACCAATAAATACTGCCTTCCTAACTCCTCCAATTCTATTGGAATATGGATCAAACGCAGCAACAAAGGAATGCTTAATACGCCTGCAAGGCTAATAACAAGCCCCAGTACAAAAGTCATAACTAAGGCTGCATTAATTATTTTATTGCATTCCTCATACCGCTTTCCCCCTGCCACCTGAGCCAATAAAATACTTAATCCAACGGATATGATGGCATAGAGGTTGATGATCAGCAGGAAGATTTGGCTTCCACTCCCAATGGTAGCCAGCGCATCCGATGAATAATCATTAATAATAGCCTGATTAAGATTACCGATAAAGCCATTTACAATTAACTCAATCAAAATTGGCCACATCATTTGAAATAAAACTGAATTGTTCTGTCTTTTTCCCGTCATAGACTCATGAATCCCCATAGCATCCAGCCTGCATTTTCCGTTATAGTTAGACTAACTCCACTTGCTCCGGGCACTCCAGGATATTAGTTGTAACCCTTCCATCCTTCTGCTTCTCATGTCTGACCCTTATAATTCCATATTGGGTCGGAAAAGCTCCTTCCACCCAGGTCAGGTCTCCAAGCTGCGGATTTATAAATACTTTCTTTCCACCGGGAGCTGCAAATTGGATGCCAAGAATCCGCTCTGATATCCATGCAGTGACCGCACCGGCCCAGCCATGGCATAAGCTGTGGCGGTACCCCTGGTAACAGTAGTCTCCGTAAGTAGCATGAATATCAACTTTATCCTCCGGAACCAGCTCATCAATTCCCGCCCCATTCTCCATCCAGGATAAATCAAAATCCTCCCAAAAAGTGGTGGCACCCAGCTTTAGCATAGCACCATAATATTCCCTGATGCATTCCAGAGCCCCCTGTATATCACCGGCCTTTGCCTTGGCTTGTAGGATATAATATCCCATAAAGGTCGAAAAACCCTTCGCACCGTCCTTCGACAGGATTTCCTGATTTATCTTTTTCACGTCATGCAGCCCTGCCAGTGCCAATAATGCGGCTGACTGTTTATTCCACTGGTAGCTTGTTTTAAATTGCTGTAACCGGATTAAATCTTCTTCACATTTTAATACATATTCTTTTTCCCCCAATACCAGAAAAAGCTCCCTAAGCCTTAAAGCTGCAAGATAATGCAGTGCCTGTATTCCATGATCGACTGCCTCCGGGTTTGCAGAAGAAGGCCAGTCTACAAAGCGGTGTTCCGGGGTACAGTCCTTTCCCGATTCATCAATATGCTCTGACAATTGCCCGCATAATCCAATCAGATAATCCCTTTGCTCCTTAAGATAATTTAAATCCCCTTTGTATTGATACCAATCGTATTGGGTAATAATCCACCACATGGAGTAGGTTGGCATATTATTAATCCAACCCGGTAATGGAGTATCCTCCTTAACGAAATCCAGGCTTTTTTCAACAATATCATCTGCTCCAAAGACGGCAGCAATGGTCATAATCTCCGGGTGCATGTCACCCATCCAGACTAACCGGTCTCTTTTGATCCCATCCCAAATATAATTTTGCATGTTCAAATGAACTGTATACGCACCAGTTCTCCATATCTCATTTAATAGCTCATCATTGCAACGGAACTCACCTTGATATGGAATGTCCCTACAAAGCAGAACTGCCTTTATCGCTTTTAACTCCAGGACTGACCCTTCCTCTAATAAATCAATACGGACAAAGCGAAATCCCGTCTGACCCACCGGAGTCATGCTCATATCCACCAGCCTTACCTCCAGATCCCTAAGAGCATGGTCATTTGTTGCATTGCTTTTACCACCCAGCCCACTCATGGCTTCCATGGCAGATTCTCCAAATCTCACACGGACCCTTGCGCCTCCCTCACCGGCAGCCCTCCAGCAGAAAATTTGGATTCCACCGTGAAGCTCCTTTCCAAAGTCAAGAAGAACCGAAGGGATGGAGCCATTATGCCGGAAAACACAGGGATCCTTCGGTACAATTGTTATCTGGGGGCTTCGGTCCTCCAGTAAGGCACTACTATTTAAAATAGTGCCTTTCTCTCCGGCAGACTCCCATATCACCCTGGTCGGGTTTATATACTTATATTCCATTTACTCGTCTCCCTCAAAAAATTCATTCTCCTTTGATTTATCCGCATCGGCATATAGGATATCAGGATTTAAAATACTGTCGTACAGCTCTTCGCCAATAAATGCCCTGGCTCTGTCAATATGCTCCTTTTCCTTCTCCGTATCCATATCCCTCATAACATAATAGATCGGTTTTGGCTCCCCAATCGTATCATCCTCGTTCAACCTGCGGATCCCAAGATTTAACCCGAATTCATAGCGGTTATCCACATAAGCATGATGGGTCATAAGGTCAATGGTATCAAGCTTCCTGGCCTTCTCATAAGCCAGGCAATAAGCTGCTGCCCCCTGTTTCTCACTATAGCTGTCCCCTCTTGAATTAAATCCCTGCTCAGACAGGATAATCCGCCGTGGCTTACCCTCATATAAATATTCTGGCTGCGATAAATAGGCCGGCAGCATTTCGATATTTTTAAAAGTAATTCTCGTGGTACTAAAATCAAAGGACGCACTCCTGTCATTATAAAAGTCAGGATACATTAAATTTTCCGGATAGGGATGGTATGCAATATTCCAGTCAAAATTCCCTTCTTCTACCGAGTACTTATTAAGATAGTCAATCACATCCCTGCCCTTATAGAACCGTTTGGGAAGCTCAGGCTTTAGGGTAGAGGTCCAAAAATGGTCAAGGGATACATATATCCTAAAGTTACTATAATACTTACGGGCACCTAACCAGGCCAGCCTCAGCGCTACGGTGTATTCCTTTACATAATCGGCGACCTCCATCTCTCCGGCATTTCCCCATACATACTGGCTGTTGACCTCGTTGGAAATAATCACGCCGCACATGCGCCCATATTTCCCATCCTCTCTCCCATACCGTTCGGCCAGGAATTCAACAAATGCTTTATAATACTCCTGTCCTTCCTCTGTTTCCATATTGAAGGCACTAATATAGGCGGAGGAATCCTTCCAGTCATATTTAGGATGAAGCACTTTTGATAATAATGCCTCCTCCTTCTGGCTATCAAATAGCTTTGGGGAATTCAGCAGGATTCCTGTAACCAAAATTCCATACTCATAGGTCTCCTTCATATACCGGTCTAATTTCCCTACCGCTTCTTTTACAAAGTGAAAGGCCCTTCCATTACAAAGGTAAGGAAATGTATTCCCATCATCCTTCAGGGTCATTAAGGCCGGAAGATTAATATTAATCAGGGATTGCTTAACTCCCAGTACTTTCAAATCCTCTCCATAGGCAGCTAAGGCCTTGATGGTATCCGGCTGCGGATAAGGATAATCCCATTGGGATATCTGATCCAGCTTACTGACATATTGATTTCCCTTTACTGTGTTCCCATCCAGGAATACTTGGAACCTGCCAAAGATTCTGTCGTAACCATCAAAAAACCTGGGAATGCAAATAGAATTGCCCTGGATAACAACATCCTTCTTATCCAAGCTTCGTCTATCCTCATCGCTGCCATAGGGCAAATACTCCCTTATGCTGATATCCTGGCTTTTTATTATTTCATCCATTTCAAATTGTAGCAATTCCTTACTTGCCCTGATTGTTTTTATTTCCATAATAATAACCATCCCCTTTCTCTCAGCCTGCAAACTTTGGGCCACAGGCACGACTTTGCGTGTGAATTGTTCTTTTTAACAATTCACACTAACGGACATTTGGCCGCTACTATATCTGTACTATAATTTCATAATGGCCTGGTTCTAAATAAATTGGCTGCCCTTGCAAGTCTGTTATCTGGTTATTTATAATAATACAACTATTCTTTCCCGGTAACAGCAGCTCTGCCTGGGCATCAAAAGGAATTTCGATATGATATCCCACTTCGTTCCCTTCCCGTTTCCAACTGCAACGGTACAAGCCCGCCGCAGATAAATATTCACCTTCCACCCAATCAAACCGGGAATCAAATTGTGGCTTTAAGGTTACTTTTTTAAATCCGGGCGCTTCCTCCACCGGATTTAATCCGCACATATACCGGTACATCCACTCGACGATGGAGCCGTATGCATAATGGTTCATACTATTCATACCGGTATCGCTTACCAAGCCATTGGGAAGCACTGAATTCCAACGTTCCCAAATCGTAGTCGCCCCCATATTGATTTCGTATAACCAGCTTGGGTAGTCTTCATTTAAAAGCAATGTATATGCGTAATCCTCTAAACCGTTTTGCGAAAGCACAGGACAAAGATAAGGAGTTCCCACGAAGCCCGTATTCAAATGAATCTTATTGTCCTCCAGCTTTTTCTTCAGGGCACTGACCAGCCCTGGCTTTAACTCACTTGGGGCAAAATCCATATAGAGTGCCATAACAAGCGCTGTCTGAGTATCCTCCAGCAATTTTCCGTCTTTAAAATATTTACCCCGGATTGCTTTTTTTACCTCATCCGCCAGGTTATTATAATACTGAGCTTCCTTTTCCTTTCCCAGTACCTTCGCAGCTTTTGCTGTAAGAATTGCCGAGTAGTAATAATAGGCGGATGCTACGTAATATTGGTCCGTCCCTCCAAAGCTGCTGCTTTTATCCGGGTTATCCAGGGCCAGCCAGTCAGCATAATGGAAGCCATTTTCCCATAATCTTCTTCCCCCATTACAGGTATCATCCTGCCTCTTTATAAAATCCACCCAGCCTGTCATATTCTCAAACTGGCTCTCCAACAGGGTCTTATCTCCATAGAACAAATACAAGGTCCATGGGATCACGGTTGCTGCATCTCCCCAGGCACAGGATCCATACTGCTTATCCTCTCCCTGCCCAATCCTATCGATGGTGATCTGCAGCACATCGGGAACTACATGGGGAACCGCCCCTCCACGCACCCTTTGCTCCAAAAGCATGTCATATAAAAACTTACTATAGAAGGAGGGTGTATACATATTAAAGCTTGCTGTGGCAGCAAAAACCTGTGCATCCCCAGTCCAGCCCATACGCTCATCCCTTTGGGGACAATCCGTGGGAACATCCACAAAATTTCCCATTTGGCTCCAGAGGGCATTTTCAAATAGGCGGTTTACCTTATCATTGGAGGTTTTAATCCTACCGGCACGCTCTAAATCAGAATGAATTACACATGCCGTGAAATCCTTCAAATCAACCTTTTCCATTCCGGTTATTTTAGCATATCGGAAGCCATAGAAGGTGAAATGTGGACGTACCGTCTTCTCCTCCCCGTCCGATATATAGATAAATTCCTGCTTCGCCGTCCTCAGATTCTCATTATAGAAATTGCCCTCCTGTAACAGCTCACCAAATTGAATTGTGACCTTAGAACCCTTGGGAAGATAGCATCTGAATTCAACCCATCCTGTCATAACCTGGCCAAAATCAATCACCTGTTCTCCCGCAGGAGTATGTAGCAGCTGAACCGGCGAACAGCGCTTTGTAATTTTGACCGGAGGGCTGAGCCTTTCCATCATCGGCCCACAATTTGGCGAGGCCGGCTGTGCATTCACAAAGCCACTGGTATCCCACCCATCGGCAAACCAATCAGGAAGCTCCCTGTTAGCATCATATTCCTCCCCATCATAGATATTGCTGTTGACAACGGCTGACGGATGGCATAGCCAGCTTTCATCTGTCGCAACATAGATGCGGGTATCATCCTCCAAGGTAATATCCAGCTCACAGAGAAAGGCAAACTCTTCCCCAAATAATTCAGCCAGATGCTCATGGAATCCAAACCTTCCCTTGTACCAGCCATTTCCAAGGATTGCACCAACTCCATTCTTTCCTTCCCTCAGATATTCGGTGATATCATAGGTCTGGTACTGAAGCCACCTCGCATAATCATTGCAGAATGGAGCTAAATATTCATCTCCCACCCTTTGACCATTTATTTCAAGCTCATAAAGTCCTAAGCCTGTTACGTATGCACGGGCAGCCTTTACTTTTCCGGGAAGCTGGAATTCCTTACATAGGAAGGGATGAACCTCCTTCCCAAAAGGTGCAGTAATCCATTCTGCTTTCCAGGGCTGTTCTCCCTTTCCCGTTTCAAACCATGCAGGTTCACTGATCGCAGCTTCCTCATTATCTGCCCATACCATAACCCGCCAGTAATAACGTGTACAGGGTGATAAGCTTATCCTTGCTGTATATCCTAAGGAACTAATCTCATCGCTGATGCCACTGTCATGAACAATCGTTTTAAATAAATCATCCAAAGCAACCTGAATCCTGGCTGCTTTCTGATATTTTCCCGTCGTTTCGGAAGTAATCCATGAAAAAGTCGGCTCATTTATTAAAAATCCCAAAGGATTTATCAGGTGATTTGTCATCAAATGTGTAATTTTCATTCCGCGGTCTCCTTATAATGTTAGTTGAGTTAATTATGTAGTCCAAATTTTCTATTCTGCCAGCTTAGTAAATCTAGGCGCGCCTCAGCCTTTGACTGCCCCTGAGGTCAATCCCTCCATATACAGCCTTGAGGTGCCGGAGAATAAGATAAGCAGCGGAATCGTAGCAAATACAAATCCGGCAACCATGGAGCCGATATCAATGGTACCGGCTGCAGATTGGAATACCCGGATTGCAACTGTGATTACCTGCTTGGAATTACTCTCAATTGCCATGAGAGGCCAGATAAAATCATTATAATAATCAATCATTTTCATAACTACAATGGTGGCCAGTATCGGCTTGGATAATGGGATTGCCATCTTAAATAGTGCTTTCAATTCACTACAGCCATCAATTCTTGCGGATTCAAACACCTCTGTCGGGAGCTCTGCCATAAAGGTCCTGCATAAAAGAATTCCAAATACCTGTCCTCCGGATACCCAGGGCAGGATTAAGGCCCACCAGGTATTATAGATCCCATAGGTCTGCATCAGCGTATACTGGGGTGTTAAGGTCAATACCCCCGGAACCATCATTAATGCCAGGATAGCTAAGAACAGAAAGTTCTTTCCCGGGAAGTTCAGCTTGGCGAAAACATATCCTCCATTGGCAGAGAGCAGTGTTGTAATCAACGTAGCAATTGATACAACAACCATGGTATTAATCATATTGGGAATCAGCATTCCGATTGCCTTGTTATAATTGCCCCAGTGTAACTGGGTCGGTAAAGACCAGAAATCATTGTATATTTGGGCATTGGATTTTACGGATAATATAAGCATCAATATAATAGGTATAAATGCCAGTAACAGAAAAACGAATGCAATTACAGCTACAGCTGCCTGAAACGACGCGGATTTAAATTTTCTACTCTGTTTTATCATCTTCACGATACCTCCTCCCTTAATCGTTTTTTGCCTTTGAGCGCATATTTATTATGGTTCCAATCATGATGAATACAAACATGACGAGACCAAGAGCACAAGCATAGCCATATCGTCCAAATTTCGTTGCATTATAATAAAGCTCCAATCCTGGTACATAGGTGCTGGTACCAGGCCCACCGCCCGTCAAAATATAGACGGATGAGAAGTCTTGTACGATACCGATAAAGGTTAATACAATCATCATTTTTATCTGTGCAGAGATCATGGGAAGCTGAACACTCCAAAAGACCTTCCAGCGGGTTGCCCCATCTACCTTTGATGCCTCCATCAAGGAAGCATCAATGCTGATAAAGCCTCCGTAATACACCAGGAATGCTAAGGCATTGATAAAGGGGAAGCCCATGAAGATAATTGCCCAAATGGCTGTCTTGGGATTCCCCAGCCAAACTCTCTGAAGATTCTCCAGTCCCACCTTTCCCAGAACCTGATTAATCAAGCCTATAGTTGGATCATAGATCTGCTGCCACATGAGGGTGGATACAATTCCCGGAACAACCATTGGTAGGACAAATAAAAACCGGAACACAAACTTTTCTCTCGCACCATTCATGGAATAGACAAGCCAGGCGATCAAAACCGGTACCGTTAAGATTTTCAAGATACCAAAGACCAGCATCAAAGCCAGGTTACCAAGTCCGATTAAAAAATACCCCTCTGATATCATGATCCTAAAATTATCAAGTCCTACAAATTTTATTTCAGCCAGAGTATTAAAATCCTTGGACCAGTTGGTAAATGCACGGGTAACTGCTATAAATACAGGGGTATAATTAAAGAAAATCAGCAGCAAAAACGTTGGCAGCAGCAGAAGGTATGGTATCCTGTGCTTGTAAAGAGTTTTTCCTATCCGGTACAGAACCTGCCTTGCTTTTTGTATGGCCATACATAAGCTAAACAGTGCCATTACCGGAAAGATTATCATCAAAGCCTGAAGAACACCCCTTAACCGTATCTGCATATCGATAAGATTCAAGCTTCCGCTATCTATCTTCAAAACATTTCCGGATAAGGAGCTTATATAGATCTCCTGATCAACAGACATAATACCGGTTACTGTATTCATCAGGCGTGTCGAAAATATCTGTTGATTTTGACGGTTCAAGATATAAAGAAAGCCTTCTTTTGTTCCTATAATAATGTGCTCTCCCTGAGCGTCTGTTCCCAGAACCTCCGCTGTCACCGTATAATCGGTTTTAGGCTTTCCACTTCCGATTAAATTCATATTTTCGTCGATAATGGCGAAGGAACCGTCACTAAGCAGCGCTGCGTAATGCTCACTTTCATTAATCTGTGTCAGGTCTACCAACTCATATTTTGTCTTTATCTTCCCCAGTTCCTGTCCTTCTTTATCGATTTTAATAATCTCTCCACGATTATTAACAAAAATAATATTAGTTTCATCCGCTGAATAAGATACACCTTTAATCTGCGTCTTATATGGAAGGTTGTTTATTAATTCACCCTCTGATGAGTAGATTAATATATTATGCTTTGCTGTATTCACTCCTGCGGAAACAAGGATTTCCTCCCCGCCCCTTGTTACATCTATATCATATATCCTTCTTTCCACATCAATGGAATGAAGGATTTCACCGGTATCCAAATCAACAGTATAAACAAAATTATCTTCATTCCCTGCATATACTACTCTCTTCTGGGAGTTTACGACTAATTGACGAAAGGGTCCCCTTCCCTCCATGGACCACAGCAGCCGGCTTTCTTCGTCATAGGCAAGCAGTTTATTATTATAGGTTCCTACCAAGGTGATTTTTTTCTCTTCGTCATAGCCTAAGCTGTTATTCTGTAAAGAAGTGTTGATTTTGGTTCCTTTCACAATATCTGTTCTTTTATTGATAATATAAAAGAAAAGAACCGTTGATATTGATAAAAGAGCCAGCACAATAGTTAGATAAAACCAGCGTCTGTATAATTTACTACGCTTCATAATGTATACATTCCTTTCTTTTATGGAGTTATACAAGTATTATTTCATAGCTTATTGTCTTTTTAGAGTAAAATTCCCCTGCCCATATCAGGAGGGGAATTCTACTTTTAAATGTTATTGACCTGTAGGAGCATTTTGCGGATTCTCCAAGTCTTTTTCACTGATACCTGAGGTTTCCAGGGCTACTGGCAGATATGTGTTAATATTCTCCTGATGCTTCTTCACCCAATCGTCTACGGTAATTTCACCATTTAGGAAGGCATAGGAATAATCATAAAATGCACGGTAGGATTCTTGGATATCACCGGCGCTGCCGGCTAAACCTCTGGCTAACATCTGACCATGTCCCTTCTGGACATTACCGATGAAGGATAAACCGCTATAAGCTTCCTTTAAATCGGCCGGGAGCTCAACACCGTATACTAAGCTGGGGCCATTTGGTACCATCTCTGCAGCAATACCGGCATTTAGCCATGTTGTATAACCTTCGATAGAGGACATATACATTAAAAAGTCAACAACAAGATCATCATGTGCTTTATCCTTTTTAATGGCTCCTATGAAACCATTGGCAACCTCAATTGTTCTTGCAGGAGCTTCAATTCCTTCTCCCTCCATGGATGGCATATTAAAGGTTCCCAGGTCAAACTTCTGAATTCCTTCAATTGTTTCTTCACCACTTGTAACTGCCTCGCCAGAAGTTACTTTTTCCATATCATTCTTAAAGGTCATAAGCCTCCAGGCACCATCCACGATCATTGCTGCTTTTCCCTGATAGAACAAGGGAATCGGATCCTTTGTTCCGAAGAATGCCTCTCCTCCGGAGTATTTCGGGAATACCTTTGCAAAATTATTCCATACGGTTTTCATGCCTTCGTCAACATAATAAACACCGTCTTTTACCGCTTTGAAGGCTCTTACTGCATTGTAATTTATCTTCCAGGAATCGTCGTTATATGGATCTGTCGGATCATACTGCCAGATTCCATCAACATCAGGATCGTAGCAATAATCACCCTTCTGTGCACGGTACTCATTCAAGGTAGATCTCGTTGTCTGGTCAGCATAGATCTGAGCCAGCCAGCCCATCTGGTTTGCCCAGAAGCTCTCGAAGGTTCCCGGAAGAGAGATTGCCTGGTATCCCGCCTGGTTGAGCTTCTCACAAACTTCCACCAGCTCATTCCAGGTAGTAGGAGGCTGGGCACCTACTTTCTCAAAGATCTGCTTATTATACAACCAAACTACCTGTACAGACTCCAAGCTTAAGGCCGTCCATTCACCCTTTGCCAAGTCACGGACCTGCATCGCATAGTTGAACTGATCTGTCCAGATCCCGTCTGAATATGGGCTGTCCTTATCGGCATATTCCATGTAGTTAATGGATTTGCCTACTGCAGCAGAACCGGCCAGGTTAATATTTACGATATCTGTTGTCGGGTTTTCCGTATTATAAATATTTTGTACCCACTCCCCGTATCCTTCTACGGGCTTTAGATCCACAACAATTTTTACATCCGGATATTTATCCATATAAGCATCCGCTACTGCCTTCCAGGCCTCTGCAGCGCCGGGCTGCGCCTGAACATTAACGGTGATTGTTCCTGCTCTCACAATATCATCTGCTACAGCATCATCTGGCTCTGTCCCAGGATCTGCTATAACATCGTCTCCTGCCCCCACTACATTTCCAGCGTCAGAAGTCTCCGGAGTATTATTTTTACTGCATCCAGTAAAGGAAGCCAATACTAAACTAGAGGATAATAATAAGCATAATAATCTTTTTAATCTCATAATTTCCTTCCCTTCTCAAACTATATTATTTGCCCCACTTCCGCAACAGTCTCCCTGCATATAAATCTTGTCTCTATTGTATTGCTCGAAAGCGGTTCTCCCTTAATTTTTTCTATCAACAGCTGCATCAGGGAGCGTCCAACCTGGAACGCCTCTACATCCATTGTTGATAGGGCTGGTGATAAGTACCTTAAAATATTTAGATTGTCGCATCCAATAATCGATACATCCTCCGGGATCCTGATTCCGGTTTCTCGCGTAACCTTCATCGCTCCCATCGCCATTAAATCATTGAGTGCATAAACTGCCGTAAATTCTTCTTTCCGTGATAAAAGCTCTGTCATTGCCCTGGCTCCCTCATCTTCATCGGTGCGTCCGTTGGAACCGTCCACAATTAATTTGGGGTTTAAATGAAGGCCATGATTTTTTACTGCTTCTACAAAATTCTGATAACGGATGTTATCCTGGTCAAGGGGGATACCACATAGCATGGCAATATTTCTATGACCCTTTTCTACAAGGCACCCGACCATATCATCAATTGCCTTTTGATAATTCATGTAGACATTTTCACCCACATATACACAGGGCGGCCCAATTTTTAAATACTTATCAACTCTTTCGCTACCCATTGCAAAAATGATTCCGTCGACTCCTCTGCTGGCTAATTCCATAACTGACTCTTTATTCGATACATCAATCGATAAAACTGACACAATATACCCTGCTTCAGAAGCAATCGACTGGGCACCTTCCAAGATCTCACAATAATATGGATTTTTCAGATTATCTACCAGCATTGCAACATGCCTTGTTTCTTTTGTAACTAAACTTCTGGCTACCATATTCGGCCGGTATCCCAGCTTATGTACAGCCGCAAGAACTCTTTCCCTCACCTCCGGCGTCACATTTTTTGTGTTATTTACTACATAGGATACCGTAGCCTCTGATACCTTTGCTAGTTCGGCCACTTCTTTTCTTGTTACCATTGCTTAGCCCCCTCATTAGTGCTATTTACTAATTTACTCATTTGGTTACGCGCGTAACTTCCTAGGAAAAATAAAAAACAAACGGGTTCCAGTTGTTTGTTTTTTACTTATTTAGACTATATCATATTTGTTTGTAAAAATAAATAGCCAAATATTCTAATTTATTTTTATTTATTTATGCACTTTATACAAATACACAAATATTCGACATTTATATTCTTTAAATTTTATTTAATTTTTTGTAGTTATAAGAAGATCCGATACACCAAAGTAGACAAAGGAATAGCTGTCACGGTACAGATCACTCTTACCGTCGTTCCAAGTATTATACATATCAAATAATCCCGGATATACTGCATAAGGCTCCGGATCATCTGCACAATGAAATGGCCCGAGTAAATTCCTGTTTCCATTGATCAAACGGATCCTTAAGCGGTTTGTTCCTGCCTTTGCATAGCCTGACAACTCACAACGATCATCGAACATTAGCTTAGCTACAAACTGATCATTCAAAAATACCTCAGCCACTGCAAAGCGTCCTACCAGCTGCAGGAAGCAGTCCTTTTCCTCCAGCAGAATTTCCTTTTCCAATATCATTTCCCCAGCAAAAAATGGATAGCCCTCTTCAACGATTCTGGACGCATCTATCTCATTTTTCGACTTCGTAATGGAAAAGTTGCCGGCAGCAATCCTTGTATTCTTTCCCCCCGGAGCAAAGCCATCTTCAGAAACAACCTGAAAATCACCTAAGATGTAAACTGCCTCAATATCAGTATCATAGGAGAGACAATTCGTTAAGCTTTCCGTTCCGTCCTTACAATCAAATAGGACATAATATACTGTTTCATCTTGATAGTAGTCAATTTCATAAACAATGGTATTTTTGCCCGTCTTTATATAATCTATGATATTTCCTCTGACAAAGCTTCTGTCTAGCCGTCCCTGATCCTCCAGTCTAATGTTGGTATCATTGATCCAAACATTAACAGCATTCATTTTTTCCGTTTCCAGGAACATAGTATTGGGGATTTCTCCAATCTGAAAGGTATATCTTAGATATACTTTGCCATTTCTTCTTTCTTTCAGCAATCGGTCTGAAATTGCCATAATCGGAAGCTTTTCTTCAAACCTCTCATTATCGTACGACAGATCCGCATAATCAAGGGTTAGTGCATTTTCTGTACTAGCCAATATGCTCATTCTTGTATCACAATGAGTTTCCTGCCCTGTTTTTACATCCTTTGATCCAGGTGCTGCCTCGTCTTGAATCAGTATAATATAGGATTGCCCTGCTTGAAATACAAGAGGGACACGGATTCCACCCATATCCTCTTCAAAGTAAACTGCCTTTTCTTCTCTCTTCTCCAAATCAAAAAGAGATGCGCCCTGGGCATTAATATGAAGGTTCACTGCATATTCCGTATCATCGGATAAGTTTACTGCATAGATAAAATCGCCAAATTCAGATTGCCGGTAGGTTGACCGGATCCTTGTGGCCTTATTATCAATTTTATAATACTGATTGACCAGCTCCTCAAAGAATACATTGGATTTTAGAAAATCTATCTCAGTCCTTTTTCCGTCAACATAGAGCGGTGCTCTGCCCTCCAGATATATTTTCCCGCCTGTGCCGGTGAACTCCTTTAACAGCCTGAGGGTAGAACTGTCTATTCCTGGCATCTCCGGGATGACAATATACTCATAGCTGCAATTACCAACTGATAATCTTCCATCTACTACCCGCCCATGCCTTTCCAGCATCAGCTCATCGACATAGTGGTGTACCACCTGTGCGGAGCCCAATGTATCAACCAGCAGCTGAAAGCTATCCTCTAATTTCTGCACGGACTCATAGTCTGTCTCCCTGTTATAGGTTAGATAGGCTGAATGCATTGGATGGATAACCGCAACATTAGCCGCCTCTTTACTCTCGGCCAGCAGATATCCCAGTCCAGCAAAATATTCATTAAATTGTCTGAATTCAGCAATCCAGGGATTGCAATCCGAGAAGAAGGCAGGATAATCTCTTTTGCGCTGCCCTCTGATGGAATAGGGGTACAGATGGTATGTCATTAAATTGACCCCATTTACAAATTGCCATTCCGCTATTCTTTTTAATTCCTTAGGCGTCACATCCCAGCCTGTTAAAGCGAATGTTTCCGTTAAAACCTGCTTTTTTCCCATTTGCTGGGCAACTGAAGAAACCTGGCGGGGTGTCACATCCGTTCCAAGATCCCTTCCCAGCCAATCAATCCCCGGAATATGTTCATACTCGTAAAAGGGCATAACCCCGGCACAGCACCACATCTGCGCAAATAAAGAGCTTTCTTCCACAGCATGTCCCGTCAGCTTACAATTGTGGGCTTCGCACCAATCATAAATTCTCTTTGCAAAGGAATTGACAAAGAGCTTATTCATCAGGCGCCAATACCTAAATCTTAATTCATAAGACTGATTGCAGTCGATAAACAGGGCTCCCAGATGCTCCAATAAATCTTCCCCATATTCGCTCTTGAATTCACTTAACATCACAGGAGAATATGCGGTATCCCACCTGAAATATTGGGGTTCGTCGGTGAAAAATCCTACCATAAAATTGCCAAACTGATCCTGGTACCGGGCGTAGTATTTCTCATGTGTTTCCTTGATAAACTGGTCAACTATGTCAGGATTTAAAATATCTACCGTGGATGCATTCGTCTGGTCATAGATACAGTGATACTCTTTTATATCAGCGCTGTATTCGTATATTCTTTTTATATTATTTTCATCCACCTGATATACTGCTAAAGCCCTTGGATCATAGTCATCTTTTTTATCATAGGTTATGTAATGAACATGATATTTGGGATCCTCCAACAGCTTCATACCCGCGAAGCCACTTGGCCAGCCATGCTCATCATAAATCCAGGCATTCATGCCGGATTCTCCTGCCTCCTCAAGACTTGCGGACACTGCCCCAAACCAGTCTTCTCCCATATATTCTGTCTTAAGGCCGCCTCTCGCATGCATGAAGAAGCCTCCCAAGCCACACTCCTTCATATGCTTGATCTGCCTTCTTAATTCCTCCTCCTTAAGCTCATCATTCCAGCTCCAGAATGCAAAGCTCCCATAGTCCTTTGAAACCTTCTCCAATACCTTTTTGATTTGACTCATAGATACCTCCTGATCTAATAATACGATAATTTAATAGATTATATTATTAGTTCCAGGGAAAGTCACTGTATTTAAAATTGGCTTTATATGATCTTTTAAGAATATCCTGTATTTGGCCGGTGTCATACCGTATAAGGTTTTAAAGTTGCGGTAAAAATTGCTCATATCCGTATACCCTACTGCTTCAATAATCTTTTCAATGCTAAAGTTTGTATTTCTAAGCATTTTAGCTGCTTGCTTCATCCTAAGCTCCCGAAGTAGGTAGCTAAAGGAATATCCTGTTTCATTTTGAATATATCTGCTTAGATATCCTTCACTTAATGCAAATTCTTCTGCCAAAGCTACCAGGGTAACTGTTTTCATATTCTCCTTGATATATTTCATCAATAGTGGCAGCTTACTGATCTCCTTTGAGTTATGCTCAATAACACAGCAATTGTCCCAGTGTTCCCGGATCATGATTCCAAAAAATATCATTACATAGCTTTTCAGCAATAAATTAGACATCTTTTTCTGTTCTATCGTTTCACTGCAGATATCCAGTACGATCCGGTCCAGGGTCAGATCATTTTCACATTGACACATCAATACCTTCTTGCTATGCCTACTATAAAGCATCTGCCAGAAATACTCTGATATTAGGTCATGTTCTGTGAGCACGGAGGAAAAAGCATCACCAAAGGTGCTGCGGCGTACAAGGATATTGATGGTAATATCCCCGTCGGCACAGGAAAAGCCAGCTTGCTCCACACCAGGAGGCACAACTAGAAAATCACCCTCCTTAAGGTCATATTTCTTGCTGTTCAAATAAAATGTATAGCTGCCACGCAGTACATAGACAATCTTAATAAACTCCAACTGATGGAGAAATCCGGGAGAATACCTCATATGCTGAAGGGCTGCCACATCAATTTCACAATCCTTAAAAAAGTCCTTTTCATATAAAATCTCTTCAATCACTCCCGGCGGCTTTAATGGAATATCAATTTCCAAAGGATAGCTTTTCTTATATTGATTTACGAAAGTGATCCAATCCGGAATTGTCGTTTCATATAGGCCTGGATTTTTATAATATAAATCACGGTAAAATATCTCCGCTTCTTTTCGGTCCAATAATCTCTGCTCCAACTCTTCGTAATCCAAGTAGTTCCACCCCGCTCTTTCATTTCATCAAACTCCTGATCAGAAAGCATTAATTGTTCTTGGTATTCCTTTTGTTCTTTCTTATGATTTGCCCAAAAACAGCCTTCCAAGGATGGGTGGTGATCACAGATACAACCGCTGACTGTCAGTATCTTTGCACACTCCAATTGGATATAATCCGGCTTGGTCGCTGGGCTGACAATATAGTATCCAAAATTCAAAAAAGCCATGTTTTACCCCACTTCTTACGAACCAACTTACCCTTACATGCCTCAAATATCTGATACTCACCATATTCCTTCAAACCTAAGGGTTTAGCTTGGGCGCTCATTTCTGTCTTATATTTTATCATATCCGTAACATAAAGGCATCCTGTTATTTTTATTAGGCAATTTATCTAATGTCACAACAAAATTTGTACACTTCTTCCAATTATTATCATCCATTCTTGTAATGCTTTGCTCTTTCTGATAAAATTCAAATATCAATTTACAAAGGAGACTCTATTTTAATGAAATCACCCCCTAGCCCTCAGGATGTAAATCATTCATTCGATGAAGCTGCTTCTACTTTACGCAAACATTTTACCTCCATCCGTCTTACGGATCCTGATGGTTTTAAACTAGCAAATGAATACTATAAATGGACAACTCTAAAAACAAAATTGGTCATGGGAGAAAAATGTTTTCAAATTCCGTCTTCTGCACTTCCAAATATAATCAAACAGTCCTCGTATCAATGGCTCACTCCACAAAAGCAATTTATTATTGATAAACACTATCGATTTGAATCTACACCTCCTCATTACGTTATCTCAGTGAAAAAATCTACAATACCATATCAAGATGTCGAGGTTATAACACGTTCGCTTGTGTTGATCCGAAAATCAGTAGTTTGGGTTGAGTTTGGCTTCAATGTCGGCACTGAATTCGGTGGCAGTCACCCAGCAATCATACTAAAGAACTTAAAAGATTCCTTAATCGTAATACCACTTTCATCGAAACAACCGAAAAATACGGAATATAATGTTTACGTTGATAAGGTATATGGTTTCCCACCCATGCCACGGTGGGCAAATATTACACGCATTGCACAAGTAAGCCTCTCCCGTGTATATTTTGAAAAAATAGGTGATGTAAAGCCAACCATACTAAATGACATTACAAGCAAATTATCTGACACTGGTATAATATGATTCTCATTAGCATATATATATCATGATTACAAAACCGTTTGACAAATCTGCTAGCACATGCTAATATGATGTTGTAAACGTAGGAGTAATCCTAATAATTTTGTAACCGAGAAGTCGTCATTTATGGCGACTTCTATTTGTTTATTGATGCCTCATTTACCTCGGGCAAGCTCCATAATCCAAATAACAAATATGGCTTCTCTTTCTACCAATACTGTTATCACGCCAAACACTACCAGCTTATCGGTAGTTGTCAAAGCATCCACTTGCGCAGAAAAACAAGAATCAGATGCTGCGGCTTATGCCTCTGATGTTTTGGTTTATTTACTTTTTGAAAGATGGCTCTCAGGTTCCTGTTTAAATATAACCTTAAAAATCGGGAAGAACACCCAGAATGAAATAGCACTATTAATGATCATTGTAATAAAATCTGCTAAAGTCTCACCCAAAGAATCCATTCCCCAGGTATTCATTAATAAATTATAAATCGGTGCCTTATAAAGTCCTTGAAGCGCAGCTGCACCGACTGAGATTAAGAGATAGGCAACCACATACCAGAAGGCAGCTCTCCAAACGTTGCTGTTTGACTTAAAGGTAATGTTCCTTTGAGCAAAGAAGTTTATAATCTGAGCAATTCCTAACGTGATTTGAACTGCAAAAAAATATGCCAGCCCACCACCTCCACCGGATGCTAAAGTACCGGCAGCATAATTAAATACATAATAATTACTTCCATCCATATTTTGACCTGCCTGGAATATCTGAAAATTTGTTTCAACTAAGCCAGTGTGGCCAAAAGCCCCTTTTAAAACGGGCATTAATATCATCTGTAATACAGTAATTCCGTTACTCAGCATAAAAAACACGAGAAACTGTACCACATTAGGATGTTTTTCCTTAAATCTTGACCAAAGGTCCAGAGAACCGTTTAATAATTTGTTCATTCGTGACCTCCTACTACCAGTTTGCGGTACCTTATCATTTTGTTTCTTTCCTTAAGCAGATGTCTTAAACCTTTAAAGAAATGGCCATTTACCATCATCAGAATTCCATCCAACATCCTCATATTCATAATACCGCCAGTCATTCTTGCCATACCTCTGAAGGGCATGTGATAAATAGACATAATAATTAGGTTTGCCGTACTTCTTTTGCCAATCTTCTTTAAAAACCAGTGCGCAAATAGAATCATCCGATAAGCAAGCCTTGCAAATAAGCCCTTCGCATATTTACATTGTCCAATGGTATCGTTATAGCAAAGGGGAATCGTTCTATTCCAAGTTGAAACAGGTATTTTCTTTCCAACCAGCTTCTCGAATTCAAACACACTGACATTGTCTACTTTGCCTGAAAAATAAGCAGGCAGCTGATCCTTCTCATAGGGAAGGGGAGCCCCTGTACCTTCTATATAAACGGAGTGTGACAAACGAATATCCGTACTGGAAGCACCAATCATAATTTCATAAACAGCAGATTCTATCTCCCACCTGCTTGTCTTCACGTTAAAATATCGGAATGCCTTGTCATCCAATGATATGGTTACTGTCTTTGTTTCTCCTGCCTGTATGTACTCTTTGTGAAAACCTTTTAATTCTTTTCTTGGCCGGAAGATATCCTCAGACTTACAACCTATGTAAAGTTGTGCCACCTCAGCTCCATCCATGGTACCGGTATTGGTAATATCAAAGCTTACTTTATCTTTCTTCACCTCCAGATTGGAATAAGCAAAGGTTGTATAACTCAGACCGTATCCAAAGGGAAACAAAACCTTTACCTTGGCGGTATCATAATAACGGTAACCTATGTAAAGGGCTTCCCTATACTCCACACTGACTTCCTTTCCTGGGAAGTTGTGATAAGACGGTGTATCTTCATAGAGCATTGGGTAGGACTCTGCCAACTTACCGGAAGGATTTACTGTACCCGTTAGGATATTGATTACAGCCCTTGCACCAGCCTGACCGTTTAAGTAACCATGTATTAAACCTTTTACCTTTTTGATCCAAGGCATCTCTATGGCAGCACCACAGGAAAGAATAGCTATGATATTCGGATTTACCTCATGTACTTTATTCAAAAGTTCAATTTGATTCCCCGGCAGCTCCATATTCATTCTATCAAGGCCTTCTGCTTCCGTCGCTTCATCAAGTCCGATATATAAGAGAACAATATCCGCCTTTTCTGCAAGGTTACAGGCGTTATCAATTAATTTCTTGTTCTTCTTTCCGTAACGTTCAAAGCCTGGTTCATAACCGACACTGACGAGATGAAAGGATTTCAGGCATTCTAAAGTATTGACAATCTTAGTCGGATTAACAATAGATGAGCCTGCCCCCTGATATCTTGGATTCTTGGCAAAATCTCCTATTACTGCCACCTTTACACCTTTTTTTAATGGTAAGATATCATTTTGGTTCTTAAGAAGAACGATGGATTCCTCAGCCACTTTCTGGGCCATCTTATGATGCTCTTCCTTGCTAAACTTCCTTTCAAAATTTTTAAAGACCTCCTCAGTAGTAAATATCAAATTTAGAAGACGATCCACACATTCATCCAGCACTTCTTCTTTCAGTGTTCCGTTTCGAATAGCATTGATGATTTCTATGTTTGTATCTCCTGCTGTAGTAGGCATCTCCAATTCGTTGCCTGCAAGCAGTCCAGCTACACGGTCATTGCTCCCGCCCCAATCGGTAACCACGCAGCCGCTATACTTCCATTCATCCCGTAGAATATCCCTCATCAGGTGTATGTTCTCATTCGTATAACTGCCATTCAGCATATTATAAGAAGACATTACTGTCTTTACATTTCCTTCTTTTATTGCAATCTCAAAAGCAGTCAGATAAATTTCTCTTAGGGTCCTTTCATCCACTATGGTATCAATGGACATTCGCCGTTCTTCTTGGTTATTAGCACAAAAATGCTTTACACAGGCTGAAATGCCCTTAGACTGGATACCTCTGATATATGCAGCCCCCATTTTTCCAGCGAGATAAGGATCCTCGCTGAAGTATTCAAAGTTTCTTCCGCATAACGGATTTCGTTTCATGTTAATACCCGGGCCAAGTAATACATTCACCTTCTGAGCAACTGCCTCCTCACCCAGATGCCGTCCCAACTGTTCACCAAGCTCTTCATTCCAGCTATTTGCTACAGTTGCTGCCGTCGGAAAACAAGTTGCCGGGATACTTGCATTCAGCCCCAAGTGATCGGCAGCTTCTGCCTGTTTTCTGATTCCATGAGGGCCATCAGATAAAAACATACTATTAATTCCTAGATGTTCTATATTCATCGTCTGCCAGAAATCTTTTCCCGACATTAACGATGCCTTTTCCTCTAGCGTCATTTTACTGATCAGTTCTTCATATTTCATGCATATATCCTTTCTTGGATTTCACCTGTCCGGATGGTTGTAAACCTACTATCCTTAAGGATCTTTCCTTAATTCTAAAGCTAATTACCCCAATTGTTGTTTGCTTTTCTTATGCGTGAATTATAACACACCTATTTGTCATTAAAACTATTCATGCATAACCTGCCGCTTTTCAAACACAAATTGCTCAATAAGATTCCCCGCCAATAGGTTGGGGAATCATGATGTTTATAGTAAACCAATTATTCTTTGTCGATACCCTCATGACCCCGCTATACTTTTCAATAGAAAGCCTTATGCTCTTCAATCCATAGCCGTGATTCGCAGGGTCAGTTTTTGTAGTGTTAATTAACCCATTAATAATTTGAGGTTGATAGCTGCAATAATTTTCTATTTTAATAAAAATAAATTCATTTTTAGACGATACCGAAACATGTATTAGCCTTTGGGATCGGTCTGCTTCAAAAACTTCCGCTTCAATTGCATTATCCAAGGCATTACCAAATATAGTGCAGATGTCCATAACATGCATAAAATCTAATAGCTTTCCGTCTACAACATAGGTAAGTTCGATCCCGTGTTTTCTGGCCACTAAAATTTTCCCATCCAATATGGCATCTAGAACTTTATTTCCTGTCACAATGAAATTTTTATTTTTTTCAATTTCATTATCTAAATTATCCAACCATATCAATCTTTTTTTCTCATCTTCTTCCGCCCGCAGCCCAATTATCTGATGTTTTAAATCATGGTACATTATACTGATCATTTCAATTCTTTCCTGATATTGCATATATTGTGTATATTGATTTCTTAAAGTCACATTTAATGCATTTAATTCAGTAACAACAATAATCTCCTTCATATGTATTTGAAATGCCAGCAGAATAATTACGCCTGCAAAATCGATCAATGTTCTTAGTTTAAATACCTCATAAAAAGAAATACTTGTAAATGGAGTATTTGGATATACAAAGCTCAAATTACTGAAGACAAATACTACAAGCACCAATAATAAAACGGAAAACATTTCTTTTTTTGAAATAGCCAATTCCGATCTGCGTTTTAATACTGATTTTTCCAATTTATAGATACAAAACAATACACCAGAATAAATAACCAATATCATTATAATCTTTAATAATTGGATACTAATTCCCCGTGAATATGCGATGTAGTAATACAGAAGCCATTCTAACGAAGCTGTAAATTCACTGATTAAAAAAGCTCCTGCAGTACAATACGTGATCACAGTAAGTTTTTCGTTACAGCATATTCTTAAAAGTATAAACATATTAGCGGCCGCAACCATCATGATAGGAAACCATAAACAAAGAGAAACACTTCCTGTCATACTAAGTAATAAACATTGGATGACTAAAAATATTAGTGTTATTGTACCTGTCAAAAATGAATTATATTTTTTATTCAAGATTAGAATAAATACGATACAAGATCCCCATTCTGCTATTGCAGTGTGTATTCTTGGTATATCCTGATAGACCAATTCCATTACGGTTCACCTCAAAAACATTACTTAATTATGCTCCCCAATAAACAGCTAAAGCTTCCAAAAAGCTATTTTTTCTTGAGCGGCTTAACGGCAGCTGCTCTCCTGGTAAAATAGCTTGATTATCCTTTATCCCAATTACTTGTGACAGATTGATGAGATATCCTTTATTTCCCCTGACAAAATTAATTTGTTCCAGCTGTTGTTCCGCTTCTATCATTTTACCGTAGGTTTTAAATTCACCTAGTCTTGTATGGAATACTAATACATGTTTCTGGCTTTCCACATAATAAATATCAGAAATATCTATCCTATAAGCCCCATTCTTCACGGGCACAGTTATAAATCTTGTTCTATTTCTCCTCACTTTTTCAATTGCTTTGGTGATGCATTTAGAAAGCGAAGTATATAAAACTGGTTTGAGTACATAATCCAAGGCGTCAACCTTATACCCGTGCATCGCATACTGTGTCATATTAGTTACGAAGATTATGCTGACTTCCTTATCCTGTTGCCGTATTTTTTTTGCTGCTTCCAGTCCGTTCATAAAGCGCATTTGGATATCCAGTAAAACGATATCATATTGCGCTCTATACCGATCTACTATTTCGTCTCCGTCAGAAAAAAGGGAAATATTAAAATCTTCATTGTATTCTTCACCATATCGTTTTAAATGATTTTCTAATTCGTGCAGCATTGCGTTTTCATCATCTACAATAGCTATTCTAATCATAATTCAATCCTCCAGAATAATGAAAAATTAAATACAACCCGATTATAACAATCGCAGATTATAACATCAATTTTTAGGCACCAAATGTTCACATATGGTATAAAGTGATATGGGCACACCATAAAAAGGGCTGCTTACTCTGCAGCCCTTTTCCTTAGAGCTCAGTATATATGACTTTCCTAAAACAAATTCATTCAGCTTCCTTTATTCAGTAATTTCAATAATTTCAATTTGCAACTTCATTTTCTTTCTTTTCCAGCGCAGTAATATAATTATTTCTATAGCCACAAGCAGAATTACTACGGCAGCATCAATGGCTATAAAGGTCTTTGTCATATTACTGGGTCCTCTATCCTGCTCTGCAAAATCAGCGTAATAACCACTATTGCCAACCGTATACAAAATATTTTTACTAGCCTGGCGCATTGCGAGTACACATGTAGCAGAATCTGTATCGGTAAATTTATTTGTTTCTGCCTGGCCAAAGCCAAGCATTAAATCATTTCCTGCCCGTACACATGCATCTGATAACATAAATCCATAAGAACCATTATAATCCGTGATTACCATACCCACAAAGCTCCATTCATCCCTAAGCACTGTGGTAAGAAGTTCATAACTACTGCATGCCGGTTCCGTTCCAAGCCAGTTAAAGGATGACATCACTGCTAACACTCCATTATCATAATTGAAGTTTTTGACTACAATTTCAAATGGTTTCAGTATATTTTCCCTTAAACTTTGTTCATTCAAATAAGTTAGCAGAAATGCACACCGATTTGTCTCCTGATCATTTGCAGCAAAATGTTTTATGTAAGGATATACACCATAGACAGATGCTGAATTTACCTCATAAGAAGCAAATATTCCTGATAATACTCCATCTTCTGAGTAATATTCAAAATTTCTTCCGCTAAACGCAGAACGGTGTAAATTCATTGCTGGACCATACCAACCAAAATTCTTAGCATTAGCAAATTCCTGTCCCAGTGCATCTCCTAACTCAGCAGCAATTTCCTTGCTCCAGGTTTGTGCCATTAGAACCTCAGTCGGGAATGCAGTACCCGTCGTTCCTGTAATGAAATTATTCAAGCCCGCAGGTCCATCACAGTCCGATGTGGCAATTTTCCCTACAGACTTAATTTCTACCGTCTGCCAACCTCCCGTATTGATCAAATTACTCATATCCTCCACACTCATCTGGTCAAGTAATTTATCCCAGGAGGCATCATCATATGTTTTGCCGGCAAGATCTGCTAAAGCGAATCCATTAACTGCCCCTGTTGTTGGCATTATATTTTCAGAGACATCGTATGATTTAGGGTTATATGCTAAAACAGAATTTTCTTTAATCTTCTCCTGTTCCTGGTCATCAAGCATATAATCATCTTCTGACGGGGCTTCGGTTGCAGTATTATAGTTCGCAAATCCATTTGCTCTGGAAAGATATTCAACATCTCCCTCTGCATAACCGAACTGATTAACAGCTACTGTTCCATCCGATTCCCTTCCGTCCTGGCTATAATCTATATCAGAATCAATTGAGAATGTCTCTTTATCAAGTACACTATGAGAATCAGAGCGAATTGACATCACATATTCGCCTGCTTCCAGAATATATCCGCCATTTTCGGTTTTAATACAGGATGAATCATAGGAAGCCATATCTTCCAATGGAATTTCGAACTTGACTGTCTCCGATGTTCCTGGCTCCAATTGACTTGTCTTTGCAAAATCAATTAGATTCACTGAAGATTTTTCTATTCCTCCATTCGCATAAGGTGGAGTAAAGTATAATTCCACAACATCTTTTCCTGCTACAGTTCCTGTGTTTGTCACTTTAATTTCTATAGAAACAGTATCTTTCCCTTGCTTCAGTCTGGTGATTTCTTGAGAAAATGTAGTATAGCTCAATCCATAGCCGAATGGATACTGCACATACTCATCATAATTTATAATACCATCGTCTGAAGCTGTTTCATAATACTTGTATCCTGTGTAAATACCTTCTGAATAATCAACAAATGAAATAACTCCCTGGTATGAAATATCCTTTTTCGCTAAGGTTGCACGTAAACTATCCACGTTATTGTAAGTAAAATTACCAAAATTATTCCAAACCGGTGTTTTGGTTAAATCCTTTACATACGTATCTACCGTTTTACCTGAAGGATTTATGGTGCCATTTAGGATTTTGCCCAATGCTTGCATACCCGTTGCACCTGTACCAGGTGCCAAAATTACTGCTCCAATTGAATCATATTGATCAACCCAGTTTAGTTCCATTGCATTATTTGCATTAACTACAACAATTACATTGTCAAAAGAGTTACAGACTTTATCAACCATAGCTTCCTCTGTATTCGAAAGCTGAAGGTAGTGCTCGCCTGGATCAAAATCATCATAATCACCATTATTCGTATAACTTCCATTGGTATACGTATAATTTCCAACTGAACTCTCATAAACTTTACCTGTATTAGCCACATTCCAAGTTCCTTTAATTACTGCATTCATATCAGTAGGCAGATCGGCATTTTCTCCTCCGCCACGCCCTATTACAATGACTGCAGTATCTGAGAATTGAATCGCTGATTTTATAATTCCTTCCGTATAATAATTAACCGTAGGTTCTGGTAATGTCCAGTCTTGTGTATTCATATTTACCACAGGTCTTGTGGTGCAATAATTGGTATACAGCTTGCTTATATCTTCATTGGTACTGTATCCGGCATCGCTCAGTGACTGAAGGATGCTTATTGCAGTTGAACCATCGGAGGATCCTGAACCGGTACCCCCATATATAGGGTTCGTAGAAGCCCATCCAAATACATTCAGATTTGTAGTCTCTGAAGATAGCGGCAAAATCCCATTGTTTTTAACTAAAACCATACCTTCTTCACCAGTTTTTTGAATTACTGCCTTACTGTTTCCAACAACATCATCGGAAATCTGAGCTTTAGAAGCATTCAGTGCACCTGAAACATTGGCATAAAGGGGTCCATAACAAATAATGTTCACAACAACCAGTACAAGCAGAATCCATGCAACTCCTGCACTCCAGCGAACCACATGGCGGGTTCCTTTTTTTACCACAAAATGAGCAACGATCATAACAATAACCATCACAATCAGGGAACCGACAAGAATATAGATATAAGATCCTATTAAATTTATATAATTATTGGCATCTGCTTCACTGACACCCATGCTCGTTAAAATTGGTATCAACAGCTTAATCAGCAGATCAATCATTAATTTTTCCTCCTTAAACTAATTAATTGATATTTCATTCAACAAGATGAATCAGTAAACTGATTCACTTGTCATGAATTAAGGTACGGAGGACGGATTGATCTCCGCCCTCCGTTGATTCTTTCCGGCTATTAATTTCAAACTAGTTTGCATTTGAGTAGCTAATGCTCTCAGGTGTTGTTAATGGAGCTGCCGAATATTTGCTAACACGGTCATCCTTGATTACGCCAGACCAGTTAAGACCATAAGCAAAATCATAGGTGTTGTCATTTGAGTCCACATAACACTCAACATCACGAGGAACATCTTCATTCTGAGCTTCTACCGCTTCCATGCTTGCCGGTTGTTGTAATGGTAATAAACCACTTGGCTCAACCACACCAGCGATTACTTTGGCAAGCGTTTCATCACTAAACCAACTTTTTCCTGTACCAAAATCATCTTCAGCATAATAAACTAAGATAGCATCTGCTAAAGGTTCAACCTCTGACCATACCATTGGCTGTTTAGATTTCATGACGACAACTACTTTACAATCATTCGATACTACACCACTTACATATTGCAATAACTCCAAGTCAGCATAGTTTGATGAAGCTGTGGCAGTATTACCATAGTAGGAACGATTTTCTTTTGTTTCTTGTGATACTTTTCCATAGTAGCCATCGCTCTTCTCTTCCACGATAATATCCCCTGCAATCGTCTCTTTCCTTACTGCGGTAGAATTTGCTGTATAAGGAGAATACTGTATAGATGCAGGCGTCCAGCTTCCATCTTCACCTTTTGCAGAATCTGTTGAAGGAGCAGTCATATGAACAATAGCATAGTCACATTTTGCAATATCTGCGGCACTGGCACGTATGATATCATCTTTCGTATATGTTGGATTTCCTTTATCATCAGGTTCTCCGGAAGGTTCACCCAGAGTATCTGTAACAACATTATAATACTGACTCAGGCTTTCAATATTCATAGCCGGTTCCCAAGAGTAACTAATACCACCAAAAAACACATTACCTTTTGTTTTAAAAGCATAAGGAACATATACAGTAGGTTTCCCGGCAGATTCATCTATTTTGTGAATCGCATTATCTGAGTTTTTAATCATAACAACTGATTTTTCTTGTGTTGCTTGACCGTATGCCATGCTTGCTTCAGACCATGCAGAAGACATTGCACCATCGGTTGTAACATAAGGGTTCTCAAAAAGACCGACCTGCATCTGAGTTAGGAAGAAGCGTATGGCTGCTTCCCTCATTTTAGCAAGTGCTGCATCTTCACCCATATCAGTAACCATAATAGAGTATGCTTCAACCGCCGATGCAGTATCAGAAGTTCCACCAACCTGGTCCACACCAAGTTCAAAGAGTCTTGCAAAACGCTCTGGTATTGTCATTTTTTCGACATCTGCACCAAAAGCACGAGAGCCAAACGATCCTTCCGCATCCTCAGTAATCTGCCAGTCAGTTAGAATAAAACCGTCATATCCATTATCACGTAACAAATTAATCTTGAATGAACTGTATGCACCGCCAACAAGATCTCCAAGTGAGCCATCTGTACTATAAGAAATAGCGTAATTGGGCATCAAACCACCTGCAACAGCCGTTTTTCCTGTCAGCTTAAATGCGCCGTCAAAGAACGGAACTAAATGAGCTGCAAAATTTCCACCAGGAAATACAGTATACTTACCACCATCGAAGTGATCATTACGACCACCTTCAGATGCACCGGCACCTGCATAATGTTTCGCTATTGCAACAATACTGTCCTGTCCCCAGCCTAAATCCTGACCATCTGCATTGTATGTAGACTGAAGGCCATCAATAAACGCTGATGCTAAATCACGATTTAAAGCAGGGTCTTCACTATATGATCCACCAGTTCTACACCAGATAGGGCTTGTTGCTATATCAATCTGAGGACCCAGGAGCATTGTAATACCCACTCTTCTATACTGTTTTGACATTTCAACTGCAACATCATGGGCTAAGCCAGTATCCATGGTGGCAGCTAAAGAAACTTGGTCGATCAGGCCGGAGATGTGATTAGGATCAATAGAAATTGTAGCAGGAATACCGTAATTTCCTGTTTTTTCACAGGTCGCCTGCAACATGTTATTCCAGGATACCGCCATACTCGTATTGCCATTACTTCCTGCTGATCTTGTTACCCCCCCTCGTCCACCATTATTGATATAAGTAGTATCACTTTCATCAAGCGAAGTTCCAAATGAAGTCCATCCTCCATGAGTTAACAGCGGTGCTATTTCTTCTCCTGTCATGTGAGCAGCCAAATCATTAGCACGGGCCTTATCGTCCAAACGCCAATCCTCATAACCGTCCAGCATTCCATTTTTGTTCATATCCTTGAAGGCGAAGCCGTCTACCTGGATCAGGGATATACCAGATTCTTTTGAATATCCTAATGTTTCTCCACCAGCATTCGTAACTTTCAACCAACCGTCTGCTGTCTCTTCCTCAGACCATTTAACATCTCCTGATCCAAGTTTCTCAGGTGTTATGGCTTCTATAAGACCGCCATTTGAAGAACTGGCAGATGTGTCTTCATCCACATCATTTGCCGGAGCTTCTGTTACACTTCCTTTCGTTTCAGAAGACTCTTTGTTACTACAAGCCATTAGAGTTCCAATCATTGTGATGGACAATATCAGTACCAATAGCTGCTTTAATCTCTTTTTCATTACATATCCTCCCTGTTAATTAATAGATTATTGAAGCACATCCGAATCATAGCATAATTCTGTTTTACATTATCATCAATTACACCAAATGCCTTCATTCATGCACCAATGGCAATAATCTATATTTACTGCCTACTAAGAATCAATTTTTGATGTTTTATATCTACTATTAATTTTACTTCCACTTGACTTAGAAACAGATTATGCTATGCTATTGCTATGAAAGAATATAGAGTTGCAATTTCAGATGATGATGAAAAAACGTTATTATATATTTGTCAGCAATTGACAAAGGCATTTGATAATATACAAATCCAACTATCAATTGACAGTTTTACTGACAATGCCCTGCTGTTACAATCTGTTCGCTCCGGGGAACAGTATGATATCTTTTTTTTAGACATTGAAATGCCAGGGTTAAATGGAATAGAGGTGAGTCAGCGTTTAAGAGATACCGGAATTGAGAAGCCCTTGGTATTTATCTCTAATAAGGCAGAATTTGTGTTTCAGAGCTTCGAAGTACGCCCTTTCCGCTTTATCAGAAAGAGCCATTTCAAAGATGAGCTCCCACGGCTGGCCAAAGATTTAATCAGGGAAATTCATAAAAATACTGGCAAAAAAATATTCATAGAAGAGGATAACAGCACAAATGTTTACTCGTTCATGATCCAAGATATTATATATATCGAAGTTATGGGTAAATACTGCAATATAGTAACAAACCATCAATCTGCCCGCATACGCCGAACTTTGGACTCAATTGAAGCAGAATTGATACCCTTTGGCTTTTTGAAACCACATCGAAGTTATTTAGTGAATTATCGATATATTTTCTCAATCAGTAAAACGTCCTTAATACTAGATAACAGAATGGAAATTCCATTAAGCAGAAAGAGAATCAATGAAATCAAAGAGCAATTCATGTCATTAATCCGAAATAGAATATAACTACCCCAAGAAATAAATGAAGCTTATTTTATAGGTTAGAAATGCCACAACCCGCATATGTGAGTTGTGGCATTTCGCAAAGTTTTTTAATTAAAATGCACTGAAGGAGCCAAAATTATGGAACGCATTACAGGTATCATGGCATGGCCAGAAAATTTTTTAACACTATTATGTATATTATTTACCCTAATAAAAGGATATGGATTTCGAAAAAGAGGATTTTTTACTCCATATTCTTCACTCATTCTGTTTCTTGTTCTGTTTGCCCTTCCCATGGATCTTATCCCATTTTTCAACAACAATTTTTTTATATATATTATCATGATGATAATTTATAGCTTAATCTATACACTTATATTTGTGGACTATCCGGTTTATAATGCTATTGCTACCATGATATCCTGCCTGTTTGTTCTTACTACAGCCAAGAAAATAATAATTGACTTATTATATATAATTTTTTCTCCTTATTTTTCATCTTCTGTTTATAACATGCTTTTCTATCCACTTTTTTATATTGCAATGGCGTTTCTTTCTATATTCTATCAGAAACATCCTTTGAAAACTCATTTCCGTCTTCCTGCAAAATACTGGATTATGATGTTTTCGATTCCTATCCTAACTTATTTAAATGAACATATATTTAAAATCAAGCCAGATTCTATCCAACTTTCCTTCCTTATTCTGATTGGCATATATTATCTTTCTTATGTTATTACGCATACTTATAATCAGTATTCAGATTCTGTGCTCCTAGGCCAGCGCCAGGCTCTTCAACTGGAACATCTGGAACGTATTTCTACCATGGTTGAGCAGGTACGCCATGACAAGCATGAGATGAAAAACCTATTCTTTTACCTACAGACAGAGCTGGAGTTGAAACAATACGATGAACTAGAAAAGTTTGTCTCCCGCAATTTAGCTAAGCGTTATGACCGGCTTGAGGAATTCAACACCGGAAATCAATTTATAGATTATTTGTTAACCCAAAAGGTTAATGAAGCAAAGGAACACCATATCATGGTTATGGCAGATGTCATAATACCTGAGAAGCTGTTGGTTGAAGGAAATGACCTGTGCAGCTTGATTATGAACCTTATGGACAATGCTATCGATGCAAGTAAAAAGGAAGTCGATGGAGACATCATTATACAAATCAAGGTGGAAAAGAATTACCTCTGCGTAACTGTCAGTAATAAGTCCTCCGTTGATGTGCTAAAGACAAACCCACACCTTAAAACATCAAAAGCAGATGCTGCAAACCATGGAATCGGTATGCGCGTCATCCGTTCAATTGTTTTAAAATATAATGGAATTATGCAAAATTATATGCATTCTGGACGATATGTTGTTGATATTATGTTGGAATTACCTCTACCTAAAAAATAGCCTACATCCGAAGATATAGGCTATTCCGTATTAAAAATGAATATCTAATTTCAACTCTTGCTAAGCATGCAGCCTTCGCATATTATGCTCTTTCTTATACTTTTCTCATGTATCATCTAAGCAGCTATCTGAATTGATCCTAGTTGTTCAAAACTGCCTGTGCAGCTGCAAGTCTTGCAATCGGCACACGGAAAGGTGAACAGGATACATAGTTTAAGCCGATCTTATGGCAGAATTCAACGGTTGAAGGATCTCCGCCGTGCTCACCGCAGATACCAAGCTTAATATTCGGCTTTGTAGTACGGCCCTTTTCAGCTGCCATCTTCACTAACTGGCCAACACCCTCCTGGTCAAGTCTTGCAAATGGATCAGACTCATAGATCTTGGTCTTGTAATAAGCATCCAGGAACTTACCAGCATCATCACGGGAGAAGCCAAAGGTCATCTGTGTTAAGTCGTTTGTACCGAAGGAGAAGAAATCAGCCTCTTCAGCAATTTCATCAGCAAGGAGAGCTGCACGAGGAATCTCGATCATGGTACCAACATGATATTCAATGTCGGAGCCAAGTTCCTTCTTCACTGCTTCTGCTGTCTCTACAACAACATCCTTAACATAGGTTAACTCTCTCTTCTCGCCAACGAGAGGAATCATAATCTCAGGAACGATGTCAAAGCCTTTTTCCTTCCTAACCTCGATTGCTGCTTCCATAACTGCCCTGGTCTGCATTCTTGCAATTTCAGGATAGGTTACGGCAAGACGGCAACCTCTGTGACCCATCATAGGGTTGAATTCATGTAAGGAATCGCAAACTGCTTTAACCTCTTCTACTGTAAGGCCCATATCCTTCGCCAATGCTGCAATATCATCTGCATCGGTAGGAACGAATTCATGCAACGGGGGATCGAGGAAACGGATTGTTACCGGTTTGCCTTCCATTACTTCGTAAATACCCTTGAAATCACCCTTCTGGAAAGGAATTAACTCGTTAAGGGCTGCTTCCCTTGCTTCAACAGTCTTGGAAAGGATCATCTTTCTAATCTTGTGGATTCTGTCGCCTTCAAAGAACATGTGCTCTGTACGGCAAAGACCGATACCTTCTGCACCAAACTTAACAGCGTTAGCTGCATCAACAGGTGTATCCGCATTGGTTCTTACCTTTAATGTTCTGATTTCATCAGCCCATTTCATGATTCTATCAAAGTTACCACTGATGGAAGCTTCTACTGTAGGGATGTCTCCGATGTAGATGTTACCTGTGGAACCGTCTAAGGAGATGTAATCTCCTTCTTTTACTGTGTTTCCGCCAAGGGTAAATACCTTAGCTTCTTCGTCGATTACGATTTCGCCGCAGCCGGATACACAAGCAGTACCCATACCACGTGCAACTACGGCTGCATGGGATGTCATACCGCCACGTACAGTTAAGATACCTTCAGCTGCATGCATACCTTCGATATCCTCCGGAGAGGTCTCAAGACGAACAAGGATTACCCTCTCGCCTGCTTCATGATGATTCTTTGCGTCTTCAGCTGTAAAGTATACTCTACCGGCTGCTGCACCAGGTGATGCAGGAAGAGCGCTGCCTACAGGCTTAGCTGCCTTTAATGCTGCCACGTCAAAGGTAGGATGTAATAACTGGTCTAAGGACTTAGCTTCAATTCTCTTGATAGCTTCTTCCTTTGTGATCTTGCCTTCGTCTACTAAATCGCAAGCGATCTGGAGAGCAGCAGGTGCTGTTCTCTTACCGTTACGTGTCTGTAAGAAATAAAGCTTTGTATCTTCAATGGTGAATTCCATGTCCTGCATATCTCTATAGTGATTCTCAAGAAGGGTAGCAATTCTCATGAATTCAGCATATGCTTCCGGCATATCCTCTTCCAGTCTTGTGATAGGAAGCGGAGTTCTGATACCAGCAACAACGTCCTCACCCTGTGCATTGATCAGGTATTCACCATAGATTTTAGCTTCACCGGTGGAAGGGTTACGTGTAAATGCTACACCTGTACCGGAGGTATCACCCATGTTACCGAATACCATTGCCTGAACGTTAACAGCGGTACCCCAATCACCAGGGATATCATTCATTCTTCTATAGTAAATAGCACGGGGGTTGTCCCAGGAACGGAATACGGCAGTTACAGCTTCAATTAACTGGTCTGCAGGGTTCTGGGGGAAATCTGTACCTTTTTCAGCTTTGTATAATGCTTTGAAGCCAGCGATAACTTCTTTTAAATCTTCAGCAGTAAGCTCAGTGTCATAGTGAACACCCTTTTTCTCTTTGATCTCGTCTAATACTCTTTCGAACTTGGACTTGGAAACCTCCATAACAACGTCAGAGAACATCTGGATGAATCTTCTGTAGGAGTCATATGCGAACCTGGGATTGCCTGTCTTCTTTGCAAAGCCTTCCACAGCTGCATCTGTTAAACCTAAGTTAAGGATCGTGTCCATCATACCAGGCATGGATGCCCTGGCACCGGAACGAACTGATACCAATAAAGGATTCTCCGTATCACCGAATTTTTTGCCCTGCTCTTCCTCCAGCTTTGCTAAAGCTTCGAAAATCTGGCCTTTGATTTCATCCGTGATCTTCTTGCCACTATTGTAGTAATCTGTACAAGCTTCTGTCGTTACTGTAAAACCTTGGGGAATCGGAAGACCTAAGTTAGTCATTTCTGCTAAGTTAGCGCCTTTACCACCGAGAAGGTTTTTCATGTCTGCCTTACCTTCTTTGAACAAATATACCCATTTTGCCATTTTGTAAGTGCCCTCCTAAAATTATTTTATATGTTTACAATTTGGTGCAGAACTATCATGGAGCAGGTTCAGGGCGCAATCCCGCATCTATCCGCAGAAGCTTTCCCAGCCCACTCGTCAATTGAGCGCCAAAAGTACTAAGCCAGCATAGCGAAAAGTTTCGTTATGTTAGCCTAATACTTTTATCACCCAATGGACAATCCCATATCAAATTATAACTCATGCCCGGCATTTCTATACACCGGCAGGCGGTTTCCGCCCGCCGTGTACGATTATAACATATACCCTTACGATAAGAAAAGAGTTTTTTTGCTAAAATTTAAATTTATTCTCAAAATAAACCTTTAAATCCTCTATTTTGATTCTTTCCTGCTCCATGGTGTCCCTGTCACGGACAGTAACCGCTTGGTCCGTCTCGGATTCAAAGTCATAGGTAATGCAGAAGGGGGTACCGATTTCGTCCTGCCTGCGGTAGCGTTTACCGATATTTCCCCTGTCGTCGAATTCACAGTTATAGGTCTTGCATAATTCCATAAATATTTTTTCAGCCGGCTCGGATAATTTCTTAGATAATGGAAGCACACCGATCTTCACGGGAGCAAGCGCCGGGTGGAAATGCAATACGGTACGGACATCGCCCTCTGCAATTTCTTCTTCATCATAGGCTGCACACAGGAAGGCCAGTACGACACGGTCTGCGCCTAAGGACGGCTCAACCACATAAGGAATATAGCGCTCCTTCTTCTCATCATCGAAGTAGCTCATATCCTCCTTGGATACGTTCTGGTGCTGTGTCAGGTCATAATCCGTACGGTCTGCGATACCCCAAAGCTCACCCCAGCCAAAGGGGAATAAGAACTCGATATCCGTAGTCGCTTTACTGTAGAAGGATAACTCTTCCGGATCATGGTCACGGACCCTCATCTCTTTATCCTGAATGCCAAGGCTCTTAAGCCAATCGATACAGAACTGTCTCCAATAGTTGAACCATTCTAAGTCAGTATCCGGTTCACAGAAGAATTCCAGCTCCATCTGCTCAAATTCCCTGGTACGGAAGGTGAAGTTACCCGGTGTAATCTCATTACGGAAGGACTTTCCAATCTGGCCGATACCAAAGGGAATCTTCTTACGGGAGGTCCTTTGCACATTCTTAAAGTTTACGAAGATACCCTGCGCTGTCTCAGGCCTTAAGTATACAACATTCTTCGCATCCTCAGTTACACCCTGGAAGGTCTTGAACATCAGGTTGAACTGGCGGATGTCGGTAAAATTATGTTTTCCACAGGTAGGGCATGGGATGTTATGTTCCTCAATATAGTTCTTCATTTCATCATTGGACCAGGCATCCACGGCACCTTCGGTGGCAATGTTTTGTTCCTTATTATAATCCTCGATTATCTTGTCTGCACGGAAACGCTCATGGCATTCCTTACAGTCCATCAGGGGATCAGAAAAACCGCCCAGGTGGCCGGAAGCAACCCAGGTCTGGGGATTCATCAGGATCGCACAGTCAACGCCAACGTTATAGGGGTTTTCCTGGATGAATTTTAACCACCATGCTTTTTTCACGTTATTTTTTAATTCAACGCCGAGATTTCCATAGTCCCAGGTATTTGCAAGACCTCCGTAGATCTCGGAGCCAGGATATACAAAGCCTCTGGCTTTTGCTAACGCTACTATTTTCTCCATTGTCTTTTCCATAGTTCATCCTCACATTTATCATAATTATTATTTTAAATTACTTTTTAAATACCACGATTGTCATATCCTCGGCGGTGCCGTCTATCTCATTGTCATCCACAAGGGTTGCCTTTTCAGAGTAATATTTTATTTTCCCGTCAACAATGATGTGGTATGGTTCATTCAATACAAGAATCCTGTATTTTTCATCCTTCAGGATCTCATCCGTGCTCGCCAGCGAGCCATCCTTGGCATTGACCAGCGTAGAGGGAAGCTTTAAGGATATATTTTCCACACCGCCGGAAAAATAGGCGGCGGGCACTTCATTGAAGCTGGAATATTGATCCATGCCCGAATACGTAAGTATCATTACTGCATTATTTTCCTTTTTATCAACATCATCAACCGTAATCTTTTCTCCTCCGGCCTTTGTGTTATAGGTATCCACCTGCTCCTGGATGTATCTTTTTAGTTCCTCCAGATTGTAATAATCCTTATCAAAGGCTTCCACCGTTGCTACCTGAAGCTCTCCATTTGCCCTGGCAACCATTGTATCCGCCGTTATTTCACCTACCCGTAATTCTTCTTTTGTGCAACCGACTGCTCCTGATATCAAGAGCAGCGCTATGGTGCAAAGAACTATCCTTTTCATAGCTTCCTCCATTCGAGCGCTTCGGGGCGTCATTACATTTTAGTCAAATTAAAAATGAAATCCCAAGGTTTTAAGTTGGGTTCATATCATTTTAACCTTAATAGGATATAATTTCAATATAAATTTACAAAATCACGTGCTATCTGGTAAATTATATGAGCCTATAAATTATATGGACCTGGATGTGTTTGAAAACCCGTCACGGTTTTCAGACACATTTAATATCTCAAGAGACTTAAATTCGTGTTCCACATAACATTCCAAATACCGTTTGACGCAGCGCTGCAGTTCCCTTAGGACCGTGTCGGTGACCCGGAAGGTATACAGGCTTTCGACCTCCTTGGATATTATGTACTGCATTGTATATAAGGTGGAGGTATTAATCTCTAATGCGCTCCTGTCATGTATGCAGCAGTTGCCGCACAGGATTCCTCCGGACCTTGGACTGAAATAATATCTTCCCTCTGCCTCCTGACCCTTAAAAGCATCCGCTCCCGACGTAAGATCACCGCATTTTACGCAGGAAAACACCTGGGGCATCTCCCCATTCAGTGCCATGATCTTCAATTCGTAGACTGCCCTGACCAGCTGCAGGTCAATTGTTTTTTTCGTTAATACGCGCAATGTCTGGTACAGCAGCTTCAGGATATTCTTTTCGTCATTATTTTCCTTCGTCAGATAGTCTGCAAATTCACAAAAATAAAAGCCGTAGCAGAGGCTGTCAAAATCTTCCCTCAGCTCGCCGAAATAATTTGAGATTTCTGCGGATACTATATTATAAGAAGATTTTCCTGCGTAAAGGGCAAATTCCCCAAAGGCAAAGGGTCCCGAACATGCCAATAAGGCGCTGTTTGGTCTTCTGGCGCCTTTGGCAAATGCTGTAATTTTTCCTTTTTCCGTTGTTAAAATAACCAACCGTTTGTCATATTCACCAACCGGCATGGCCGACAGGACCATTCCCGTCACGGTAGTTGATACCGGCAACCGCTCCACCCTCTTTATACTCTATGCCCGGACGCTCCGGATGAATTTCTTCCCCGAACTCCAACTGGAATTCTGGAAATTCAGCTTCTTCCCTTGTACATGCGATGTAATTTAAGTAATCGTCAACTTTTCCGGTATTGACAAACCTTTTCCAATAATCAAAATTTTTCATATTCGAGCCCCCTAAAATATATATGTTATACTTTTAGGTTTCCCAGAAAATCCATCCTTAAACTAGATAAAATATCCCAAGGCAAAATACTATTCTCCCCCTTGACATTTTACCAGCACCCTATTCGTCCCTTCCGTATCCAAAATTTTTCATAAGGAAGTCACTGTCCCTCCAATCCTTCTTCACCTTGACCCAAAGCTGGAGGTTCACCCTGCAGTCCAACAGGTTCTCAATCTCCCTCCTGGCCTGGGTGCCGATCTGCTTTAACATGCTGCCTCCCTTTCCAATGACGATTCCCTTATGGGAATCCCTTTCACATACAATGGTGGCGTCAATATCAATAATCGGCTTATTGCCGTGGGTTTGGGGGCGTTCCTTCATGCGGTCCGTGCTGACTGCGATCCCATGGGGAATCTCATCCTCCAGAAGCCTGAGAGCCTTTTCCCTGACCAGCTCCGCAACGATCTGGCGCTCCGGCTGGTCAGTGATGGTGTCTTCATCATAGTACATGGGTCCTTCGGACAAATAATTAAAAATTTCATCGGTCAGTTCCTTGGTATTCTCGCCCTTCAGTGCCGAAACCGGGATGATCTCCGCAAAGTCACAGATATCCTTATAGGCCGCGATAAAGGCTAGGATCTCCTCCTTCCTGACCGTATCAATTTTATTGATGACCAGAAATACGGGGGTCTTTGTCCTCTTCAGCTGCTCGGCAATCCGCTGCTCACCGGCGCCAATGTAGGTGGTCGGCTCCACCAGCCACAGGACAATATCCACCTCGCTCATGGTGCGCTCAGCAACGTTTACCATATATTCCCCAAGCTTATTTTTTGCCTTATGGATTCCGGGGGTATCCAGAAAAATGATCTGTCCCCGTTCCTCCGTATATACGGTCTGTATGCGGTTACGCGTTGTCTGGGGCTTATTTGAAGTAATCGCAATCTTCTGCCCTATTAACTGGTTCATTAGTGTTGATTTTCCTACATTGGGCCTGCCGATCAGCGTTACAAACCCGGATTTAAATTTTGTAGCTTCCATTCTAATACCCGTGCCTTTCAATTTTTCCATGACCTATCCCCAAAATTGAATAGGCCTGAATATAAGGGTTGAAAATATTCTTTTTTCAACCTATCTTCCATTACCCGAATCCTGCCAAATGCCATAAGTCTATACCATGCCACTGGATACAGTGGCAGCTTCTACGTCCCGGTTTACCGGGAGGACAGGACATTATGGCACCCGGGCTAACCTCTCTACTGGTTTGACTTCATCAGGCTCTTGATTTCCTTAAACAATTCTCTATTCTCATTTATCTTCTCTTCGTTACCTATAACGCAGATATTCCCGGCATCCAGAACCGCTTTAACCACCTTATGCTGCTCCCTGATATCCTGGACAGTCACACTTCGCACCTGTTCCCGCTCTTTTCTAAGGTCTTCCTCCGTAATCCCTGCCAGATACATGCTTAAGGACCGTCTGCCCTTTCCCTGGGGCGTTAAAGGCGTATCCAGGGTACTGAAGGTTCCGATGATATACTTTGTGATATCCCTTTCATCCGCGTCAAAATTCTTCACAAACTCCACTGCATTTTCATAAATATGATTGGTTTCCTTCAGGTTCGGATCCCGGTAGGAGGTAAAATAGGCATCTCCGTCCACGCCGGAAAAACCGCACATACAGCCATAAGCTCCTCCCTTTACCCTGACATTGATCCAAAGATAATCGTAGCTCAGGATGGTCTTGAGCACCTTTAATGCACCGGAATATTCAAGCCCTGCCCTCATATAGTTTCCTGCCCTTGCCACATACTGTACCTGCATGGCAGTCTTGAAGCCCTCATTTAAGCACACCGGCTTTAACGACTCCGTATTATAGGACATGAAAAGCTTCTCATCCGCCTTTGCCGGCAGGGTGTTTAAAAAGGCCGGAAGCTTCTCTTCAAACCGCCCGTAGCCTTCCTCGTCCGCCGTTATGCTTACCATCAGGTTCTCCTTGGTAAAAATCATGGCCAGCAGCTCTTTCATCTTTGCAATTGCATCCTCTGCCTTCGTCTGATAATTTTCCGACAAATCCTCCATGAACTTATAAAATTCAATACCCGTTGTAATCTCCTTAAATAATCCATGGGCAGAATAATAGGACATGGCCCGGTCAATTGCCACGGAATGTCCCGAGGAGTTGAAATTCATCTGCAGCTTGGATTTCATCTCATCCACAATTTCCTTCAGGCGTTTCTTATCATCCAGCTTTGTCTGTCCGATGATCTCCTCCACCAGGCGGAAGCCTTCTGTTAATTTATCATACAATACCTTTGCACTGAATTCAAATACGGGGTAGTATTGTTCCGAACTCATCCCGGGGGATGAGTTTATACTCCTCTCTAAAGAGGTGTTTGTGCTTTTTACCGAAAAGCTCCTGACATTGGTCGTAATCCCGCCCGTATGGATATTAACCTCATTCGATAAATCCAGATAGGTGTGGTTATTCGTATCGGCATAGCCCAGCACCAGGGAAAGCAGCGAGGTATAGGGCAGCAATTCCCCCGGAACCTGCTTTATATTAAACATCAGCCGTGTATAAGCTATTTTATTGGTATAAACATTATGATGTATTACTTTAACCCCTTCCACGCTATGGGCTTCATTGTACAGGGGCTCTATCTCCTTACCAATATCCTCACGGGTCAGGAGGGGTATCTTCTCTAAGTCCTCACGGGTGGAGGGGATCTCCTGGTATTGCTTCAATGCCTTGGTTTCCTCTATGATCCTCTGGATTTCCTCCTTTGGCAGGGAAGCCTTATATGCTGCCAGCTTTTTCTTAAGCTCCTCCTCCTTTTGGCTGTTCAGCCCGGGCTTTGGCTGGAGGATGACCAGGGAAGCATGGGTATTATTTAATAAATGCTCCTCAATAACCTTTTCATAATATCCGGTCCCGATTTTCTCCTTCAGGAAGGCATAGCCGGCAGAATCCCTAAGGTGCAGGAAGGGCTTCGTATCATTATGGAGCCAGCTGCTCATGGTACGCAGCCCGTAGAGCAGTCCCTTTGGAAATTGTCCATAGTCTGCCTCCCGGTATTTAAACTCATAGAAGTTAATGGCAGCTCTCAGGGATTTTTCCTCCAATCCCTTTTTCACCACGTCCTCAAGCACCCTCCGGATGGTTGCTATGAACTGATCCTTCTTAGCCTCCTCCGAATTCTTGGCTATAATCATGAAGGAGGGCTGGAGGATCTCATCCTCAAAGCCTCCCAGGATATCCCTTCCTATGCCCTCATCCAACAGTGCCTGCTTGATGGGGGCACCGGGAGCCTGCAGCAGGACATAATCCAATACCTGGAATACCAGGCCCAATTCCTTATCCAGGGAATTACCCACAACCGTACTGTAGCTTAGATAAGTATTGTCCCTGATCTCCTCGCCTTCGCTTAAGGAGTAGAAATCCTTCACTTCCCTGACAGCATCAAAGGCTTTCTGCAGCCTTACGGCGGAATCCACCTCCAAAGGGTCATACTGGTTCAAATACTCCTTGTCCAGCCAGCTTAAGCGTTCCTCAAAATCCATATCACCATATAAGTAGATATAGCTGTTGGACGGATGGTAATAATTTTTATGGAATTCTATAAATTCCTTATAGGACAATTCCGGGATAAATGCCGGATCTCCCCCTGATTCTACCCCATAGGTAGTATCAGGGAACAGGGAATTTTGCACCAGCCGGAACAACTGTGATTCCGGTGAGGAAAAGGCTCCCTTCATCTCATTGTATACAACGCCGTTAATGGTCAGCTCCAAATCCTCCTGCTCAAGCTCGTAATGCCAGCCCTCCTGCTGGAAGATTTCCTTCCTTTGATAGATATTTGGATATAGCACCGCATCCATATATACATGCATCAGGTTTTTAAAATCCTGGTCATTCATGCTTGCTACCGGATAAATGGTTTTATCAGGATAGGTCATGGCATTCAAAAAGGTGTTCAAAGATCCCTTCGCCAGCTCCACAAAGGGATCCTTAGCAGGAAAGTTCCTTGATCCACAGAGCACCGAATGCTCAATAATATGGGCAACCCCGGTGCTGTTTACCGGCGGTGTACGAAACCCAATGGAAAATACCTTATTCTTATCATCATTTGCAATAAGCGCTACCCTGGCGCCGGTCTTTTTATGAGCCAGTACCTTACCTACTGCATTCAGGTCCTCCAGCTTTTCCTCGAATAGAAATTCGTATGAGGAAGGAATTTCACATTTCATGTAGTTAACCTCCATCCATTATTATTTCACCCTAATAACCGGGGTAATATAATACATTCATTTTTATAATAATAAGTATCGCAATTTATCGTATATGCTTATTCATAATAACATAATTTTCTTTATTTGTCATTTCAATACGTAAGGATATTTAAGCCTCAAAAAGCCCCCACAATACAAAATTTATACGTTAAAATATTACAAAATATAACATAAATCGTTTGACATTATTTTGGATTTATGTTAAATTATTACTATCATTACTGAATATGGTAATGCAATTCAAATTACGCTTTGGGAGGCTTGTTATGAAGACAGGAACTGTAAAATGGTTTAATGCAAAAAAAGGATTTGGGTTTATCTCTGATGAGGAAGGCAACGACGTATTCGTGCATTTCTCGGCTCTCCAGATGGATGGCTTCAAGGTTCTTGAAGAAGGAGAAAAGGTATCATTCGAAGTAGTCAAGGGTGACAAAGGGCCCCAGGCTGCAAACGTAGTTAAATTATAATCGTACACAAAAGTAATTTTTATATATATGTGACAAGGAACGGGAGTCATTGCCACATTTTAAAAGTTATCTGTATAAAACGGGGTTATAATTAAACAAATCAGGAGTTGAAATTGACCAGTCAATACCAGTCAATTTCAACTCCTTTTTTTATCCCACGCCTTACGTCCCAACGTAATTGCCTATATCGCCCATCATCCTTAATGCTTAAAATGCCTCATTCCGGTGAAAACCATGGCAATCCCATACTCATTACACTTCCTGATGGAATCCTCATCCCTGCCTGCACCGCCCGGCTGGATAATCGCTGTAACCCCGGCCTGATGAGCCGCTTCAACACAATCATCAAAGGGGAAGAAAGCATCTGAGGCCAGCACGGCACCCTTTGTGGCATCCTCACCAATCAATTCCTTCGCATGCTCAATAGACTGCTTCGTAGCCCAGATACGGTTCACCTGCCCAGGGCCTATTCCGACAGACTGCTTATCCTTTGCCAGCGCAATCCCATTTGACTTAACAAATTTCACTACCTTCCAGGCAAACAGCAAATCCTCCATCTCCTTTTCAGAAGGAGTCCGGTCAGTAACAACCTTTAAATCCCCCTCTGCCAAAAGCTTGCTGTCAATGGTCTGGACAATCAAACCTCCGTTCACCTTCTTTAAATCATAGGCAGCCTCATCCTGGGGAACTTCAATATCCTTAAGCTCCAGAAGCCTGATATTCTTCTTAATAGTTAACAGCTCCAGCGCCTCCTGGGAGTAGGAAGGCGCAACCACCACCTCCAGGAAGATTTCCTTCATCTCCTCAGCCATTTCACGGTTTACCTCACGGTTAGCAACTACGATACCGCCAAAGATAGAGGTCTTATCTGCCGAGAAGGCCTTCTGCCATGCAGTATAAATATCCTCTGCGCTGCCAACACCGCAGGGATTGCCATGCTTGCACCCTACGACCGTAGGCTCCGTAAATTCCTTCAGAAGCTCCAGGGCTCCATTGGTATCATTTATATTATTAAAGGACAATTCCTTTCCATGCAGCTGCAGTGCATCCGTAATCGAGCCTTTTTTCTTGCCGATTTCACGGTAAAAGGCTGCTGACTGGTGGGGATTCTCACCATATCTCATATCCTGTACCTTTTCAAAGGTCATGGTAAGGGTCTCCGGTAATGACCTGTCCCCCCTCTCCTTCCTAAGATAATCAGCAATCATGGTATCATAGGAGGAGGTATGTTCAAATACCTTCTGCATTAAGTAGAACTTGGTATCTAAGGAAACATGGTTTTGCTCCTTCAGCTCCGTTAACACCTTCCCATAATCCCTTGGGTCTACAATGACAGCAACATCCTGGTAATTCTTTGCCGCGGAGCGCAGCATGGTGGGGCCGCCGATATCAATATTCTCAACGGCATCCTGCCTTTGGACATTTTCCTTTAAAATGGTGGCCTTAAAGGGATACAGGTTCACGACTACAAGGTCGATGGTCTCAATATTTAAATCTGTCAGCTGCTTCATATGGTCCGGATTGCTTCTCATGGCAAGGAGGCCTGCATGCACCGCAGGATGGAGGGTCTTAACACGCCCGTCCAAGCACTCCGGAAATCCGGTAAGCTCCGATATCTCAATTGCAGGAACCCCTGCCTCCTTCAATTTGCCGTAGGTTCCCCCCGTAGAAACAATCTCAAGCCCTAAGCCCACTAATTCCCTGGCAAATTCCACGACACCTGTTTTATCCGATACACTGATCAATGCCCGCATGACCCGTCTCCTTTTCTGACTTGTATTTTATTATTTTAATCGTTGCTTATTCTGGCATATTTTTTCCTGCTATTACCTTCTTATTTCCACTTTTTCTTTTATTCCTCTACATTCGGCATATTTAACTTTAAATGAAACAAGAAGCAAATGAAAAAATACAACTATAAAAATAGTACAACAAGAAAATATTTATTTCAATTAATAAATACTTATTTATCTTATTGTAAATTCTAATATATCATGACCCCCGGTTAATTATTGTTATCGGTTTATCCACTTTCCTCTCCCCTTTCGGGCTTGTTATCCACATTTGGGTGGCCTATTTATCCACTCATGAGGATTCCCCAGAATTAACCCATGAATCTTTTTGTAGAATTACCGTACATTTTCTGCTATCATTTTAGTAAGAGGCTTCCGCCGGTACAACGATGCAAAAGTAAAAAAGAATCCTTAGGATAACCAGACCGAAGGACATGGATGGGTGATCATATGACAAAAGAGGCAGTACATCAGATTTTATCCTTATTGGATAAGGAATACGGCACTGACAAGGAGGGTTTTCTCCACATGGAAGACTGGCAGCTCCTGCTGGCAATCATGCTGAGCGCACAGAGCACGGACCAGCAGGTGGACAAGGTGCTTCCGGATTTATGGAAGCGTTTTTCTTCTGTCCGGCAAATAGCCGAGGCCCCGGAAGAGGAAATTGGGGATTATATCAGAACAGTCGGGTTATATAAGAATAAAGCCAAAAACATGAAGCAATGCTGCAGGCAAATCATAGAGGAGCACGGCGGCAAGGTTCCCGTAACCCTTGAGGAATTGCTAACACTATCCGGCGTCGGAAGAAAAACTGCCACCTTATTTTTAGCGGATGCTTACAATATACCCGGGGTAACTGTGGACACCCACGTTTTTAGGATAGCACGGCGGCTCGGATGGGCCGTGGGAAAAAATCCGGTACAGGTGGAATTTGAATTGATGGAGCTCCTTCCAAGGGATCACTGGAACCGGATTAATTTCCAGCTGATCTATCATGGACGGACTATCTGCACCGCAAGGAAATGCTATTGCGAGCGTTGTTTTTTAAACCCTTGGTGTGACACATACAAACTAAGTGCATCTTAATATTGCAATCGCGTCTAAATTATACTATAATTCGTTTGGAACTTTATTCGTATCAATGGTTAAGGGCAATCACTGCTTATTTCTGGAGGCTTCTATGAAACGGTTCAAATTTACGGACATATTTATCGGTATCCTATTTACACTGTTATTCATTTCTGTAGCGGTTATAATTACAATTAATTTCAGGCCGCTCTATTATATGGATATCAATTATCTGAATATAGAAGCATCCTCGGGTATGGAAAAAGCAGAAATTATTAAAAATTATGATGCATTAATTGATTATTGTTCTCCGTTCTTTACCGGAAACTTAAGCTTCCCCTCTCTTGAAGCCTCCGTCAGCGGATTACAGCATTTTGCTGAGGTAAAAAATATTTTTACTGGCTTCTATCTAGTAGGCGCACTAACATTAATTCTTGGGGTTGCCATCATCATAAGAAAAGCCAGAAACAGGGACTTCTACTATCTTCTAGTCTCTGCCATTACCGCGATCGTTCTGCCTGTGCTGCTCGGAATTTACATTGCAGTTGACTTTGACCGGGCGTTTCTGTTATTTCATCAGCTTTGTTTCAAAAATGATTACTGGATCTTTGATCCTGTAACAGATCCTGTCATCCTTATGCTGCCAGAAGCATTTTTCATGCATTGCGCAATTCTCATCATTTCCATTGTATTACTGTTGTGCACTGCATTTGTAGGTATATTCTTCTGGAAAAAAAGTCATTTCAGCATAAAAAACCGTAAAAGCAGAGGGCTTAGACTTTAATTAACCAATCTTCTAATATGTTCCGCCATCGGCGGAGGAATGGAGTAAACATGAGAAAGACAAAAATCATATGCACACTTGGTCCGTCAGCGAATGACGAAACCGTAATCAGAGAATTGATTCAGTCCGGCATGGATGTTGCCCGCTTCAATTTTTCACATGCAGACCATGAAGAACACCTTGGCCGGTTAAAAATCATTGAGAAATTACGGGAAGAATTAGGCATTCCCGTTGCTACCCTGCTGGATACAAAGGGTCCTGAGATCCGTATCGGCACCTTCAAGGACAATAAAAAAATCCACCTGGTGGAAGGCCAGACCTTTATCCTGACCTCCAGGGATGTGGAGGGGGATGAAAGCATCGTATCCATTTCCTATCCGAACCTGGTCTTTGACGTGGAGCCCGGCATAAGAATCCTGATTGATGACGGCCTGGTTGAGATGTATGTGGATGAAGTTACCTCCACGGACATTATCTGTACTGTACGCAACAGCGGAATTATCTCCAACAGAAAGGGCGTGAATGTACCGGGAGTACATCTATCCATGCCCTATATCAGCGATAAGGACCGCTCCGATATCATCTTTGGCGTTGAGCACAACTATGATTTCATTGCAGCTTCCTTTGTCAGGACAGCGGAGGATGTGAGGGATATCCGTAAGATATTAAATAAATACCATTCACAGACCAATATCATCGCTAAGATCGAAAACTACCAGGGTGTAGCAAATATAGATGAAATTATCGAAGCAGCCGACGGCATCATGATTGCCCGGGGCGACATGGGTGTTGAAATCCCCTTGGAGGAGGTTCCCGTACTCCAGAAAATGATTATCAAGAAGGTGTACAACGCCGGCAAGCAGGTTATTACCGCTACCCAGATGCTGGATTCCATGATCAAGAATCCCCGTCCTACCAGGGCTGAGGCCACTGATGTTGCCAATGCCATCTACGACGGTACCAGCGCCATCATGCTCTCCGGTGAAACAGCAAACGGTGACTATCCGGTGGAAGCAGTGAAAACCATGGTGCGGATAGCAACCCGTACCGAATCAGATATTGATTATAAGAAGCGGTTCCGCATGACTGAGACTGCAGATCCAACCATAACGGATGCGGTATCCCGTGCCGCCGTAGCGCTGGCCCATGATTTGAATGCAAAAGCAATCGTCACTGTAACAACCTCCGGCATTACTGCCCGCAGGATTTCCCGTTACCGTCCTGACTGCCCGATCATCGGCTGTTCCACCAATCCGGTTGTCTGCCGTCAGATGAACCTGTCCTGGGGAGTAATTCCACTGTTGATTAAGCTGGAGCATGATACCTTTGAATTATTTGAGCATTCTATCGAGGCGGTAGAAGCTGCCGGTTACTTAAATGACGGAGAGCTGGCCGTTCTCACTGCCGGTGTTCCCCTCGGCATGTCCGGCACCACCAACCTGATTAAAGTCCAGGTTGCAGGAAGCAAATATTAAAAACCTGATAGAGAATTTAGCAAAGGGTGTACCTGAACAGGTACACCCTATATAAGTAAAAGGAGAGAAATTGATGAATGACAAAACGGTGGTATTAAACGCCGGCCTAGTAAATTATGATGGGAACGTTGATTACTCACAAATTGCATCTGAAGTGGTCATCTATGATAAAACGCCTGAAGATAAAATTTTGGAGAGAGTTGACGGTTTTACGATCGTTGTAACGAAGGAAATGAAAGTCAGCGGTGACATTATCAGAAAATTTCCTGATAGTGTAAAGATGATTTGCGAAGCTGGAACCGGATATAATAATATAGATTTAGATGCGGTGCGTGAAAAGGGAATCACATTATGTAACATCCCTGCGTATAGCAATGAACGGGTGGCACATACAGCAATCCTTTTAATTTTAAATCTGGCAAGCTCAATGCAAAAACAGATTCGTATGCTTTTGGAGGGTAATCATGATAATTTCAATAAGCATTTAATGGTGAACCACGTAGAATTAAATGGCAAAACATTAGGAATTATAGGTTATGGAAATATTGCAAAAGAAATAATCAAGGTGGCGGAGGCACTGGGAATGAGAATTTTAGTATCGGCCAGAACTCCAAGGACAGATGTGGAAAAAATTCGTTTTACAACAAAGGAAGAAGTTTTAATGCAAAGTGATTTTGTTTCTCTTAATTGTCCTTTAAATGAATCAACAAGACATATGATTAATAAAAAGGCTTTAGCAATGATGAAACCAACCGCATACTTAATCAATACTGCACGAGGAGCACTGGTTGATGAAAAAGCATTGATTGATGCATTGCAAAATAATGTAATTGCAGGTGCGGGATTAGATGTTCAGGAAGTAGAGCCATTAGATGATGCCAGTCCATTGTATACAATGGATAATGTTATCATTACTCCGCACATGGGATGGAGGGGATTGGAAACAAGACAACGTTTAGTTTCATTCATCCAAGATAATATCAGAGCTTTTTCCAAAGGACAGCCGATTAACAAAATAGACTAAAAAATAAATTTAAGCCCATATCCTTTTGGATGCTATACGATGTCCCCGGCCGCGAACCATTTTTTAAATCTTGTTAAATCGATCCATTAATGATAATATTATTGGGAGTAGCCAGTTCCTTTTACAAATTTAATTCCAGGCGTGATAGCCGGGAAAATGGAGGTTGTAGATGATACTATCGGGAAAAGAAATTTTAAAGCACATCGGAAAAGATATTATAATTGAGCCCTTTGATGAGAAAAGAATCAATCCCAACAGTTATAATTTAACATTGGCTAATGAATTGCTGGTATATGATAATGATATTCTTGATATGAAAAAACCAAATCCCAGCAAAAAGCTTATGATCCCGGAAGAAGGCCTGCTCCTAAAGCCAAATACCTTGTATCTTGGGAGAACGAATGAATTTACAAGAACCGATAAGTATATTCCCATGCTGGAGGGGCGTTCTTCCGTAGGCAGGCTAGGGTTATTTATCCATATCACTGCCGGCTTCGGTGATATCGGGTTTTCTGGTTATTGGACATTGGAAATATTCTGCGTACAGCCTATTATCATCTATCCCAACGTTGAAATATGCCAAATTTACTATCATGACATCGATGGTGAATATGATTTATATAAAAGCGGTAAGTATCAAAACAATACGGGAATACAGCCAAGCCTAATGTACAAGGATTTTGAGAAATGATTTGTTAGAGGCTGTTACATACAACAAAGGAGGATTTATGAACCGGAAACTATTCACGGAATGGGCTATGGACATAGCTGAAGATAGTAAGATACGAAGCACATGTCTGTCAAGACAGGTAGGTGCTGTCATAATAAAGGACAAGCAAATAATTGCAACCGGTTATAATGGTGCTCCAACAGGTGCCATCCATTGCACCGATATAGGCTATTGCGAAAGAAAAAACAGGGGCATACCGTCAGGGCAAGGGCTTGAGCTGTGCCGGGCCGGCCATGCAGAAGCTAATGCGATTAATCAGTGTGCAAAGCATGGTACAAGCTGTGATGGGGCAACTCTATATGTAACAACGCAGCCCTGCGTATTTTGCTGTATACACTTAATACAGGCTGGAATAAAAAAGGTCGTTTTTAAAGGGGACTATCCGACAGGGCTTGGCTTGCAGCTTCTTAATGAGGCTGGAATTAAATACCATAAATATGAAGAGGCCTTGAAAATAGACCAGGAAGAGTATGATATAAAGCGTGAAAAAGATCTGCAAAGGGCAGAGGATTTTAGGAACATGCCAAAGCCCTATTAAGGAAATAGCAGGGACAATACCTTATTTGGTATTATCCCTGCTGTTTTTTACCGTATCCATTACCTTTTTCTTAAAGGCTTCCCATTCATCCTCATGCTCTACAAAATATAAGGGGCATTTCTTGCCGTTAACATCATAGTGCCTTATGATATCCTCCTTCTTCAGGTTAAATTCCATGCACAGTCCGGCAGTCAGATTCACTAATGCGTTATAGGTAGCCTCATTAAACTTGCCCGTTGCATCGGGATGGCAGCACTCAATCGATATGGTGTCACCATTCCTGTTATTGGAGGCGTAGGACTGCTCCGTGAGCGGCAGGCATTGGATAATCTCCCCCTCCAGTCCAATGATATAATGGCTGCTTGCATAGGTTGTATGCTTCATCGCCAGCCCTTCAAAATAACTGCGGTTATTCTTCGCTGAGGTCTCCGGATTCGCCGTATAATGGACTACCACGGACTTCACTCGTTTTAACTCAAGCTGCGGCCTGGAATAAGGATTCGGGGTCAGGTAATCCACCTGAACCGTAGCACCGCCGGGCAAGGGCTTCACAAGGGTCTCATTCTCCGGGACATTGCCCCCCAGCCTTCCCTTGAACAGCCAGAAAACCGCCACGGTTAACAATATAAGGATGATCATAACCAGGGAAACACCCAGGGTCAGCATCGCATATTTTTTCCTTCTGCGCCTCTTGCGCCATTCTTCTTTTGATAATATTTTAGCCATTTTCCCACCCATCCTAGTTTTTTCCTGTCTTAGTTTATTCTCGCCTTAGTTTATTCTGTCTTAGTTTATTCTGCCTGCATTTATCTTATCCTGATCTTATTCTATCCGAATTTACTCTATTGTATTTCTCCTGACCGAAATTGTCAAATTTTCTAAAATAGCAGAACCTATTGACAATTTCCTAAAATAACAGAACCTAACGTCCCAAAAAATCATAACCGTTGTTGTCCCTTCAAACAATAACGACAAAAAGGCAGGGAAATCTTCAATAAAATGATATTTCCCTGCCTAAACATCTTAATATATCCTTATACTATATATATCTTTACATTTCCCGATGCTTCTTCATTTCCTCCAGCTGCTTCCCGCTAAAATCGCAGCCGCCAGGTCAAGCATTATTCTTCCACGCTATAGTTAGGAGCTTCCTTGGTGATGTGGATATCATGGGGATGGCTCTCCTTTAAGGAAGCGGCGGAAATCTTGATAAACTTTCCGCTCTCCTGCAGCATCTTGACATCCTTTGCCCCACAGTAGCCCATACCGGACCTTAAGCCTCCGATCAACTGGAATACGGTATCCTCCACGGTACCCTTGTAGGCTACCCGGCCTTCCACTCCTTCCGGAACCAGTTTCTTTGCGTCACTTTGGAAATAACGGTCCTTGCTTCCCTGCTCCATGGCCGCAATGGATCCCATTCCACGGTATACCTTATATTTTCTTCCCTGGAACAGCTCGAAGGTTCCCGGGCTCTCATCACAGCCGGCAAAGATACTGCCCATCATGCAGACATTGGCTCCTGCTGCAATTGCCTTCGTAATATCCCCGGAATACTTAATACCGCCATCACCGATGACAGGAATACCATACTGCTTCGCTACGGCATAAGAATCCATGATTGCGGAAATCTGGGGAACACCGATTCCCGCTACAACTCTTGTGGTACAGATGGAGCCGGGGCCGATACCTACCTTAACAGCGTCTACGCCGGCCTTAATCAGGTCAAGGGTGGCTTCCCCCGTAGCTACATTTCCTGCGATAATCTGAACCTCGGGATATGCGTCACGGACCATTTTCACGGTTTTTAATACATTAGCGGAATGTCCATGGGCCGTATCAATGACGATGGCATCTACCTTAGCCTTCACGAGGGCGTCAACACGTTCCATAATATTATTTGTAATACCCACTGCGGCGGCGCACAAGAGGCGTCCCTGGGAATCCTTTGCGGAGAGCGGGTATTTAATCTGCTTTTCAATGTCCTTGATCGTAATAAGTCCCTTTAGGTTTCCTTCCTCATCCACTAAGGGGAGCTTCTCTTTTCTGGCGGAGGCCAGGATCTTCTTCGCTTCCTCTAAGGTGATGCCTTCCTTTGCCGTAATTAAACCTTCGGAGGTCATGGATTCCTTAATCTTCTTGGAAAAGTCGGTCTCGAATTTCAAATCACGGTTTGTAATGATTCCCACCAGCTTTTTGCCATCTATGACAATGGGAACACCGGAGATCCTGTATTTTGCCATCAGATCATTGGCATCCTCTAAGGTATGCTCCGGAGATAGGTAAAATGGATCGGTAATAACACCATTCTCTGAACGTTTTACTTTATCAACCTCGTCCGCCTGTTCCTCAATTGACATATTTTTATGGATAACACCGATACCCCCCTGTCTTGCCATAGCAATTGCCATGCGGTTTTCTGTTACAGTGTCCATTCCGGCACTCATCAAAGGGATATTCAATTTAATTGTTTTTGTTAAATAGGTTGACAGGTCAACTTGATTTGGTATTACCTCGGAATAAGCAGGTACTAACAGCACATCATCAAATGTAATTCCATCACCGATAATTTGTCCCATTTTGCTAATCTCCTCACTTTCTTATCTTTTAATTATTAGTATGAATTAATATAAATCACCTTGGCTCGCTTCACGGATCAAATGGCCGTAAAACAGTCCTTGTTCTTTGATAGATTTTTAAAAGTATAACGAATTAATCCCTTATTGTCAACCACAAAAGCCAAGAAATTAATCCCTCCTTCTGGCATATCCCAACGGTAACCACCCCCTAGCTTTTTGTATTCCAAGGAATAGCCCCGCCAGGCTATAAAAAGGCTCAAAATGTGGGGAAAATTCTACGGTAGCAGACCGGAAAATGATGAAGAAAGAGGATGCCTGGAATACCTTATTTTCGTATTCCGCACCCTCTCCTACCCTTTAATATTGATTTAACTTTCTTGGGCTCTTCTGCTTAATCATGGAAAGCATTTTTTCATTCGGCTCAAATGCGATCCTATATTTTTTCTCATTCTTATTCACAATGACGATATATGGCTTTACATTCTTGTCGCCAGAAGAAAAATCCTTTTTCTCAAGCTGCATGTTGTTATAGCCATCCAGGGCATGTGAGCCCTCCGGGGCGATAATTTCCGCCTGCTCCAGGTCAATACGGAGTATTGTTTTACGCCTTGAGCCACCGGTAATACGGTCAAAATCAATTTGGCCGTCAACAAAAATATATTCATATTCCACGTTTAGCCTGGGAAACAGGAAAATCATCGCTGCTATAAGTATTACCCCCGCAATTGCAAAATACGACCCGACAAGCAACAATAAAACCCCTACAATGATGGCAAATACCATCAAGCCCCGCAGCAACATTGACTTTGAATCGTTTTTCCTCTTCACCCCTGCCTCTGAATATAGCTGGTTCATACTCGTTCGTTACCTCCTACCAATGATTTAATTAACCTCAACTATCCAGCCGTGTGTATCCTCTATATTACCCAGCTGAATTCCTGTAATTGTATCGTACAGCCTCTGGCTGATGGGACCAATGCCACCATCCTGGACCTGCATAATATTATCTTCCCAGCGCAGCTGTCCTACCGGTGAAATAACCGCAGCCGTACCTGAGCCCCATACCTCTTCCAGCGTGCCATTTTGGGCTGCCTCATATACCTCATCAATGGATATCTTTCTTTCCTCCGTCGGCAATCCCCATTCCCTGCAGAGAACAAGCACGGAATCCCTGGTAACGCCGGGTAGGATGCTCCCATTTAATTCAGGGGTAATGACCGTACCATTGATCTTAAAGAAGATATTCATGGCTCCTACTTCCTCTATATATTTCCTGTGTACACCGTCAAGCCAGAGTACCTGGGAATAGCCCTCGTCATGGGCCTTTACCTGGGACTTTAGGGATGCAACGTAATTTGCGCCGGTCTTTGCCTCACCAATACCGCCCTTCACTGCCCTTACATATTCATCCTCAATCCAGATCTTAACCGGATTTAACCCCTCAGGATAATATGCCCCAACCGGGGACAGGATAATGATGAACAGGTACCTTTCTGAGGGCTTTACGCCTAAGAAAGGATCCGTAGCAATAATAAAGGGTCTGATGTAAAGGGAGGTTCCCTCCTTTGTAGGAACCCAGGCCTCGTCCGTCTTTACTACGGCCTTAATTGCCTGCAGGAAATCCTCCTCCGGAATCTCAGGAATACAGATTCTGCGGTTTGTCTTATTTGCTCTTTCTATGTTTTTATCCGGGCGGAACAGCAAGGTTCTGCCATCTCCCGTTTTATATGCCTTTAATCCCTCGAACATTTCCTGGCCATAATGGAATACCATAGCGGAAGGCTCCAGATTAAGCGGCTGATAGGGGATTACCCGCGGATCATACCATCCCTTTCCGGTCTCATAGTTCATAAGGAACATATGATCCGTAAAAATAGTTCCGAATTTCAAAGGATTATCAGCTCCCGGTAATACCTTTGGATTTTTGGTTATCTCAATTTTAATATCAAGCATCTTATCATCCTTCCTTTTCTAAGTTACCCGTAAAACATACCTTCGCTGTCTGTAAGACAGCTTTGGTTGCCTATCAGGCAGCTTGGCTGCCATGGCAGTCTCCTTTTCTTCAGCAATTTATATATTCTTAATAGTAGTCTTTCAAGGCATTTTTTTCAAGTGTTTTTTATCTTTTTCTTTCATACCGGCAAAAGGTATAGGCTAAATCATAGTAGGTATGCTCATCACTCTCTTCTGCCAGCACCCAATCCTCCAATTGATCCAGGTCAGGAAAATAGGTATCGGCCTGGTAGGAATAGTCAATCTTTGTAATATGGGCAATATTGCAATATGGCAGGAATTGCCGGTAAATGCTGTCACCCCCAATGACATAGATATCCTCCGTCCTGTATTTCTTTGTAATTTCCAGTGCTTCCGGGACACTATGTACCACAATGGCATCCTTTACCTTAAATCCCGGATCCCTTGTTACCACAATATTTACCCTGTTCTTTAAGGGCTGCCCCCCTGGAAAGGTCTCCAGAGTTTTCCTTCCCATGATGACCACCTTCCCTGTTGTCTCATCACGGAAGAAGCGCATGTCGGCGGGGATGCTTACCAAGAGCTTATTTTGGTAACCAATCGCCCAGTTTTTGTCTACTGCCACGATACATTGCATCGAACATCCATCCTCTCAAATATTTTTCTTGCTTTAGGCTATGAAACCTTATACTGCCACCGGGATCGGCGCCACCTTGGGTCCATGCTGGTAATTACGCAGTTCAAAATCATCCACCGTAAACTGATAGAAGTCTTTAATATCCGGATTCATCCAGAAGGTTGGTGCCTCGTAGGTCGGACGTTCAATTAATTCCTGAATGATTGGAATGTGCCGGTCATAAATATGGGCATCTGCAATAACATGTACCAGTTCACCAACCTCAAAGTCACAAACCTGAGCCAACATATGGAGCAATACCGCATATTGGCATACATTCCAGCTGTTTGCCGCCAGAATATCATTGGACCGCTGGTTTAAGATACCGTTGAGTGTCAGCTTCTCGCTATCCCTTCTTTTGGTAACATTGAAGGTCATGCTATAGGCGCAGGGATAAAGCCTCATTTCATGCAAATCCTGATGGACATAGATATTCGTCATAATTCTGCGGCTGTAGGGATTGTTCTTCAGGTCATAGATCACGCGGTCCACCTGATCCATCTCACCCTCTTTATATTTGTGCTTTACTCCAAGCTGGTAGCCATAAGCCTTTCCGATGGAGCCGTCCTCATCCGCCCACGCATCCCAGATATGGCTGTTAAGGTCATTGATATTGTTGGATTTCTTCTGCCATATCCAGAGCAGCTCATCGATACAGCTCTTAAATGCGGTCCTTCGCAGGGTAGAAGCAGGAAATTCCTTCGATAAATCATACCGGTTTACCACACCGAATTTTTTAATAGTGTAAGCAAAGGATCCATCCTCCCACTTTGGCCGTACCTTCTCTCCCTCTGTACTGATCCCATTTTCCAATATATCCCTGCACATTTCTATGAATATGTTATCTGCCTGACTCATTCCAATCCTCCTGCTCTTTGGAGGATTTCTCCTCCTATTTCTTTGGGGGATTTCTCCTCCTGTCCTTTGGGGGATTTTCTCCTCCTGTCTACCAGCGTTCTTCCTTGCTTTTAAATTGAAAAAACGCCTTGCTTTGCATCAGCCCCGGGGTATTTTCTCTTAACCTGATTCCCCTTTGGCTTGTCTCATTCCTAATTATCTATTTTAACTCAGCCCGGGAAGCAAAGCAAGAAAAAAGTATTCGTACCAGATAGGCATACTTTGGGGAATACACCATATCTGGTACGAATACTATATGTCAGTTATCTTGCAAGCTTGTTAAGTTTCCTGTAAAGTACTCAGGAATTAATACATACCATCTGTCCATCCACATAGCTCTTGATGTTAGAGGTGTTCACATACTTCATCGCCTTTCCGGCCCTGACCTCTACCAGGGTAGGTGCCTGCATAATGCCGTATTTCCTTGACAATTCTGCATTCTCCTCCGCATCGACAATTGCATAGGTGTGACCCTTCAAATATTCCTTTGCCATATGGCAATTCGGACAGGTCTTTGTGGTAAACAGATATAGTCCGTCCTGCATCCGGACATCTTCCTCCTTGTCCATCAGCAGTGGCTCATGCCCGGCAATCCGATCCTCCATTTCCCTGGAATGGGCAATATCATAAATCCTACGGTTTTTATATTCCTGGGCCTTACCCTCGTTCCAGTTCTGGACCGGACGGTAATAGCCTGTAATACGGCTGTATACCTCTGCCTTTTCACCGCAGTGGGGGCAGGTGAACTGTTCCCCTGTCAGATATCCATGCTTTTTGCATACGGAATAGGTCGGTGACATGGTGTAGTATGGCAATTTATAATTGGAAGCAATTGTCCTGACCAGCTTCGCAGCTGCTTCCCAATCGGGGAGCTTCTCCCCAAGGAATGCATGGAACACTGTCCCCGAGGTATAGAGGGTCTGAAGCTCATCCTGGATATCCAGGGCTTCAAAAACATCCTCGGTATAGCCTACCGGTAAATGGGAGCTGTTCGTATAATAAGGCGTGTCACCTTCCTGTCCTGCGGTCCTGATATCCGGCCAACGTTTCTTGTCCGCTTTTGCAAGACGATAGGTGGTGGATTCTGCCGGTGTTGCCTCCAGATTGTAGAGGTCTCCGTACATCTCCTGGTAATCTGAGAGGCGCTCCCTCATATAGTTTAAGGTCTTAATGGTAAACTCCTTTGTTTCCCTGTGGGTCATATCCCCACCAAGCCATTTTGCATTCAGCCCTACTTCATTCATACCGATCAGGCCAATGGTTGAGAAGTGGTTTTCAAAGGATCCCAAATAACGCTTTGTATATGGATATAAGCCTTCCTCCAACAGCTTTGTGATAACCGTCCTCTTCACCTTTAAGGAACGGGCTGCAATATCCATCATGCGGTCAAGGCGGGCAAAGAATTCCTTCTCGTTGGCAGACAGATAAGCGATACGCGGCATATTGATCGTAACAACGCCAACGGAGCCGGTACTTTCACCGGAGCCGAAGAACCCGCCGGTCTTCTTGCGCAGCTCACGAAGGTCAAGACGCAATCTGCAGCACATGGAACGGACATCGCTTGGCTCCATATCACTGTTAATATAGTTAGAGAAATAAGGTGTCCCGTATTTTGCCGTCATCTCAAATAACATACGGTTATTTTCCGTGTCTGACCAATCAAAATCCCTTGTAATGGAGTAAGTCGGAATCGGATACTGGAAGCCTCTTCCGTTGGCATCACCCTCAATCATGATTTCAATGAAGGCTTTGTTTACCATATCCATCTCTTTTTTGCAATCCTTGTACTTAAAGCCCATTTCCCTGCCTCCAACGATGCAGGGCAGCTCAGCCAGGTCATTTGGAACAGTCCAGTCTAAGGTAATATTAGAAAATGGTGCCTGTGTCCCCCAGCGGCTCGGTGTATTCACGCCATAAACAAAGGATTGGATACACTGCTTTACCTCACGGTAGGATAAATTATCAATCTTAACAAAAGGTGCCAGATAGGTATCAAAGGAGGAAAATGCCTGGGCTCCTGCCCATTCATTCTGCATGATGCCTAAGAAATTGACCATCTGGTTACAAAGTGTGGACAGATGGCTTGCCGGTGAGGATGTGATCTTGCCCGGGATGCCGCCAAGGCCTTCCTTGATCAGCTGCTTTAAGGACCAGCCTGCACAGTATCCGGTCAGCATTGCCAGGTCGTGCAGATGGATGTCCGCATTCCGGTGGGCATTTGCAACCTCCTCGTCATAGATCTCCGATAGCCAGTAATTTGCCGTAATGGCTCCTGAATTATGTAAAATTAGTCCGCCTACAGAATAAGTGACCGTTGAGTTCTCCTTTACCCTCCAGTCCTCCTCATTCACGTAATTATTAACGATTTCCTTATAATCAAGAATCGTAGACTTCATATTGCGGATCTTTTCTCTGTTCTTGCGGTACAAGATGTATGCTTTCGCCACGTCCGTATATCCGGTCTGTTCCAGCACGCTTTCCACGCTGTCCTGGATATCCTCTACATGGATTGTTTCATCTTTAATTTTCTTTTGAAAATCGGAGGTCACCCGAAGTGTTAACAAACCGATTATTTCCTCCGTGTAGGCTTTTTCTGTGGCCTTGAAGGCTTTTGTAATTGCTTCACTGATTTTTTTCAGGTCGAATCCAGCAACCTGACCGTCTCTTTTTACAACGTTAATCATATGTAACTAACTCCCTTCCCGCATCTAACACAGCTGTACCTCTGCGCTAACCTATGTTACATATACTACCAGATATTACAGATATAGTCAATAAAAAAATACTAGATATGCATCAATATTTTCACACTGATACTATATCTAGTATATTTAACTAGTAATAAAGAACTATAAAAAATTTCAGCCTTTATGCCGTACAAGCCTTGGATTTCCCATGTATTCCCTATTCCAGGCCTTGAACCACATCCCTCTGTAATCCCTCATATGGACCTATAATTGATCCAGCATATGGGCCTGGACATAGGCCTTCACATAGATGCCTTCCTGCCGGTATTCCTCTTCCAATAATTGCCCGTATTTGCGGATGGCCTGGATCCTTCCCGCATCCTGATAAGAAAATACCTTTTCTAAAAGCACCTTCCTCTCATTTATTACCTTCTCAATCAAATCCAGCAGCTTATCCACACCCATTCCCGTTTTCGCCGATATTTTCACCGTATGGTCCGCCTTGAAGTCCTTGATTACCTCCTCCGCCTCCGGCCTGTCCTGCTTATTAAAGGCCGTAATGACCACCTTATCCTGAACCCCCAGCCGGTGCAGGGTATCATAGACAATATGCATGTGCCGGTCCGCATCCGTATTGCAGCTGTCCACCACATGGAGGATGATATCCGCATATTTTGCCTCCTCCAGGGTACTGCGGAAGGCCTCGATCAAATGATGGGGTAATTTCCTGATGAAGCCTACGGTATCAGTCATCAATATCTGCTGCCCGCTTTCCAGGGTGAGGCTTCTTGTGGTAGGATCCAGGGTCGCAAACAGCTTATCCTCCTCCAATACCCCCGCATCCGTTAAATGGTTCAAAAGCGTTGATTTCCCCGCATTCGTATAGCCCACAATGGCTACCACAGGGATCTGGTTCTTGCTCCTAAGGCTTCTGGCCGTCTCACGGTTCGATTTTACATCCTCCAGCTCACGCCTTAACTGCGTAATGCGTTCCTTGATTAACCTCCGGTCCATCTCCAGTTTTTTCTCGCCAGGCCCCCTGGTACCAATTCCGCCGCCCAACCGGGACAGGGAGTTCCTCAGTCCGATCAGCCTCGTGGCGCGGTACCGCAGCTGGGCAAGCTCCACCTGGATCTTTCCTTCCTTTGTGGAAGCCCTGCCCGCAAAAATATCAAGAATGATGACGGTCCGGTCCAGAACCTTCATCTGCAGGGCATTCTCTAAATTCTTTAGCTGGACCGGTGAGAGCTCATCATCACAGACCACTCCCGTTGCATCCGTCTCCATGGCAAGAGCCCTTACTTCATCAATCTTACCCTTCCCAATATAGGTACCGGGATGTACACTCTCCCTGTTTTGGATAATCTTGCCGACAGCAATGGCTCCATCGGTCCGTACCAGCTCCTCCAGCTCCTCCAGGGCTTCCTCCGTATCATCATTTTCAAAAGAAGAAACACCCACCAGTACAAAGCGTTCCTCCTGTTCCTTCATCTCATATAACTGCGTCATAATAACCCTCCATGCTGCCTTTAAGCACCTATATATTCTGCAATGAACCGCTAAAATATACCTCCGCCGCGTCAGCTCCTAAAATGTTTCCTGCGGCAACCATCGGTCACCGCCATATCTACCAGTCTGTAGCTTCATTGGCTATTATACTATACCTATAAGAAAATAGAAAATATTTTATTTTTTATACAACCCATCATTCCTATGCTCCTTCAGAAACCCGGCGAAATCCTCCATCGGAAGAGTGCGCTCAAATTTCAAGGGTATCTTATAACGATGACAGAAAATGTCGATCAACGTATCAAGGATGGCCCAATGCACCGTCAGCAGCTTCTTATCCCATTTCTGAAGTTCAGCTATGACGCGATATGTCTCCTCCAGCCTCAAATAACCAGAAATAATAAGATAGTCAATCCTGTTGTTCTCTGCAAGCTGCAATGCCTGCGGCGCGTTTTCTGCTATCCCTATCACATGGAAATCCTCAAGACCGTTAAAAAAATCGGCTAACACTTTCGCCTGCTCCATTAACCGGTCCGAAAGAATCAATATCTGCATTGGCCTATTTTCACCCGCAAAGCTGTAGTTTCCCATCTTCTCTTCCTCCCAATCCTTTTTATTAGCCCACAAAACCCAAGGGTCACTTCCAGTATCTATTATAGTATTCTTCTTGATAGTTTTCAAGGCCTTTAGCAATCTGTAAGATTACTATATAGGAGGCTGAAAGAATATGGCATTAGACAACAAAGCTCTGGGCGCGGCAATCAAAGCTGCCCGATTAGAAAAGAGGATTACCCAGGAGCAGCTTGCAGAAATCATCGAGGTTGCACCTTCCCACATTAAGCAAATTGAAGCAGGCACCCGAAATCCGTCCATAGAGGTTTTGTATAAACTGGCTCAAGCATTGAATTTTTCTGTTGATGACGTTTTCTTCCCCGGGCGGAAGAGCGATCAGGAGCTTTTGTATAAAATTGAGCGCAGCCTGCAGGATTGCAGTGTACACGAGCTAAGGGTCGTCTATTCTACCATAACTGCGCTTAAGGACAAACCACAAGATTGACGCAAGGCTGATAGAAAAGTCATAGAAAGTGGCGAAAACAAATACAAGCTTATCCGGTCTGCCAAAAAAGCAGCCGGATAAGCTTGTTGTGTATTTCTTATATGATTTCGTTGGTTCTTCTCTTATTATCCAAACAGATTAATCGTCAGGAAAATAGTTGCCGTTAAGGAAGCCACCAGGGACACTACCGTGATCTGTGTATTAATGGAAGGACCGGCTGTATCCTTAAATGGATCGCCTACCGTATCACCAACTACACCAGCTTTATGTGCCGCTGAATTCTTTCCGCCATGGTGTCCCGCTTCAATATATTTCTTTGTATTATCCCAAAGACCGCCTGAATTGGACATAAACAAAGCGAATAATAAACCACTGATGATGTTTCCTGTAATGAAACCGCCTATCGCATGAACACCTCCGATAAAGCCTACCAGCAATGTCATAACAATCGTCATAAGACCAGCAGGGATTAATTCCTTGATTGCACCATCTGTTGCAATTTCAATACACTTATCATATTCCGGTACAACACCTTCCTTGCCCTCTTTTAAGCCGATGATCTCTTTGAACTGACGATGAATCTCAGCTACCATACGCTGTGCATTGCGGTCAACACCAAGCATCAGCATGGCAGAGAATAAAGCCGGGATTGCTGCCCCAATCAATAATCCAAAGAATACAGCCGGGTTAATGATATCAAAGCCCTGGATGTAATGCGTACCCTCAGCCGCCATACCAAGCTCAACCGCAGCGGTATTTACTTCACTCATGAAGGCACCGAGTAAAGCAATTACAGTAAGTCCTGCAGCACCGATAGCAAAGCCCTTCGTTACAGCCTTTACCGTATTACCTGCGCTGTCAAGGGAATCCGTGATCTCAAGGGCTTTGTCACCCAGGTCTCCCATTTCAACAAGGCCACGGGCGTTGTCTACAATCGGTCCGTAAGCATCGTTTGAAATAATCATACCTACGATGGATAACATACCTACTGCAGCCATGGAGATACCAAACATTGGATATCCCGCACCAAGAGGTTCGCAGATCTTATAGGCTGCTAAAGCAGAGATACCGATACCAATCATAGATGGCAGGGTGCTCATCAAGCCATAGGATATACCAGATAAAATCGTAAAGGCCGGTCCTGATTCACAAGCCTTTGCAACCTCATGAACCGGACGTTTTTTATCATCAGTAAAGTAATCGCTTGCCAGACCAATGATCACGCCTATCACTAAACCAATCGCACTGCAGGCCCAGATCCGCCATTCCAGCTTGAATGCCCAGGTTGCTATAGCTGTTAAAATAGCAAAAATAACCGTGGTAACATAGGTATTACTATTTAAAGCTCTTGTAGGATCTCCGCCTTCCTTCATTTTGGCTGTCATTACACCAATAATTGATGCAAATAATCCAATTGCTGCATAGCAGAATACTGTCATGGTATTGAGCGAACCATCCGTAAACTTATCAAGGGAGGCTGCCATAACCAGTGCAGCTGCCATGGATGCTACGTTGGAATCGAATAAATCGGCTCCCATACCTGCTACGTCACCAACATTATCACCAACATTATCTGCGATAACTGCAGGGTTTCTAGGGTCGTCCTCCGGGATTCCCAGCTCTACCTTACCAACCAGGTCTGCACTGATATCTGCCGTTTTCGTAAAGATACCGCCGCCGGCCTTAGCAAAAAGAGCCATGGAGCTGGCACCAAAGCTGAAGCCAAGCAATGCTGTCGTGTTATTTGTCAATAAAAGAACCAGGGTAACTCCGAGAAGGCTGGAGCCGACAACCGCCATACCCATTACCGCCCCGCCGCGGAAGCCGGACATGAAGGAGGGCTTAATACCCTTGGTAGCTGACTCTGCAGCCTTTACATTGGCAATTGTTGCAATGCTGATGCCTATCTTACCTGCAATGCCGGAGCAAACCGTACCAAATATGTACGCCAACGCCATAATGACGTTCTCCAGCGGCTTTCCATGCCATATGGGCTGTGGGAGGAAAATTAATATTAATACTGCTGCTACTGAACAAAACTTAACTAATGTCCTGTACTCTTTTGCTAAAAACGTGTTTGCTCCATTACGGATCAACTTACTTACCTCAGCAATGCGCCTATTTGATGAGGGTTGCTTTTCTACCCATTTGTAGAGCCAAAAGGCTGCCCCAAATGCTAGAATCGCAATGACAATTGATGAAATTTGGAAAAACAGTAAATTCAAGTCTTTCATCTCCCTTTCTAAAGTATTAAAGCAAAAATTTCCGCTTTGTATCAAATATTATCACTTTAAACACATTTGTTCAATACTAAATACATTCTTTATTGCATTTACATCATAGTGCACATACCGGATCAATTCAGCTGGCAATTTATTGAATATAATATTGCATTTTGTACAATTAAAAGTCAAATTTTTATTTATTATTCCAATTATAATTATTTTTATTTGTTCAAATTTACTTTATGGGATGTCCCCCGCAATTTCCTCCGGCAAAATGCATAAAACTGTCAGAAAGTTATGAAACAGCATTGACACAACTTATAAAAATGCGCTAAAATAAAACCGATTACATTTAAATTCATATCTCAAGAATGGTATTTGTGTTGCTCATCAAATGTGCATAATTGTAATTCCTAATACAGGCACATTTCCACATAATATCCCAATAGAAGATATGACTATATCATGCTAAGGAGGACAACATTTTATGAGTTTCTTATTGTCAGGTATTTTGGCAATCACTTGGCAGCAGTTGATTATGTATGTGGTTGGTGCCGTATTGATCTATTTGGCCATCGCAAAGGGCTTCGAGCCGTCACTGCTCCTACCGATGGGATTTGGTGCAATCCTGGTAAACATTCCTGCTTCCGGTGTAATTGACCAGATAGTAGACGGCGTTGGAAACACACACGGTATCATCCAATGGTTATTCGAAACTGGTATTGAAGCTTCTGAAGCTTTACCTATCCTGTTATTTATTGGTATTGGTGCTATGATTGACTTCGGACCGCTGTTAGCGAACCCGACCATGTTCTTATTCGGGGCAGCTGCCCAGTTCGGTATCTTCTTCACCATCGTAGTTGCCGCTTTCCTGGGCTTTAGCTTAAATGATGCCGCATCCATCGGTATCATCGGTGCCGCTGACGGTCCTACATCCATTCTTGTATCCCAGATATTAAACTCTAAGTATATGGGCGCTATTGCGGTGGCGGCGTATTCCTACATGGCATTAGTCCCTATTGTGCAGCCATTTGCAATCAAGCTGGTAACTACAAAGAAAGAACGTATGATCCGCATGGAATACAATCCAAAGTCAGTAACCAGGACCACAAGGCTTTTATTCCCGATCATCGTTACCGTTATTGCCGGATTAATTGCCCCCCAGTCCGTTGCTTTAGTAGGCTTCTTAATGTTTGGTAACTTAATCAGGGAATGCGGCGTTCTCGGCAGCTTATCTGACGCAGCCCAGAATATGCTCTCCAACCTGATTACCTTGCTGCTTGGTATCACCATTGCTTTCAGTATGAAGGCAGATGCTTTCGTAAATGTTTACACCTTAATGATTATGGGCTTAGGTTTAATTGCCTTTGTAATGGACTCCATTGGCGGCGTATTATTTGCCAAGCTTTTAAACCTCTTCCTGAAGAAGAAAATCAATCCTATGGTTGGCGCTGCCGGTATCTCCGCCTTTCCTATGTCCTCTCGTGTTGTCCAGAAGATGGGCTTAAAGGAAGATCCCTCCAACCACCTTCTGATGCATGCAATCAGCGCTAACGTAGCCGGACAGATCGGTTCCGTTGTAGCCGGCGGTGTAGTTATCAATATCGTCAGCCAATTACTCAAATAAACGTCACAAGCAAACTACAATAAACATATGTAGGATTGGAGGTAAATATGAATTCGCAGGTCGTAACCCAGGCATTTGAAATCATGGGAAAAGGTATGGTATCCATTTTCACTGTCATCATTATCTTAACCCTTATTGTCGTACTGCTTTCTAAAATCACAAATAGTAAGTTCTTTAAGAAGTTTATGAAGATCTCGGAGGATTGATAAGTAATTAATACTTATCCGTAATTTTTAAAATAAAACCCGAAAAGAGTGCTGTCCCTATAACTGCTTTTGTTATAAGGACAGCACTCTTTTATATCTTCTTAATCTTCTTAATTATACACAATCCGCATCAACCCAGGGCCACATCCAGCAGCATCATAACTGCAAAGCCCACCATAGCTCCGACTGTTCCGACATTGGAGTGATGCTTCTCCTGCTGTGCCTCCGGTATCAGTTCCTCTACCACCACATAGATCATGGCTCCTGCCGCAAAGGATAGGGCATAGGGCAAAATGGGCTTCATGACAATTACTGCCAGGGCTCCGATCACTGCCGCTATGGGCTCAACGATACCGGATGCCTGCCCATAGACAAAGCTTTTCAATCTGGATAAGCCCTCTCTTCTCAGGGGTATCGACACCGCCGCCCCTTCCGGGAAATTCTGCAGCCCAATACCTAAGGCAAGGGCTACGGCTCCTGTCAAGGTTGCCAGGTTACTGTCAGAAACCACTGCACCAAATGCAACACCAACTGCCAGTCCCTCCGGTATATTATGCAGTGTAATAGCTAATACCAGGAGTATGCTGCGCTTCCATTCCGTCCTGATACCCTCCGGCTGCTGTCCTTCCCCGATATGGAGATGGGGTAACAAGGTATCTACCAGCCAAAGGAATGCCCCTCCTCCTAAGAAGCCTACAACTGCCGGTACCCACGCAATCATTCCTGCCTCTTCGGCCATTGATATTGCCGGAGCCAATAATGACCAGAAGCTTGCCGCGATCATAACGCCTGCCGCAAAGCCCAGCATCCCGTTTAATACCTGCTTATTAATTGTCTTAAAGATGAAAACCATTGCCGCACCGAGGGCGGTCACGAACCAGGTAAACAGGGTTGCCAATAGCGCCTGTATTACCGGATCTAAGGATGAAAACCAACTCATAAAAGTCCCTCCTGTCTCAGTTTCATTTTTGTATTCATATGAGCTTTGCTGACAATCCACTTTCTCGATTATCTTAAGTAAAAGGCGCCGTTCTTGCGCCGTGCAAAGTGTGCCCCAGGGGGCGCACCGATTATCGGAACATGCACTTAGTTCCGATAATATTATCATAATACAACCAGCCGCCTTTTGTCCAGCCTCCTGAATAAATTATGGTTCTTGCTTTTTATACAGCAACCATGGACATCAAAAAACTTTAACTATTTTTAAATATCCTTATAAACCTCTTAAAATCCAGACATAGCAGGGCTGTGGCAACCTCTGCCACAGCCCTGCTTTATAACGATCCCTGGAAGCGTATCGATATTCATTGTCTTTGCTAAACATGCCTGTTTTTATCTTCCCGGCCGGGTCTATGGACCTGCCAAACCAGATCCGTGGCCTAATTAAGCCTTACCTACAGAACCAAACAGCTCCATCTTAGTCTTTACCGTTGCCTTGATGGCTTCCGTTCCCGGAGCCAATAATTTACGGGGATCGAAGCCTTTGCCGGCCTTATCCTTGCCTTCCTCGATATACTTACGGGTTGCTTCCTGGAATGCCCACTGGCATTCTGTATTAACGTTGATCTTAGCAACGCCAAGGGAGATTGCCTTTTTGATCATGTCCTCCGGAATACCGGTACCGCCATGGAGAACCAGGGGCATGTCGCCGGTCTTCTGCTGGATCGCATCCAGGGTCTCAAAGCTAAGCCCTGCCCAATTATCCGGATATTTGCCGTGGATATTGCCAATGCCTGCTGCCAGCATAGTTACACCAAGATCTGCGATCTGCTTGCATTCACCCGGATCTGCGCATTCACCTGCGCCAACAACTCCGTCCTCCTCACCGCCGATGGATCCAACCTCAGCCTCAATGGAGATGCCCTTGCTGTCACAGATTCCAACTAATTCCTTCGTCTTCTCCAGGTTCTCAGCAATCGGATAGTGGGAGCCGTCAAACATAACGGATGAGAAGCCTGCAGCAATACAAGCCAGTGCACCGTCATAGCTGCCGTGATCTAAATGAAGCGCTACAGGAACCGTGATTTTTAATTCCTCCAGCATGCCGTTAACCATACCTACAACTGTTTTATAACCGCACATGTATTTTCCAGCGCCTTCGGATACACCGAGAATAACTGGTGAATTCAATTCCTGTGCCGTTAATAAAATAGCTTTTGTCCACTCTAGGTTGTTAATGTTGAATTGACCGACTGCATACTTGCCAGCCTTTGCCTTTGTTAGCATTTCTTTTGCTGATACTAGTGCCATATTAATTTCCTCCATTGTTATTATTTATTTAAAAGATAATACAAACAAAATTATTATATCTAGTCCATTATAAAGCTTAGCCAGGGGTTTGTCAAAACGAAAGTGCTGCTTCCCGTGTTTTTTATCGGCTTTTTATGGGCCTTATCCGTTCACACTGTTGGATTTTCTAAAGAAAATAGTAACATAAGTCCCAAATAACTTTATGAAGCCGTGTTCATGGGGAGCGGACCGATATACGGTTTAAAAGCAGGCTTGCCAGGGCATGCGCCCCGACCAGCCTGCTTTCTGCCGGATTATATCTTATATCCTGTTAATCTTCCAATTAACAGCTTATAGTATGTCAAATATAATTTTAAAGCCTAAGGCTTACTTGCTGGCAAGCCATTCATCCAGCTGCTTCTGTTTTGCATCCATAACATCCTGAAGGCCTGCCGCATAAAGGGCATCGTTTAATTTCTTCAGGGTGGAGTCAACATTCGCAGAGCCAACGCTTCCGGTCTCCAGTGCTGAACGGTAGGTATCAAGGGCATTATTCAGGGCAGTAATCTCCGTTGAATAATCAGTGCTGTCCCACATAAATCCAAAGGCCGGTGAATACTCTGCCCAATCATTATGCTTTTGCAGCTTGTTCCAGTAATCCGCTGTCTTGGTTCCATCATTCCATACGTAGCTGATGAACTGGTTACCCATAAACCAACCGGTATTCTGATGGTATTTATAGTTGGCACCGTCTTCTCCGTCCACAAAGTATGCTGTGCCATCCTCAAGAAGCTTATAGTTAACATCCTGGATACCATACTGCCAGAGATTCATTACCTCTGCATCCGAATACAGGGCAGAAACAAACTTAAAGGCCATCTCCGGATCCATGCTGTTGGTAGCAATACCTGTGTTAAAGAAGCTTACGTTTGTGGTGGAAATTCCACCTTCTTTATGGTCATTAAAATACATTACATAGCCCTTACAAGCATTTGCTGCCTGTGCCTCTGCCAGGAAGCCAGGTTTAATTGCTGTTGCATAGCTGAAGGTATTACCAGCCTTCATCATGGTAGCAGTACCCTGGGTATCCGTAGCTGCATCCTTGTAGATATATCCCTTATCATACCAGTCAGCCAGCCTGGTAACTGCCTGCTTATAGCTGTCTGTCTCAAACATGTTTACAACCTTGGTGGAGCTATGGTCTGCTTCCCAGTCCAGAACGCCGAATTTGTCAACCAGCTCATCAAAGAATTTAAAACGGTTCATCTGACTTGAATTATACAGGTATAACGGTGTCATCTCCGGATGTGCTGCCTTCACCTTTGCAAAGATTTCTCCGGCAACGGACCAGTCATAGAATTTACCTGTATATTCATCCTCATTTTCCTTTAAGCCGTACTCATCGGTAATGCCTAACTCATCGCAGATATCCGCCCTCATGAAAAGACCGCCAAGCTCCACGGATTCCTTGTTTGCCGGAAAGCCGTACAGGACACCATTCATAGTTCCAACATGGGCATTGGCTTCTCCAAGGGCTTCTACGATTTTCTGTCCGTCCTCTGTAGCCATCAGCTCAGACATATCATAGATACCGCCCATGCTGATCCAGCTGGAAGCATATGGATAGAAAATCGGTATGATGTCAAGGGCATCCCCGCCGGACAGCATCAGCTGGATCGTGGATTGATAGTCCGCATACTGCAACGGAAGTAATTCCACCTCGATATGGTATTCCGGAACCATTTTCGCATTCAGTGCATCCTGTACTGCCTTACGCGCTGCATCATCCTGCTCATAGAATTCAATATAGGAAAATACCAGGTGATATGGATTTTCCGCACTGTATTCACCTGTAGCAGTTTTTGTAACGGACGAATCTTCATTTCCTCCCGCAGCCTGTGTCGGCGCCTTAGTGCCAGAGGTATCCGTATTGGTGTCATCACCTGTCTTCTTACCGCTGCAGCCCGCAAGCATGGTCACTACCATCATTACAATGACAAGCAGTGATATCATTCTTCTTTTCATAATCTTTCCTCCTTAAATTTTATATTGAAAATGCCAACACATAGGCATCTCCATTCTTTCTATGCATCCCTGGTGATCCCCTTTGTGGCCCAAGGATTCCCGTTGCGTACCCGGGAGTACTCTAGTCGCACTCAGCCCTTGACACCGCCCAGTGTAAGTCCCTTCGAATAATACTTCTGGAAGGTCGGGAAGATGAGCATAATCGGCAGGATTGCCACAAAAGCGATTGCCATCTGGATTGCCGTCGACGGAATATTAGCAGCGGCTGATGTCACATTCGAACTGGTACTGGTTGCCAGATACTGAATATTACTGATCATTTGGTTCAAAAGATTCTGTACATTATAAAGTGACTTGTTTCTAACGATGTAATAAAGGCCGTTGGTCCAATCATTCCAGTAGGTTAAGCCGGCAAAGGTTCCCATGGTCACCAGGATTGGCTTGCCAAGGGGTATTACAATAGCGGAAAAGATCTTAATCTGGGGTGCCCCATCAATTTCCGCCGCCTCGTAAAGGCTGTCCGGAATGCTTGTGGTAAAATAGGTCCGGATCATCATGACATTCCAGGCACTTAATAATAAATTCGGCAATAGCTGTGCAAAAAGGGTATCCTTAATATGGAAGGTTCCGGTCCACATCAGGTAGGAAGGAACAATTCCTCCGTTAAACAGCATTGTAAAGAATACAAAGAAGTTAAGGAAGCTCCTGCCCGGAAGGTTTTTCACGGACAGAGGGTAGGCCATCAGTGCCGAAAGCAGGATGTTTAGGAAGGTCCCTACTACAGTCACCAGGATACTGACGCCGTAAGCCTTCAAAATCTTTGCACCGGAGCGGATAATATACGCATAAGCAGTTACCGCAATTTTTTTCGGGAAGAAATTATAGCCGTTTGCAACAAGTGTATTTTCATCCGTTATGGATGACATAAAAAGTAATATGAATGGCAGAATAACAATTAATGTCCACAGGATCATTGACGTATTAGCCAAAATCTGAAATTTTGAAAATGGTTTCTCTCTCATTGTTACCTCCCTCTAGAATAGTGCGTTCTCTTTACTGACCTTACGTACAACAAAGTTCGCCGTAAGCACCAGGATAAATCCAACAACGGATTGGTAGAAGCCTGCCGCCGCTGACATTCCTACATTGGACTGCTCCATCAGGCCACGGTATACATAGGTATCGATAACGTTGGTGGCTGAGAAGATCATGCCAGAGTTACGGGGCACCTGGTAGAAGAGGCCAAAATCGGAATAAAAGATACGTCCTACGCTCATCAGGGTCAGGGTAATAATAATCGGAACGACACAGGGGAGGGTGATGCTGCGGATCTGCTGCCATTTGGTGGCTCCATCCAGCTGTGCCGCCTCATAATAAGAGGGGTCAATTCCATTGATTCCGGAAATATAGATCAAGGTACCATATCCAATGCCCTTCCAGGTATTCACAAATATCAGGATGGCGGGCCAATATTTCGCCTCCGAATACCAGTTGATGGAATCCATGCCCAGGGCAGGAAGGATAGTATTATTTACAATACCAGTGCTCTGGCTAAGGAAGGCATACACAATATATCCCAAAATAACTGCTGACATCAAAAACGGGAACAGGATGGCACTCTGGTAGATCTTCTTCAGCCTCTTATTTATGGTATCATAGATAAAAATCGCAAAAAGGATACCGAGTACCGTATTGATAATAATAAATGCACTATTATATAAAATCGTATTTCTCGTAATAACCATTGCATCCGGTGTCGCAAACAGGAACCTGAAATTCTTAAGTCCAGCCCACGCACTACCCCAGATACCCTTTCTTACGTTATACTGCTTAAATGCTACAATCAGGCCATACATGGGGACATAGTTATTAATCAGGATATATAATGCCCCCGGCAGGAACATAAGGTACAATGGCAGATAGCGCCGAAACTTTTTTGCTTTACTTTTCACTAACACTCCTCCTCAATCTATATAGGTTACCAAAGATTGTCTTTTACTGCTGATAAAATGGGCTGACCTGAAACCGGTAGAGGCTCACTGAAGCTGCCGGTAATGCCAGCTTGAAAGCCGGGCCGCTGCCCCCTGGTACCTCTGCCTTTTGCTTCCGGATACGGTCCGGCTGCTCAAAAGAGTTATATGCTGCCGGAGCATCTCCCGCCAGGATTTCGGCATCAATACAGATGGCCGCTGTTCCAAAATCAATCTCAATTTCTTTTATATTGCCCATATTAGTATTGACAAGACTGATACTTACCACGTCGCCCTTTTTAGAAGCCGCTGCATAAATGCCCCCGGATCCGCTTGTATCCAGCCCTTCTATCTCCAGCGCGCTGCCTCCCCGGTGCTCCTTATACATCATAAATACATCATAATTTGGAGTCCGCAGGCACCTTTCGCCCTTCGTCAAAAAGAGGGAATTCAGTACATTGACGGTCTGTGCCACACAAGCCAGCTTAACCATTCCTGCATTCCTATGGAAGATGTCCAAGGTAAGCGCCGTAGTAATCGCATCCCGCATGGTGCATTGCTGGTATAAGGCCGGCCGGTTCATAAAGGCGGCCGAATGCCAATTGCCCCATTCACCTACGATCAGGTCGCATTTTGCTTCTGCTCCCTTAAAAAAACCTTCCTCTTCAGGATATTCCTTAAGTCCCTGCTGGATCAGCCCGTACTGTTCCTTGATTACGTCCTCCAGCTCAAAGCAGCCTTGAATCACTTCATTCCACTCTGTTCCTGAGAATTCAAGCTCGCTTTGCCCTGGATGCTTCATATTCCAGTTATAAAAATGTAAATCATAGGCATCTACCGCAGGCTGTCTGTATCTTGCCATTTCCTTGAAGAAGTCCTTCGTCCAGGCTACCCTCTCCCTCGGTTTATTCCCATCCGGCCCGCTGGCGATCCGCTTCATGACCGGCGGTTTTGTAAAAAAGGTATCCACTGTTGCAAAGCTTGGAAATGCAGTGGCATATTTACGGTATTCCCTGGCGTAATCCTCTGCTGTCATTGTTCCGCCACCGGCCCAAACCTCATTACCAATGCCCCAGTACTCTACAGCAAAGGGCTTCTTTGAACCGTTTTCTGCCCTTTCCCTGGCGAGGGAGGTATCCTCACGGCGGTTGCAATATTCCATCCATTCCCGCATTTCTGCCACGCTGCCGCTTAGCAGGTTGATGTTGAGCCAGGGCTTTGCTCCGACCATCTGGCAAAGCTTCATAAATTCATGTGTTCCAAACTGGTTCGTATCGATTTCGAAGGTTCCAAAATTCTCATTATAGGTGACGGGACGTTCCTCTCTTTTTCCTATCCCTGCCCTCCAATGATAGGTGTCCGCATAACAGCCTCCTGGCCAACGGATGACTGGCGGTTCCAGCTCCTTTAAACCATCCACAATATCCTTGCGCAGGCCCCCATAGTTAGGTATACCGGAATCCTCTCCAACCCAGATCCCATCGTAGATACAGCTGCCCAGGAACTCAATGAACTGTCCATGCAGCTCCGGCTGGATGACCCCTTTATCCTGATCAATATGTACAGACACTTTTTTCATTCTGACAACCTTTCTATAAAAAAATATCAACCTAAATACCAATCCATTAAATCTATTTTTTGTGTTCCCTTTAAGGTAAATCCAGTATAGCAAAAAATTTCTCCCCACTTCTATTACGATACAGACTAAATAATAACAAAATACAGACCTGTTAAAGGTATTCTTATTAGTAATATTGGATACTCCTTCTTTGGCTTTCCCTATTCTTTTAAACAAAACTCACAAACAAAAAAAGGACTAGCTGTCAATGACAACTAGTCTGTTCTTTCTATTTATATTATATTCTATTACTTTCCACTGTTTTTACTTTCTACTGCTTTTTCTGCTACAATTTCTAGCGGCAGCAATCCCTCATGGTACAGCCCTTTTTATTTTCAGGACATGTACTGCATTTGCTTTCCAATATCTCACACAGGGCAGTTCCGCTGCTGGTATGGCATCTGATAATATCCGCATTCACTCTCTCCGCCTCTGTTACAGCGCATTTTGCCATTTTATGCGATACGGTATTCGTAAACAAAATAATGAGATCCGGACTCCCAATCTGGCTGCGGAGGTTTCCTGACATCTGGGTAAACACTTTGGCCTTACAGTTATACTCCTTGCAAATCTTTAGATATTGGCATACCATACGGTCATGCCCTCCGATAATCACAACACTCATTGATGCCTCCTCTTTTAAAGGACTAATTCGCAAACCTGTCCCGAATGGTATCTTGTTAAAATGTTCTGGATATTAAGGCCGCAGGCTATCATGCGGACCACTGTTTCCTGTGCCTGATTATAGCTCTCAAACAGTCTCCTCGCTTCCCTGACATCGCTGTAAACCTTCCAATATCCTGTATATAATGGGTTTTTTCCCTGGTTTTCAATAAAGCCCGCCACATCCTCAGCAGGGTAACCTAGAAGCAATCCCAATTCATGGGGAAACTCCTTTCCTCCTGTCGCATATTCCTGGTATCTTCTGCTGCATTCCTTGAGCACCATATTTAACTGAAGGGATTGGTAACCCAAATATTCCATTAAATCATGGACTTTGGGAAAATTCAAGTAATCCTCCAGCGCTTTCCTCCGGTACAGGAAAAAGACAGTTTTATGCTTTGTCCTGCAAAGGACACACATGGATACCGCCGTTCCCCGGAACCTTTGAAATACATGCCGGGCATTACCCGTCGCCACAATTAAAAGGTTGGATATTTTTATTCCCATCAGTAAGGGGGCGCATTGGAGTGCAATTTTTATTTCAATATTTTCCTGGTCTATCCCTTTTATTATCTGCAATATTTCCCTGCTCATGGAATCTCCTCTCGTCAATGCAAGCTGTTATCATCATTCCTCAACTCGAGTAAATGTATGCGGATAATTCCACGATTCTTTTTACTATCCTTTGTACGCATAGCCGCCCATCAGGGAAAAGGCATCCCCATGCTTGATGTAGCCCCGGGCAATCAACCCTGCCCTGATTACGGACTGCCAATCCTGATTTGTAAACTGCAGGATGCTCCCGTCCTCCAGTTTTACCTCGTGCTCCTCGCCTTCATTATCATCCTCCGGCGATGCAAGCTGGTATATCTTCTTCCTATTAATTGCACCAATCTCCTCCAAGGTATTCATCATCCGGTAAACGGTAGCCGTACCGATCCCGTCATCCACCTGGGAGGCCTTATAATGGATCTCCTTACAGCAGGAGCATTGATTTTCCAATATAATATCGAGCAATATGAGCCTCTGCTTGGTAATCCTGAAGCCCTGCTCCTTCAGTTTTTCAATAATTATATTTTTCTGCATCTTTATTCCTTGCTCCGAATTATCCAGTCATCCAGGTACAGCCAGAACCACCATCATTCTTAATCATGATGGCAGGATCCGCTACAGTCGCCGCAGTTACAGCCGCATTGAATCGATTTTCCCTGCTTCTTCTTTTGGACCATGCCCCGGATAATCAATCCTACAATAGCGAGTACAGCAATACCAACGATTATAGTTCCCATAGATCTACCTCCTTATTGCCGCAAGCCCGCACCAGCGGTGCAGGCTTGCAATATAATTTGTACTATTTATTGGCTCCTGCCAAAGACTTTAATTTAATTGTACCTTTTCCATGAGGTCTGAATAATAAATAGATGAATAATGCCACGATAATGAACGCCGCCACTGTCCCGATCCCAAAGCTGCCTGTGGTTACTAGGGTTCCGATTTGGTAAACGGCGAGTGATACCAGGTATGCAAGACCTGTCTGGTACCCAACTGCGATCCAGAACCATTTTGTATTGTTCATCTCCCGCTTGATCGCTCCCATAGCCGCAAAGCAAGGTGCACAAAGCAAGTTGAATACCAGGAAGGAGTATGCTGCAATGGTAGTCATGCTGCCTGCAAGGGTTCCCCAGATCTCAGCTCCATCCTCTGCAACTTCTGCAAAGCCATAGAGAATACCAAAGGTGCCGACAACATTTTCCTTTGCAACCAGGCCAGTAATTGCTGCAACCGTTGACCTCCAATTTCCCCAGCCAAGAGGAATAAAGATCCAGCTGATCAGATTACCCAGGGTTGCCAGGATGCTATGGTCAAATTCCGTAGTTTCCAGCATCTTAAACTGCCCGCTAACCCATCCAAAGGAGGAGGTAAACCATACGACAATCGTTGAAAGGAGGATAATGGTACCCGCCTTCTTAATGAAGGAGGAACCGCGCTCCCAGGTACTTCTTAAGATATTGCCCACCGTGGGCATGTGGTAAGCCGGAAGCTCCATTACGAAAGGTGATACATCGCCTGCAAACAGCTTCGTTTTCTTAAGGATAATGCCGGAGCAGATAACTGCCGCAATGCCGACAAAATATGCACTGGGTGATACCCACCAGGCTCCGTCAAACAGGGCTCCTGCAATCAGCGCAATAATCGGAAGCTTTGCACCACAGGGAATAAAGGTGGTGGTCATGATCGTCATCTTACGGTCACGGTCACTTTCAATCGTCCTTGAAGCCATAATTCCAGGTACTCCACAGCCGCTTCCGATCAGCATGGGAATAAAGGACTTACCGGAAAGACCAAATTTACGGAACACACGGTCCATAATGAAGGCTACTCTTGCCATGTAACCACAAGCCTCCAGAAAAGCCAGGAATACGAAAAGCACAAGCATCTGGGGAACAAAGCCCAGTACTGCACCGACACCGGCTACAATACCGTCAAGGATCAGGCTCTGGAGCCAGTCAGCACATCCGATTGCATTCAGTCCAGCCTCTATAATTACAGGAATTCCGGGAACCTCCAGCCCAAAGAAGCTCCAGCCTTCCCCGAACACTCCGTCATTTGCCCAGTCAGTAGCCCAGGTTCCTACGGTAGTAACCGAAACATAATAAACAAGAAACATTATTACGGCGAAAATTGGGAGAGCCAGCAGACGGTTTGTTACAATCCGGTCAATCTTATCCGAGGTGTTCAGCTTCTCCTTCTTCCGTTTACTCCGACATTCATTAATAATAGAGGAAATATATACATAGCGCTCATTTGTAATAATACTTTCCGTATCATCATCCAGCTCCGCTTCAATCCGGGACAGCTCAGCACTTAAATCCGGCACCTGCTTCATCTGGCTTCCAATCTTCTCATCCTTTTCAAAGAGCTTGATTGCAAAAAATCTTCTCTGCTCCTCCGGAACCTCGGAAGCAATTTTCCCTTCGATAACCTCCAGGACCTTTTCCACTTTTTCGTTGAATTTATGTACTGATGCTGCCGCAGTCTTTCTCCTGGCAAGCTCCACTGCTTTTTTTGCAGCCTCTTCAATTCCCTTGCCCTTTAATGCGGAGATTTCAACTACCTCACAGCCCAGCTTTTTGCCCAGCATGTCAATATGGATTTTGTCGCCTTCCTTTTCCACGATATCCATCATGTTTACTGCCATAATCACAGGGATACCAATCTCCATCAGCTGTGTGGAAAGGTACAGGTTACGTTCCAGATTGGTTCCGTCTATGATATTAAGTATTGCATCCGGACGCTCTGTCAGCAGATAATTCCGGGCAACAACTTCCTCCAGGGTATATGGTGACAAGGAATAGATACCAGGCAGGTCAATAATGATTATCTCCTCGGATTCCTTTGTCTTATACGCTTTCTTTAACTTGCCCTCTTTTTTCTCCACTGTTACGCCCGGCCAGTTTCCTACAAACTGGTTTGAACCCGTTAATGCGTTGAACAAGGTGGTTTTTCCGCAGTTCGGGTTGCCGGCTAATGCTATCTTGATTGACATGTTTACTCTCCTTCTTTACTTAGATTATTATGGTTTGTTTTTTAGCTTTGCAGGTCGGCCTGTCAGGTTAGTCACAGCTTCTTGTTGTTAGTTTCATCTAACCCCTGGGCAAAAATGGGCAGAAGCTTACTCTACCTCAATCATCTCTGCATCTGCTTTACGAAGGGACAGCTCATAGCCTCTTACTGTCACTTCAATCGGATCTCCTAAGGGTGCTACCTTCCTGACGAATATATCCACACCCTTCGTTATGCCCATGTCCATAATCCTTCTTTTCACCGGACCTTCACCGGAAAGCTTTTTTACCTTCACGTTTTTACCGCATGGTATTTCCTTTAAAGTCATTCTTCCTGCTCCTTTTTTATTTACTTAAACTAATCATTCATTTTCAATGATTAATTCATTCATTTTTAATTAATGCTGCTTAATGCTGCGTAACTAAACCAATATTTTATTGGCGATATCCTTACCAATTGCTACCTTTGAATCCTTTACGTTGACAATCATGTTCCCGCCCGTTTCCGAGATAACTGTTACAGTTCCACCCGATACAAATCCCAGGTTTTCTAAAAATCTTCTTGTTTCCTCTTTACCGCCAACCTTCTTTATTACGTTTGGCTCCCCGATTTTTACCATTGTCAAAGGCATATACGCTCATCTTCTTTCTTTATTGATAATGATTTTCATTTGCTCTTACAGGGTTAGTATAGACTAATTTTTTTCAGCCGTCAAGAACTTTTTTGATTATTTTTTATCAATTTTTTTTAATTGTTTTTAATGCCTGCACCTGCTTATTTTTGCTTGGATTTTTATAGTTATTTTATTTTTTTATAGTTATTTCATTTGATTTCCATAGGGCTGTATGATATACTAACTTAAGTTTTACATGACTAACCAAAGAATCGGGGTAAGAACGTGCGTAATAATGAATCCGCAGAAAACTATTTAGAAACCATACTACTGCTCAGCAAATCCCTTCCTGTCGTGCGCTCTGTAGATATTGCCTCGGAGATGGGCTTCAAAAAATCCAGCGTCAGCGTAGCCATGAAGAACCTCCGTGAAAAGCACTATATCACCGTTACGGATGCGGGCTTCATCTATCTTACGGAATCGGGAAGGGAAGTTGCCGAAACAGTTTATGAACGCCATTCCCTGCTCTCTTCCCTGTTGGAAAGGCTGGGTGTTGATAGGAAAACAGCCTCAGAGGATGCCTGCAGGATGGAGCATGTGCTCAGTAAGGAAAGCTTTGATGCGATTAAGCGGTATGTGATGCAATTAGAGGGTATATGAAAAAGGGAGCTTATAAAATGACCCATACCAGGTATTCTATAAGCTCCCTTTTATTTTATATTCCTGTCTTATTGTTGTACTGTTGTACTTTTTTGCAGTATCTTTTAATTGCTGTTTTTTAATTGTTATGCTCTCTTGGTAGCTTCATATTCAAAGCTGCCCATTGCATTAGAGGAATTTGCTGCTATACTGCTGTCCTGCTACGTAACCTTAAAACTGCCCATTCCCATTTACGTCTTCCATGCTTCCAATATCATGCTGTACACAGTCCCAATGCTCTGCCAGCTTGCCACCATGCTGGTTGCCCTATTGGAGGGTGTACTAAAGCTGTCCGAAGCATGAATGGTCATAAATTCCAAGAGAATTCTTCCATCCTCCTGTTGACAAACCGGGTCTATTGTTATAGACTTAATTCAAGTCGATAGTTATAGACCTAAAATCAAAGCCAAAACCAGGCCCAAAACACTTACCAACCCAAAAGGAGGTTATCCATTGGAAATCCATAAATTATGTGACAGTGACTACCGTTTCATGCTGATTGTCTGGGACAATGCACCGGTCGGCTCCGGCAGGCTGGTAGAGCTTTGCCGGGATGAGCTGGGATGGAAGAAATCAACCACCTATACTACGATCAAAAAATTAAGCGAGAAAGGGCTTATCCGCAATGAGAATGCTACGGTCTCCGTCCTTATCCCAAAGGAGAAGGTCCAGGCCTTAGAGACGGATTACTTCCTGGAGCGCACCTTTGCCGGCTCCCTTCCCCAGTTTCTGACCGCCTTTCTCGGGGGGAACGGGAAGAAAATTACAAGCAAGGAAGCTGAGGAACTGAAACGGCTGATCGATTCCCACAAGGAGGCATGACATGGAATTATTGCAGGATATTTTTCTCCAAATATTTAATATGGGTATTACGGCAAGCTATGTCATTCTTGCCCTCCTGCTCATCCGGCTTTGCATCAAAAGGGCTCCAAAGGTATTTTCCTACACCCTATGGGCGGTTGCCGGCTTCCGCCTGGTCTGCCCCATTTCCTTTTCTTCCGTTGTAAGCATCTTTAATTTGACCAGTGCAAAAAATGGAACCGGCGGAACACTTAACTATGTTTCATCAAATGCAGGCAATATAACTTCAAACAATGCAGCAATAACCTATGCGGTTAATACTATAAACAAACAGACCCAGTACATCCCAATACCTGCAACCTCCTTATCCCCCATGCAGATCCTCCTGTCGGCGGCAGCCTTGCTATGGATTGCCGGTATGATCCTTATTTTCACCTATAGTATCATTTCCTATTACAGATTGAGCCGCCGTATCAATAATTCAGTCCGGCTGAAGGATAATATTTACGAAAGCGATGCCATCCCCTCCCCCTTTGTCATGGGCATCCGAAAGCCCAGGATATACATCCCCTTCCATATGGAGGAGCCGGAACTAAGCTATGTCCTGCTGCATGAGAAGCACCATATCAGGCGCTTCGATTACCTGGTCAAGCCCTCTTCCTTCCTGCTGGCCATTGTATACTGGTATAATCCCCTTGTCTGGCTGGCATACCTTTGCATGTGCAAGGACATGGAAATGAGCTGTGATGAGAAGGTTATCAAGGATATGGGTGTAGCCGTTAAGAAAGATTACAGCATGTCCTTACTGGCCTTTGCCACAAACCACAGGCTTCCCAGGGTCAGCCCCTTGGCCTTTGGTGAAATCAGCATAAAAAGCAGGATCAAAAATATACTAAATTACAAAAAAACCAAGCTATGGATTACCATAGTAATTACCATTATCTGTCTTGTCACAGTAGCGACCTGCATTGCAAACCCGGCCGTAAAATCAGTCCAGCCTGATACAAAGAAAGGAGCAGCGGCTGTGGATGATTCCGGTGCCTCAGAACTTGCCGGCCAGCTGTATGCAGCAAAAAATCCCTATATTGGGAACCCTTCCGCCAATGGGAAGTTGCTGGGAATCCTCGGTATCTGGGAACAGCTTGGAAACTTCACCCTTGAGCTGGAGACCTCAGAAAAGCCTTATGTCCTAAGAATGAACTTTGATCATGAGGTCTATGACCGGGATAATTTTGATAACGGAATGATCCGCTATGCAACCTTATTATTGGCTCTGATCGGGAATGCCGACGAGATCCAATGGAGCTACACATATACAGAGGCCGGTGAGCCAGTGCTGATCACTGTCTACTGGGATTCCAGGAACCTGAAGGTCCTCGGCATTGACGATATTAAAAGCTATGGGGAATCCGCCCCTAAGGTTCAGGAGCTTATTGACTTTATGGACAACCGCGGCTTTCGTACAGCCCTGGCATCTGCCTTCAATGTGACGGATAACGGGGATGGCTCCCCCCAGGACGGCAATTATCTAATCATGAATGACCTTCTGGAACAAAGGGACTGGGGCAGCCTGGCACTGAAGGATTGGAAGGCCTATGACAATGCCATCATGGAAGAACCGGAAAGCGAAGGGGTTCTCAACGCCTATCTCATTTTTAACCTGGCCTATGGTGATGAAATCTATAAGCTGCAGGTATCCTATCTGAAAGCAGACCAAAGTATTGATCTTATCTATTTAACCAGGCCCTCGGATATGGAAACCATCCTATTATATTCGGCAGACCCAAAATACCGCGTAGTCACAGATATTGAAGGATTCCTGAATACAAAGGTTGATATGGGGCAATATCTGACCTATGAGTTACCAGCTTCTATGATCAGCAGCCAGTATAATGCTTCCTTGGGGAATGATGGCGGTAATTTATTTCTCCTTAACGGAGAAATGCCCGGGGAAGCCAAGCAGTCTCCGGTTGAATGGCAGGTTCCGATTGAATGGTGTGCCCCGGGCGGTGTCCTGCTCCTCCCCTCAGATTCCGCTTCCCCCTATGTGAGCTTTGAAAATGGGAAGCTGGTTAACGGTACGCTCCGGAACAATCACACAATAACTCTTGGTGAGCCGGTTATTCTTAAAGAGCTTTCAGAGCAGGCGGTGCTGGTTAAGGTCCAGCATGACCTATACACGATTCCTGAGCTTGAAAATGCAAAGAAGGCAGGCAAGCCCATTCCTGTCCAGGAACAGACCAGCACAATGTATGAGATCTATTTTGCCAGGGAGGATGGGCGCACTGCTTATTGTATCTTCCTAAACGAGAAATACTTTACTTACGATGAAGCTATGGCGCTGGTAAACAGCGTGAGGTTCACAGACCAGGCGTTTAACTGAGCTGATATTTAGCGAACGGGATACAACATGGAATGAGGGTATTGCAGAAAGAACATCCTAATATGATCTTCATTTCGCACTACTTGCTTAATTTCAACATGATTTTACCGGCGGCTCCATTATCCGGTGTCAGCACCGTATCATTTCCCTGAATCTCTGCCTGTGCGCCTGTAACTGATTGTGTCTTTGCATTCACCAACCGGATCGTGCAGGGCTTTCCTGCTTCAACCTCAAAGCTGATTGTATCGCCCTCCACAGCTGCCGTAAGCTGGACTTCCTTCCTCGTCCCTTTATAGACTATGCATTCCGCCCGATCCTTTAATTCATATGCCTGGAATTCCACATGATCCCCATAGTCATAGTCCGGTACATCATCCCGGCTGCCCTTTGCAATAATGGAGTTCTCCCTGGCGAAGATGGGCATCTGCAGATAATCGTAGGTCTTCTCATACCATTTTCCGCCAGTCAGCTGCTCCCCGGTCAGGTAATCCGTCCAGGTTCCCTCCGGGAGGTAGAAGCGCCCAATGCCCTTCTCGTTGAAAATCGGAGCTACCAGCAGGCTGTCGCCGAACATGTATTGGCGGTCAAGATAATGGCAGTTATAGTCCTCCGTAAATTCCATAACCATGCTGCGCATCATCGGAACGCCGGTCTGGGAGGTCTTTACTGCATTGGCGTAGATGTAAGGCATTAAGGACATCTTCAGCCTCGTGAAGAACCTTAGGGTATCCACTGCCTCCTCCCCATAATTCCAGGGTACACGGTAGGAGCTGCTGCCATGGAGGCGGCTATGGGTGGAGAGTAAGCCAAAGGCGGACCAGCGCTTGTATACATCCGGGGTGGAGGTATCTTCAAAACCTCCAATGTCATGGCTCCAGAAACCAAAGCCGCTGCTGGTTAAGGACAAGCCACCCCTCAGACTCTCTCCCATGGATTCATAATTGGCAGCGCAATCGCCTCCCCAATGAACCGGGAACTTCTGGCCTCCGGCGGTGGCGGAGCGTGCAAAAAGAACCGCTTCTCCCTTGCCCTTCTTCTCTTCAATTACCTGGTACACGGTCTTATTATAGAGATAGGAATAGAAATTGTGCATTTTCTCCGGATCTGCCCCGTTATGGTAAACCACATCCGTAGGAATCCTTTCGCCAAAATCGGTTTTGAAGCAGTCCACTCCCATGTCCATCAGCTCCTTCAGCTTACTGCCATACCACAGGCAAGCCTCCGGGTTCGTAAAGTCTACGACGGCCAGCCCTGGCTGCCACATATCCCATTGCCATACGTCACCGTTTTTCCGTTTTAAGAAATATCCTTTTTCCGTACCCTCCTGAAAGAGGACGGAGCGCTGGCCTACATAGGGATTGATCCATACACACACCTTGATGCTTTTCTCATGGATCTTCTTAAGCATCCCGGCGGGATCCGGAAATACATTGTTATCCCAACAAAAATCAGTCCAGTGGAACATTTTCATCCACAAGCAGTCGAAATGGAACACCTTCAAGGGAATGCCCCTCTCCTGTATCCCGTCAATAAAGCTGAGGACTGTTTTTTCATCATAGTTGGTCACAAAGGAGGTGGACAGCCAGAGCCCAAAGGTCCATTCCGGCGGCAATGCCGGCTTCCCTGTAATGTCCGTATACCTCATTACCACTTCCTTCATGGTGGGACCGTTGACCAGAAAATAATCCAGGCTTTCCCCTGCTACGCTAAAGGAGGCCTTCGTCACGGCTTCCGAACCAATTTCAAAGGAAACCCTTTCCGTATGGTTAACAAATACCCCATAGCCCCGGTTTGACAAATAAAAAGGAATATTCTTATAGGACTGTTCCGTTCCTGTTCCGCCATCCTCATTCCAGATATCAATGGATTGTCCATTCTTAACAAAGGGCGTAAAGCGTTCCCCCAAGCCATAGACCAGCTCCCCCACCGACAGTCCCAGCTGCTGGCGCATATAGGAATTGTCCGTATCGTAGCTGTAATAGGTGCCCTTCCAATCCGTTTTCACATAGGACAAATCCCTGCCTCCGCTTTTTGTCAGCAGCTCTCCATCCCTTTCATAGCGCATGGACCAGCTCTCCTTATTGATGACCAGCCTCAGCTGTCCGCTATATACGGTCAGGCTCTTCTCGTCCTCCTCCACCTCCAGCGGGGAAGGCTCCGGGAGATTAAGCTCAAACCTGGTCTTCCGGTCTTCCTTCACGCCCATATAGTGGCAGGTCTGAACCCGGATTACCTCCGGCATCGGTGCCGTTATCCTGATCGTGAGCACTGCTCCGTCAAACCGTCTCGTAGGGGCAATAATTACAACTTCCTCCCTTGACCTTTCAATTTCATGGATCCCGGCCGGGCTAAATACCTCATGGCCTTCCTTCAGTAACCATGCACCATTTTGAAACCTCATCCTGTTTTCCTCCTTAATATTTTAAATCATGGTATGGTTATACCGGTTCCCTCACTGTATCCGAATGGATATGCTCCCTCATTTGTCCGGGCGTACATTGGAACCGGTTGTAAAATAGCTTCCGGAACAGCTTATAATTCTTAAAGCCGTGACGCTGCAGAATCCGGTATAGCGGCAGATCCGTATCCGTCAGGTCCCGGTAAATATGGGATAACCTGATCTCATTTAGGTACTCCAGGTAAGTGATTCCCATGCACTTTTTAAAGTACCGGCAGAAATACTCCGGCTGCAGGTAGATAACTCCGGCAATCTCTGCAAGGGAAATCTCCCTGGCATAATGCATCTCAGTATAATCCATGATTTCTCCCAGCCGGCTCCTGTCCTTATCTGTATCCAATACCTCGCCGGTGCCTGCACGGTTGCTCCTAAAATCATGGTACAGCCGGTACAAAAGCTCATAGACAAGGCTATGGAAACGGAATGCATATCCTTCTTCCTTTTTATCCAGGGTCTCCTTCATGCCCAGGATGATTCTTTTTAATTTCATAAGGCTTTTGCTGACCCTTTCGTCACTTGTCTGCAGGGGTACCTCAAAAAAGGCTTTTTCCGAACCGGGAAGGTGGCGTTCCAGAACCTTTAAGGGGATTTGGAGCAATATGCTCCGGTTTCCGTTCATGTTCCTGGAGGAATGCACTACATTTGCGTTGACCACCATGCATTGCCCTGCCTGTGGGGAAATGATTCGCTGGTCGAGGAAAAAATCCGCATCCCCCTCCAGGAAGTAAATAATCTCTACGGATTCATGCCAATGCTTCGTCACGTAGCTTCTGGGATCATGGCGGACAAAAAATGCAATATCCATGTCTTCATTTGTTAATATAGGCTCATGCCGGTATTCCTGATTATCCATAAGAACCTCCATATATCTGATTAAATTATAAGCCACAGCAAGAAGAAGGGCAACGGTCAGGATAATATTGACCTATATAAAGTCAAGATAGGACTTGGTGGCATAATTAAAAAATGACTGCAGTTGTCATATGCTTTACAACAACTGCAGCCACATATTCTATTTGCTTCCTCTGCTTTACAGATCCCTCTGCTTCACAGCTTCAACAGCTGGACAGTCCCGCTCTCCAGCGAGGCCTTCACATCAATGATACGCTGATTTGATGAGCCACGGAACTGCAGGCTGATATCCTTTAATTCCTCTACAAACTCACCGTCCACCAAGACATCAATGTTGCTTAGCAGCTCCTTCGTGCATTCGCAGTTTGCACGGCTATCTCCCAGCAAGTCACTTTCAAAGGTATATCCCGTATAGCACCAGATATCCTTCTTCGGAAACAGGCTTTTGACCCTTTTGACAAAGGGCAGGAGCACCCGTTGGTTCCGGGGCTCCATCGGCTCCCCGCCCAAAAGCGATAAGCCGTTGATATATTCATGGGAAAGGGCATCTATCAGCTCCTGCTCCGTTTCTTCCGTAAAGGGCTTGCCATACTTAAAATCCCAGGTCTCACTGTTAAAGCACCCCTTACAATGGTGGGTACAGCCCGAGACAAACAGGGAGACCCTTACTCCCAGGCCATTTGCGATATCCGTCTTTTTGATCGTTCCATAATTCATATTATAAATGAAGCACCCTTTCCTTAATCTCCTGGGTTCTTCCCTGGTTCCAGAACTGAGTACCGATATAGCCACAGGTCCTGCGCGCTACATTCATCTTATTCTCGTCCCTGTTACCGCATTTGGGGCATTCCCAGACAAGCTTCTTATGCTCATCCGTAATGATCTGTATCTCACCGTCAAAGCCGCACTCCTGGCAACAGTCGCTCTTTGTGTTAAGCTCCGCATACATGATATTGTCATAGATAAAGCGGATTACCTGAAGGACTGCCGGGATATTATTCTGCATATTCGGTACCTCTACGTAGCTTACAGCTCCGCCGGTGGAAAGTGATTGGAACCCGGATTCAAATTTCAACTTTGAGAAAGCGTCAATATCCTCTGAAACATGGACATGGTAGCTGTTTGTGATGTAGCTCTTATCCGTAACTCCCTTGATGATGCCAAAGCGCTTCTGCAGGCTCTTTGCAAATTTATAGGTCGTGCTCTCAATGGGAGAGCCATAGATGCCAAATCCAATCGTAGTTTCCGCCTTCCATTTGTCACAGGCGATGTTCATATATTTCATGACATCAAGGGCAAAGGAGGTGGCCTCCGGATCCGTATGGGATTTTCCCGTCATGTATTTCGTACACTCATACAGGCCTGCATATCCAAGGGAAATGGTAGAGTAACCACCATACAGCAGCTTGTCTATGGTTTCTCCCTTCTCAAGCCGCGCCAGTGCGCCGTGCTGCCACAGGATGGGAGCCGCATCCGATAAGGTTCCCTTCAGACGCTTGTGGCGGATCATAAGAGCCCTGTAGCAAAGCTCCAGCCTTTCGTCAAATATTTCCCAGAACTTCTTCATATCCCCGCCGGAGGACAGTGCCACATCCACCAAATTAAGGGTGACAACTCCCTGGTTGAAGCGGCCGTAGAATTTATAATTGCCCTGCTCATCCTTCCAGGGGCTTAGGGCGCTCCGGCAGCCCATGACAGGGAAGCAGTTTCCTTCCTTAAGCTCCTTCATCTTCTTCTCTGAGATATAGTCGGGCACCAGCCTCTTGGTGGTGCACTTTGCTGCAAGCTCCGTCAGGTAATAGTACTTCGAGCCCTCTGTCACATTATCCTCTTCCAGGACATAGATCAGCTTAGGGAATGCGGGAGTAACCCAGATCCCGGCTTCATTCTTCACGCCCTGGATGCGCTGCTTCAAGGTTTCCTCGATGATCAGGGCCAGATCCTCCTTTTCCTGCTCATTCTTCGCCTCATTCAGGTACATGAAGGCTGTGAGGAAGGGAGCCTGTCCATTGGTGGTCATGAGGGTGATAACCTGGTATTGGATAGTCTGGACGCCCTTGTTGACCTCCTTGCGGAGCCTTTTTTCCACAATCTTCTGGATCAGCTCCGGGGATGCGTCTGAGCCAAGGATCTCTACCTCATCCATGACCTCCGCATGGATTTTTTTTCTGGATATCTGTACAAAGGGAGCCAGATGTGCCAGGCTGATACTCTGTCCGCCGTATTGGTTGCTGGCTACCTGGGCAATAATCTGGGTCGCAATATTGCAGGCAGTGGAAAAGCTGTGGGGCTTCTCGATCCTGGTCTCGCTGATCACTGTGCCGTTCTGGAGCATGTCCTCCAGATTGACCAGGTCACAGTTGTGCATATGCTGTGCAAAATAATCCGTATCATGGAAATGGATAATCCCCTCCTGATCCGCCTCCACAATATCCGAGGGCAGGAGCAGCCTCCTGGTGATATCCTTGCTTACCTCACCGGCCATATAGTCACGCTGAACGCTGTTGATGGTTGGGTTTTTATTTGAGTTTTCCTGCTTTACGTCCTCATTGTTTCCCTCCAGCAAGGAAAGGATCCGGTTGTCCGTAGTATTGGCCTTGCGTATCAGGGAACGCTGATAGCGGTACCGGACATATCTCTTTGCCAGGTCAAAGGATCCGGTAGACATAATCTGATCTTCTACCATATCCTGGATCTCTTCTACGGATACGGCCCTGTTTAATTTACGGCATTTGTACTCCACGTAATCCGCAATACTGGTGATCTGCTCCTCGCTGAGCATACTTTTCTCACCTGATTCATTCGCTTTTCTTACGGCTGCAATAATCTTATTTATGTCGAAAGCCTCTTCTGCGCCATTTCTCTTAATTGTTTTCATGCCCATTCTCCTCCACTACTCTTTGTTTGAGATTTCATTATATAGCAGAAGTAGGAAAAAAGCAATGGCCTAAAGACCCATTTTTTTAAAATATATACAATATATAGTGGTCTTAGTTTTCAAGGACACAGCATAGAGTAATCCCATCATTTTTCTCAGGTTTTGTGCCGGGCGCTGCAGTCTGCCCTTGTTTCGGCAACTATATCTTTGATTTTTTCCGCATATTCTATTGTTAATTCCTCCGCCAGGTATTCATCACTTCTGCAATGCATATCTGAAATTCCTTCGCTCATTTCCGTATATACAAAGGATTGATAGAAAAAATCCATTGCTTCCCTTAATGAAATACCTTTTCTCCGTGCGAAAGCCGCTATAACTCTCGCATATTTCCGCTGTAATAATGTCTTGTTTGCGTTCATGATATCATCTCACTTCCTATGAACTTCAGATAATTGTCAATCACTTCCTGAGAACAGAAACACACCTGTAGGTTAGGTTTTTGATACTTTAAGCGTTCAATTGCTACAGACTTATCAATTAGTCCGTCAAAGAAAAGCTCTATTGTATCAAATACCCTATCATTGGCAACACCGCCTATTACAACATCATACTTTCCTATATTTCTACCGCTTCTACAAGCAGCTATGTAATCAAGCCACTCCTCAGTATATCCGCCAAAATCTTTGACAGATATATTATTTTTCATCATTCCTTCGTCCAACTGATAAGTTGATATGATACCTCTACCTTGCTTACGCACGAATCTCTCCGCCCATTTTATTGCCTGCTCTTTGGCTGGAGTTGTATAAATCCCTTTCCAAAATCTACATTCTCCCTGGAATTGTGTATATTCGGTTTCTCAACCACCAGATAGGAGCCATGATATAAAACCACTATAGCACCCCCTCTGCCCGCAGGCATTCCATTATGTCATTTATGACGTAGTCTTTACTCTGAGTATGCAGGACATCATAATATGGTATAATATAGCCATTTAACAGCTGACTTTTTTGCGTTAATATTTTATATACTTCGTCGCCTTTTATCCCAAGCTTTTCTGCAATGCTTTCAATACAAAAAACCGAAAATTCCATTTGCCTCTCGCTGATATCCTTTTCCAGACTCATTTTTTTTTCAGATATTGCCGGACCAGTAAGATTTTTTTCATGCCCCTATTATCTGTTCCGTTCAAATCACTCATTCAAACCCCTCCTAAAAGTTCCTTTCAATTAAGATCTTTCCCAGATAATGTTTTATATTTCTGATGTCATTATAGCAGAATCATTATCTTTTGAGTAGCTTTATCCAAAATAATTAAAGCCATGAGATATGATATGTGGCACAAATACAATTTAAAAAGTCTGCAACGCATATCTGAAATTGCTTCGCTCATTTCTGCATATACAGAAGTTTTCCTAAATAATGCATTTATATGCGTTAAACCTGGTGAAGGCCCGCCTTGAAAAAGGGCTATCAACAGAGGAACGAGCTATTCGGGCAAAACCCGCTTTCCTCTTGAGTCAGGTACGAAGGGAAGGTTTAATACCTATAGAGGGCTACTCATCCTAAAGCATTATGATAATGCAGCTTATCAAGAAGTCATTTGTTCCGATTTTATATACAAATAGACTGGACGAAATTCTAACTTAATGGGTAGTCTGGATTACAAACAATAACATAAAAAGGCGGTTTTGAAAGAAGGCAGCTATGATAACTGGATTACGTTATCATAGCTGCCTTCTCACATTCTATTCTATTTTTTTGCCGTGATTCCGGCTCCTACTTTTATCTTTTCTAACGATTTTTTCCGGCTCCTGGCCAAGAATTCTTCCGAGTTGCCCTGTCCACAATTGAGGATGTATCCAAAGCGGAGAAACAATACAATTCTTGACCGGATCCAGAAAATATGCTAGTGACAAATTGAAGGTTATCGACTGATTAATATAAAACTTAATACCCTGCAGGTGCAGACTTGCCATATATAGAATATTAAGCGGCTACTACCAAGGAAATATCCAATCTACTCTATTCTGTAGAAACAATATGAAATAATACGATCCTATCAGTATCCACCGATAACAGATCAATCATGACAAAAGTGCTACACCCAAATACTCCCCATACTACTTACAGGTTCCAAATAAATTCATTCACAGGCTTTAGATATGACAATCATAGCCTAATCATGGTGCACTCCCCGGTTTTTGACTCAGAAATAAAAGTGAATGAAGCCAAATGGCTGATAGTAACGTCTTGAATAAATCATTATTATGAAAGCCTTAACATCCTCGATAGTAGCGTTATTTATTCGTTGGTTCTAGTTTATAAAAAATTCCTCGAAAAATGCATTGCTTTTTGTACCTAAATTCGTTGCTTTCCGTTGCTTTTCGTTGTTATTTGTAATATGATATTAGTTGGAACTTATCTAAAATATGGAGGTGTTGTCACTTTATGGTCAAAAAGCTCTCAGTAATACTTGTTGAAGATGATCCCGATGAATGTGAAGAGTTTGTTGATTACATAGAAGAATTAGATGACATATCGCTACTCGGTGTCACCAATGATTCAACAAAGGCAATTGAATACATAAAAGATTATCTGCCAGATGTGGCTATCTTAGACTTAGAGCTGCAAAAAGGAAGCGGCAGCGGACTGAATGTTCTAATGGAATTACGTCAGTTCGACTTAAATAACAGACCCTATGTCTTAATAACCACTAACAATTCCAGCCAGATTACCCATGAATCCGCACGCAGGTTAGGTGCTGATTTCATTATGACAAAATACCAGGCGGATTATTCTCCAAAGAGTATTGTTGATTTTTTAAAAATCATGGAACCTGCCATATCCAGCCGCAGGAAGGCTGCGGCAGAGAATACCCACGATACCGAGCCTCCCGAAATAAAGCACAAACGGCTCTTACGAAGAATTAACGCGGAATTAAACCAGATCGGCATCAGTCCTAAGGCTGTTGGATATCAGTACCTGGCTGACGCCATTTTGCTCGTCATAAAACAGGTCAAGCAAAATTTATATTGTGAAATCGGTAACAAATACGGAAAAACAGAGGCCAGCGTAGAGCGTGCCATGCAAAATGCGATTAATAAGGCTTGGAAAACATCAGACATTGACGATTTATTGAAATATTACACTGCTAGAATCAACCCAGATCGAGGGGTTCCTACGATAACGGAATTTGTTTATTATTATGCAAATATGATTAAAAATGAGTATTAACCGGAGAAATACCCCATATGCATTTCTCCAGTTAATATCCACTTGATCCCCATAAAAAATTGAAGACGACTTACCTTCATTGCCCCAAAATCAAGAACGTATACGTATGTATTCCTTAATGTTTTTAAATTGCAAACCAGCTCATAAGATATTTCCAAAAATCCGACAACATAATAGCCCTCCTCCTCGTTTTTTATTTAAATTAAATATAAAAGAAACGAGTTAATAACTAAGTTTGTTAGTGTATTGCTATTTATGTTGGAAACTATTACTTTTTGATGGAGGCGATTACAATGTTAATAACATGCATAAAATACTTTACTATGATAATCTGTAGTTTCTACACTTATTTGAAACTATTGCATATATCTCCGAAACGAAAGTGGTATTTATCATTTACGCTATTTATATCACTTATTCTACCTACAGTTTATTTGTTAAGAATATATGCTCCTCCTCTTACTGTTTTAGTTCTAGTCTTGCTATCCGCCTTTTACCTAACTAAAATTACAAAGACACATTTTAACCAATCTCTGCCTACATCCGTTATTGCTTTTGGGATAGCATATTTTATGTTTTTGTTATCTACCGCTTTAATGTCTGTTATTGGGTTCTCGATTTTCTTGCTCAAAGGTGAATACCCTCCAAAATTAATTATTATCATATTCATTTGCTTTGTACAATTTTTATGCACCACTATTCCTTTTCAAATTAGGCGTTTTAAAAATGGTATGCCTACTTTAAAGGATCACGCCTCTAATGATAATGGCGTATTTATCAGTGTTTTAGTATTACTTGCAGCCTCATTTTTAAATTTACGTGAAAATGAAAATTTTGTGTTTATGATTCCCTTCTTTTTTACTTTCTTGTGTGGTCTTACACTTTTCTTCTGGTGGAGAAGCAGCCTCACTAAGAAATACATGGAAAAAATAAAAGCAAAAGAGATAGAAGAACTGCAAAAAATAATTCAAGAAAACACCAAACAGCTGGAACAACTCAGGCACCACAACGACGAGTTGTCAAAAATTATACATAAGGATAACAAGCTGATCCCTGCCATGGAATATGCCGTCAGGGAATATCTGTCATCCGCAGAGCGGGCAAGAACCAAGGGTGAGCACCTGCGGCGGGGTAAGGAATTGTTGGAGCAGTTAACATGTCTCTCCCATGAACGCTCAGGCATTATTAATCAATATGAGGTAACGCATAAGAAGCTTCTCCCAACTAATGTACCTTCCATTGATACCCTGCTGTCCTATATGTCACAAAGGGCATTGGGACACCAGATCAGCTTTGATGTATCATTATCCGGAAATTTGGCGCATCTCGTTGACCATATGATTGATGAGGAGGATCTACGTACATTGCTTGCCGATTTGCTGGATAATGCCATAATTGCAACAAAGAAATCTCCTAAGAGAAATATTATGCTTAGCCTGGAGATTACCGGGATCTGCTATTCAATTGATGTCTTTGACAGCGGTGACTTGTTCGAGGGCGAAACCCTTACAAGGCTCGGAATATCACAGACTACTACACATGCCAACGAAGGCGGCAGCGGAATCGGGCTTATGACAGCTTTTGATATGGTCAAGAAATACCAGATCAGTTTTGTCATTGAGGAATTGCCATACAATCATCTTTTTTCAAAAAAAGTAACGGTATGCTTTGATAACCTGGGGCAATTCCGAATCATAACCCAGCGTGCTGACGCTAAAAAAGCATTATTAAGCCGTACTGATCTTATATTCATGGGAGAGGATGAATATGGCTTTAACCCTAACCAGTCCTCCACTGTTAATACCGCTGTTTAAGCTTATCACTCCTGACCTCTCTATTTTGTGCATGGAAAGAGAGGAAAAAAGATGATTTTACCACTAAAATATGAATGAAGCAAAGGAGTGGATTCCATGGAATGGATAGAACGTTTGAATAACGCCATCAACTACATTGAAGAACATATTACAGAAGATCTTGACTATGAACAGGTAGCTAAAGTGGCCTGCTGTTCAACTTATCATTTTCAAAGAATGTTTGCCTATATGGCAAATATTCCTCTTTCCGAATATATCCGCCGCAGGCGTATGTCGTTGGCTGCAGTGGATTTGCAATTCGGTGAGGAAAAAATTATAGATATTGCCATGAAGTATGGCTATACTTCTCCGACGGCCTTTAACCGGGCTTTCCAAAGTGTGCACGGGATTGCGCCATCGCTTATCAAAAAGGGCAGCAGCCAGATGAAATCATATCCACCCATCAGCTTCAAAATAACCATCAAAGGAGTGGAAGCATTGGATTACCGGATTGAAGAAAAAGAGAGTTTCCGTATTATCGGCGTATCCCAGCCTTTACACAAGGAAATCGAAAAGAATTTTACTATCGTCCCCCAGATGTGGCAGGAATCGGTTATGAACGGCACCATACCCAAGCTGGCTGCCATGATGAATCATCATCCAATGGGACTTTTGGGAGTAAGCACCTGTAATGATGATGAGGAATGGAGATATTTTATTGCTGTTTCAAGCTCCTTGCCGACGGATAAAACCCTGGAAGAATATCTTGTTCCTGCTGCTACATGGGCAATTTTCACCGGGTCAGGAACGGGTCAGTCCATCCAAGAGCTGGAGCAACGCATTGTGACAGAATGGCTGCCTTCTTCCGGCTATGAGTACGCCAATGCACCGGACATTGAGGTTTACCTAAACGCCGACCCTGATAATGCACAATATGAGGTGTGGATACCCGTTACCAAAAGGTAATATGGAGGAATAATGGCAGACATAAATTTTTCAGATTTTTTAGAAACAATAAATGGCAAGGATAAAGATTTTGCAGCTAATATTAACACCTTTCTTTTGCGGCATGACTGCAAATGCGAGATGAAGGCGGCCGCAAAGGGATATACCGTTTCCTATATCCTACCCCAAACAAATAAGACCCTGGCAACTTTTGTATGTCGGAAAACAGGTGTGAAATTACGGATATACCCAAGAAATTTGAATAGCTACGGGGATTTTCTAAACACACTTCCGGACAAAATGAAAAAGGATATCAGAAAGGCTTCTCCCTGCAAACGGCTGATTAACCCGGACGATTGCAATCCTAAATGTGTAATGGGATATGATTTTCTGATGGACGGTGAGCATTACCAGAAATGCCGTTACATGGCGTTTATGCCCATCCTTAGTGATGAAAATAATCCATTTATTATTTCCTTCCTAGAAAAGGAATTACTGTAAGAACCGTCGGTGAATAGAAATAATATAAGTTATGAGAAGTTGCATTTTACTTCTCATAAAAGGTGCCGCATTTGCGCCGTGCAGAGTGTGCCCAAGGAGCGTACCGATTACTGGAACATGCACTTAGTTCCGATAATATGAAACATACTTTAATTAACAAGACTGATAGATTTTAATTGAAAACAGGTTGTAAGTATAGAAGCTCCAAGTTACCACTTCCCTATCACTTGGAGCTTCTCTTTTAATACCTTGTTCAACCATGCCGCAGTCCTGCCGATCATGACAACTGCCACCACCGTTCCAACACCGATTCCAATAATATGTCCTGAAAACACCAGGCATATTATAATTGTTACAAGGATGGAGATGGAGTCAAAGATATTCTTTGCAAAGCCAAAATCCTTGCCCAGCTTTTTCGCAATCAGATCCGTTAACCCATCCGGCGGGTTGGGAACCAGGTTCATATTCACTGTTATTACTACACCCAGGGCCGTTAAAAAGATTGCCAATACCAAAAAGGCCGTCCTGATGATATGGTTGGACGGTTCATAGGTAATCAGGCCGGAAAATAAATTCGTATATGCCCCAAAGATAATGCCACAGGGTACCTGCATAAGAAGCTTTATGTCCATTATTTTGCCAAGGAGCAGCATTTCAATTGCTACGTAACAGGTGTAAAAAACGATTGTGACGGTTCCCAGCTTATAATTAAAAATCTCAGATACTGCATAGGGCATGGAATTTAGCGGCGATACGCCATATCCTGTTCTCGTATTTAATATCACACCCAGGGACAATGTTCCCAGTCCTAAAAGATAGATTAAAAATCTTATTATTTTTTTCATTTGCACCAATCCATTAAGTTATTATCCTACATCTTATTTACCGAAGATAGAGCCAGCCAAAGGCTGTCGGATTTTTTATATATCATATTCTTTATACAAGCTTTCCCGAAGCTCCGAATCCTTTATACTTTGCTGCAGTTCTTCCATCCGCTGGTCTCTCAGCAAATGTTCTGTCAAAGTTGCAAACCTTAATTTCCCTTCTTGTATTCCTTCCTGCTTCCCCTCTTTTCTTTTTCCATATTCCTCTTTCCATGTGCCACATCAGCAAACCGGAGGATACCACGACTTTACGCCATCCAGAGCCTGTTTTTACTAAAATTATAGCAGATACTCATAGCAGACGCAATATCCTTCACAGATCCTCCGTTGTCCCGCAAATTGCTGATGGTTTCTTTACTAATAATGATACTCGTGTAGTGGTGCAATCATTCCACGCTCTTCAGCGAAGATATCATATCAATGCCTTTAAACTTTCTGCCCATGATGTAATTCACAAACAAAGTGAAAGCCAGTATCAAAGCGCAGCCCAAAACAATGCTGGTAGCAGAAATGAACGGGGAGATTTCCATATCTGGATTTGTTGTCTGTGCCTGCATCATATAAACCAACCCGAATCCAGCAATTACTCCAAAAGGCAATCCGAATATTGTTATCCAAATATTTTCTCGCAGTACAAGCCTTTTCATCTCTTTTTGATGGAATCCCAAAACCTTTAGTGTGGCAAGCTCACGAATTCGTTCATGATAATTCATAATGCCAAGCACCATCATGACGGCAAAGGCCAAAAGTCCTGCAAAGATAATTAAAACCATTTGGAGACTTCCCAGCATTTCCAGAATGGTCATCATGTTTGCTTCCATTTCGGATTTAGTTTCAATCAATGCAATACGGGGATCGTTGTGCAAAAAGCTAAAATCCACTCCCTGGCCATTAATAAAAAATACGCTGATCGTAAATGGGAGAGGCGATACCTTAGAAAGCGCAGTCCGGCTAATATAGATTTCATTCCCCACAGGAAAATCTATAATATTCGCAACCTCAAGGGTGATGACAGTTCCATCCAGGCGTTCCGCCCTCATTACACTTCCAATCCCCACATCAAGAGCCTTTGCCATCCGCGGAGTAATCAACACGCCGTTGTCCGGCAGAATTACTTCTTTTCCGGCAATATCCGAAAAGTGTAAGCTGCTTTGATTGCCATCCATAACGACCAGATAAGGATTCTGCACGCCGCCATCCCGGCCGTAAATATAAACGCCAAATGCCATCGTGGCATCAATCGACTGAGCCCCTTGCAGTGCTTCATAAATATAGGCGGCATCCTCCGGGGTCATAGGCGTTTTCAGCTTGATTTCCGCATCGTAACGCATAGTTTGGGTGAACGCACGATCAATTGTGACATCAGTAGAATCCTTCATCCCAAAGCCGCATAAAATAAGGGCGGTTGATCCGATAATGCCCATAAGCCCCATTATCATCCGGGCTTTATTGCGAAAGAGGTTTCTTGTAACAATTTTCCCGCTAAAGCTTAAGCTTCTCCAAAATACAGGTATTCTCTCCAACAAGATACGGCGCCCCTGTGCCGGGGGCTTGGGCCGCATAAGAGCCGATGGTGTACTCTTTAACGATTTTTTACACGAAAGTAAAGCTGCACCGCAGGTCACAAAGGCAACACCAATCGCCCCCACAAAAAAATGCACGGAAAAAGTATCGACACCGCTGCCCGCTATTGTGTAGCGTATGATCCCCAGTCCATATAAAAATTTCGCAAGATACCGTGAGATAAGCCACCCCAAAAGCATACTTGGAACGGTAATCAGGATTCCATAGAGTGAATACCTGCCCATTATCTCTCTTTTTGGAAAACCCAAAGAGCGCAGCGTACCCAAATGCTGGCGCTGATTTTCCATCATTCTTCCTACAGTAACCCATGTAACAAGTGCAGCTATCAGAAAGAACGCTATCGGGAACAGCACACCTATTTGTTTAATACCTTCAAGATCGTCCGCAATATAACTGCTGCTTGGCTGATTCTGACGGTCTATGATATTAACGCTTCCGAGAGCATCCCGCAATTCCTCCATAATTTCCCTATTAGGGCGTTGGGTATTCTCATTTAAAGAGAGGATAAGCTCATTGTAAGAAGCGTCAGGCAGCGCGGAAGCATTCACATAGGCAAAGCCGTATTTTTGGTAGTCAGGTACGGTCAATCCATCCGGCGCGTAATAAATGTACTCCGCATTGCGGATAATCCCCTTTACCTGCCAGTTCTCTTGCCGCTCTTCAATGGAAACCTGAATTGTATCGCCAGGTTTCAGTCTGTTCGCCTCTGCAAAACGGCTATCCAGTAAAAGAGATTTGGGTTCGCTTCCGTCAAGCAGTTGCCCTTCCAGCAATTCCGGGATATTGATTTTGGGCTGTCCCTGGGTGGCATGCAGCCGCAATGTAGCGTTGATTCCACCGGATAATCCAACTTCCAGCAGCTTACGCCGCTGTGCCATTTCCACATCCGGTAAAGCCTGTAGCCGCTCCAAATCCAATTCCGAAATATCAGTTTTGTAGATCCAATAATCGGCTAAGTTATAGCTCTTATAATCATCCTCCACACTGTTTTCCATTGTACTGACATACAGGTTTAAGCCGCTGAACAAAGCAATTCCGAGAGTACAGATGCATACAACGGCAATAAAAGACCAGCGGCCCGCTAAAATGTCCCGGAAAATCTTCCTTTGCAGCATATTTACCATTTGATTGCCTCCAAATCCGCAGGCTTATTTTGTACAGTATCCGCAACCACTCTGCCGTTTTTCATTTCGATTACGCGATCGGCAATTGGAGCCAAAAGGGAATTATGCGTCACGATGATCACCGTTTTACCCATCTTATGGCTGATATCGGACAAAACACCGATAATAGTTTTTCCGGTTTCCGTATCCAGTGCACCGGTAGGTTCGTCACAAAGCAGTAAATCCGGATTCTTACAGATGGCTCTTGCGATGGCGACCCGCTGCTGTTCGCCGCCTGAAAGCTGTGCCGGGAAATTGTGAATTCTATCCTTTAACCCTACAATTCGCAGGGCTTCTTCCGGCTCCAATGGCGACTTGCATACCTGCTTCGCGAGTTCCACATTTTCAAGAGCGGTAAGATTAGGTATGAGGTTATAAAACTGAAAAACGAATCCAATTTTGTAGCGCCGATAATCGGTAAGCTGTAAATCGTTCATGGAAGTGATATCCTCACCCACAAAAAGGATTTTTCCAGATGTGGCGGGTTCCATACCTCCCAAAAGATTGAGCACGGTAGTTTTACCAGCGCCGGATGGCCCAAGAACAATGCAAAGTTCTCCGCTTTTTACCTGAAATGATACATCTCTTGCCGCATGGATGGTTACCTCACCCATACGATAATCCTTGCTTACACTATCAAAAACTATATTTTTCATATTGATGCCCCTTTCAAGTTATAGACTATTTAGATTAAATATGTCTATATAATATACTACGGTATGTGCCTTGACTTGTCAAGTGTCAGATGGTATATTATTTACATCTTCAATCTATAAAGTCCATAACTTCTGGAGGTGATTTTGTTTGGATGGATTTGAAAAAAGAAGAAATGATAAGAAAAAAGCCATTATGCAGACGGCATTGGCATTGTTTGATCAATATGGGTTTGACAAGGTATCAATGACCGACATCGCGGAAAAGGCGCATGTTTCAAGAGCATCTGTCTATAATTTTTTTGAGAGTAAGGACAATTTGCGGCGAATCATCATAAAAGATATGTTGGATGACAGCGTGGGAAAAATAAAAAAGCTGCTTGAAGAACCCAGTAACTTTATTGATAAAATCAGCGAATACATTCAAATCCGGTCTTGGTATTATGGTAAGTACAGCTTGCATTTCTTTTTTGATACGGTGGAAAGCGATCCTGAGCTCCGGCGATACTTAGACGATTTCACCGCTAACCATAAACAGCTTTTAATGCAATTCATAGACGAAGGCAAGCAGTCCGGTGTTTTTTCACCGGATATATCCAATACCGCGATTGAAATGTATATTGAAATTTTTCAATCATACTACCTCCATAACATGCGTAACAGAGAAATCCGCGATAGATTTGAGCGCAATCCAAAATTGGCACAGGAGTTAAACATGTTGTTTCTGGACGGATTGATTCAGGGAAAAGATAATACGCAGGCTTGATCTACCCGTCAAAAACTGAACTGCGGCAGTTTTTGTTTCAAAGCAAGATGCGCCCGACAAGCTAAGTTTTCAGGATTTCAGGGGCATTTGAATCGCCGCGTCCGGGAAGGCATCGGGCATTGGGATGCCGATAACCATTGCAGACTTCTAAATAGACGTAAATGCCAATCACTAAGATAAAGGCAGAGAACTAAGTAACAGCCTCTGCCCATCTTTTTCAATCATATCTGTTAGCCCATCCGGCAGTTTAGGAAGTAGTAAATACAGGAATTGTAGTATTTTTATATAGCATATTCTTTATACAAGCTTTCCCGAAGCTCTGAATCCTTTATACTTTGCTGCAGTTCTTCCATCCGCTGGTCTCTCAGCAAATGTTCTGTCAAAGTTGCAAACCTTAATTCCCCTTCTTGTATTCCTTCTTGCTTCCCCTCTTTTCTTCCTTCCTTTCTTCCTCTGTCCTCACCTTCCCTGAAGCCCTGCTCCCTTTGATAATTCATGGAGCTTATCATGTTCCTCCGGGCATCCTCCAGCGCTTCGTAGTAGCGCATCTCCTTCTCACTGGCCGCTGCCCTTTTGCTTCTTTCTTCCGCTGCTGCAATTGCCTTATCCATTTCCACCAACTCCTTCAACTCATCTTCATCAAGGTTACGGTCAAAATATTTCATCCAACGGTGCAGGGGATTCTTCCGGTCATACTTCTCGCTTTTATAAAATTTCTTAAGCTCCAGGAAGTGGATTTCCTGGTCGTCACTTAGTACATCCTCCGGATGCTGGTCCACCCGGAAATGGCTGCTGATATGGAATTCCGGATAATCAAGGTAGTTGAAGTTCAGTATGTTAATCGAGATTACCTTTCCCAGCTCTTTATAGTCATCCCCGAGTCCGATTCCTGAAATGAACAGCCTCCCGTTATAGTATTGGCTGCGTTTCACAATGTTGTTTTCATCCAGCAGCTGGACCTCGATATTAACCTGTGTTCCATTTGGCAGCTTTGCCCTGATATCCAGCCTGGAGAATTTCCCTTCCGGGGTTTCCTGGGGCAGCTCCAGGTTCTCAATGATTTCTACGTCCGTAAGCTCTTCCTCCAGAACCGCATTCAGGAATGAGATCAGGCATATCTTACATTCTTCCGTTCCCATGTACTGCCGAAATAAATAATCGTTAAGGGGGTTAAGACGCTCTCCCTTGTTCTTGGCAATGTAACTGCCGCTTGTTTCTTTCACTAATAATTGCATGGTTCCCTCCTATGTGCCATGTGACATTCTCCATGTGCTTTTTCCATGTACTTTTTTCATGTTTCGCTTTCCATGTTCCATGTGCCACATCAGCAAACCGGGGATACCACAGCTTTTACGCCATCCAGAGCCTGTTTTCCTACTAAAATTATAGCAGATACTCATAGCAGACGCAATATCCTTCACAGATCCTTCGTTGTCTCTCAAATTGCTGATGGGCTTTTACTTAATGATATAATGCTTATGGATAATAAATAGGCAGAAATGCCTGAGCCTTTAAAAACAGCCTGGGAATTGAAATAAATTAGATAATGCTATTATATCAGATTTCCGTTATGAAAACCAGTAACTTCCATCCGTCAAAACCACAAAATATACCGCTTTTTATATCAAAAATGCATAATAGGTTTTCTGTTGAACAGTCTTTTTTATTCTTGACACCACCAAGCTCCTATGCTACTCTTTTATTATTAAGTACATATTGTCCGTCTTGTTTACAAGGCTATAGGGTTTGCTGTTTTTGATTTATAACAGCGGGTTCTATAGCCTTTTTTGACAGGCAAAATATCGAAAGGGAGCTTATCAAGTTATGGATCAGTCTTATATGAAAGAAAAGCCAATTCTGCCTCTTTTACTGTCATTGGCAATCCCCATGATTTTATCTATGTTAGTCAACTCTCTTTACAACATTGTAGACAGCATTTTTGTTGCAAAAATCAGTGAAGATGCGATGGCCGCTTTGTTCCTGGTCTATCCTGTACAAAATATGATCGGCTCTATTGCTGGCGCTCTGTATGGTATCAGCAATATTCCTATAGAATATCTGGATCTAATAGATAAAGTAATCAACTATGACCTTAGGAAACTTGCTGCCGGATTTCATGATAATTTCTACATATAATTATTTACCGTTAATGACCTCCATTGTGTGTCTTTAAAAGATAGCTCTATAATTAAAAGGGCTATCTTTTTCCTTTTAAGAAAACATAGCCCCAATAATACTAAATCAGCTTAGATTACGATTCATCTGAGTATAGAGTATGTTAGATTTAGGCTTTTCCGCCGTCTCAGCCTTAAGCCCTAGGATTTTTATTCCATCTCAATCTTTTCAATAAAATATCTATTTTCTTCTGATAAAGACATTGCAATCAGCTCACCATTTCTGTAATATAGATATTTCACCTCACCTTTTGATCTATAAGTAGATACTCCTGCAAAGGTTGAATACTGATAGGAGTATATATACTTACCCTTCAAAGCTGTGTAAAATCTATCATTCTCCAGATCAAAGGCTATATCAACAAACCCTTTGTTCAACTTACTTACATACCTCATATCCAAATTCTGATCACTTGAACAGGAGAAAATCGTCCCGGCTCCATTGAAAATATATTTACTATCGGGCGAAATCCGCATATTGATATCCATAGCATAATCGCCATGATAAGGTGAGTCATGACCATTACCCACAAATTCGCTATCCTTAATAACAAATGCTTCGATATCCCTAGGTGAGATATCTGTATCTATTGCATATAATTTGCTGGTAACGGGATTTAGTATAATATAACTTTGCTCCCTGATAAAGGCTGAATCCAACTCCTGCTTGGTAAGCCCGGAATACACTTTAACACTTGTCCATTGCCCTGAGCCTGAGGAAATATAGATATATCCGTCCTTATCGACCTCGATATCAAATGGATCAATATCTATATCAAACTGACTGATCAGAGACATGCTCTGAGCATCTATTATTGCTACCCCGCCTGACTGATCTCCATCAAAGACATAGGAGCTATGACCGTGCTTTAAAAGTGTGACATACAATTTACCATTCTTGTATGCGATACGTTCCGGAGGAAGATTAAGACTTAGCTCAGTTTTTGTATTCGTCCCATAATTAATCGCATATATTTTTGAATTTGCTGCATCTGCAGCATACATGATTGGTTGTTCCGGATCCATAAAAGTATCTGAAATTGCCGCATTCGCAGGTATTAAATACGTATTATTGTTGCCCGTTGTATCTCCTGTTGTTCCAGTACCATTCCCATCACTGGTTGTACTGCTTCCCAAATCAGTAACACCGAGAGCTTCAATAAAATACGAATTATTTGCTGTTTTAGAGATTGCAACTATTTTTGGGTCTTTATAAAAGATATACTGGCCTTCCCCTTGGATTGCATAACTCTTTAATTTCCTGAAGGTTGAATAATCATACTGATTAATTACCTTACCGGAGGCTGATGTGAAAAAGGTATTCTTATCTGTTACAAATGTAATCGAGGTAAATGAGGCATCAAGCTTTGTAATATATTTCATATCATAATCGGTTGCATTACTGCACCCAAAGATTGTTCCTGCATTATTAAAGAGGTATTTACCATCTGCAGATATCTTAAAGTTAGCTGACATGGAATAACCGCCATGATAAGGAGAGTCATAACCTCCATCTATAAAATTACCGTTCTTCACATTAAATGCATAGGTATCCATCGGGGATACCCCTGATGTAAACGAATAAATTCTATCCAAGGTCGGATGCATAGCGATGATATCAGCATCATCAATCCATGTAGAATGCATCTCTTGTTTAGATTTCAGCGAATAGCTTTTTAAAGTGGTAATCTGCCCGGAGCCAGAGGATAAATACAAATATCCATCTCTGCTGACAGCAATTCCATAGGGATCCGTTGCAACATCAAATTGTCCCTTTATCTTAAAAGTATTCAAATCAATGATTGCTACTGCTCCATCCTGTTTTTCATCAGAAGTATACGGGCTGTGGGGTTTTTTCACCAACGTAACATACAGACATTTATCATCCACCGCCATTCGTTCGGGAGAAAAATCAAAAGAAATACTTGCCTCTTCTCCTGTCAGATAATTTACCTTATGTAATTTCTTATTCTCTTTATCTGTAATATACAGATAGGTATCCTTCGAGTCCATCAACGCATCCGTTACCTTATAACCGAGCTTAACTCCTTCAACATCCGGAGAAGCCTCTGCAACAGAGAATTTCCCCACCGATACGGAATCCGCAATTCTTCTGGCCGCATTTTGCCACTTGTTCATATCTTTCTTTTCACAGGCAAAGGTGCAATAAAATAATCTATTATTTACCACGGTATAAAGATTTAAAGAATAAACCTTGCCATCACTATTCTTAGAAATCACTTCATAATAACCAACCGTTGTTCTATTCGTTTCTTTTATACTGGTACTTAATAGTTTATCACTGCTCTCAAGATAATCACTTTTATTTTTATTGATAGCTATATCTTTTATTAAATCATTAATCATACCCTTATCTACTTTTACGTCATCAGAATAATAAAAAGCCAACATCGCATTCGCACTATCATTCGTGTAAGCAGAATCAGGTAAATCCTCCCCGGCAAATTCAGCTTTGATCTCATTCTGATCCATCCTTGTAAATGATTCGGGCACAAGTGCTTGAACCTTATCCGAGTAAACTGTTTTCTTACTAAGCTGTGTTTCATCAAAAAGATTTGTAAGATCTTTTAATAAACGCTTATCCGTATTAACACTAAACGGCTTTGCCTTGTTTCCTATGACTTTAACATTGAAATATGTAAAGATTTTCTTACCAAACACCTTATCAACAATGCCTTGCATAGGTATGTATATTTCTCCACGAATCTTCCGGGCCGGTTCTGAAAGCTTGATATTCTTTCCATTCATACTCATATTCTTGCTTCCCAGTTTTAGCTTACAGGTCTTGCGCCCATATTTAACCGTGATTACATTGGATTTCTTATTTAGCTTCATATCTGCTTTGAAAGTTGTTGCAGCAAATGTCATTGGTATTAGTGTAGTTTTGTCATCCACAACCGGTACACTTAGCGGATTCGAAGAATTAACCCAAACCTGTTTATTGTTTACAAAGGCCTTGCTGGAATTGGTACAGATAACTACCGAATTGTTTAGCCGCTTCTTTAAGGTGTCTGTTGCTGCATCGACTTTTGCCGGCAACATTGTAAATAGCATTGTAATCTGGCATGTAATAATGATCAGTGCCAAGATTTGTTTTTTTATTTTCATTTTATTCCCTGTGCCTTTCAATTTTTTGATGACCTATTCAAAAAATTGAATAGGCCTGAATGAAAAGGTTGAAAATGTTCTTTTTTCAACCTATCCTCCCGATGTAAAATATTTCCCCTCATGAATGAGATTAGTTTGTGATGAGATATGGCGTAGCATACGGCTATCTTAATATTACATATCAGACGGGAAAAGACAATTAAAATTGAGGGAAAATACCGTGTGAGTTAATGGGATTAGAAGACAAAAAAGGAAGATATGTAGGGATATGGTTATGGGGGAAAATTCAGGAAATCAAGACCCACCCCTTTCCTTCGCCTCTGTTGACCACCCCGCTGCATCATGGTATACTGTCAGCATACCCATATGGGTATGTTGGGAGGTGACAATATGCGCCAGTGCATGGATGTTGATAATTTACACAGGCGGCTTAATAAAATTATAGGACAGGTCAAGGCCATTGATAAAATGGTGGAGGAGGATGTTCCCTGTGAAGAGATCCTAATCCAAATCAATGCGGCAAAAAGCGCCTTGCATAAGGTTGGGCAGGTTATTTTAGAGGGGCATTTGAATCACTGTGTCCGCGAGGGAATCGAACATGGGGATGCTGATAAAACCATTGCCGACTTTGCCAAAGCGGTCGAACACTTTTCAAGAATGACATAATTATCTAATTTCAAAGGGCAGTTGCTTTCATTAATGCAGCTGTCTTTTTTTGTTGACAAGGTATACCCATAGGGGTAAACTGTGCCTATACCCCCATGGGTATATAAGGGAGCGGATTATATTATTGAAATTCTTTACTGACGAGGACAAACGGACTGTTTTGTTCCGCTGGGCTACCTGGATTGTTATCATCGCGCTTCTTTCTGCCATCGCTACCTGGTTTGTAACCGGTGAAATTATCCGCTCGGTTACTATACTGGTTGTATTCTACCCCTGCGCTTTGGTGCTGGCTACCCCCACTGCCATTATGGCGGGAATCGGAAATGCCACCAGATACGGAATCCTTATCCGGGAGGGTGATGCGCTGGAGCGGCTCGCCAAGATCAAACGTATTGCCTTTGATAAAACTGGAACCCTGACCTATGGCAAACCCGTCGTAACCCAAATAATTAGCATAGATCCCAAAGTAGGCGAAGCCCTGCTGCTGGAGCTTGCAGGCATCAATAATATAAAGGCCGGCTGCCTGCCGGAAAATAAGCTGGAGGCCATCCAGGTTTATCAGCAAAAAAACGAACCAGTCTGCATGGTTGGTGATGGGATTAACGATGCTCCGGCACTTAAAACCGCCTATGTGGGAATTGCGATGGGCAGTATCGGAAGTGATATTGCAGTCGACGCTGCCGATATAGTTCTTGTCGGTGACGACATTAAGGAAATCCCCCATCTTTTGCAGCTTGCAAAAAAAACCATGCAAACAATTAACATTAACCTCGCTGCCTCCATGGCACTCAACTTTATCGCTATTGGCCTTGCTATCACAGGAGTTCTAAATCCGGTAGTAGGCGCATTGGTACATAATATCGGCTCCGTGGCGGTAATCATTAATTCCTCCCTGTTACTCAAATGGAGAAATGAAAAATGAATTTTCCATAATAGCTGTAACAAGATAAAGGCAGAGAACTAAATAACAGTCTCTGCCTAACCTTTTCCATTATATCTGTTAGCTCATCCGATAGCTTCGTGAATTGTAAATACAAAGGTCATGATATCCTTATATACCATATTCCCGATATAATCTTTCCCGAAGCTCCGAATCCTTTATACTTTGTTGCAGCTCTTCCATCCGCTTATCTCTCAACAAATGCTCTGTCAGAGTTGCAAATCTTAACTCACCTTCCTTGAAGCCCTGCTCCCTTTGATAATTCATGGAGCTTATCATGTTCCTCCGGGCATCCTCCAGCGCTTCATAGTAGCGCATCTCCTTCTCGCTGGCTGCCGCTCTTTTGCTTCTTTCTTCTGCCGTCGCAATCGCTTTATCCATCTTCACCAACTCCTTTAATTCCTCTTCCTCAAGGTTACGGTCAAAATATTTCATCCAACGGTGCAGGGGGGGCTTCCGGTCATAGGTCTCGCTTTTATAGAACTTCTTAAGCTCCAGGAAGTGGATCTCCTGGTCATCAGACAGAACCATCTCTGGATGCTGGTCCACCCGGAAATGGCTGCTGATATGGAATTCCGGATAATCAAAGTAATTGAAGTTCAATATATTGATTGAAATCACCTTCCTCAGCTCCTTGTAATCGTCCCCAAGTCCGATTCCTGAGATGAACAGCCTCCCATTATAGTACTGGCCCCGTTTTACGATATTGTCTTCGTTCAGCAGCTGGACCTCGATATTAACCTGCGTCCCATTCGGCAGCTTTGCCCTGATGTCCAGCCTGGCGAACTTCCCTTCCGGAGTCTCCTGTGGAAGTTCCAGGTTCTTAATGATTTCTACGCCCGTGAGCTCTTCTTCCAACACCGCATTTAGGAACGAGATTAGACATATCTTGCATTCCTCCGTCCCCATATACTGCTTAAAAAGGTAATCATTTAAGGGATTCAGACGTTCCCCTTGGCTCTTGGCAATGTAGCCACCACTTGTTTCTTTCACTAATAATTGCATCGTTTCCTCCTCTGTGCCTCATCAGCAAACCGGGAGATACTGTGTTTCCATGCCATACAGAGCCTTTTTTCTACTAAAATTATAGCAGATACTCATAGCAGGCGCAATATCCTTCCAAAGCTTTTGGCAGATCTTCCAGCCGCTGACGGGTTCTTTCTTTAATGATGATAATTCTTGTGGTGATCAATAGGCAGAAATGCCTGAGGCTTTAACATACAGCCCGGGAATTGAAATAAATTAGATGATGTTATTATAGCAGAATCCTACAATAGGATCCAGAGATTTCCACCCGTCAATATCACGAAAAATACAAGTTTTTGTAGCAAAAATACACAACCGTTTTTACGGTAAATTCAAGAAACCATTTGCGTATCCACGGCTAGGACTATTGCTTCTGGGACATATGAAGTCAGTCATTCAGAGAAAGGCAGAGAATCACGTAAAATTCTCTGCCTGACTATTTCTGTCTGTAGGTATAGCAAAACTCCAGGTGCATAACAATAAAAGATTCTACCTATATGGCATGCCATGTCTTTCCAGCAGAAAGTCCCCCCTAGGCCAGCCGGTTCCTTGGCTCCTCCCCATTAAATACGGATATCAAGGCCTGTGCCGTAGCGATGCCCGTGGCTGCATAGTTCTCATAGGTCTCTGCGGCGGTGTAGGGGGTGACAATACACTCCGGGAATTCCAGCAATGGATTTTCGCCGGAAGCCGGGTCACGGTCAAGCACATCGGTTCCATACCCCGCTATCTTTCCTGATTTTAATCCCCGGTATAATGCTCTTTCATCGACGATGCTGCTCCTCGCCGTGTTGACGATATACACTCCCGGCTTCATGCCTGCAATGGTCTCATCATTAATAAAGCCCCTGGTTTCATCCGTTGCCGGTATATGGATGGAAATGATGTCGCTCTCCTCCAAGAGCCTGCCCACGCACATCAGCTCCACCCCTAAATGCCCCGCACTCTGCTGATCAGGGAATTTGTCATAGGCTATCATCCTTGCCCCGAATGGCTTTAATTTTCCGGCTAGATTACGGGCAATCGCCCCAAAGCCAAGGAGGCCTACCGTCTGGCTCTTCAGCTCATGGGTCATGGGTCTTGCCCATTCCCCTCTTCGGGTACCCTCATTTAGGGCAGGTATCCTCCTGGTCAGGGAAAGCATCAGCCCCAGCGCTAATTCCGCTACAGCCGAGGTATTAATGCCGGGGCAATTTGAAACGATAACTCCATGCTCCTTCGCGCCTTCCAGGTCTATATTATCCACCCCGACGCCAAAACGGGCAATCGCCTGTAGGTTAGGGGCGAGCTTAAAAAGCTCTTCATCCCAGCTGTCTATCCCTACTACAGCCCCATGGATATCCCTTACCAGCCTCTTTAGCTCTTCCCTGGGATATGCATAGCCATATGGATTCTCGATAATCTCACAGCCATAATCCAACAGGAGCTGCTTTCCTTCCCTGCAGTACTTTGAATAATTTGTTGCCGTCACTAATACTTTTTTCATCCTTCCACCCAGCCTTTCAAATTGGTCACTCCACTGATCCTATCCTTCTAACACAGCCTTGCCCACAAACTCGACCAGGCGGGTCAATTGATCCATTTCCAGCTCACAGGTAGCATTGAAAAGGCTGGAATCCTTTGACCTGGTATGTATCGTCTTAAAGTTCCCTATTTGTCTCTGGTAAAACTTAGCGTTCACAGGATATACCTGGCGCTCGATCAGGGATGCCACTGTCAAAAGATCCGCCACCTGCCTCGCCTTCTCCGGCTCCTTCCGGAAATTCTCCGTGAGCCATACATATAATCCGGGATGGAAATTAGCCATAACACCGCTAAAGCCGGAAGCGCCCTCCTGCAAGGATTCCAAAAGGGTTGAAGTATTCGCATTGTATAGCCGGATATTGCTCCCCCGGGTCGCCTCCAGCTTCTTCTTTATCTGTCCCAAATCACAACTGGTGTCCTTGGTAAAATAAAATCTGCCAGTATTGCCGCACCACCTTAATTGTTCTGGTGTCATCACTCTTTTATATGGGTAGGGGCATTCGTAAAATCCAAGGGGTAAATCAGCGGGAAGCTTTTCCAGCAGCAGTTCTAAATTCCTAATCCATACCCCGTCATCCTCTTCCTCCCTCGCAAGGCGGTTCGTAAGCAGGATCACGGCATCCGGCCCTGCTTGTGCAACCGCATTTAATTCCTCCGCCTGCTCCTCCAGGGAATCGGAGATATGCCCTGAGGCTACTACAGCCACTCTTCCTGCGACTTTCTCCACCACGAATTTTGTTATGTTTACCCTTTCCTCCAGGGTCAGGAAGAACATTTCACTGGACTGGCACACTGCAAAAAGCCCTGCTACTCCGGCATCAATATACCACTCAACCAGTTTTTCCAGGTTCTCATAATCCACCTGGTTTTCTGCTGTAAATGGGGTTAACATTACCGGGTATACCCCGGTTAAAAATTTATTTCCCATAATTATACCTGTGCCTTTCATTTTTTGATGACCTATTCCAGAAGCGAATACATTCGCTTTGTGAATAGGCCTTAATAAATAGTTTGAAAGTGACTTTCTTTCAAACTTCATCGTCCAATCGGTATCATTAATTTACTCTTCCACCCAGTACCGTGGGGCAGTCAAAATCCCCATTTCCTTTAGCTGGTATTCATAGCTCCACTTCTCGTCCGTCGTCCTCCAGAGATTAGGGCCGTACCAGGACTCAGAAGCATCCGCGTTATGCAGCGCCCCAAATGCATTGATCCGGTTGCCGAATATCTTAAGCCTTAACAAATGGCTGCCTTCCTGCACATATCCGCAATCCAGACGGTAGGGCGCCAGCGCAATATTTCCTTTCTTCTCCCCATCGACCTCACATTGGATCAGGGCTCCCCGGTAATGGGACGCCTCAATGTGCAGCCTTCCGGCTTTACAGGTAACCGGAACCTCATATATGAGGTTTCCCCCATAGAAGGGCAAGCCCTGCCTGGTAAAATCCCCATAGTAAATCCGGGCCGGGGGCTGGATGACCTCTTTCCTCCTGCCAAATACCTGCACCCCGAAATTCCCCAACAAATAACACCATTCTATATTTACCTTCGGCCCAAAGGGAATCGATAGCTCCAGGAGGTTCTCCCCCGCTTTCAGCCTTGGCAGGAACACCTTATGGATACTTTCATCCACGTACCATCCCCTGATCCCAGAGGCCACCTGTTCACCGTTCCAGCATATTTTTGCCGAACCCGCCTTTTCCATGGCTAGCATGCAACCGTCCAGCGCTATGTGGGAAAATATCTTAAAACGCAGGCCTAATTCATGGCTGTTTTTCGTCTTGTCCTGGTTGGTCCATGGCTGTGCCAGGGCTTCCATGCGAAGAGGGTAGTTGAGCTTCCTGCGGAAGAGATTATCGATGCGCAGTATCTCTTCTTCCTCCTGCCAGGCTCCCCGGTCAAAGGAATACTCTGCCAGATCTAACAGATAGACATTTTCCTCCTCCAGGTAATAATGCTCCGGCTCCGGCAGGCATGCCCTTTGCTTCGGGGTATGGTACAGGGATTCGATGCCCTCCGGCGATGCTTCTTTCTTAGTCAGCTTCAGCAACAGGCTGTCATGTAAGGAGCAATAATATGTAATTAATGTATCCCCTCCATCAAATTCCGGCAAAATTTTATAGATCTCCCCTGTCATGGTATTATAAACTACAGGCTGGTATTCCCCTTTTATCCTGATCTCCAGCTTTTCCGTATAGGTAATATGCTCATTTCCCGGCTTATTTACATGGCATAAAAAGAGCCACCGGTCTTCCCCGTCCTGCCTAAGCTGGTAGATCATGTTGGAGGTCCTGTTTCCCGTTTCCCTATGCTTCATTTTCGTGGGGTCGTATCCATCCGCAGAGGTGACGGACAGGTCAATATCACGGTAGGGCTCTAAGGCATTTAATAAGTCACCGAAATGATAGTAAATCCGGGTACAGGACTTTGCAAACTCCTCCGGCTTCCGGCTCCTTCTTGCATCCAGGTATTTCGGCAGGTTTCCCATAAAAATTACCTTGCCGCCCCGGCCTTCAAATTCCTTTAATTTATCCAGGGTACTGCTTCTCAGGGTGTAGCACTCCGGCACCACAATCACTTTATATTTCATCTCTCCCATAGGGAAGAGGAAATCCGTGCAGGCCTGCCCTTCTTCACTTAGAACCGCCTCCGATATAAAGTCAAAATCAATTAGGCCGTAAAGCATCCACTGGATCAGGTTCTCAAAATTATTCTCCAGCACCTGCCGGATCACGGATGTCTGCTCCTGGTTCCCCCAATGCAGCCAGTAGGATTCAATCGGGTGCAGGACGCCTACGGAAACAATGGGAACTCCCCTGGTCAACGCCGTGTTCAGCCTGGCAAAATGATCCTCGATATAGCTGTATTCCTTATACCAGGGTGACTGGTAGCCGATGCTGGCCGGATAATCCCGTTTCCCTTCTCCCTCCATGGATACCCAGGTCAGATGGGGTACACGCACGGTTACGCCAAGGGCCGCCTGCCAATCCCCAGCCAGCTTATGGTTCCTGAAATCGAAATCCCAGCCCGTTACCCCGTATAATTCACTTAGCACTCCCTCCCTGCCCATCTGGCGGGCGATGCTCTGAGCCTGCTTTACCGTGGACAGCTCCCTCCTGTCGCACAGCATATCCACCCCGGGAATATCAAAATTCTTCATGGGGCGCATAACCTCCCCTATTGCCATGGTCTGGGAATGCAGGGTCCATTCATTCATCATATGACCCGTCAATGCGATCCCGCGCTCCCTGCACCAGGTTCCCACATTATCACCGAAGGCCTCCGAAAACCGTTCGCAAACATGCCTGTGGTAAAAATACCGGATCTGGGATACCTCCTGATCCTTGCACTCCCACACTAATTCCGGAAGCTGTTCTAGGATGGAGCAGCCATATTTCCCCCGGAAGGTTTCTTCAAAGTCATCTGTGAAGGGCATAATCACCGGTTCCCTTTGGAAGGGGCTCCTTAAGCATTCCTTATGGCTTGTCTGGGGCTCATCCGTAAAGATCGCCGGGATATTCGTGCCAAAATCCTCTTTTAGGTGCTCGTAGTACTGTTCATGGGTAACCTGGATAAAGCGGTCAATCGCCTTTTTATCCAGGGTATTCACATAGGCCTGGTTATTAAACCATGGCGTATCTCCGGATATCTCAAGATAGGCTTCCCACATAGCATGCTCTCCGGTGCCGGGACTGTCTGCGAGTTCCTGCCCGCTGAAATCGTCACCATTCCCTGTTTTCCCGCCTTCGGTATCGGAACCATCCCTCTTCCCCATTCCTTCGGTATCGGAAGCATTCCTCTTTCCTGCTCCTTCCTCTCCGGAAGGCTTCATCCTCTCATAACAAACCATAAAACCCTTTTCATCAAAATGGATCCGGTACCTTCCCAGGAGAACCCGGCTGCTGCTCCTGACCGCTTTTGCGGCGGACATGAAGCCTTCCTCCTCCGGCTCCTGAAAGCCCGCCGGTGCAAATACCAGAAAGCGGGACCGGAACCTTTCTTCCTTCGTAACCAGTCCACCCGCACTCCCGGAGGGCCAGCGGTCCTCATCATAGAGCCAGCAAAGCATTTCCTTCTTTTTCATTTCCTCATTACAAAGCCTTACCAGCTCAAAGAATTCCTCCCCCAGGTATTCCGTGTCAAGGCCTACCCTACAGTGGATATGGGCGCCGCCCATCCCCATCTCCTTTAGCTGCCCGATTTCACGCAACAGCAGCTCCTTATCCAGCTTATTATTCCAGGCCCAGAAAGGGGTAGCCCTGTATTCCTTGGTCGGCTCCCTAAATAGCTCCGGCTTTAATCCATCATCTGCTTTCTTCTTATATAGCATGTTTCCCTCCGTTTTCCTTCACCGCTTAAGTCATCCCTTATTCCTGTATTCCATCGGACTATAATTGGTCAATTTTTTGAAAATTTTAAAGAAATATTTTGGATTGGAATAACCGATCTCATCCGATATGGTTTCTACGCTTAGGTTCGTTTCCCGCAGAAGCCTCCTCGCTCTCTCAATGCGTATTTCGCTGATATATTCGTTAAAGCTCTTATTCAACTTACTTTTTAATAATTTACTGCAATATTCCGGGGTCACAAACAGCTCCTCCGAGAGTCTTTGCAGCGTAAGCTTATTATGGTAATTATTTTTTATATGGTTCTCAATCTGCTCCAGCAAATTCTCCTGGTTATTTTCCTGCATCTCAATGGAGCTTAAAATCAATGTGATATACCCGGATATCTCCTTTTGCATCTTCTCTATGGAGCTACAGAACAAATACCTGCGGTAAAATACGCCCATAATATCATCCGTTCCCACACCCTTTTGCACCGCATAATGATTTACGGCTTCAACTAAGCCTTCACATGCATCTCCGATTTCCCCCAAGGTATGCTTTTCAATGTCGATTCCGCCAAAAAAGTCCTTTAAGACCTCTGCCGCTGTTTCCTTATGATATTTCATTTTTATAAAGCTATGCTTTAGGTACTCTTCGTCATAGATCACAGCTTCATTTTTACACGGATCCCCAGCATGGAGAATCCTCGCCTTATCACTAAGATATATCCTCCTCAGCAATTTATCATTGCTTACGTAACAGCGATTGAGCTTCTGGAGCCCCTGGAACACCTCACTGATGCATAGGTAAGCCGGAACAGCGGCTATGGCTCTTTGTACATGCATGGAAATATGCTCTGCCTTTACCGCCATTTTATTTACCAGCGCCTCATCCTTTACGGACATGAGCAGGAGGCATTGGTGCTTATTGACCGGGTTATCCAAAACCACAGAATGGATCTGGTGCAGATACTCCGAGCAAAGCTGCTCCGTGATGGAGGCACAGCGCTGCGCCATGGTATTAATGGAGATCAGCAGATAATAATCCGTCCCCGAAAAGCCCTTCGCTGCAAGCTTATCCTCCATCAGCCCATTCCAGGGCTCCAACAAAACCTCGAACAATAGATCCCATTCCTTCTTCTGCTCATAGGTAGCGACCTTTTCCTTTAGCTGGAGCAGATTCTTCTGCTGCTCAATCTGTCCGACGGCCGTCTTTAATTGTTTTTCAATCTCTTCCGTGGAGAATGGCTTTAGGACGTACCCGACGGCCCTTTTTTCAATCGCCTTATTCACATAGCTAAAGGCTTTGTGGGCGCTGATTACGATAATGGGCTTCTCTGGATAGCTCTCACTAATCCGGTCTAAGAATTCCATGCCATCCATTTTCCTCATCTTCATGTCTGTAATAACAATATCCGGATCCACCTCTTCAATTAGCCTCAAGCCCTCCGCCCCGTCAGCCGCTTCTCCCACGCAGCCGATATCAATGGAGGTAATGTCCTTGATTTTACTGATTAAGCCTTTTCTGATAATTGCTTCGTCATCCACAATAATATACCGATACATAAAGTCCGCCTCACCCCTTTTAGACCTTTACTGTTTTAATGATATGGAAGATAGACAACAACCCTTAGCCCCTTCTTTGGCAGGTTCTCAAGATACAGCCCTGCTGCTTGCGAATAGAGCAGCTGGAGCCTTTTATGGATATTGGACAGGCCGATGCTGGAATAGCGGGAATCCTCCAAGGTCGAGCCGGTCTGCCACATCAGATCCCTTACCCTTACCAACTCCTCTTCCTCCATCCCGGTTCCGTTATCCTGGATCCACAGGATTAACCGGTCTCCTTCCCGGAATGCCCTTAGCTGTATAATCCATGGGACATCCCTTCCTGCCATCCCATGCTCAATCGCATTTTCTATAATCGGCTGCAGCATGAATTTTAATACTGTTGCCTCTTCTAAGCCCTCATCAATCTCTAATTCCAGGGCAATCTTATTTTCAAACCGTATTTCCTGTATTTGTATGTACTGCTTGATATGCCCGATTTCTACGGACAGCTTCTCTTCGTCCTCTTCATACTCGATGCTGTAACGCAGCATATCCCCAAGGGATTTTGACATAATAGCAATTTTCCGGTTTTTTTCAATCTCGGCAAGACAATTAATATTTTCCAGGGTATTAAAGATAAAATGGGCATTAATCTGGCTCATCAGGTTTTTTAGCCTCGACTTTAAAAACTCGATCTGTCCTACATATTTCTCCTGGATGAGCTCATTAATTTCCCCTATCATGGTTTCATAGCCCCGGTACAAAATCCCAATCTCGTCCTCCCTCTCCTTTTGTGTGTTTTCGAAGGTTATGTTGGTGCCCTTGGTATGGTTCATGATCTGTGCCAGCTTTTCCAGCGGCTTTATAAAAATCCTCTCGGAGACCACCAGGAGTATCAATACGAATACCAGGATCACTGCGATCATGCGGATCAAATACCGGGTATTCTTTTGGTAAAGCTCATCCAATGGTCCAAAGGAAATCTTCGATACAATCTTCCAATGGTTCGCATCCAGGCTTCCATAGATATACGCATCCTCATTCTTCCCACGGATAATTACCCCGCTGTCCTTCTCCAGGATCTGGTTCTTCTCCGTTTGGGTAAGGTTCTGCTCCGTTCCTCCATAAATAGCTGTCCCGCCCTGGTCCAGAATGAATCCCTTTCCCCAGGACGGCTTATTCTCAAATATTTTATTGTTGCAGACTACGGCAAGGACGCTTCCATTTTTTCCTTTGACGTCCGTGAAATATCTGGCGAATATGACTTTCTCCTGATTCTTATGGGGAGGCTGGTACATGACCACGACCTGAAGCTCCTCCTGATTCACCAGCCTGTTATACCACTCTGAATCCTTATAATGTTCCTCCAGCCAAAACTCCCTGTTCTTAACAAAGGAATAGGTATACTGGCTTTCATTAAACAGATAAATGCCTTCCGCATACTCATTATTTGCAATCAGGTTGCTGCAGACATACTCAAATTTCCGGTAGCTCGACAGCCTTTCATAAGGAGTAGGGTTCTTTCCCTTCCCCTCCTGCTCACAGATCGACAGGATGCAGCTTTCATTATCATATTTGCTGAAAATTAAGGAGGTCAGAAGGTTATTCTGGCTTTCCAAATTGGTATTGATTCTGGTAGTGATTGATTTCATCTCATTATTGCTTACCTGGGCAAGCTGTGACTGGTAAAACCTTGAATTACTGTTTAAAGTAAAGACAAAGATAATTAGCACAGGCAATATGGAAACCAACAACAGACAGGCCAGGAACTTAAATTTTATGCTTTTATAAAATTTCATAGGAAGCTTTACCTCATATCTCATGAATTTTAGCCTGCATTCAGCCCTTCACAGCTCCTACCGTTAATCCTCCCACGAAATACCTTTGTAAGAACATGTAAACCATCAGCATAGGGACAGCACTCAGAAAGCAGGCCGCAAACAGCGTGTTCCACTGGGTTGCATTTTCCATGTCACCGATGAAATTAAGCATGGTGAGGGGCAATGTCTTCTGCTTTGGCGCTGACAGAAACAGCATCCCAAAGAAGAAGTCATTCCAGATGGGTACTCCCTGGGTAATGACTATGGAAATCAACGCGGGCTTCGTCAGCGGTATCACAATTTTGCGGAAGGTATGTACGACGCCTGCCCCATCAACCCTGGCGGCCTCCTCCAGTGCCACGGGAACGCTGGATTTAATGAAATTCGTATAAAGAAAGATGGAGAAGGGCAATGCGGCGGTAACATACAGGCATATGGGTGCCGCAATGGTATTGCCAATCCCCAGCTTGTTTACGATACGGTACATCGGTATAATCGACATCTGGGCGGATACGATCATTCCTGCCAGGAAGAAAATTTGAAAAAATGCCCCTAGCTTATGTTTTAGCCTGGCAATCGCATATCCGGCCATGGAGCATGTCACCAGCAGAATGCAGGTACTGATACAAGTAATGATAACACTGTTTTTTAAAGAACGGAAATATTTCATTTTAGAAAATGCTTCCTTATAGCTTTCCAAGCTGATATTGTTAAATAGCTTCAAATATGAGCTGGTATCCTTTAACTCCCGGAAGGAGCCGGAAAGGGCAATAATAATCGGAGACAGGAATAACAAGAAGAATAGTCCGATACCAACCGTTACCAGTATCTCATTGCGAACACTTTTTTTCATTACGCTTCCATCTCCTTTCGCTTCATAAACAACAGCACTATCACGGAGACCACTAAAATGAACAGGAATGCGACTGCTGCCAGGGCTTCTGCCTTGCCAAACTGGCTTTCCGCAAAGGCCATCTTATAAATGCTATACATTAGGGTTGAGGATGATTTCCCCGGGCCTCCTCCGGTCAGGGCAAAGACATAATCAAAGGATTTGAAACCGCCGATCAAGCCCAGCATGACATTTACGGTGATGGTATTTGCCAGCATAGGAATTTTTACGTTCCATGTAGTCCTCCAGGCGCCGCAGCCATCAATCTTAGCGGATTCCAGAATTTCCTCAGGGATGTTTTGGAGGCCTGCCAGATAGATGATCGTCATCGTGCCGGAGGTCTTCCAGGTCTCAACAAAGGCCGTGGCAAGCAATGCGGTTGCGCTGTTGCCGATTAAATTCAGGTGCTTTGTAAATCCAATGGTCGATGTAATTTCATAAATCATGCCGTAATGAGGCGCATAGACATAGCTCCAAATAAAAGCGACCACGATGGTGCTAAATAATGCGGGAATATAAAATACAGTCCGAAAGAAGCCCTTTGTCCTGAGCTTCATATTCAAGATAAGAGCCAGGGACAATGCCTGGAGGTTCCCCCAAAGAACGACGAACAGTGCATAGGTGACCGTATTTTTTAAGGAATTGAACATGGTTCCTTCTTTTATCAGATATTTAAAGTTTTTCAAGCCGATAAAATCATAATCCCCAAGTCCGCTCCAGTTTGTCAGTCCATAAAAAAAGGACATCAATACAGGGGAAATCCAAAATATCAAATAAAAACTTAATGCCGGTACTAAAAACGCCAGTAAAATATACCGTTTCCTTCTATCTGCCATACTCTACCTTTCTCTCTTTATGAAATAAGACATCTGCAAAAATATATATCACCTTTTGCAAATGCCTTATCATAATTTGCTATCTAAGATCCTTGCAATCTAGGGCGTGCAGGACAGTGCAATGAATGTTCAAACACGCCCTAATACACTAATGTACTATCTTGTAAGTTCCTCGAATTTACTATCCATACCCTTGCAAACATCCTCAGCTGATGAATTGCCGGAGATGACATCCTGGAATATCGTGCACATCATGTCACTTACCCCTTCCGGCCAGGCATTATTTAAATTATAGATACTCTGGTCATTCTTATATCTGTCCAGATATTCCTTAATCAATTCCCTGGAATCCTCTACGCCGTCATAGCATGAGATATCGCTGGTCGTTGTCGTCCATTTCTCAAAGAGCGGTGTTCCTTCCGTAAACCAATATTCCAATACCTTATCGATGGCATCCTGTTTCTTATCATCAGAGTTTACAAAGATACCGTTTGACGGTGTCAGATTATAGACAAATTTCTTTCCCTGGTCATTGGATGGAACGCAGAATATTCCTTTTTCAAATTCCACGGCTCCCTGCTTCGCTAATGCATCATAGCCAAAGCTTCCATCAAAAATCATCGCTGCCTTTCCGTCTAAGAAGGCCTGGCGGCTCTGCTCCTGGGATAAACCTAAGGAATCCTCTATAACGTAGCCCTTCTGGTATAGGTCGGCAAATTTTTGTACCGTACTCACCCAGCTGGGATCTGTAAATTTCGTCTCTCCGGTGAATAGCTGGCTATCAAAATTAGGGTTCTCCGCATAAATTTCTGAAGCACCGATCTGGTACATACCGAACTGGATTACGAAAGACTGCTTATCCCCTGCCGTAATCGGCGTAATGCCGGACTGCTTCAGCTTTTCACAGCAATCCAGGAATTCCTGCCAATTCTGGGGCAGCTGCGTAATGCCTGCCTTTGCAAATGCATCCTTGTTATACCAGGTTGTTAAAAAGCTGGTTCCCAGGGGTATCGCATAATTCTTTCCATCAAATGCATAGGAATCTGCGATTTCCTTCTTGAATTTACCCAGCTGGGGAAATTCTGATAAATCCCTGACATAGCCTGCCTCTACTAAATCCTTTGCCTGAAGTCCAGCCCACCAGGTAAAGAAATCCGGGCCTTCCCCGCTTGCGAATTTTAACCGTACTGTTTGCTTATATTGATCCGTTGGAAGCTGCTCTACTTCTATATTAATATTCGGATACTTTTCCTTCACCAGCTCCGGGAGCCAGTCCAGATAGAAATCCTTGCTCTCCGTAGTAGGTCTTGTTGTTACCATCAAGGATAAGGTAACCTCTTCGTCCGATCCTGTATCCGCCGGCTTTTCCTTGTCTGCCCCTGTATCCTCTGTTTTTGCTGAATCGCTTGGCTTTCCTGCGGAGTCCTCCGTTTTTCCTGTCTCTTTTCCCCCGTTGCATGCAGTGAATGAAAATAACATAAGAGCAATAAGTAATATGCTTAATAATCGCTTTTTCACAACAATATCCTCCTGATTGTTTTTTCTGATTAAACTCCTGCAGTTGTTTTTATCATGGCTTCATCTTAGCATAGGTCAAGTAACTTTTCCACGGACATTCAGTAACTTTTTCCGGCCGCCGGGGTGCCTTATGGTAACGCATAAAGCCAAGGAGGGGGTATCCCATTCCGAAACCTGTCACTAGGTTTCTGGATGATGGGATACCCCCTCCTGTTATTTCTTTAAAATACTTTAATTGTCCCGCCTTCTGTAATTCCAACCTCATTAAAGGAATCCACCCTGATATAAAGGGGCTCTTCCTTCATCAGCGCACCGATCTTCTGGCTCGTCCTGCCAAAGACCATATAGCTGTGGTACAGCTTATCCGGGGAATGACCCCATAAAACATTGTAGCCGGTAGCATCCGCCTTCTCCCACTGTACCTGGATATCCAAGGGGCTTAATATCTCCACCGCTACATTTTCCGGCTTTCCAGGCAGCTCTCCTTCTGTCTTTCCAAACACGCGAAGTCCTGAGATGCAGGGTATCTGGTTGAAGGGCAATTCTTTTACGGTCAGCTTTATGTACCTGGCTTGGAGTCCGTCCTCCCGCACAATAAAATCATGGGATAGATCCGTCATCGCCTCTGATTTATCCTCGATCACAAAATATTCCTTACCATCCACAGAGCCTTCCAGGATCCACCTGGTCACATGGTTCCCCTGGTCTATATAACGCCTATCATGCATCTCGCCCTGAAGCTCTGCCCCTTCCGGTAATTCCGCCTGTATCTGGTCATCCGCGAAGTTGATCTGGATTCCCCTCACATCATAGGCCTTGCCCAGGTCAAGCTGCACCCATTCACCGGGTCTTGACTCTGCAGCCTTCCACCAGGTCTGTACATTCTCATCCGTTACATGCTCCATTCCGGTGCCGGAGGAAGCAGTTACCTCCCTGCCATAGGAAAGCAGCATCCATTCCGGCTTATCCCAGGGCTTTTGCTCCACGCTGAGGGGCCAGTCGCCGTACCTCTGGTCACAGAAGAGTTCCCCGTCCTGGTCAAAGCCCGCCTGCCAAAGACCCAGCCTACGTTCAAAATTATGGTTAATGCTGATACGCATCGTCGCCGTATGCCATAGCATTCCTGACCTGTCCTCCACCGTGGAGCCATGGCCTGCTCCCGGGAAGAAACCACCGGGTTTATAGGAAAACGGATTGTTCTTTGCCAAATGGAAGGGTCCCAGGGGTGCATCGGATACGTATACCCCATCACAATATACATTATACTGGGTTCCGGGAATCGCATACTGGAGATAGTACTTCCCGTTATGCTTTGTCATCCATGCACCTTCGATGTAGGGGTCATTTCCCATGTATTTATACATCATCTGCTTCTGCTCTTCCGGCATCCCCGGATTCCTCTTTATCATGGCCTGGACTGTTGCCTCGATCTGCTCCGGCGTCTTGGGCGGGACATGGTCTTCGCCATTTCTTTCATAGCCATATTCCTGCTCCCTGCTTCCGAACATAACCAGAGGCTCTGTCTTAGGCTTAAAGCTTGCCGGATCTAATTCCACACCATAGATCGGCGTCATATTGGAGCAGCCCCAATAGAAATAGATCCTTCCGTCCTCATCGCAGAACAGGTTCGGATCCCAAAAGGGGAAGCTTCCCTCGATGAGCTCAAAGGTATCATTAATCGGATCCTTTGTCCTGTAGAAATGACAGTTCGACATCCTCTTTGACGCTGAGAAATAAAGATAGTCACCGATCACCCTTACGTCTGGCGCATAATCATAGATGGGCATTTCATTACGGAATTTATGGAATTCCCAGCTAACCAGATCCTTACTGGTTAGAAAGCCTGCCGTCATGGAAGGAAACAGATAGTAAAGGTCATGGAACAGGACCAGGGACGGGTCGGCTGCTTCACGGTTGATGACAAATCCGCCCTGCCCTTCCTTTTGATGGAACTGATACTTATATTCGATATTCAGGGGATTACAAAAATATTTCATATGCTTGTCCTTTCTTTAACTATTTTATTTTTATACACCTTATTATACACTTCGTACGTTGATTAAACTATATGGAAATCACTTAACCAGAAGTTGTGTAATTTTCCTTATGTTTACCCAACACCTGTTGTCTTTTCCATATGAAGCTATTATAATTTATCTATAACGCATTAACAACCATCAACCATCCACCCCGTGTCAGATAACCAACACTTACAAGAGAAGTGTTGAATATTAAATATTAGGAGACCCTTATGAGATCAGACCGCCGTGTCCGTTATACCAAACAGCTAATCAAGGATATGTTTCTGGAATTATTGCTGGAGAAGCCATCGCACAAAATTACCGTGAAGGAGCTGTGCGAAAGAGCAGATATCAACCGGACTACCTTCTATAGCCATTATGAGGGTATCTATTCCCTGGCAGAGGAATTAGAGATGGAATCCATCGCTGAAATCAAGCAGCGCCTGCTGCAGTATTCCATAGATGGTAATAATAATACGACCTTATATTTCGTAAAAATCCTGCAGGAGAACCATCCTTATTCCAATAAGTATATCTTCTGTAATGATAATTCAAAATACTTTACCCGCTTATTTTCTGAATGCAAGGATTTAATCCTGTCCCACTGGATCACCCGCCAAAGCAAAATGACCCCTGCACAGCAGGAATGGCTGTACACCTTCCTTGCCTCCGGCTGCACTGGCGTATTGCGTACATGGGTGATGGGCGGAATGAAAGAAAGTGCCGAAGAGGTGGCTGATTTTATAAATCAGCTCATCGCCTGCTACGACACTTTTTTGAAGGTAAATGGTTGATATATTCCCTGGGCAATATGGAATGGCACTTCTTAAGAATCCATCAGCTGATAAATTTTCTTTTCTATCTGCTCCAAGGCTTCTTTCTCACTGGCTTCACCTTTTATCACCCTCATAATCTCATGGGGGATAATCGTCGTATAAATATTATTCTTCCATCTGCTCTCACCCAGGATCTCCGGCATTGTACGTTTCCTGCTCTGTTGATAGCTCTTTAAAATAAGAGGCTTCCAGGGCTCAAGATTTTCAAGGTCTGCCCTCTCATAATACTCTTTTCGTAAAGTTGAACCGCCAAGCAGGGAAAGAGGTATCCCATTTTGGTTCCCACATGCCCACAATAAGAAATTAATTGTGTCCTCTACGTGTTTTCCATATCTGTTCACTCCCAGGCTCCATCCGCCAAGCACCGGAGTACCGTCCGGTACCAAGCTATAGCCCGTATTTCCCGCAACCTTGGATTTGATATAGTTATTGATCTCTCCTGCATCAGAATCGTAGAGAATCACCATAGCACAGTTTCCTGTCATAAATTCTCTTGCTGCATCATTCCATGATTGAATATCTGCCTCTGAATTATACTGGTACGAAGCAACAAAATTTTTTAAAGCGGCGATAGAATTGCTATTATTGATAACCACTTTTCCGTTTTTATCAAAGATTTTACTGCCATAGGACCATAGGTGCATTAAAAACCCTATCGTCGTATATGTATTCACCCCGGAAACCAGGGAAACTCCGTATTTTACCGGGGATTGGGGATTGAAGGACTTCGTAAAAAACTCTGCAACCAAATTAAACTGGGCCCAGGTTTTCGGAGGCACCAGTTCCTCACCATATAGCCGCTTAAACCTCAGCTTTAAACTTTGTTCTTCAAATAAATCCCTCTGATAAAAAAGTAATTGGGCACCTGACATAAAAGGAAATGCATAAAGGGACTCCACGTACATACCATAATCCTTTAAAATCCCGTCAACAAAACTGTCAAAATATCCTTGATGCCCTGCCCTTACTTCATCTAAGTTATATACTCCCCCCGTTTCTATCAGGCCTTCCAACCAGGTAATGTCCATCATAAATCCATCATACTGCCTGTTCTTTTCCATGGAATGGCAGTAAAGCATCTCTTCCAGCTCCTTATAAGGAAACAGGTCAAAGGTAATCTTTGTTCCACTTTCTTTCTCGTAAATTCGTGACAGCATTTGCAGACTTCTGGAGGAAGGGCAATCAAACATAGCAAAAAGTAAGTCATGCTTTGCTTTTTTGATTCCTGTTTTCATTGGGGATATAATATCATATTCAGCCTTTATCACATTGGTCATGGATTCATGGAGATTAGGCCTTTCAATAGCATCCAATAGGATATCTACAGCCTTTGCCCCAACCTTTTTTTGAGAAATACTAATCTGCCCTTCAAAATAGTTTTCATCCTCAATCCAGCTGCTTTCTTTTATAACAATAACCGGGATATTTTTAATTTGCAGGGTCTCCATCGCCTTTTTTACACCTTGGGCAATTAAATAACTTCCTGCAATAATCCCGTTAATTTCCTGATTATCCGTATACAGTTCAAACATGGCCTGAAAGCCGTATTCCTGGTTAGAATCTACGATCTTAATTAAATCCTCACTGTTTTGATACTTTTTATAAATTTCTAACAGCATCCCTTCTATTAAAAGGTCATGCTCCAGAATTAACCCTATCTTCTGTTTTCCGCCTCTTAAAAAAGCTTTTATTGCAGCTTCAAAGGCATCTGTGTAGTCAGCCACGATACAATCGCAATCATATTCTGTGGATCTTCTTCTACTGACCAAAACCGTCGGAACTTGATCCTGCTGCAGCACCGGATTTAACTCTTTCTTTGCAGCTGAATATATAATAAGCCCATCTACAGAATGTTCCATGCACTGTTCGATGGATTTTCTTTCAAGCAGACAGTTATTTCTACTGAATCTGATTAAAATACTATACCCCTTTTCACGCAATCTTTCTTCAACTACGTGTAAAAATTCCGCATATTCATTCTGTAATACGCCCGGTAATACAAGGCCTATGGTTGTACTTTTTGTATTTTTCAGACTGCGGGCATTCGCATCCGGCCGGTAAGAAAGCTTTGTCATTGCAGACTCAACCCTTTGTATCAGCTCTTCATTCCCTGTTTTTCCATTCAGGACGTTTGATACCGTTCCAATAGAAACCTGTGCCAGCTTCGCAACTTCTTTGATTGTAGCCACAACACCCCTCCTTCCGCCTGCGTTTTTTTAATATCTCTTTATAAATATCCATCTTGACAAATTTTATTAGATCATTGCGACAGTTTTTGAGTTTGCAATTACCTACAAATTTTATCATAAGGAGTAATTTAATGCAATATTGACCAAAAATACAATTATGGGCATAAACAAGTCGGAGATGTTGCAGCATGAAAAGCAACGACATGATTTGCCGCCCTTCATTTTGCAACACCCCCTTTAGATCAGGCCAAACAGATACCTGTCCCTACGGAATATTTAGCTCTCTCCATTGTATTTTTTTACGGCATTTATCATAGCCACTACATTTTCCACCGGTACCCCCGGCTGTAAATTATGAATGGTATTAAATACAAATCCGCCCTTTTTTCCAAAAACCTTACAACAATCCAAAACCTGATGATAGACTTCCTCCGGAGTTCCAAAGGGTAGGGTTTTCTGGGTATCCACACCGCCGCCCCAAAACACAATGTGGTCTCCATATTGCTTCTTTAGCTCCTCCTTATCCATATTTTGTGCCGTCCATTGCACCGGGTTTAAAATATCAAATCCCGCATTAATCAGCTCAGGAATTAAAGGAAAAATACTTCCGCAACAGTGTTTAAAGGTTTTCCATGTGGTATTACTGTGAATCCAGTCATTGACCTTTTTATAGTAGGGAGCATATAAATCCCGAAATACTTCATTGGAACAAAACGGACCATTTTGCGTTCCAAAATCTGCTCCACAAATATAGGCAACCTGAATGGTTTCTCCCAAAACATCATGCATCTTTTTTAAATTCTTAATTGCATAGTTAAGTTCATACTCAAAAATCTCATGTAAAATTTCCGGCCGTGATATAATTGATATATACCATTCCGTAATATCACGAATCCCCTTTGGCTGTCTTAGCTGGGGGCCCGGAACCAGGGCAATGTCCCCAAATGCTGTTCCACCAAGGTTTCCCATGACTACATCCGTACTTTTTTCAAAGCTGGGAACCTGTTTTCTTAACCAATCTAAATCTTCCTCTGAAATATCTCCAAATTCCTCAAAATTATCTTTTACATCGTACTCGTCCTCATCAAACTCAGGAACACGGTTAATATTATCAAAATAAAAGCCTGAGCTTGGCATACATCCTGCCGGCGGATAGTTTTTATCCCCACAGGAATATATATAAGTATTGCCTTTCTCATCAGAGGAGGTAACAAATTCTTCTGCTACTAATACTTCCTGCCCCCACGGAGTTCTCCATTCTTTAAATTTATCTGTCTGCTTAAATCCAAACATGGTTCCTGCCCCCCATAAGGGAGTTGTCTGAATTCCCATCGCTTCTTTTAAATCATCCTCCATCATTGCCAATAATTGAACCGGCTCTAAGATTTTAATAGGCCTTTTTTCCAAACCATAATAATCTCTCAGCTTTTCGGCAACAGTGCAGTGAATCCCTGTGGTAGGCATTCCTCCCAGATCAAAAAGTACAGGACCCTCTTCATGTTTCAGAGCCAGCTTTAATTTTTCTTGTCCCGTCATATATATTCCTTTCCCTATTCATAAAAGACTCCGCATTTGCTTCCTATAATATCCCTTTGATATCCCTTACCGTGATACCCTATACTCCTTCTTTTTTCAGGGTGTCATCAACAAATTTCTTTGCTCTTGGAATATCACTTTCATCGATATGTTCTATAATAATAGGTATATTGGGATGATTCTTTGCCAGCCGTTTCAGATATAAATTATAATTCAGCACCCCAAGGCCTGCTCCTGGCAGTTCAACAGCTCCTGCTCCCCTAAAGCTATTATGTTCCGCAGAACCATCTCCGAATTTTTCTCTGGTATCCTCTGCACGTTTACAGTCCTTGGCATGGGCTATTTTAATTTTGTCATCTAATACATGAAATATTTTTTCAATTGTGGGATCTACATCATCAATATTAGAGTCATCAAAATAATTGGTAGGATCAAGTAGAAGTCCAAGGCCAGGGTGATTGATTTCCTGTAACAGTCTGGCAGTCTGGTCCACAGAACCTATGATATTATTTACATAATTCTCTATTAAGAAAACGGCGTCATGGTCATATGCGAATTTTGCCAAATCCGTTGCGATGGCCTTAAATTCCTGGTAGGCCTCTTCTGTTGAATTCTTAGGGTCATATAACCAATCACTTTCCACATTATAAGTCCCTGTTTCACTTACTACATAAGGTGTGCCAAAATCCCTCGCATGGGCTAGAATTTCTTTTATGTATGCAATATTCTTTTCCCTTTTCCCAGGCTCCGGATGAGTCAGGTTTGTATAGGCTGAAATAGCCACTATTGGTAAGTTGGCATCCCTAAAGGCATCCCGTACTTTGTTCGCCTTTTCCTTTGTAATATTTCCCTGGGACAGGTCAATATCTTTAAATTCCAGGTCCAGCTGCACACAGCTCATGCCATCTTTTTTTGCCCGCTCAATTGTTTCTGCCAATGTGTAAGGATAATACCCTGTAAAAATACCTACTGCAATCATGTTTTTCCTCCTAATATTTATATGATTTTTTATGGTGCCTATAATGCTATATCAATTTCATCAAACCTTACAGTCCGTTCCTCTTTTATAGACTGATAACAGGCCTCAACACAGGCCATACTGCGAAGATTGTCTTCCCCGCTGATCTCCGGCTCCCTGTCTTCTTCTACTGCACAAAGAAGCTGGGCCATAGTCCCTCTAAAGGCATCGGGAAACCATTGGAAATCCCATTTTGGACGGATCCATTGGTTTGGATATTGTTTACAGGTAAATTCCATCGTACTTGGGGCTGCCGGGTCGAAGCACCATCCAATATACCCTTGCGCCATACCATCCAAGCCTTCTACCCGCCATTTAATATAAATATCCTTTTCCACAGCTTCTCCCTGCCATGCCCATACATCGTCTAAGCTGGTAGCCATTAGCTCATCTGCATATTGAAATGTATATTGGCTGATGCCATCGATATGATTGAATGTTGTTCTGGGATCGTGTCTTGTCAGGGCGGTGATTCTCTCTGGATCCCCAAACAGATAACGGAATGCATCGATGTGATGGATTCCCATATTTAATATCTCTATATGGTCATATTCTTCCAAAAAGGACTGCCAATGAGGAATCGCCCTCATATCTATGGTTGCAAGCACCGGTTTTCCTAAAAGCCCTTGTTCCAATACGCTTTTTAATGCCCTTATGGAATGATCATATCTCATGTTAGAGTTTACGCCCAGCTTTACCTTTGCCTCTTTACATAGCTTAACAATCTCTTTTGCCTCCGTAAGATTCATAGCCAAAGGCTTTTGGCACAGGATACCCTTTATGTATGGTTTGGCAACCGCATAACGTACCACCTCTAGTTGTTTATCCGGCGGAACTGCAATATCTAGGATTTCAATGTTAGGGTCGTCAATCAAATCCTTCCAATTATCATATACATTAGGAATATCATACTGTAATGCAATCTCCTGGCATCTGTCCCTGTTGCGGGCTCCAATTCCATAAGGAAGAAAGCCGGCATCTGTATATGCTTTTAGATGACAGTTCCTTACAATCGCTCCCGAGCCTATAATACCTATCCGAAAATCCATTCTTTTCGGCAGCTTTGGCGTGATGTGATAATTCAGGTCCTCTGGTCTTTCCATTCTTTAATCCCCTTTCAATTTAATTTTACATTTTAGCAGTCCTTTTTCTTATCCTTTTTGTTCATTATATATTTCATGAATCGTTTCATATAAAATATGTTACCATAACCTTCCAGAATATGCAATAAGTATTTGTTCTTTTTTAACTGAGTTAATTTCATAAAAGACCGTATAGAAGGGTCTATACACACGTAATCCTATTATTTGTATACTTATAAAAAAATAAAACACGATTGAATTTTCATTCTGTCGTGTTTTATTTTATATCCACAGATTATGAATTACCTAAAACTGCCTCAATAGCTCTTAATTCATCCTCGCTAAAATCCAGCTTATCTATAATCCTTACATTGTCCTCTATCTGCTCCACCTTGCTGGCGCCAATCAGCACCGTAGTTACCCTGTCCTTCCTTAATACCCAGGACAGAGCCATCTGGGCAAGTGTCTGCCCTCTGCCCGCTGCGATTTCATTCAGCTTGGCAACTTTACCCATCACCTCCGGGGTGATTGCAGAGGATCTTAAGAAATGATTCCTGGTGGCACGGCTGCCCTCCGGTATGCCATGGAGGTATTTATCCGTAAGCACGCCCTGGGCAAGGGGGCTAAAGCAAATACAGCCGGCGCCGACCTCCTGCAACGTATCCAGCAGTCCGTCCTCCTCTACCCAGCGGTTGAGCATGCTATAGCTTGGCTGGTGGATTAAAAGGGGGGTTTTGTTCGCCTTCAGGATTTCAGCCGCTTTCCTGGTCTCAGCTGATTTGTAGTTGGATATCCCCACATAAAGTGCCTTCCCCTGCCTTACGATATCGGAAAGTGCGTTCATCGTTTCCTCAAGGGGCGTATCAGGATCCGGTCTGTGATGATAGAAAATATCGACGTAATCCAGGTTCATTCTCTTAAGGCTCTGGTCAAGACTTGACATGAGGTATTTTCTCGAACCGAAATTGCCATAAGGCCCCGGCCACATGTCATAGCCAGCCTTGGTGGATATTAAAAGCTCATCACGGTAGGGACGGAGCTCCTTGCTTATGATGCGCCCAAAATTCTCTTCCGCAGACCCATAGACTGGGCCATAGTTATTCGCCAGGTCAAAATGGGTGATTCCCCTGTCAAAGGCCTTGAATAGAATTGCTTTTTGGTTCTCCAGGGAATCCACGGAACCGAAATTATGCCACAAGCCCAACGCAATGCGGGGCATTAGGATCCCGCTCTTCCCGCACCTTAAATACTTCATTTGCTCATATCTTTTTTCATCTGCTTTATACATGTAAACCCTCCAGTAGAATTAAATGCTTCACTCATGGTACCGGAACCATTATATAATTCTTTTGGGATATTTGAAATGTCTGGAAGTGACCAAAATTGTCTTTTGGCGACTTATTGTATTTTTTATTTTCATGTGTTATCTTTGTCCTATAACAATGGAAGGGACGTGGATATTCATGTTTTATTGTCTTGATAACGACCTGCTGCCGCAGATTACACATATGGGAAGGAATGTGACGAGACCCGATTGGAAGCATGTCCAGAGGGCATGCAGTGACTATGTCCTGTATATAGTGAATGATGGGAAAATGTTTATCAGCGAGAATGGCCGGGAGTATGTCCTGGAACGGGGCGATATATTATTGCTGGAGCCGGACAAAAGCCACACCGGGTTTAAGGAGCATTTCTGCGATTATTATTTCATTCACTTTAAACCCAATGTCTTTACTGCGTTTGACTGCTCAGAAATTAAACATATCGAAAAAATCATTACGGAAAACCGCAGTGAATTCTATAAATGCAGCACCATGAGTGATGAGCTTTATAAAAAGACCAGGCTTTTCATACCAAAGGATATCAAGATCCATGACAGCAATGTGCTTATGGAGCTTACTACAAAAGCGGATGAGGCCATCACCTCCATCTATCATATGTCCCAGCACTGCAAGTTGATCTGCTCCAGCAAATTTATTGAAATGCTGGCAATCCTTTCTGACTACTTTTCGACGGAAAGGCTTAATCTTCGGGATGATACCGTTGTTAAGCTCAGCAAAAAGGTTGAGGCCGTGATTGAATTGATCCACCGGGATTATTCTAAAAAGCTGACCGGTGAAGCCATCAGCGAAAAATTAAACCAAAATTATGATTACCTGAACCGTATTTTCAAAAAACAGATCGGGATTACCATCTTTGAATATCTGAACAATATTAGAATCGATAAAGCGAAAGAGCTTTTGGTGAGGGGTAATTTGAAATCCTCTGAGATTGCTGAATCCGTGGGCTTTTGTGACGAATACCGCTTCTGCAAGGTATTTAAACAAAAGGTTGGCATTACGCCGAAGAAGTTCTCCAGCTTAATGACTTAAGTACCCTTCCGTCATCCTCCGGGCTGCGATGCTGCCCGATACAACCGGATCTCTGGAAGGGTACCCAAGGTTAAAATAAAGCCTGGTGATTTTCGCTACCCCAGTCGCCAGGTCTGCCATCATATCACCTAGGGAATCATCCTGGTCGATAATAATTGCATATTCAGAGAGGGAGCAGTTCTTTGCTTCCTCCATGATTTCTTTTAATGGTATACTGCCTTCGCCCACTGCCGTAAAGCACTGCTGCCTGTTTTCCTGGCAAGCATCCTCCCCTATGTACGCTTTTATTTATATTAAACAATTGTATCTCTATACCCCTGAATAAGCCGAGAATCCGCCGTCCACCGGAATTACAATTCCATTGATAAAGCTGGAGGCTTCCTCATTTACCAGGAATAACAGTGCTCCCAGAAGTTCCTCCGGTTCTCCAAAACGACTCATAGGGGTACTATTTATAATCTTCTCTGCGCGAGGGGTAAAGCCACCATCCTCCGTCTTAAGGAGCGCTTCATTTTGATTTGTCACAAAGAATCCGGGGGCGATTGCATTGACGCGGATACCGACCTTGGACATATGGACTGCAAGCCACTGGGTAAAATTCGAGATTGCCGCCTTTGCTCCGGAATATGCCGGTATCTTAGTCAGCGGTGTATAGGCATTCATGGACGACACGTTGATAATGGTGCAGCCCTTTTTGCCAATCATATCCCTGGAAAACTCCTGGGAGGGAAGCAAAGTCCCAAGGAAGTTGAGGTCAAATACAAACCGGATTCCCTGTTCGTCCAGGTCAAAAAAGGTGATAAGATCCTCCGCCTTATCCGTCAAATCCTCCGGGTAGAGATATTCCTTTGTAGTGGTGCCCTTCGGATGGTTTCCTCCAGCTCCGTTTAAGAGGATATCACAGGTTCCAAGCTTTTCAACCACAAGCTCATGGGCTTTACCAAGGCTTTCTTTGCTAAGCACGTCCGCCTCAACACCTATTGCAATGCCTCCTGCCGCCTGTACCTCGGCAGCTTTTTTCTCTGCCTGTGCCAGGTTACGGTCGAGGATTGCAACCTTGGCACCACAAGCCGCCAGGGCATCTACCCAGTATCCGCCAAGAACTCCGGCTCCTCCGGTGACAACAGCAACTTTATTATTTAAGTCAACAGAAAACGGTAATTTCATATTTTTATATTCCTTTCCATCTATCTTCTTAACATCCATAGGGGAAGCTTACCTCATGGATCAATTCAACCTGTAATTTATGTCTTTTCAAAGTTTTGCTCACAATCCTATATTCCCATTAACGAACATTTGACCATTAGGTCACCCATGTCGGATATGAAATATTCTTTAGTTCACACTACTTACCAGACTTCTCAAGGGTTTCCCAGATGCCGGCCAGGTACATGGCACCCAGCGCCCTGTCATACAGGCCGTAACCGGGTCTTCCTGTCTCCCCCCAGATCATCCTGCCATGATCCGGGCGGACATAGCCCGTATAATGGTTCTTATGAAGAGCTTTCATTATCTCAACCATATCAAGGGAGCCGCAGGGGGAATAGTGGGCGCTCTCTTCAAAGCCTCCGTCCTCTAACAGCTTCACATTGCGGATATGCATAAAATGGATCCGTCCCATGGCCGAATATTTATCCACCATTCTTACAATATCATTGAAGCTTCCGCTTCCTAAGGAGCCGGTACAGAAGGTAAGGCCGTTATATTTGCTGTCCACCAGCTTTAAGAAACGGTCCAGATTCTCCTCCTTTGTTATGATCCTGGGCAGGCCAAAAATCGGGTATGGCGGATCGTCCGGATGGATCGCCATCAATACTCCACATTCCTCTGCTACAGGAATGATCTCCTTCAGGAAATATTCCAGATTGGACCACAGCTTTTCTTCATCCACCTCTGCATATTTGGCAAAGATATCTGCCATCTGATCCTTGGTATAGCTGCTATCCCAGCCCGGCAGAGATAATTCCCCGGTTAAGGGATCCATTTTCTCCAGCTGGTCCACATAATATACCAGTGCCGTGGAGCCATCCTCCAGCTCCTTGTCAAGCTGGGTTCTTGTCCAGTCAAATACGGGCATGAAATTGTAGCAGATCACCTTGATCCCGGCCTCGGCAAGCCTTCTGATATTTTCCTTATAATTCTCAATATACTGTTGTCTTGTGGGTGCTCCCAGCTTAATATCCTCATGAACCGGTACACTTTCGATTACCTCAAAATGCAGCCCGGCCTTTTCAACCTCTGCTTTTAATGCCTGGATACTTTCTTTACTCCACACCTCACCAACGGGTACGTCATAGATGGCAGTTACGATGCTGTGCATGCTGGGGATCTGTCTGATATATTCCAGCTTTACCGCATCATCCGAGCCATACCACCGAAATGATAACTTCATACTTTTTTCCTCCATTCTTAGGTAGTAGTCTAAACAATTTTTTTCTCAATGTCGGATGTGAAATGATCTTTATTTCACACTATCCCCTAAATACTTTATAATATTTTTATAGCAGATGCCTTCTACGATGCCAGCCAATATGTCCTCATCCGCATCAAACTCTCCGTTATCCACCAGCTCCCCTATGTAGCTGCAGAGAATCCTCCTAAAATAGTCATGCCTCACATAGGAGAGGAAGCTTCTGGAATCCGTCAGCATCCCCACAAAATCTGCCAGCATTCCCTGGTTTGCTATTGCGGTCAGATGCCTGAGAATCTCTTCTTTATTATCACAGAACCACCAGGCGGGTCCAAATTGCAGCTTTCCTGCAGCCTCATCCTCCCCAAAGCAATGGGGCAGGGCTGACAGCACCAGATTATCCTTGGAGTTTAAGGTATATAATATGGTTTTGGGAAGTCCCTTTTGCCCTTCCATCCCATCAAGGAGCTGTGCCAGGGGCTCCAGGATATTAAAGTCGTTCATGACATCATAGCCTGCATCCGCTCCAAGAGCCTTAAACCGTTCCCCATTCGTATTGCGGTAGGCTCCGATATGCAGCTGCATCACCCAGCCCGCCCTATGGTATTCCAAGGCCAACAGTGTGAGGGTGTGCTGCCTGAACCGTTCTGTCTCTTCCTTTGTCAGCTTATGCCCCTTCATTCTCCTTAGGAAGATATCGCTGACCTCTTCCTCTGAGGTCGGGCTATAGCTCAGGCTCTCCAGGGAATGGTCTGACAGCAGGCACCCATTGGTACCAAAATACTCAATCCGGTCACGCAGCCCCTTCATAAAATCAGAATAGCTATGTATGGATTGTCCGGTCACTGTGCCTAAGGTGCCGACATAATCCAAAAATTCCTCCTTGCCGATATTCAATGCCTTATCCGGGCGGAAGGTAGGACGTACCATAAAGTCCAGGCTGCGCTCCGTGCGGAGCAGCTTATGGAAAGCCAGGTCGTCCAAAGGATCATCCGTCGTACAGATCAGCTTTACCTTGGAGCTCTGGATCATTTTTACCGGAGACAGGGCTTCCTTCTTAATCCTGGCATTGCAGAAATGATAGATCTCCTCCGCATTCCTTTCCTTTAAAATGCTTTCCACGCCGAAATAGGTCTGTAGCTCCATATTTGCCCAATGGTACAGCGGGCTTCCAATCAGCCGCTCGCAGGTCTTTGCCCAGGCAGTGAACTTCTCAAGGCTGCTCCCCTTCCCTGTGATTAATTCCTCCGGTACCCCTGCATAACGCATTGCCCTCCATTTATAGTGGTCATATTTTAGCCATAGGGCTGAAATATCCTGGAATACCAGATCCTCATAAATATCCTTTGCGGAAAGATGGCAGTGGTAATCATAAATCGGAGCACATTTTGCAACATTATGATATAAGGCCTCCGCTGTCCTTCCCTTTAATAAGAAATTGCCGCCAAACATAGAATTATTACTCCTTTATCTAAAGCATAAGTGACATTTGTGAAAATAATTATAGCAGCTTTCCAGCTAAAGTTCCTATGCTTTAAGTGCTGTTTGACTTGCAAAAATTGCTGTGATAGAATAAATTATCGGAAGTTGTTTTCAAATTTTTATAGAAGATACCGTACTTGCACCGTCCATCCCGATTACAGGAAGATGTCTTTACTTCCTGTAATATGATGACCTCTATTGATATCAGATGATATAATCCGCTGGGGAAGGAAAGGATTACTATGGGAAAGAACACACAGGTCTACAATACCCGCCAGACGATGCTCACCAATGACTACGAGATTTTTCATTACTCCGATACGGGGCTTGGGAAGGTAAGCCTGCATCACCATGATTTCTATGAGTGCTATTACTTCATCTCAGGTGATGTCACCTATATGATTGAGGGCAAATCCTACCAGCTGATGCCGGGGGATATTATTTTAATTAATTCAAAGGAGCTGCACCAGCCCATTATCCATAACCGGGAGGTGCCCTATGAGCGGATTGTCATATGGTTGAACAAGAATTTTTTGAATACCCTCTGCACCGAAACTGCCGACCTAAAACGCTGCTTCGAGGACAGCGGTAAGGAAAATGTCATCCGGGCTGACGCCACAGCCCAGCAGGGCATCCGCTCCATCCTAAGCAAGCTGCAAAAGCTGGGGAATTATTCCGGGATGGGGCTGGAGCTTTTATACCGGGCATATATTACGGAGCTGCTGATCCTGTTGAATAACCTGCTGTTTTTTAATACGGAGCGCTATAACATCAGCTTTGAAAAAAGCAGCCTGATTGAAGAAATCATTGATTATATCAATTCCCATCTGGAAGAAACCATTACCATAGAGGACTTATCCCGGCAATTTTATCTGAGCCGCTTCCATCTTTTGCGCGAATTCAAAAAATATTCCGGGACAACCCTCCATAAATTTATTGTCCAAAAGAAACTGATTCTGGCAAAGGAGCTGATCCTGCAGGATATTCCTATTACACAGGTTTATGAGCAGTGCGGTTTTGGGGATTATTCTAATTTTTTCCGGGCCTTTAAGAATGAATATGGTGTGACGCCGAAGCAATTCTTTCAGCTGATGCGTAGGGCAGGAAAGCCTGAGGCGGAATAGGGGCTTTGCAGCTGATTTATGCGATTCCAGTGGCAAATGGGCGGGATTTAGGCTGTGAGGTGAATCTGAGGGTAGCTATATCCACCTGGGCTTGCCTTTAACATCCCATAATTGCCAAGTAC
>DUNO01000049.1 GCA_012839295.1 Clostridiales bacterium
GAGATTCACAAAGAGCTTACCATTCTTTTCAGTCCGGGTTACCGACGCACTTCCTGTCGGCTTATTCGGTGCATTGTTGGTAATGGTGATGCTCTGTGCATAGCTGAATGTCCTGCCTGCACTATCGGTCGTGCTGGCAGTTAAGACGTAGCTTCCGGTCGCATTAATAGCAATGTTTCCTCCGTTGTTTCCAAGGCTTCCGGTATATCCTGCAGTGCTGCCGTTTTGCGTAAGCTTCCAGGTGAGGTTTCTGCCCTCCAGTCCGGACACGGCCGGTAATGATACGTTAAAGCCGGAGCCGATGTGGGCCGAAGAGGGGATGGAAAACGGGAAGCTGGAAACGGGCTTGACGATCCCGGTATTGGAGGTAAAGGTAAATTTCCTATCGTTTATATCCGTCGCTGCTGCAATCAGCTTTACCGGAATGGTCTTATCAGTACTGATCCTTAAGGTACCGCCGTCTGTATCAACAGAGCCGGTTGCATATTGGGTATAAGGCTTGGCTTCACCGCCATTTACAGAAAGGAGCCAGTCGATATCCATTCCGTCCAGTTCGCTGCCGGATGCAGTGACGGCAATGGGTTCGCTGCTGTAACTAAGTGATGGTAATCCGATGTTTATTTGCGGAACAGGGTAAACCGTAAAGGTTTTGCTTCGGACAAAGGTACGGCCGGTCTGGTCTGTTAGTGTCAGGGTCAGTTCATATTGTCCTTTCACCGGGAAAGTCAGACTGCCGCCCTCTTTGGTAAGGGTGCCGGATGCGTAACGGGAATACGGCTCGGCCCCTTCGTCATCCTTGATGATGGTCCAGTCCGCAGTGAGGTTTTCCAGAGCCGTGCCGCTGACGCTGATTATACCGGCTTCACCGGCGTACCATACCTGCGGAGTATTGAGCTCAATGGTCGGAAGCGGATAGACCGTGGTGGAAGCGCTGTAGGAAAACACCCTGCCCAGCGCATCCGTCATGGAGGCGGTAAGGGTATATTCTCCGGTTTGTGTTAAACGGATTTTCCCGCCGTAGGCGTTCAGCGTTCCCTCTAAGGTATCGGAAATCTCCACAGGTTTACTGTCTTTGGTGAGTGTCCATTCCACAGGCATTACGTTATTGTTGCCGCGGGTTCTTAGGTCAACGGTACGGTCAGTGTGGGTCGATTCGGGAAGCTCGAAGGATAAGGACAGCACCGGCAGAACTTCGATCTTGCCGCCGTTTTCGAACAGGAACACCCGTCCAGTTTCATCGGTGATTCTTGCAATAAGCTCATAGGTTCCGGCGTGCTTGAAGCGGATGGAGCCTCCGCTGTTATCCAGTGAGCCGTCGATATATGTCGCCCAATCCTGAAATCCAAAGCCGTTCTCCAACAGCCACTCAACATTGAGTCCATCCAGTTCCGTGGCTTCTGGAATTACTTTGACAGTGCTGTCGGTATGGGCGGTTTCCGGCAGCTTGTATGAAATACTCGGAACTGGATATACCTTAACCGGTGCGATATAGCTGTAGGTTCTATCCGCTGGATCGGTAAAGGCTGCTTTGAGAACATATTCACCTTTTTCTTTGAAGCGGATGGAGCCGCCCTCGTTAGTCAATTCCCCCTGGACTGCATCGGAAAGAGCTGTATCCTTTCCATCTTTAGTCAGTAACCACTGGATTTTAGCATCACCAAGATTTTCGAAGCGGCTTTCCACACGAACCACAGTATCGGTGTGTGCGATTTCGGGTAAGTAAAAGCCAATGGAGCCTACCGGATAGATGGTTATGGTCTGGGAAGCTTCAAATGTTCTGCCTGTTTCATCAGTCACCGAAGCGGTAAGGAGATAGACTCCCTTATCCTTGAAGCGTATTTTCCCGCCGTCACTGGTCAGGGCGCCCTCCAGTTCATCGGCAAGCACCGCTGCTTCGCCGTTCTTGGTAAGGTTCCAGTCAACAGTCAGGTTGTCTGCTTCCGTCAGCGTTGCGGATACATCAATGGCTGTATCCGTATGGGAGGCGGCTGGGAGCTTGAAGGCAACTCCGGCCACTGGATAGACTTTGGTGCTTTCCGTATAGGTAAAGATACGGCCTGTTTCATCTGTGACGGCAGCGGTCAGTGTATATTCACCCTTGTTTTTGAACACAAAGGTGCCGCCTTCACTTCCAAACTCGCCGTCCAGAATGTCTGCAGTCTGAGCGGCTTCTCCGTCTTTTTCTGCCGTCCATGTGATGTTATGGCCGTAGAGCTTTTCCGGAGGAAAAGTGAGAGCGACCGATTTATCCGTATGGGTGGTTTCCGGCAATTCAAAGTTAAGATCAACGACCGGATAGACCGTGATCTGTTTGGACAGTACTGTTTCTTTTCCTCTGCTGTTCTTCGCTGCAGCAGTCAGCGTGTACTGCCCCTCCTGGGTAAATTTAATTGTACCGCCCTCCAAGCCGAGGGTGCCGCTGACGGCATCTTTGAGCTCCACAGGCTTCTGGGAACTGTCCACAGCGGTTTTGGTCAGCGACCAGGTGTAGCTGCTCATGTATTTCCACACAGGAATCACTTGGATTTCTGTATCGGTGTGGGCTGTTTCGGGAAGCTCAAACCGTACCTGTGCATTCGGGTAACTGTGTGAGCCGCCCCCCGAACTGCCACCCGGTGAAGGAGACGGAATTGGAGAAGGTATTGGCGCTGGTATCGGAGCAGGCTGAGTCTGTTCCGGAGGGGTTGGTGCCGGAGTAGTTTGACCATCATCCGGGTTTGTTGGGCTCGGTGCCGGTGTCGGCTTTTCCGTTATAGCCTTGTCAATCAGCTCGTCTGCTTCTCCTTTGGTCACAGGTTCATTGGGATGGAGCTTGTTATCATCCGTATCCCCTATGATGCCGTCCTCACGGCCTATGATAATATATCCTTTGTCATCATCCTTGATGGCATCCTGGTCCTCATAGCCGCTGTGCCCCTGGGTGTTTTTTGCTTCCTCATCCTTCCCGCTGATCCTTACAAGCATCTTGATGATCTCAGCGCGGGTGATGGGGTCATCCGGATGGAAGCCGTCCGGGTAATCGGCAGGGTCAAGGATGCCGGCATCAATCAGTGCCTCAATATTTTTCTCCGACCAGTGGCCGTCGATATCGGGAAAGCTGGGCGGGTCTTTCTCCGCATTTGCGGTGTCCAGCGGAATATCCCGCACCAAAATGGCGGCATACTCGCCGCGGGTTATGATTTCATCCTGCCGGATGAAGGCTTCCGGGTGCAGGCGGTATGCCGTATAGATTCCGCCGCACACCAACAGAAGGATAACAAGGGCAAGAATGCCCATGCGTTTTCCTTTTTGTTTCATAGGTTTTCAATCCTTTCTTTTTTAATTTTTGTTATGCAAAAGCCAGAATCATCTATTGATCCCGGCTTAATGCTTCTATGCACTTCACAGCTTAAGCTCCATGCTGCCTGGCTCCTGATGCTCTTTCCTGAAGGCTTCCATGGCTTCCGCTGACGGATGGATGAGGTTCCCTTCAATCATTTCAAATACGCAGAAGTCATCACGGTCGCAGATCATCACCCGATACTGGTAGTCCTTCTGCATTTCGATATAGTCCTGCACCTCTTTCGCACTGCAAAGCCATACACCGGAGGTATAGCGTCCGTTCGGCAGAAAACAATAGCCGCTGTACTGCGGCTCATTACTTTTAAGATCCAGTGCCCCGCTCGGACGGATTTGTGATAGCTGCAGGCGAGCATGGTCAGGAAGAAGTTCGGGTTTTAAGATGCCGAGCACATCGCTGCGGTTCCACCGGACTTTTTCCCCATCCGCCAGAGACACCGTGAAGATGGAGCGGCCGATAGGATTGGGATTGCTGCCGTTTCCTCCGGTGCAGAAGTACAGCTGGTGCTTTGCCTGCCTTAAACCTTCCGGCAGCGCAGAAGCCTTCAGGACAATGACCTTTCCGTCGACGGACATGTCATATCCAGTCTGAAGGCAGTCCTCCAGAGTAAATAATGTTTTTTCACTCATGGCGCTTCCCCTTTCTCTGCTCGACAAGCTCCAGAAGCCTTGCGGCGATAGCTATCTGTGTGTCCTCCGGCATCTCACGGATGGCGGCATGGACAAAGGCTTCCACCGCCTCCGGCGATTGGTCGCCCACCTCGATGAGTTCCACTTTCTTCGCATTAACGACGCCCTGCTGGATACTCAGCCGCACAATATCTCCATAGCCTATGCGGGCAGCTTCACGCATCTCCTTGGGAATAAGGACGCGTCCCTTGCCGTCCACTATTTTGTAAATGGGTTTTGTTTTCATGATGTATATCCTCCGTTTCTCATAACCTCCCGGACTGTGCCGGGGTCGATGCCAAGCTCGTCGAATAGCTCACGCAGCTCATCCGGCATGCTGTCTAAAATATCCGATTCCATAATAACGATGGCTCCGGCTGTGCAGATTATCTCCAGGTCACTTCCCTCTGGGATTTCCGCCGCTTCCAGCAGATCATTTGGCAGAACCAGATCATCTTCTTCATCGTCCTCCTGCCAGCCGGACAGCTGCACCGCAGTCTCCACGCCCTGGGGCGTGATGACAAGCTGCGGGCACAGGTTTTCTGTTTCCTCCTGGCTCACAGCAAAAGTGACATGCACCTCGTCGCCGGGTTTCAGTCCTGCCGCGCCGGGCAGCTCTCCCGGAAGGATGATGCGGCCTTGTTTGTCTACAAACGTTCGCATTTCAATCAATTTCATGATCTTGAACCTCCTCTAATAGATTTGGATTTGTTCTTTCATGCCGTAAAAACCGGCCGTATCGAATAGTCCCAGCTGAGTCGGTATATCCCTCAGCCGCTCACCGGTATCGTAGTTGGAAATTAGAACTTCCGCGTACTCGCAGCCGTTGTCATAGCGCTGGGCAAGGTTATTGATCCGGCTGACCGCTTCAATGTTATAGCCCTCATACAGCTCCCGGATAAAAGCACAGTCATTATAGCTGACCAGCCATTTGCCCTGGCAGGATGCCAGGGTATCCCGAAGCCTCGTATGGTCTTCCTTTCTAAATTCCACCGCATAGTGGCCCTCCGTCTGATAGTAGGGCGGGTCGCAGTAGATGAAGGCATTCTCACGGTCGTACTGCTTGATCAGTTCTTCAAAGTCCTTATTTTCAATAATCGTATCCTTGAGCCTTCGACTGCCCTGCCAGAGCAGGTGGAAGGTTTTACGGATATCAAAGGGCTGGCAGCCATAGCTGGTGCAGCCGCTTCCGTAACTTAAGCGGATGAGCCTGTAAAAGGCGGCGGCCCGCTTCACGTCATTCATCTGTGCGTTTTCCATAAGGATGGGCCTGATTTCTTCAAGCTGCAAGGGGGTAAGATACCGCTGTGCAATCTCCAGTTCCTCTTTGAGGTACTCATTGGTGAATTCATCCTTCCCCAGATATTTTTTCAGGACATTAAATTCATCCCGCCCGTTCAATGGTAAAAAGTTCAGCTCCTTAAGGAGAGCAAAGGGACGGTCGCGGACACAGCGGAACAGATTTGCCAGGTCTGAATTGAAATCGTTGTAGACCTCCATAGCGGCGTCCGGAGGCCGTCCGAACAGCACCCAGCCTCCACCGCCGAAGACCTCAATGTACCGTCCGAATTCCTTCGGCATACGCTGATAGATCATATCCCGCAGAGCCTTTTTGCCGCCCACCCAACTGATAATGCTGTTCAATACATCACCTCCCTTTGCTCCGGCGGCTGATTTTCTCAACGTCAGTTCTCATGCAGGAGCCGTCGGGACTCCAGCAGATAAAGCCGACGCCGGGATAAGGGCAGCCGACACAGCGGGCGGTATCTTTAGGCAGAGGTAGGGAATGCTTTTCAGGAGGAACGTTTTCTCCAGCTCCTGTTTTTTCTTCTGGTATTACATCATGCTTCATAGTTCAGCTCCTTTCTTTAGAAAAACAAAAAAGGCGCTGCCTTTTTTGTAAGACAACGCCTTCTCGTTCTTTTATTTAGTTGTATGGCTCACAGCAATCTGCTGCAACAAAAAAAGCGCCCTTCAGCTTCATAAGAAACCAAAGAGCGCTATTTGTCCGTTCACCTATTTTTTCATCCCATCATCTGACCTTCGTATCCGAGATCATATGAGTTGTTTTTCATCTCCTGCTCAAGCTTTAAGGAATAGTTTTCATGATTCCAAAAGCTTACGTAGATCTCGCCGTCAGGAGTTTTGATAGGACGCTGTTCCAGACCTTCGCCGTAACCGTCACTGTTCTGTCCAGTCACAAAGTCAAGAAGCTCAGCGGTTTCCTCTCCTGAGAGGGACTCCTTCAGCCCGGCGGTCATGACTCCCCACAGCTCACCGTCGATGATTTCCACTGACGGGTACAGGCTATACACCTTTTTATTGAGCGCTTTGTCGTGGATGTATTCAGCAAGTCCTCGGTCGTTTTCAAAGAGACGGTTCTCTTTTGCGATGGCAGCGAGGATAACGTCCTCATAAGCCACAGCCTCCGTAGGAGTTATCTCCATCGGATTGTCCTCCTGTCCATACTCGCCTTGGGGGTAAGTGATAATCTTCAGAGGGAAAAAGATACGCATTGTTTCGTTTGCCATTTTGATTTCCTCCATTCTTTATTGGTATCATTAATTTTGAAGTCCTAAAAAAGGATATAAAAAAAGCGGGGTATCTTCGTTTTGAAAATACGTCCGCCATCTTACCGTTTTCCGTTTAATTAGGCTCGAATTATTTACCTTTATTTAGATTTGCTAACATAATGGTCAATGGGTCAACACCGTTTTCGGCTGCACAAACGCCTATATCTACCACCATCATCGGCTGAGCTTCATTAAATGGTTTATTGTTTCTTCTAAGAATCCTATGAGCTTCACCATAAAGATATTTTTTCTTGGGTGGAGTAAGAGAAGAATATTCAGTCATTGCTTCTGTCGCATCCATGACACTACCTATGACGATACCTAATGCATTAATGATTTCTATTTTTTTATCTATCCCCATAATACACCTACCTATATCGATTCCAGAGCTCAGCCACATTAACAAAATCAAGTTTATGACTATTAAGCAACTGAGATACCGCATCAATTTCTTCTGAATCATAGAAATAGTATACAATCGATTTTAATAATCCGTTATCGTTTATCATATTGAAAATGTGAGTATCATTATTGGGCGATAAACCAACTATGCTTAACTCATCTGATATTGCAGTGAACTCTTTGATCGGATATGTTTCCTTAAACTCGAGATTGCTATCGCCAAGTTTTAGTTTTATGCCCTCTGCCATTTTCCTTACAATCTCGTTTGCATCCTTTTCCCAGACGTTAACAGCTTCCTTTATTGTTTCGTTTTCCTGATATGCCTTTGCCATTTTATCCATCGCAGAGTTTGCATCGCCATGCTGCTTTATCGAAAACATTTTTGAATATCCGCTATACGTAGTCAACGCATTTGAGTATAAATAATAATATTTGTCATCAATAATACAATCCTTAATTGGGCTGTCGGACATTTTATTACGCATGGAATCGGGGTCATAAACATCTGCCTTGATATGGAATGCTCCATGTAAATAGTTGACCTTTTTCCTGGAAAATGTCTCAACATTAATATCATAATTAGTAGTATATAGTTCATCGAAGGCATTAAAAAAGTCGGCTAATTTTGCTGGATAACTTTTATATATTTGATTAACCCTGCCGTTATTAAATATTGAATAAAGGAAAAAGCATTTCAGTGCTTCCCGAATATGATACTTTTCAGGATTTTTGATTCTATATTTATAGCACATAAGGTCATACAATAAATAATAATCTTCAAATCCTATAGTGGCAACATTGAGGCTTTTCCTAATTGAGTATCTCCTTTTAAAGTCATCAAGACAACCTTTTAGATCAGTGGTGTAAGCATATGAATCATACCCACCATTCAATATTTCTCTTACCTGCAAAAATAAATGTCCTAATAATGACAAGATTAGGGAAGGGTCATCAACAATAATATGGACCGGAAAATCAGCTTCTTTGGCTCCTTTAATTGCTCTCAAAATTATTGATTTACTTAAGTTATCAGCACCACCAAACTCTATGTTAATGCCATTACCAAAAATTAATGTTTTCAATCACTACACCCCTCCCATAAATCATGTCATCTATAAAAACCCCTAAAAAATCAGGCCAAAAAATGCACTTTTTGACCCCGATTTTTGCTCATTTTTGGCTCCCAAACCACTACATATAGTGGTTAAAGTGCTTTATTTGCCCTTCCGACCACTATTTGTCATCAGAATTATACTCTCAACGTGAGCCGTTCTCGGAAACATATCAACTGGCTTTTATGCATAATTATGCATAAAAATTGTATATATCGACTGATATAACCGTCATATCCCATGATTTTGTATAAAGATATATGTCATCTTTTTTATACACTCAAGGGTAGGTTGAAACCATTATAATTGTACTTCGTTAACGTTGCTTTATTGTTATTCATGTAGAATAATGGGTATCGTAAAGTTGAATGTCGTTATGGTATTCGGAATGCTTTCAACCTGTATTTCGCCTCCATGACCCTCGATAACCCTCTTACATATGACAAGCCCAAGTCCCGCGCCGCCGTAATTACGGGAGCGTGATTTTTCAGCACGATACAAATGCTCAAACACATGCGGCAAGTCCTCCGGCGATATGCCGGAACCGTTATCCGACACCGAAACGGTAAGATACACTATAGCGGGCTATACTGTTAAAAACATATCTTCCCCATTATAGGATTTCTACATACCCTTCTGTTCCATGTACGCGGATTCGCTGCCCATCCTTTATCAGTTTGGTGGCATTTTGTACTCCGACAACTGCCGGTATACCATATTCACGTGCTATAACTGCTCCATGGGTCATCAGTCCGCCGACTTCTGTAATTAGACCTTTTATGGATACAAACAATGGTGTCCAGCTAGGGTCAGTAAAGGTGGTGACTAATATATCCCCTTCTTCCAGATCAGCATCCTCCATGTTTAAGATGACACGTGCACGTCCCTCAATAACTCCGGAGGAAACAGGCAAACCTGCAATTGCACCGGTTGGGATATTTTCCCGTCTGTACTCGCCTGTAATGATTTCACCATCAGACGTCATAACGCGTGGTGGAGTTAGTTTTTCATATAACTTGTACTCCTCTTTTCGCTTGTTGATGATCTGGCAATCCGCTTTTTTTATGCGTACTACTTCTCGTAGTTCTTCGAAAGTCAGGTAATAGATATCTTCTTTTTCATGAATTACATTTACCTGTACGAGTCGTTCCGCTTCTTTCAGTAATGCCTGCTTATAAACGAAGTAGCGGCTATCCATATCGTATTTTGGATATTCACGATAACCGATAAAATTCCGGAGTAAACCGATCATTTGTTTGGTTTCTTCGGCCTTTTGTTCACCATCCGGCAGTTGCTTCAACCGTTCTAATAACTCCTGTTCTTTTTTCAAAGCTTCCTGCTGCCCCTGCACAAATTTCCGTTTGCCGGCATTAAGTTCAAAGTTTTTGATGTTGCTGAGAATCATGGGGACAAGTATAGTTGGTTTTTCACTCCATCGGGTTTTAGTAATATCAATTTCGCCGACACATCGCATTCCATATTTGTTAAGGTAAGACAAGATTGCGTCTTGGGTTTCCTGTCCGCCATCAAACTTAACCAGTTCATTCAGAAAGTTATCATCTTTTACATGTTGCAAGTAATCAATTACTTCTGGATAAGGACGGATCACATCTGCAACATCCAACAACGCCAGACCCATTTCCGAAGTGATATTGTTCGGCACAGATTGAGAAATGGTGTCTGCTGCGTTTTTTTCGCCCAGCCATCCCTTCATTTTTTCATTGACCCAAGAGGTCGCATTTAAAGCAGCCATAATCACAGCCGAACTTTGCGGGTCAAATAAGCTCTTCTTTAACTGCTGGATATCGTCCAGAATAAAATCTAATAACTCTGATCCGGATTTTGTCTGGATGTTATGCTTTAATTCTTCTATAGATGTTTTACTGCGCTTAATCAAATCAGAGACGATTTCCGGATCGTTTTCGATATGTGCTTGAAATCCCGCAGGTGAAATATCTTTACTGCTTTTACCTTCCTGTTCTTCCTTTTCATTTGTCAATAATTTTATAAAATCTCGCTCTATTATGGTCATGAGTGCATCTTTTTTGAGCGGATCGTGTTGTCCCATGGTATCTAATAAAGCTTCTCTGCTTTTAGGGGAAGCTAAGATAGGTGCAACATCAACAAACAACCTTCCACCAGCTCTAAATCTTGATCCAAGAGATGTTAACTCAAATAACGACATTCCCAATGGCTTCAAGGGATCGGTCATCATTTGCTGGTGACCTACAGATATATAAATGTGGCTTTCCTGGTCATTCGCTTCAGGAATGGGATATAAAGTAGTGATCGGACGGCTCTGGACAATATAGAATGTATCATCAGCCAAACACCATTCAATGTCCTGGGGGCAGCCGAAATGCTCTTCGATCTTTCTGCCCATGCGCTCAAGCTGCAAAATCTGCTCAGACCTCAGTACCTGCATATTCTGCCTCTCACGCTCCAACTCCTGTTTTTTTGTGCCACCATCCTTTACGGCATAAATAGCCAGTTTCTTGGTAGATATCTTCTTATCGACAACCTTGCCGTCACGTACTTTATAGATATCAGCATTCACCAGGCCGAAGACTAAGGCTTCACCAAGGCCGAAGCCAGCATCAATAGATAACACCTTCCTATTGTTCGTTACGGGATCGGCAGTAAACATTATTCCTGACGCCTGCGAGAAAACCATCCTCTGAACAACCACAGACAGATAGACTTTACGGTGGTCAAAGCTGTTTTGAAGGCGATAGGTTACTGCCCTCTCGGTAAACAGCGATGCCCAGCACTTTCTGATGTGCTTTAGGATTTCCTCCCTACCGATAATATTCAGATACGTGTCCTGTTGGCCTGCAAAGGAGGCTGTAGGTAAATCCTCTGCAGTTGCGCTGGATCTTATTGCATAGGCATTTTTTTCACCAAGCCTGGAAAGAATGTTGGTAATCTCTTCATGAATAACTTCAGGGACAATAATCTCTTCGATGACCCTGCGAATCTCACCGCTAAGTTCAGCGATTTTATCCCTGGTTGCTTGGTCGAGCAGCAAAAGCGATTTTCTTTTGCGACCAGACCGGTCCTCCACCTTTAAAAGCGATAACTGATCAAGCAACTTATTAATTGACGACGTTCCCCCAATGACTCTTTTAAAGGCTTCAGTAGAAATACAGAAGCCATCTGGTACGAATATTCCTTCAATTCTGGAAAGTTCCCCAAGGTTTGCGCCTTTACCTCCAACAACCATGAGTTTTGATTTGTCAATATCCTGAAAATCAAGAACATAGGAACTCATATATTTTCCACCTTTCACAATTTTTCATTGATAATTTTGATGACATCCTTCAAGCTAAAACGATTTGCCGGCGTATCGTACTAGTCTATGTCATGCTATATCTCTATACTTCCAACATAGCTACTGCTTGCTTAATCAAATCTTGCTGCTTCTCTGGAAGCATAGCAAGGAACTTTTGTAGACACTCACATAGTTCAATTTCGCTTTCCCTTAGCTCATATCGGTCTAATACAGAAGGCATAGGATGTTTTTTAACCAGTGCTGCAATTTCAGCAGGGTTTAACTCACTAAGAATGCTAAGAGTTTCTTCTTCGTAAAGCTCTGCATCCAATAAAATATCCTCTAAGTCCGCAAGGGAGTGAATTTCACTTTTAATCAGGGCTTTCTTGTCTTTTAGATAGCGGCATTGCATAATTTCTTCTATGACCTTACGATATTTTTTATCGTCCATCTTCTCTCCAAAGGAGAAGATGAGCTTCGTGTTATTTTCAGGATATTTGGGGAGGATGAACACACGATCCAATGTTTGCAGCAGGACTGCTTTTTCTATTGCTGTAGCAATTTGAGGTAGGCTGCCGACCAGATACCTTTTTAGGGGCTCGGTCAGCTCCATCAGTGCGCTCAGCCGACCTACTGCTTCCATGATAATTTCATCGATTTCAGTTCTTGTTTTTCCACGAAACAAATCACTCAGAATTTTTGTGGAAGAAGGTACCATCTCCAGTCTATAAGCATCCCGGCCGGAAAGGATGCATCCGATTGCCGCAGATAACACCGGCTCATAAATATTAAAGAGGAAATGTTCATAATGCTCATCGTATCCACAAAGTAGATGATGCACATCCTCAGCAGGGAATTGAGCGCAAAATAGATTTTCGTAATAGATGCACTCTAAATACTTCTGAATAAACTCGATCCCAGCCAACTGTTCCATCATATGATGAACAGGATAATCTGCAGTGATATGGATTTCCTGTGCGGCAAATTCCGGGTAATATAGCTTGAAAAAATCTTCTATGCCGTCCACTATTACGGATCGGTAATACACGTTTCCGGTTTGCACCAAATTACCCATAATTGAAGAGTGAAGCATTTTTGCTGACTTTATCAGTCGGTCAATACGCTTACGTCCGTTTTGATACAGAACATATATTCCGTCTTTTTGCATAACTGCCACTGCTTCATCCGGGTTAGGATAAGTTTTCAACCATACACCAATGGTGAACATAATTGAGGTTAGAAGACTCTGTGCTGCTTCTACTTGGATCGAGCTGCTGCCCCCGCTATTATACCTCTCAGTTTGCTTTGCCAAAAGTGATAGGCAGTCAAATTGTATTTTTTCAAGCTGTATGTCTGACAACATCCCCGACATATATGCTTGCTCAAGTAAAGTTTGGAAATAGTATTCACTGCTTAATGTTCCCCCTTTGATTCTGCTGATCTTTTCAATACCCCTCGTATTCATCATATTCCGCCTCCTCGTCCTCATCCAATTCGATAATATCGTCTGAATAATCCGGAGCATAACCATATCGCAAATTTCGAGCAAGCTTATAGAGTTCCCGCTCCGATAGCAGTTCAAGAGAACCTTGGCATATTCCATTAAAAGCATTTTTCATGTATTTGATCAAGTCGTCATCGCTCATCAGATCAAGTGTTTCGTTCTTGTAATGATAAAATATTTCTAAAAGTTCATGCAAGGTTTCTTCATAGTTATGCATTGAAAGATAAGGTGAGTCGCAAAATTCGTTTATTATCTTGTCAATCACACCGCCACCGAATTCGATACGACCATTTCCCTTTAATGCAAAGGATCGAGTTTCAACCAATGCAAGTGCCTGTGCCTCTGTCAGAACAAGACTAAATTTCGAAGTCAGGTCATTGCATTTCATTACTTCATTGACAGCCTGCTTTTTTACCAGAGCGCCACTAATCAAGGATAATTCAAAGGCCATAAAAACACCTCCTTATTTTTAAAAATGGTATTGACAACTCAAGTTAAATATGATATAATTAAAATGTTGAATTGTATATTTTTTTACAACTATACATTATATAATCATTATTTTTTATTGTCAATATTAAGCGAGCTATTTTTATGGCTTGCTTTTTATCTTTTATAAAACGATACATAGCTTATTCGGAATAAAGGAGATAAAAAAAGTAGCCGCTCTTTAAAAAATGCTTTTTGGAAAATAAAAAAGGGGAATTCTTTAGAAAATTGTAGGTCCTCATTTTATTACTTGGTACCAGAAAGACACTTTGGCTTATGACCTATTTATAAAAAACAAAGGCATCATTACCATCTCTGTACCTTTGTTTTTTATATATGAAATTGTATTATAACGGATATATCTCCCTGGCTTTCCCTTGTCATCTATAAAAACCCCTCAAAAATCAGTCCAAAAAATGCAGTTTTTGACCCCGATTTTTGCCCTTTTTTTGCTCCAAAACCACTATATGTAGTGGTCAAAGTGCCTTATTTGCTCTTCAAACCACTATTCGTCATCAGAATTATACTCTCAACATGACTAGTCCAAGCAAACATATCCACCGGCACCGCCCTCTGCGCCTGATATCCCTTCTTCTTAAAATACCCCAGATCCCTCTCCAAAGTCACCGGATTACAAGACACATACACTACCTTCCCCGGCCGCAACACAGCTACCGCATCCATAAACTTCTCCGTGATCCCAGCCCGTGGCGGATCCATAAATACAACATCAACCTTTTCCCCCTGCTGCGCCATCTGAACCATAAATTCACTTGCATCATTCTGATAAAACTCAATATTCTTAGCATTATTCCTCTTCGCATTAATAACAGCATCCTTAACCGCGTCCTTATTCAGCTCAACACCAATCACCTTTTTCACTTTATCAGAAGCAATAATCCCAATCGTTCCAATCCCGCAGTAAGCATCTACTACCGTCTCTGTCCCCGTAAGTCCCGCAAATTCAATTGCCTTGCCATACAAAACCTCTGTCTGAACCGGATTAACCTGATAGAAAGATTTTGCAGAAATACGAAATACCTTCCCACACAAAGAATCCTCTATATATCCCTTGCCGTAAACCACCTGCTCTTTTTCTCCCAATACCATGCTTGTGTCCTTATCATTGACATTGAGTATAACTGTCGTGATTTCCGGGTGCAGCTTCCGTAATGCCTTCACGAAATTATTTTTCGAAGGCATGATCGGTGAAGCCAATACAAGAACCACCATGATTTCACCGCTGGTAAAACCGGTACGGATCATGACATGACGGAGCAGACCATAGCCGGTGTCCTCATCATAGGTCTTGATTTTAAAGGATTTTAGCATCCCTCTGATAGAGGCAATGATTTCATCTGCCTTCTGATTATGGATCATGCACTTATCAATTGCAATTACCCGGTGGGTGCCCTCTTCATAAACACCCGAGATCGGATTCCCTTTTCTGTCATGATCAAATACAACATGCACCTTGTTCCGATAGTTCATCGGATTTTTCATGCCGATGATAGGCTCCACCCGGCAGAAATCTTTCAGCAAATCCTCCACTGTTTTCTGTTTATTCTTCAGCTCTGCTTCATAGCTTTGTTCAAGAATATTGCAGCCTCCGCATTCCCTAAGGTATGGACATACGGTTTTTCTCTTTCCAACCTCTTCCGTTGTCTCTTTTCCCCTTTTTCCAGGATCATATTTATTCAGTTTCGCTCCCGGTCTCCCTCTTTCGCCGAATTTCACTCCCCTTTCCTGTTCTATCGCCTTCTTCTGCTCCGGTGTAAAATCTTCATAACCACCAAAATCATCACTAAATCGGCTGGCCTTGCCATGCGTTACCTCCAAAGCTTTTTTCCTGCCAGCTTCATTTTTCTTATTCAATGGGATTTTCTTATAACCAGGGTCAGCTACTGATTTATCACCCGCTGTCTTCTTATATCGTTCCTTCGACTTCCCTGTCGTTCCTTTTTCTTGCTGATCCTTTGTCCGGTACCCCGTTTCTTGATATCTTCTTCCCTGCTGCCCCTTCTCCCTAAACTCTTCTTGATATCCTTTTCCTTGCTGCGCTTTTTCCCTGGGCACCCTTTTCAAACCAGCCTCATTATGTGCACCGGAATCCTGCTTGCCCATTTCATATCTTTCATATTGCTCAAAGTCCATTTTCCTAAACCTATTAAAATCCTCTTTTAAGGCACCGTTTCCCAAGGAAGCGGAAGGTTTTACCCTGCCAGAGCTTGTCTTCTTTATCCCCTTCTTTTTATCATCCTTCTTCTTATCATCCTTCTTCTTATCATCCTTCTTCTTACCATCTTTCATCACATCATACTCCTTCTCCATTAAATTCCGGTATAAAGCTTTCCATTGCCGTCTCACCCTCCTGGATAAAGCCGTTCTCTACACCAAGTTCTATCGCATATTCTACTAATTTTTCGTATTCGCTGTCACTGATTTTGCGGTTAATTTCCGGGTAGTTCTCCACGCCGGAAAGTGGTGTGTATTGATTCATGATACTGATATATATCTTATCTCCAAAGGTTTCGTATAAATATTTTATAATATTTTTCGAATCCTCCAAATAGCCCGGCAAGGTTAAATGCCTCACTATGACTCCCTTCACCATCATTTCCCGGCCATCAAACTCAGCCCTTGGTACCTGTCTGACCATTTCCGCAATTGCCTGGGATGCATATTGAAAATAATCCCCGCAATTAGAGTAACGCTTCGCCGGTTCTGCTGCCATATATTTCAAATCCGGCAGATAGATATCTATGTAACCCTCCAAAAGGCGCAAGGTCTCCACCTTCTCATATCCGCTGCAATTATATACAACCGGAATCTTCATTCCCTTACTACGTGCCAACTTAATCGCTTCCACAATCGGAGGGACATAGTGGCTTGGTGTCACCAGGTTAATATTATTTGCCTTCTGCTCCTGCAGCTCCAGAAAAATTTCCGCCAGCCTATTTATTGATATTTTCTTTCCCGCCAATCCTGAGGCAATGCTTTGGTTTTGACAGTAGACACACCCCATGGCACATCCGGAGAAAAAGACCGTTCCCGACCCCTCTGCTCCCGAGATGCAGGGCTCCTCCCACATATGGAGCGCCGCCCGTGCAACCACTAATTCATCCGTCTCCTTACAATAACCTATTTGTCCCTTCCTTCGATCCACATGGCATTCCCGGGGACACAAGGTGCAGTCCTTCAATAATTCCAGCTTCATTGTAACCTCTCCCTCAATAACGCTCCTTAGCCTACCTATTTTAACTTAGAAATACAGGAAATACAAATACATTTTATTTTTGAATCCTTCTCCTCCCCTTCATTCCTCTATAATAAATATTGCCCAATTGTGCAATATAAAATCACATTGACCCCTGAAAAAGACCAATGTGATTCTATCATTCCTTAAACTTATGCCTTAAGCTTATAGCTGCCCAAGAAGCCCATAAGTCCCTTTCATGCCATTAAAAGATAACTGACTTATTAGCCAGCTTTTTAAATATATCCAATACCAGCTCAGCATTCCCAATTGTTTGCTTCGATACCAGGAAATTTTCTTCCAATAGCTCAGCGATGGGCTTTTTCTTAATCAAATTCTCCGTTAAAACCCATTCCGTTGTATCTGAATTAATATAATAGGCTTCCTTTAATAAATCCAGGATGGAGGGCATCACCTTATCCTGTTTTAAACGGAGATCCTGCCTTTTCACAATCCTCGACAAGGCTAAGACCAGGTTCGTCATCTCACCGTTGATATAATTCTTACTATTTAAATACCCCAGCATGCCCTCCGGATCAGGGACTGAAGTAAGGATATTCGGACTGACCAGCCCGCTGGCCTTCATAAAAAGCGGTATATCCAACCTGCCCTTCAGGTAGGTACTGACAAACTGCTCACCTTCATCCGCAGACAGACGTTCATAGGGCTCAAGCTTACGTGCATTTAAAAGCTCCTGGAAGCTGCCGGCATTTTTCAAATTGCGTTCCTTTACCTCAATGTGTTCTAACAGCTCATAAATGCGGGAAGGCTTGGCAGCAACAATATAGATCTCCTCTCCAAACATTTCCTTCAATGCCTTTTCAATTCCGGCCATTGCAGTTTCCCCACATGCAATTACCAGCCTGCCATCCGTTCTTTTACCGAGGGGCAATGCCTGCAGGGCTCTTGCCATATTTACATTCATGATACCAAGCCAACTGGTATCGGCTATTTCCATATCGGCATCCAGCTCATAATATGGGAGCTTGTACTGGGATGCAATGGTACTGTATAAGACAGTATCATCAATAAACCCAAGGGCTGTCAGGCTATCTCCCAACCGGATCCCTATTTTTTTCTGATAATACAAGCCCGTATCAAGCTGCTCCGTCCGTATGATTCCTTTATCTAATAATATCTTCCCAACCTGCTGCTTATTGTCCAGAACCTGGTCAACATAAGCCGGATCATGGACATAGGCCACTTCCTCCATGAATACATAATAATGGCCGAGCTTTGGATCATGGATCACTCTTTTGCCGGCATCAATTGCTAATTTTACGAGATCCTCCAGGGAAAAAATATTAATATTTAACCGGTTGTTCTTATCTACACTGCCCTCTGTTATATAGTCCTTATAATTATCATGGTTAATTTTCACTTTCTCCTTACCTGTCCTACCCACCAGCAGATAGATGATCAGCAGCAGCAAAGCCGCATCAACAGCATAGGAAACAACTAAAACAGGGGATTTCAAACTACTGTAGGTCCAAATTATGCTTGCAATAAAAATTAAAAGGATGAACAAAATGTGTATCGGCTTCACTCTTCTCATAATAATCACTCATACCTTTGTGGTATTACTCCTTCTATGTTTTCTTCATGACAAGCGAATCAGCCTGCTGATTCCTTCTGCTTACGGCAGCGGTGGAATCCCGAAAAAGAACCGGTTCCAACTCTATATGCCAGTCAATCCTGCTATACTTTATTCTATGGCAATTTCCACATATTTAGCTACTGATTTTAATTTATCAAGTGATTTTCATCAGCTTACGGGCAATTTTCACGACCGGGCGGAATATAATCCCCTCCATCTCCTTTTTCACGGTTTTTAATTCCTTGCGGATTTGGATGTTCTGGGGACAGTGGCTCTCGCATTTCCCACATTCCGTACAGAGGGATGCAAAGGCGGGCTGTTTTGACAATACTCCCAGGGTCTGGAAATATTTGAACCGGTTCCTTCTGTCATTTAATAAATATTTGTCATTATAAGCCGAGAAGCAGCCCGGTATATTTACCCCAAATGGACATGGCATGCAATAGCCACAGGCAGTGCAGGGAATCTTCGTTTTCTCCAGAAGGATGGCCTTTACCCGGTCAAACATCCCAAGCTCCGCTTCCGTCAGCGAATCGGGCTCCGCATCACCGGCAATCCTCACATTTTCTTCAATCTGGGCTTCATTCCCCATGCCCGACAGCACTACGTTTACCCCCGGATGGTTCCAGATCCACCGGAGTGCCCACTCCGCCGGGGTTTTGCTCTTGTCGCATTTCCTGAATTCCTTTAGCACCTCATCCGGCAATTGATTGACCAGCCTGCCTCCCCTTAAGGGCTCCATAATTACCACAGGAATCCCCAGGGAATGGGCCAGCTCAAGCCCTGACTTGGTGGCTTGATTATTTTCATCAAGATAATTATATTGGATCTGGCAGAAATCCCAGGGATATGCCCGGATCAACTCTTCGAAATCCGATTTGCTGCCATGGAAGGAGAAGCCAATATTCCTGATGGTACCCTCCTTCTTTAGCTGCTCCATCCATTCAATTACGCCGATGCTTTCCATACGGTCAAAGGTAGGTTTATCTGAAAGCATGTGGAGCAAATAATAGTCGATGTAATTGGTTCTTAATTTGGTAAGCTGTGTCTCAAGAATTTTCTTGGCACCCTCCAGCTTCGTCACCATGAAGGGCGGTAATTTAGTAGCGATTTTAACCCGCTCCCGGTAGCCTCCCTCTAATGCAGCTCCCAGTAAGGACTCGCTTTTCCCATTATGGTAAAAATATGCCGTATCAAAATAATTTACACCTTTTTCAATGGAATTGCGGATCATCGCAATGGATCTTGGCTCGTCAATGCCGCTTCCCTTCATGGGAAAACGCATACAGCCAAAGCCCAGGATGGACAATTCCTCCCCATTTTTCTGATTGGTCCTAGTTAACATAATAGCCTCCCTCTGCCGCCTGGCAGTAAGTGAATGATCAAATACCCCGATATATTTTATCTAATGTGCTTTGGAATATAATCTGAAAAACTGTACCAGCCCATCCACCTGTTCCTGCGTCGTAGCCCAGGAGGTAACAAACCTGACTGCACTCTTTCCATTCCCTGCCTTTGCCTGCAGGCTAAAGCTGAAGCTCTTTTCCAGTTCGGCAATCAGCACATCCGGCAGGATGGGAAACAGCTGGTTCGAAACTGCCGGTGCATAAAAATCAAATCCGCAGGAAGCAATCGCATCCCCTATCTGCTCCGCCATATGGTTTGCATGCTTAGCCAGCTCATAATACAGAAGCTCCCCAGGCACAAACAGGGCCTCAAACTGGATTCCCACCACAAAGCCCTTTGCCGGCATAGCTCCCCTCTGCTTCATCAGGAAACGGAAATCCTCCTTTAATTCCTCTTTGCAGATTACCAGTGCTTCGCCGAGCAACGCCCCGTTTTTCGTTCCTCCGATATAAAATACATCGACCAGACGGGCTATTTCTTCCATTGACAGGTCATTTGCTTTACAGGTTAAGGCTGAGGCAAGGCGGGCGCCGTCCAAGAATAGGAGCAGCTTATTTTCCTGGCAGACCCTCCGGATTTCCTCCAGCTCTTTCCGGGTATAGACCGTCCCCAGCTCCGTCGTATTTGATATATATACCAGCTTAGGCTGGACCATATGCTCCCCGTCATGGCTATCCAATACCTTCTGGATCAGCTCCGGTGTCAGCTTTCCATCCAGGGACGGCATTGTCACTACCTTATGCCCGGTGGCTTCAATTGCTCCTGTTTCGTGTACATTCACATGTCCTGTATCAGCCGCAATCACGCATTGGTGGGGACGCAGGAAGGCGGATACGGCTAACAGGTTCGTCTGTGTGCCTCCCGGAATAAAATGAATATCCACATTTTCCTTCTTGATATGCTGCCTGATATATTCCCTCGCCCTGTCACAATGGACATCCTCACCATAGCCCTTGTTCTGCTCTAAGTTGGATGCCAATAGAAGCTCCAGGATTTTTGGATGTGCTCCTTCGCTGTAATCGTTCATAAAGCTAATCATTTCTGTCAATCCTCCAATTTCATTTCTGTCAATATAAGTTATGGGAAGTTGCTTTTTAACTTCTCATAAAAGGCGCAGTCCTTCTGCGGGGGCAGCACTAACCTTCCTTCCGTATGGAGGAAACTCCAAACAGGCTCCCCATCAGCCCCAGCACCGCGCTGATACCAAGGATAGCGGATACAGCCAGCCTGCACAGCTCCTGTGCCGGCGGCAGGGGTAAAAACATAATATATTCATTGATGCCCGAATATCCCTGCTCCATCATAACAATAATCAGCCCTGCTGCCAGTCCTCCTCCCAGCAGGGTCAATATCATTCCCGCCATTACAAAGGGCAGGGCGATAAAGGAATTTGGCGCCCCCAACAGCCGTAAGGTGTTGATCTGCTCCCTGTTATGGTAAATTCCCTGGCGTATCATATGTGAGATAAGAACCAGGGTAGTGATTCCAACCGCCGCAGCCACAAGTCCCCCGAGGAGCTTTAGGGTATCCACAATCCCTTTCAGCTTCTCAAGGATATCCCTGTTATCCCTCACATATTCAATCCCCCTCATGCCGGATACCTGGGAGAGCACCTGGTCCATTTTGTTTAAATCAATCTTAATTTCGACAAAGGCTTCAAAGGGATTTTTATCAAAGAGCCGCAAAATCTCCGCTTCATTGCCGAGCAGCTCACGGTTTTTCCCATATGCCTCGCCGGCTGTAACATACCTGGCTTCCTGAACCCCGTCCAAGGCCCTCATTTCATCAATGATCTTCCTTGCCCCGGCTTCTCCTACCTGATCCGTAAAGTATGCGCTGACCTGGGCTTCGCTCTGCAATGCCCCCACCAACCCATCACCTATGGACCAGCCCATAAGCACCAGCCCGAATAAGAACAGGATAAAGCCGGTACCGAGAAAGGAAAAAATGTTTGACAGCGGATGGAACCTGATGGTACGGAAGGCCTCCAGTATAAAGTATCCCAGATTATAAAAAAATGTCTTCACGCTTCTCCCCTCCGTTCAATGGTTATTTCCCCTTCCTTTACACGGATGTAGGTAGCCGCCTGCCCTTCAATCAAATGGGTTGCGTGGGTGGTGATGATGACCGCCGTCTTCTCATCCCGGAAGGAGGTCAGGATATCCAGGATATTCAGGGCATTATCGTGGTCCAGGTTGCCCGTTGGTTCGTCCGCAATGAGCAGGACCGGCTTTCTGACCACCGCCCGTGCGATAGCCACCCTCTGGGCCTCTCCCCAGGAAAGGTGCTCCACCGGGGTATGGAGCCTGTGCTCCAGCCCTACCTTCTTTAATGCCTCTGCCGCCTCCTGCTTCATCCTTCTCGGAGGTATTCCAAGGATCCTCATCCCAACCATGACATTTTCCAGGGCGGTCCTTCTCTCAATCAGCTTAAACTCCTGGAACACCGGGCCTATTTTCCTTCGCAGCTTACGGAGCTTCCTGTCATTGCCCTTCCTCATCCGCTGGCCAAGCACCGTCAGCTTGCCGGCTGTGGGGGCTTCTATGCCCATAAGCAGCTTTAAAAGGCTGGTTTTCCCCGAGCCGCTGTGTCCGGTGATATATACCAATTCCCCTGGCTGGACCGTCAAATTAACATTTTTTAAAGCCTTCGTCCCATCCCCATAGGTTAAGGCCACTTCCTTCGCTTCAATCATAACTCTACCCGTGCCTTTCACTTTTTGATGACCTATTCAAAAAGTGAATAGGCCTTAATAAATAGTTTGAAAGCGACTTTCTTTCAAACTTGCCACTTCCTGCATATTCCGGGATAATGATAAAGCCCAATGCCCCTTCCTGGCTCCAAACCTCTCTCAAGGTAAAGTCAAGCTGGAGCATATCCCCGGCCATCGCCCCAAAATCCATTACAAAAGACCCCTCCGTAAATAATTCCTGCAACGACGATGGTTCCAGCGGCATATCATAAAAGGTTCCCTGTACCACTTCAAAACGGATGGCCATACTGCCCTCCATAACAAAGTTCCCGTTCAAAACAAGGTGCTTCTCCGGCACTTCAATCACGACCTCTTCCTCCCCAAACCGGAACACCGTCTCCGGCAGGGTGGAATGTTCGGCAAGGATCTGGTTAAACCTCTCCTCCCTTATGTAACCCTGTATGGAAAACAACCCATAGCTTATATTAAGATCCTCCAGGGTAAAATGCCCTGCCTGGGTGATTTCCGTCAATTCCTCCGCTATGCCGGGAAACAGTGTTTTACAATCCTCCCACATCTGCGCGATTGCATTTAACTGCTCCTCATAGTAGGCCCGGTCTTCCTGCAGGGAAGCTAAATACGTCTCCCTTTCCTGCTGTAAGGCCGCTTTTACTGTCAGCTTTTCCTGAAGCTTCTCCCTGGACGCCTCCAACAGCTGCTTCTGTCCGACCAAACCATCCCTTTGCCTTTGCAGCTCCGCCTTGCTATCCTCCAGGGAAGTCAGAAGCCCCCTGACATTATGGGTTATGTCCTTAATAATATTCAGGCTTGCCAAAAACTCCGACAGATTCCTTGCATTTAACAAAATCTCCAGGTAGGAGGCCGGCCCCCTCCGCTGGTAATCCACAAGCACCCTCTTTAGGATATCCAACTGCAGGTCATATTCCGACTGGGTATTCCTAATGGAGTTCTCCATATCCTGCACCTGAAGCTGCCTTTTATCAATTTCAGCAGTCACCTCACTCTCCTGCTGCTCCATCCCGGCAATCTCCTGCTGTATTTTAAATAATTCTTCCAGAACCCCTTTCTCCTCCTCAGAAATGCCTGACAATCTGTCTTCCAGCTCTGTCACCTTATTTACTTCACCAAATGCCTTCAAGGGAAGCATGGTGCTCAGAACGATAAGGATCAATGCAAATGCAACGGCTCCTTTGCTTCTCATAAAATGATTCATCAAACCAGCTCCTCCGCTTTCCAATTCACTGCCCCCGGCTCTTAGCAGAACCTCTCGTCTCCCCTTGGCAGTTTTCTTGATTATACCATTTCTTATGAAGAGTTTCCACTCCCCTACGATTATTTTATTTCTATATAATAATGAAACTTGTCAGCTTTTGCGTCTATATACATAGCAGATGGATTATAACCCCAATGTCTACACGCTGCGCGGGCATTTTCAACAGGCTAAGGCCGTATATAAAAGGACTGCCGCTAAATCCATACGGGATTCCCGGCAGTCCTCTATATATTACCTTACATTTATTTTAGTTCATAATATACACCGCTTCATCCAAGCAAACACCAATGCTGCCATCAAATAATCCGCCCAACAAAAAGCTTCTTCATAACCATACCCGTGCCTTTCACTTTTTGATGGCCTGTCCAAAAAGTGAATAGGCCTTAATAAATCGTTTGAAAGTGACTTTCTTTCAAACTTAACCTAACGCGGTGAATATGAGTGCATCGATATCCAGCTGGGCGCAGACCGGGCATCCCATGATTGCCTGCACATGGCGATCATGGGATGTTAAAGGCAAGTCCAGGTGGATATCGATGCGCCCATATTCACCTCACAACCTAAACCTCCTCCATCTACCGCCCGCCTCACTCTAAATAAACAAATTCACATTAGAATCCTCCGCTTCCCCCAAATAGTAGCCGACACCGCCAATCTTCACGCCATCCAGCAGCTCCTCCTTCTTCAGCCCCATAACATCCATGGACATCTGGCATGCCACAATCTCAATGCCGCTGTCAATCGCCGCCTGGATCAGCTCCTCCAGGGAAGAGATATTCTTATTTTTCATTACCATGCGGATCATCTTGCCGCCCATACCCAGCATATTCATATTGGAAAGCTTCAGCTTCTTACTGCCCCTGGGCATCATCGCCCCAAACATGCTGTCCATTAGACCCTTCTTTACCCTTACCTTATCCGGCTTCCTGAGTATATTTAAGCCCCAGAAGGTAAAGAACATCGTCACCTTCTTTCCCATAGAGGCTGCACCATTTGCGATAATAAAGGATGCAATGGCCTTATCCAGGTCTCCGCTGAAAACCACCATCGTCTTATTATCCCTGGTATCGGGGGGCGCCGCATCCGGGTTTACAGGAGAGCTATGGATTCCCCTCTTTTTAATAAAGGCGGTGATATACCCTTCCTTCTTTGATAAATCCAAAAGCTCATGGTTCGTCTTCCTGCACCAGGCCTTAATATCCTCATAAAATCCCGGATCGGAAGCAGACACCCTTAAAATCTGTCCCTCCTGCAGCTCATCCAGGGCCGCCTTGACCTGCATCAGGGGACCGGGACAGCATAGGCCGCAGGCATCCAGCTCCCTGTCATAGCCTTCCTGGTTTCCATCAGAGATAGCCTCCTTCACAGTCTGGGTATCAGGATCAACCACCTTCCGGACCGACGCGGCTGACAGCTTGACGCTGCTGCTGACAGTGCTTCGCAGCTTCTCCGGTTGAAAGCTCAGGGCAGCTGCCGATTTATAGCCTCCCGTAACATTAAGCACCGTAAAGCCGTGCTGTGACAGAATACGGTCTGCCACATAACCCCGCAGGCCGACCTGACAGTATTCTACCACCGTTTTCCCCGGATCCAGCTCTGGTAGCCGGTTCCTTAACTCATCCACCGGGATATTGATTGCACCATCCATATGGCCATTGCTATATTCCAGCTCAGTACGGACATCTACAAGGATATAACCGGAAGGATCCATCTGCTCCACATCCTCCCATGTTACCATATGGCTTCTTCCCTCTAATACATTCTGGGCTACGAAGCCGGCCATATTCACCGGATCCTTTGCCGAAGAGAAGGGAGGCGCATAGGATAATTCCAGCTCCGTCAAATCCTCCACCGTTCCTCCCAGCCGGATTACCGCTGCGATAACGTCAATCCGCTTATCCACGCCGTCAAAGCCAACGCCCTGGGCACCCAGTATCTTTCCTTCCGCATTAAAGATTAATTTCAGGGTCATGGGCAACGCCCCCGGATAATAGGCCGCATGGGAGGCAGGATGCACGTGGATCGCTTTATAATCGATTCCGGCCCTTTGGAGCGTCCTCTCATTTGCCCCCGTGCTGGCGGCGGTCAGGCCAAAGACCTTAATGATGGCAGTCCCCTGGGAACCGGCAAAGCTGCTTTCCAGCCCTGCAATATGGTCCGCCGCAATCCTTCCCTGCTTATTGGCAGGTCCTGCCAGCGGGATCGCTGTCTTTTGCTTTGTGACGAAGTCCGTCACCTCTATGGCATCACCGACTGCATAGACCCCATCCTTCGTCGTCTGCATCCGGTCATTTACAAGAATATGCCCCCTTGCCCCAAGCTCAATTCCACTATCCTTTAGAAACCCTGTGTCCGGGGCAACGCCGATTGCCAACACCACAAAGTCTGCCTCCAGCTTTGTCTCACTGGCCAGGGTCACCTCCACCTGGTTTCCTACCTCACGGAAAGCCTTAACTCCATCCTTTAGGATCAGGTTTACGCCATTTTCCTCCAGCTCCTTTTCAGGAAGCACCGCCATATCATAATCAAAGGGAGCCAGGATGTGGGGCGCCGCTTCCACCAAGGTGACCTCCAGTCCCCTTTCCCTGAGGTTCTCCGCCATTTCCACACCTACGAAGCCACCGCCGATGACAACCGCACTCTTCACGCCCTTTTTATCTACATAGGCTTTTATCCTGTCAGTATCTGGAATGTTGCGTAGGGTAAATATCTTATCGCCGTTAATCCCCGGTATGTTCGGGCGGATTGCCTTGGCTCCCGGGGACAGGATCAGATAGTCAAAGCTTTCCTCATAGCTTCCCCTATCCCTGCTGTTCACGGTGACCGTCTTCTTCTCCGCGTCTACCTTGACAACCTCGCTATGGTTCCTGACATCAATATTAAACCTGGCATTCATGCTTTCCGGGGTCTGGACCAGGAGCTTATTCCTCTCCTTGATGCTTCCCCCGATATAATAGGGCAGGCCGCAGTTCGCAAAGGAAATATATCCATCCCTCTCAAACATGATGATCTCAGCCTCTTCATCCAGCCTCCGTAACCTTGAGGCTGCGGATGCACCTCCGGCAACACCGCCTACAATCAATACTTTTTTACCCATAACCAATCCTCCTAATACGCTTTTTTATTTGGAGGATTTCTCCTCCTAATACGCTTTTTTATTTGGAGGATTTCTCCTCCTAATATGCTTTTTATTCGGAGGATTTCTCCTCCTATTATTCTGGATGCTATACTTATTTGTCAGACAACAAGGTCTCCATCAGGGCCGCAACCCTTTCATCCGTTACCCGGTAATAAATCTCCAGCCCCTGCCGCCTTCCTTCAATAATTCCGGCAGCCTTTAATTTCTGGATATGCTGTGAAATCGTGGACTGGGGCGCAGCCAGGCAGTTCTGCATATAGGATACGTTGCATTCCCCCTTCTTAAGTAAGCCGCTAACAATGCAGATACGCACCGGATGTGCCAATGTCTTAAGTAATTCAGCAGTATCGTTAAATTTTTGATAATTATGCTCCAATTTATCCCACCTTACGTAAATGATTTTATATATCACTATATTAATATATTCAAATATTACGATATATATTCCCCGGTGTCAACCGTGTTCCTGCCGGTTTCCGTGCAAAGTTTGTAACTTTATCACTGTCCGGGATCCGCCCGCCTATTAATAAATAGTAATCGGTTACAAAATAGCTCATTATTCGGAAAACATTTCTCCCCCAATTCGACTAATCAAATTTTTGTTGAATTCGTCCATGATATATTGAAATAATCTTCCAAAAATGCTATAATTGTACAAACAATAAAGATCCTATCCTGCGATCGGGGGTTATACCAATGAAAGTATTAGTTGTAGATGACAGTCAGCTCAACCTGGCTATTGCGAAACGGTATCTTGAAACCATCCCTGACATCACACAGATCGTTTTATGCAATGACCCGGTGAAAGCGAAAAAGCTCCTGGATGAAGAGGGAATCGATATCCTGATCCTGGATATCATAATGCCCGGCATTACCGGCTTCGACATTATAGCAGCCTTACGTTCTGATCCAAAGTATGATGACCTGCTAATCATCATGCTGACCTCCCTGGAGGATATGGATAGCTACCAAAGATGCTTTGAGCTTGGTGTTTTTGACTATATCAACAAGCCCATCAATCCCATCGAATTAACCGCACGGCTGAAGGTTGCCATTGAATGGAAGAACAATTCCAACCATTTAAAATCTCTGATTAACGTCATTACCAAGCAAAATGAAGACTTAAAGGAAATGAACGCCAAGCTTACAGATGCCAAGTTCAGCCTGGTACAGTCTGAAAAGATGGCTGCCATCGGCCAACTTGCCGCCGGTATCGCCCATGAGATAAACAACCCCATGGGCTTTGTAAACAGTAATTTTGATGTATTAAAAAAATATTTTGTGAGGATCATAGAGTTTATCAACTATGTAAACACTAAGTTTTGCAGCAATAATTCCTTTGAAAACCAGTCCCTGGCCGAATGCGCCGCTGAGGTTGAAGCAAAATACAAGGCCTTGAAGCTGGATCTGATCATGGGGGAGCTGGACGGTATTTTTACCGACTCCTCAGCAGGAATCCAGCGGGTGACGGAAATTGTCCAGTCCCTACGGATTTATGCCCGCTCTTCTGCCGATACTGATAAGGACACCATGGTGTTGCTTAACCTAATCCAACAGGTATTGTTAATTACAAAAAACGAGTTGAAATTTGTCACTAACGTCGAGCTTGACATTCCTGAGGATATCATCCTGTACTGCAACCGGATACAGCTTAGCCAGGTATTTGTCAATATCATTTTAAATGCGGCCCAGGCCATTAAATCCCAGAACCGGGAGGATATGGGCACGATTAAAATAAGTGCCGAAGCCATCGGCACTGAGGTCCGGATCCGCTTCCAGGATGACGGCCCGGGAATCCCGGAAGAGAATTTATCCAAGATATTTGAACCCTTTTTCACGACAAAGGAGATCGGGAAGGGAACCGGACTGGGACTCAGCGTTTCCTACGACATTATCGTCAACAAGCATAACGGCTCCTTCGGGGTAAGCAGCGAGCCCGGGAAGGGCGCTACCTTTACTGTCACCCTGCCCCTTGTAACGGTCTGAATATTGACGGGACTAACGGCATTATTTAAAAACAATTATAATTACAAACATTGAAAGGATGAGGGTATGAAAAAGATTTTAGTAGTTGATGACGAGGTCCAAATTTTAAAAGCGCTATCAAGAATGTTCTTAGAAACAGATTATGAGATACTAACTGCCGAGAATGGCCAGGAAGCCCTGGAGCTGATCGAAACGACTCCGGTCGATATGATAATCAGCGACATGCGGATGCCCGTCCTGGATGGTTATCAACTACTTAGTATCGTCAAAGAAAAATACCCAGGGATCATTCGTATCATTTTAAGCGGCTATACGGAAGAAAAGCCCATGTTCCGGGCCCTGCTCCATAACATTGCGACCCTCTATGTATTCAAACCCTGGAATAACAGTGTTCTTCTGGAAAGCATCAATAAGCTTTTCGCTAACAGCACGGAATTGCATTCCACCGACTTATCCGACATCATCAGGGATTTAGGCTGTACCTCCTGCATTCCTGAGAATTGCGAGAAAATGATATCCCTGGTTGAAGCAGAGGATATGGACCAGCTCATTGCCGAGATGGAAAATGATCCCGACATATCAAGTCTGCTGCACCAGGTCACAAGCTCCGCCGTCTACGGCGTTATGCCAAATACGGTGAAGCAGGCTGCAATCTATATCGGTCTGCCTAACCTGAAATGCTTCCTCCATTGGGCCTGTATCATCAGCGCTACCAAGCAAACCAGGGAAATTGCAGGCGAATCCGAATTACTTTGGAAGCATGCTTACCTGACAAACCGGATTATGCTCTTCTTCTACGAAGCCTTCCTTCATAAGCAGCCGCCGGATTCTGCCATGTTTGCCGGATTACTGCACAATATAGGCCTGATCATCATTGCGGATGCCCTGCAGAAAAAAGGCCTCATCGACCAGCGCAGCCTCACTGCCAACGATTATATCCGGATGGAAAACGGGGAATACGAAAAGGAACACCAGGATATCGGAGCTTACTTCCTGGATCAGTGGGATATCCCCTTCCAGATGTATGAGGCAGCATTAAACCACCACAAGCCAATGCAGTCCTCCATCATTTTTAAGGAGCTGGTATATGCAGTCCATCTGGCACAGGCCTATGCCTGGAGGGTTTTGGAGGGTACCGAGCAGCTTCCCGTGGCTCCTGAGTTATATGACGAATTAGGCATCAGCCAGGAGGATTTTGAGAAACGGCTCTTCCGTTATTTAAAATAATATAGTGTAATGGAGCTGCTGCATAAGCAACAGCTCCATTTTTTTAATCCAGGTCAAAATAAGGCTTGGTAATCAAAGTTAGTTGGGATATACTCTTTAATTCAATTGCATTTCCATCTTCGTCAATATCCGTCGATATAAGCTCTATTTCAATCACCAGCTGTCCCTTGCCATCAAAATATTTTAGCGGTACATCAATGGAAAATTCATCATCCGGATTCAATACTGCACCCTTCCCGGCTATCACACTGCAGTTGCCGTTGCTGTCAATGTTCCTGGTTGTAAGAATATCCGAAGCACCATAAGTAGCTGTAGGATTCAGCTGGACACGTACTGTTTTCGTACTGTCAGCCGGATCAACTATTGTTGTATGATAAGAAACATAATAGCCTCTTCCCAAGATACTATTGATACTCTCATCCTCTACCTTAAAGGTCACTGTTTTAGTCCCGCTGGAATCTGCTGCTATGGTATCCGTGTCTGAAGGAACAAACAAATACTGCTCCAGCTCCCCGGCAGTATATACGTCCTCATTGGTAACAACGGCCTTAGGCTTGACGTTTCCTGCACGGTATGCACTGATCATGGTATTAATAAATAATTTAATCTCGTCATCAGTCAGGCTGAGGGTATGTCCCAAGCCTGTATACGTGATATTCCCCTTATTGTAAATATAGTAATTGTTCCGCGAATCATTTTCTCTGGAGGAGTAATATCCGTTATTCGTTCCGCCATTCAACCTGCTCTTATCATCTGAAAGATTATACCATACCACTATGTCATCCTCCTCCAGATCCAATTGATAATATTGGGTATGGGTGCGGGAGACGTTTATGGTATCATTGATCTTAAACGGATATTGGGTTATCTGCCCCCGGTTGGCAATTGAAATTCTGGTTGTTTCCCAGTTTGTCTTGTCCGTAGTATTACGGTCATAGTTATAGCGGGCGTTGTTCAACGCTTCCCCATGGTTCCAATATAACTTATTGCTGTTATCCGTATAGAATCGCCAATACTTATCAAACCCACTGGTTAAATTTGCATTTTCATACATCTTTATCTTATTTGTTATCAGCCGGTTATTGGTGTCGTTATAATAGATCGGCTGGTAATTATCACTGACTCCCGTTGTAAACTTATACCTGTCCTGCCCCATAATTTTTCTTAGTATATCATTGTATTTACGGGTCGTTCCCGCATCAGTATCCCAGATCACGTCGTGGCTGAAAATAATACTTTTTCCTTCCGCAATGAAATCCAGGATGTTCTGGTTGGCATAGGGATTGTTGGTATAGCTGCAGCAATCCCGAAATCCCAGGATTAACATATCATAATCTTCCAGGAAATCATATTTATTTGGCGTGGCATCTCCGGAACACCTGCTGTACATGGCCAGGAATTGTGAATTGGTCATAAAGGTTATATTGACATTATACTCTGCCACAGAGCCCAGATATCTTTGGAATCTGCTGTCCGTCTTCATATTAAGGGTAGTCGCCTGGTCACCGGTACCTGCATCGATCACTACCTGCAATACATCGATTTTTATCTTGTCTGCTGCACTCCTCTGCCTAATAACCGTATAATTAATTTCACTGGTGCGGATCGAGGTATTATCCACCGCATTTATTTCCAACTTCCAGGGGATGATTCCCTGGTAGCTGTCATCCAGGGATTTGCTTACCGTATACCAGATGCCCGGCTTTAAGGCATTGGTCCTAATGCTATTGCCGGAATCGTCTTTTACTGTTAATCCGCTGATAATCTCCTGTCTGGCAGGAGTCTGGGTATCCAGGGAACCGTTGTATTTTCCGTCCCCGTTGTTATCAATATACAGCTTAAGGGCATACTGCTCTGCTCTTCCCCTAATACGGAGCCTGTATTTTAATGTACTGCTATTGCTATAACTCACCGTAGCGTTATCGATACTATTGTCCGCTTTTAGTGTATAAGTATACGGTACTGGATATATGCTGGAATTGGACTTGTCGGCAAACTCCAGCTTGCAGAAAAAGCCGGATATCCTCTCCTCTAAAATATAGCTGTTGAAATTGTCCTCGTAAAAAATCCTGTCCTTGTATTCCCTGCGGTAATCCTCCTGCTCTGGCCCGGTATTCACAGTCACGCCGCTCTGCTGTATGACATCCGCAAGGTCATACATATAGGTAGCCTTATCCACGGTTTTAGAAACCATGCGGCGGGTCGTATCCGTATAAAATCCACTGGCCAATATTACAGGCCGCCCGGACTGCATAAAGTCCTTAAGCTGCTCCAGCTTCTTTTCGGTGATATCATTTCCGGAATAACGGGCCGTATCATCATCCTTTACCCTGTCCCCAATCGACAGATATATTTTTCCCTTCAGGTTGCTGTCATTGTATTTCTGGAGATCCTTGTAGCCTTTCTCCAAGCCTATGATAATCATGTCATACTTCGAATTAATATCCTCAATTTTACCAATATAGTCATAGGTTGTCATGGTAGTTACATGAATGTCTGCAGCGGTTCCCATAAAGTTCGGGAATAATTTACGGTACCTTGCCTCCCAGCCGGTGGAACCATAAATAAAGCTGTCATAGGGCTGTATCTCCAAAATATTCAGCTCTGTTTTATCCGCCCAGTTAAATTCCCGGTTGAGCAGAAAAAAGACCGCCTCTGCCGGAGAAATGCTTGTTCTTCTTGCGCTGTTCGGATCCGCCCCTTCCTTTTTATACTTATCATAGTACTCATAATAATCAAAGGCTTCCTTGGTTACTGTGTTTTCTGTAATATTCCTCACACCCAGATTTTCCAGGAGGCTCATATCCCCGTCAAAGGTATATACCCCTTCACCCGCCGTGCTTTTCGTCATGGATGGATTTTTTAATACCAGATCCCCAAATTTCGTCTTCCCGCTGTTATCTGGAAATGTATCCTTATCCCAGGCCGTAATTGTCTTTGTTCCGTCCTTTCCCACATAATATCCGGTTATCTTTCCGCCAACCGTTGTTGTTTTAATCTTTCCGGTATTGATCAGTAAGCGGTTAAAATTAGCCGGCCCCATCTGCATCAGCATGATACAGAGCTTATGGACATTATTGTCCGAGGCGGCGGAGGAATAAATACCTGCAACATCCATGACAACCGCGCCCTTGTTCTCTGATACAAGGCGGTTAAAAATAGCCATAACCGCTTCCCAGCTCAGATCATTATTACCGGTAAAATTAGTGGGAGGGTTGGTCAAGGTCTCTCCTCCCTTATTAAAATCCTTCCATATTTGAACAAGCCCGGGATCATGGGAGTTTCCATTTATGTAAATAAGATCTGCTTTCCTGATTAGCTCCAGGTTGGAAGCCTCCGCTAAATCCGTGGGATCTACCGTAATGACCTCCGTCTTAAAATCTGCAATTTTATCTAGGGGAACCCCGACTGCGTTCTTTAAAAAGGTATTCTTATGGGTAGATATCATCCTTTCCCTGGAATAAAGGTTAACCGTCAGCCACACTTGGTCTGAGGTATGGTCCGTAGCGGTGTCATAATTATCATTTGGAATCCAGACATACTGTCCATTTCCTGCCCCTGCATCAGTGTAAACATACTCCGTTCCCTGCTTTTCCTGCATGATATTTCCTGTTCCATCATAAACCTTCTGATAATAGCCTCTCTCCTGTCCTGACACGGCCCATTTGCCTTCCCCCGAGCTTAATTCTTCCGGGTCAAGCTCAAATTCATATTTATTTTCTACTACCGTAGTGCAGTCTGCAAACCCTCTGGCCTGATAAGCAGAGGTGATCCCGCTTAAAGCCAACTTTTCCATATCCACCGGCTCACATCCTGGTATCCAATAGCCTATCTCCGAATAGCTTTTGTTTGGCACAATCTCCAGGATGAACAACGGATTATTCCGGGTTCCAAGCTCGCTTACCCCGTCCTTGTAGGGTGCTGTAATCACTTTTGTATCTTCTGCCGATGCAAGCAGGTAAAATCCGGCGAAAGTGCTGGCAATCATTAAGAAAAACAATGCTATAACAATTATTGCGCCCTTTTTTGAACGTATTTTTTTCATTAAATCCCTCCTTTACAGCTCCAGATCAGGGAATATCAACAATCTTGTTTCTTAGCTTTATATCCTCCACAGCCTCAAAGGTTCTGCCGTTATATCTCATACTTAGGGTTACCGTAAGGGTCGTCCCTGAGTCTGCGTTCCTGTCATAAACAAATTTCTCCGGTGCCACCGAGAAGCCTTCCACATACTCTCCAAGCAGCTTGTCCATGGATACAGCGCCAGCTCCTATACCGGCTAAAATAACTCCTTTTTGCTCCTCTGTCGTATGGTATAGATACATATTATGGTCGCCGGAGTTAAACCAGATAATTTCCACCGGATCCGTTACAGTTGCGGCATTCCCATCGCTATGGTAAATGGAAAGCGTATGGTTGGCGCCGTCATATGCTATGTTATTCCCTTCCAGGGCATATTCCCTGATCTGGTTCATAATCGTCTGAGCCTCCGTCTGCAGGGATATTTCATCCTGGGCATTCTGGTATCCGCGGCTGCCGGCTGACATAAATAAAATAATTGCCCCAATGATAATGGAAGAAATGGCCATCCCCAGGATAAGCTCAAGGAGTGTTAAGCCTTGGTTGCTTCGTTGTTTCATTTACAGATCACCTGCCCGTTTTTCATATAGTTACCAGCTATTCCACATAATGCTTGCCTGATGCCTGAATTAAATGTATGGTATAGCGGATTGTCCCATCCCTGTCCCTAATAAGAATCCTGTTGCAATAGCTGGGAGCTGCCGGGATCCCGGCAACCTCATGAATGCTGAGCTCGCCCGTGCTTTTTTCAAAGCTGAGTCTCAGGAAGGTCCCGGAACCAAAATCCCCCACTTCCTGCTCCCCGGAGCCTGCACTGGTCTGATAGAACAGTCCGAGCTGCCTGTTCCCAAGCAGGACACCTTCCCCGTCCAGTAAAGCAGCCGATGCCGTCTCAGTGCTTTCCCTCATATAGTAAGAGCCGTTAAACTGGTAAAGGTATAGATACGCCTTATCCGCTTTGCTCATATTATCCAGTCGGATTTTATCCAAGGCCGCATTAATCTGATAGGCGCAGCTTTTTGCATTCCCATATCTTATATATCTCAAACCGCTGAAGGTGCTGACCGCAAGAACAGAGAGGATTGCCAATACAATAATGATTTCTACCAGTGTAATTCCCTTATTGCTGCTTCCCGTTCCTGTTTCCACTCCCTTACTGTGCTTTCTCACCATCCCTGGCTCCCTTCCCGGTGTACAGATATCCTGGTACTACTTTACATAAATTTCACTTGATTCAGCATTTGCCAGAAATTTGCGCAAAGCAGTGCTAGTTTTTCTTCCAATTCTCATAGGTTATATACCTGGAAATCTCCACCTGCCCAATATTCTTTGCCCTTTCGGCGCTGCTGCCGGCATAATCCGCAAAATAATGGGTAAATTCCATCGCCGCATTTCCATCCCAGCCCCCATCCGAAGCCGCTTTATTTTCCTGTTCCAGTGCATAAGATAACATGTTCTGGACCATCTCAGAATCGGATTCAATATGAAGCCCATTGTCCATCATGGCAATCATGCCGCCGGATAAAATAAGACCCCTATAATTAGACTTTACTGTTATATTGCCTGTCGTAATAATAATTCCCGGCTTAAGGGAGGAACTGGCTGTAGCTGCCACAATATCAGCCGTTGTAATATCCGTGCTGTTGCAGACAATATAGACAAAATACTCGGCTGAGCCATCCTGATCCATGTCAATCGGAACCTTTTTGTAGTAATTTCCCTGATATCTAACAAAACCATTGGAAAAGGCTGTGGTATCATCCCGGGTCTCCATTTCAATTACAGATATACCACCGAACCCATGGGTAATCAGTGTTTGAAACAGCGGCTTCTCCATCTTATCAAGCCGGAAATCCCCACTGCTTCCGGCAGCCGATACGGCTACCAGCCCCAGCTGTCTGGATTTGTACTCCCTCGCAGTCCTGATTGCGTCGCTTAATAAGGCGGCGTTCGGGGAATCCGGGTCAGCAAGCACTCCTCCTGTAAATTCCAGGCTTCCATCCCCTGCCGACTTAAGTCCGTTAGCCGAAAGAAGAAGAGCCCCGCTTAATTTGATGCCATCTCCGTATAGGTAGGTCTCTGAATTAATATCCAGCTTGGCTTTATTTCTTGCATCATTGCAATATTGCTTAAAATATTGGTTGGCACAGGCCTGATTCTTAAATTCCAGGTAATAATAAACCATGGGCACCGTACCGCCCATCATATAGTGGTATTCCACGTATTTTCTGCTGGTAAGCAGGTCGGATATGGTTCCCGGGATGGAGGGTATGTCAACCGGAGCCTGGCCCGGGGACAAGGTGTTGACCTCCGTCTGCATAACCGGATTATGGCCGCACCATATATATTCGTTTGGCACCAGATAGGCTAATTGATTACTCTTTACTGAAATGGATTCTCCGGTCATAATATCGTCCACCAGGGTAGCTCCTGCCTGGTTCTTTCTGGAAATAAATGCCCTTCCGGCTATGGTGAGGCTGGTTAATTCCGACATATCCAGATGAGACTGGGTTCCATTGATTAAAACCGCGCTGCTGTAATTGGAATTCACCTCACTTTTTATGCCGCTGTCAGCTACTGCCTGGTTGGTCTTATTATAATTATAGCCGTAGTAGCTTCCGCTGATCTTCACCACACTTCTTTTTGCCCCAAGGGTCAGGTCATCCGCCACCCTGCAGCTGCCGTATATATCCATGAAGGCAGACTCCACACCGCTCTCATTGCCCGTGGTCCTGATGTTCTCCGCCCATATATTTGTTTTTCTGCTTCCCGCCTTATCTCCTATAAATAATTTGGCATAGTCATTGACACACAGGTCACCTCTGGTAATCAATGTATCACCATTTATCATCAGGTTATAACCGCTGGAATGGTTCCTGTCGGCCGCTGTCACGTTGGTGGCGGATACCCTGATACCACCGGCTCCGGCATAGATATTGCCGTCCACGCTCATTCCCGTGCCGTCCCTGGCCAGCAATTGGTCATCCGCAATCAATGCATATTTTGTAAATTCCGGATAAATACTTGCGGAATCGAAATTCAGGTTTGGGGCTTCCAGACGGATATCCGTGGTAATCCGGGTTTCAAAGCCCTGGCTGTTCCCAAAGCTTACTTTTACCTTCTGCAATACCACTGAATTAACCTTGTCCGGATCTGTAATATCCAGATTTATCTTCAGCTCGTTGTCTGTAGCCAGTATAACATTATCCCTTTGTGCTGCCGGAACGGACACCAGAAAGCCTTTTAACACGTCCAGCCGATAATAATACAGCGTGGCATCCAAAGGATCGTAGGTAACTCCCGAACCGCATAGCTCACTGACCAGATAATTAATATAGCGGCTGTCAAACTCGGCTTTTATGCTGGTATCCGTATCCTGCAGGATTTCTGAATAATGGAGCATGATATAATTATATGCCTGATACATGCACCTGGAGGAAAGCTCCTCCAGTCCGGCGTTCAGTTCATTCATGACTGTCTCCGTCTCATAAAAGTTTTCCTTTGCCTGATAATCCATCTGCTTCATTTGGATATTGGTCATAGTAAGGGACAAAAGCAAAGAGCCGAGTATTGCAATAAAACACATGGCAACAATAACCAGCAACAAGGTGGAACCACTGTTATCCCTTCCTAATTGTTTCATAACTGCTCCTTTCTGCTGTCCGCTTCTTATCCCACCGGTGCGCCGGCACCTTCACCGTTAGGCAAACAGTGTTGCCTAATTATGGACGTGTCAGTGCACCAGCTCATTTGACCAGTAATTTGACCAAGTAATTTACCCATCAGGGCTATTCCCAGTGGGTGGAATGCATGGAAGCGTACAGATGCTCCTGCACCATCAGCTCCCCTGCCTCGTAAATATCAACCGTAATATCCGCCATCCTCAGCTTGGGCTCCTTGCCAATGTACTCAGCGCTCACCCGTTCCGCCGGGGCCATATTGTTCTTTAGAATGCTGTCTGCATTGGAATAAACGGCTTCCAGCTTATCATAGGAATTCCCTGCCGGATTAATGCTGGCGGTATAGGGCGGTGCCGTAGCTGCCGATGCGTCCGCTGCCTGGCATAGCAGGTAAAGCTTGATCCCCTGCCTGAAATTAAGGGCAGCCACAGAATCAATATCTAACATAACCTGCTCTACGTCCTTATTCCGCTGGAAGAATACATAGATATTTTTCATATCCTCTAAAGAAACCGTTTCCTGATACAGGGGTGGGTCCACCTCAAGGGCATTGGCAGAATCCTGTGGACATCCATCGATTCCCGGGCAATAATATTTATAATAAATCTTTACCTTAGCCTTACTGGTACTGCTTCCATAGGGATCTATCTCAATATAGATATCCCGGACCAATGCATTTTCCACCTCCGCTTCCCCCTTGGGCAGCAGATAGCTCCATCCGGCCTCTCCCTGATGGGCCAGATTTTTCCTGTCACAGTAATCCCGGTTTAAATCACGCATAGAAATCACTACCCGGTCATTCTGGGTCGTTTCTGCCGCCACAATATTGTCGGGGGACTGGATTGCTTTTATTTGGTACAGTGCCATCCCATTTACTGCATGATAGGTAGCTCCAGCCCCGGTATTGGTATCCACGGTAATCAATGCATCGTAGGAATTTCCATTTTCTTTAATATTTCTTATTGCATAGCGCAGGATACCGTCCAGGGAGTTTCTAAATACGCCCCTTCCGGCATCATAGCTTATAGCATCTGGATCCGTAATCACATTGCCGGAAGCATCCACCTCAGCAATGCGGCTTCTGTCCCCTTCAATCTTATCCATGGGCACAAGGTTGAATTTTGCATAGAATTCTGCATCTGCGGCATGAAAGCTTCTTGCAAGCTCCTCCACGGACTTATCCCGACATACCTCAATAATGCTCTGGGATAGGGCCACCGCATTCTGCCGGTTTTTTGCCCTGGCATTATAGGCCGCCGAGGATGTAAAATAACCTAAAAGAGGGATCGCAATAATTGCCAGCATTGCCATGCTTATAATAAGCTCAATCAAAGAAAATCCCCGGTTGCCTGCTTTTCGGTCCTGCCGCTTCAAATCCGTTCCTCCTCTCCTTCTCAGCTTCTCCGCCTTTTTACTCGATTGTCCCGAAAATATTATCCCGTCCTGTCCCTATCCGGTCCAGGGCAGGCGGTTCATAGGTTTTATCCGTATCAGGTACCAGTATGGAATACATATGAATTGTCATGCTCCCCATCAGGTTCCCGGTACTGGTATCATAGGTCACGCTTAAATCACCGATGGTCATCCTGTCCTGATTCCCATTAATATAATCAATGGCCTGCTTCAGCCCCTCATACGTCGTCTGATAGGAAATCGTTACCGTCGACTTAAAGCCCTGCAGCCTGTCTGCAGCCGGTGTCTGCTCCGTACCTGCCCCAGCCTCCGGATCTGCCAGACCGCTGAGATAGAACCTCTGGTTCATATTAAAGCCAGAGGAGGAAATTTTCATTCCCGCGGCACGCTCCAATTCATCCAGTGTAACAATTGCATCCGCCTGACTGACTGTTAAGGGGAATTTCGCCTCTATTTCCGCAATCTCCCGGCTGAATTCTTTCATCTCAGCCTGTTTGGTATCGGCCTGGGCCTGCATTTGGGACAGCTCCTCCACCCTTGTCCTGAGCTCTTCATTGGCAGCGCTAACTTCCTGTACCTGCTTCATATTTTTCTGGTAAACCAGAAAATAGGCTCCCGCAAGGATCAGCAGGGAAAGCAGGATCAGCAGAAGCTTCTTATCACGTTCGGATATGTTTAGTTCTATATTCATGCCCTTCCTCCTATTCTGCTTCCTGGGTATTTTCCTCGGATTGTGACGGCGCCGTATCCGGGCCATAAGTACAATTCACTGCAAAGCTTACCATTTTGATTCCATTCTCATCCTCTGATTCCGCAATAGAGGCAATGGAAACCGTATAAAAGGCCTCCATCTCCGTTAGCTGCTGATACAGCTTTGCTGCGGTCAGCTTATTATTTGTAACGATATTCATACTGATACCGGAATCCGTTATGTTAAGGGAAGATACCACTGCCGTGGAGGGAAGCCTAGCCTCCAAGCCGGAAATCAATTCATTTAACTGCTCATTCCGGGAAACCGTCAGTGCATACATATCCGTAACCTCCTGATACTCTGCCTGCAGCCTGGAATGCTGGGCAAAAACCTCCTCCACAGGAAGCAACCCTTTAACCTCCGCTTCCAGCTTTCTTTTCTCCTGTATCGCAGCATATAGGTTCAGGGAGGAAAGTAACACCAGGACAAGGGATGTAAATACCGATAGAGCCAATATAATCAATATGCTGAATTGGTTGCTTTTCTTTGCTGCCCTCTCAATAATATCCTTCGAGACAAATCCAATTGGCCGGATCACCGCGCCGATTGCACACACATAATCCGTCTGGTCAAATCCCTCCCAATTAGTATTCTTATGGAAGGTAACCGGAACAAGCCTGTCCATTGTCTTTGTTTCATAGCCAGTCTCATTCCGGAACAGCTGCCCTATGCCCTTCAGCCTTGCTCCCGGTCCTGTGATATAGATATCCTCGACCCTCTTCTCCGGAAATTTCGAATTATAATAGTCCAACACACGGATTACATTGTTAATCAGCTGCCGGAGGGACTCCGTAATCTCCTCTTTCTCCCTTATTTCCCTGAATATCCGCTCATAGCTTTCCGATTCTGCGGATAATGTAGCTGCCGCCTCCCCATGATCCATACTCAGCTGGGGATTAATCAGCTCCTGCGTACAGAGCAGGGCCATGGCTTCCCTTTCATTTTCCTTACCGGCTATTCTATTTTCTAAAACAGCCTCCAACACTGTCCCTGTCCCATAGGGTATCGTTCTTTGGAGGGCGAGAATTTCATGGTCAATGATATTGACCAGCGTGTTTTGCTCATTTATTTGAATGGTCAGGCTGATATGCTGCCCCACCTGCTGCTTCAGCACCTGGAAAACGCTGTTGCCCACATAATCCATGGCAAGGACGGAAAAATTCATCATCTGGGCGAAGCTGTAATAATTCTTAATCAGGTTATTTGGAGCCGCCAGCAACAATAATTTTAATTTCCTGTCCTCCTTGGTGCTGATCCGTTCTATGATGCTGTAGGATACAATATATTCAGAAACATCCACCGGAAAATATTCCTGGGCACCGGCATCCACAACCGCCTGAATCCGGTTATCCTTTACCAGCGGGATAACAACCTCCCTGCTGGCTATCTTGGTGGAGGATACCGTAAACACCACCTCGGTACGCCTCATGCCGGCTTCCACCAGATTTCTTTGCAATACCGCAGCCAATGCCTGCTTGTCCCTGATATAGCCGTCTTCCATTGCATTCTCAGGTGTATCAAAGGTTATACATTTATATACACAGGGAACCTTTTTCCCATAATCTATTTCACACACCCTTGTTTTGCTTATGCCGATATCTATGCTTAATATTCTTTTCGTCATATTACTGTTCTCCTTTTGGCATGTACACTCCTGTATTTTCCCATAGCAGAACACAGAACTAAACCTCCGGCTTTCCTTCTGTGCTCTGCGACAAAAAAATTGCCGCTTTCTTTTGTTTCCTAGCCCGTGCAGATACGAAGATACCATTCCAAAAAGGCTTCTCCATAAAGCATGCTGCAAAAAATACCCATGGACAGATACGGTCCAAAGGCCAAGGTCCGGTCAGCCTTGCTAAGCTTCATGCGTATGATATGTATTACGGAGCCAAACAGGCAGCCCCAGATAAATGCCAGGACATTCCATTGCCATCCCAGCACCAGACCGGATGCCGCCATCAACTTGATATCCCCGCCACCGATGCCTTTTCCCCTGGTAATCCAGAACAATACCATCAAAAAAGCACTGACGGAGCAAGCACCCAACACATACTTCATCCAGTCCGTCCCGTCCAGGGCCATCCTAAAAACCCCCAGGATCCCGATAAAGAAATTGATTCCAGGTGGGATCTCAAAGGTTTTAAAATCAATAAAGCTCAATACCAGCAAAGCAGAAGTCACAAGGCAATAAATTACGCTTACCGCATTAAAACCATTTGCCAAGAAAATAATGATATACAGCAGGCCGTTGAGCAATTCCACCAGGGGATATTGCCAGGACAGTTTAGTGCCGCAATTTCTGCATCTGCCGCCCAGGAGCAGGAAGCTGAACAGAGGAACCAAATCATACCATTTCAGCTGGTACCCGCAGCTCATGCAATGAGAGCGGGTAGTCACTATATTCTCTTTTCTGGGTATCCGGTAAATGCAGACGTTCAGGAAGCTGCCGATTAGGATACCGTATAGGAAGATTGTTATGTATAAGAACGCGGTCATGGTATGATTTGGGAACCTCCGATATAATTATAATTTTCCTACGGCATCTTTAAATACATGATCATACTGCGAATCTCCTTGTGTAGGATCTACAGTAATAGTTTTATTTGTTATATCTATTGTTATTGCAATTGTGGCTAAATTCTTTCCAGCTTTAGATTCCAGCTTATTTTTCAAAGCGGTCATATCAGTATGAGCCGTCAACTCTTTCACCTCATTATAAATTAGTTTCTCATTGCTCGTAAGGGTACTCAGATCAGCCGTATCAAATGTAACCGTAACATTTGATGTAATAGTTGCCGCATTAGCTGTATATGCCGTAGTTGCCGCCGTCAAATAGCTGCTAATCACCTGATAATCCTTTGCCTGCCTGGACTTTTCAATATACGGCAATACCTGGGTACCAACAATACCAACTAAAATCGCCATGATCGCAATTACAATAATCAGCTCTACAAGGGAAAACCCCTTATTTTTCTTCTTTCCTCTTACTTCCGACTCCTGAACTTCCACAATTTCATTTGCTCTTTCCATGATCAATTCCTCCTTAAAGTATAAATTTATTTATTAAGAATGGCCGCTCTTGGCAACAGCCACTATTAACCCTTATGCATTTTCAATATTGCTATACAGACTAAACATCGGTGACATAATAGCCATAATAATAACCCCTACAATCAGCGCCAATATGACAATAACCAACGGTTCCAGCACAGAGGTCAATGCCTTTGTTGCGGCCTCCACCTCTTCGTCATAGTAATCCGCCACCTTATCCATCATGCCTTCCATATTACCGGTTTCCTCCCCGATGCCGATCATCTGGTAGACCAGCGGCGGAAAGATTCCCGAATACTGCAGGGGTTTTGACAGCGGAACCCCCCGCGCCACCTCTTCACTGGCATTTTGCAGGCAGTTTTTAACGATGATATTATCCATGGTCCTGGCTGTAATCTGCAACGCCTCCAGAAGCGGAATCCCGGCTGTAATCAAGGTGCTGAGGGTTCTGGTCAATCTGGCAGAAGACGATTTTATAATAAGCCCTCCGAACAAAGGAAGCTTTAAGGCCACTCTCCCTAAGAATTCACTGCCAAAGGCACTTTTCTTAAAAGCTGTAAATCCCACAATAATTAAAATAGCAATGCCCAACAGCAGCCACCATTTTTGAACCATGAAATTACTTATATTTACCACAAGCTGGGTAATTGCCGGCAGCTCCGTATCCATATCCTCAAACATTCCAATAAAATTCGGCACTACCACGGTCATCATCACGCAGATTGCCGCAATGGCCACAACACAGATTACCAAAGGATAAACCATGGCCTGTTTTATCATACTTTTTAACTTGGCTTCCTTTTCAAAATGCACCGCCATCCGTTCAAATGCAGTCTCCAGGCTTCCTGAGGCCTCTCCTGCCTCCACCATATTCACCAATATTGGCGGAAATACCTCTTTTGGCATGACCATGGAGCTTGCCAGGGTCTCGCCCCTTTCCACGGATGACTGCACTTCCTTGATGGCATGCTGCATTTGTTTTTTCTCCGTCTGCTCGCTTAGCATCTGCAGCGCACTGATAACCGTAACACCGGCTCCCAGGATACTGGTAATCTGCCGGCAAAAGACACTCAGGTCCCTTGGTTTGATTCCATTGCCTATTTCCAGGTTAATGTCCTTGGTTAAGAGTGTCTGTTCTTTTACGGAAATTGGTATCCACCCCTCTGCCTTTAGGGCTGAGGTCACCTTTTGCACATTGTCGCCCTCCATGGAGCCTTTCTTTTCTTTCCCTTTCTGGTCTATAATTACATAATCAAAGCTTGCCACAGCATTCTCTCCTCTTCCTAAAACAGCTTTCTCTCAAGTGCGGCCGTATCCTGGGCAAAATGAATTGCCTTGTCCGCATCAATTTTATGCTTTAAGTACAGGTCATAAATCGCATCGTCCATGGTCTGCATTCCTGCCTTCCTGCTGGTCTGGATAATCGATGCAATCTGATGGGATTTCCCCTCCCTGATTAAATTACGGATTGCCGGCGTAGCATGCATGACCTCATAAGCTGCAACCCTCCCCTTTCCATCGGAGGTCGGTATCAGCTGCTGGGAGATGACCGATTCCACTACCGAAGCCAGCTGTATCCGGATCTGTTGCTGCTGATGGGGAGGAAACACATCAATAATACGGTCAATCGTAGCTGCCGCACCAATGGTATGGAGGGTGGAAAACACCAGATGGCCTGTTTCCGCCGCAGTTATGGCTGTCGCTATGGTATCCAGGTCCCTCATCTCCCCCACCAGGATCACGTCAGGATCCTCGCGGAGGGCTGCCCTTAAGGCATTGGCATAGGAATTGGTATCCAGCCCGATCTCCCGCTGGTTGACCACTGCCTTTTTATGGTTATGGAGGTATTCGATCGGATCCTCCAGGGTGATTACATGGGTATTATAGGTGCGGTTAATCACATTGACCAGGGAGGCCAGCGTCGTTGATTTACCGCTGCCGGTAGGTCCTGTTACCAGGATCAGCCCCCTCTTTTTTCTGGTCAGCTCCACCACGGATTCCGGCATCCCCAGTTCCCCGACCTCGGGAATTCTTGTCCCGACCAGACGCATCACCAGCGCATAGGAGCCCCTCTGTTTAAATACATTCACACGGTACCGCCCCATCCCGGCTATGGAATAGGAAAAGTCCACTTCCCCCTTCTCCTCCAATATCTCTTTAAAGTGCTCCGACAGAATGGACATGACCAGCACCTCGGTATCCTCCGGCATCATTCTTTCGTACTCCAGATCCGTCAGCTCACCGTTGATCCTTATCTTTGGCGAAATCCCTACGGTCACATGCAGGTCCGACGCCCCTCTGTCCTTGGCTATAGCAAGCAGCTCCTCTATTGTAACCATTTATCCTTCCTCTCCTTGTCGCAAAATAACCTTCCTCATTGGTTTTCATGGATAAAGATATCTTTGCCTACCAGCCTCAATTACTCAAAGGAAATCTTTTTCATCTCTTCCATGGTAGTTGTTCCATCCAGTACATATCTGGCCACACTCATATGCAGGGTATCCATCCCTTCCCGTAACGCAATCTGCTTGATCTCTTCCGCATTGGCCCGGCGGCTGATCGCTTCCCTGAGCTCCGGGGATATGGGCATAATCTCATATACTCCGATCCGCCCCCGAAAGCCCGTATGGCTGCAATAGTTACAGCCGGTAGGGCTTGCTTCAAAAATACGCTGTTCCATGTCCCTATCCACCCCAAGCAGCTCCCGTTCCGACAGGGTCGTAATCCGGTCACTCTTGCATCTGGGACAAAGCCTTCTTACCAGGCGCTGGGCGATGACACCTACGGTAGAATCGGCAATCAAATAAGGCTCCACCCCCATATCCACCAACCGGGTTATGGTGCTGGCCGCACTGTTGGTATGGAGGGTGCTTACCACCAGATGTCCTGTTATGGAGGCCTTTACCGCAATCTCTGCCGTCTCGCTGTCACGTATTTCCCCAATCATTATAATGTCCGGATCCTGCCTCAATATGGAACGCAGGGCAGTTGCAAAAGTCAGCTCCGCCTTTGGGTTCACCTGCACCTGGTTTACCCCGTTAATATTGGCCTCCACCGGATCCTCTACCGTAACAATATTAACATCCTCCACGTTCAGCTCACTGAGTACCGTATACAGGGTGGTTGATTTACCGCTTCCCGTAGGGCCGGTAACCAGGATCATTCCATGGGGCTTTTTCAGGATCCGCTCAAATCTTACCAGCTCCTTTTCTGAAAGCCCCAGCTCCCTTTTATCCCTGGTCAGGCCGCTTTTGGAGGTGAGGCGCATAACGATTTTCTCTCCAAATACGGTTGGAAGGACAGAAACACGGATATCATATTCCTGCCTGTCCACAATGTGGGTGATACGGCCGTCCTGGGGCTTCCTTTTCTCGGAAATGTCCATCCCGCCGATGACCTTGACACGCGCGACGATCGCAGACAACAGCTCCGCCTCATAGCGCATAGCTTCCTTTAATACCCCGTCGACCCGGTACCTTATCCTTACCTGTCCGTTTAATGCTTCAATATGTATATCGCTGGCCCTCTGCCTTACGGCCTGCTCAATAATCTTGGTTACCAGTTGTACGATGGGAGCATTGTTTACCTCATCGCTCTGGTTCTCTTCCTCCTTCTCCCTGGAGGTATACTGCTCCTGGCGCTCCCTGGTATACCGTTCGGCCACCTTCATGGCTTCTACATTACCATAATACCGGTCAATGGCCGCCGCCACATCCGTGCTGGTGGAGACCACCGGCTCGATCTGATAATTAGTAACAATGGAAATATCATCAATTGCAATAATATCCAGGGGATCTGCCATGGCGACCCTTAAAATGCCCGGATTATATTTGTTGAAGGCAAAGGGAATCAAGGTATACCGCCTTAAAACCGATTCATCCACAAGGCGTATAATTTCCTCGGAAATGGTGATTTCCGAAAGAGTAACCATATCCAGGTTCAGCTGCTGGTGCAGAGCACCGGTAATCTGTTCCTCCGTGGTAATTCCCATATCAATCAGCGTAATCCCTAATTTCTGCTGCTTTTCCTTTTGCCTCTGCAATGCTTCTACCAGCTGCTCCTCCGTAAGTATCCCGGCATCCACCAGAAGATCTCCCAAGCGTTTCTTTTTTCTTCCAAATGACTGTATCATGTTACTTTTCAAGCTATTTACCGCCTTCACTTATAATTTCTGTATTTTATAATGTTTTTTAAATGCTTTCCCGCATTTTGTTGGATATATTTTCCAATATAATAACACATAAAGCAATGAATTTCAATATATTTACAATTTTATTGCTTTATAACTATTTTCCAGCAGCCTTAATCCCCTTATAAATACATTTCTCCTCGCCTTTTCAAGCCAGGTACCTCATGAAATATTTTCATACATCAAAATACCCACCATATCTATAAAAAAAAGCATTTCAAAACAGCAGCTCCCTGCCATTCTAAAATGCAACTCAACCATCATAGGCTTCCATCTGGAATCCCCTTAGATTTGTAGTTTTGTGTCCTTATTTTTCAATAAGTTTACCCTGAAAATATGAAACTATAGCTATATCATCTGGGGATTACCCAGGCTTCGTACATGGATTTTAACTATACAGCTCGAAAATTCAATATTAACTGTCATAAAGCAGCACGAAAGCACTGATTCTGACATATTCAGGTCGCCTAAAAATTGATTCAAAAGTCCTAGTTCTGACTATAAATAACATTATAGCACAAATTTCCCAAATTAAAAGTTAAATTTTAGTAAATTTTGTGGTTTTTACTTTTTCGGATGAATTTCACAAAAAAAGTTCTATTTACCCATTAACTGCCACTACAAACTGTCAACAAATCCGCGGCAGACCTTCCCCATAAAGGACATCTATCCTTCGGGTTCCTTTTAATGCGGTGGTCATGACTACTCCCCTTGTCTGCTTTTCAGACAATCCTTCCGTAACCCTGCCAATCACCGCTGCATTTTTCCCATATCTGCTGGCTTTCATTATGTTCAATGCCCTCTCCGCCTGCTTTTCGGGAATAACAGCAAGCAGCTTCCCTTCATTTGCCATGTAGAGGGGATCCAGCCCCAGAATATCACAAAAGCCTTTTACTTCCTTACTGACCGGCAAGGCCTCTTCTGTTAATTGAATGCGGCAGCCTGATTTTTCTGCCGCCTCATTCAAAACAGTTGCAAGGCCTCCCCTTGTGACATCCCTCATACAATGAATATCTATCTCTTCCTCCAGAAGCTTTAACACCATGGAATTTAAAGGCGCACAATCGCTATGGATTGAATTTTCAATCCCCATCCGGCTGGATAAAATCGCTGCATGGTGCTCTCCTAAATTGCCTGATAATAAGACAAGATCACCCGCACGGCAATTTGATATGCTGATACCGCTTTTTATCACCTCTCCAATGCCGGAGGTATTGATATAGATGCCGCCCCTGCCTTCCACCACCTTTGTATCCCCGGCAACAATCTGGACCTTTGCTTCCTTTGCCGCCTTTGCCATGGAGGCTGTTACCCTTTTCAGTGTTTCCAGGGAGACTCCCTCCTCAAGGATAAAACCGGCAGTTAGATATTTGGGCACCGCCCCCATCACCGACAGATCGTTGACAGTACCGCATACGGCCAGCTTTCCGATATCACCTCCCGGAAAAAACATGGGGGTCACCACAAAGGAATCCGTGGTATAGGCGATTTTTCCCTTCACCTCTAATACTGCCGCATCCTCCATCCGGTCTAAAATTTTATTATGGAAGGCATCCAAAAAGACCTCCTGGATTAAATCACTGGTCTGCTTTCCACCGCTGCCGTAAGACATATCAATCTGCATGTTAATGCTCCCTTTCATAAATACTGGATTTCAATTCCCGTTTTTAAACCAAATACCGCAGGCTCCCTCCGTTGAGACCATACAGGGACCGACTGCATTCATCGGTGTGCATACCTTCCGAAATAAGGGACAAGCTACGGGATGGATCCTTCCAAGGATCACATCCGTGCATTTGCAGCCCTTCGGCAGAGGCTCCTCCCGGGTCTCAAAGCTGCTTCCCGCGTCATAGCTTCCGTACTCCTGCTTCAGCCTTAGTCCGGAGGCTTCAAGGCTTCCGATCCCCCTCCAATAATCCGGGGCAGGCTCAAAATACCGGCGGATCAACTGCACTGCCCTTTGGTTTCCTTCCTCCGATACTGCACTGGTATACAGATTCTTAACACCCGGCCTGCCCCGGAGGAGTTGCTGGAGTATCTCATAAACTGCCGCCAGAATGTGCCCACCCTCAAAGCCGGCAATGACAAAAGGCTTCCGGTACCGCTCTGACAACTCCTGATAAATAGAGCTGCCCGTAATAACGCTCACATGTCCCGGACATAGAAATGCATCAATCTCCTTTTCATTATCACAGAGGAAGGTCAGTGCCGGAAGGATTGATTTTATGGAGGTCATTAGCTGCAGATTTTTTATATTATTTTCAATGATCGCTTCCATCATCAAGGCATAAATCGGCGCCGTCGTCTCAAAGCCGACTGCTGCAAAAATATAGTTTGTCGCCCTATGCTCCAGGGCCATTTTAATTGCTGTTAAGGGAGAGTAGAGGACCTGCACCTTCGCACCCGCTGCCTTGGCCTCTGTCAGGGACATCCTGCTGCCCTTTACCTTCATCATGTCTCCAAAGGTCAGGATGCAATAGTTTTCCCTGGAAGCATACTGGACCAGATGGTCAATATAGGCAGAGGAGGTTACGCATACAGGGCACCCCGGCCCTGAGATCAGCTGTATCCCCGGTGGCAGCAGGCTTCTGATCCCATTCTTGAATATACTTGCCGTATGTGTCCCACATACCTCCATTATTTTAATAGGCCTGCCCTCATAGCCGAGCAGCTCCTGCTTCACTTGTTCAAGCGTCATTCTCAGACCTCCTTTTTGGAGGCTTTATCCCCTTTGATGGCTTCATCATTTTTAGGAGCGGCAGCCTCCTCAATTTCCGAGAAGAGCCAAAGCATCTCTTCAGCCAGATCCTTTTTTATCACCTCAATAACACAGCCGGCGTGGATCAGCACATAATCCCCCAGCTTTACATCCACCAGCTTAATATTAGCGCTGGTGATATTATTCATGACATCCACCTTTGCGAAATCCCCGTCAATCTCTATAATCTTACCTGGAACCGCTACACACATGAAACCTCCGCCTTTCTGCCAAGCCTTCTATATATAACCTGCTATAGCCTACTACAATTATAATTCATAGTTCTCTTTCTTACCAAAATCGGCACTCCTTTGTCCGAGATAGGCCTGTCCAAGGCTGATGCCACCGTCATTTGGCGGAACGGACTGGTTTATATAAACCTTAAAACCATCCTTCCTGAGGAGCCCAAGGGTTTTTTCCGTTAACACGGTATTTTGGAAAACACCGCCGCTCAGGGCAACCTGTCCCGTATGATACCGCGCTCCCAGCTCCCGGCTAACCCTGGCGACCACCTGCGCCACTGCAGCATGAAATCCAAGGGCAAGGGAAGCTACCTCCCTTTGATCCCTTAATCGGCATAATGCTCCAAGGACCGGTGCCGGATCGATTTCAAACACTCCATCCTTTTCTAATAGGGCAAATTCAAGCTCAGCCGGTAATATTCCCGCTTTCTGGGCAAGGACTGCTTCCTGCTCCAGCAGCACGGCGCATTCCCCCTCATACTTGTTAAACTGCCCGATTCCCAGAATGGAAGCCGCCGCATCAAAGAGACGCCCCATGCTTGAGGACAGGACATGGTTAACTCCATGCTTTAAGGCCGCTTTAATCACGTCCTTACGTTCATCCCGGATGTATTCTTCCATGCCGGAGCTTATTAAAAAGCAGGTCGCTGTCTTTAAGGCATCCTTCACCGAATGGTCTCCCCCCAGCAACGGAATATATTTTAAATGTGCGGCACGGATATAGTCCGAATTTTCACAGACCAGGAATTCTCCTCCCCAGATGTTGCCGTCCGTTCCATATCCGGTACCATCAAAGGCTACGCCCAAAACCCTTCCCTGCAAATCATGCTCTGCCATGACAGATGCGATATGTGCATGATGATGCTGCACCTCCAGCACCGGCAAACCAAGCCCTTTTGCAAATCTTGAGGATAAGTAGTTCGGATGCAGGTCACAGACCGCCAACCCGGGATTAATCCTCAACAGCCTTGTCAGATCCGAATAGGAATGTTCATATTCCTTTTTTACTGAGATATATTCCAAATCACCAAAATACTGTGAAACCACCGCCTGGTTATTATGGAACAGGCAAAAGGCCGCTTTTAGATCTCCTCCTGCCGCAAATATGCCTTCATCCTGTACCTCTTTTTGTACCTTCTTTTGTACCTTCTTCTGCACTTCCAATGTATTCCTTTGTTCTTCCTGCACCTTTTTTTGTTCTTCCCGACTCTCTACATGCTTCACGGCACCTGCCCCTGCCTGGCCCGAAGCTTGGCCGAGAAAGATCGGGTAAGGCACATAGCCCCTGCTTCTTCGGAGCAGCTGAGGCTTTCCATCCAGAAGCTTTGCGACGGAATCATCCACAGACCTAACGATTCTACGCTTGTGGTATAGAATACCTGATAATTCTTCGGCCTCTAAGGATAGGATCACTTCATCTTCCCGGATGATGGACTGGTTCGAGATATTTGCACTGGTCATAATCAGCGGCCCGCATTGCTTTGTCAGCAGAACCTGTAGTGGAGTATATGGGAGAAAGGCTCCGCAGTAGATACTCCGTTTATTGGTAGAGGGAGCCATATCATTTTTGTACATGGCAAGCAGGACGATGGGTCTGGCCTTTGACTCTAATAATCTCCGCTCTTCCTCGGAAACCATACAATATTCTTTTATTGAAGAAAGGGAATCAAACATAACGGCAAAAGGCTTTTCCTCCCTTCCCTTCAGGCTCCTAAGCCTTTGTACCGTTTCTTCCATGAACGGGGAGCATACCAGATGATACCCGCCAATCCCCTTCACCGCAAGGATTCCTCCTGCTTTTATCCTTCGGATGGCCTCCTGCAATGCCTCTCCATAAAAGGCCTCTGTTAATGCCTCTCCATGAAGAGCCTCCGCCAGGTTCCCTTGCTGCTCCCCGGAATCCCTTCCATGATAGATCAAATAAGGACCGCAGTCATTACAGGAGATCGTCTGGGCGTGAAAACGCCTGTTATTACCGGAGGTATATTCTTCCTCACAGGCCGGGCACATGTCAAAGTCCTTCATCGCAGTTGACGGCCGGTCATAGGGCATAGCCTCGATAATCGTGTACCTCGGCCCACAGGCAGTACAGCTGATAAAAGCATTATTCCATCTGCGGTCAGACTTAAGCTCAAGCTCCTCCTGGCATCTGGGGCAGATAGGAAGATCCGGGGGGATCACGGATATCTCATCACTTCCCTCACTTTCAAGGATGATAAACCCCCCCTTATCTGCCTCAGCTTCCAACCCTCCTGCCATTTTTATCCCATGTTCTATAATCCCATGCTCTATAGTCCCATGCTCTATAGTCCCATGTTCCACAGTCCCACGTTCCATAGTCCCATGTTCCATAGTCCCATGTTCCATAGTCTCATGTTCTATAATCTCATGTCCCGTAATTCCATGTTCCATAATCCCATGCTCTATAATCTCAAGCCCTATAATCTCATACCCTTTTTCAGGAAGGCCTTTTATCTCCTCCAGGAAGCTTTCCAGCTCTGCCTTTCCGGCATATGCCATTATTTCCACATAGCCGCCTACATTCCTGACATAGCCGTGAACATCCCACTTTTTCGCGGCATGATAAATAAGGGGGCGAAATCCAACCCCCTGCACCATGCCATATACTTTTATTTTTCTTGCTATCCGCTGATTTCTTATTTCTTTACCTTTTCCATTATCCATGATACCACTTCATCAAAGCCTTCTTCCGTTTTTCCGGAAACCTTTATAACGGGGGCATTTTTATTTAATGCTCTCACGCCCTTCATAAAAAATTCTTCGTCAAAATCGACATAGGGTAACAAATCACATTTGTTTAACAATATAATATCCGCCTTTTCAAAGGCAAGGGGATACTTATAGGGCTTATCGCTGCCTTCCGTTACCGTGGAAACCAGCAGCTTTGCATGCTCACCGATCATAAATTCTGCCGGGCAGACCAGATTACCGATATTCTCAATAAATAACACTCCGTTACTTAGCTTCAGATCCTCCACTGCCTTGTCAATCAGCGGGGAATCCAAATGGCATGCGCCGCCCGTATTGATCTGGATCGCCTTTACCCCTAACGCCAGCAGGGTTTTTGTATCAAAATCCGCCTCAATATCCCCCTCGATAACATAAGGGGTTACATTATTAAGACGCTTCACAATCTCGATTAATGAGGTGGTTTTTCCTGCCCCCGGTGCCCCCATGACATTGATGGCATAGATCCCGCTATTGGTTAGTTTTGTATTGGTCAGGGCTGCAATCTCCTCATTTTTATCATATACAGATAATAAAATCTCAATTTCCTTATTCTCAGACATACCGGCCTCCTATTCTCTCTCGGCCTTTCGGCTTCTTATCTTCAGCTCAATCGGTTCCCAATCAGTTCTCAATCAGTTCTCAATCAAATCTCAATCGATTTAATGTAAAATTCCTTCCCAATCTCCGTCGGGCTGCCCTCCCCACCACACAAGGGGCATTCAAAGGTAAAGGGCTTACGTACAAATAATTCACCGCACTGGTTGCACTTTAGCTTCGGGGCGATACGTTTTATGTCCAGCTTCGCCTTCTCGCACAGGCTTCCCTTGGCAATAATATCAAAATATAATTCAATGGAGCTGGACACATACCCGCTGGTCTCGCCTACCACAAGGTGGATTACCTTAACCTCTGTTCCTCCATACTTCTTTGCATACTCACTCGCGACACTTATTATGTGTTGGGTGATTGGATATTCGTGCATTTTATTCGTTCATCCCTTACTTTTTCATGGGCCGGTGAAGTATATTGGTTCTCCATGGTCAAACATTTCTTTGGGCATACTTCACTGCAATAATTACATTGGATACACTGGAACCGTTCAATACTCCACTTAGTATTTGCTTTATCCACCTTAATGGCTCCCGTAGGGCAGCGCCTCTGGCATAAGCCGCAAAAGATACAGCTGTCAATTTCAATTTCAATCCTGCCCCTGGTGCGCCCGAAGCTTTCTTTTTTCTTTATTGGATAAAGTGTAGTATAAGGTCCGTGGAATAAATTCTTAAGCAAAATCTTACTCATACTAAAATATGACATAACCGCCTCACTTCCACCGCAGTCTGCGGTATTAACATAGGAATATCTAAAATATTAATTCCGGTTCTCCTTCATAGATATAAGCGCTTAATAATTCCCGGCAAAGGAACCGGAATTTATATTTTAATCATTCCTTATTATCGCTCCGTACAGCTGATGCAGGGATCGATGGTAAGGATCAGGATCGGAACATCCGCAAGGGCACAGCCCTTTAGGGTCTCAAGAAGTGCCGGGACATTTGCAAAGGTAGGGGTCCTTACCCTCAGCCGGTCCAAATATTTCGTCCCATTCGCCTTCGCATAGTACACTACCTCCCCCCGCGGCTGCTCCAGCCGGGTAAAATGCTCACCGGAAGGGTTTCCTGTGATTTTCATCTTAATATCACCCTCCGGAATCAATGCAACACATTGCTTTATGATACTGATCGCCTGGAACAATTCCTTAATTCTTACTGATATCCTTGCAAAGCTGTCCCCCTCGGTTTCAACGATGGGCTTAAATTTTATCCTGTCGTAAGCGGCATAGCCCCGGCATCTCATATCCAGCTTAATGCCGCTGGCCCTGGCCATGGGTCCTACCGCACCCAGGTCAAAGGCGGCTTGCTTTGACAGAACGCCAACCCCTTGGGTACGCAGCTTTACTGAATGGTCATTGAAAAATACATGGGAAATCTCCCTTAGCTCCTTCTCCATATCTGTCAATATATTTACAATTTTATTAAGGGTAGCTCCATCAATATCCCTTCTGACACCCCCGATATCACAGACGGAAAAAATAACACGCCCGCCGGTGGTCTCTTCAAAAATATCCAGGATCAGCTCCCTCAGCTTCCAGGACTGCATAAACAGGCTTTCAAAGCCAAAGGCATCCGCCATAAGCCCCAGCCATAATAAATGGCTGTGGAGACGGGACAGCTCTGCCCAGATTGTCCTTAAGAACTTAGCCCTCTCCGGTATATCCGCCTCAAAAATGCTTTCCACTGCCATGCAATATCCCATCCCATGCATGAAGGAGCAGATCCCGCAGATTCTCTCTGCCACATAGGTATATTGCTGGAAATCCTTCTTTTCCACCAGCTTTTCCAATCCCCGGTGGATATATCCGATCCTGGGGATTGCGGATTCTACAGTCTCATCCACCAGAACCAAATCCAGATGGATCGGCTCCGGGAGCACAGGGTGCTGGGGTCCGAATGGAATTACGGTCCTTTTTCCCATCAGTCATCTCCCTCCTTCCTTCCAAAGGGTGTTTTCACCGGTATCTGATACAGTGAATCCTCAAAATCAATGGCAATATCCTTGATCCTTACTCCAAAAAGCTCCTTGATCTCATTTTCATAGAGGAAGGAGTAAGGATAGATGACACTGATACTCTCCACTTCCTGTTCCTCCTCTGTAAGCACAAACCTTAAGGTTAACAGCTCATAATTTTTATCAAAGGAATAGCTAAGCTCCATGCCATCCTTATTGGTACAGCTAATCGCCACCAGCCGGTAGCCCCCGTTTTTTAACCGGAGGGTGTCTGCCAGTAAATCCTGGGGTGAAATCATCCTGACTGTCTGTTGCTCCATCTCCATACTATACTCCATTCTGTTGCTTGGCAGGTATCTTCTTCTTTGCCCTGGCCCGTTTTTCCTCCAAGACCCCTATCCCCTGCACAACGCCATCTATAATCGCTTCCGGCCGGGCTGCACAGCCCGGTACATATACATCCACCGGAATCACCTTATCAACGCCTCCAACTACATTATAGCATTCCGCAAATATTCCGCCGGAATTCGCACAGATTCCCACCGCAACGACTACCTTCGGGTCCGCCATCTGCTCATAGAGCTGTTTTACTACCGGTATATTCTGCTCATTCACACTGCCCGTAATGAGTAAAATATCCGCATGCTTCGGATTGCCGGTATTAATGACCCCAAAACGTTCCACATCGTATAAGGGTGTCAGGCAGGCAAGCACCTCTATATCACAGCCATTACAGCTGGAACCGTCATAATGCAAAATCCACGGTGACTTTTTAATAAAACTCATAGCTAACTTCTCTCCTTCCGCTGCAGGATGGCAGCTTTCACAGCAATCATTTTCCCTCCCTATCCCTGGACTGCCACCGGCAGCTTACCTGAAATAAGACAGGATAAATAAATTCACCGTGCTTAATACCGCAGTGACGACCCAGGCGCTGGTTAATGCCTGCTGCCATTTCACCCGGGCAAAGGTATTATCAATGATGATCTCCAGGAAAAAGATGACCAGGCAGGCAAATACAGCCAAAACATGGCTGAAGGGATTCGCATTGGCAAAGAAAATATAAGTTAAGGCTAAGACGATAACAGTTTCATACCAATGGGTAACCTCAATCACTGCCAAATCCCTGCCGGAATACTCCGTCGTAATTCCTTTTACGATTTCCTGGTGCCCATGATGTGACATGCTCAAATCAAAGGGCGATTTTCTAAGCTTAAAGGTTAAAATATAGGTGAAGCCTATGAAAACACCGGGCAAAAAAATGACCGCCGGATAGGGTGAAGCGATAATATCCTTCACGAAAAAGCTTCTGTCCACATAATACAAACCAAAACAAGCCAGCAGCACCATGGGCTCATAGGCCATGATCTGCAGCAGCTCCCGTTCAGAGCCTATGGTGCTGTAGGGTGAATTCGAAGCATAGCCGCCCAGGACGAAGAAAACGGAACCAAGTGTCAATGCGAAAATCGCCAACAGCACATCCCCGCCCGACAACAGCAGCACTGTAGTAAATATTACGAAGATCAGGGAAACGTAGACAAAGAACCGGTGCATGGAATTAACCTCCGTCGTTTCCTTACTAATCAGCTTAAGAACATCATAAAAAGGCTGTAACAGCGGAGGCCCCTGCCTTCCCTGCAAACGTGCGGTAACCACACGGTCGATACCGGTCAATAATCCGCCAAGAAGCGGGGCAAGGAGGATAATTCCAACCACCAGCAATAGCTTCATCATGATACCAGCCCTCCAATCAACAAAATTACGCCCGTCACCAGGATCCCGCAGGAAACCACATTCCCCCACAAGGTCAGTGTCTTTACGTCAAAGTATTTCCGGATATACCAGTTGCGGAATTCCGCCCTGCGTGCTTCACCCATGGCAGCACGGAAATTTTTATTATCCCCGGCATTTTCACCGGACATATAGGTCAGCACCCTTCTCCTGTTATCATTTTTATAAATCGGGATAAAGCTTATGGGCAAAATAATGAGCATGCTCAGCATAAGAAGCATGAGGTTTACATCACTTGTGCCGATAGGCACCAGGGCATTCGCATGGAACATGCCGGTCAGGAAGGGTACCAGGGCAAATTTAGAAATCAACGGGAAACCGAAGCAGGATATGCCCACCAGCACCGCAAGGATAAAAATCGGGATTTCTTCCTCCTTGTGGAATATCTGATCCTTATTCTCCTGCTTATTTGCATTTGAAACCAGCTTACCCATCCATTTCGCCCAATAAAATAAAGTGGCTGCACTGCCATAGGCAATGATAATCACAATTAAGATATTATTTGAATCCATGAAGGCCTTCATAGCGACCCATTTTGAGATTAGCATTCCAAAGGGGGCTAAAAACATACCTGCAATTCCAATAATCATATATAAGGACAGCCTTCTGGACACATCCAGCAGTACGTCCATATCCTCCACATTCCTGCTGCCGATCTGATGCTCAATAGAACCGACTGCCAGAAACAACAAGGATTTTGATACGGCATGGAAAATAATTAACAGGATGGCCGCCCATATGGATTCCCTGGTTCCTACGCTGGCACATACCACAATCAGTCCCAGGTTAGCAATGGTTGAATAGGCCAGGATCTTCTTCGCGTCACTTCTGGTCACTGCCATCAGGGAACAGAGCAGGAAGGTAACCCCACCGACAAAGGTAACCACCTTTCCTACAGAGGTATTGCCCAGCAAAGGAGCCAGGCGGAGGATTAAGTAAACCCCTGCCTTCACCATGGTTGCAGAATGCAACAGGGCTGAGGAAGGCGTCGGCGCAACCATTGCGCCCAACAGCCAGGAGGCAAAGGGCAGCTGGGCCGACTTCGTCAGCGCAGCCAGGGACAGAAGAAATACGGGGATCAACACCGCTGTTTCCGGGCTCATTTTAACCAATTCCGATAGCTCGATTGTCTTTAGCTGGGTTCCCAGGTATACAATTGCAATTGCAAAAGCAACTCCTCCGCCCAGGTTAATCGTTAAAGCATGATATGAATTTTGCTTGGCTTCCTTTGTCCTGGTATATCCAATGAGGAAGAAGGAGCAAAGGGTCGTAAGCTCCCAGCAAAAATACAGCCAGGTCAGGTTATTACATAATACCAGGCCAAACATTGCTGCAAGGAACAGGAATACTGTTGATAAAAAGAATCTTATCCTGACCTTATAATGTACATGGTGCTGATGGTATCCCTTCAGGTAGCTTACGGCATAGATACAGATCAGGCTGCCTACAATGCCAATCACCAGAAGCATGATCGCAGAAAGCTTATCAAATACAATTGCATTTCTGACTTCTATCTCTCTCTTTTGGGTAAATTCGAACCATAAAATAAGGGGAGTTTGCAGAAAAGAAAAGAATGATACCAAATACTTCTTGTGCCTGATGCCAGAGGTGATTATGTACACCGCTACCGCTGCTTCTACAAGGGCGATAACATAATCAATGGCCTTTTCAAAGGGATAATTAAAGGATATTCCTTTGTCAAAATATAGACTGACAACAACAACTGTCATGACTGCAGTGATAATTGCACTGATCCTTACGATATAATCCCTGATCCTGTCATTGGGAACCAGGAAAATGAGCAGTGCCGCTGCCAGTGGAACTAAAATTAATGTAGAAATTGCATTCATATTCACGTCACCTTATCTCTAATGAACTATTGTCTTGTGACAAATGACAGTGCCCCTTGTCTAATAAGCTGGAATTATAAAGACCGGACACGAATTATCTGTACATCCCCGACAATCACGAATCAATTATAGCACCACAAATTTCATTGTCAATCATTGTTATTTTTAAAACAATCTTCTTATTTTTAACTATTTCTACTATAAATTCCATATAATTTTTTCCAAGCCTTTTAACTCAAGTTTCTCTTGCCAACCAGGACAAACAGTTATATAATAAGGACAAATACAGAAAAACAGCGATGATGAAAGCTACGATTCCTGATCTTTCGCAGAGAGCCGGCGGTTGGTGCAAGCCGGTGAAAGGACGGATCCTTCCACTTTTGGAGCTGCCGGTGAAAAGCCGGAAGGCTGGTACCCTTTACCGTACCTTTGAGTGGCCGGATCATTTGTCCGGCAATTTGGGTGGCAACGCGGATTCCTTTCGTCCCATGTTTTATTACATGGCGGGAAAGGATTTTTTTATGCGTTCTTTCCAATTATGTTTATGCTGCCTACAGCAGCATGTCGGGAAGATTGAAAGCTACCAGGTGTAGCAGATTGGAGGCAAAGCATGTTAGATTTAAAATTTGTCAGGGAGAACCCTGAGCTCGTAAAACAAAATATCCGCAACAAATTCCAGGACAACAAATTACCCCTGGTGGATGAGGTCATCGCCCTGGATGTGGAAAACAGGAACGCCAAGCAGGAAGCGGATAACTTAAGATTTGAGAGAAACAAGATCTCAAAGCAGATCGGCGCCCTGATGGCACAGGGCAAAAAAGAGGAAGCAGAAGCCCTGAAAAAGCAGGTAACGGCTGATTCCGAGCGCCTTGCAGGACTGGAGGCCAGGGAGGCTGAGCTGGACGAGAAAATCAAGAAAATAATGATGACCATTCCAAACATTATCGACCAGAGCGTCCCCATCGGTAAGGACGACAGCGAAAATGTCGAGGTACAAAAATACGGTGAGCCGGTGGTTCCCGACTTTGAGATTCCCTATCATGCGGAAATCATGGAAAGCTTCAACGGCCTGGACCTTGACAGTGCCAGAAAGGTGGCCGGCAACGGCTTCTATTATTTAATGGGTGATATTGCAAGGATCCACTCCGCCGTCATCTCCTATGCCAGGGATTTCATGATCGACAGGGGCTTCACCTACTGTATCCCGCCCTACATGATCCGCAGTGAAGTCGTTACCGGCGTCATGAGCTTTGCAGAAATGGAAGCCATGATGTACAAGATCGAGGGTGAAGACCTGTTCTTAATCGGTACCAGCGAGCACTCCATGATCGGTAAATATATCGACACCATCCTGTCCGAGGATTCCCTGCCCCAGGCGTTAACCAGTTACTCCCCCTGCTTCCGTAAGGAGAAGGGTGCCCACGGCCTGGAGGAAAGAGGCGTATACCGGATCCATCAGTTTGAAAAGCAGGAAATGATCGTAGTCTGCAAGCCCGAGGACAGCATGGCATGGTTTGATAAGCTATGGCAGAATACCGTAGATTTATTCCGCAGCCTGGATATCCCGGTCAGAACCTTAGAGTGCTGCTCCGGCGATCTGGCCGACTTAAAGGTTAAATCCATCGACGTGGAAGCCTGGTCCCCGAGACAAAAGAAGTATTTTGAGGTGGGAAGCTGCTCCAACCTGGGAGATGCCCAGGCACGCCGCTTAAAGATCCGTGTTAACGGCGGTGAGAACGGCAAATACTTTGCCCATACCTTAAACAATACAGTAGTTGCTCCTCCCCGTATGCTGATCGCATTCCTGGAGAACAACCTGAATGCCGACGGCTCCGTAAGCATTCCGAAGGCCTTACAGCCCTATATGGGAGGTAAAACAGTTATTCAAAAGGCAAAATAACCCAAAGAGGGTGTCACAAAATGAAAATCCCATACCATATATTGCAGGATTATCCGCTGATATCTGCAATATATGGTATATTTTTTCCTTTTTGCAACACCCTCTTCTGTTCTTAGCCTACCCCTCTGCTTTTATCGGTAAAAAATGAAGCCTAAAGAATATCCATGGCAGCACAAAAGCCCTCGTAGGTGGCCTCCTTCACCGTCCTGGCCTTCCTGGCATCGCCGGTGACCACAAACCAGGGAACGATACCCCGCAGGGAGTTAACGAGGCTATCGTTAGGCCGGTTACCCGTAGCATAAATCACGCTGCCTGCCCTTACAAAGCAAGCCTTTCCGTCCCTATCGGTGAAATTTACGCCATCATCTGTAATTTCCGTGACACAGACATTGCAGTCCCAGGTCATGCCCGCCTTTTTCATGCGGGGAATCAGGGCACGCCTCTGGGAATCGTTGGAATCCTTACAGATATCGTCCCTCTGTTCCAAAATGTGTACATGGGTGTTACAGGCTTCGGCAAAGAAGAAGCCGGATTCACAGCCAACGGCACCGCCGCCAATCAGCACGACCTCCTTGCCAAGCCTGGAGATATCCTTATAGACTTCCAGGGCATGGGTGGCTTTCCCGATACCGGGAATTGGGGGAATTACAGGGCCAGAGCCCACGGCGCAGATCACTGCATCGGGTTCCAGGCTCCCAATCAGGGCAGGAGTAACCTCCGTATTGATCAGGATATCCACCCCAGCCTCCTTGCACCGGGCGATAAGGGACTTATAGTAACGCCTCAGGGACTCCTTATGTTCATCAATATCCGTAAACCAGAGAAGCCCCCCAAGCCGTTTTTCCTTTTCACAGAGGGTTACGTGATGCCCTCTCTCCGCTGCTGTAATGGCAGCGTACATACCACTGACCCCTCCGCCTGCCACCAATACCTTTCGTTGTTTCCTGGGCAGGGGTGCCTGCCGCCAGCGCAGCTCCCTGGAAGCCATGGGGTTCACGGCACAATGCCACAGCTCGGGAATGGGACGCTCCCCAGGATTGGCAGCCAGGGGATTGAAGCAGGAACAGCGCAGGCAAGGGGCGATCTGGTCTGCCCTCCCGGTGAGAGCCTTATTCACAAATTCCGGGTCAGCAAACTGCTGGCGTCCCAAGGCCACAAAGTCACACTTTCCTGACGCCAGGGCATCCTCAATCTGCTGGGGATGGTTAAAACCTCCCACCGCCACCACGGGAATACGTACGGCCTCCTTTATCCCTGCCGCCAAATCCAGGTTGCAGCCATGGGCGTCAAACATGGAGGAAAAGGCTTTGGTTTCCACGTGGGAGTGGTAAATACCACTGGTGACATGGATGATGTCTACATAGTCCTGGATGATCCTGCAAAACTCCACGCAATCCCCTAGATTCATCCCTCCCTCTATCCGCTCAGAGCCGGATACACGATATTCAATAAGGAAGTCCTCCCCGCAGACCTCACGGATCTTCTTACAGACCATGATGGGAAAGCGCGCCCGATTTTCCATGCTGCCTCCGTACTCATCGGTTCTGCGGTTCGTCCGGGGAGATATGAATTGGGACAAAAGCCAGCCGTGGCCGCCATGGAGCATCACCATATCAAAGCCCAAGGCTTTGCAATTCCAGGCAGCCTCAGCATAGTTATGGGCAACTCTTTCCATCATCTCCACCGTCATCCCATCTACCTGCACCCCATCCTCACGGACAAAGGCGGAAGGTCCGATAGGGTTTTTATGTCCCTTAATCTGCTCCGGATGGTTCACTGCACCGACATGGTTCAGCTGGATGGAAGCCACGGCTCCATGGGAACGGATGCCTTCGGTAAGGGTCATGATACTCTCCATGTGGAAGGTAGTCATATGCTTTTCATGCACATTGAGGCCGTGCTCATGGCGGGCAGAATATTCGTCATCGACAAAGGATTCCGTCAGTGTGACCTGGGCAAAGCCGCCCCTGGCTTTGGTTTCAAAAGCATCGATTCCCTCCGGTGCAGGATATCCGTGGTCGACAATACGGTTAGTGGTGATGGGAGAAGCAAATACCCGGTTTTTAAAGGAGACTCCCTTAATCTTCATGGGAGAAAACATATGTGGATATGTACAGCTTGTCATAGTCATTTCCTTTCCTTGTGTGGTCACGCCATACCGGCTGCAACCAGATTGGGCCGGACGGCGAAATATTAATAAGCCTATAATGCGAGTATAGTATGGCGGAATATTCTTTGTAAAGTACGGAGAAATTTACTATAAGCGGAAAGTTTATAGGATTATATTCCTGCGAAACAGTTGCTTTCCAAACGGACTGTAACGGTAAATCTGCACCGCCCCTATTTAAAAAAAGAGGAATACGTCAAAAACAACGTATTCCTCAACTTTATGAACAAAACAAACCTATCGTTTATATGGATTTTTCATAACAGAGCTGTCCATATCACGGTACCCGTGCCACATCTCCCCAAGAGGATCAATTTCCAGGCCCAGCTCCTTCATACGCTTCCAGCCCCAGTCATATAAAATGTGAAGAATCGGTATCAGGCTTAAGCCAACCTCTGAAAGGCTGTATTCTACCCGGACAGGAACCTCCGGGTAGATGGTGCGCTGGATAATCCCATCACTCTCAAGCTGCTTCAGCATCATGGTCAGCATTTTGTCTGAAATCGGAAGCTGCTTCGTAAACCTGCTATAGCGGGTAGCTCCATCAATATAAATACCATGAATGATAAAAATTTTCCACTTGTTGTTTAGCACTCTCATGACATAATTATACGGATCATTCTCAAAACTATAAATGCTTGGTACGATATTACCTGTTTCATCCATAGTCCAATTGCCTCCTATCATCATATTATCATGCAGCGCCACTATCAGAATTGGTAAACCCATAACCCCAAAGCTTAATATGCTACCTTAAAGCTATTTACCGCAGAAGATAACACTACCTCCGCCCCATTCGCCGCATCCGTGCCCTTCTTACGGATATAAACCGTAGCTCCGGCCGGGGCGGTTGAACTGGATATCGTAAGTATCTTCGATGAGGTCACCGTCTTCCAGCTGGCACTGGCCTCATTAAAGGAAGAGCCTGCTTTCACAATGACATATTGGTATGCATTGGCTGTGGATGCTGAGTTAAACTGTAAAATCAGCTTTGAATTTAAATAATAATAGGTGCAGTCTGCGGAGCTGCCGCCGAGGCTCGGCGGGGCGGACTGTCCGGGAATCGTTACCGTGGCTGTCTTTGAGTAGGTAACCGAAGCAGTCGCCGCCTTCCTGATCTTTAAGGTAACATTGCTGCCTCCCTTTGCATACAACGCCTTGGGGGCGATCTCTTCTAAGGACATTGTGCTGTCGCACTCAACCCAAAGCTTAGTCACCGGATTATAATATTCCATCGCAGAGGTAGTATTGACCGTCAGCTTTAAGGAATTCACCTTAATATTCGGGGCGGCAGCCCTGGCCGCAATCTTAACCGAATATTCCTTGCTTGGACGTCTTCCCACATTGCTGTTACCGGTTCCCTTTACCTGGGGCAGCCGGATAATAATCGATGCACCCTTTACCCTGAACTTCTCAACCGTACCCATAAATGCCGCATAGGAGGCAGAGGTTTCATCCATATCCACCTCCCGCCATGCGTAATCGCTTGCTTTTCTCCATTCAAAGCTATCCGCTTCCTCAGCATTATCAAAGGTAAACTCTTCCTCCACCGCATTAAAGGTCACGCGGAAGCTTGTATTTTGTGCCGGTAAGGTAACTGCCTTTATGGTAGTTACCACATCACCCTTAAAATACAGGGTCTGGTCTGACTTTGCAGAAAGCCAGGAGATGTCCATGGTGCAGGAGGAGGTTGCAATGTCATACATCCCCTCCAGCTCCGTCCAGGTCTTTTTATCAGTGGAGTAATATACAATGGCATTGTTGTTATAATAAACCTGCAGCGTCAGGCCGTCATAGTCAATTGCTCCAACAAAGACCGCGGCCGCCGTAGCAGCAGGGGTGGCTGCAGCGGGTACGAGGCATATAAATAGCATGACACAGATTGCAGTTAATAATTTCTTCATTTCCATTCACCTTCCCTTTCCCATCTCCAGCCTTAATGTGCATTCAATATCGTAAGCTTGCAGCCTGTCTTAATTACATAGCCGTTGCTGAGCGTAATTACGATATTTTTTGTATCCGTTGAGGTTGTCGACAATTTATTTATTTTTGCATTGGAAAGATAAATGGTTGCCTTTCCGCCTGTCACTTCAGCCGAGCCAAAGATGGAGGTTCCACCCCAGGTAACATCAGCGACACTGACGCTATAGGACTTGTCAAACAAGGTTAAACCAAGGGAAAAGCTGACCACTTCCTGGGTTACTGTCGTTGTCGTATTATCCGGATTGGTTACTGTCGAGGTGGTTGTTTCCTTTAAGCTTCCCTCCGTAATCGACCATGCAACCGGTGCTTCGTCCAGAGTTGCTGTATTTGTCAGGGTAATATATACCTTGTCCCTCAGGATCTCACCATTGTTCAGGGTGATTACCAGAGCCTCCTTTTTATCCGTGGTATCAATCAGGGAGGATGCCTCAAAGGCCGACACATTAACCGTAACCGTCGCAGTCGAGACCGTCTCGCCGTCATCATTTACATAGCTTCCATAGACCGCTGTATAATCCGTATCCTTTGCCAAGGTATATCCGTCATACTTCATGGAGCTGATAGCCACATTTTCGGAGGTAAAGGCATTCACCGCGGTCTTATCGGCAATCTTGCTTGTGCCAAAATCCAGCTGGAATTTAAAGTTCTTTTTATCCTGGCTTTCATTGGACAGATAGATGCGGTTGAACTCACCGGTGTAGGTATCATCATTCTTCGGGTTATTCAACGTTGACCCCGGATAGATGTATAAGCGCAGGCCGGACTGGTCCGTGCTTGTGATTACCTCTGAATTTGCCAGGGTAAGCTCTGCGTACAGCAGCTTCTCCGTAGCGGTGTCAATTGTACTGGTCGAGGTGATCTTTGTTGTAATTATGTATTTATCATTATTGCTTGTACTTGATGCATTCTTTGATACCGTACTCTTACAGGTTACCGTTCCTGCGCTGATTCCGTAAGAATCAATGAACCTGACGGAGGAAACTGTCGTCTGGGTTGGACTATAGAAGGTGAAGGACAGATAGCTTGAACTGTCATCCGTCCGGCAGACGCCTGCTGTTGTAATTAACGTAGTCAGGGTTGTGGCCGTTAATGCATCAGGATAAACCACTCCCTGGGTTCCCGTGATGTCAATTTCCTGGGAAGCCAGTGCAAAATCCACCGTATCTGTCGCCGCAACAGATTTTTTCCTCACATAAATATGTGACCCGGCAGGTGCTTTTGCCTTAGTCAGGGTAACCGCGGTGCTAGAAGAAACCGTAGTCCAGCTTGCTGAGGTATAGCTCAGCTCATCATCCGCTTCCACAACCGTATATTCAAAAGGAACCGTGCTGCTTGCTGCCTTAACGGTCAAGGACAAGCTGCTGGAGCTTAAGTAGCTTAAGCTGATCCCATAGGTATTCTCATCCGGGGGTCCCTCCTGGACCGGTACTGTAACCGTCGCTATCTTGGACACCATGGAAGAGCTGCTTGCATTGGACCTGAATTGCAGGGTAACCTTTGACTGGGTTGTCCCGCCTTCCCTGTACAGCGCCTTTGCAGCGACATCCGACAGAAGTAAACTCGCCGAGCTGCTGATGGTGGTCCAATCCGTTGTTGTACCATCTGCATTCACGTATCGGTAGGCCATCCCCTTTTTCACGGCTATGGTAAAGGAAGAACCATTGACTGTAACATTTGGTGCCGCCGCTTTCTTTGATATGGTCACCGCTACTTCCTTGCTGGCGCGGGCTCCCACATCCATACTGCTTGTACCGTTAACCGGTGCCAGACGGAAACGCAGTACAGCCCCATTATCAAAAAGATAGCTAAGTTGAGCCGCGAAGGTATTCGTATCCACCGTATTCCAGGCCGTACTCCCATCCTTGCGCCATTCAACCGTACGTGTTCCCGCATTACTGAAGGTTACCACGCCTTTTGCTTTATTAAAGCTTGCCTTAAAATTAGTTGCCTGCTTTGGTATCGTTACGGAAACGATGTCCGTAGATACATCTCCCTTAAAATTAAGGACATAATTTTGTGTGACCGGTATCCAGGAAATATCCATCGTTATTTTACTATCGCTGCCGATGTCCCCCGGAACCTCGTCCCAGGTAGTTTTCTTGGAATCAGAAAAATAAACCTTCGTGTCACCATTTACCTTCAAGGTAACCGTGCTTTCCAAATAATTGATTTCCGTCACGGTGATACTGCTTGCTGCACTGGCCGTTTTTGCCTGGGTGGCATAAACAACAAGTGCAAGGAGTAAGAGTATTGCTGATATGTATACTCTGCTTGTCTTGATTCTTTGTTTCTGTTCGTACATTATTCTATCCATTTTACCCTTTCCTTTGTATTTTGGATATGTAATATACCTCCCTGTAATTTCACATATCAGTTTGATAACCCGGCATCCCTAAGGAATATCCGTGCCAATGCCTCCGTTAACAGCTAACCTGTAGCTGCTGCTTTCGGATATGGTGTCCTGGCATTATAGGGTTCCCTGATCATCCCTTCGGCCTATTTTACCACAATTTCCTATAAAAATGAAGCACATACCTTCCTAAAAATCATTCCGGCATGATTAACCGCAGTAAAATAAACCATATGGTACAAATATTACTTCGGCATATACAGGGATTTTTTGAAGGCCCCATTAGTCCTATAAAGCGCTTATTTTAGCCCCTTTTTCTCCTCCGGCTCATCAGCACCCCGAAGGCCGCACCGCATACGCCGCCAACAATATGGGTAATATGGGCGATCCCATCGTTGTTATCCAGGCTCTGCATCACTTCACTGCCGAGGTAAACGACGATCACCAGAACCAACGTAACCGGGATCCTTCCATTCTCCATGCCGGCTGCAGAGGCCAGGACAATCATCATAAACACAATTCCGCTGGCTCCCAGCAAGGCCACATTGGGAAATAACACAAGGTGGGCCACACCGGATACTACGGCAGTAATCGCCATCATCCTCAACAATACCTTTGACCCGTATTTCTCCTCCAGCATAGGCCCAAGCACCAGGAACAATACCATATTGGAGGAAAAATGGCTCCAGCTGGCATGGCCGAATACATGTCCCAGCAGGCGGAAATAGGTTAGAGGATCCGTCCAGGATGAGCGGTAGACACAAAAGAGCAGGCTTGTGGAGGCTCCATCCGTCAGTTTTCCCAGTACCAGCACCAATAAGGATATGAGTGCGAAGGTCAGTATGACAGGGGAATTATATTGCAAGCTAACAATGGGCTTTTGCTTCGGGTTCATCTCCATTACCTCCTGTAGAATATTAAAGCTTTAGGTTATGACGGATCTTCCCCCAGACAAAACGCTGGAAATAATCATAGGCCCTGTCAAAAACAAAAAGTGCAGCCTGGCCTGCCAGCAGGAAGCCGGCGGCTAAGCCTGCATGGAGCTCTCCCTGATAGAAAAGCTTTGGCAGGAAGAACAGCAGGGGAACATACATGATATTAAAGGTTATGTATTTAATAACCCAGAAAAGCAGCCTCCGACGGCGGATATCCTGAACCTTAACCAGCTTGTCATATGCGTACTCAATCACCAGGATGTAAGCCCCAAATGCCCCGTAGGTGATACAGTAGAACTTATTTGGGGCAAGGATAAGCCCTACCAGAATACTGGCCAGCAAAAAGCCCAGGCCAATCTGTTTGCTGCTTTCCCGGATTGCGATTCCAACGCAAAAGGAGGCCGCAGCAAGAAGAAACATCGTATTAAATTCTATTATTCCACTCAATATGATTAATAAACCATCCACTGCCAATAATAGTCCCAAAAATGCAAGCTTCTTCGAATTTAACAGCATGAAATGAGATCCCCTCCCATACATTCACATAAACTATCCGCACACCAGAGGTCACAGCAAAGATTCCCCGTACCATAACCCCTGCTCAGGCCGCCATAGCCCGTATTATTATATCTGGTGCTCTGGTACCTCTGCCCCTGCCACTCGATCTGGTTTAAGAAGCTGCGGTATTCCTGGTTCGCCGGCTCCATATTGACCGCCTGCCTTGCATGGTCCAGGGCAACAATATTATTGCCAACTCCTGCATTTGCAACTGCACTGTAGTAATACCACCTTGCAGATTTAAAGGGAACCCTCGTCAGTATGTCCAGGGCTTCACGGTATCTTCCGCTATTAATATAGCCGGCCGCCGTATTCAATTCGGGAGCGTCATAACCGGAGGTTCCTGAACCGGCATTGCTGTAGCCTTGGTTCCCGGAACCGGTATTGCTATAGCCTGAGTTCCCCACACTGCCATGACCGTTTCCTCTTTCCTTCATAATCTGGTCATAGGCTTCCTGGACCTCCTTGAATTTTTCCTCCGCAAGGTCAGCAAGGGGGTTGTCAACATAAGAATCCGGGTGATATTTTCTGCTTAATTCCCGGTATGCCCTCTTAACCTCGTCATTGGAAGCGTTCGGGGATATCCCGAGAATCTGATACGGATTTGCTATCATACTTTTGTTCCTTCCTCTAAGGACGCGTCCAGACGTTCCTTAGTTCTTTTTTTATTAATCTGCTCAAATTTTATCCAAACACCATCATATAGGATGTTTCTTAAGATATCGATATCCTGCAGGCAGGGAAGCTTCTCAAACTCCCCGGTGCAGTCCGCCATCATCATCGTCAGCATGCCCCGGCACTCCTCCTGGAAACCCTCCCTGCCGCTGCCCTCCAGCAAAGGGTTGTAGCTTCCGTGCCTGCGGTCCTTCTCGATATCATCATAGGCATCCAGGATATAGATGTATTTCCCCAGGTAGAAGCCCACCTTTTGCAGGCTGCCCTTCCAGCGGTCCTCTTTATAGGTGAATAGGGCTGCCATCAGCTCCCCGAAGCACCCGGCCACGGCATCCATGCTTTCTTCCTTGTTTTTCTCGTACTGTGCCAGCCTGCTTAAGGCTTCGCTGATTTCCCTACATTGTCTAGGATATCTCTTATTTATTTTTTTATAAGCACCCTCCAGGGCTTTTGCGCCGGTTAAGCCCAGAATATTTCTTTCGTCCTGCCAGTCATCCAGGAAATGGTGGTAGGACAGCGCAATATTCATGTCCGCCACATATCCGGTTATTTCATTGGTCAAGGTATCATGCTTCCTCACCGGATGGGTAATGCACCGGCCAGCACTCTTTTCCGTCTCACTTTCATAAAGTGAGGTTAAAAGGATGATAAGGAAGGTCATGTCATAGGATAAGGTCATTTGCCCCAGGCGGCCGTATTTTTGATGCAGGGTTTTGCATAGGCCGCAATAGTATGCCTTATACTTGAAAAAGTCCTTTACCTTTAACTCAGCCTTATTTACATTAACGTAACCAAACATGGAGCCTCCTGATATCTTCTATGAATTGTTACAGTATACCATGTAGTTACAGTATATCCTGTATAAACCACATGACAGGACACTTCGTGCCAGGGATGCGCACTCACTGCGTTCGGCGACACGATATAATGTCTGACGACATTATATCATGTCCAATATTGAAAATGTACGTTATTCGTAAAAAGTCATAGATATTTCATATTTTATTTATATTATGATTTGCCCCGACAAAGTCTTTCTATAACTAACGCGGTGAATGCGGGCGCATCTATATGCATCTGGCGCAGACCGGGCCATTTATTAATCAATGCAAATTATAACATATTTTACATAAGACCGAAACTTAGAAATTAATTAAATTTTAACCCAATAAAATAATATAATTCTTATTTGGGTGCTATTACAGTTACTATTAATTTTGTAGATAACAGAATCGCCTGAGGTGCAAACACAAAGCGCCAGAAACTGCTCCTTCCCGGAGCTGTTCTGACGCTTTCATTTATGGCAGAGGAACCAGCTTATCTGCTCCTCTTGTTTTGCAGCATTTTAGATGATATGGATAATGCGGGTCCCAACGCTTATCTCCTGCCCTTATCATAGGGAATGCCTTCCGCCTTCGGTGCCCTTGACTTCTGCGAGGTAAAGATAAGGACGATCATGGTAGCCACGTAGGGGAGCATCTTGAAGTAGGTCTGGTTCAGGTTCAGGTTGTGCAGGAATGGGATCAATGCCACCGAATAAGCCAGGATCCTTAAAAATGCGAAGAACAAGGCCGCAAACATAATCCTGACCGGCTTCCACTGTCCGAAAATCATGACCGCCAGTGCCAGGAAACCAAAGCCGGCCACACCGGTATGCCCATTCGCATTTCCATCCATTACACCGACCGCATAGAAGAAGCCGCCGATACCGCCAAGGAAGCCGGATAAAGCAACACCGGCATGCCTCATAACGTAAACATTGATGCCGACGGAATCCGCCGCCTGTGGATGCTCACCGCAGGCACGGAGCCTTAAACCGAACTTTGTCTTGTAAAAAATAATTGCCGCAAGAATTAAGAATAAAAACCCAATGTAAACCGTCAAATAGGTTTTCCTGAAGAACAGATCACCCAGTACCGGGATGCTGCTGAGCCCCGGAACCTTCTGGATATAAAAATTAACATCCGTAGTGATACCATCGCTGTTGAATTTCATCTTGGAAAAAAGCAGTACGATGGCAGGAACCAGCATATTCAAGGCTGTTCCCGTAATGGTCTGGTCAGCCTTCATATTAACCGCTGCAAAGGATAACAGCATGGAGAAAATGATACCGGCAATTGCTGACACCAGCATTCCAACCAGCAGGATCATCTGGGGACCCATACCTGTTCGCTGGATACCATATACGGTCAGGCATCCGAAGAATGCACCAAATAACATAATACCTTCCAGGCCAATATTGATAACGCCGCTCCGCTCACTGAACATACCACCCAGGGCCACTAAAAGCAGGGGGACAGCTACCGGAAGCATATTCTGTACCAAATAATAAATTGTATCCATGGATTACGCCTCCTTCCTATCCTGCTGCCCATCATTTCCGGGATTGCCTGATGCCTCTTTCGCCAGCCGCCTCTTTTTAATCATTCTGGCTACATTGGAGTTCATCAGCATTGCAAAAGCCGAGAAATAGATGATAATCGCAATTACCACATCAATGATTTCCGGTTTATAGCCATATAAGCTGCTGACAACCGTCCCGCCCCTTTGGATATGGGAGATGAAAAGAGCGGAGAAGATGATGCCGATGGGATTTGAGCTGCCAAGCAGTGCAACCGCAATACCATTGAAGCCATTTGCAGCTATGACATTAATCGGCTCATAGGTCATACTGCTTCCGATAATTGTGGAGGGTGCCAGAATGGCAAAGGCACCGCCAAGGCCGGAGAACCCGCCGGCAATCAGCATGGTAAGCATGGTATTGCGCTTATCATTCATACCTGCATATTTGCTGGCATACCTGTTATAGCCCGTTGCCCTAAGCTCATAGCCAAAGGTTGTCTTATTTAATACGATGTATAGAATAACGGCCAATGCGATCGCAATGATAATCGCAACATTAACGTTTGAACCTGTAACTCCAAGGGACGGGATCTGTGCTGAAACAGGCAAATATGATGTTCTTGTTTTTCCCGAGTCATATATGACCGCATTGCCCTGGATCCACATGTCCACCAGATACATTCCGATATAGTTAAACATAATGGAGGTGATTACCTCGTTAACGTTTGCCAGGGCTTTGCATATGCCAGGAATGAAGCCCCAGATCATACCACCCACCATACCGGCGAGAACACATGCAATCCAATGGATTCCCGGGGGTAGCTTCCACATGAAGCCCACATACAATGCAAAAAACATGCCCATGGTATATTGTCCTGACGCCCCTATGTTAAACAGCCCCATCTTAAAGGCAAAGCCCACGGAGAGACCGGTCATCAGGATCGGTGTAGCATAATAGAACACGTCGCCAAGGCGCCTTAGCCCGCCAAAGAGCATTGTGGTAAAGCCATACCAGGAATTCTCCGGCTTTGCCACGATCATTACTATAAAACCGAAGATTAACCCCAGGGCTATGGCCAGTAACGCCGCGGTAAAGGTAGAGACAGCCTTGCTCTTTGTAATTCCAGTTATCATATCCTTGAATTTGGGAGAAGCTTGATTATTCTGCATAAGAATTCTCCTTTTCCATATTTCGTTTTGCGCCTGACATGTACAGACCCAGTTCCTGAACCGTGATTTCCTTCGGATTCAGCTCTCCGACAATCTCACCTTCATACATCACCAGAATCCGGTCACTTACCTCCATAATCTCATCCAGCTCCAGGGACATGAGCAGCACTGCCTTGCCGGCATCACGGGTAGCAACCAATTGCTTGTGGATGAATTCAATCGCACCCACATCCAGCCCACGTGTCGGCTGGACTGCGATCAGCAGCTTATGCTCCTTATCAATTTCACGTGCGATGATGGCTTTTTGCTGGTTGCCGCCTGACATACCCCGGGCAATTGTAATCGCCCCCTGGCTACTGCGGATATCATATTCCTTAATCAGACGCTCTGCATAGGATCTGACTGCCGGCCTCTTAATAAACCCGCCCCGCTGGAACTCAGGCTGATGGTATCGCTGGAGCACCAGGTTGTCCTCCAGGGAATAATCCAGTACCAGGCCGTGCTTATGGCGGTCCTCCGGGATATGGCTCATACCGGATTTGGTGCGCTGGCGGATCGGCGCCTTTGTGATGTTCTTTCCGCAAAGGGTAACCTTTCCCCTGCTCATCTTCTCCAAGCCGGTGATGGCGGAAATAAGCTCCGACTGCCCGTTGCCCTCAATTCCTGCAAGACATACAATTTCGCCTGCCCTTACCTCAAAGGAGATATCCTTTACTGCATCCTTTTTGCTTATCTTTGAAGGTACCGTTACATTGCTGACCTGGAGCACCACCTCCCCAAGCTTCTCCTCCTGCTTCTCAACGACAAAGTTGACATCCCTGCCGACCATCATCCGGGAAAGCTCTTCCTTTGTAGTATTCTTTATTTCAACAGTACCGATGCACTTACCTTTACGGAGAACCGTACATCGATCGGCAACCGACATGATCTCGTTTAACTTATGGGTGATAAATAATATGGACTTTCCTTCCTTTGCAAAATTCCTCATAATATCCATCAGCTCATCAATTTCCTGCGGTGTCAAGACTGCCGTGGGCTCATCAAAAATAAGAATATCATTCTCCCGATATAGCATCTTCAAAATCTCAACACGCTGCTGCATACCAACTGAAATCTTTTCTACAATTGCATCCGGATCCACATGGAGTCCGTATTGCTTGCTCAGTTCCATCACCTTTTCCCTGGCTTCCTTCTTCTGCAGGAAGCCAGCTTTGTTTGGCTCCACGCCTAAGATGATATTTTCCAGGACAGTAAATATTTCAACTAATTTAAAATGCTGGTGGACCATACCGATGCCAAGGTTATTGGCATCCTTCGGGTTACTTACCCTGACTACCTCGCCGTTTTTCTTTATCTCACCCTTTTCCGCCTGGTGCAGGCCAAAAAGGACACTCATCAGGGTGGACTTTCCTGCCCCGTTTTCTCCAAGGAGTGCATGGATTTCACCCTTTTTTAATTGGAGGGTGATATCATCATTTGCAATAATACCTGGAAATTCTTTTGTTATGTGAAGCATTTCAATAATATAATTTTCCATGTTTACCTCACTGTAATCCTCATAGTTAATAGAGTATGCCTCCTGTCCGGAGGGACTTTCTATGGGAGCCTTTTGCCCCTGTCCATTAAAAGAGGCTGCTGCTAATGCAGCAGCCCGATTTAATATCTTATTCATGACAAGTGGATCAGTCTGATCCGGCTTGTTTTAAAAGATCCTAAGCCACTTTACAATTGTTCATCACTTACTTACCTAATACTATCTTACTGTTACAGCAACCTTTTTCAGGTTAAGGCCTGTAGTAAGCTCTTCTGCAGTAGCGATACCATTCGGATCTGCTACCTCAAGAGTACGTTTCAGATCTATGGAGCCGCTAGCCAAGGTAGCATAAACCTCGTCATACGCTGCCTTATCAAAGGAATTGAAACGGTCAAAGGCATTTGCTTTCTCATCCCCAATAACAACGGTAGGAAGTCCTACACCATTATTGGAAGCGTCGAAATAAGTTGTTTTTCCAGCATAGGTATCCCAGCTGTTTGTGTTATAGATTGACTCAAGTACTGCCTGTACGGATGCACCAAGTCCCTTCGTTGCAGAGGTGATAACCGTAGTGCTGTCATACCTTTGGTCAACGTCTACGCCGATTACCTTTGCATCTGCTTCATTAGCTGCTGACATAACACTCTTACCTACAGAACCGCCGCAGGCGAAAATAACCTGTGTGCCCTCCTGATACATGGTCTTAGCCATAGCCTTATTGGTATCAGTTTCAGCAAAGTCGCCTGTATAGTGGTAGGTTACCGTTATTGCTCCATCCGCAAGCCCGAGTTCTGTTGCAGCAGCCTCAACGCCCTGAAGATAACCATAACCAAAGGCCTGTACCGCCGGAACTGCCATACCGCCCATGAAACCAAGCTTTGTATAGCCATCCTTTACAGCTGCATAGCCGGCCAGATAACCGGACTGCTCTTCTGCATACATGATGCTGGCAACATTAGACTTTGTCTCATATACATAATCAGCCGTATGTGGCGCACCGTCCAGAAGAATGAACTTCACCTCAGGATACTTGGTCTGTGCCGTATAAACTGGAACCTCGAACAGGTAACCAGGTGTTACGATAACCTTTGCTCCTGCCGTAACCGCATTGTCAATTGCTGCAAGATAACCTGTATCAGATGTATCTTCCGGTTTGATGTACTGATAATCTTTGATTTTGTTTGCCTTACAGAAGGCCTCGACACCCTCCCAGGAGCCCTGGTTAAAGGACTTGTCATCAATGTTACCCTTGTCTGTGATAAGTGCGATTTGGAATGAGGTGTTTTTGGTGCCACAACCGGTTAACATCATACATGCCAGTGCCACCGTTAAAACTAATGCAATAATTTTCTTCATGTGAAATCCTCCCTTTGATATTACGGCATCTGCCGTTAAATAAATTATAGCATTTTAAATGAAATTTTCAATAAAAATAGTTAAACTTTCCATAATTGTTTCAGACATTTTTGAATAGTTTGATTTTTTTAATTAATATTCCTAACCAACGGTCACTTTATTCTTTCCGGCACGTTTACTAAGGTACATAATTTCATCTGCCTTCTTTATTGCCTCGTCCAGGGATAAGGCTTCATCCTGTTTAATGAACACGCCGAAGCTGGCTGTAATGTTAAGGGAAATACCTTCATTGGTAATGATACAGTTTTCTATTTCCTTGCGGATTAATTCGATTCTTTGCAGCACCTTCTCCCTGTCCGTAAAGTTACATAAAAATAAAATAATTTCATCACCGCCATACCTGGCTACGATATCGTTGACGCGGGTAGCTTTCTTTATGATCCCTGCTATTTCTTTTAAAACCAAATCTCCCATCGGGTGGCCATAGGTGTCATTGATCTTCTTAAAATTATCAATATCCATCATAACGATGCTGTAATCCATGCCGGCCAGATCGGAAATCTGTTTTAAGGATTCAAAGAAATACCGTTTGTTAAAAATATCGGTGAGCCCGTCACGATTGGCATTGTCCGAGATTTCCTTATATAAGAAATTATTCTCGATTGCAACTCCGATATGGTTTCCAATCAATGTCAGGAAGGCGGCATGCTCCTTCGTAAAATAATTGACCTCGCTATGCTGGATCAGGATAAATGCAATCTGCCTGTTATCCACTTTTACCGGTACTCCCAGGCAGGAGTGGGTTCCTTTCCCCTTAGAATGTCCAAAATTAATCGGGGCTTTGCTGTTGAGTATGAATTCTTCCTCATGGTGGTCCATGATCAGCCTTTTCTCTACCTCAACTACCTCCTCCGCTGCTTTGGAGGATGCCTCAAAATACTCATCCTTCATCTTAATATAGATGGTGGAATGCTTGGCTCCAAATACTCCGATCAGCATATCGTTAATTAAAGGAAACAGATTTGGGTCTTTGATATATTGGTTTATATATTTACTTATCTCCAAGAGATTCGTAAGCATATCCAATTTCTTTTCCAATTGTGTGACCTGCTGTGACAGACTATGTATCGTCTTTTCTGTGAACAACTGATATTTCTCAAATTGCTCAGAATTCATACTGCTCTCTCCTTCCATATAATAAGCCGCGCTAATAAAAGCCAGGCCTGCTGGCTTACATTAATAGGCATTTATATAACAAGTGCGCCGTCAGGCAGCTCCACTTGTCAAGAAAAAATCATCCCCAACCATATTCCAATAATTAGTATTGTTCCCTACTAATACTCCCTTAGTGTATCATCTCTCATCCTTTTTTTCTACTATTATTTAGTAAATTAGTCCTTTTTTTATTTTAATTATTCGACAAATATTTCCTGATTTCTGATTATACAATTTTTCCCTGTTTCCAGGAGCAAAATCCACCTCTTGCCGGCCGCCTTATGGCAAAGCCCATGGCTCCACCAGGGCCGGCATTCCCTTTGGATACACAGAGAGGATGCTGTAAAAAGAAGCTCCGGCACCGTATATTGCAAATCATCTCTGATCCCTGCAATATATGGCATCCCCCTTCTATTCCACAGCACCCTCAAGGTGGCCATACTCCAAATTTATTTAATTAGCTATTTTTACTTAATATACTGTTTCCTCGTGATAAATTGCGTCTTCCCCTGCCTGGCCTGTTCTAATCCGGACTGTATCCATAAGATCATATACAAATATTTTTCCATCCCCATGCTTTCCGGTTAAGGCTGCCTGGCGGATTGCCTTTACTGTCCTGTCAACCCAGGCTTGTGAAGGAACTACGATCTCAAACTTAATCTTTGGCAGCATATTAACATCTACCTTCGTTCCCCTTACCACACCGGTATAGCCCTTCTGGACGCCGCAGCCCATCACCTGGGATACTGTCATTCCATGCACATCAATGTCATTGAGCGCCGCCTTCACATCCTCATACTTCTCTTCCCGTACAATTGCTTCTACTTTAATCATAGCCATCGTCTCCTTTTAATTTAGTGGTTAGTCCAAGCCGTTAAATGCCGGATATGCATTCTCCCCGTGCTGTGAGAGATCGAGGCCGATCTTCTCCTCCTCTGTTGTTACCCTCAGAGGTATAAATAATTTTACCAGGAAGGCACAGACCGCCGTACCAACTGCAGCGACTACAACCGTAATAAGGATACTGGCTACCTGGGCAAGGAATAAACGGTAATCTCCGAATATCAAGCCGTCCCATCTGGCTACACTGTTGATGGAGGTCTGGGTGAATACGCCTGTCATCAGGGCTCCCCACATGCCGCCGATACCATGGCACCCGAAAGCATCCAATGCATCGTCATAGCCAAAGCGCTTTTTCACCACTGACATGGCAAAGTAACAAATCGGGCTTACAGTGATACCGATAATAATTGCTGCCCAGATGGGAACAAAGCCTGCTGCCGGCGTAATTGCAACCAAGCCTAATACTGCTCCTGTTACGGCTCCAACAACGGTTGGCTTACCTTCCTTCATAAAATCAATTGCCATCCAGGACAGCATCGCAAAGGCTGCCGACGTATTGGTGGTCATAAAGGCCTGAACTGCCAAACCATTTGCCGCAAGGGCACTTCCTGCATTAAACCCGAACCATCCGAACCAAAGGATTGCACCGCCTAAAATAATGAAGGGAATGTTATGGGTACGGTAAGAAACCTGCTTATAGCCCTGCCTGCTGCCGAGGATAATAGATAATACCAGGCCGCTGACACCTGAGCTGATATGAACAACCGTACCGCCGGCAAAGTCTACGGAACCAAGCACGGCTCCAAGCAGGCCGTCCGTACCCCAAACCATATGTGCCATTGGGTAATAAACAATGATTGACCATAATGCGATAAAAATGAATAATGCCTTAAAATTCATACGTCCTGCCACGGAACCGGTAATGATGGCAGGCGTGATAATCGCAAACATCATCTGGAACATTGCAAAGGCCAGATGCGGAATGGTCTCCGAGTAAGGACCTGCCTCAGCTCCCACACCATTTAAACCAAAGAGCTTCAAGTTTCCTATAATACCGCTGATATTGCCGCCGAAGCTTAAGGAATATCCAATCAGTACCCATAATGCAGACGCCAGACCCATAATAAACAGGGATGACATCATCGTATTAAGTACATTCTTTCTCCTCTCCAGACCACCGTAAAAAAAAGCCAGGCCCGGTGTCATAAAAAATACAAGCGCTGAACAAATCAGTATAAAAGCAATATCTCCTGAATTCATAATCCCATCCTCCTGAATAATCAATATTTTTTTGATGAAATGACATCCAAAGGAAATCACAAAAAAGGTGCCTGCGGATATACGTCTATATCCCAGACACCGTTGTCCTTAACCAACCATATTCGGTTATTTCATCCTGACAAACATTTGGCCTTTAGGCCCTCAATGTCGGATGTGAAATGTTCTTCATCTCACACTATTTTTTTGTTACCAATGAATGAAGCAGCTGCTTTAAAATAGTTTCCCTCCTACATAGATATAAGGAGAAGGTATATCCGGGGCATAATCAAAAAATAAAAAAAGACGATTTGCCTGTGTTATTCCTAACCAACAAATCGTCTTCGATTATTATTTATATTATGCGTTCCTTTTAATGAGGTTCATTATACAGATAATTCCGCTCAGCGTCAATGATTATTTATTAATGTTTTTGCACTTTAAAACTTAACTTTTTTAAGTCCGCTTAATTCTCCCCTTGTTCCAACGGAGCTTCAATTACTTTTTTTAAGTTTTACGTCCAGTTTATTAACTTATATAATGTACGCTTTATATCAATATGCACTGGAAGCCAGGCTCTGTCATCTGTTATGTCAAGATATTTATCTATGGGCAAAATATTATTTAACAAAGATCCTGTCCAGATAATGATGCTCCGCTCCACGGATTACGGTAGCCGCAAAATCCCCCACATCCCCCAGCAGATATTCCTTAAGATCCCGGTTCCCATAGGCATGCCGTATCAGGGCTTCAATATAATCCCCTATCCCCGCCTCCAGCTCTTCCCTGGTTTTGCTCAGTACAAAAGCTTCAATTTTCTGGTAGTCCGATTCCTTGAAACCCTGATCCTGTATGGGACTTCCTGCTATCATATGGCCGATCAAATTCCTTAGCAGGATACTGCAGATATTAATCAGCAGATCCTCATGATCCTCGTGGTAGCGTTCCAGCACCTCCAGCACATATGCCTCCGGCAGCTTATTCAGGAAATACTGCTCTAATTTAACGTAGCTTAGGTATTGGTAAATTGCATCAATGCCGCATCGGGGTTCATAGGGCAATATGGTAGGATAGTCCAGGGTTAATATATGGTTTTGCGGCTGGTACCTGGCATCATAGTAAAGAAAAAATGCCGGCATTCCCTTGACCACGGTCTCGATATAGCCACGGTTACGGTATCCGTTAAATTCCAGGATGAACTCATCATATAACTGCTTTGCCCTCGCCACCTTTTGCACTACTAACTGGTATCCTATCCGGTAAGCTTCCTTTGCCGTCTTATTCCCGGATTTACTTATAATTGTATTCGTTGGTCCTGAATTATATTTATCCTGGTCCTCTGCGCCTTGATCCTTATTCTTTACCTCTTGGTTTTCTGTACCTTGACCCCTTATATCCTGATTCTCTTCACTATCCAAGCTTGACGATCCGTACTCTTCTATACAGTATATTACTGCATCCATAAGCTGCTTTGCCACATCATAGGTTATTGAAGTGCTCTCCTTACTGGTGTAACCCTCCGTCAGCTCCGCAACAATTGGAATAAGCTCCTTCATCTCATATTCAATCATCTTCATCCTCATATTCTCCCATAAGTTCATCCTCTTCAAGCTCCCTACCAGCCTGTTCCAACGGATATTTACCAAAAAATCCATGGGACATTTTCCGTATTTCTCTAGCAAATCTTTCCAAGCAGGTATCTTCCAGATGTTCCAGGGAGCCTTGGCATTCACCGTCAAAATGCTTTTTCATATATTCAAGCAGTTCGTCATCCGTCAGCTCATCCAGGGATTCATTCTTGTAAAGATAAAAAATATTTTGCAGGGCCTCCAAGGTGTCAGCATAATTATCCTGATAAATATAAGGGGAATCACAAAATGCAAATATTAGCTTTGGCAAAATCCCTTCGCCAAATTCAATCCTCTCCTGTTCCTTCAAGCTGTTTCTTCTTGCAACCAGCAGTAGCTGTGCCTCCTGCTCCGATAACCGGACACCGAATTTCTCCGTATACTGGTTGCAGGCTATCACCTTTTGCAGTTGCTGCTTATTCTGTTCCTGTAAATCCAAAAAGTAATTATCATCCATAAGAGCACCCCTCGCTTATTTGATAAGAACTGATTATATGCTTCCGGATTCCGGATTACAAGTCTTGAAAAATTCCCGGTTTTGTGGTATGATAATAGCAGAAAAGATGGAGAACAAGTAACTGGTTTTCCATCTTTTCTGCCATCTATATTTATAAAAATATGAAGAAGCGTTTAGCCGGATCATTCCCCTGCCAGGCTTGCCTGCAGCTTTGCTGCGGGATTAGTGCAGGATTATTGCAGCTCTTCCAGTGTCCCAAAGGTATATCCCATCTCTTCCCATTTGGTAAGCAGCTCATCCAGAATCACTGAATTTGTCTTGGAGGTGCTGTGCAGCAGGACAATTGCCCCCGGATGGATTCTTCCGATCAGCTTTTTAAAGGCTTCCTCCTTCGACGGCTGCTTGTCATTATACCAGTCCACATAGGCCAGGCTCCAGAAGAAGGTCTTGTAGCCCATTTCCTTTGCCATTTTCAGGTTGTTTACACTGTATTTTCCTTGGGGCGGACGGTAGTATTTTACCATGTCCGTTCCTGTCACCTCTTTATATGCGGCCTCCAGCTCATTTAATTCCTTGCAGAATTCCTCCATGGAAGAGATATGGGACATGTCGGGATGGGTGTAGGTATGGTTCCCTACCGTATGCCCTTCCTCCACCATCCGCTTTACAAGCTCCGGGCTGGTCTTGATATAATTCCCTACCAAAAAGAAGGTGGCTGGAACCTTGTGCTTTTTCAAGGTGTCCAGAATCGAGGCCGTATAACCGTTCTCATATCCGGCATCAAAGGTCAGGTAAATGACCTTTTTATTGGTATCGCCCAGATAATATGTATCATACTTCTTTAATTCGTCCTTCGTAGCATTGCCGGTAGGCGGCTGGCCTTCGGAGGAAAATCCCAGCCCCCAGTTCTGTGCGCTTGTCTGGATCGCCAATTTTTCACGGTGGCCGTTTACAAGAATGGCAATCTCAGCCCCCAGGAAATATAGCATGATAAATATAATAGTTCCTATCACCCACTGTTTTCTCTTGAATATTTTTTTCATGATGCCCCCAAATTATTTCTTTGTAAATTATATTGAAGGGAAGGGGAAATCATTCTTGTTTCGTCACATAAGTTATCTCAGCCCCGGAAGTCCGGCTTTTTTGACAATTAAAAAACTCATTTCTATTATTATGAATTAGATTTAACATTATTTCACATATAGTGATAATATTACACAAGGATTCCTTCCCCATTTACTAATTGAAATCAGAAAAATGCACATAATAACTATACTTATTTACAATCAAATGGCTACAATAATGGGAAAGGAAGTATGGAAAATGTCTGATAGAATGAAGGAAATGATGAAAATGTTTCGAAAGAGCAAAAGAAGGAACCATAGAATGGCCGCTATGATGCTTGGCGGTATGGGCGTTCTTGCAGCGGTTGCAACAACAGCTGCTTTCCTGGTGAAAAAAAATAAAAAAATGAAGTATGGCCAATCTATGGAGCATTGCAATTCAGATTCCCCTTCCGAGGAAGAAGACTTTCAGATTTAATTCTTACCTGTGGATACATGAGACAAATTAGCAGTAAGTGGCGTAGCGTAAGAGCTACGCCACTCTTTCATTTCATTTGCCTAAAAGCTCTTCTTTCGAAGAGCATACGAAGCTCATTATCGGTCAACCTAAAATATTTTTCTTTCTAAATGGTAAATAGGACAAGTTTTGTATTTTAAAGGATTAATTCAAAGGGCTTCGCCGGATTGTCCGACTTATTGTAAAGATTTACCTCATAAAAGGGTGTCCTTGCAAAGGAAACCACCGTTCCTGAAGGGATTTCTCCCTCAATCAATAAACCATCCTCTGCAACAGACACTTTCTCAGGGATAATAGCTTCCCCTTTTGCGTCTTTAATAACCAAAGCATTCACCTGGTCTCCCTTTACATACAGACCCTCGCCATTATGGAAACCTACCCGTATTCCCTCCTTGACACGTTTTACTTCCTTGAATTCAGGCGGGTCACATAACAGGCTTTCCCCATAGATATGTCCTCTTGCCAGCAGTGCCAGCCTCGTGCCGATGGGCTTTTTGTGTTTCGGGTGGATATCCCACTCCATGCCCGCATCGGAGGAGCTGACCATCCAGGTATTTGGTACATGTTTTGATACTAACTCCTGTTGATGGCGAACCTCCGGGTAATGCCTGCCATCAGCCGCCATCCATTCCCCGAAAGGTGCAAGCTGCACAAACAGGAAGGGCAGCTCATCCTTCCATAGGTCACGCCAGCACCGGATCATCCCACCAAAGACCGTTGAATAGAACTTTGCCCTGTCCGAATCGCTTTCACCCTGGTACCAGATTACCCCGCGGACTGTATAGGGGGCAATCTTTTTCAGCATGGTCTCATACAATCCGCCCGGACGCTTTTCATAATAAGGTCCTATCTGCGGAGCCATCAGCTTTGCCCTCTCCGGTGATGATGCCATCATATTTATAAAGCCCAGCTGCTCCTCACGGGAAAGCCCCGGCAGCATCAGCTTTGCCGACATCGGTTCAGCCAGGGGATTGGAACGGTCGTTCATCGGGTTGGCCTTGAATTTATCAAAGCCAGATCATTTCATCAGGCCAAACCATTTCTTCAGGTCAAACCATTTCTTCAAGTCAAACTATTTCTTCAAGTCAAACTATTTTACCGTCTCAAGCCATTTCACCTGCTCAAGCTACTTCATCTGTTTAAACTATGCTTCGTTAATCCCAGTGATTACATAGGTGGCTAACTCTACCCTTCCCGTCATTCCATAATCCTGTACCCTGGCTTTAGGAAAGCCTGCCAAAAGTGCCGCCATACCTTCCGCTGCCTCTTCATCCATACCGGCTATCTCAGCTCCCACCAATGACATCGGATTGGCCTTTTCTTCAAAATATTTTCTGGCGATCAGGCGATTGGTCAGGGTGCTCGCCACCTCTACCTGGATCGTGTTTTCTCCGGCAGTCAGAAGGTCGCTGATATCTACGGCACGCTTGTTAAAATCATATGCTGCTGCCTTTTGCCCGTTTACATATACCGCAGCTGAATTGCCATTTGTGCTTTCTATCTTAAGCACCGCCCCGTTCTTCTTTGACCAGCCGGAGGGCAGGGTCACCTTCGTGGTATAGTACCCAACGCCTGAAACCTCAGGACCTACCTCAGGAATGTCCTTCCAGGGCTTTAAGGCCGTATTGCCGACAGGAATCCTCGTCTTCTTTGTGGTGTAAAAAACTTCGTCTGTAATGATGCCAAGTCCCCTGTCTTCCCTAATGGTAACCTTATCACCTTCATCCCAGTCCTCTACCTCCAGAGACCATTCCGAAAGTACGATATTCTCCGGCACTGTAACCTTCTTGGATACCCTGCTGCCATCGCTGAACACCACCTCGTATTCACCGCTCTTATAGGCCACTATGGAATATTTGCCCTTTTCTGCACGCACCTCACTGGCATTGCCAGACACTGCATGAACCTTATCCCTCTCCTGCTTATGAAGGGAAATAACACCAGCCTCTCCCGGCATTAAGATTACCTCCACCAAGGTATAGCCATCCTTCTGCTGGTAAACGGCAAGCTCTTCCTCCCTTCCGTCAAATCCGTTGATCCGGTAAGGCTTACCCATCCCCTTGAGCTTTAACTTGGCTGTAAATGCTTCTTTCTGGGTATACATGTAGTTATATACAAAGACATAATCTACATCCATATCCTCACGCAGGAAGGTAAATATATTCCTATTCTCTTCCTCAAACCCGGCGCGCGGCAGAACGCCCAAGGCCGCCAGGGCTTCCTTAGTCATAGCTTGGTCAGATACCCTTACTACATTATTCAATTGCACCAGCTCCTCAATCAGAGCCTTTAATTCTTCATCCCGGCCATCGTTGTAAGGTGTTGTGCCGGCTGCCTTTTTATGATATTTATCTTTTCCGATATGGATGGTCTCCGTAACCCCATCAACCAAAACCACCGGCAGCCCCTGCTTTGCCCATTCATAGATCTGCTTTGCACTGCTTAAGGGGAAGGCCTCCTGATAAATAATCAGTGCCTGGTATCCCGGTCCCTCAGGAGTTATAACCCCATCCTTATAAGTGACGGCCTCATCCTCCAGGATCTGGGGGGCAAAGTAATCATAGGTGTAACCGGAATTCTGCAGCTTCATGTCCTTCCAGTAGATTCCCTCATTGGCTCGCATCAGCTTATTTTCGTAGACGTCCTTTTCATTCCCATACATCATGTACATATTATTGAAAAAATAATCCAGCCTCAGGATACCGATGTCGATACGTGGCTTTCCCTGACGGAGTATCATCTGGTATCTGGCCATCATACCGGTCCAGTCATTATAATGCTGGTAGGCCGGCTGGCGGCTGCCAAAGCGCTCCGAGAAAATGGGCAGCATCCCCTCATGCCCGGGCCAATAGGTGGACGCATCAGCTCCGGCAATGCTGGAATAGCCGTGGAGTACCGTCTTATTGACACCTGCCGCAAACTGGGTATAGATAATCTGGGTAAAGAAATCCAGCCCAAGCATATAATTATGTAAGGTAGCGCCTGTCTCACTTGAGAATAAATGCCGGTAGAGATGGGCTGTCCCAGCCAAGCCACGGTACGCATCAATCTGCGATGCAAATTCCAGGGATTCCGTCTCTATTCCGTCCACATATTTTCCCGGCTGGGATATCTCAAAGGGCATGCCATAAGAAATCTCTGCACGGAGTTCCATGCCCACGTTATGGAGCCACTCCTGGAAGGGCTTTAACATGCTGTCCATGTATAGGCCCGTTAAGGTCTGGTAAAAATCATTTTTGACCTTTTCACCGAGAGCTTTATCCGTCATTTCAAAATAAAAGAAGCCCGGGGACATCATCATCGGTATGCATTTAACGATATAGGGCAGGTAGGGCACCAGATCATAGCCCCGGCGTTTTTCAAATTCCTCCAGCATGTGATAGCCCCAGAAAATGCCGCCCTTCCCATAGGTTGACAGCTCCAGGGAATCCATGTACATCATCACCCTGCCATTCTCCTTGATGGTCTGCACCAGATCCGGCTTCATGATTTCTTTTTTCCAATAATCTATTACAGCCTCTACACCGTATTTATCAATATAGTTGACTGTATAGGATATACTGGCGGAGGGCTCTGCCGTCTGCCCTGTCCCATGCATCCAGAAGGCCATAAGCTCGTAATCCCCATCCTTTGGTGCTGTCCAGGTAAGGCTGTTATCATCAACCTGAGCTGTCAATACCTGGATGCTGGTTTCATCCATGACCCTGGACTGTCCATTCTGTCCGGCTACCTTACCTGCCACTACTGCCACTAATTCCTGTTTATGAACATTTGGCATTTTAACCTCACACTTTTGCAGCTTGCCGGTCCGGGTTTCCCCTGCCCGTACTGTCTCACTTGTGAAGTCCAGCTCCTTTGCTGCCGCCTTATGATCCGGATCAATCGTAGTCAGGTTCGCATTGGACCAGTTCGTGCCACTGGTTACGCTGGCACCCATGCCACGCTTTGTCACTTCCTTAATCACAAGATCAGAATCATGAACCCATTCCTCAGAGCCCCAGCCGTAAAGCTTGGAATCAGCCCCAGCTTCTCCCATGGCAAGAAATTCTGCCGCCCCAAAACCGGCTTCATGTAATAATTTAACATCATTTTTTAAGGTTTCATCTGTATGGAAGCCCTCCGCCAGCCACCACCGCACCTCCGGCCAATAGATGATGTCCGGTTTTTGTAGTTGTTCCTTTGATATTGCCATACTTATGTTGCTCCTTTCATTTTGGAATTTATTTTAGAATTAAATTTATATAGCTATTCTATCTCCTGTTTTCCATTCCTTGCTTTAAATCACTTCCTCCAGAGAGACATTTTCTGGAGCCTTTAATTTCTCCTCCCTTCTCGCCCTTAATGAGGCCATAACCTCAGAAAGCTTATTCTTATCCAAGGAATACCCAGTAGTGAAAATGATACCTCCGAGCACATTAATGATCGCCGGTATCACAATAGCGATGAAAATGATCCCTGTAATAGCTGTACTGGTCTGCTGCTGTTTTGCAACATATCCGGTTGCGGCCAATATATAGCCGGGAATTGCACCGCCAAAGCCCTGCCCGGCTTTAATGACAAAGGAATTTAAGGAGGCCAGGGCTCCTTCCGCACGGGTTCCCCTTTTGAATTCTATGTAATCAACATTGTCGGCCTGGATACCGTAGGCAAGAGTCATGGCTCCGCCTGTCCCCATTCCAGCGAATAAGGTGCAAAAGTAAATCAGGGGAATATTCGTAACACTAAACAGGCGGATCAGGCTAAACATTCCCGCTAATATGATCCCTCCTGCAAATACGTTTTTTTTGCCCAGTCTGCCGGTCAGCCTTCCTGCGACAAACATACCTATGAACATTCCAACCATTGAACACATACTGATCATGCTCATAACCTCTAATTTATTATCAAGCACATAGGTTGCAAAATAAATGCCGCTTGATGATCCTACTGCTCCGCCGACTCCCATGAATAAGGATGCCATAAAGGTAAACAGTACAGGCCTTTCCGTAAGAATGGGAATGACATCGCTGAGCTTATATTTCTCTTCAGAGATAGGCTGGACTCTTTCCTTTAACCCCAATGCCCCAATAATTGAGAAGGTTAAAACAACCGCGACGGCTCCGCCTACCAGGAGAATATAGCCTGACAAAGAACCTCCTGTGGCTGCCAGGATCATGGGAGCAATGATACCGACGGTAAGTGCCCCGACCATATAGCTGGCACCCTTGATTGTACTTAGGGAGCCCCTTTCCTTCTCATCATCCGTCATAACGGGAATCATGGAATTGAGCGGGATATCCATCAAATCAAAGGTAAGGCCGATCAACAGATATGTAACATATACAATAACCAGCTTTATTCCCGGGAACATAATTGGTCCAAACCATAATAATAAATAATTAATTGCACACAGGATAACCCCTATAATAAGATATGGGCGGAAGCGTCCCATCTTAGTCTTTGGTAAATGGTCAATAATGAATCCCATAACCGGATCATTTACCCCATCAAGTACCCGGGATATAATAAATAAAGTAGCTACGGCTGCTGGATTTATCCCCGCTATGTCCGTATAAAAAATTAATAAAAAGCTCCCGATTAAGCTCATGACTGGAATATTTCCCATGTTCGCTAAGCCAAATGCAACCTTCTCACCCAAAGGTATCCTGTTCAAATCTTCCTTGCGGTTCATCATAATATCCTCCCATATTAAAATTAAAAATCATCAGAAATCCATGCTGCCTAATATCTTCTCCTCTGCAATACTTTTTATCGCCCATGCCTCCTCTACTATATTTCACCGCTTAAGCGCACTAAATTCTGACTGCTTTTGTATATTATGATATATGAGGCATATTTTCACTGTCATTTGTTTTAAACTTTTGTATCATATGTTTGTATTATTTAAATTCCAGCTTTACTTTCTGGTTGTTTTGCCAGTATACTATGGGTGGGGAGCCCTTGAAAATATGTATTGGATTCCGGGATTGACCGGTTGAATTAGGAGATGAAGAGATGGTACTAGATAAGTATTTCTATAAAGATTGCAACCGGATCATTGATTTAGCCGCCAGCTCTGCCGATGGTGAGGTAAAGCTTGCTTTTTATGATAAAAATCATGCCTATGCTCTTCCTCCTGATTATTTCATCCTTTGGAATTCCCTGCTGATACCTAAAGGTTCCCTGGCCATCCTTGCCCACCCGGTATCCGGATGGATGGACTTCCATTCCCATGATTTTTTTGAATTTATCTATGTATATAAAGGCTCCTGCACAATAAAAGTCGATTCCAGGGAGCTTACCCTGGAAGCTGGCAGCTTATGCCTTCTCAATCTTCAGGCAAAGCACTCCATTGAACTGGGCAGCATTAAGGAGGATATGGTTTTTAATATTCTAGTGCAGCCTGACTATTTTAACAGCACTTATTTCCGTCTGACCTACCTGCCAAACAATGAATACATCTTTGATTTTTTTCTGGAATCCATGGTAAACCACAGCATGGAGGACAATTATATCCTGTTCCGTCCAGGCTTAGAGAATACCTATGACGACTTGATCCGGCATCTGATCCGGGAATATTATATAGGGAAATCCCATAAAGAAGAAATGATGAACTTTTTGTTCTCTTCCCTGCTGATCGAGCTTTCCAGGTCTTACGGTTCCCACATTGACCAGTCCAGCCAGGAAGAATTAAAGAAATATAAGATAACAGAGATCACCGGCTATATTTATGAACATTATAAAGACATCACCTTAAAGGAATTGGCAGAGCATTTCAACTATAACAATGCCTATTTATCGACCATCATTAAGAAATATACCGGGACCAGCTTTTCAGAAATCCTTCATACCTTCCGGTTTTTAAAATCCTGCCAGCTACTGACGGAAACCCGCCTTACCGTCGCCGATATCGCGGATGAGGTGGGCTACAGCAACCAGACCTGGTTCGTAAATAACTTTAAGAAAAGATACGGGATTGCTCCCTCGGAATATAGAAAGAAATATAAGAATATGTGATGGAGGTTCTGCAATGAAAAGAAAAACCATAAAAGCAGCCATAACGCTTACCTGACCGGAGTAAAAAAAACCTGAGCATGTCACAGCATTCGTCCGGGTCATCCTCAATCCATTTCCAGGAGCTAACATACTCTAAAAATGATTCTATTCTCTTTAAGGTAAGCATGCCAACCTCCAGGCAAACCATAATCATTTTCACCGCCTTCAAACACAAAGCGGTGCGGCTCATTACTAACATTCGCTACTTTTCCTGCCCTGTTGGAAAATGCATTTTCAACAAGGAGCTGCAGCTTCCTTAAGGTGTCACCCTGGTCACTGTTTTTAATATCTATAACCGTCTGATACATTCTAATTCTTTCCTTCCCATACATTGCGTTATTCTACACATAATTCTAACATAAATTCCCGACAAATCAAGATATCTCGTTATGTATTTCCCAGGCAAGCCCATTTCAAATGTTACAATAAAATAGCGCTCCATACAGGAGTCGTCACCAGGGAGGCCAAGGTCGAAACGATCACCATGTTTGTGGCAAATTCAGCGTCCCCATTGTACTTTGAGGCCAGGATGCTGGTGGTCGCTCCTGCCGGCATCGCCGCCAGCAGCACACATACACCGGTAACAAGGGGATCCACGCGGAGCAGCTCACAGGGTATGTAGACCAGTACCGGTATCAGTACCAGGCGGATCAAGGTATAATAGAGCACCCTTTTGTCCAGCATGCTTTTTACATTGATATCTGCCAGGATCAATCCGATTACCATCATAGAAAGGGCTGTATTGCAGCTGCTTAAGGCTGTAATCGTCTCTGTAAGAAAGCCGGGCAGCTGCAGCTGGGATACCAGGAGCAGGATACCTACCATGCACGCAATGATACAGGGGTGGGTAAGGACCTTTTTTACCAGCGCTTTTTTACTTGGTGACTCGGTGAATACGGATATTCCCGCTGACCACATGACGATCCTTTGGGGAATCAAGTAAATGGAGGCCAGGGTAAGCCCCATGGTTCCAAAGACACCTTCTGCTACCGGATTTCCTAAAAATCCTGCATTGGAACAGATGGTACCATATCGTAAGCACTTCTTTTTGGAAGGCTCCATTTTATTGTATAAGATATGTCCCAACAAGGAACAAACCACCTGGATCAGAATTGATATGCTAAGAACTCCGGCAAAGGTGCACAGAATCTTCATCGAAAACTCCACCATAAAGGATCTGATAATATTACTGGGCAGGATCAGGAAGATAACCAGATCCGTCAGGTTATTCTTCCCTTCCTCCCCGATAATCCCCACCTTTTTCAAAATTACGCCGGCTGCTATCATGGTGAACATGGTAAATTGCAAATTAACTAGTTGTTGCATTCTTCGTCTCTTCTTTCCAACATTACTCTTAATAAAATATGAGCTACTTTTATCAATGTATCAAGTCACATTCTACATGTTATCGTTTTCGTAGTCAAACCTTTTAAGAATTCTAAAAATGCTAGCCAGGATTTTAGGATTTTCGTTAGGATTTTTAATTTGTAGTTCTGAAAATAATGTGTTACTATATCTGTGTTATATGAAAATATTAGAAATACCATTCCCATTGAGTACCATTAAGAGGAGACAAGCTTATGGACCTTAAACCATATATCAGAAAAACCCATTATTATGAAACAGACCAAATGGGTATTATACACCATGCCAACTATATTCATTGGATGGAAGAAGCGCGCGTAGATTTTATGGAGCAAATCGGCTACAGCTATGAGCGTGCAGTAAGCACCGGAATCGATTTTGCCCTGTTAGGTATTTCCTGTGAGTACAAATCCATGGCCCGTTTTGGCGATACCATAAACATTCAGGTCTCTATTTCAGACCTGTCTGTTACAAAGATGACTGTCCAATACCAAATGACTGATGCAGTTACCGGTAAGCTAAGATTCATCGGCGAAAGCACACATTGCTATTTTGACTCCAACAGGAAGCGTCCGGTTTCATTAAAAAAGGCTCTGCCGGAATTATATGATTTATTTTCTTCTCTATATGCATCCGGGCAGGATGTATTGCCTGAGGCAAAATGATAGTTAGCTTCTAGAATGATAATCAGCTTCCAGAATAATAATTAGTTTCCAGATTGATAATTAGTTTCTAGGCCGATAATTTGTTTAAAAGCTGGTAGTTTGTTTCCAGATTGATAATAGTTTCTAGATTGAAGTCAATTTGAATAGCCCCTATGTATCATCAGTAAATCTGTAATGATACATAGGGGCTCCCTCTTATCCTGCATGCCGGTTGATCCAGCCTGAAACATCCTTCATGACTTCATCCTTATTAATTTCATTCAGCATCTCATGCCTTCCGCCGGGATAAAGTTTTAATGTTACATCATTTAATCCGTGCTGTTTATAGGTATCAAAGAGCTTTTTAACTCCCTTCCCCATTTTTCCTACCGGATCCATTTCACCTGAAAAGATAAAAATAGGTAAGCTTTTAGGTATCTGCTCCAGATCACCACTACTTTCAATCTTTTTCAGGCCAATCATAAGGTCATAAAAGAAGCCGCCCGGAAATACTGTCCCGCAGAAGGGGTCATTTATGTACTTGTCTACTTCTTCATTATCCCTGCTTAACCAGTCGTATTCTGTTCTGTTTGGTTTGAATTTATTATTATAGCTGCCAAAAAGCAACTGGTTCATTTTGTCGCTCTTCTCTTTTCTGCCATGCTTCTTTACTTCTTTTCCTGCAAGGTATGCTGCAACGTTAAGCATAATGCCCTGTCTTCCATTTGACCCCGACAATATTGCCCCTTTTAAGTCCCTGCCATACAACATAAGGTATCTTTGCGCAGCAAAAGACCCCATACTATGCCCAAATAGAAAGAGCGGTAGATCGGAATATTCCTTCTTTATGATTACGCTTAATTTATGGAGATCCTCTACAATCCAGTCAAATCCATCTTTATCAGCAAGATATCCCAGCTTATCAACACTTCCTGCTGTTTTCCCGTGCCCCCTATGATCATTCGCATAGACGATAAAGCCGTCCTTTGCAAGAGCCTCAGCAAATCTTTCGTACCTTTCGGCAGTTTCCGCCATTCCATGGGAAATCTGTACAATGCCTTTTACTCTGACGTTCTCATCGGGCTTCCATACATAAACAAAAATTTTTGTTCCTTCATCCGAATTAAAAGTGAAATTATCTGAAACCATGAGCATTCCTCCTACTCCTCCGTTCCGGAGGGTTTTCGTCCGTATCCAATTCATCTTTTCCCCGCACATATTCCGTTGGATCTATAAACTCTTTCCTCACATAGAACCTCTGGCCAATTCACCATTTGTATAACTTCTGTGCCGGTATTTAATATACAATTATTAATTTGTACAGATCTATTATAGGGGGATCTTTATAAAATAGCATCGGATTATCATATCTATCCATAAGAAATTTTAATAGAAATTTTTTAGAAAAAAATAAGATTTTTCAATGATAAATTGGCTTCTAAATAAAACTACATATATAAACTACATACATAAACCACATATAAAATTTTATCTGTAGATAAGATAGTAAAAGATGATTTAACTTTTCACTTTCTATTACCCTGTAATTGAAACATATAGCAATCGCTTGATAATATTTTCCTATCAGCATTTAGAATTTAACAAACAAGAACACAGCTGTCCTGGAAAGCAACTCCTAACCCCTCCCTAAGACAAACGGAGGCGCCTGCCCCGCGGGGCAGCCTACAAAAATTTTGAAACCGTGGGATATGGATGCAACCCTATTCCCACGATTTCAAAGTAAAGCCCCTATACACCGCTTTTTAAATGCGTGGATTGCTTGCATTTTGGCGTTGCTTGTATATATAATATATTATTGCATTATACCAAGGAAGGCCCGCGGTCAGTTTCTTGCCCTCGGAACTTACCTTAATTTACTAGGGATTTAATGCAACAGTATAACAAAGGAGCTGGAATATGCACAAAATTTTATGCCTGGATTATGACAATACCATATTTGATCACTCTTCGAGACAAATACCTGACAGTACCATTGAAGCCCTTGATAAGGTAAGAGGCCGTCTTAAAATCGTTCTGGCCAGCGGGCGGCATTTTAACGAAGCCATCAATAAGCCAATCCTAGACATCATCAAACCGGATGCCATCATTCACGCCAACGGATGTGTTGTTGAAGCGGATGGGAAATTGCTATATGAGACCTATTTAGATAATGCCCTTGTGGAGGATTTAATCCACTTTGCCTTAGAACATCACTTGATCCTGGGCGGGGTTTATGAAAGCTGCTGGTATAATACCTATCCTGAAAAGTTAAGGCAGCGCTGGAACGCCAAAGGAAACACCTTCTTTCCGGAGGTAAAGGAGATCAGCGGGCTATTTGGCAAGAAAATCTATGCCCTGTTCCTTGATGATACCGTGGAAGCAGCCAGGCTTTTAGCAGACAACTTTCCGGCAGTCCGTACTCCCATCATGTCTGAAAAATATGGCGGCGCAGATGTCATCCCCCACCATGTATCGAAAGCCTCCGGGATACAGGTGCTTTTAAATTATTGGGGAATGACCTTTCAGGACGTTATCGCAATCGGCGACAGCATGAATGATTATGAAATGATTCAGCAGGCCTCCATAGGAATCGCCATGGGAAATTCCGTATCCCCGTTGAAGGAGATTGCCGATTACGTTACTACCCATGTCAATAAAGACGGTATCAAAAATGCATTGCAATTTTTTCGGTTAATTTAGAAATTCTTATCTATGTACCTGAAATTTTTCAGATCTGTGAGGTCGATACTTATCAGCCGTAACCTTGGGGAAGATGGGTTGAAGGAGTTGGCGGAAATGGATAAGGCATTGCTGCAGCAGAATTTTCATAGTACTGGCATTTTTGCACTATTAGTTATCATACTATCATGTTATAATAAAGATATCGTATAGGAATGAAATTACATGTTCCGATACGAAGTATGCGGCGCAAAGGCAGCGCCTTTTATCAGAATTAGGCTCACTTCTGATTGCCTGTATTCTTAGAGCGAGGTGTTCCTATGAGTGTAAAAGTTACTGTTATCATACAAAAAGAAGACACTTGGTATGTTGCCAAATCCGTGCCTTATCAAAGCTAGGTTTTCAGAAAATATCATTCCAATGCATTCTGAGATTGCACATGGAACTTTGAAGAGTATACTTGAACAGGCAGGTCTTTCTTTGGATGAGTTTTTGAAATTATTATAATTCCATAAAAGGATTTTTTTAATGCCAAGCCGGGAAAAATGACAGGGTATGGGTTCATACTCTGTCATTTTATGCTATTAAGATCCCGCCTGATCCGTTAGCAAAAAAAGAGCAGGGTACATTTTCTGTACTCTACTCTGTATAGATTTTATAATGCTGATATCTTAGCTTAATGACATTGGTGGATAATGAGCTTTGTTGAATTATTAAAAATTGAATTTATGAAAGTAAAACACCCGAAAATCATTCTCCTGATTTTTATTGCACCATTATTGGTGGCATTGATATCACTTATTTTATAAAACTTCATTCCGGGTACCTCCTTATATTTTATTTTTCTTTACTTGGATCAAAATGAATTACTATGGGGGGCTATTTTTTCAGAAATTTCCGGCTCATGGTACATGACCAATCTCATCCCCACCAAAATAGACCTCATAATCCTCACCGTTGCCGCTATAAGATTATCTTCGGCGGATTTAAGCGCCTCCTCCAAAGTCCCTGGAGAAACCACACAGCTCTCCATTGAATCAATATGATATTCATATACAGCCTCAGCGTTCTTACCAATACTGCCAACAATAGCAATCACGGGAACATGGTGCATGGCCGCATATTTTGATATGCCTGTCACTACTTTTCCATTTACCGACTGGCCGTCAATCCTTCCTTCTCCTGTAATCACCAGGTCTGCCCATTCCAGCTTGCTGTTAAAATCCGATGCCTTCATAACAGCCTCAATGCCTGATTGAAGCCGCCCTCCTGCAAAGGCTACAAGCCCCATTCCAAGTCCCCCCGCAGCGCCTGCACCTTTCAGCTGGTCCACTTCTTTATTAAATTTACGTTTTATTATCCGGGCCAGATGGAAAAGCCCTTGATCCAATAATTCAACCTGCTCCGGAGTTGCCCCTTTTTGGGGTCCATATACTGCCGAGGCTCCCTCCGGCCCGCACAAAGGGTTGGAAACATCCGACATAATAACCAATTCTGTTTCCTTCAGCCTTTCATCCATCCCGCTTAAATCAATATCCACAATAGAATCCAATGCACCCCCGCCAAAGCCTGCTTCCTTTCCATTCTCGTCAAGAAAATGGGCGCCCAAGGCCTGAGCCATCCCGATTCCGCCATCATTGGTGGCAGAACCGCCAATTCCAATATAGATCTGTTTACACCCTAAATCTAATGCCGCTTTTATTAATTGCCCCGTACCATAAGTAGTGGCTTTTAATATATTGCGCTGTTCCTCCGGAACCAGGGGAAGGCCAGAGGCGGCCGCCATTTCAATGACAGCCTTGCCATCTTCCAACACTCCATATTTTGCACTAACCGTATCTCCCATAGGTCCGATAACCTCTTGATATTCATATCTTCCATTTAAAGCTGTAACCATGGCATCCACAGTGCCTTCGCCGCCATCTGCCATTGGGATATAGGCTAAGTTTGCTCCAGAAAACACTTTGCGAACTCCTTTTTCTATTAATTCCGCCACTTTATCCGTACTTAAACTCCCTTTATAGGAATCCGATGCAATTAGAATATTCAAATAGTATCCCTCCTTATTGTTAAAGCGGATATCCATGTCTTTTCTGCCCTTTTCATAGAGCAGGGTATGAATATCCACCTTCCGGACAGCTTTTTTCAGCAATATGTTAATCCGCAGGTATCATCTCCTAAGAAATACCCAAATATGTTTTTTTGATACTATCATTATGGATGAATTCTTCCGCGGAGCCTTCCATTACCAGCTTTCCGATTTCCATGACATAGGCCCTGTTTGCTATTTTAAGGGCCGACTTTGCATTCTGTTCTACTAAAAGTATGGTAACACCATCTTTATTAATCTTTTCTATCGTCGAAAAAATATCCTTAATAACCAAGGGCGCAAGTCCCATAGAAGGTTCATCCAGCATTAATAGTTTAGGGGTTCCCATTAAAGCACGCGCAACTGCCACCATCTGCTGCTCCCCGCCGGACAGGGTTCCTGCATTTTGGGATTCCCTCTCTTTTAACCTTGGGAAAAGATTATAACAATACTCCAACCGTCCTTTAATAAAATTATTATCCTTCTGCAAAAATGCCCCCATCATGAGATTCTCTTTCACGGTAAGCTGGGGGAATACCAATCTGCCTTCTAAAACCTGTCCAAGCCTTAACGCCGCAATATGGTGGGGCGGCAGCTTATCAATTCTCTGCCCTTCAAAGGTAATGGAACCCCCGCCTATTTTGCCAAGAAGCCCTGATATAGAACGGAGTAAGGTTGTCTTCCCTGCCCCATTGCTCCCAATCATAGTAACAATTTCTCCCGGATATACTTCAAAAAACACCTTTTCCAAAGCCTGGATTTTATCATAATAAAAATCCAAATGTTCTATCTTTAAAATTGGCTCCATCCTTAATCACCTCCGCCTAAATATGCTGTAATGACTTCTTCATTCTTCTGGACTTCTTCCGGTGTGCCAAGGGCAATCCGCTTCCCATAATTAAGCACACAAATCCTGTCGGTAATTCCCATAACGAATCTCATGTCATGTTCCACCAAAAGAACGGTAATTCCCTTGGCACGGATCTTAATAATCAAATCTGCCAGTTGGTTTTTCTCCGTAGGGTTCATACCGGCTGCAGGCTCGTCTAATAAAAGCAGGGAGGGATCGCTGGCTAAGGCCCTTCCTATTTCAAGGATACGCTGTTCGCCGTAGGGCAAGGCATTGGACTGCACCTCTTCCTTTCCATCCAAGCTAACGAATTTAAGTATTTCAAGGGCTTTTTTTCTGGCAGCTTCTTCTTCATGGCGCTGTTTTCCTAATCTTAATACAGCGGAGGGAAGGCCGCTTGACAGCCTGGAATGCTGCCCCACCAAAAGATTTTCAAGAACCGTCATGCTCTTAAAGAGATTAATATTCTGGTAGGTACGTGCAATTCCTAGTTTATTAATCTGGTACATGGGTTTTCCGTCAATTCTTTGCCCATTTAGCTCAATCGTACCGGAAGTAGGCTTAAAAGTCCCGCTTATCATATTAAAGCTGGTTGTCTTTCCGGCTCCGTTAGGTCCGATTAAACCAAAGATATCCCCTTTGTTTATCTCAAAATTTACGCTGTCAACGGCTATTAAGCCTCCGAATTTAATTGTTAAATCTGTTACCTTAAGCATTTCCTTCACCGCCTCTACGTTTCATGGATTCTGAAATGTTCTTTCCCAGGCCTACGATACCTTTTGGCTGGAATAATATAATAATCAAAATGACAATCCCATATATTAACATCCTGTAGTCTGCAAGGGGCTGCAGGCTTTCCTGAATCGTTGTAATAATTGTCGCACCAAGGATTGGCCCAAGCAGGTTACCACTTCCCCCAAACAGGAGCATGGTAATAAAGATAACCGAAGTATTCTGCACAAAGGTATCCGGGCTGATAAACCCAATCATATGTGCATAGAGCGCACCGGCGAACCCCACATAGAATGCGGAAATCGCAAAAGACATTGTTTTATAATAACGGATATTGACTCCGCATCCATTGGCAGCCATTAAATTATCCCGGATACTGATAAATCCACGGCCTATCCTGGAATTAACAATATGCTGCTTCACAATCAAAAACAGGATTGTAAAAAACAGAACTAAATAATAGTATTTATATTTGCTTGAAATAGTGGAAAAAGAAAATCCAAAAATATTAATCTCCGGAACTCTGGTAATCCCAATATATCCATTGGTCAATTCCGCAAAATTAGAAACCGCTAATAATACGAGATAGTTAAACGCAATGGTAAGCAGAGCCAGGAAATGGAATACCAGCTTATTTGCAGGTATGGATAATAAAATCCCAAAAAGTGCCGCGATAAGTGCCGCAAGAAAAATTGTTAAGATAGGAGGTAAGGTTATACCGAACCATTTTCCAAAGCCCCATTCAGGATGGCTCATAAGCACCGAAGCATATGCCCCGATACAGAAGAAGCCCGCGTGTCCAAAGGACACTTGCCCTGTATATCCAAATAAGATATCCAATCCGCTTGTGACAATGGTATAGATACAAATAAAGCTTAATAATAAGTAAAAATACTTACTTTGCCTTAATATGATATTGTGCTCCATCATAAAGGGCACAATGACTAACAGCGCAACTGCGGCGATGGCTATAGACTTCTTACTTTTTAATACGTCACGTATTTTATTGTTCATCGATTGCTTTCCCATTCTTATGTCCATGCCCTCTACTGCACAAATCGCCATGAAAGTGCTGGCATGGACCCGGTCCCCCCTTCGTTCATTAATTTTAATTCTTTCAACCTTCTCATCTCCTTCTTTTTATTATTCATCGTATACTTTTGCATTAAAGATACCAGAAGGTTTTATAATCATCACCAGGATTAGAACGCCATATACTACAAATTCTTTATAAGCAGAAGATACATATCCTGATACAAAGGTCTCCAAAAGTCCAATGATCAGCGCACCTACTATGGCCCCATAGATGTTGCCGTATCCTCCGATAACAGCACCCGCAAAGCTTTTGGCGCCGAATTGGCTTCCCAGCCCATAGGAGACATATAATGTCGGTGCGACCAGGATTCCCCCGAGGCAGGCTAGGGCAGCGGCGATTCCATAGGTGATGCCGATTGTACGGTTTACGTTAATTCCCATACAGCTGGCTGCCGTTTTATTCTGTGCTGCCGCGCGCATTGAAGTTCCGAATTTAGTCTTATTTAAGAAGAAATGGAGTGCAATCATGGCACAGATTGCCACAACAATACATAAGATACTTTCTTTAGAAACTGAGGCAGTTCCCAGCTTAACCGGCGCACTGTCCTTAAAAATCGGCGGAAAATAATGAGGCCTTGCATCCCAGATTAACATAGCTGCATTTTCCATAATAATGGATAAGGCAATGGTCGATAATACTACATAGATATTCCGGGCTTTTTTGGCAACCAATACCCGGATAATCGACCGTTCCATCATCCACCCAATAAAAAACATGATAACAACCGCTAAAGCCATAGATGCGATAAAGGGAATCTTCCATTCCGAATAGAATTGCCATGCCAGGAAAGCTCCAAACATAAGAAGATTTGCCTGGGTGAAATTCATATATCCTGAGGCTTGATAAATCAAACTAAAACCAAGGGAAAGCATTCCGTATGTACAGCCCAACACCAACCCTCCGACCAGTACGGAAATAAACATATTCATAAAGCCACCATCCTGTCTATTAATTTTCACCTGTAACGGACAAAATGGGTTGCCGATATTGATATTCACAACCCATTTCATCCTTCAATACAGTTCAAAGGATTTCATCATAACTTTTTATTCTGTCTTATTTATAGGTATCGATGGGGTTCTCTTTTAAGAAATCGCTAAAGAGAACATTCTTACCCTTATGGATGATATACACTTTTTGTCCGCTCAAGCATTCCCCGTTGTCAAATTTGGAATAATCCGCAGAGCCGGCCAGAAGGTCTATCTTCATGTTGGCGATGGTGTCCCTGACGGCAGGGCCGTCTTTTGTGCCTGCTTCCTTTACGCCTGTTAATAAAACATTCGTTGCATCATAAGCCCTGTAAGCAACATCATGGGCCGGTAAGCTGCCATATTCTTTTTCATAGGCGGCTAAAAATTCTCTTTCTTTTTCCGTGCTCGCTTCGTCTACACTATCCGGGATACAATGGGGCGTAAAGAACACAACTCCGTCTGCTCCACTACCTGCAACATTTCTGATATCGGGCATTGACATTGTTTCACATCCGAATATGTATCCTGTATATCCCAGGGAACGGACCTGTTTTACCATTAAGCTTCCCTGTTCCCCCTGTGCAAAGATAATAACACCGTTTGGCTTCTTGCTAAGGATGGAAGAAAGAGCTCCTGTCCAGTCAGTTTCACCAACCATTGCCTGTTCTTCTGTAACAATATTGATCGTTCCTCTTTTTTTAAGCTCTGCCATAACCAGGTTATTGGCAGAAATATTACCGTCATCCTGATAGATTAAAGTACCGATATCGGTGACCTTAAGGGCTTCCATAGCATCCACAAGGGGTGCTGCCCCTCCCTCTGAATTGGCAAGGGAACGGAAGAGATATTTCCATCCCTTTTGAAGCCAGGCGGGATTCATTCCTGTACCGACTTCAGGTATCTTGGCTGCTTCCACCAGATCACCGGTCGCCTGAATATTACCGCTTAACTGGGAGGCAATAATGCCGTCTACCTTCCTGTCGTCGATCAGGTAGGATACTCCTTTTACGGCTCCTTCCGTGGTAGCACCGTCATCATAGAATTCAAATCCGATCTGCCCGCCTAATACCCCTCCATTTTCATTCCATTGCTTAATCGCCAGCTTGATTGCATTTAAACCTGCTGTCCCGGCTGTAGCAACCTGGCCTGTTACTCCGCCATAATGTCCGATTACATAAGAATACTTTTCCCCTGAGCCGCCCTCCGTTACATTGCCGGTTTCACCGCTTCCCTTTGTACTGCCGCATCCGGCTAAAGATACCATCATTGCCAGCGCTAATGCAAATCCCCAAAATTTTTTCATTGTTTTCCTTCCTCCCAAATAATTTTATTGTTTTTACCTTATTTCACTTCCGCATACTTTTTCATAGTACTTGGCGATAGCACTATGGTCATCCTGACCGCATCCATCTGCATGAAGTGTCTGCAGCATTTCCATAACCGCCGCTGTCAACGGCAACGGCGCTCCCACGCCATGGCCGGTCTCCAAAGCATTGCCCAGATCCTTAATATGGAGGTCAATCTTAAATCCCGGCTTAAAGTTCCGTTCCATAATCATCGGTGCTTTTGCATTCATAACTGTTGACCCGGCCAGCCCCCCTTTGATTGCATCAAATACAAGCTTAGGATCCACCCCCGCTTTGCTTGCCAACAAAAATGCCTCTGACACGGCCGCAATATTTAATGCTACAATCACCTGGTTTGCCAGTTTTGTCGTATTGCCCGCCCCAATGCTTCCACAATGGACCGCACTGGCACCCATGACCAGAAGAATATCCTTTACCTCTTCAAACACCTCTTTATCACCGCCTACCATAATCGACAGGCTTCCATCAATTGCTTTTGGCTCCCCGCCGCTTACCGGCGCATCAAGCATCCTTATCCCTTTTGCGGCGCAGGCTTTCCCGATTTCCTGGGAAGCTAACGGTGCTATGGAGCTCATATCAATTAAAACAGCCCCAGCCTTTGCACCTTCCAGCACACCAGCCTCACCCATGACTGCTGCCTTTACATGGGGGGAATTAGGAAGCATTGTAATAATTACCATACACTGCTCCGCCACTTCTTTCGAGGTCCCGGCTGCCCTTCCGCCGGCATCAGCAACATCCTTTACATTGCTTTCGTTTACGTCAAATGCAACGATTTCATGGCCCGCCTTCAATAGATTCACTGCCATGGGCTTACCCATGATACCAAGTCCGATAAAACCAATTTTCATCCCTAATGCTCCTCCTTATAGTAATCCTTTCACCTTTGCAACAATGTTCTGCTCTGTCAGCCCATAATGGTCCATTAATTCCTTTACGCTATGTGCGGATTGCCCGAACTTGTCTTCAATTGCCACATAATCCATTGGAACCTTGCTCTTTTTTAGTGCCAATGCCACTTTACTTGCCAGGCCGCCAATATAGCTATGTTCTTCTGCTGTTACAATAGCTTTTGCTTCTTTTGATAATGTAAGCACCGCTTCTTCATCAAAGGGCTTCATTGTACTGACATTAACAACCTTGGCGCTGATTCCGTCCTTTTCCAAAGTCTCTGCTGCTTTCATGGAAGCCTCCACCATTGTCCCACTGGCGAAGAGCACTACGTCATTTCCATCCTTTAGCACCCTCATTTTCCCTAATTCAAAGGTGTCCCCTTCACTGATATAATCAGGTACGTCATTTCTTACCACCCTGATGTATACCGGTCCTTCTATTTCTGCCGCAGCATGTACGGCCTGCCTGGTTTCCGCCGCATCACAGGGTGTCAATACCGTCATGTTGGGAATAACGCTCATGGTTGCAACATCCTCAATGGTCTGATGGGTGGAACCGTCCCCAAAATCGGAGAGACCGGAGGAGGAGCCGCATATTTTTACATTTAAATTTCCAATGGCTATGGTCTGCCGTATCTGGTCGAAGGCCCTTCCGGCCGCAAAGACGGCAAAGGTGCTTGCAAATGCGATCTTGCCGCTGGCTGCCAGGCCTGCCGCCATGGACAGCATATTTTGTTCCGCAATCCCCATCTCGAAATACCTGTCAGGATATGCCTGCTGGAACAGGCAGGACATTGTGGATTTTCCTAAATCAGCTTCCAATACGACTATATCTCTATTGTCGGCTCCTAAAGCAACTAATTCTTCACCATATGCTAATCGTTGACTTTGTGTTTTACTCATCTTAATCCCCTCCTGATTAGTTGTATTTCTCTATTTCAGCATCTAATTCCTGCAATGCAATCCCATACTGTTCCCTTGTCATGGCTCCATTGTGGAAACCGACTACATTTTCTGCAAAGGAGATTCCCTTTCCTTTGATTGTATGGGATATAATCACGGTCGGCTGGCCTTTTATGGTATCTGCTTTATCCAGTGCCTCCAGGATTTCTTCAATATTGTGTCCGTCAATTTCAAGGACCTTCCAGCCAAAGGCTTCCCACTTCTCCGGCAGCGGATTGGTGTCAAATCTCTCGCATATGCTTCCCGTGGCCTGTAATTTATTCTTATCTACAATGGCTACAATATTATCTATCTTAAAATTCTTAGCTGCCATGGCTGCTTCCCAGACCTGGCCCTCCGCCATCTCGCCATCCCCCAGGATACAGTATACCTTGTTATCCTTTTCGTCCAATTTCATCGCTAAGGCCATGCCGTTGGCAATGGATAAGCCCTGTCCCAGGGAGCCGGTGTTCGCTTCTACCCCGGGGGTCTTATTTCTGTCCGGGTGTCCCTGCAAAATAGAGCCGAAGCTTTTTAGCGTGGTAATAATTTCTTTTGGGAAATATCCTAATTCTGCAAGGGCTGCATATTGAATAATTGCTGCATGCCCCTTACTCATAATAAATTTGTCCCTTCCTTCCCACTTCGGGTTTTGCTTATCCAGCTTCATCTTATGAAAATATAAGGCCGCTACAATATCCGCACTGGAGCAGGATCCTCCTAAATGCCCGACGTGGCCGTCGCCGCCGATCATAAGCACAACGTCCTTTCTTAACTGTGCCGCCATCTTTTGAATGCTATTCACAATCTCTTGCCTTCCCATATTTCTACCTCCAAACTTTGATTTCCGGTTATCCCGTTATTTAAAGTTGCTTTTGAAGAATAAAATTGCCTGCCTGGCTTCTCTGTCAAAATCCTCTGCATACGCCTCACAGCTAACCCTTCCTTCATAATGTACCGCTTTTAAAGTATCAATAAATTCCTGGTACCCACTGTCCTCTTCCATTGATGCCGGATAGACCCTTCCTTCATTTCTTGCAAAATGGGTATGCACTAAATATTCCTGCCCCAGGTTCAGGATATGCTGTACCGGTTCCCTTTCCTGCTTCAAATGGTAATAGTCAACCAACACCCTCACATTGGGGCTTCCCACATCTTTTGCCAGCTGGCAGCCTTCCTTAAAAGAATTAATCAGGTTGCATTCCTGCTTGCGTAAAGGCTCGATGGCTATGGTAACCTTATTCTCCTTTGCTGTTATGGCAACCTCTTTTAATAATTCCACTACCTGCTTATAACCTTCTTCCATAGGGAACCCTTCCGGTACATTTTTAGCCGGCCCGCTGCCAAATACCACGAACTGGACGCCCAGCTCCCCCGCTCTCTTTAATGCTTTTTTATAATACATTCTTATTTCTCCGTAATTGACCTCCGGTCCTGTCAGCCTGAAATGGACAGGGAAGAAATTATTGCAGGTCTCACACCGTATGCCGGAGGCATTTACTGTTTCTTTTAACTGTTCAAAGGCTTCCTCACTAAGAGCCATCATCTGTGCAAGGGGTAATTCTATGTAATCAAATCCATATTCCGCTATTTTGCCTATCCTCTCCAGTCCGATTCCATCGGCTCCTTCTGCGACCATATTACTGCAGCATCCGAATCTCACAAGAACCCTCCTCCCTTCCTATTTTGTAGGATCAATAATTATTTTAATAAATTCATCGGGCCTGCGGTGCAAATCATCAAATGCCTGCGGCGCTTCTTTTAAGCTGACCACCTTTGAAATTAGTTTATCCGCCTCCATTTTACCGTTGCCAATGATATCAACCACTTCCCCAAATTCTTCATGGGTATAATTAAAGGAGCCCAATACCTCCCTTGCGGAGCATACAATATCCTGCATATTGATTTCCATTTCTTTTTGGCTCATACCAACCCAGATAGACGTTCCGCCCACCCGCAGGGACTTAATCGACTGGTTTGCCGTGGGCTGTACTCCCACCGCCTCAATGGAGATGTCGATCATAACTCCATCCGTATACCTTTCAATGGCTTCCATATAATCCTCGTTCTTAGGATTAATGGTATGGTCTGCACCGAATTCCTTTGCTACTTTTAAACGGGCATCACTTAAATCAGATACAATAATCTGCTTTGGATTCTTTAATTTCACCAGCTGTAGGACACAAAGGCCGATAGCTCCCGCACCGATAATCAGCACGCTCTTGCCTTCATAATCCTCTAGCTTCTTCACCGCCCCGTAAGCAACCGCATAGGGCTCAGCCAAAGCCCCTACTTCATAGCTGGTTCCCTCCGGAAGCTTGTACAATAGCTTTTCAGGGACAGCAACATATTCCGCCATAGCACCGTCAACGGTCAATACCCCGAAGAACTTCTTGTTTAGGCACATATTGGTAAGGCCTTGCTCACAATTAATGCACTCTCCGCAGAAATTAATCGGTTGTACGATTACTCCGTCCCCTACCTTAAACTTTGCCGCATCCATCCCTAATTCTACAACCTCTGCCGTAAATTCATGCCCCATGGTCATAGGGGGGATTCTTCTCCCCGTTAACCCCAATGCCCCGTGTACATCACTGCCACAGATTCCGCAGGCACGCACCTTCAATAGCACCTCCCCGTTCCTGACCACCGGTTCCTTTACGTCTTCCAGGGATAATTGATTCGGATCCAAATACCGTAACGCTTTCATCACTATACCTCCATGATACTATATTATTTGCTTAAAATCATTCGACTGTTATTAGTTGACTGATGATAGCTGTCATACAACTGTTGGCAAAAAAATATTGAAATTCCTTACTATTTTATTGCCTTTATTGCATAAAGGGATTATATAATTCTTTACGCTATTTGTCAATATGCATAATAAAAAATTTCAATATTTCCCCGCATGGGTTAAATTAACTAAACAATGTTTAATTCAGCTTTTCTAATGCCCGCTGTAAATGCTCCCGCATATTTTCCTTTGTCCTGGCAGAATCTCTCTGCTTCAGGGACTCTATTAACAGCCGATGGTACTTAAGCCCAACCTCGCTTCCAATCTCTTCTGTAATGTTACGTATGGTTTCCCTTATAATGTCCCTCACAATATTGTTTACCTGGATAATCAAAGAATTATTAGTGCTTTTGGCAATAATCATATGAAAATGCAGGTCTTCATCCACATATTTTTTTAAGTCATTCTGATATTCTTCCATTCTCCTTAAGCTTCTTTCCAAACGGAATATATCGTTGTCAGTAATCCTGGTCGCCGCAATCCCGGCCGCCTCTACTTCAATAATCAATCGAAATTCGAGCACTTCCCTGGCCGAATCTTTATTAAGATAAATATATGGTATGATTTCTTTCATATAGGCTCCAGGTGTTATTTCCTTAACAAAAGTCCCTTCACCAAGCTTTGTTTCCAATAGACCTAAGGTCGTCAGCTTGGACAGGGCCTGCCTCACTGTAACCCTACTAACATCAAATAATAAAACAAGCTCATTTTCCGATGGAATTTTATCCCCCGGCTTCCAGACACCATTAATTAATTGGTTTTTTAACTGTTCATATACCTGGTCGCTAATGTTGATTCTTTTAATAGGCTTGATATCCAATGCACATTCCCCTGTTTCCTAAATTTTGGTTTTGATACACTTGTCAACCTGTATCACAACTATCTTATATTTTATGACAAGTGTTGTCAACTTAATTTATTGAAAAAGGTTTTTTGTTTCCTGAAAAAGAATTATTTATACTACTAATAAGTAATGATATCCTGTATTAATGCGGTCATCATGGATGATCTAAAGCTCTCCTGCTCTGTGTTCCATAATAACAAATATCATATCCAATGCCCGCTCGCCTATACGTCATCGGCCCGATTATATGGAACCCTGATTGTTCCGTTTAACATGCCCGTCCCCGACGTATCCCATCTGTTCGTCACCTGCGACGGTACTCTTCCCTTTTTCCCCTTTGTGGTATACAAGCTCCAGGAAAAGCAGCCTTTGTTTTACATAAGATTAAAATATTTTTTAATTTTCCTTTTATCCGGTTATGCTATAATTGATTTAATCTATTAAATACAAATCAGGGAGGGTAACCTATTATGAAGAAAATGCTTATGATCGGGACAGGCGGCACCATCGCCTCCAAAGCCACGGACAGCGGTTTACAGCCGCAGATGGACTTAAGTGAGATTCTTAGCTATGTGCCTAAGATTTCACAGTTCTGCGAGGTGGATACCTATCAGCTATGCAATATTGACAGCACCAATATGTCTCCGGAGATATGGGTCTCCCTAACAGCTACAATTGAAAATAACTATAATAGCTACGACGGCTTCGTAATCTGCCACGGCACTGACACCATGGCTTATACGGCGGCCGCCCTTTCCTATATGGTTCCGGATTCTCCAAAGCCTATCGTCATTACCGGGGCACAGCGCCCGATTAATATGGAGGTCACCGACTCTAAGACTAATCTGTTTGACAGCTTCTCCTATGCCGCTTCCAATACGGCATGCGGTGTCCAGATTGTATTTAACGGCAAAGTGATCCTGGGCACCCGTGCCAGAAAAACCCACTCCAAGAGCTTCCAGGCATTTTCCAGCATTAATTATCCCTACCTGGCTATCATACAGGACGGACACCTGATCCAATATATCCACCAGCCTAAGAAGGCCGCTCCCATCTTCTACCATCAATTAAACCCGAAGGTATGCCTGTTTAAGCTGACCCCGGGTGTTGGTTCTGATATCCTAAGCTATATGCTGGAGAAAAATGATGCCGTCATAATTGAAAGCTACGGTGTCGGCGGGATCCCCTCCTTACCGGAAAACCATTATTTCGATATTATCCAGGGCTGGACCAAAAAAGGTAAAACCGTAGTGATGACCACCCAGGTTCCCAATGAAGGCAGTGATATGGCTGTGTATATGGTGGGAAGTGAATTAAAGAGCAAGGTCCGGATTATGGAGGCCTATGATATGACATCAGAAGCAGTGCTGTGTAAATTAATGTGGATCCTTGGACAGACCAAGGATCCGGAAGAAATACAGAGATTATTTTATACTACCATTAGTAATGATATCCTGTATTAGTATGAAATACAGAATATTTTACACCTGACATTGAGTGACCTAAAGGTCAAATGTCCGTTAATATGAATAACGTTTTTAATTATAATGTCTTAATTGTAATGGCTAGAACTCCCAAGCAGGGGATCATATTACAGCCAGGCGGCTACCTTCACAAGATGCGTAAAGTTTATTCCGGCTTTTTAATCTGCTGCAGTGCGGCATTTAATGCTTTTACCTGCTCCGGCGTTATCATATCCCTTACCTGCTTCAGCATGCTCTCAAGGGTCGTTTTCATCATCATCTTTTGCAGGTTGGGATTATCCTTTACGCTCTCGGCCACATCCCCGCGGCTGGCAGAGGTTTGCGCCATCAGCTGCCCCATTAGCGCGGCTGCCTGCGGCTGTGCTCCCAGCTCGCCCAGCGTATCCTTGATAGAGAAATATCCCGGCTTAAAATCCTCTTTATCAAACCAGTTTACTATGTCACCTGTTTTAAAAAACATATATTCCGTATTTGGCTGTGAAACCCTGCGTACAAAAATCCTGCTTAAATGCTCCCCTGCCCTTGCTTCGATGGTATGCTCCCCGCTTAAGGGCACCTGGAACCTGAACACAGCCTTACCCTGCTGCTCAGCAAACTGCTTGCCATCCACATAGAGGACAACTGTGCTTTGGTTGGAGTATACAGTAACCTCCGTAACTGCCTCCGCCCTGTCCACATAGCGGCTGCCGCACAGGTGCACGAAGGGTTCCTTGCCCCAATGGGCTTTGTAGAGATAGAAGGCATCCTTTTTAAGCTTGCGGTCCATGGTGACAAGTCCCTTTTGGTTCCGGCCATGCTCCCCACCCTCATCACGTCCGTCTGCCGCGAAATCAAACATATTCCATACGTGGGTTGCCCAAAGATAAGGCCTTTCATTGATCATCTTAATTATATGTTCATGGTACAAAGCCTGATAGGCTTCCGTATAATCCCCCCGTTCCGGCCTTGCAGTCTGGAAGCGCGGATTCGCGTCTGCTCCGTATTCGGAAAAGCCGATACAGCGGTCTGGATACCTTGTGTGATATTCGTCAAAGAAAGCATCGTTCTCATCGAGCTCGCCCAAATACCAGCCAAAATAAAGGTTGTAGCTGTTCACATCGGGAATTTCCAGCAGAGGGCTTTCTATCTCCAGCATGAACACATTTGCCAGGACCGTAGGGCGTGTTTTGTCAAGGGAATGGCATAAGTCATTCAGCAAACGGTGGTTTTCAAGCAGATCCTCCGTCACGCCGCCGGCGGCAGTAATCTCATTGGAAAGCCCCCAGCAGACAATGGAGGGATGGTTATAGCACTGGACTATAAGCTCCTGCATCTGGCTCAATGTATTTTCACGTCCATTTGGCATATGCATTGTGATGTAGGGAATCTCCGCCCATACCACCATGCCGGCCTCATCACACAGGTCATAGAAATACTGGTCATGCTGGTAGTGTGCGAGACGGACCGTATTTGCCCCAATTTCCCGTATGATCCCCATATCCTCCCGGTGCATGTCAGGCGTCAGCGCATTACCCACTCCTATCCTGTCCTGGTGGCGGGATACACCTCGCAGCGGATAGCTGCGGCCATTAAGTAAAAATCCCTTCTCCGGATCCATGGCAAAGCTGCGGCAGCCAAAACGGGTGCTGATCCTGTCATCAGGTAGCTCCGCAATGGCAGTATAAAGAAACGGATCCTCCACACCGTCCCACAGGTGGACATTTTCAATATGGAATACTGCCTGCCCATGTCCTTCCTGTACCGGCACCGTCTGCTGCTTACCGTCCAGGGTAATAGCTACGGAATCAGGATTGCCTTTCACCCAGACCTCCACCGTCACCTGTGCCCCTGTGCCCTCCACAATGGGGGTAACCTTTATGCCCTTACCACCCCAGTAATCCAAGGCGAAATGGCATTCAGGCACAGTGACCAGGTTTACCGGACGGTACAGGCCGCCGTAAAAAGTAAAATCCGCCTTTTGGGGATAGACCCGGTCATTGTCAGCATTGTCTACGGATACTGCCACAGTATTCTCTTCCAGCAGGTAATCCGTAATATCCACACGGAAGGTGGAGTACCCTCCCTCATGCCTTGCAAGCTTTGCCCCGTTGAAGTAAACCTCCGCCGTCATGGCAGCACCGTTAAATTCCAGATAAGCCCTTCCTCCTGGGGTCAGTTCCGGTCTCTCCAGCTTATGTACATACCAGCAGGTGCCCCGGTAATAATCATTGCCTCCGTCCTGTCCATCGATGGCGTTCCAGGTATGGGGCACCGTGACAGGCACGCCGGTTGCCGCTGCAGCCTGCTCTGCATCCTTTGCCTCCTTAATAAAATTCCATTGGTAAAGCTTGATATTCTGTCGCATGGGATCGTCTCCTTTATATTTAGTATTGTGTTCTAATATATTTAGCATTGTGTTCTAAAAACGGAGGAAACAGGCGGTGAACTCCTCATCTCGCCTGTTTTCCTTTTTCGATTATTGGTTTGCCTGTTCCATTTCCTTCACAACATTGACAGGATAGAAACGATAGACAACAATAGCAAGTGCGGCGAAAATGGCCGGAACCAATCCGCTGGCTACCATGAACCAGGTAAGCATGGAGGGGATCTGGCTTAAATCACCTGCATAGTTGCCGGTTGCGGAATCTACAACATAACCTACGCCGGCAAGTACAAGACCTGTGAGCAAGGTACCGATGGCCGCCTGCGCTTTGCCGAGGAAGGTGCCAAGGGTTGAGATAACGCCGCCCATCCCCTTGCCGCTGACATGCTTATTGTAGTCAATACACTCAATCCACATGGTTTGCGCCGGCACAAAGCATAAACCGTTACCAAAGGAATAGATGAAGGTAATGGAGAAATTAATCCAGAAGCTCATAGGCAATATCCCCATAATTTGCAGTATAAAAAGCCCCAGGTTTGAAACCAGGGTGATATAACAGCCAAGATTAAGGAGCTTTACGCTGGAGCCCAGCTTTTTCGCAAGGGCCGGGGACAGCATGGCGGAGATCATCATAGGCAGCATTGAGCCAATGGCACCCATGGCTGAATATGTAGCAAATTTACCTGCATCCACAACACCTGTGGCAAGATCCGCACAGTAAGCCCATTTCATGTAATATATGCCTGCCACGCCGGAAAGTGCGAAGACCATACCGCGGCAGATCTGTCCGATGAAATGGACGGAAAATGCCTTGTTCTTCGTAAATACGGCTTTCAGGTCCTTTAACCCGATTTTATCCTTTTCCTGTGATTTGGCTTCTTCTTCATGGTTGCCGCCTTCCTTGAACATCATCAGGCAGGCAAAGGAAATGACAAAGGACACAATAATTACCATAGCTGCCGTGAGGGAGAAGGATTTACCAAAGTTGCCCACCTTGGTATTCACCGCATTGACCATCAGCATGAACATGGAGAATATAGCACCCAGAACCACCGCCAGCAAACGCTGGTACATCATCAGCTTGGAGCGGTGTACATGGTTGGAACCAAAGGTCTGGATCATGGGCGCAATTGCAAAGAAGGACGCGCCTATGTCATAAATGAGATAGAAGAACAATACCCAGATGAATAGCATTACAGCACTTGTTTTAATGGCGTTTGGAATGCTGTACAGCAGGCAGATGCCTATGGCTGTTAAGATTAAGCTAATCAAGGTAAAGAACCTATATTTACCGAATTTCCTGGGCTTTGCGCTGTCCATAATCCACCCCTGCAGTGGGTCGTTGACAGCATCCACAATACGGCCAACCAGCAAAATGACCGGGGCTATGGTGGCACCAAGTATACCAAGATTTGCATAGTCCGTTAGGTACAATAAAAAGTAATTAGACATAAAGGCCGATGCAATGATACTGATGACCGTTACTCCTGTAACGCCAACCGTTGTCTTGGCGTTATAAGGAAATTGTTTTTTCTCTTTTTTCATGAAAATCCTCCTGTTATCTGAGCTTCTGCCCATGGTATTTAATTTGCCTATGAATCTATTGTATTAAGAAATCCCGGGCTTGTATTTCAGTTTTCAAAGTGTTATTATAATATTCAAATGTATATTTATTTTTGTTAGATAAGCTGATTTTTTATATATTTTCTTGTACAAAATTAACAATGCCCTGACTAATGGAGGATTATCAATGGAACAAGCCTTACTCACCCAGCTTTTAGCCATGCAGTGCAACATATTCCATACCCCGTTTTATCTCTATGACAAAGAGACACGGCTGGAGGCCTTCGAGCCCTACCCCAGCCCCTGCGATCTGGTGCTCCCCTGGCTGCCTACCCTGCAGCAGACGGAGGATTCCTTGAATTACCTTCTTACCAAGGACTTCCTGCTCTTTGGAAGGATACTGGATCTCTCCTCAGGATTACAGGTCATCGTTGGCCCGGTGCGGATAGGCTCCATTACGGAAACCACACTGCACAACGTCATGCTTGCCGCAAGACCCGCCATCGGCCCGGAGCACATCCAGGAAATCGGCCAGTTCTTAAATTCCTGTGCCTCCTTTCCCCCGGAACAGTTCCTGCCCATCCTCTGCCTGGTCCATGGATACCTGAACCATAAAATCATCACCTACAAGGAGCTGATGAAGAAGGACGCCGGCAAAAGCATCCTATATGATACAAACCTGCGCATGATATCCGCCGTAAAGGAGCATACCTACGGAGAAACCGTAAGACGGAATAATTTTGACCTGGAATCTGAGATTATGTTTTACATCAGCCATGGGATGACTGAGAAGCTAAAGAACATGAAGTTTGTCCGCTATGACATAGGCAGCCTGGCCTTCGATTCCCTGCGCCACTATAAAAATGCCATCATTATCCTGAATACCCTCTCCCAGAGGGCTGCCATCATCGGCGGCCTTGACCCTGAGACCAGCTATCAGCTGGGGGAAATATATATCCAGAAAATTGAAGCCTGCCGGGATATCGATTCCCTTTTCTCCTTCAGCGAGAACATTGCGGTTGATTACTGTGAACGGGTGGAGCGCCTGCTGCATCCCCAGACGAAGCATCCCAAAATCAACGAAGCCATGCACTTTATCAGGGAAAATTACCAAAAAAGGCTGACGGTAGATGAAATTGCCCGGGAAGTGGATCTGTCCAGCGAATATTTATCCAGTAAATTCCGCCAGGTTACGGGGATTTCCCTGCCCACTTATATTAACCAGCAAAAGATCGGGGAAGCCAAGCAGCTCCTGCATTTTACCGATATGTCCCTGTCAGAGATATCCGTATACCTGTCCTTCTCCTCCCAGAGCTATTTCCAGACGGTCTTTAAAAATATGACAGGCGATACCCCGATGGAATACCGCCTGAAGAATAAATTATTTACTTAGGTGAATCAAAATCATCCTTATTTAACCTTTAATACACTTCCAATTAACCTGATCGCCAGCTTCGGATTGATTTTGTACAGGATGTTCATAAGCTTGGCATCTTTGCCGAGACCTGCCTAAAGAATCTCACCAATACAATAAAACCCTCTATTCTTCCCATCAATAAAGCAATCTTCGTTAATATAAAAGCTGTCCTTCAACCGGATGTCTACGGCAGATGAACCTATTTCTACCATCATTTCACCCTTTTCTATCTTCCACTTCATCCCGCTGTCCAAAAATGCCAGCTGGCTCAGATCTACTCTAAATTGAATTTTCTTAGTCTCACCAGCGCGTATCGGTGTCCGGATAAAACCGGCTAATTCTTTGTTCGGCCGATTTATACTTGCGTATTTATCACTGATATAGAGCTGGACAACCTCTTCACCATCCATGTTCCCGGTATTTTCTACCTCCACCTGAACAACAAGGGCTTCATCCGGGTTCAATCTATTTTTCTGTATAACGAGATTGCTATAAGAAAAGCGGGTATAAGACAGACCATGTCCAAAATAATAACGTGGCTCATGGGTACAATCCGCATAGCTTTTAAAATAGCTCAAGGTGTTTTGGTGATAGCTGGAGCCATTGAGGTGATTATAATGAACCGGGATCTGTCCGGCACTGTATGCCACAGATACGGGGAGCCTGCCTGCCGGATTGTAGTCCCCAAAAAGAACTGAAACAATTGCCCCTGCACCTCTTTCTGCCGGACTCCATGCTTCTAAAATAGCATTCGCATATTTGTCCGCATTGTCGCTGGATACAGGCCTTCCATCAAAATGTACGGCGATTACCGGCTTATTCAGCTTGCTAAGCTTTTCTAAAAATAGTTCCTGGCAAGGAGGCAGGTTGATGTTGACGGAATCAATGCCTTCTCCCGTGGATGCGGTACTCCCTGTTCCATACTTTCCTCCGATGGTTACAATTACGGCATCTGCTTTTTTCGCAGCTTCTAAAGCTGCTTCATGTGCGCTGCAATCATCACCGGCATATGGGTATCCATAGGAGTATTCAAATTCAATATCCCCACAGCTTTCACACAATTGCTCATATAGGGTTTGCATGTCCGGGACTCTTTTCTTCACCCTTGCCTCAACATCCGGGGATTCCTTTTGCACGCTGGTACCTGGGTACTGCTCCCTTTTAGATAATCCCTCCATCAGGGCGATCAATTCCTCCTGGGAAGCCTCCTTCCTATTGAAGCCTGCCATTGTGTTTTCCCCAACAAGATCACTTTCATACAAGCTCATGGCAGTATAACCGCCAAACATTGCGCGGACCGTATTGGCATGATAGCCGATTACAGCAATCTGTTTTTTGCTTTTGCTTAATGGTAAAACTCCATCATTTTTGACTAGCACCAGAGATTCCTGTGCGCACTTCAGGGATATTTCCTTGGTGAATGGATTAGAAAATTCCTTTATGATTTCCTCTGCAGGTGACGCGTATGGGTTTTCGAAAAGCCCCAGCCTGAATTTAACGGTTAAAATTCTCCTTACTGCACGGTCTAATACGGCCATATCAGCCTTTCCTGTTTTAAACCATTCCATCAAGGTATCATTAAAGCTTTTCCTGGAAGGCAATTCCTGGTCAACTCCGGCGGTTAATGCCTGAAGCCCTGCCTCCTCCAGGCTCCCATACATTTTTTGTCTCTCATGCATCTCTGATACAGAGCTATAGTCTGAGACGACAATACCGTCAAATCCCATTTTTTCACGCAGAATTTCCGTTAATAGATGTTTTGATCCAGAAACTGCCTCTCCGTTAACCGTATTATAGGATGTCATAATCCCCTGCAAGCCAGCTTCTGTAACGGCTGCCTGAAATGGCTTAACATATACTTCCTGAAGCATTCGCTCTGGTATGTCACAATTTGCAGCATGAATTCCTCCCTGCGTGTTATGATAACCCACAAAATGCTTCGCCGTCGCCATTAGTCTATGTTTTTTTCCTCCACCCTTTTGAAGTCCTCTGACATAAGCCGCTCCCATAGCAGAGGCTAGCGCCGGATCCTCCCCATAGGTTTCACCCTGCCTTCCAAATCTTGAGTCCCTGGAAATATCAAGAACAGGTGCAAAGCATTGTGATACCCCTGCTGCACTTGCCTGCTTTCCAATAAGTTCTGCCATTGTTTCCTGAAGCCCCGGATTAAAGGTAGAGGCTTGCCCTATACCGGAGGGAAAGCTGGTAGCATCCGGTATCATTGCGCCGCACAGGGTTTCTACGTGGAAAATTGCGGGTATTCTATGTTCGCTCCTTTCCATAACGATATCTTGGATTTGATTCAACAGATTAACTGCTTCCATTGTATTTTCTTTTTCAAGTGCTACAAAGAATGCGACCTGCCCTACTCCATATGGATAATCCTCAAGCCCGTCCATTGACCATTTTGCCGGATTATATCCGACAATCTGGGCCAGCTTTTCCTCTAAGGACATTCTGGAAAGCAAATCCTCTGCCCTTTCTTCCGGTTCTAACGATATGTCTTTATATTTTTCCATGATCCATACCCTCTCTTTCTCTTGTATGAATGAAATGTCTATTGATCCTCCAGGACTTTTGCCTGGTAAACTGTCTGCCCTTTTCTAAGCATAGTCAGTCCCTTTTCTAAGCATAGTCAGTCCCTTTTCCAGTCGGAATCATCCTTTGACGGCGCCCAATGAAATACCCTTAACAAAATATTTCTGAATAAATGGATAGATGACCAAGATCGGCAGCATACCAACGACAGCAATTGCCATTCTTACGGTTCCTGCCGGTAAAGTGCCGGCCAAGGTGGTGGACTTGGCCACCGAGGTGGTGTTCTTCGACAGATACTCTATATTCTTTAGCATGTTATTTAAAATTTGCTGGATGCTGTACAGCTTATCATCGGTAACATAGTATAATCCGTTCTGCCAGTCATTCCAATAGGCCACTCCTATGAATAAGCCGATCGTGGCAATGATGGGCTTTGCCAAAGGAAATATTAACTTCCTGACTATTATAAATTCATTTGCCCCATCTATGGTTGCCGCCTCAATTAGCGCCTGGGGTACATTGTTTTGTATATAGCTGCGCACCAGGATGACATTAAAGGCATTCATCAGGAGACCCGGTATGATCAACGCAAAAATCGTATTCTTTATGCCGAAATACCTTGTATACATGATATAAGTTGGAACCAGCCCACCATTGAAAAGCATTGTAAACAGGAGATATACAGAGAAAAACCTCTTTAAGGGAAATTCCCGCTTTGACAGGGCATATGCATATAAAACAGAACTGATGACTCCTAGCAAGGTACCGGATGCCGTTACAAAAATAGTGATAAAATAAGCACGGAAAATCTGCATGCGTTCCTTCCAAATATAGCCGTAGGCCTCCAGGCTAAAGGTGCGGGGCCATAGTGAATACCCATATAGGGTGATATCTTTATTCTGGGTAAAGGATGAGGATATCAGCACAATTAGCGGAACTAAGGTTGCTATTGAAATCAAGATCATGAATAGGTTAAAGAAAACCTGGTATATTTTTTCACTTCTATAGTGCATAACTTCCCCTTTCTTTAAAACAATGCATTTTCACTGCTATATCTTTTTGTTATCCAATTGGCACATAGCACTAACAAAAATCCAACCAGTGACTGGTACACCCCTGCTGCCGATGACATCGCCACATCGCCCAAGCTGATTAATCCACGGTACACATAGGTATCAATCGTATTCGTCGCATCCATCAAAGCCCCTGAGCTCATGGGCACCTGGTAGAAAAGTCCGAAGTCGGAATAAAAAATACGGCCGATATTCAGAAGCAAAATCGTTATAATGGTCGGTTTAATCATGGGCAGCATAATATATCTGATCCTTTGCAGCTTTGTAATACCATCCACCGAAGCTGCTTCATACAATTCACCGTCAATGCCTAGAATCGAGGCCAAATAGATTACGGTGCTATAACCCACTGTCTTCCAGCAATTAATGATGACAAGGATAAAGGGCCAGTACTCCGGCCTCGAATACCATGAGACCTTCTCCCTTCCGAACCTCTCCAAAACCCCATTCAGCAGCCCCGTATCTCCTGCTAAAAAGGAATACGCCAGATAGCTTACGATGATCATGGACAGCATATAGGGGAGCAATAATACGGTCTGGTAGAATTTCACGGCTCGTTTAGACCAGATCTCGCTGAGCAATATGGCAAATATAATTGCCATTACCATCGTCGATATAATAAAGGCTCCATTGTATAAAATCGTATTCCTCGTAATTCTAAATGCATCCGGTGTTTTAAATAGATATTCAAAATTAGCCAGCCCCGACCAGTCACTCCCTAGAATACCCTTACTGTAGTCCATGTGCTTAAAGGCAATCAGTATACCGCCCATTGGTATGTAGTTATTGATCAATAGGTATAGAAAGCCTGGAAGCAGCATGATATAAATGGGCATATATTTTTTAAGCTTATAGCGAAAACTCTTCTTCATTTCCTTAATCTCCCCGTGCCTTTCAATTTTTGATGGCCTATTCAAAAAATTAAATAGGTCTGAAAAACATGACCTCTCGTTTGATATGAGAGGCCATGATACATCTGTTTTATTATTTGGAGCTATACCACTGATCCACCTGTGCTTGTGCATCATCAATGATTTTCTGGATTCCTGCTGCCTGAAGCTCGCTTACCATGGATGCAACCGTTTTATCCGGGTCAGCATAGCCGGCTTGAATCACCAGCCTATATTTACTTATTACATTGGTTACCGCTGTAATTTCCGTCTTTACCTTCTCCGTATCATAGCTGAACCCGAATAATGGGGAAGGCGTTGAGCTTTCATTCAGCTCCTTATACTGCTCCCAGATTGTCGGAGGATCTGATTCCCAGATGTATCCCAAGGAGCCATTGCCGACCAGCCAGGTTTCATTACTCCAGCCAACGGAGGAGCTGTCCACTCCATCCGGATATCCGATGATGTTATTCGCTTCATCTTTCACCACGTAATCTGTTCCTTCAACTCCGTACATCATTAAATTGTTGATATCCTTATTCGTTATCATCAGATCCAGCAGCTTGACTGCCTTCTCAGGCGTACTGCAAGAGCTCGGAACCATATATTGGGCAAAATTCACTGCACTTGTTATTAAAATAGGTTCCTCAATACTGATGGTTGTTACTTTTATTCCCGAATTCTTTAACTCCTGGGTTGCAGTCCCGGGATGTATCCCACCGATATAGCCAAAGCAATTTCCTGCTGCCAGGTACTCCTGCCTGGTTTCCGTGGCCGTCGTTGCATCAGGCATAACGTATCCCTTTGCATTCCATTCATAGGCCATTTTAGCAAAATCCTTGTACATATCAGTATCATACAGATTTACGACCGTTTTTCCGTCAGAATCCATTAAGGTCACTACTCCCCCTGTAAGCTCATCATATTTACTACTTATCATGTATCCAAATACACCGGAAGTAGCATCTGCCGGGCACAAAACATTCATTTCAGGATGCTTTTGCTTTACTTGTTTAAAGATAGCTTCAACATCATCCCAAGTCTTAACCTGTGCCGGATCGACCCCCAGCTCCTCTAAAATATCCGTGCGGCAGATAAGGCCTTTTCTGCTTGAATATTCATGGAATGTCGGAAAACCATAGATTTTATCGTTTACCTTGCATGCATCAATGTACTGGGATATTAATTTTAGGCCATCAGCTGCATATGTATTACATAAATCAGTAATATCCTTCGCCTGTCCATTTGCCGCATAATTTTTAGTTCCTAAATAGGTAAACATCAAGGCAACATCTTCACCCGAAGAGAGCATCAGGCTTTGTTGGTCAGCAAATACGCCCCATTCCTGAATATCCAATTTCACCGTTGCGTCCATGTATTGGGACAGTATTTCATTAATTCCTTCCTGAACAGCCTCCAGGCTTGCCGGTGAAGAGGCATTTCCCGGAAATACCACCCGCAGCTCCGTCATTTTCCCATCCCTTAAAGGTGACTTTTCTTCAGGAGATGCCGTACCTTGCGCATCATTCTTCTTTTCTTCCTCCTTTGATCCCCCTGCCCCACAACCTGTTAAGGCTATTGCAGCTATTATTAATATTGCAATCAGGCTTTTCCATTTCTTTTTCATATTCTTCTCCTTAATCCTTTATTTTTTATTTCATCGGGCACCCTTGATATAAGAATTATAAGAAAAAAATCACTGCTACAGCAATAGGAAAAGCGATCAAAACTGATAACAAAAACGACTACTTCCCTTTTCTTTCCCTGTATTCTATAGGTGTCATGCCTGTCCACCTCTTAAAAATTTTGGATAAATAGGGTGGTGAATCATAGCCGACCTGGGTACATATTTTCGCAATTGAATCTTCTGTCTCTAATAATTTCTGCTTCACGATCTGTATCCTATAGAATTGGATGTACTCCATCAGTGAGAAGCCCATCTCCTCCTTAAACTCCCGGTTAATGTAGTCCCGGTTTAAATGCACCAGGGCTTCAATATCCTCCCTCGTAATATTTTCCCGGTAATGCTGCTCCATATAGTCTTTCACCATAGCCACCTCCGGCTTAAGGGCTACCTTTTCACCAGCCATTAATTCCTCTGCCCAGCTTTTATTGGAAAAATAGGAGCCGACCTGGCGGAGCTTTTCTAACTGACGCCCCTGCTCAATTATTTTTATGGCTTCCTTGATTGTGTTCTCAAGCTCTTCAAAGGAAACAGGCTTTAGCATAAACTGATATACCCCCAGGGAGATGGCGCTTCTCGCATAATTAAAATCAGCAAAGCCGGTCAGTATAATATTGATAATCTGAGGGTAAAGGCCTTGAACCCATTGGATCAGCTGTAGTCCGTTCTCCTGTGGCATCTCTATATCGCAAATAATAATATCAATCTTATTTTGGGAAAGAACCTCCCTCGCCTGCACCGCATTGTAGGCTGTATGGACAGAATCAATGCCAATGCTGTCCCAATCTATGGCTTTTTTTAAGATTTGTATCGTTGCCACCTCATCATCTACAATAAGAATGTTCATGCCTAGTCCCTCCCATCTAATAAGCTTCTTTGATATGGTATTTGTATCCTTATCCTTGTCCTTCCCTTGCTGCTTTCAATGGAAAATGATGCATCCTCCCCATAGATCAGCTTTAGCCTTTCCTTTACATTGGTAATACCGATATGATTACCGCTCCTGGTAATCTTCCGGTTTGAATTGATCTGTTCAAGGACCTTATTGGGAAATCCCAACCCATTATCCTCCACCTCAATCAGCAAATAATCCTCGCCCCTGCGCCAAAGCCTTACCCTGACATGCAGCACCGGCACTAAGGTTATATTATGGTTAATGCTATTTTCCACAAAGGTCTGGATGATTAATGGGGGGACTAGAATTTCCTTTTCCTCCACCATGGATTCCAGTTCTAATTCAAGCATTCCCGGATATCTCATCTGTTGGATTTCTCCATAATCCATGACACACTTTTCTTCCCTGCTCAGTGGTACCAGCGCATCCTTTGTGCTTAATAAATACCTGAAATAATTTGAGGTCACCTTAGAAAGCTTCTGGACTGTTTCAAACTCCTTCATCCCTGCCAGCCCATAGATTAGGTTTAGTATATTGCAGTAAAAATGCGGCTGGATCTGAACCCTTAGGAAGCTGCCCTGGATTTTCTGGCGCCTTAATTCCAATTCATATATTTCAATCTTTAAACCCATGATCTGTTCCGCCATGGAATTAAATGCCCTGTTTACCGAGCTTATTTCCTCACTATTCGTATCCTCCTTAAGCCGTACATCGAGCTTGCCGCGGCTAAACTGCTCCATGGCGTCCTTTAGCTTCTTTAAAGGAGTTAATACCATTTTCCTTTCTATCTGCAGGTTTACTATGATAACGATGATGGACATGACAGCCACGCTTACTGCAATTAACAGCAGTATCTTATAGTCACTATATATTTTGCTGTCTCTTACATGTACCTGTATCGAATAGGGCATATATGCTGTCGCAATCCGAAAGGAGGAGAAGGATTTGCCTTGCTCTACCGGGTCTCCTATCTGGCTGATGACCTCCTCACCGTTTACAAAGGCAACATAATCCAGCTGCTTGGTGTCCTGGGTTAAGGAGTTCAAAATCACGTCACATGGAACTACGGTTCCAATATATCCATTGTTTACTGCAAAATACTGTATAAAATAGTGCCTCCCGCCAATGTATACATAGTTCCAGCTTAAGCTCGGCTTTCTGTCCTCCAATATAATATAATCCCTGATTCCCTCATCCAACCCCTTTAAGTCCTTTGCCTGATTCACCAAATCGCTGGAGCGGATATAGCATTTCCTATCCGGTATATAGGTAAATACCATGATTTTATATTCATGGAGCCTGGAGATTTCAATCATGCTCTTCTGCATCATGATTTTACTTGTTTCAAATTCAACATCATCATTGGAAAAGCACATATTCCAGTAGTAAGGCTCGTGGCTCTTTTCCGAAATTGTGATCAGTTCCTGGTTAATCATGTTCAATCTGTTTTCCCAAAAGGATGTATACATCTCTAAGGAATTTTGGTAATTCTCAAATGTCCGTTTTTTATATATGCTGATTGAATAAAAGCTTGCCAATTCCATATAGGACAGCAGCACCATAATGGCTATCACCAGTGATAGCATTAGCTTGATATTTAGAGATTTATTGTATTTTCCCATCCTCTACCCCACTGTTATGTATTCCTGCATTTTACAGGTTCTATGCTTCACAATTATGATTGGATATATTCTTGATTATTGGATCCCATCTTATTATTAGATCCCATCTTAAATAGAAATAACTATGCAGATATCTTACCACCTTATTATTACGGTCAATTCTGCCAGGAAACAGTATCTACCTCCTATCATAGAATATAGAATTTTTTTATGGCAATAAGAAAAACGATCAAATCCAATAACGAAAGCGACTACTTACCATATCTCCAGCATATAACCTCATGAAGATTCCCTTTCTGCAATATAATGCCCCTTTGAATAATGCTCCTTTGGATAATGCTCCTTTGGCCAGAGCAAAAAAATAAGCCGCTGGCCCCAAAAAAACGGAGCTATTTTCAGACGGTGTTTAACAATATGACAGGCGATACCCCGATGGAGTACCGCCTGAAAAATAAGTTATTTAATCAAGGGGATGATTCATCATATCCCCCAAATGGGCACAATCAAATTCTGGCCGTCAAAGGCGGACAGCCGATCTGTTGTGCAGAGCACGGCACTTGTCCCACGCTCCAGGGTCGCCTTGTCGATGACGCTGAACACCCGGGTGAGCTGGCTCTGCGGGTTAGTAGTTTTCTTAATTTCCATAGGATATAGCTTGCCGTTATCCTCCAGCAAAATATCGATTTCCTTCGTATCCTTATCCCGATAGTAATAAATAAATGCTTCCCGGCCACAGTTTTGATAGCTCTTGACAATCTCCGATACCACAAAATTCTCCAGAACCACACCGCTCATGGCTCCATTCATCAGGGTATTGCCATCACTCCATTTCGTCAGGTATGCCACCAGGCCACAGTCATAGAAATAGAGCTTTGGCTTCGTTACCATGCGTTTGAGCATATTATTGGAATAAGGATGGAGATAGAACACAATGCCCAGCCTTTCCAAAATCCCAAGCCAGCTTTTGGCAGTGGACTGATTGATTCCGGCAGCATCCGAGATAGTCTTGACATTGACCATCTGCCCGCACAGTGCGGCGGTGGCGGTAATAAAGTCCATAAACTTCAACGAATCGATGGCTCCGGAGATTTCTTTTACATCCCGGTCAATATAGGTGCTGATGTAGCTGGAATAAACCGCATGGTAATCCTTATACTGCCCACTGATCAGGGCAGGCATGCCTCCCCTAAAAATACGTTCATAGAGAGCTGGCGTATCAACAACGCTGCGCTCCTTTATCCGCTGTGACAGCTGTTCCAAATCCAGTACAAAGGGGGTTGTGGCAGCTCCGCAGATTTCCGCCTGTGACAAGGGCGCCATGTGAAGCAGGCAAACACGGCCAGCCAGCGTCTCCTGTACCCCTTCCATCAGCTTAAACACCTGGGAACCTGTCAACCAAAAATCACCGGCATGATGGCTCTGGTCTACATGTATTTTAATATAGGTAAACAGCTCCGGCTATAAAGGATTTATATAGAAGTGAAGCAAGGCTAAACATCATACTACCAGCCTAAACCTAAGGCTATTTTAATAAATTTTTCCGTACTTGTATCTTAATTTTCAAAGCATTATTTCAATATTCAAATATATTTTTATCTTTGGTACATAAGACGGTTTTTTATATACTTTTCTGTGCATAATCAACAAGGGTTGATACAATAGCATGATTTGAACTGAGTTAGAGTTGATTTCGTGTATGACAAGTTATATAATCAATTCATGAGGAAATCATCATCAATGGCACTTATTATAATAAGCTGTTTAAGTTGCCCAAATAGAAAGGAAGTGTTCCTATTGCCACAGCCACAGCAACGACTAACTACGATCGAAGAATACGAAGCATTACCAAACGATATAAGGGCAGAGATCTTTGACGGTCAGATCCAATACATGGCCAGTCCTTCACAGCTGCATCAAACGATCCTTCTGGAGCTTTCCTCTATGCTGAATTCTTATGTAAAAGAAAGAAAAGGATCTTGCAAAGTTTTACCGGCTCCCTTTGACGTGAAGCTAAATGATGTACCACTAACCATCGTTCAACCTGATATTATAATTGTCTGCGACAAAGATAAGCTGGACGGAAAACGCTGCAATGGCGCACCAGATTTTATTATTGAAATCGTATCGCCCGGGAATGCTTCCGATGATTATATAAAAAAGCTCTACTATTACAAAAATTATGGAGTTCGTGAGTACTGGATTGTAGATCCGAACCGAAGAACAATATCTGTAAATTATTTTGAGGAAGATATCGTCAGCATTCCTTATACATTCGGTTCTACCGTGAAAGTGAATATCTACGAAGACCTTTATATCGATTTTAAGGAAATTGAGCAGTTGATTAACTCATGAGTGCTAAAAAATAACAGAGTATGATTTTCACTCATACTCTGTTATTTTTTGATGCTAACTCCAACTCTAGCCCTTCACTCCGCCGACCACAATACCCTTAACAAAATATTTCTGGAAGAAAGGATAGATCACCAGAATCGGCAATATCCCGATGACGGCAATTGCCATCCGTATGCCAACGCTTGGGAGATCCGCGGCGGCACCGCTTGCAACCGACGAGCCCTGGCTGCTCTGCAGGAATTGGATGTTTGATATAATTGTATTTAAAATAGCCTGTATGCTAAATAATTTTTCATCCGTAATGTAATAGAGACTATTCATCCAGTCGTTCCAATACCCCAATCCCACCATCAAGGATATGGTAGCCATCATTGGCTTCGATAAGGGAAGCACGATCTTCCACAGGATTCCATATTCTCCGCAGCCGTCAATCCTGGCTGCCTCTACCAGGGCATCCGGTATGTTTGCATTAAAGAAGGATCTCATCATGATGATGTAAAAGCCATTCATGAGGAGCCCCGGAAATATTAAGGCCCAGAGCGTATTCTTGATGTGGAAGGTCTGGGTCCACATCATATAGCTGGGAACCAGTCCACCGTTAAAGAGCATTGTAAAGAATACAAAAAATGAGAAAAAATAACGGAACGGGAACTCTTTCCTTGAAAGAGGGTATGCGAACAGCGTCGTAAATAATACGCTTAAGACCGTACCGATTAAGGTAACCAAAATTGTAATTCCATAGCCCTTCACAATTTTCATGCTGCTTTGGAATAAATAAATATATGCATCCAGGCTGAATTTTCCCGGTAAAAAGCTGTAACCGTCCCGAACCAGGGTCGCCTCATCCGTGAATGATGAAGACACCAACAGGAGGAAGGGTGCCACTGCTGCAATTGTCAAAAGTGTGAATATGATGTTTAAGGCAATCTGCCCGCTTTTATTTTTAACTACCAAGCCAATGTCCTCCTTTTTAGAATAATGCGTTCTCTTCATCAATTTTACGAACAATATAATTGGCTGTGAGCACTAGGAGAAAGCCCATGACGGACTGTAAAAATCCTGCTGCCGATGCACGCCCTATATCATTCAGCTGTGTCAAGCCCTTATATACGAACACGTCAATGGTATCCGTCACCGAGGATATGAGGCCGGACCTCATGGGTACCTGGTAGAACAAGCCGAAGTCCGAATAGAACATACGGCCAATTGCCAAGAGCACCATGGTAATGATCGTCCCCTTAAGGCCTGGCAGGGTCACATGGACTACCTGCTTCCACCTGTTGGCGCCGTCCACTGTGGCCGCCTCATACAGGGAGGAATCAATACCGATTACGGTCGCATAATATAGGATGCTGGAGTAGCCAAAGCCCTTCCACAGGTTGACGATGACAAAGATAAAAGGCCAGTATTTCGCCTGGGTATACCAGCTGATCTTTTCCCCTCCAAAGGATTCGATCAATTTATTGAGGAAACCGCTTTCCTGGCTGAGAAATGCATATACGATATAGGACACTACAACCATGGAAATCAAAAACGGAATCAAGATTACCGTCTGGTATATTTTCTTGTTCATCTTTCCCCTTAAGAAATTCAGCATTACCGCTACCGCCACCGCCACAACATTTCCCAGCAATATAAACACTAAGTTGTATCCAATGGTATTTCTGACAATATTGATAGCATCCTGGGTCTTAAATAAATAGGTGAAATTACTGAACCCGCACCATTCGCTGCCCCAGATTCCTGCACTGTAATTATACTTTTTGAATGCTATTAGCAAACCGACCATTGGCATGTAATTATTAATCAATAAATAAACCAGGCCGGGTAACATCATGGAAAATAAGACCAGCGTCATTTTCCTTCTTGCCCGCTTCCGCTTCTTTCCACTTACTGCCGTCACTGCCGCCATCCTGTTCCTCCTTTTAAAAAGCCGTTTTTAAAGAAGGCTTCTCTCTAAAAACGGCTTTCCTCTTTTCTATTTCATTTTAATTCTTTCCTAAATAGGCATCCAGCTGCTGTTGCTTCGCCGCGATAATATCATTTAAGCCAGCTGCCTCAAATTCCTTGTTTGCCTGTTCAATGGTGCTGTCAACATCCACTGTTCCGGCCATCAGGGCTCCATAATATTTATCCATAATATTGATGCAGGCGGTGTACTGGTCTACTACGCTGCTTGTATCAAAGGAAAAGCCAAAGCCCTGTGATTTCATTGTTTTTTGGTTGAACTCCTTCAGATCCCCAAAGAAGGAGGAGCCATTCACATCCAAGGGATATGCATTGCCGGAGTACGGTGTAACCCAATATAAATCAGCCATACCATAGCCACAGTCAGCTGCGGTCTTCCCTTCCGGAAATGAGATGGTGCCATCGCTGTTCTTAACATAATGGGTTCCTTCGATACCATCGTTTAATAGAATAGATACATCCTGATCTGTATACAGGATCTCCATAGCCTTCCATGCTGCCTCCGGAACCTTCGTATTTGCATTAACCGCATAGCTTAAGGCCGCATAGGAATTTGATGCGGACCATGCGTCAACAACAATGGTACGGATCATTCCAGGAACCTTGTTTACAGCGTAGTTATCAAAACAGGAAACCGCTTTTTTGCTTCCGATCAGCGTCTGCCAGGGCTGTGTATTGCTTAAGATATCCTGCATAATCAGGCCGTCCTGATACCATTTGCGGGCCCAGGTGCAAAACTCACGGAAGTCATCCGTATCAAAGAGGTTCTGTACTGTCGTTGTCTGTCCGCAGTCCGGAAGAACCCCAAGGTATTTTTCATCCCCCAGGCCATCCCAGCTCCATTGTCCAATTAGGGTAGTTCCTCCCTGTGGCGCAAGAGCATAACGGTCCGGATATTTCTCATGAGCCCCACGCAGGAATTGGTCGATATCCTCCATGGTAAGCTTCTGCCCATCCTGGATGCCGAATTCCGCTGCAATCTCTTCATCAATATTTAATCCAAAATAGTTCCCGTAATTTCTTAAGTTTGGAATTGCATAGATCTTGCCGTCAATTGAGGTACCCTTCAATTCCTCAATGGGCCATAGGGCTTTAAAAGCATCTGATGCATTGTTATAATAATCGTCAAGAGCCAGGAACTGTCCGTTTTTCACATAGGTGGACAAGGGAGTGATGAAAGAGGCGATTACATCTACCTCACTGCCTGTCAGGAGTAAATTGGATTGCTGCTGCCAATTACCCGTGGCAACAAATGACAGGATCATATGAATCCCATATCTTTCTTCCGTAATTTTATTAATGGCATCCTCTACCTTTTGTGCATCCTGCAAATCATAAACTGTCGGAATACATACATTTACATCTGTAATCTTATCTGTTCCTTCTGTCTTCCCTGTTGCCTGTCCCTTTGAAGCATTACCGGCATTGCTGCCGCTTCCCCCGCATGCCACAAAAGAAGTAACGATAGCCAGTACGCTTATCAAGGCTGCTACTTTTTTAATTACCTTTTTCATAATACTTTCCTCCACGCTTTTTTTGACGGCTTATCATCAGCCATTTCACATGCCTATTATACCAATGCCGTCTTGCCGGAATCTGCAATTTTCCTGTTATGAATTATAGCTTTTCTGAGGTTTAACGGTACCTTTTATCACTACTTCCTTTTGTCTATAATTATCGTGACATTATTTATCGCTTTTCTGACTTCTTATTTATAGGCTTTTATGTCCTTACGGGCCTTCCTTGCTGTTTTCATTCTTCTTCACTGCTTATATTTTTCTGCTTGCTTATAAATTCATTATTGTTTACACGCTTTCTTTTTTGCCCACATAGTTTAATTACTGCTTCGCATTTTCTTTCCGATATTCATAGGGCGTCTTGTTTGTTATCTTTTTAAACATTTTTGAAAAATGTGAGAAATTATCATAGCCTACCTTGGAGGCAATGATGCTGATTGACAGCCTTGATTTTACCAAAAGCTCCTGTGCCAGCTTCATCTTCTCCATCTGCACATAATCCTTGAAGGTATCCCCGGTCTGCTGCCTGAACACCTTCGAAAAGTAATCCTCGTGCAGGTGTACCCTGTCAGCGACCTCGGCCCTGGTAATATTCTTATGCAGGTTCTTTTTAATATAATCGATTGCACATTTCACTGTATCTTCCTCGGGTTCTCCCGGCTCCTGCCCATCATTGTCCCAGAACAACCCACTTTTTTTACCTCCATTGCCCTGGAGCCTGCCGCTTAGATTCTTATAGATGGCTGAGAACTTTTGCTCTGCCCCTTCCCCTATAGGATAAACCGCAAGGCTAAATTCCATGTTTTCTTCCATGAATTGATAGAATTCCTCCATCCTCTGCTTCCATAAGCCAAAATCCATTCTCCCCCGCTCCGCTGCCAGGACCAGCCAGAACATGTCCTGATCCATACCAGAGATGGCGGCCTTGCCGTTCAGGCTCTCAAATAATTCCTCAATTACATTGCCCAGGACAAGGCGTACCAGCTTTTCATCCCAGGCATAGTTGATCCTTTTCCACCGCAATATCTGTACCAGGGCCGGATAAACGGCGCAGCTTTCATAGTCGAATTGGAAGAGGTCTGAAAAATGGTCATACTCATAATCGGCTTCCTCCGACTTTCCCATGGAAATATGGGATATGATGGCATCCAGGATGGTGTTCCTCTGCTTTATCACATAATTCTTTGAATGCTGGAGCTTATGTAGGCGCTTCTTCCTTTTTGTATTTTCCAATACCTTCTTTAATACATTCTCTACCTCTTCAAACCTGGCGGGCTGCAGGATATAATCAAAGCCGCCCATGCGGATTGCTTCCTTGGCATAGGAAAAGTCAGCGTGTGAGGTCAGGAACACGCACTCGATGTCAGGAAATTTCTCCTTTGTCCACTGAACCAGTGACAGACCGTTTTCTTCAGGCATTTCAATATCAGTTACCAGGACATCCACCTCAAAATTCATGATTAAGAGCTTGGCTTCCTTTGCGCTGCATGCCGTATATACATTATCTGCAGGGATCCGTTCCCAACGTATTCCCTTTTTTAAGCTGTCCACAATTGACTGTTGGTCATCCACCAGCAAAACATTCATAGGTCACACCTCCGGTATAATTAATTCACTATATGCCCCATCGCTATTTAGGAAATAATATTCTGCCTTCTCCCCAAACAAGAGCCGGCACCTTCTCTTAATATTATGGATCCCGATACAACTGCGGCTGCCTGCCATATCGCTGTTGATTTCCTCAAGGATCTCTTCCGGGTATCCCTGTCCGTTGTCACTGATAATCAGGTTCAGATAATTTCCTTCCTCCGTAACCAGCAAGTCTGCCCGGACAGTTATTTCCAATGGTATCTTCCTGCTGCCAAGCCTCACATACTTAATACTATTCTCCACAAAGGTCTGGATACACAGAATCGGTACCTTCCATTCCTGTACCCTGCCATCCTGCTCTATTTCACATCTTACCTCCCGGCCATGCATATGCTTTTGCAGCTCCACATAATTACGTACAAAATCAAGCTCACTGCTTAAGGGCACCATCTCGCATTCCTCATTTAGCAAATACCTGAGATGCTTTGAGATTCCAAGGACAAGATCCTGGAGCTTCTGGGACTCATTTTGCATAATCAGGGCATTCATCGTTTTAAGCCCGTTTAAGTAAAAATGTGGTTTGAGCTGCAATTGCAGATACTGCATCTGAGCCTTTTGCTTCTCGATAATCTCCTCATAGGTCAGCAGCTTCTGCTTCTCAATCTCGGATACCATGATGCCAAGGGTCTCATTGACCTTCTGCAGCTCATAGAAGCGTACGCCGATCATTGGTACCTTCCTAATCTCTCCCGCCCCGATCTGATTCATGATCTGTGTCAGGCGATGCAAGGGGGATACAAATTCCTTTCTTAAGAAGCGGTACAAAAAAAAGACTAAAAAGATAGAGATAAAGGATATGACCAGCAGCATTAGCTGCTGGAGGTTCATTACACTCCAGACATTATACGGTAACGCTGCGCAAATCCAAAGATCCGTATTTTTAATCCTGTTTCCATATACATAATATTTTCCTATCTGTTCTGAGAAGCTCTTTTCATTCTTCTTCGTCATCTCGACCAAGCCCAGGGATTTAGCCAGCTTGATCTTTTTTAACGCGGTACCGTTCTCAATCAGCATCACCTGAACCTGGCTATTTAAATTATGGCTTAATTCCCTTTCTATATTTCCAAAGTAATTGATACCGTATAGGGTTATATTTTTTTGCTGAAAGCAGATCGCCATAAAGGTTTCATCATCTATGGTATAATTGATCCAGCTTTTGCTGCCCTGCTTGATGGCCAGCTGGCCTTTTAGCCTCCTATTTATGGTCACCGCCTGCTCCGACTTCACCTTGTCCGTATTTACATTATACCAAACCTTGGAGCCTCCATAAAAAATGAAAAAGCCGTGCAAGGCCTCTTCCACTGTCATCTTATTTGTCATGGTCATCCGCAGGTCATAGGCATTGCTATACTGCTGCAGCTCGTCCGGGGTTCCCGAAAGCGCTTTGAAATTCTGGTCATTTTTGTAAATGTCGTATAAAACCCGGTAAAGCTTCTCCATGGTCTGTTCTACACCGACCATATATGCGTTGATTGCATTCTCCTCCCTCTTCTTTCGATTAGACTGGTATTCTGCAATCAGGTACCAATCCATACATAGGAGAAGAATCAGCAGCGAAAAATATCCTGCCATCATAATCAGAATCACCGTATGGTTTAAATAAAATATACGCTTTTTGTCTTTTTTGATTTTAAACATGTCATTGCCTCCTAGTCCTTAGCTATCTTATATGTGATTTATTAGCCCTCTAAGATCTGGCTGCATACATTGTTGCTATCTGACAATATTATGCCCGGTTCTACCTCCAGGGTCAAGAAAATTCCATGTTCTATGAAATTTTATGTACTTTGTCTACAGCTTTAAAGCCCTGCCAAGGCAAAAAAATACAGGGATAGAGATACCTTACCGGCATCTATTCCCTGTGTTTTTCAAAATCAATTCTAATTTTGCCATGTTCAGATATAATACGCCAGCCAGCCAATGCCCCCGGCAATCAGCGTAAGTATGATTGGATTGATATCATAACGGATATGCAATACAAAAGCAGCTACCATGATTACAAGGGAAAGCCAATTAACACCAACATTTTGAACATCAAAAATGCTGGATATGTTAAATGTAGTTGCCAGCATGATAGATAAGGCTACTGCAAATATTAAACCAACAGATGCCGATTTTATACTGTTTAAAGCAGAATTTAAGTATCTGTTACTGTTTACTTTTTCTTCATAGCGCATAAATACCGGCACAAAGATAAACGACGGAATGCTAACTGCCAGTGTAGCGGCAAAGGCTCCTAAATGGCCTCCATACAATTGGCCTACATATGTTGCAGAATTAATTGCAATGGGACCCGGAATCAAGACATCTAAAGCATTCAAATCTGCAAATTCCGCTATTGTCATACCAAAATGCGATGCTTCTTCAAAAATAAGCGATAGCATTGCATATCCGCCGCCAAATCCCAAAAATCCAATTTTTATAAATGTCCAAAATAATTTAAATATCATCTTTTCACCTTTCTCACGTGTGCAATTATTATTCCAATAAGTCCAGAAACCAGAATTAAAAAGGGCGCTTCAATAATGTTGAAAATTGTAATTATAAAACAAGAAATAGCAAGGATGATACTACCCTTCGATTTAAAATTATATCGCGCAATTGTATATGCTGCTGCAAATAGAAATGATGCTGAAGTAGCCCTGATAGCCACCAATGCGTTAAGCATGGGACCATTTTGTGGAATCACCCGGTAAAGGATGGTTGCTATCGACATTAAAACATAGGCTGGCAAAATAGCCCCTATACCAGCAAAAAGCATTCCACTTGCCCCGTTTACTTTCTTTCCTACAAAACAAGCGTTGGTAAGAGCAATAACTCCCGGAAAGGTTTGGGATAAGGTTGTATACTCATATAAAATATTTTTGTCAATCAGACTTCGTTTTTCACACAATTCTTTTTCAATAACAGGCAGCATGGCCATGCCTCCTGAAAAAGTGAATGCTCCTGCCAATAAATAGGCCTTAAATAATATAAAATTCTTTTTCATACAATTCCCCCTCACAATATTACTTTTCATTATATCATGCTTCTACCTTGATTAAAATTATATATGTAGTATAATTGTTATAACCAAAAAGTTATGAGGTGATAAAACGAACATACATCAATTAAAAATATTACTAACAGTATGTGAAACTATGTCTATAACAGAAGCTGCAAGGCAGCTGTATATATCCCAGCCGGCTGTTTCAAAAACCATCAGAGAACTTGAATCCCATATTGGGGTTTCCATTTTTGACCGAATTAACGGTAAACTGTTTCTTAGCGAAGAAGGGAAAGTCTTTCGGATTAAAGCCACGCAGCTGATCAGGGATTTTGACGATCTGGAAAATTTCCGTGATTATTGCAAAACAGAGATTCCTTTAAGAATAGGAACAAGCTTAACCATCGCAATGAATTCTTTGCCCCATGCAGCAAAACAATTTAAAATAAAATATCCGCAAACTCCCCTAAGGATATATTCGGAAAATGTTCAACAGGTTCAGAACAGATTACTCAACGGGGAAATAGACCTTGCTTTCATCGAAGGTTTTGAATCAAATCAAGGCTTTCACGCTGAACCGATTTCTGAATATGCCCTTCTTTTAGTATGCTCTGCACATAGCAGGTTCGCGATGAAAACGGAAATTGACCGTGAGGACTTATTTAAACTGCCATTCTTATTAAGGGAAAAAGGAAGCACCTTAAGAGATTGCTTTGACGGATTAACACACGAATTCAAGGTGGATCTATCTCCCGTTTTAGAAAGCATTAATACAGAAGTCCTTATAAGATCCACCAAAGCGGGCATGGGAATAACAGTACTCCCGGAGCCGTTAGCAAGGGAATACTTAAAGAGCGGCGAATTTGTATGTCTGCATTTGAACGGACGTACCATGTCTACCGTTAACTATGCGGTAACGCTAAAAGGAAAATCAAAAAATGAAATATATGTTGAAATGATTGAATGTTTTAAAAATGCCGAAACCAATATACCGTGAGGCTTATATAATATTTGTTAATTGGGCAGTATATATTACGCCGTTTTTGTTTTTGTTTTCACGAAATCACATTCTTTCTATGTTTAAGCAACTACATCAGACTTACGCATCCGATATATTGCGCCTGTACTGATAACAACAATATATAGCAGATTCATTATGATAAACAAAAGATTCTCCCCGGATGAAAGGCTTGTTTGACTGAGTACCCCCATACCAGTGGTCAGCAATGAGTGTGGGAAAAACAGTCCCAAATGTATGACGTACATTCCAAGACCAATGAAAACAGCGCACAAACCAATACCAATAGGAGCTGCGAAGCTGCGGATACGCATGGACAGGGCTAATTGCAGGGCGCCGATTGTAAGGGCAGCTATCCAACCTCGGAGCAGCCATCCAAGCAGTTCTCCAGGAAGACCACCGGTTATACCTGCCAGTTTACCCCCTAAAAAATACAATATAAAAAAGATTATCTGAACAAAAATCATTAGTATACCGACTACTATCAATTTAGATAGAAAGATGCTGTTCGTTGATACTGGTGCAGTCATGATCATATTCCAGTTCTTATTATGATGCTCCAGTCTCCACATGTACGCACAACAAATAGCAATAAGAACGGGAAAGAAGAATTCTCCATAAAATAATCCGACTTGCGACCATAGACTGTACCATTCTTTTGTTAATACACCCTGGTTCATATAAAAGTTAGCACTGCCAATCAATACGCTTATAACCGGAAGAATCATCAGTATTATCCATATATAGGAATGGCGCAGCTTCATCCATTCGGCAGAAATACAATGTCTTAACATAATCAATCACCTCTCCTTATACTTCCTGCCTGGATACATGGATGCTTCCAGCCAGATAAATAACAATTCCAGCTACAATCAACATCGCTGCCACAGGCAATAATGAACTTATATCACGTACAATAAACTGCATTTTTTCACTTATATAGCTCTGTGTAATGGGACATAAACCCGTGTAGTAAGACCATACAAAAATTCTCCGTACTCCTGACGGCAGCAAATCTGCTACCAGCCCAAGGAATCCGCCGACCATACCGAGAGATAATGCAAAAGCCTGGTTTTTTACTGCCATGGATACCCATTGCTGCAACGCTATAATGATCATATTGGTTAAAGCCGTCCCTATAAGGAATCGTATCAATAAAAATAATGGCACGGACTGCCCAATACCATTGATAATACCAAATGCTATAATAGCAAGCACTTGTAACATACATGCCCACAACATGATGATAGATGCAGAAATATATTTTGCCGCATAGAGCTTACCACGCCTTACAGATGCAGTCAGTAATAATTTCCACGTGTTTCCTTTATGCTCCATGTCACAGATACGGGATACGCATATAGCTGAGAGAATGGGTAAGAACAGACCATTCATAGAGGATAACATCGCAATAAGCGGCTCCCATCCGCCATTATCCGGGTTACGGGAAACCGACATACTTGATGCCATGAACGCCCAGCCGATTTCCACGAGTAAAAATAATGCCACCATCAAAAATAGATGCTTATGGCGCAATTTATACAATTCAAGGTTAACCACATTCATTACAAGCTACGCTCCTTTCCTGTAATATCCAGAAAAATGCTCTCCAAATTCTTTTTATGTTCTTCAATACGCAGCACATCAATATTAGCCTCAACTAAGCTTCTATTTGCCTGCGCTACCTGCCTGTCCGTCAGGTTTTCAAATACCAAAGCAGCTTCACGCTCCCCGGGAGAGAAACCCATATCAAAAAGCAGCTTATGTGCCAACTTATTGTTCTGTGTCTTTACCATAATAGTTGGACGGTTTTTGTTTTTTAGCGCCTCCATACTGCCTTGAAACATCATTATTCCATCGTTGATAATACCCACTGTGGTTGCCATCTGCTCAATTTCAGAAAGCAGATGACTGGAAATCAGCACCGTCATTTCATAACGCTGCGGCAGGGATTTAATCAGCTCCCGGATTTCGCCGATACCGGCAGGGTCGAGACCATTTGTAGGTTCATCCAGAATTAAAAGCTTTGGAAAAGATAAGAGGCCCATGGCAATCCCCAAGCGCTGCTTCATGCCCAGGGAATACTGCTCCACTTTTTTGTCCTTTTGATTTTCTAATCGGACAATTTTTAGGGATTCCAATACATTCTTATCCGGTACATCCCTGAGTCTCTGAATAACACGCATATTTTCTAATCCTGTGAGATGCCCATAATAGGATGGGGATTCTATGAGAGAGCCGGTTTGACTTAAAATAAGACGGCGGTTTACTCCAAAATCCTTTCCAAAAACCGTTACTTTACCATCAGTAGGCCGCGTTAGCCCTAAAATCATTTTTAATGTAGTGGATTTTCCAGCCCCGTTAGGCCCAAGGAAGCCATAAATATCCCCTTCACATACTGATAAATTTACATCTTTCACACGATAGGTATTTCCATATCGTTTGGAAAGATTATGAGTAGAAACAATTTGATTCATATTTATACCCGCGCCTTTCACTTTTTGATGACCTATTCAAAAAGTGAA
>DUNO01000050.1 GCA_012839295.1 Clostridiales bacterium
CACTTTCAAACTATTTATTAAGGCCTATTCACTTTTTGAATAGGTCATCAAAAACTGAAAGGCACGGGTATAGATATGAGAAATAAATTAACAAATGTTTTATGGGGACTGTTTTTTGTTGTAGTTGGTATCGGGATAGCAGGGAATGTCCTTAATCTTTGGGATTTCAACTTGTTTTTTAATGGATGGTGGACCTTCTTCATTATTATACCATGTTTTATCAGCATGATCCAAAGTGGTTTTGGAATTGCATCCACCATAGGCTTCATTTTTGGCGTACTTTTATTTGTATCCTGTAACGTGAAGCTTAAGTTTAGCGTATGGGAATTAATCATCCCTGTAATTTTAATATTTATAGGAATACGGATCCTGCTGCAAAATGTACTTCGGAGGAGGCCAAGGCTGACGAACCAGGACGGGGACTTCACCGGGGCAAGCGGCGGGGCATATACCGGGGCGGCAAAATCGGATTACAATGCTACTTTTAGCAGCAACCGTATCCATGTTACGGATGTCTTTGCCGGAACAGATTTAAATGCGATATTTGGGGCTTTGGTTCTTGACTTACGGGATGCACAGATCATGAATGATGTGGAAATAAATGCCACTACAGTTTTTGGGGGTATTGACATTTATCTTCCGGCAGGTGTTAACATAAGGGTAAATAACGTTCCTGTTTTTGGTGGTGTAAGCAATAAGTCGAATCAATATGCCCAACCGGGCGCTCCGACGATATATCTTAACTCCACCTGCATGTTTGGAGGGATCGATATCAAATGAACAGCTTTCAACGAACCATTAAGTATATAGCCATCGGCTTTGCTGTCCTGCTGGCAGTAGGAATCGTATCAGCCATTGTCAATGTGGGCTTAGCCATAGCCTCGGCAGTATCGGGCAGCTATGCATTCCATCAGACGGAAAACGTTGGTTTTTCGGAAGCCTTTACGGGTGTAAGCAGTTTGGAGGTAAGGAATTCAACGGGGAAATTATGGATCCGGGAGGGAGATACCTTCAAGGTGGAAGCAGAGAATGTATCGAGGGGCTTTGAGGCAAGGGTGACAAAGGATGGAACCCTGACGGTTTCTGATGATAACCGAGGTTTTAAGTTCCTGTGGTTCCGCTTTAATGGAATTGGCAGCCCCAATTCTACAATCACGGTCTATCTTCCAAAGGATTTCGTAGCCGAGGATGTAAGGCTGGAGACAGGCGCAGGAAATGTTGAAATCGAAGGGCTGCGGACTGACAGGCTGGTTCTGTCTGCCGGTGCGGGAAATATCGATGGGAGTAATATTACCGCCGGAAAAGTAAAGGTAGATGGCGGTGTCGGCAATATAGAGTTTGAGAATGTAAGCTTTTCTGATTCGGACTTTGACTGTGGTGTCGGTAACCTTTCGGTTGAAGGCACAATTCTCGGAAAGAATAAGTTTGACTGTGGCATCGGTGATGTCAAGCTGGATTTATCCGGAGATGTTAATGCTTATGGCATTAAGGTGGATGCCGGGGTTGGTACCATCCGCTTGAACGGGGAAAAAATATCCGATGAGCACCGGTATAATACAAATGCCCCAAATTCAATTGACATCGATGGCGGTGTCGGCAATGTCACTATTGAGATATCACAGTAGCAATTGATGGTCCATGAAAAAGAAAATGTTATGAAAAATGTTGCAATCTTTGCGCACAAATATTAAAATAAGAGAAAAATGGGGACGTTAGTGGAATAGGGACGTCCCCATTCGGTGTACCCGGTGGGTACATATTCTCACGCCACGTAAAATTTATTTAATAATTTGGGAAAAATGAGGTATTTTATTATTACATGAAGTAAAAATAACTTCTGATAATTTATTAGGATTAACATTGCCGCACATATGCTGCGGTGGAACGGAGAAATTAATGAACAAGAAGAGTTTGCTGGGGTTAATTCTATTTGCCGTAGTGGTAACGGCAGTTTTATTTGCGGGGGCACATTATTTATCGGCACAAGGCCAGACCGGTACGAAAGATTATATAGATGAGGGTGGGAAGGATGTTTTGGGTTCGGCAAAAGCAGCCACGGACGACGGTATAGATCCCGCTGGTTCAGATGCGTTACAGGCAGACGGGGTAGAAGGAGCAAAGGCTGAAGCTGAGAATTCAGCCTCGGACAGGTTCCTGGATCCATCCGAGGCCAGTACGGTGGGGGCAGACCCGGGAAATCCCGGTGAAATCCTTGCTGGTGGGACCTTGGGGGAGGAAAGGATCTTCAGTACCGCAATGGATCCTGCTAAGGCTCCTGAACTAATATACGACAGCACTACGGTGGACTATCTGTCCCATATTCCTGAGATGAATTTTGACAGCGCACTGGAAGCTGCACTGGATATTGAGAACCCGGATATTTCCATAGATGCGAAAGCAGCTATCCTGATGGATGCGGACACGCTGGAGGTGCTTTATTACAAAAATGCAGTGAAAGCCATGTTTCCGGCAAGCACGGCAAAGCTGCTTACCTCCCTGGTCGCCTTAAGCTGGTGTGAGTTGGATGAACAGGTTACCGTAGGTGATGAGATTACAATGATGGCATCCGATTCTACCAGGGCTTATTTGGAGGAAGGGGAGGTTCTGACAGTCCATAACCTCCTTGAGGGAATGCTCTTGCCCTCTGGAAATGATGCTGCCTATGCGATTGCGGCATATGTGGGGAGAAAGTCCCTGGATAAACCCGAGGCGACGAAAGAAGAAGCAGTAGTGGAATTTGTACGGCTTATGAATGAAGAGGCAGCCAGGATTGGAGTGAAAAACTCCTGCTTCCAGACCCCTGACGGTTATGATGCCATTGGACAATACACGACTGCCTATGATATGTGCCTCATCGGGGCAGAGGCAGCAAAGAACAGTACGATTACGGAGATTACCAAAAAAAGCAAGGGACGGAACCAGTTTATCAGCGGAGAGGACATTACCTGGAAGAGTACGAATAAACTAATTACGAAGTACAGCGGCCAGTATTATGCGAAAGCAACCGGTTTAAAGACAGGAACAAGTACCCTGGCCGGCAGATGTATTGTTGCTGCTGCGGAGGAAGGCGGACGCAGGGTTGTCTGCGCTATCCTTGATTCTACCTCGGCTGGCAGATGGGAGGATGCAATCAACCTTCTGGAATATGGGCTCCAATAAAACTAAAATAAAGGGGGACTTTGGCTTGGAACGAGATAATGTTGAAATCAACTGGTCAACTGGAACTGGCGGGAATTATGGGGAGGATATGGACAATGGGAGCCATAATGATTTTCAGGAGATAGGGCTGCCTCCAAAGAAGGTGATGAGCTATGCGGGGCTTTCTTTATTTGTCCTTTCCTTTGTAGTCCTGGGAGTGCAGAGCCTGCTGGATCTCCTCGCGAGAAGCACCGTACCCTGGATTGTAGATACGGATTGGTATGTATGGGCCTTAACGGCGATTTCAATCGTGGGGATAGGCTTTCCGGTTTATTATGCCTTCATCCGCAGGATCCCGGATTCCCCAAAGGGCAAGGTGGAAAAGCTGAAGCCCACAAGGTTTATCATGATATTCTTTATCTGTTATATGGCTATGTATTTCACAAACCTAATGAGCACAGTATTGACCCTGGTAATATCCCTGGTTAAGGGGGAGGAATTGGTTAATCCGGTTGCAGAAGCCATCATAGGAGGCAATTTCCTTATAACCTTGCTGTATGCGGCGGTTATAGCTCCCATCATTGAGGAGGTAATTTTCCGCAAGCTGCTGCTTGACAAGGTTCGCCGGTTCGGAGAGCTTCCCGCAATTTTGATTACAGGTATCGCCTTCGGATTATTCCATATGAACCTGTCACAGTTTTTCTATGCGGCAGTGCTTGGTTTTATTTTTGCCTATGTTGTATTAAAGACGAATACCATCCGGTACTCCATCCTGCTGCATATGATGATTAACTTTATCTCATCGGTAATGGCACCGGTCCTTACTAAAAATAAATTTATATTCATGGCAGTAATCCTTCTGTGGATTGGGGTTGCCCTCACGCTGGGGGTGGTCTTTGCCATCCTGAATTATAAAAAGGTAAAATTAGAAAAATACCAACCGGTAATGAAGACCTCTTCCTTTTTCTTGAACACGGGAACAATCCTCTATCTGCTGACCTGCCTTGCAGTGATCGTCTATGCGACAGTCAGCTAGGAAGAAGTGGTGAAGGGACGGTTTACTATAGGATAAGAGGCTGTGGATATGATTTTTGATCCGCTGCAGAATAAACGAAAAGTCAGGCTGTGGGCTCCAAAACAAAGGATGATTTGGAGCCGGTAGCCTGGCTTTGTTACAATGGAGCTGCCTATCTTATCTTCACGGCTGTACCTGACACTGTAACCATCAGCATGCCGTTATCAGATCCGAGTACCTCATAATCAACGTCAATGCCGACAACGGCATCAGCACCCATCTGATAAGCCCTTTGCTGCAGTTCATGCAAGGCCTGCTCCCTGGCATTGATTAATTCCTCCTCATAGGTTCCGGAACGTCCGCCAAAGAAGTTTGATAGGCCGGCAGTAAAATCCTTAATAAAATTAACGCCCGAGATTACCTCTCCGAAGACTACCCCAAGATAGTCCGTAATTTGTTTTCCTTCAACAGAAGGAGTAGTTGTCATTATCATAAATTGTCCTCCATGGTTTGTGTAGTAGTTTTCTTCAATATAACGGCTCCGGGGAGCAATGTCAACATGGGAAGCTCTTCTTTAATAGGGTTTTAACCAGGTTTTAATTATTTCCCCGGCCGGCGGCAGAAAGTGTCTGTAAGGAGGGGGACAGGGGATGGAATAAAATAGATTTCCCTGGAAAAATAAATGAAAATCAATTAAAATAGAAGCATGCTTAAAGTATTATAAAATAGAGAACCATTATAAATATCTCAAAAGGAAAGGAAGCTGCTATGAATAATTTTACTTTTTATAGTCCCACCTACTTTGTATTTGGCAGGGATAAGGAGATGAAAGCAGGACATTATGTGAAACGGTTTGGGGGAAGCAAGGTGCTAATCCATTATGGGGGAGGCTCCGTAATCCGTTCCGGTCTACTGGACAGGGTAAAGGAGTCCCTTAAGGCGGAGAAGCTTGAGTATGTGGAGCTTGGCGGCGTAATGCCAAATCCCCGGAGTGGTCTGGTATATGAGGGGATTGAGCTTTGCAGGAAGGAAGGTGTTGATTTCATCCTTGCAGTCGGAGGAGGTAGTGCCATTGATTCTGCAAAGGCAATCGCAGCAGGAGCCGTATATGAGGGTGATTTTTGGGAGTTTTATGAAGGTAAGCCCGTGGAACAGGCGCTTAAGGTGGGGACTGTCCTAACGATTGCCGCAGCCGGGAGCGAGGGCTCCGGAGATTCGGTTATTACCCTGGAGAAGGGGATGCTTAAAAGAGGTGCAAGCGGGGAAGCCATAAGACCGGTATTTTCAATCCTGAACCCGGAGCTGACCCAGACACTGCCTGCATACCAGACGGCAGCAGGAGCAACGGATATTATGGCTCATGTATTTGAACGGTATTTTACCAATACAAAGGAAGTAGAGGTTACGGACCGGCTATGTGAGGCGATCCTCCTTACTATGGTGAAGGAGGTTCCAAGGGTAATCGAGGATCCGGATAATTATGAAGCCCGGGCAAATATCATGTGGGCAGGCATGGTAGCCCACAATAACCTGGTGGGTGTTGGACGGGAGCAGGATTGGACGAGCCATGCATTGGAGCATGAATTGTCCGCCCTGTATGATGTGGCACACGGTGCGGGACTCGCCGTAATTTTCCCGGCCTGGATGACCTTTGTGATGAAGCAGGATGTTAACCGCTTTGCCCAGCTTGCAGCCCGGGTCTGGGGTGTGGACATGAATTTTGCCGACCCTGAAGAAACGGCCAAGAAGGGTATTGAACGGTTCAAACAGTTTTTAACCTCTATTGGCATGCCCGTCAATTTCCGCGAGCTTGGCGCAAAAGAAGAGGACATCCCACAGATGGTGAAAAAGCTTGGCCTTGGAGACCAATATACAATCGGAAGCTTTGTGAAGATATCAAGCGCGGAGGCTGAGCAGATCTACCGGTTGGCAATATAGTGTGAAATGAAGAGCATTCACATCCGACATGGATTTGGCCTAACGGCCAAATGTTCGTTAGTATGAAAAGGGCTGCTTCCGAAGGAAACCTTGTTAGGGTTTCCTTTGGGAACAGCCCTTATTATCTGGCTTAGTATTTAATCAGTTGGGTCGCCTGGTAGCGGGAGCGGGTTTTGAACATCTGCTTAATCAGCTGGATAAAGGTGTCATTCGTATTGTCACGGTATATTACTTCCCTGGCATGGGTTGGATTATCCGTGATAATGCAGTCCACCCCATAGGATTTCATGCGCAGGAGCTCGCTGGTACTATTTACAGTCCAGGCGTAGATTTCCTTACCTGCTCCATGCACGTTATCAACTACGCTTTTGTTGATATAGCTGGAATGGATGCTAAAGAAATCAAGGTATTCGGTGTTATAAAAGTTGCCGTAGACGGCGGAAAGGATATAGCCGGTTTTGATATTCGGGTTTATTTCCTTCAATTTAATCAAGGAAGAATATTTGGAGGAGGATACCACGCATTGGTTCTCAAAATCATATTTGACGATTAAATCGGCCAGCTGCTGCTCCACATCCTTCTCTGTTCCGTTTATTTTTAGCTCAATGTTTAATTTAATCCTTCCCTTGCAATATTCCAGGGCTTCCTCCAGGGTCGGGATCCTCGTGTTAAGAAAATCCTTACCAAACCAGGCACCCACATCCAGCTCGTTTAATTGTGCATAGGTCATATTGCTGAGGTATTGGTTAACTCCGGAGGTGCGTTTTAAGTTGGAATCATGCATCAGGACCAGGATTTGGTCCTTGGTCTGCCTTACGTCAATTTCAGCGTAGTCAGAGGAAGCGATGATGGCCTGCTCCAGAGCCGGCAGTGTATTCTCCGGCGCAATATGTGAATTGCCCCGGTGGGAGGATATCTGTGTTCCCTGGAAGACGTCACGGATAGAAAGGGAGCTGTTGCGGATGGTCAGGTAGAAGTTCAATGAGCCGGCCAGGAACAGGCTGATAAGCAGGGTTCTAAGGATAATAAGCTGTTTTTTCGTCCTGCCCTGGCGGGGTCTGGAAGCAATCTTTAATTCATCCAGGGTGTGGTCGGCCGCTATCTCCATATAGGTGTGGAACTGCGTGGTACTTAAGTTCAGGTTATAGATAAAAGCAATCATGCTAAAGAACAAGGTTGCATAAAGATTAATTACCGGATAAGCGGAGAGGAAAACAGCCACCGCTAAAACTCTGGCGGAAAATAAATATACCGCGATGGAGACCAGGAATAGCAGGAAATAATAAAAGACAAGATAACCCAGGAAGATGGCAAAGTTTCTTGTCAGGTAAGAAAGCCATATCTTCCTGTAGTTTCCCTTCAGGGCTGCCTGGACCTGGCGTAAGCCCTCCGTGAACCGGCAGCCTTCCTTGATACAGTAATTCAAGGCAAAAACTCCGGGCATGGAAAGGAGGCTGATTAGTATCAGACAAAGGATCAGGATGCTTTTATAGGTCAGGATTTTAGGGCTTTGCAGATTCCCAAAATCAAAATGTAAGATGACCCCCAGGATTAAGGGCAGGCAGGTGTAGATATAGAAGGGCAGGGTAAAGAACAAAAGAGCAATATTACCCTTTCGCAGGTTGCCGTAAACATTTTTTAGCCCAAAGGTTAGGATACGGAGCATTTGGGGATGCTTTAATATGCCCTCCGTATTGCAGTAAAAAATTAGGGAGGATATCTTCGTAAACAGAAAAAGTGCTATGGTAATTATTAAAGCTAAGATAAAAACCCAGGCGGAAGGGGATTTTAGAAAGCTGGAAAGATTCTGGGAAGTGATATAGCTTTGCTTGGACAGCGCCAGCACCAGCTTAAAGGCCGAATTGAACAAGGGCATTACGAGCAGAATCAGTATAAGGTTATAAAAAACATCAATCAGAAACAAGGGACTGTTGTGGAACCTTAGTTTCCTTCGGAAAAGGGAGATCGCAGGCTTCATAAAATATCCTTCCTGGGTGAGTTGTGATATGCTACTATTATGCTATATTTTTCGGTTCAAAACAAGGGAATCCTTCTAAAAATGACGAGAAATTATATGAAAAGGCAATAACAGTTAAAACTATCGCTGGCTACTTTTCCGTTGATTTGTTTCCGGATTATGTTAAAATAAGCTTATGTCAGCATTTTCTGGAAGTGTGATGATTTATTAAAGAGTTACAATATTATATGAGGTTGAAGGGAAGTAAGTTAACCATAGAGCATCAATGATAAAAAATAAGATATCAGAACTAAGGGAAGGAGCGTTAGATATTTGACAGAGTTATTGGTAAGGCTATTTGTTAAGGATAATAAGAATGTGGAGGACCGTAAGGTGAGAACCAGCTACGGCGTCCTGTCAAGCATCGTTGGCATCTGCTGCAATATAATCCTATTTGCAGTTAAGATGATGATTGGCATGGTCATTAATAGTATTTCTGTAATGGCGGACGCATTTAACAACCTGTCCGATGCGGCTTCTTCCATAATCAGCTTTATCGGCGTAAAGCTGGCTGAACGGCCGGCAGACAAGGAGCATCCCTTTGGCCATGGCAGGTTTGAATACCTGTCGGCACTGGCGGTAGCCTTCCTGATCCTGCAGGTTGGCTTTACATTGTTTAAAAATGCTATCGGCAAGGTATTCCACCCGGAAGCAATTGAATTTAATCTGCTGCTCATTATCTTCTTATGTATATCGGTACTGATAAAGATTTGGCTTATGCTGTTTAACCGTAAGCTGGGGAAAAGGATAAAATCCACGGTGATGATAGCGACCTCGGCAGATTCAAGAAATGATGTGATTGTTACCTCCGCGACCATAATTTCAGCCATTGTCTCCGGTGCGACCGGGCTGAATATCGATGGCTATATAGGACTTTTAGTGTCTGTCTTTGTCATGCTGGCCGGATTTAACATTGCGAAGGATACGCTGGAGCCCCTGCTTGGGGAGGCCGTCGACCGGGATATGTATGAAAAGGTTTCGAGGATGGTACAAGGCTATGAGGGCATCGTTGGAACCCATGACCTGATTATCCATAACTATGGGCCGACCCAACGGATGGCCACCATCCATGCTGAGGTGCCCAATAATATCGATTTTGAGGCAGCCCATGAAACCATTGACCGGATTGAACGGGACGTATTGCAGAAGCTGGATATTTTCCTTGTAATCCATATGGATCCGATTGAAGTGGACAATGAGATGGTAAATGATAAAAAACGTATGGTATTAGAGGTCATCCTGGGGCTGGAGCCAAAGGCCTCCATCCATGACTTCCGCCTTGTTAACGGTGAGCACCAGATCAACCTGATCTTTGACCTGGTATTGCCATATTCCTATACAAAGGATATGAAGCAAAAGCTGCTTTCCAGTATCGTGGAGGAGCTGCGGAAGGAAGATACAAGGCATCAGTGCATTATTACAATGGAAAATAGCTTTATAGCGGAGGAGTAAAGTGAAAGGCACGGGTGTAAAGAATGATTTTAAAAAAAGATGAAAAATTTAAAAATTATGCTTGAAATGTACAAGCCTATTTGTTATAATATCATTCGTGGCTGACATAAGAGGCCGCAAGATAAAGTAAATAGGGCTATCGCCAAACGGTAAGGCACTGGACTCTGACTCCAGCATCTCAAGGTTCGAATCCTTGTAGCCCTGTATATTGGGAGTATCGCATGATACTCTCTTTTTTTCGCTGATTTTTGCATACGGGTTGTATGTTGGGATTGATCAGGTTATTACCGAATTTGAAAGAGCGATTGGATTGTAAATATATTGCATGGTCAATAATCTTGACAATAAGCTACCTTCACCTTTATTTTTCCAATTTCAAGAATGAGCATGGAACAGATATTTATAATGTAACCGGTACAGCAGGAAGAGAAATTGAATAAGAGTGGGTTGCAGATACCAGAGAATTATGAAAGAGACAACTTGTGCAAAAATTGCACAAGTTAATAATTGACAGAATATATTTTCCTTTGTTTTTGCTTAGTTTTACAGCGAGTTGGGATTTATTCCGGTTATTGGAGGTTTGTATAAAAATATAACGGGAAATCGTTATATAATGATTATATAACATAAAATAGACATATAACTTGAATATAGAATAAAATGGCTATATAATATGAGTTGTAAGGAGGTGTGAGACGAATTGCTTTTTTTTAATTTCAACCCATATATAGCCATTATAGGAGATATCAAGGCTTCGAAAAAATCCACTGACAGAAAGGAAATACAGATAAGGCTGAATGATGTACTAAGGGAAATTAACCTGAAATACAAAAAAGATATAGCCTCGAATTTCACCATTACCCTGGGAGATGAATTCCAAGGCTTGCTTAATCAGGGAACAAATGTGATGAATATAATTTTTGATATTGAGAAAAAAATGTTTCCGACAAAATTGCGTTTTGGGATCGGGGTAGGGGAGATTACTACGGATATTAACCCGGAAATCTCAATTGGGTCAGATGGACCTGCGTATTATAAAGCGCGGGAGTCTGTCATATTCCTTAAGGAGGTTGAACGAAGGCGGAAAACGGCCATTTCCAGTATAAGGATTGAGTTGGACAGTGAGAATAGGATGGCCTCTGAACTTATGAATACAATACTGTCCCTTACAGAAGTGATAAAGAATTCATGGACAGATAGGCAGAGGGAGGTTATATGGGACATGATGGAGTATCAGGACGGTCAGGTTAATGTGGCAAATCGTTTGAAGGTATCCCAGCCGGCCATACAAAGATGCCTTACTGGGGGGAAATATTATGCCTATAAGGAAGCAGTAGATACCATTACGCGAACGCTGTCCGGGATAAGGAGGGAAGATGTTTAGGGAAATTATGATAGTCCTTGTGATGTCGCATACGATAGGGGACTTCTATTTACAGACAAATAAAATAGCTAAGAAAAAGGAAAAAAGCTTTAAGTGGCTTTGCTTGCATGGATTATTATACTGGCTCTCCTTCTTCCTGGTTTCGCTTCCTGTCTTATCGTTGGAGATATTCCTGTGCGGATTGGTTATGGGCGTAGTTCATTTAATTATAGATTCAATAAAGTTTATTGTCATGAATTACAGTAAGAGAAAAAAGAAATTAACGTCAAACTACAGGCGCAATATGTACCTGCTTGATCAGGTAGCCCATGTTGCCGGTCTGATAGCCGGAGGCTATTTTTTCGCAAGCGGGAATTATGGTGTAGAACTAATTAGCCTATGCAGGGATTTTATCAATGTTACTGGGATACCGGCATTGAAAGCAGTGTGCATTGTTTTAGCCATTTTATTGATCCATAAACCGGCCAATATTACAATATCGCACCTGCTTGTTGGTTATAAGCCAAAAAAGGAATTGTCAGATTTGCAGGTACAGGATTATAAAGCCGGCCGCTTTATTGGGAGCGTCGAAAGAATGATTATGCTGATACTTTTGGTTTTGGGACAGTATTCAGCAATCGGGCTTGTATTGACTGCAAAATCAATTGCACGTTATGACGAAATAGCAAAGAACAAAATAACGGCTGAATATTACTTGTTGGGTACATTAATGAGTACGGGGTTTGCGATTGTCGTTTCGTTTTTTCTTACATAATATCTTAGGTCCCACGGATCTTCTATCATTTCTGGTAATTATGTTGTATAATAAGATCTAATAACTTGATTTACCAGGAAAGAGAGAGATGCAGAAATGAAGGTCTTATTGATTAACGGAAGCCCTCGGGCAAAGGGATGTACTTATACGGCATTGTGTGAAATCGCCGCAGAATTGGAAAAAGAAAATATTGAAACAGAGATATTCCATCTGGGAATTGCCCCAATCAGGGGTTGTACGGCCTGTGGAGGCTGCAATAAGCTTGGAAGGTGCGTGTTCAATGATGATGTGGTCAATGCCGGAATCGAAAAGATGAAGGAGTGTGACGGACTGATTGTTGGTTCTCCTGTCCACTACGCCGGGGCATCCGGTTTTTTAACCTCCTTTTTGGACCGGGTCTTTTATGCAAGCGGAGGTGCTTTTGCCTATAAACCGGGAGCTGCGATTATAAGCTGCCGCCGTGGGGGAGCTACTGCTGCCTTTGACCAGCTGAATAAATATTTTACGATTTCCAATATGCCCATAATATCTTCCCAGTACTGGAATATGGTCCATGGCAATACTCCGGAGGAGGTAAAGCAGGACTTGGAAGGGATGCAGATTATGAGGACGCTGGGAAGGAATATGGCCTGGCTGATAAAATCGATCCAGGCAGGAAGGGAAGCGGGGGTCGAACTCCCGCGGAAGGAAAAAAGGGCGGTTACCAATTTTATAAGATAAGCTGGTATGGATACCGAAAAAAACAACCTCCTCAGGTCTCTGGGGAGGTTGCAGCTTTTTTATTGGATTCTAATTCGTTATAGTCTGCCAGTATATGGTGGTTCTGGTCCTTGATGGTGCTTTTGGCGTAAAATGCCTGACGGTACAGGGCTGTAATGTCGATGTCCGGCTGGTTGGACAGGCAGGTCCCAAAGGTTAATTTAACCTTTAAACCAGGGTCGAATTGGTTGGCTTCTTCCATAAGGCTGATGGCAAGGAGTGCGATATCGACTGATTTATAATTTTCCACCAGAATGGCAAAGGTGTTATGGTTCATCTGGCAGAACAGATCCGGCTTTGCAATATATTTTTTTAATACAGTATCCACATAGGCGACCAAATCCCGGAAGACATATAGATTGCAGGCTTCACTGGCGCCGCCAAGGAGTGTGACATCAAAGATAATCATGGTGTAAGTGTGCCGCCTGCTACCTTTATGTAATAGCTTTTGGGCAGAAACCGTAAAGTGATGCATGCCGGAGGCATGGGTCTTCGGAACGGGCAGCAAGGTCTTGGTCGGATGGCTGCCCCGGGAAGTAAGATTAGACCATGCTCCAAGGATGGGAGAAATATTTTCATTGGAAGCTAAATCATCTGTAATATGGAATTCTGGCTGCTTTTCGGTATCCAAATGTTTCATTTCTTTATAAGCCCCACTTTCTTATATTCTTGTTGAAATATTCTGGCTCTCTGCCGGTATAGGCACTTACCGGATGTCGCTTTGTGCCATCACCCTTCGGTAATTCTGCCAGAAGCATTATAAGTACCAAGATAATAAAGGTTTTCTGAACTGAATATCACTTTTTGTTGATATATAGGATTTTAATGGATATTTTGGGAAATGTATAGAGGGGATCGTGAAAATAGGGCTAATTACCTTGGTTTTGTGTTAAATACAGAACGCCCTGGGGGGGAATTGCGGCATAAAGCAGGGGTGGAAGTGCAAATAGGAAGAAAGATTGAAAAGTATATAATTAATAAGATAGAAAGTATTGTTATAATAATATAGAATTATGTTATTATAGAACCGATACCAGATACGAATTAAAGATACGAATTAAAGATATGAATTAAAGATATGAATTAATTATAATTATGAAGAAAGGGTGTACGAGATGAATGCAATTTTTCAGCGTGTTAGTGTGAGAAGCTATCAGGATAGGGCAGTAGAAGGGGAAAAGATAGAATTAATCCTAAGGGCTGCCATGGCAGCACCTTCTGCAGGCAACCAGCAGCCCTGGGAATTCTATGTAGTCAGGACAAAAGAGGTATTGGGGCAATTATCACAATGCAGTCCTTATGCAGGCTGTACAAAGGCTGCCCCAATAGCAATCGTACCCTGTTATAGGACTGAGGGGTTAAAATTTTACGACTATACGGATATTGATCTGAGTGCTGCAACGCAGAATATTTTGCTGGAGGCGGTGGAACTGGGATTGGGAGCGGTCTGGCTTGGCGTGGCACCGGTAAAGGACAGAATGGAAGCAGTCAGCCAAATATTGGGCCTACCGGAGGATTTACATCCCTTCGCCATCATTCCCCTGGGATATCCGACTAAGGATTATACTCAGCAGGGCCGCTTTGACGCAAGCCGTATCCATAATATTTAAATTTAAGCGCCCAAACAAAGGAGGTAACTGCCATAAAATTATTACATACGGCTGATTTACATATTGGTAAACGTGTAAACGAATTTTCTATGATTGAAGATCAGGAATATATTCTGACGCAGATTATAACCCTGGTGGATGAGCAAAAGCCGGAGGGAATACTGATTGCAGGAGATATCTATGATAAAAGCATACCAACGGAAGAAGGAGTTGCTCTGTTTGATAGCTTCCTGACCCAGTTACATAGCAGGAATATTAATGTTTTCGTAATCAGTGGGAACCATGATTCCAGCGAACGCATCAATTATGGCGGAAGAATTATGGAGAAGAATGGAATCCACATTGTAGGCACCTTCCAGGGGGAGCTGGAGAAGGTAACGTTGCAGGATGAGCTGGGAGAAGTGGATATTTATTTGCTCCCCTTTGTTAAGCCGGCAATGGTTAACCGGTTCTTTCCCGGTGTTACCACCTATCAGGAAGCGGTAGCCGCAGTAATTGGGAATAGTGGGATAGACAGCAGCAGGAGGAATATCCTCGTGGCGCATCAATTTGTCACAAGCGGTGAAACCCAGCCGGAGCGCTGTGATTCTGAACAGGTATCCGTTGGGGGGCTGGACAATGTTGATGCCTCGGTTTTTGAAGCTTTTGATTATGTCGCCCTTGGGCATCTCCATGGGGCCCAGAGGATAGGGAGGGATACGGTCCGTTACTCCGGCTCGCCCCTGAAATATTCCTTTTCGGAGGTCAATCAGGTTAAAGGCATCACCGTGGTCACGCTGAAGGAAAAAGGAAATATTGGGATAACGAAGCTTCCGCTGGTTCCAATCAGGGATATGCGCCGTATCAGGGGACCGATTGCCGCCCTGACAGACAGTGAGTTCTACAGCCAGGCAAATATCCAGGATTATATCCATGCCATACTTACGGATGAAGAGGAGATCTATGATGCCATTGGAAAATTGCGCAGTGTCTATCCGAATATTATGCGCCTGGATTTTGAAAACAGCAAATCCGTCTATCAGGAGAGCCTTAAGCTGGCAGCAGAGGCAGTGGAGCAGAAGACGCCCCTGGAATTGTTTGAGGAATTTTTTCAGGGCCAGAATAATATACCGCTATCTGAGCGGCAAAGAGAAATTATGGTGAAGCTTTTAAAGGATTCGGAGGGAAGAGTATGAAGCCGGTTAAGCTTGAGATAAATGCCTTTGGCCCCTTCTGTAAAAGAACCCTGATACCCTTTGGGGAATTTGGGGAGAGCGGGTTGTTTTTGCTGACCGGAGATACAGGTGCCGGGAAGACGACCATATTTGATGCAATATCCTTTGCCCTGTTTGGAAATGCAAGCGGTGAGAACCGCACGCCCGATTGCTTCCGCAGCGATTACGCCACCCCTGAGGAGAAGACATTTGTAGAATTAGTCTTTCTACATAAAGGGAAAAGTTACCAGGTGACAAGGAACCCTGCCTATGAAAGAAGCAAGCGGAGAAGCAGCGGGATAACAATGGAAAAGTCGGACGCAACACTGGTTATGCCGGATGGCTCCGTCATTGCCGGAAGCTCCCGGGTTACCTCAGCAATCGTTGATTTGCTGGGTATTGATTGGAGGCAATATAAGCAGATTGCCATGATAGCTCAGGGGGAATTCCTCCAGCTGTTGACGGCGGACAGTAATGAACGGGGAATTATCTTCAGAAAAGTCTTTGGGACGCAGATTTTTGACGATATACAGAAGAAATTAAAGGTCATGTCGAACAATTTGAGATACCGCTGTGAGGATCTGGATAAAAGTATCCTGCAATTTTTGAACGGGATCAGCTGTGAAGGGGAAGACTCTCCTTCCATGGCCATAAAAGAATGGAAGGCCAGCCCGGATATTAACCGGGTGGATAAAATACTGGAGCAGCTGGCGGCCATGATTGATAGGGATACGCTGCTATATGGGCAGGAGCAGGCGGCGGCTCATATCCTTTCCGGGAAAATAAAGGAGAAAACGGCGGAATATACGGCTGCACAGGGGATCAACCAGGCCTTTCTGGAGCTTCAAAGGGCGGAGGGACAATACCAGGCCTTGCTTGCCCGTGAAGCGGATATGGAGCAATTGGAGGCGCTGACCCAGCGGGGCAGGAAGGCCTTATATACGGTGAAGCCTGCCGAGGAGGCATTCTTGCGTACCACAGCGGAGCTTCAAAAATTAAATGCTGCAATTGCGCAGCAGCACCGGGAGGAGGAAAGGTTAACAAAGGAGCTTTCCGGCTGCAAGCGGGCATTAGCAGAGAAAGAGGCGGCCAGGCCGGAGATTGATGTCCTGAATCTCAAAATCAAGCGCCAGGAGGAGGACGGGGTAAAATATGATGCCGCCCTGGAGCTGGAGCTAAGCTATAAAAAAGCTGACCAGGAGAAGAAACGGCTGGAACAGGAGCTTGGGGAGCTTGAGGTGCAGAGCAGGAGGCTGATGGCGGAGCAGGAGGAGAAGGTGAAGGAACAGGAAGCCTTCTCATGCGTTGACCGTGACCTGGTGGCCTATAGTAACCAGCTGGAGCAAACGCAAAGAGCCATTGAAAAATTTAAAGAAATCCTCGTGCAATATGGGGAACTTCTGTCAGAGAAGGCACAGCTGGAGCAGCTTCAGGTAAGGTTTACAGAAGCACAGCTGCAATACCTGGATCAGAGTGACCGGTATCTTAAGCTGGAGACCCAGTTTTTGAGTGAGCAGGCGGGAATCATGGCAGCCAAGCTGGAAGAGGGGAAGCCCTGTCCGGTATGCGGTTCGGAGGAGCATCCCCGGAAGGCGCAGCTTACCGGTGAAGCACCCAGCGAAGAACAGCTAAAGCAGGCAGGTGCCCGGAAGGAACAGCTGCAGAAAGAGATGGCGGAGGCCAGCAGCAATTGCAGAACCCAGCTGACGAAGCTGGAGCTTAAGCAAAGCCAGCTGAAAAAAGAAGCATCAGAAGCGCTTAAGCAAGGCCGGCTCCAGAAGGAAGTGACAGAAGCTCCTAAACTGGAAGTAGCTGCTACCAAGGAAGCGGATACCTCCCTGGAAGTGGACACTTTCCCCGAAGCCACAGTTTTCCTGGAGCAGATCCACGATCAGGTTAAGGACAAGCTGGAGGCAGAGGAAGCCTCCGAAAGGGAGCTGCGCGGCAAGGTCCTAAATGTACAGGAAAAGCTTAAGCAAAAGGAACAATGCATAGCAAGGCTTCAGGATATCCGCCGGGAATTAGAGCAAAAGGAGAAGCTGATCCGTGGAAAAACGGAGGAAAAAGCAGCCCTGATGAACCGGCTTAGCATGCTGGAGGGACAGTTGACAGCCCTGCGGAGTGGTTTGCTATATCCTACGAAAAAGGAAGCAGAGCGGGCTTTGGAGGCTGACCGTGAGAGCTGCTCCAGGCTGCAGAAGGAGCTGGCACAAGCGGAGGAAGGCTTCCGCAGCTGTGAATCGGCTCTTGGGAAATTAAAGGCTGTGCTTGCGGAAACGCAAGCGTCCCAGAGGGAGAAAGCTGTGGAATTAGCCGGGGCAGAAGAAAATCTGGCACAGAAGCTCAGAGCCTGTGGCTTTGCCGGTATGGAAGAGTATAAGGAAAGCTTCCTGCCGGAAGAGGAGCTGGAGAGAAGGCAGGAAACCCTGGGCAGCTACCAAAGGCAGCGCAGCAGCCTGGAACAGGATTTAAAACGCCTGTCACTGGAGACCAGGGGAAAGGAAAGTAAGGAGCTGGCCATTCTTGAGAAGGAGCAGGCGGAGCTTGACCGGGAGAAGCAGGAAAGTGAGGCCAGGCAGCGGGAGATATTCGGCAGGCTTAAGATCAATAAGGAAATCCTTAAAAATGCCCGGGAAACCTATCAGGAGCAGGAAGGGCTCCGAAAGGAATTCCTTATGGTAAATGAGCTGTCCAGGACGGCAAACGGAGAGCTTGCAGGAAAGGCGAAGATTGCTTTTGAGCAGTATGTACAGGCATTTTACTTTAACAGCATTATTAATGAGGCAAATAAACGCCTCTATAAAATGACAAACAGCCAGTATGCACTGCGCAGGAAGGAGGATCCCACGGATCTGAGAAGCTCTGCCGGGCTTGAGCTGGAGGTCATGGATTATTATACGGGTAAGCCGCGCTCCATTAAGTCCTTATCCGGCGGGGAATCCTTTAAGGCAGCCCTGTCACTTGCCCTGGGGCTGTCAGATGTAATTCAGGGCTTTGCCGGAGGGATCCAGGTGGATACCATGTTTATCGATGAAGGCTTTGGTTCCCTGGACAGCAATTCCCTGGAGCAGGCCATCGAGACCCTGAATACGCTGACAACCGGTAACCGGCTGGTAGGGATCATCTCCCATGTGGGCGAACTGAAAGAACGCATTGATAAGAAGATAGTCATAACGAAGAGGCCCGATGGAAGCAGCTTAACCTTATTAAAGTAGAAGCTTAAGAGCCATGGACTGGACAAGAGGGCTTATATTCCACGATGGAATGCTTCCAAGCATAAATGGAATATTGATCTGTCAGGGCTGGACTGGCTGGCCCTACAGGCTGGCAGGATGACTGACCTGGACTTTGGCCGGTATGTTAAATTTGCAACCAGAATGAAGACGGCTCCGGCCTTTGACAGCATCTCAAAGAATACGCCTGGGAATGAATTATTTGGTACGTCTGCGGTTCAATATCAGCATTTTACTGAGTTTGGAAAGGTACAAAGCTTATGAATACCGGAATTCCTGTGGATTTTGCCCTCCCTTGGGGAACCAGGCATGATGGGGATTATGATTTGGCTGAGCTGTTTGCCTGGATGGATGGCATTACGGCCTGATTATTAAAGCTTCGCCCGCTGGTTTTGGATTGCGGGAAGGTTCTCAGGCTGACAGATGATATCATGTGTCAAGCTTTCCGGCTGCATATGAGGACAAGGTAAGAGGATTTATTGGAAAATATATAAAATAGAAGATGGTGCAATGATAGGATTTGGAAGAAATTTTATCATTGCATCTTTTTTATAAGAATATACCAAGGTACCTTGACAAATCAAAAATAATAAATTATAATAACAATCAAGGTACCTTGATAATTAGCCGGGAGTTGGAAACTAGATGGCAGGTTTTGAAAGAAGGGATTTATATGGGTGACAACACGGAAGAAATATGTGGTCTGTGCGGAAGGCACTGCCGGGTAGAGGCGTTGCAGTGTGAAAAAGGAAGAAAATATTTTGGAACTATAGAAAATAATAATGAGGAAGGATTGGAGACTTCCAAGGAGGTAACTATGGAAAGAGATCATAAAGAATATAGCAGAGGGCACAGAGGCCATGGCTTCGCTGGACTGGAAGCCGGGAAGGAGAATGAGCTGCTGGCTTTAATCGCTAAGGCAGGGCATTTTATGCATCACAAGCACGGAGGAAAACGGGGACAGGACAGGATTTTGAGAATCCTGGAGGAAAACGAGGAAGTGAGCCAAAAGGAAGTCCAGGAGCAATTAGGAATCCAGTCCGGTTCCATGAGTGAAATCGTAATAAAGCTGGAAAGCAAAGGCTTACTGGAAAGAGTTAAGGATGATGCCGACAAGAGAATGGCAAAGCTAAGATTAACAGAGCTTGGCAGGGAAAAGCTAAAGGAGATTAACCAAAGATCAGAAGCAGGGGATGCACAGCTGTTCCAGGCACTCAGTGAAGAGGAGCAGGAAACCTTAAAAGGACTGCTGTCCAAGCTTACTGCCAGCTGGGAAGAAAGCTACGAAGCAGCAAGGCTGTCAAAATGTAACCACGGTGAATGGAAAGGTGGCATGCATGGAGGACATAAGGGCTGTGGAAAGCATCATGGGCTACACCATGGCCATGAAGGCCATAGATACGGTGAGCATCATGGCAGACATGATTAAATAAGCTTGCGCCAAAAGAATGCGGGAAGGATTAAGGCTTCTGTAGATTATATATTATGGAGGGCTTAGTCCTTTTTTATTATGCCATTCGCCTGAAAATTTGTTGAATATATATAAATAATGTCGTATAATAGAGAAGATAGTAGTATAAATGCCGTATAAATAAATTAAAACATCAAAGGAAAATGGATAATAGTATTAAAAGATAATATTTTGCTCCGGGTGGGGGAATCAGCTATTTAAGATACCTCTTAACTTAGTAAGAAGTATGGTATTTATTGCTTGTTAAAGTTGTAAATATTTGTGCAAATTGATGCATCTAAAAGTGGGATGGGATAATATGCACAAAAAAAATTAGTAATTTTCGTAAAATAATAAGGTGGTTTTCTATGGAATATATGGGAAATATTTACAAAAACGTATTGCTTTTTTTAGAGAATTCCTATAGAATATGAGTGAATACTGACGTTCAGCAGGTTTTTTTTAAAACAGTCAGTAATATAACATGAATCGGGACAATGTTTTACAAAGGGGAAGAGGGGTTCTTTTAGAACCATAAGAAACAAGGAGGATGAACAATGAAGAAAGCAGGCAATGCTCTGGGCAAATTGCGAAAATCTGTCCGGGGACTTGGGAACAAACGAGTAATTGGGAAAGGAAGACAGTGGCTGCATAAGTTATCGGATAATAAGCTATTCAGGACGATCCGCGTCCGTCTGATAGCTTCTTTTATGGTTCCGGTTGCATTTATCATAATACTGGGCATAGTATCATTTTTAAAGGCCTCCGAGGGCATTACCACCAGCTATGAAAAGTCAACCAGCCAGGCACTCGGCATGGCAGGGGATTATTTGCAGTTTGGCTTTGATTCCATTAAGGCAACGGGAAACCAGTATAGCAATGATGCCAGCATTAAGAAGTTTTTTGTAGGGTTTTATGATAGCGATATTATTGAGAAAAGCTCAATGCTGACAGATATCAATAACGGGTTTACAGCCAAGAAGATGACGGATAAGTTTATCGGGGACATTTATGTTCTTTCTGACCGGTATGCCCCGGTCTCAACTCTTTCGACCACGAACCCGGATTCCTATACCGGATTTCTGGATTCAGAGCTTGGAAAATATCTCAAAGACAATAAGATGAAGGTCATGTGGATCGGAAGCGATGCGTATTTGGATGAGAATTTGAGCGTAGGCTCCGATAAATATGCGATGAGAATGGTCCGGATGGTACCCGGAACCAATGCCATTCTCATTATTGACGTTAAAATAGATGCTGTAAAGGAGGTCCTGAAAAACCTTGAGTTTGACAAGACCGGCATTTTAAGCATGGTAACTCCGGATGGAAAGGAGATCATGCCGGATATTGCTGAGAAGGGGAAAAAGGTAACTGAGGCTCCTTCAGATGCAGATAAGGAACCGGCAGAGCCTGTTTTCACAGATGAGGAGTTCTATAAGGAAGCAGTGGAATCAGACAAAGCAAAGGATTCCTCTTTAGTTGAATATAAGAAAAAGCCTTACATGTTCATGTATTCCAAAATTGGAGATACAGGAGCCATGATCTGCGGCCTGGTTCCAAGGGATACCATTGTGGGGCAGGCTGACAGCATTAAAGATATTACGATCATTGTAGTGCTGATTTCCATTGTTGTGGCGGTAGGAACGGCAGTTTTGATTTCTACAGGAATCGATAAGGCAATCAAGACTATCATTGGGAAGCTGAGGATTGCGGCGAAGGGTGATCTGACCGTTGATTTCAGCATGAAGCGCAATGATGAATTTAAGATCCTGATTGAAGAGATCCAGCATACCTTCTCTAACATGAAGAATTTAATTCAGCAGGTGAAGCAATTGAGCGGTGAAGTTTCCGTATCCTCTGAAAATGTGACCGGGGCTTCAAAACAATTCTTAAAATCAACAGAGGAAATCTCTGTTGCAATGAATGAAATTGAGTCAGGGGTAATGCAGCAGGCGAAGGATGCGGAAGAATGCTTAAACCAGATGGATAATTTGTCCCAGAAGATCGTTCTGGTCAGTGATAATACGAAGGAAATCAGTCAGATCGCAGAGAGCACGAAGCAAAGCGTCCTGCAGGGAACTATTACTACGGATGACCTGAATAAGCAGATGGTGGAAACAGCAAGAATCGCTGCAGAAATCATTGATGAGATCCAGAACCTGGAGAAGAAATCAGCTTCGATTACTAAGATAATTAATGTAATTAACGAGATAGCGAACCAGACAAACCTGCTATCCTTAAATGCGTCCATAGAAGCGGCCAGAGCCGGGGAAGCTGGAAAAGGCTTTGCGGTTGTAGCCAGTGAGATCAGGATCCTGGCAGACCAGTCCAAGGAATCCGTAAATAACATCAAGGCTATCATTGAAGGGATCCAAAAGGATACCCAGAGTGCGGTAGATACGGCAAGGCAGGCAGAAAGCGTAATGCAGCTGCAGGAAAGTGCTGTAAAGAATACAACGCTGTCCTATAAGAATATCAATGAGAGCGTAGAAAATCTAGTTGTATACCTAAGACAGATTTCTGAAAACGTTGAAAATATCGAAGAAGCCCGGGTAAGTACCCTGGGTGCAATCGAGAGTATCTCCGCTGTGCTGGAGGAGATAGCGGCATCCTCAAACACGGTAAACCAGACGGCAAGCGAGCAGCTGTCCTCTGTTGAGGTTCTGAATAAATCAGCTGACAGCCTGAACAACCATGCGGGTGTTCTTGTGGAAGCAGTTGAGGAGTTTAAGGTGTGATCTGCCAGTTGAATTAATTTGACTAAACTATAATAAAAAGAGCGGTATGGAATCCTTGGGGAAGTTCCATACCGCTCTTTCTGGCATATAGTTCTATATATAGTTATGAAAGGTGGCTTTCCCGGTATTGGCTCGGGGTCATGTGGTAATATTTTCGGAATACACGGTAAAAGTGGCTGGTATCTGTATATCCCGTAAGCTCGATAATGTCTTGGATTGTCAGGTCTGGATTTGCCAGCAGGTTGGCGGCTTTTTGGATCCTGGTGCTTTGCAGGATTTCCAGGAAGGTAGTACCGGTATATTCCTTCAGCAGCCGGGTAATATGGCGCTCGCTGTAGTTGAATTTCTCAGATAGCTCAGACATCGACACCGTCTTATAATTGCCCTGGATATGATTTAGGATGGAGATGATCTTTTCATCAGGCTCTTTTCCCTCGGGATGGGGGATGATGGCGTCTTTTTCATGATTTCTTAAAAGGGTAATGAAGAATATTGTGAGGATGGAATTGAGCATGCGTTTTTTGTAGCTGCGGGTGCTGAAGAATTCTTCAATTACCTGGATGATATAGCCTCTTACCTCTTCGTCCCCTGCGGTGCGGAACAGGATATAGGCTTCCGGGATGTCCGTTTTATAGAGGGTTTTTGAGAAAAAGCTGGCCAGGATATCCTTCTCTGCCAGAGTACCAAAGAATGCTTTGTCAAAGGTGCTGGTACGGAGCAGAAGATTAAAGCCCAGGAAATCATCATGATATGCGCTGATGGCATGCTGCACCCCTGGGGCGATGATACAAATGTCTCCCCTATCCATCTCAAGGGTATGGGAAGCAATATAATTGGTACAGCTTCCATGCAGGACACAAAATATTTCAAAGAAATCATGGGAGTGAAAATTCGCAGGAGAATATCTTCCATGCTTTATAATGGAAACATCACTGCCCTCGGGGATATAGGCATCCTCCGTGTAGGTATTCAAGCCGCTCAGCGTAAAAAATCCACTGCTTTGATACATATCCCGGTATCTTGCTATCATGCTCTCGGGGAGAAGTCCCGATAGAATATTGCCTGTATCCGGAGTGGTCAGTTGTAAATAAAAGGTCTTCATCAACTGCTCTGGCAAGGACAGCTGAAGTTCCTTCTTAAAATCAAATTTATCCATAGCGGTTCCCATGCAGATAAAACCACCGGGGTTTCTCCTGCATTTCCTTTCCTGTAATACTCCTATCCTGACAAGATAATTGCTCCCAGAAATCTACGCAATTATATGAAGAATTTTACCAACTCTATAGCTTTGTAATTACCGAATGCTTATAAATTTTCTTATATCCTAACACGGCTAAAGCAAAAAAGCAAATTGCCGGCTGGAGCCATGTCTGAAAAAGCAAAGGGTATCTGTCGGATTGGTACATAGCTTTTCCTTCTGCTTTTGTATAAAATTTAGGCAGATACATTTTGTAAATAGAAAGAAGATGGAGGCATAGCATGAAAATTATCCAGATGAAGACAAACCATGTCATCAATCCCCTGGGATATATGATGACAGAACCGGTACTTTCCTATAAGGTTGCCTGTGCGGAAGGAAAAAAGCAAACCTCGGCAAGGATTCAGGTGGCTCTGGACCAGGAGATGAAGGAGCTGGTCTATGACAGCGGGGATACGAAAGAGATTGACAGCATTTCCTATAGGGTGCCAATGGAATTAAAGCCCTGCACCAGATACTACTGGACAGTAACCGTGAACACGGATGCGGGCGAGACAATGCAGAGCGGGACAGCCTGGTTTGAGACCGGAAAAATGCAGGAGGGCTGGAGCGGTAAGTGGATCAGCTCCGACCTGAATGTAGGGACCCATCCCTTCTTTTTTAAAGACTTTAAGTTGAGGGGTAAAGTAAAAAAAGCACGTCTCTATATCTGCGGACTGGGGCTTTATGAGGCTTATATCAATGGGAAAAAGATATCGGAGGAATGCCTTACGCCCTACTACAATAACTATGATACCTGGCTCCAGTACCAGACCTATGACGTGACGGAGCTGCTGGCCGGAGAGAAGATACACCTGGAGGTGCTGCTTGGCAATGGCTGGTATAAGGGGCGCTTTGGCTTAAATAATCCGACCAATGCGGATAGGGGACTATATGGAGATACCTTTACGTTAATCAGTGAGTTAAAGATCGAATATATGGATGGCAGTACGGAGCTGGTCCTATCGGATGAAAGCTGGAAGGCAAAAAAAAGCAAGCTCCTGGCAAGCACCATTTATGATGGAGAGGTTTATGATGAAACCTTCCGGGAGGATATGGAATACCCTGTCAGGCTGTATGAAAAGAAAATGGCAAGACTGTGTGAGCGCCTAAGCCTTCCAATTAAGGTACAGGAGAGCATCAAGCCCATCAAGCTGATCACCTCCCCCAAGGGAGAGGCCATCCTTGACCTGGGACAGAACCACAGCGGCTGGTTCAGCCTCAGGGTAAAGGAACCAAAGGGAACACAGGTGAAGCTCTATTTTGGTGAGGAGCTTCAGGATGGATGCTTCTATAACACGAATTTAAGAACCGCCAAGGCGGAGTATACCTACATCTCCGACGGAACGGAGCAGACCATCAGGCCTCATTTTACCTTCTACGGCTACCGTTATGTCATGCTGGAGGGCTTTACGAATTTCTCCCCGGAGGACTACACGGCACTGGTGCTTTATTCAGACCTTGAAGATGCAGGTCATTTTGAAACGGACAATCCTCTGGTGAACAGGCTGATATTAAATGCAAAATGGGGGCAGAAGAGCAATTTCCTGGATGTTCCCACGGACTGTCCCCAGAGGGATGAGCGGCTGGGATGGACCGGGGATGCACAGGTATTTGCGGCGACCGCCTGCTTTAATATGGACAGCTATGCCTTTTATAAGAAATATCTTTATGATATGTATGAGGAGCAGAAGATAAGGGACGGTGCGGTGCCGGATGTCATTCCTGCCTGCGGCCAGCAGGGAACCAGCACGGTATGGGGGGATGCGGCCACGATTATTCCATGGGTGGTGTACCAGTTCTATGGTGATAAGACGATCCTGGAGGAGCAGTATGACAGCATGAAGGCCTGGGTGGAATATATCAGGAAAACAAACGGCGGGGATTGGCAGTGGAGGAAGAAGTTCCACTATGGGGACTGGCTGGCCCTTGATTCAAAGGATCCGGATTCTCCCATTGGAGCCACGGATACCGGATATATTGCAACCGTTTATTACTATTATTCAACCTTATTAGTCTCCAAGGCGGCTGGAATCTTAGGTAGGACAGAGGATGAAAGGAATTATGGGGAAAGGGCAAGGGAGCTCCTGGCTGAAATACATAAGGAATACTTCTCTCCTACGGGACGCCCCTGTGTTACGACACAGACCGGATTGATAACCGCCCTTAAATTTGATGTCGCCGTGGACCGGCAGCGAATCCTTGATGACCTGGTCATGGCCTTTAAGTTAAATGGCAATAAGCTGGAAACCGGCTTTGTTGGAACACCGCTGCTATGTAACGTACTTTCTGAAAATGGTTTGAATGAGATTGCCTATTCCCTGCTTGTGAATGAGGATTACCCGGGATGGCTATATGCAGTGAAGCTCGGTGCAACCACCATCTGGGAGCGCTGGAACTCCCTGGATCCGGAAGGACATTTCAGCTCCACGGGCATGAACTCCTTGAACCATTATTCCTATGGGTCAATTGTAGAATGGATGTACCGGCATGTGGCAGGAATCAACCCGGTTCTGTCAAAGCCGGGCTTCCGTGAGGTGGAGCTTGCTCCGAAGCCGGACCATAGGCTGAAGAGGGCGGAAGTCTCCTTTGATTCACCCATCGGTGTCTACAAAAGCAAATGGGAGATTACGCCGGACTTTGGATTGAGCCTTGATATTACTGTCCCCTTTGGAGGAAAGGCTTACCTGACCCTGCCCTATGCGCCGGAGGAGCTCTACCAGCAAAAGGATAATGAGATCTTTAAGGAAATTGAAAAGACGGAAGCAGGCCGCCGCTGTATTCTGGAAAGCGGAACCTACCATATTGAATATGCAACCACAGCACCGATGAGAAAAATCTACACCCTGAAGCTAAGCATTGGTGAATTAATGGCATCTGATAAGGCGAAGGCAGTGCTGATGGAGGTTAATCCCATGTTTACCAGGATACCAAAGGATATGCAAAAAGCCTCCCTGTATGATCTTTTGAAATATATGCCGGTGCCTCTTACAAAGGAAGTGCTGGCCCAGATCGATGGGAAGCTTCAGGCAATCATATAATGTATTAAAAAAATTTAAGTAACTTGGTTTCGGGCGTAATTTTATCCGGAAGAAATGAGTTAGGGCGCTATTAGCGCCCTGCTTTTTTTGTTATAATTTGGGGCATGGACGTAAACATAAGTATAACAAGAACAGGAATGTAAGGAGGACAATATGGCAAATTGGATTTGGTACCCGGGAGATTTTGAAATCTATCATGGAATGAAGCAGAACCTTGAGCGGGAAGAGCGTGGGTTCTTCTGGCCGGCATATTGGAAGCTTGCCCAGTGCAGGCGTAGTGTGAAATTTTCAAACAGCTATAGCTTAAAGGAAGAAACTGCATTCACAGCAGCCGCAATGGGGCGGGGATATGTAAATGTGAAATGGGAGCCGCCCCTGGAACCCGATGGGACAAGACCGCCCTATCCGAAGTGGATCGAGAAAAAATACCGCTTTGGGGAAGTGATTACCTGTCCGGCAAAGGATGTAACCATTGATGTCATTGTTGGTAACCTGGAAGGCTTACCCTGTGCATTTATTGAAGGAGAAGTAATCCACTCCGATGGTTCCTGGAAGGCGGGAGATTATTCCTCCGGCATGCTGCCTGTGGGCTGTAATAAGGACTATACCAGGGCAGGGCAAAATCCGATGGTCTTTGAATACACGTCCAAGCTGTGTAAGCCGGTGGAAGCGGAAGAAATAGACGGTGGTGTCCTCTTTGATTTCGGGAAAGAGATCACGGCGGAGACAATTATCCGTTATCCGGAGCTGGTAAAGGAGCTTACATTATGCTATGGGGAATCCAGGGCTGAGGCTTTGGATGTGGAGCTGTGCTACTTAAAGCAGCATTTGATGGCAGAAGGAAATGATAGGCTCTATGGGGCCTTTGAATCGGAGCTGGTCTACCGCACCAGGCTGAGGGCATTCCGGTATATCTTTATCCCGGAGGGCGATGTGGCAAAGGAAATAGAGCTGAAGGCAGATTATAAATATGTGGATTTCCCCCGGAGAAGTAAGTTTGCCTGCCAGGACGAAAAGCTTAACAGGATCTGGGAGGTATCCGAGGAAACCTTCCGGCTGGCGAGCGGCATCTTCTTCATTGACGGAATCAAGAGGGACCGCTGGATCTGGTCAGGGGATGCATACCAGAGCTATTTTATCAACCAATATCTGTTCTATGATGCTGATATCTGCAAGCGGACCATCCTGGCCTTGAGGGGCAATGACCCGATTCCCCAGCACATCAATACGATCCTCGATTATTCCCTCTACTGGCTCATCAGCATTGAGAATTATTACAATATGACTGGTGACCTGGAATTTGTCCGGATGATCCATCCAAAGATGGAATCCATGATGGAGTATTGCAGGAACCAAGTGGATGAGCATGGGTTTATCTACGGCAGGCCGGAGGACTGGGTATTCATTGACTGGTCCGATATTGACAGGGAAGGAACTATAAGTGAAGAGCAGTTCCTGCTTGCAAGAAGCTATCAGGCCATGATCGCGGTGGGAAGGCTGCTGGGAAAGGACACAGGGGAGTTTGAACAGCTTTTTGCCGAATTAAAGAAAAACATCTGGAGCTTTTATTGGGATGAAGCCCAGGGAGCCTTTATCGACAGCTTCTCCTCAGGAAGAAGGAAGGTAAGCAGGCACAGCAATATCTTTGCCGTACTCTTTGAATATACAACAAAGGAAGAGACGGAAAGCATCCTGAAAAATGTACTGCTAAACGATAACATAACTGCAATCACAACGCCCTATTTTAAATTCTATGAGCTGGAGCTCCTGTCAAAGCTCGGACAATATGACCAGGTATTAGAAACCATCAGAAGCTATTGGGGCGGCATGCTGGACCGTGGGGCATCCACCTTCTGGGAGGAATACAAGCCGGATGAACCGGAGGAAGAGCAGTACGGCATGTATGGGGATAAATACGGCAAAAGCCTCTGCCATGCCTGGGGAGCGAGCCCCATCTATCTGATCGGCAGGTATTTCATAGGGCTTCGCCCCACCAGTGCTGCCTATGAAACCTTTGAGGTGGAGCCTCAGCTGGGCATCTTTGGGGAGTTTAGCTGTGAGCTTCCTGTAAATGAGGGAACCCTCCGTATAAAATTAGAAGCAGGCAAGCTGGAGGTATCTACGGATAAGGAAGGGGGCCTGCTAAAGCTTGGGGCAGAAACCTTTGAATTGAAAAGGGGTGAAACCCTGACGGTGTCTGTCTAAGTGGATGCTTCACCCGGGAAGGGTTTGACGGCCGAAAGAGAAAACCCCTTATAAGGCATGGAGCTGGGGAAAAGTTAAAGCCCGGGTAAATAGAGAGCGGTAGCCGGTTAAAGCAATAAATTTATAATTAGAATTAATCAGAAAATGGAAGAGGGGAAAGTAAATGAAACGTTTGGATTTAAACTATAACTGGGATTTCTACGAAAGTAATGAAGGCATGAGCTTTGTATTCCATAAGCCGGAATCCAAGGTAGTGAACCTGCCCCATGATTTTATTATTACAAAGCCACGCTCCCCCAAGGAGGAAGGCGGCCCGGGCAACGGCTACTTCGGGCAGGGGGAAGGCGTGTACAGGAAGCAGCTGGAGGTTCCCCCGGAGTGGGAGGGTAAAACCGTCATTTTGGATATTGACGGTGCCTATATGAATACGGAGGTAGCGTTAAACGGCGATCTGCTGGGATTACATCCCTACGGTTATACACCCTATCTGGTCGATTTAAGCCCTGCACTGCGTTTTAATGGAAAGAAGAATGAATTAAAAATCATAACCCAGAGCAGACAGCCCTCAAGCCGCTGGTACAGCGGCGGCGGTATTTACCGCAGTGTAGCCCTGTGGGTAGGCAATCCGGTCCATATCAGGCCCTGGGATATCTTTGTCACAACCCCGGTGGTCAACGACGGGGAGGCAACTGTAAATGTTAATATTACAGTGAGCAGCAAGGAAGAAAAGGAAAGGGCTGTGACCCTGGCATGCGAAATCCTGGATGCAGAGGGCAGGGAAGTAGCGGAAGGAAGCCTTGGGGTGAGCCTGTCTGGGAAGTCCTCCACCGTATGTGACCTGGAGCTTAAGGTGGAGCATCCAAAGCAGTGGGATCTGGACACGCCCTATCTATATACCTGCCGGGTTAAAGTAATGGCTGACGGTGCAGTGCTGGATGAATCCCAGGACACCTTTGGGATCAGGACGATTTCCATAGATACGGAACATGGCTTTATGCTAAATGGCAGAACCGTAAAAATGCAGGGAGGCTGCCTCCATCATGATAACGCCTTCCTGGGAGCCTGCGCGTATCCGAAGGCAGAAGCGAGAAAGATAAGCATATTAAAAGCCGTTGGCTACAATGCAGTCCGCATCAGCCACTATCCGCCCTCACTTGCCATGCTGAAGGCCTGTGACGAACAGGGAATGCTGCTTCTGGATGAATGCTTTGACGTATGGAGGATGGGCAAGGTACCCTTAGATTACCACCTCTATTTTGAGGACTGGTGGGAAAGGGATATCGAGCTGATGGTAAAGCGTGACCGGAACCACCCCTGCGTAATCACCTATTCCATCGGTAATGAGGTTGGTGAACGTGACGGCAAGGGGGAGGGAGCTCTTTGGGCAAAGAGATTGCATGATAAATTCAAAGCCCTGGATCCGACCAGGTTCACCATGTCCGGCATCTGCGGCATCTTTGATGATGACGCGGAGGTGGGGACTAATTTTGACGCAAATGCCATCTCCGATAATAACTGGGGCGAAGTGACCAAAGCCTTTGCAGAGCCCTTGGATATCGTAGGCTATAACTATCTTTATGAAAGATACGAAAAGGATCATGAAACCTTCCCGGACCGGATTATTGTTGGCTCGGAAACCCATTCCTTTAAGACTTATGATAACTGGGAAGCGGTCAAGAAAAATCCCCATGTCATCGGTGATTTTATCTGGGCGGCAGTGGACTACCTGGGTGAGGTGGGAACCGGCAAGGTATACTGGGAGAAGGCAGGGGAGCCCTTTGGCTTTATGGCGCCCTACCCCTGGAGATCCTCCTGGCAGTCCGATATCCTCCTGACAGGAAAGCGCAGGCCCCAGTCCTATTACCGGGAAATTATGTGGGGGCATACCCGTGACACTTATTTGTTCACCACCCACCCGGAGCATTATGGAGATAACTTCTTTGGCATGAACTGGCACTGGTATGATGTAAATGAGGACTGGTCCTTCCCGGAGGAATATCTCGGTAAGCCGGTAAAAGTGGATGCTTATGGCTCCGGCGATGAGGCCGAGTTTATTTTAAATGGAAGGAGCCTGGGACGGGCACCTTATAATAAGCTGATTGCAACCATGGACATTCCTTATGAAAAAGGAACCTTAGAAGCGGTGACCTATGAACAAGGTGTGGAGATCAGCAGGGCGACCCTGAAAACAGCCGGGCAGGCTACGGCCCTGCTGCTGACCCCGGAAGAGAACCAACTGGCGGCAGATTTACAGGATCTATGCTACATCCATGTTGATATTGTGGACGGAGAGGGCATACGCTTACCGTCAGATGAAAGGGAGCTGCAGGTAACCTTATCGGGACCTGGTGAATTCCTTGCCATCGGAAGCGGCAGCCCCTGTACGGAGGATCAGATCGGCGATACCAAATGCCATGCCTACCATGGCAGGGCGGTAGTCATTCTCAAAGCCGGTGCCCCAGGGGAGATCCGGGTTACAGTCACGGCAGAGGGTGTGGCAGCAGGAACCTGTGTGGTACAGGCCCTCCAGGCCTAGTTTTTCAAGCTGCGGGCATCAGCCTTGTGCCTGTCCCGGAACTCCTTCGGTGACATGCCCACTCCCTTTTGGAACAGCTCATAAAAATGTGAGGTGCTTGCGAAGCCAAGCTCCGATATAATATCAGAAACGCTCTTATCGGACCCGGTGAGCTGCAGCTTGGCAGAATCAAGTAAATAGCTTTTGCCAAGCTGCATGATGCTCATCCCGGTCCGTCTTTTTACGATCTGGTTCAGGTATTCCGCATTATAGTTCAGTACCCTGGACAGCTCCGCCCGGGAGATGCGCCCATTACTTTCCTTTAAATAATTAGTAATACGTGCCAGCAGGAATTCTTCGTTGCTGGAATCCAATTTCATAAGGTTGGTATGGTATTTTACAGGGTTCTCTATGGTATGGAACAGCCGGGAAACCAGCCCGTTAATCAAAAAAGAGCAGCCGGGCTTTTGCTCAACCAGCTCCAGCTGTATCTGGCTTATAATCTGCTCCAGCGGATGTGCCTCCTGTTGGGAGAGGGCCTGCAGGGTAGAGGTAAATTCCATATAGTTTTTTGCGAACCGCTCCTCGCCATGGAGGTTGGACTGAAGGAACTGTCTGACAGGGCTGCTGACCAGCTGCTGCCTGGAGTCCCTGGCATGGACAATATCCCCCTCCAGGATGCTGCTGATATAATCGCCGGAGAAGTTGATGAAAACTACGCTGGAGTTATTGGCCGGGCTATCGGAGTGGAAGGTATTCCGGTTCAGGAGGCAGGCGTCTCCTTTCTTGTACTGGTAAGACACATCCTCGATCCGGTTGGTGCAGTTACCCTCCAGGACATAGATAAATTCAAAATGGTCGTGGCGGTGCTTCATGCCAAAATCAGTACCCGGCACATAGCCAACCCCTCCCGGATAAACCGTAAAATTTGATACAAACCCGTCCTGTATAATTTTATAGTAGAGGGTTAAGGGCAGCGATATTTTTAAACGGTCAGGGACGGATTGGTCCATGGTATCCCGGACAAATCGGTCGAATTGTTCATAGTGGTTCATTAGTTAGCTCTTCCTTATCTGATGCGCCATGTAATAGCTCTTATTATAGTTCTTATTGTACTATAGCAGCAAAGAAAATGCATTAGAAAGCTGTATTTAAAATAATAAAAGGATAAAAATAGTAAAAATAAGCCTGCTGGCTGAAAGCTATGGGGAATTGAGTGAGTACAGGAAGCCATCCATTCCCATGAGGATTAGTGACAGCCAATTTGAAAAGCTCCTGGGTTATAAGCCTCCCCTGGGTTATCATCCCAAGGGTGAACCCTTTACCCTGAATTCTACCCTGGGAGACATGAAGGATACCTGGGTCGGCAGGCTGCTGTTATCTGTGGCTAAAAAGGGAAGCCGTAAGCTGCTGGGGGAAATGGACGATCCGGCAATGATCCGTATGGCGGAGACGGCAATCCTGGAAGCGCCCCTGCGCGCCATGAAAATGGCATCCGATGGAAAGCTGACTGACGGCAAGCTGGAAGGAATTGTTGACCTTGCCAATGGAAGCTTTTTCAAGGGAATTGGAAAGCTGTTATCCAAATAAAGTATAATTTTAAAATTAAAAAAATTGTATAAAAGGCCCCGTTAATATGCACAAATATTAATGGGGTTTCTCTTTGGTGATTCGTAAGAATGACGATTGACAAGAAGCATTTGTAGCAATACAATTAGTTGCGTTATTTCAGGAATAATTAAATACGGACATGCCGGAAATTAAAATAAAGCATAAGGCCGACAGGCTCCGGGAACCTGTTTTTCAGTAATATAAATGAAGGAGATTATGAAATGAGTATTAAAGAATTAATACTTGGCAAACCATTAAAAAATAATGAAATAAGCCATGAGAAATTAACACGGCTTTGGGGGCTGCCGATTATGGCCAGTGATGCGGTTTCTTCCGTTGCCTACGCGATTGAGGAAATCCTGTTGATTCTGGTACCCGCAGTCGGTATCCTGGCATTCCATTCGTTGCCCTACATTGATCTGCCGATCCTGTTGCTGCTGGGAATTCTGGTGCTTTCTTATTCCCAGATTATCGACCATTACCCGAGAGGGGGCGGTGCTTATGCCGTGGCACAGGAGAACATCGGGAAAACAGCCGCCCTGCTGTCGGCAGCAGCATTGACCATTGATTATATCATGACAGTAGCGGTAAGTATCTCCTCTTCAACCGCAGCCTTAGTCTCTGCTTTCCCCGGCCTTCGGGATCATAAGGTTATGATCTCCCTGGTCTGCGTGGCGCTGATTACGCTGATTAACCTGAGGGGAGTCCGGGAGGCTTCCAAGGTATTCGGCCTGCCGACTTATATCTTTATTGCTTCCATGGGGATTTTGATCCTGTGCGGTCTTTATAAATTGTTTACGGGTACCCTGGCGCCGATTGAATACGGGGGAGGAATCCTGCCGGCAGAAACAATGCAGGGAATCGGGATCCTTGTTCTGCTGAAGGCATTTTCTTCCGGCTGCTCCGCCATGTCCGGTGTGGAGGCCGTAAGTGATGCGGTTCCTTCCTTTGCAGCGCCGTCAACCAGGAATGCAAAGCATGTGCTATATATCCTGGGGACGATTATTATATTTATCTTTGGCGGTACCTCCATCCTTGCAATGCGCCTGCAGGTGGTTCCTCTGGAGGGGCATACGGTATTGTCCCAGATTTCTGCAGCAGTATTCGGGCATACCTTTATGTACTATGTCATTCAGGTGTTTACCTCCCTGATCCTTATCCTGGCAGCCAATACTGCTTATAACGGACTGCCCCAGCTGCTGTATATTTTGGCGCATGACGGCTATGTTCCCCGCCAGTTTTCCTCCAGGGGGACGAAGCTTAGCTTTTCCAACGGCATTATATTTATTTTCATTGCCGCTGCTGCCTTAATTATTGGCTTTCAGAGTGAGGTACATGCCCTGATCCCCTTATATTCGGTGGGCGTATTTGTCTCCTTTACCATAGCCCAGTACGGCATGTTTAAAAAGTGGCGCATTATGAAGGAAAAGGGCTGGCAGTATAAATGCTGGATCAATGGCTTTGGCGCCATTGTGACGGCCGTTGTTTCCGTTATCGTCTTCTGTATGAAATTTGTGGATGGCGCATGGATCCTGGCCATCGCCCTTCCGGTGCTGATGTTTGGGATGTACTCCGTTAATAAATATTACTCAAAGATTGGTGAGCAATTAAAATTGGAGAAATTTCATCCCTATTACGATAAGGAGATAGTAAGGTCCACCCAGTGCATCGTATTAATCCATGATATTAATAAGCCCTTTTTAAAGGCCATCAACTATGCCAATTCAATTTCAAATAACATTACAGCCCTCCATGTATGCCGCCATCCGGAGCATGCACAGGAGCTGAGGCAGAAATGGGCCGATCTGAAGATGCCGGTTCCGTTGGAGATTATTGAGACACCTTACCGTGATATCATACATCCCATGGATGAATATTTGTGGAAGAGGGAGCGTGCCTTAAACCACGGTGAAAATATCTCCGTCATCCTGATTAAGTTTATTACGGAGCACAGATTTGATAACCTGCTCCATAACCAGACGACCTATTTTGTATCCCAGCATTTGAGCAAGCATAAGAATGTTTCGACGGTTATCATTCCATTCCATTATATATGGGATGATAAGCTGTTTGGGGAGCTTGAGGACAGAAAATAGCCGGAGCGGCATTAGGGCGGCATTATCCACTTGAAGGCTCCGGGCATGGGTTCCCGTGGCTGAGAAAAGGTTAAGAATGGTCAGTGCTTCAGTTGTGTAATGACATAGGAAGGAACAACCTTTTGTGGTACCATAAGAGCATAGTGTGAAATGAAGATCATTTCACATCCGACATTGAATGGCCTGGCGGTCAAATGTTCGTTAGTGTGAAATGAAGGAAAGGAAGGTACGGTAAAACTATGAATCAAAAGGTGAAACAGCTACTGGAGGGCAAGGGTAATAATCACATTCTTCCGTTTTTGTGGGTCCATGGGGAGGAAGAAGCGGTACTGAGGGAGTATATGGGCGCAGTTGAAGCAAGCGGAATTGGTGCCGTCTGCGTGGAGAGCCGTCCACACCCGGATTACTGCGGGCCCCAGTGGTGGCATGATATGGACATTATTTTAGATGAGGCAAAAAAACGGGATATGAAGGTATGGATCCTGGATGACAGCCATTTTCCCACAGGCTATGCCAACGGAGCATTAAAGGATGCGCCTGCAGAGCTTTGCAGACAGTATGTATACTATTCTTCCGTGGAGGTTGTAGGCCCCATGAAGTCTGCCCAGATGGATGTGGCGGCACACTCAAAATATGTTAGGAATCCATTTGCCCCAGCCAGCCCTTTTTCCATGGGACAGGGTAAGGAAAGAAGGCAATTTGATGATGACAGGCTGCTCAGCGTATGTGCAGCAAGAATAGACCAGGGCTATGATGCTTCAACCCTGGTGGATCTGACGGATCTGGTTAAGGACGGACAGCTGGTATGGGATATTCCGGCGGGAAAATGGATGATCAGCGTTAATTTCCTTACAAGAAATGCGGGATCCCGTGAAAACTACATTAATATGATCGATAAACGCAGTGCGAGAACTCAGATTGAAGCAGTATATGAGCCACATTATGCGCGCTATAAGGAGGAGTTTGGAAAGACAATCGCAGGCTTCTTCTCCGATGAACCGGAGCTTGGCAACGGTCAGATGTACAGCCATGATAATGCCATTGGGGCGGACCAGGACCTTCCCTGGAGCGATGAGCTTGAGGAGCAGTTAAAGCTCCGTCTGGGAGAGGGATGGAGGGTTAAGCTGCCCCTGCTCTGGATGAACGGGTCTTATCCCGAGGAAGCCGCCAGGATGCGCTACGTCTATATGGACATTGTGACAAGGCTGGTGGAGGAGGATTTTTCAAAGGCCATCGGCAGCTGGTGTGAGGAACGGGGTGTCATGTATATCGGCCACCTGATTGAGGACAACAACTCCCACGCAAGGCTTGGCTCAAGCCTGGGACATTTCTTCCGCGGGCTCTCCGGACAGCATATGTCAGGGATTGATGATATCGGCGGACAGGTTATGCCGGGCGGTGAGGTATATCCGAAGAAGGCCTTAATCAGCGGAAGGGACGGAGAGTTCTACCATTATATGCTTGGTAAGCTGGGCAGCTCTTACGGCGCAATTGACCCTCAGAAGAAGGGGCGCACCATGTGCGAGATCTTTGGCGCCTATGGCTGGGGTGAAGGTGTCCGCATGATGAAATACCTGGTGGACCATTTCCTGGTAAGGGGCGTGAATGAATATGTACCCCATGCGTTTTCCTGTAAGGCCTATCCGGACCCGGACTGCCCGCCGCATTTTTATGCCAATGGCCATGATCCGCAGTTCAGGCATTTTGGGGTGTTGATGAGATATTTAAACCGCATGTGTGAACTGATCAGTGATGGAATCCGGGTTACTCCCGCAGCCATCCTGTATCATGCGGAGGCGGAATGGGCAGGAGATTATATGCTAAGCCAGAAGCCGGCCAGGGTATTGCTGGAGAACCAGATCGATTTTGATATTCTTCCTACGGATGTATTTGCAGAGGTGGAGCGCTACAGGACAGCCCTTGGCAAGGAGCTTAAGGTAAATGGGCAGACCTATAAGGTGCTGGTGGTACCTTACAGCCAGTATATTACGCAGGCGGCAGTAAAGGCGGTTGCAGAGTTAAAGGCATTAGGCTTCCCGGTCATCTTTATCAATTCACTTCCCGAAGGAATTGTTGACGGAGATGGTGGGCTGCTAAAAGAGCTGGCAGGCTGCCAGGTAGTAGCCCTGGAAGAGCTGGCAGGCGCCTTAAAGGCGATGGAAGTACCTGAGATATCCCTGGATAAGGAATATCCGATGCTGCGCTATCTCCATTACCGTGAGGAGAGCGAGCTGTTCCTGTTCACCAACGAGGACATTACCCAGACCTTTCAGGGTGCGGTTAGGATTCCCTGCAAGGCCAGGGTCTATGCTTATGATGCATGGAGCAATGAATTAAGGGCTGTAGAGGCAAAGCAGGAGGGTGAAGCTACCGTAGTTTCTGTAGAGCTGCCTCCCTACCAAAGCCTGGTTCTTCTCTTTGATGAGGCAGAGGGTGCAGAGGTAAAGCCTGCCGCCGCCTTTAACGAGGTGCTCACTCTTGGGGAGGGCTGGAGGATGAGCCTTGCAAAGGCAATTGAGTATCCAAACTTCCGGGAGGAGCAGGCCATCAGTTCCTTTGATAACGTGGGACTGAAATACCCTGAATTCTCTGGAATTATCCGCTATGAGAATACGGTAGAGCTGCCGGAGGTTAAGAAGGCGGAGCTTCGGATTGAGGATGCCTTTGAAGGTGTTGAGGTATTCATAAATGATAAGTCCCTTGGAATCCAGGTGGTACAGCCCTTTGCTTTTGATTTAAGCGGGCATATAAAGGCGGGCGCCAACAAGCTGCGCATTGAGGTGGCTACTACACTGGAAAGGGAGCGCTATCATGCACCGATTCCGGGAGACTTTATGGCAAGGTTCTCCAAAGCGCCGGTCCTGGGATCGACGGGTATTGTTGGTGAAGTGACGCTGGCAATCCAGAGATAATAAAAAGCTTAAAAAGATAATAGGAGGCTGTTGCTTTTTCGCAGCATCCTCCTTATTACTGGGCAGACTGGGAATCACGGTATTCCTTTGGGGTCTGCCCAAATTTTTTTGTGAATTTCCGGTAGAAAAAATTCTGGTTTTGGTAACCGCATTCGGACACAATCTTGTAAATCGGCATATCAGAATTCTTCAGCAGGAAGACAGCCCGGTTCATCCGGTTTTCGCTTATGTTTTCCTGGAAGGTGAGTCCGGTTTCTGATTTGATCAGCCGGGAAAGGTAGTTTGGATGGTAATTGAATTTCTTTGCCACACCCTCCAGGGAACAGCTGCTGAAGTTCTGCTCCATATAGTTGAGGATTTCCGTGATATAGCGCTTGTTTTTCTGGTGGTGCCTCCGTTCCATATCGCCCTGGTAGCACCGGGCCAGCTCGATGAAGAGGAGATTTAGGTAGTAGCGGAGCACATCCTCGCAGCAGATGCCAGGATTTAAGTATTCTATAAAAATATTTTCTATAATCTCTTTCACCAGCGGATCATGCTCCGTATGGAACAAAAGGTACTGGTTATGTTCATTTGCCTGGTCAATGACGCCTGCTAAAAACCTTGCAACGGCGCCTCCGCTTAGCAGGCTTCCGATAAAGGTGTTGGAAAAGTAATCCGTGGCAAGCATGATATTCAGCACGATGTCGTCGATGCCGGTGGGGAGGATCGTATGCTCCGCCAGCCTGTCCATGATACAGATGTCCCCGGCAGTCATGGGGATTTTCCTCTTATTTACGATGGCGGTACAATTTCCGGAAAAAACATAGTTAAGCTCAATATAGCCATGGTGGTGGATGGGGACATCAGAAAAACGGTCCTGCCGGTTCAGCCTGATATTGGAGGATCTGAAATGCAGGTGCCCCGGCAGGGAATCCATAATATTGCTTTCTGATAAAAATACATGGTTCCTGATATACTCAGCCCTTGCATAAAGTGCGGGATAACCGGGATCGTGGTACCGGCCATACTGCTCCTGGAAGTATGCCGGGTTTTTCTGATGCAGCAGTTCCTGCTTTGTTAATGGGAGCAATGCTTCCTCAAATTCCTGTCGGGTCATAGTCTGTCCATGCCCCTAAGCGCACAAATCGTCCTAAAAGTGCCGGCATGGATCCGGTCCCCCCTTCGTTCATTGATTTTATTTCCTTCAATCTTTTCACCTCTGTTCAAACCTTTTATATTAGTATACCACGGAAAAAGCACCATGGCAGGGCGCTCCGTGCCAGGATGAACACGCCCGTTGGCCGGCACCAATGCCCACAAGGGGACATTGGTACAATGTCTGTCGACATTATACCATAATTACGAATTTGGGAACAGCAAAGAAGATAAGCGCCGGATGGTATCCCTCCATATACGCATAGGGATGCCTGCAGGATAATTGCCAATATACAGTGGGCGGCAGATGATATATAATAATTTTAAACAGCTTTGGAGGTTATTTTTGTTTTACTGATTGGGGGGATCTTATGATAAAAAGGCTTTTTCTACGTTATAACAATGTATCGATTCATAAAAAGCTTACGATATCCTGTTGGGGGGCAATCATCATCCCCTTGCTGGTACTTTTTACGATCATATCTATTGTATACGTGAAGGTAACGATGAATGCTTCAAGGGAGCAGGCACAGATTACATTAAATAAGGCTTCTGATGAAATTAATACCTGGTTTTTGCAGAATAAAGAAAAGCTTGCCAGCATTGCAACGGATATCAGCGTGCAAAAAGAGATGCAGGAGTATCCGGATCTTAATTATAAGGGGAAACTCGAATTCCGGGATTTCATCAGGAACCGTCTTGCTAATGTGGCAACCTCCGACAAGAGGGTCATTAATATCTATATCTATATCAATAAATCAAAAAAGTCCTTCTCAAATGATTTTTCGGATAAAGATCTCGGTGCCTACTACCACCAGGCGGAGTGGTTCAAAGGGCTGCTTTCCGGCGATAAAAACCAAGTGTTAAGTGAGACAATCAGCATACAGACGGGAAAAAAGGTTTTATTTACAGCAATTCCGATTATCAGCGTACAGGACGGCACCTTCCTCGGGTTCGTATATTCAGAACTGGATTATGATAATATAATGAGCGCATTCTATCCGCTGGTACAGGGGAGTAAAAACACCGTAATTGTAAATGGAAAAGAGATCGGGTCACAGGATGGGAAGGACAAGGATTTCATGTCCGTCTATTCAACCGTGGGCGCCTTAAATGAAAAGGTGGAATATAAAATCAGCCTGCAGGATATCAGGGCGGGATATAGATTAGCCTTCCTTTACTTTGCCCTCGGCATGCTGGCGCTGATGGTGAGCATCTATTTCACCAACAGGCTATTTACAAACTGGTTTACGGACCGGATTTTCCATTTGAGGGATACCTTGCTGTCCGTTGCGGGAGGAAACCTGGACATCCACGTAAAGGAGGATTACCAGGATGAGATTGGTGAGCTGAGCCATAGCTTAAATACCATGATCCATGATATGAAGCAATTGATTAATGAAAACTATATTGCCCAGATTGAGAACCAAAAAGCAACCTTAAGGGCGCTGCAGGGCCAGATCAACCCGCATTTTATCTATAATACCCTGGAGAGCATCTCAATGCTTGCACTGATACAGGACAATTATGAGATCGTTGGCTTATCCAAATCCTTTTCCGATATGGTACGGTATGCAATGGAGGTGGCCAGGCCGGAGGTCCCGGTCCAGTCGGAGCTGGAAAATGCCAGGAACTATATTGCAATACAAAGGATACGCTTTGGGGAATGCTTTACCGCTGAATTTGACGTGGAGGAAGGATGTGAAGCCTGTAAAATGCTCCGCCTGTCCCTGCAGCCGCTGGTAGAGAACTCCTTTAAGCATGGCTTTAATGATTTTGAAGACCAGGGCTATCTGAGGATTTCCATCCGGATACGGAATAAATATCTGCTTATCCGGGTCTATAATAATGGAAGGCATATTGATTGGGGCAGCATGGAACGGATCCGGAGGCTCCTTGTCAGTGAACCGGAGGAGCAGCCCTCGGAATGCTATGCCATAAGAAACCTGTACCGCCGGTTAAAGCTCGCCTATGGGGAGCAAAGCCGCCTTTCGATCCATTCTAAGGAAGGGGTGGGCACCATAACCACAATTCGGATTCCAATTCAGGAGGAAAAGCTATGGGACACAAAGTGATTATATGTGATGATGAGGGTATCATACGCCAGGGGATACGCAAGATCATTGAAACGACCTATGACGGGGTAGAGGTCGTAGCAGAATGTAAAAATGGGGAGGAGGGCTACAAAGAAGCAGTAATCCATATGCCGGAGCTTATTATTACGGATATCCGCATGCCGGTCGTAAGTGGCCTAAGCCTGGTCCAGCTCTGCCACGAAATGGAAAAGAGGCCGAAATTTATCCTCGTCAGCGCATACAGCGAGTTTGAATATGCCCGTACTGCTATGAAATACGGAGTTAGTGAGTATATCATAAAGCCAATTAACCGTTTTGAGCTGATCCAGGCCATGAACCATATTCTTGGGATCAGTGCGGCTTCCAGGGAAGAGACAAAGCAAATAGGTGCTGTCCCTGACAATAGTGTGATTGGAAAAGCGAAGGAATACATAGACCGGAATTTTTATAAAAATATTAGCCTGGAGGATGTCAGCCAGAAGGTGGGAGTAAATCCAAACTACCTTTCCTCCCTCTTTAAAAAGCAGCTGGGGATGAAATACATTGAATACCTTACAAAGCTCCGCATGGAAAAGGCACACAACCTGTTATTGAATACAGATTTAAAGGTAAGTGACATCTCGGAGATGGTAGGTTATTTGAGCACAAAGCATTTTACCAGAGTATATAAAGAGGAATTTGGAACCACGCCCTCGGAAGGACGTGAAAAGTAACTAAAATATCTCTAAGAATAGGGTTTGATATGTGAAAATGATACCTAATGTGAAGTTTGTGTCCTTATATCCTTGTGCTATTTTACTATATAATAATGCTGCAAAGTAATTTATGCAACAAAATATTAAATTTAGGAGGAGAAGGAAATGAAGAAATTGCTAAGTATTATTTTGCTGGCGGCTCTGATGGGGAGCATGGTTCTTACGGGATGCGGTAAAAAATCAGAAGAAATAGCATCTACGGATAAGGGGACAACAGGAACTAAAACAGAGACTGGGACTGAGGATAAAGCAGGGGATACAAAAGCGGAAGACGAGAATGAAATTATCACAATTACCATGAGCAACTGGTTAGAGGCAGAGGAAGCCACAAGTGAGATTTTTAAGGAGCTTTTAGCCGATTTTATGGCAGCTAATCCAAATATTAAGGTGGAATCCGTTGCAATTCCGTTCAACCAGTATAAGGACCAGGTTTTAATTGCAGGAACCTCAGGAAATGCAGCAGATGTTATTATGGGCAATTCACAGATGATCGTTGCCTTTTATGGGGCAGGGGTCCTTGCAGACCTGAAGGGTGTTGTGTCACAGGAGGTGCTGGATGACATATATCCGAACTATCTTGCGGGGACGACTTTTGAGGGAAAGATAGCGGCAATTTCCTGGGCACCGCATCCCTTAGCCCTGTACTATAATAAGGACTTAATGAAAAAAGCCGGCCTTGATCCTGAGAAGGCTCCCGCCACCTGGGATGAGATGACAGAAATGGCGAAGAAAATAGCTGCCCTTGGCAAGGATGAGGCAGGCAACACCATTTATGGCTTAGGCCTTCCGACCGGAAAGGTAGCACATAGCGGTTCTGTTGCAAATGGCGTGTTCTACAGCTTTGGCGGACATTTCCTGGGCGGGGATGGCAAGGTTGACCTTAGCAACGAGGGCACCGTGAATGCGCTAAAGTATATGAAGCAGATGGTTGACGAGAAGGTAATGCCGGGCGGATTGGAAATTAAGGATCTGCGTGGGTTATTTGCAACGGGACAGATCGGCTTTATTATTGATGGTGATATGGGACGTAATGCATATAGGGCCAGCAGCGGAAAAGGAGAGGCCTTTGATGCTTCCATGGGCTACGCCATTATTCCAACAGGAGTAACGGGAAGGAGCGAAACCGTATATACGGAGCATGAGCTCGCCATCTCGTCTACTTCAAGCCATCCGGAAGCTGCAGCAAAATTAATCGAATACCTGACCGGAAAGGACGCCATGTTAAAGTACCATAAATCAAATGCGGTGCTTTCAGGCAGAAAATCCGTTGCAGCCCTGCCGGAGATGAATGAGGATAATTTTATGGAGGTATTTAATAAGCAGGCAGAAACAGCAAGCCCGCTTCCAGCTACGAACCCTCTGTTTGATAATGCCATGAATGAAGTCACAAAGGCAATGGAGCGTATCATGGTGAATAACGAGGATATTACAGAGGTGCTGGAAGACACAGAAACAACAATCAAAAACATGTACGGCGAATAACTAGTTTAAATTTAGGAGGATTCAAATTCCTCCTAAATTTTTGGAAAGACAAGGTGATATAGATGAATGCAAGGAAAAAAACGAAAATTAACTGGTTCATGATTATCCTGCTGGCACCTGCACTTATGCTGCTGTCAATCACGATTGTGGTTCCTGTAGTGACAGTAATCGGCATGAGCTTTATGCGCTATAACCTGATGGATATTAATAACATAGCCTGGAATAACTTCCAGAATTATAAGGATGTATTACAGGACGCCCAGTTCTTTGCTACCTTTGGCAGGACATTAACCTATGTGGTATCAACCGTATGTATCCAATTCATCATAGGGCTTACGGTTGCAATGCTGCTAAATACCAGGTGGCTTCGGGGACAGAAGATATTCAGGGGGCTGTTATTTTTGCCCTGGACCATTCCGTCCCTGGTCGTCGCTGTCGTGTGGATGTTCACCTTCCAGCCCCAGTACGGTATTGTTAATTATCTCTTCCAGCTGGGCAATTACAGCATGCTGGGGAACCCGGGGACAGCAATGCTTTCCGTTGTAATTTCGGCGGTCTGGAAGCAGATGCCCCTTATGATGATCATGCTGCTGTCAGGGCTTCAGACTGTTCCGGAGGATTTAAAGGAGGCTGCCTCCATAGATGGAGCAACAGGCTGGCAGAAATTCCATGCAATCACGATCCCATTTATTATGCCTGTAATAAAAACAGTCACCTTGACCTCCATTGTTTCTAACTTCCAGATGTTCGTCCTCTTTTTCACAATGACCGGCGGCGGTCCGGTGAGGGTGACAACCACCTTGCCCCTCTATACCTATGAAACAGCATTTTCCGGCTTTAACATGGGGAAGGGCGCTGCAGTCGGTGTATGCTGGCTCGGGTTCCTGGTTATATTCTCAACGGTATATAATAAGGTTCTGGCAGCAAAGGAAGTTCAATATTAGGGAGGCGTGGCATAAATGAAGGTTAAAGTATCAAATAAGGTATTGGTATACCTTGGAGTAGTTGCAATTACCATTATATTTATATTTCCGATCTATTGGATGATATTAACGTCCATTAAACCAAATGAAGCAATCCTAAGGCTGCCGCCCCAATTTATACCAAAGGGTGCGACCTTAAATAACTATAAAAATATCATGGGTGATGGAAAGTTCGTGGTTTTTTATAAGAACAATGTGATTGTTTCTACGGTGACGACCCTGGTCACATTGGTCCTCGCAGTGTTTGCTTCCTATGCATTTTCCCGGTTCCGCTTCCGTGGCTCCCGGTTTTTGCAAATGCTGTTTTTGTCCACACAGATGTTCCCGGCCATGACCTTGCTGATTGCCTTATATAACATGTATTTTAAGCTGGGATTGTTAAATACCTATACGGCCCTGGTGCTGGCCTGCTCTACCAACGCGCTGCCCATGTCTGTCTGGATTTTGAAGGGCTTCTTTGACACGATCCCCAAATCCCTGGAGGAGGCGGCCTATATCGACGGCTCCTCCAAGGCAAACACCTTGTTCCGGGTCATATTGCCCCTGATCCGGCCCGGGATCATCGCTGTTGGCATCTATTCTTTCCTGATATCCTGGGAGGATTTTTTATGGGGGCTGACCCTTGTAAACAAAACCGAGATGAGGACATTGGCCTCGGGAATCGCGATGACATACCTGGGAGAATATAATTATGACTGGGGACGTGTTATGGCATCAGCCGTTACGGCAGCGGTCCCTATTCTGATTATATTCATATTCCTTCAAAAATACATTATCTCAGGACTGACCGCCGGTGCGGTCAAAGAGTGAAAGGGGAGATCTGCAATGAAAAGAAGACCGAATATCCTATTATTTTTTACGGACCAGCAAAGGGCGGATACCTGCGGCTGTTATGGCTCAGGCCTTGGGCTGACTCCCAGCCTTGATGCACTGGCCGCGGAAGGCGTGACCTTTAAGAATGCAGTTACCTGCCAGCCTGTATGCGGCCCGGCAAGGGCGGTTATCCAGACCGGAAGGTATGCCACGAAAAACGGATGCTTCCGCAATGCCCTGGAGCTAAAGGATGATAATAAAACGCTGGCGCATCTGTTAAATGATGCAGGCTATACAACCAACTACATCGGAAAATGGCATCTCTCCCTTACAGGGCTTGAGCCGGTGCCCCTGGAAAAAAGATGTGGGTATACGGGGGAGTGGAAGGCCGCGGATTTATTGGAATTCACCTCCGATGCGTATGAGGGCTATATTTATGGACGCGATAACCAAAAGCTATCCTTCTTTGGCCAGTACCGTTCTGATTTTTTGACAGGGCATGCTGCCCGGTTCATCAGCCAATATGAGAAGGAGGAACCGTTTTTCTTAATGGTCTCTTATTTGGAGCCACACCACCAGAATACAAAAAACCGTTATATCGCACCGGAGGGATATGCGGACAGGTACCGGGATGCTGAGGTGCCGGAAGATTTATTGCAGCTGGATAAGCCGGATGCGGACTGGAGGGCTAATCTTGCTGACTATTACGGCTGTATCAGGAGGCTGGACGAAAATTTAGGGGAGGTTGTGGCAGCCTTAAAGGAGAAGGGGCTTTACGAGGATACGGTCATTATCTTTACCTCCGACCACGGAAGCCATTTCCGTACCAGAAATGGAGAATATAAGCGCTCCTGCCATGAGGCAAGCATAAAAATTCCAATGGTGTTCCGGGGAGGCAGCTATTTAGGCGGAAGGGTGGTCGAACAATCCCTAAGCCTGGTGGATCTTGCACCGACGGTTTTGGAAATTGCAGGAGCAGAACCGGAGGAGCAGATGGATGGCAGGGCAGCAGGAAGCCTGCTAAAGGGCGGAGCTGCGGACTGGGATAACGATGTCCTGATCCAAATCAGCGAAAGCCAGGTGGGGCGTGCCCTGCGCACGCCAAGATGGAAATATTGTGTGACGGCACCGCATAAAAATGCCTGGTTGGATTCCGGCAGTGATATTTATGTGGAGGAATGCCTCTATGATTTGGAGGAAGATCCTTATGAGCTGAATAACCTCATCGACAGGCAGGCATACCAGGAAGTAAGGGAGGAGCTGAAGGATAAGCTGCTAAGGAAGCTGGAGCTGGCGGGGGAAGGGCGTCCCAGGATAGTTCCGCTCATTTAATGGTGTATTAATTGATATTTGTTTATAGAAGCCTGCGAATAAAAGTCGACGGTGTTTTTTTAAGGAAGCTTTAGAAGGTATTAAAAAAGGCGTTGAAAAAGGGTGCTGCAAAAAGAAGGGTGATATGCTCCCTTCTGCAGCGCCTTTATCATGCTTTTATTTAGTCAGGATCCTGAGTCTGGGAATGATTTTTTATTTGCCGGGGTAAGCTATCGGTTCATGTTTTTTCGACAGATTTCTAGAAAATACCAGGTTATTCATAGCTATTCCTACTAAAAATAGTGGAATTGTATAAAAAACAATTTTAAAATGAAAAAAATAATAGCTATAATTAACATTTCGAAAATAGGATATTTTCAAACATATAATATGGTGATATACTAATACTATTAATGCGGTTTAATGGCACAGAACCGCTTAAAGTCTCTTAATATTTTACATTTTATTGTTATTATATTAACGAAATTGCAGGCACAGCAATGACAATATATTAACAATGGAAGGCACAGCGAAAACTATAGAAATGAATGAAGGAGCAGCCATGGGAAAAAGAATTGTAATTGTTGGAGCCGGCTATGCTGGCATTCTAACAGCTAAAAAATTAGAGAAGAAGTTAAAAAAACAGGATGTTCAAATCACTGTAATTGACAAAAATCCCTTCCATACGATGTTAACGGAATTACATGAAGTGGCAGCAAACCGGGTGGACGAAGACAGTATCAAGATTAGCCTGAAAAAGGTCTTTGCAGGCAGAAAAGTGGATGTGAAGACGGATACGGTTTCTTCCATTGATTTCGCTAAAAAGACAGTGGTTGGAACGAATGAAAGCTATTCCTATGATTATTTGGTTCTGGCAGCAGGCTCCAAGCCCAACTTTTTTGGAGTACAGGGCGCAGAGGAGTATGCTTATAAGCTTTGGTCCTATGATGATGCAGTTATCTTAAAGGATCAGATCCATAATACCTTCCGTAAGGCAATGCGTGAGACCAATCCGGAGGAGAGGAAAAGATTACTTACCTTCTGGATTGTCGGAGCGGGCTTTACCGGTGTTGAGATGGTTGGTGAATTAGCGGAATATGTCCCGATCCTGTGTGAGAAATATAATATTGACCGCAGCGAGGTCAGTCTGTTTAATGTAGATGGCTTAAGCAGGGTAATTCCTACTTTATCGGAAAAGTTATCTGCCAAGGTTCAGAGAAGGCTGGAAAAGATGCGGGTTAAGGTGATTTTAAATACCTTCGTTTCGGAAATCGGTTCGGATTTCATCAGCCTGAAGGAAGGCGACCGTGTTAACCGGTATCCGGCAGGAACAATTGTATGGGCAGCAGGAATCCAGAGTACGGATGTGACACAGAAAACCGTTGATAACCTGGAGGTTGTCCAGGGCGGCCGTGTTCAGGTTGATGCGTATTTGCGTTCTACGAAGGATAAGAATGTATATGTCATCGGTGATAATATGTATTACATTCCCGAGGGCGAGGAGCGTCCGGTTCCACAGATGGTGGAAAATTGTGAGCAAAGCTCCGATACCGCAGCCCACAATATTGTATGTGATATTACCGGCAGCGGAAGCCTTGAAGAATATAAGCCGAAATTCCACGGTGTTATGGTCAGCATCGGCGGACGTTATGCGGTTTGCCATGTGGGTCTGCCCGGAAGGTTTTTTAGCATGCCATCCTTTTTGGCCATGTTTGCAAAGCATTTTATTAATATTATTTATTTCATACAGGTTCTTGGCTGGAATAAGGTTTTCAATTATGCGAAGCATGAATTTTTCACCATCAGGAACTGCAGAAGCTTTGTCGGCGGACATTTCTCTAACAGGACACCAAGCTTCCTATTGGTACCGCTCCGTCTTTGGCTTGGAGCAATATGGGTATTTGAAGGTATCATGAAGATTGTGGAAGGCTGGTTTACCTCTCCGAAGTTAACAGGCTTCTTTGGCGGGGCAAACTCCTGGTATGACACGATCCTGAATGGTACATCAGCTCCTGCGACAGATGCAACCTCATCCGCAACAGTATCTTCTGTGGATACAATTACGAAAGCAGTTGCGGTTGTATCAAAATCAGTCAGGGTAATCACGACTGCAGCAGATGCGGCATCCTCCGCTACCGTTGATGCAGGTGCGGCAGCAGGTGCAGGAGAGCAGGCTGCCCAGGCAGTAGGTCATGTATTAGTTAATTTTAATTTCTTAGGTTTGGTCCGGGTGATTTTCGTCAGCGGAAAGGAGCTGGCGCATTCTACAATTAGTGACTATGCTTTTAAGCTGGATATACCGTTGATGGACTGGTTTGTTAGCCATCTGATCCTTCCGAGCAATGGAATGCAGATGTTTATGCAGGTATTTATCGTTCTGGCGGAAATATTAATCGGACTTGCACTGATGGGCGGTTTACTTACTACCCCGGCAGCGGCATTTTCACTTGTACTGCAATTCATGTTCGTATGTACTACCGGTTTATACCTTGGAACCTTCTGGATGGTATTTGGCGCAATCGCCGTATTAATTGGTGCAGGCAGGACCTTAGGACTTGATTATTATGCAATGCCCGGACTGAAGAAAGGGTGGAAGAGGCTGCCTTTTGTAAGAAAGTGGTATCTCTATAATGACTAATGACAATACACGACAAGAGAGCTTGAACCAGGCGCTCCTGCCGGAGGAAGCTTTGGAGCAGGTGAAGCGGGAAGTGGAGCATGCCCTTTCCAAATCGCCCTTGCTGATACGTGAGTATACAAAGCATCTTGCCATGTCACAGGGTAAATATATCCGGGCAGTCTCAGTTATTACCTGTGCTATGGATAAGGAGGGCAGGGTTGCTGCCAATGCGGTTAAGATTGCCGCGGCGATTGAAATATTGCATCTGGCTACTTTGGTTCATGATGATATTATTGACAATGCGGATCTTCGGAGGGGAGAAGTCACACTGCAGAAAAAATACGGCAAACGTACGGCTGTAATCTGTGGGGACTATCTTCTTAGCATGGCACTGAAAATGGGTGCCTCGATTGAAAATAAAAAGGATTACCTGGACTTAAGGCTTCCCGATTATGTGGGAAGGGTATGCCTCGGTGAGCTGAACCAGCATTTGAATAACCATAATCTGAGCTTGTCGGTCTTCCGGTACCTAAAGATCATTTCCGGAAAAACGGCTGCTTTGTTTGAAGCCTCTTACTATGCCGGTGCGATTTTTTCAGGATGCTCCGAGGCAGAAGCCAAAAAGTATAAAAGACTGGGCTACTATGTTGGAATGATATTCCAACTGGTGGACGACTGTATTGATTTTGAAGAGACAGTTGAGACCGCATATAAACCGGTACAGTCTGACTACGAGCAGGGCGTCATTACCTTGCCGCTAATCCATGCGTTGACAAAACGGCAGGATTTGAAGGAAAGGGCGGGGCAGTCCGGCTTGCAAAGGGAAGAAATCAACAAGGCGGTTACGGAGAGCGGAGGAATCACATTTACCCGCGCTTTCGTCCAGAGGTATTATGATAAGTCTGTAAAGGTAATCGAAGGGCTGGAAGCCGATGGGGATAAGCAGGATAAGCTGATGCACATTTTAAAGAAGGCTTCTAGGATTGGTTAATAAAGCTTGGCAGAAAATAGGCGGCCGCACCTGCGGCCAAAGTGAGGGAGCATGGTAAAGAGATTTCTGGATTACGTCGAGATTAGGACGAAGATTACCAGTACATTTACGTTTTTTATGACGATAGCGTTCCTGCTGTACCAGAAGCAGGCAATTCGATGGGACTTGACCTTAGTATTTTTTGCTGCCATGTTTCTCTTCGATTTAACGACGACTGCCATAAATAATTATATTGATACGAAGAATAACCACCAGATCCTGCAATTTAGCAGGAGGACAGCATTGATTATCATCTACGTTTTGTTTGCAATAAGCGCTGCCCTGGGGTTATTGCTTGCTTACCGGACGGATCTCGTTGTTTTGCTGGCCGGCGGGCTGTGCTTCCTGTGCGGTGTCTTCTATACCTATGGTCCGGTTCCAATTTCCAGGATGCCCTTGGGGGAGGTATTATCAGGATTGTTTTATGGACTGTTAATTCCATTCATCCTGCTTTACATCAATTCCCCGGCAGGAACCTACCTAGAGCTTGGGGTAAGCTTGAAGACAATCTCGCTGGAGCTTCAGGTATGGCCTGTAATCACCTTGCTTTTATTGTCCGTAACACCTTTTTGTGTGACGGCAAATATCATGCTGGCCAACAATATCTGTGATGTGGAGAAGGATATTGCGGTGAAGCGGCATACCTTGCCTTATTATATCGGTAGGAAGGCTCTTTACCTGTTTGCAGGATTATATTATCTGACCTATGGGGCTACGGTAATCATGGTTTTGTGCAGTATCCTGCATCCGATTTGCCTTCTGTCCCTGGCAACGGTTATTTTGGTTCAGAAAAATATCAATGTCTTTTTTAAGAAGCAGGATAAGGCAGTGACATTTGTATGCGCCATTAAGAATTTTGTTATTATTATGGGCGTTAATTCGTGTTTAATCCTGGTTAGCGCGTTTCTTTAGCCCCATAATAGCATGATAAGCAAGAATATCATGATAGGTATATTATTTCCATTTCCGGGATGATGCTGCAATAACCGGAGGAATAAGGTTATTCATCCTTAGGGATTGGGTTAATATAAAGTTATCAGAAGTTGTACTTTAACTTCTGATAAAAGGCGCTGTTTTTGCGCCATGCATCTATAAATTGGTACACAACGAAAAATATCAAACATGGGAGGATTAAAAAAATGAAAAAGGTTTTAACTTTATTATTAGCTTTAACCATGGTACTTGGATTAGTATCAGGATGCGCAAAGTCATCCACCCCTTCGGCCGATCCTACGAAAGCACCTGAGGCTACAACAGCACCAGAAGCTACCACAGCTCCGGAGACAGAAGCAACTATAGCACCTGAGGCTTCCGGCGGTGCAAAGACAGGCCTGGCTGTAATAACCTCGCTTGGAAAATCAACAGCTGCAACAGCTGATGCAGAAGGCTTAGCTCAGACAGATGCGGCTATCTTTGCTGTATTAGTAGGCGCAGACGGCAAGATTTTAGATTGTAAAATTGATGCTGCCCAGACAAAGATCAAATTCTCAGCAGACGGCAAGATCACATCCGATAAGGCAGCTGAGTACAAATCAAAGCAACAGCTTGGTGATGAGTACGGCATGAGAGGATCTTCTAAAATCGGTAAGGAATGGAATGAGCAGGCGGATGCATTCGCAGCTTATGTAGTTGGTAAGACAGTGGATGAGGTAAAAGGTCTTGCCGTGACAGAAGAAGGTGTAGCTGGTGATGCAGACTTAGCAGCTTCCGTAACCGTGCATATCGCTGATTTTATTGAAGGTGTTGCAGAAGCTGTTGCCAACGCACAAGATTTAGGCGCAGGCGCAGCAGATAAATTAGGTCTTGGTGTTACAACAGATATCGCAAGCTCTAAGGATGCAGCAGCAGATGCAGACGGCTTGGCGCAGGCTTACACAAATATTGCAGTTGTAACAGTTGATGCAGGCAACAAGATTACAAGCTGCTTCATTGATGCAGTTCAGGGAAATGTTAATTTTAATACAACTGGTGCCATCACAACAGATTTAACAGTTGCTCCTCAGGCAAAGCAGGTGCTTAAGGATGCCTATGGCATGAAGAAGGCTTCTTCTATCGGTAAAGAATGGTATGAGCAGGCAAATGCATTTTCAGCATATGTTACTGGCAAAACTGTCGATGAAGTAAACGGTATTGCTTTAAATGAAGAAGGCAAAGCAGCAGACGCAGATCTTGCAGCATCTGTGACCGTGCATGTTGGACCATTTATGGCAAACATCACTAAGGCAGTGGAAAACGCAGCAAAATAATCCATTTCCAATAAAGAAGGATCTTCTAACTGAAGTGGTTTGCTTTTAAAATGAAATTAATTTTCTTCTGATGAAGTTGATTTTCTTTTGACAAAGTAATTCTCTTTTAATGAAGTGAAATTCTTCTAATTGAAGTGAATTTGAAGTGAATTCCTTCTGCGTGATGAAGAAAGCGTGATATAGGGAGTGCTAGAATATAATTTCTATTATTGGGAGATTTCCTGAAACAGTAGAAAAATGTTTTCTGGCACTCTCTTTCATATTAATAGGAAGCAGATGCCGATTCCTATAATCGGTGCGCCTCTTGGGGCACACTTTGTACGGCGCAAGAACGGCGCCTTTTATGAGAAGTTAAAAAGACAACTTCTAAGAACTTATATTACAGGATGACTGGGGCGATGCACCGGAAGCCCCGTTCCCCATATTTCTCTATGAGGTGGAAAATTGAACAGAAAAATAGCAGCAATCCTATTATTAATAACAATTTTAGTTACAATGACGTCCTGTGGCAGCGGCAATAAGCGGTACCAGGCTAGCTTTTTGGAGCTGTTTGATACGGTCACGACAATTATAGGCTATGCAAAGGATGAGGCCACGTTTTCCAAGAAAGCCCAGATGATCTATGATGACCTGAAGGTATACCATGAGCTCTACGATATTTATAACAATTACGAAGGAATCAATAATATCAAAACTATTAATGACAATGCGGGTATCCAGCCTGTCAAGGTGGACCAGAAGATTATAGATCTGCTCAAATTCTCCGAGGAAGCCTACGACATGTCGAAGGGGAAGAAAAATATAGCCTTGGGAGCCGTCCTCCAGGTATGGCATGACTACAGGGAGGAAGGGACGAATGACCCGGAGAATGCCAAGCTTCCCCCTATGGAATTATTGAAGGAGAAGGCAGAACATACGGACATCCATGATATCATCATTGACGAAGAGGCGTCAACGGTCTATCTGGCGGATCCTGAAATGAGCCTTGATGTCGGCGCAGTCGCAAAAGGATATGCAACGGAACGGGTGGCCCAATATATGATTGGCCAGGGCTACACGAGCCTGCTGCTCAGTGTGGGCGGAAACGTAAGGGCAATCGGAAGCAGGGATGAGGCGGACAAGCTCTGGAGTGTAGGGATCCAGAACCCGGACCTGGAAAGCGATAAGCAATACCTGATGATTACAAAGCTGGAGAACCTGTCCCTGGTGACCAGCGGTGATTATGAGAGATACTATACCGTGGATGGTGTCCGTTACCACCATATCATTGACCCGGACACACTGATGCCGGCCAATTACTATACGGCGGTATCCATCATCACAAAGGATTCCGGTTTGGCAGATGCCTTGTCGGCCACCTTATTTAATATGCCCCTGGAGGAAGGGAAAGCCCTGATTGAATCCATGGAGGGTACTGAGGCAATGTGGGTCAATAAGGATGGCAGCCTGGTCTACAGCTCCGGGTTTGAGAAATTCATTAAGAAGGATTAGGGAATGCCACAGTCGGGTCCATGGGAAAAGGCTCCCCTGGGCATAGGGCCGGAATCCTTGAAACCATTTTAGTATTTTTTCTTGCATTCTTCATATGCTAGGGTTAGAATAAAGCTGTATAAAATTAATGGGGAGGGCCAGGTACATTCATGGATCATATAGACAGACAGTTATTAATCATGCTTCAGGAGAACGCAAGGGTGCCATTAAAGCAGCTTGCAGAAAAGGTATACCTATCTTCACCGGCAGTAGCCGCAAGAATTGAACGGCTGGAGAAGAAGGGCATCATCAAGGGCTACCATACGAATATTGATTGGCTGAAGCTGGGGCATCATATTACCGCATTTATTAATCTTGAGGTAGCGCCGGCACAGAAATCAGAGTTCTATCCATTCATCAAGTCCTGCCCCAACGTTATGGAATGCAATTGTGTCACAGGAAATTTCTCGATGCTGATCAAGGTATGCTTTAAAAGCACCATGGATTTGGACCTGTTTATCGGAGAGATCCAGAAGTTTGGTAAGACCAGTACCCAGGTCGTCTTTTCCACCGCAGTGGAGCACCGGGGAATACAGGTTCTGGCGGCGGAGAACGAGGAAATATAAAAGAGAATAAGAAGTATGGAAGAAGTATAGAAAAAGTATAGAAGAGCTATGGAGAGGTTTCCAGGTTATAGTAATAGGAGCTTGCTTCTGGTAAATAATAAAATATGGTCAGTACAGGGCGGTTACGTCAGGATGGCAGAAATCCTGATGTAATCGTTTTTTGGTTCAGAACCTGTCTTATGAACAGGAGGGAAAGAAAATAATAAGTTTAGCTTGTAGAAATGAGCAGGGATTGGTATTATCATTTATATAAACATGTATTTTGTAACAATACAAGAATTCTGTTAAATATAAGGGGAAGCTGCTATGATACAGACAATAAAAATGAATCTTGATGATACGGAGCGTTTGGCTGGTATTGCCAAAGCCCTTTCATCGGAAACCAGGATAGAGATGCTCAGACTGCTGCGCCATAAGTCCCTGAATGTGAATGAAATTGCGGAGCTGCTGGATATTCCGGCATCCTCCTCGGCGGCACATGTAAAGGTATTGGAGGAGGCGGGAATTATTAAGACGAACCTGCAGCCCGGTATCCGTGGTTCCATGAAGGTATGCCATATTGTCCTCGACCATGTCTATGTCGAGATGAATACCTTGAAGAACCTGGAGCAGGATGAGGAGGTTATTAAGATGCCCATAGGCAGTTATGTGGACTACCGGATAGAGCCTACCTGCGGTATCGTGAGTGCAAAGGGACCCATTGGTCCAGAGGACAATCCACGCTGCTTTTACTTGCCGGGGCGTATGGAGGCTCAGTTAATCTGGCTTGGGCATGGATTCCTGGAATATCGTTTTCCTTCCGATTCACTATCCGGTAAAAGGGTGAAATGTCTTGAGCTGTCCATGGAGCTGTGCTCCGAGGACCATGAATATAATATGGATTATCCGTCCGATATCACCCTATGGGTAAATGGAATGGAAGCCGGTACCTGGAGCTGCCCAGGTGATTTTGGGGGGCGCAGGGGAAAGCAAAATCCCGATTGGTGGCCTGATAAGAATACCCAGTACGGGGTCTTAAAGACCTGGAGGATTACGGAGCAGGGCTGTTATCTTGATGACGAGAAATCAGAGGAGAGGGTATTGCGGGAATTCCAGCTGGAAAAACAGGATTATATATCCGTCCGGATTGGGATTAAGGAGGATGCAGTCCATAAGGGAGGGCTGAACTTATTTGGCGAAGGCTTTGGGGATTATGGGCAGAATATTGTTATGAAGCTTATTTTTGGATCATAAAAGATAGGAGCCTGGAAAACAGGATTGTAAAATAAATTGTAAATAATAAGCCATGAAAAACGGGAGGAAGCCTCTTTACAAATAGGGGAAAGAGGAGTATGATAGAATTGAACAGAAAAACTGTAATATAACAGGAAATATAAAATAAACTTAAAAAACAAATCAAAAATAAATAAAAAGCTAAAGCAGGAAATAACATCGAAAGGAAATAGTAATAGAAGGGAGATCAGGTATGAAGAGAGAGTTATTGCAGAAATTTGAAGAGATATTTGGGGATAGTGGAGCGTATGGGGTTTATTTTGCTCCGGGCAGAGTGAATTTGATCGGGGAGCATACGGATTATAATGGGGGGCATGTGTTTCCCTGCGCATTGACAATCGGTACCTACGCGGTTGCCAGAAAGAGGGAGGATAAGAAGCTGCGCTTTTATTCCATGAATTTTGAGCAGATGGGTATCATTGAATCTTCTATAGAAAATTTAGAGAAGAAAGAAGATAATTGGTCAAATTATCCCAAGGGCGTAATCTGGGCCATGCAGCTGAAGGGCTATGATATCAGTTCCGGTATGGACATACTTTATTTTGGCAACATCCCCAACGGCTCCGGGCTTTCTTCTTCCGCATCCCTTGAGGTACTGACCGGTTTTGTGCTGGATCAGCTTTTTGGGTTGGGAATTAGTTTTACGGATCTGGCGCTGCTTGGACAGTATGCGGAGAATAAGTTTATTGGGGTTAACTGCGGCATCATGGACCAGTTTGCAGTTGCCATGGGCAAAAAGGATAATGCCATTTTCCTGGATACGGCAGATTTATCCTATGAGTACGCACCGCTGGATTTGGGCGGAGCCAAGATTGTCATCATGAATACCAATAAGAAGCGGGGACTTGGTGATTCAAAGTATAATGAGAGAAGAAGCGAATGCGAGGCTGCGCTGGCTGACCTTCAGAAGGTGGTGGAAATAAAGACCTTGGGAGATCTGTCGGAGGAGCAGTTCGAGACCTATAAGGAGGCAATTAAGGATCCGGTGCATGCCACCCGTGCAAAGCATGCGGTTTATGAAAACCAAAGAACCATAAAGGCAGTGGAGGCCCTGAAAAAGAACGACCTTACCTTATTTGGGCAGCTGATGAATGCTTCCCATAAATCCACCCAGTTTGATTATGAGGTAACTGGGATCGAGCTGGATACGATTGTAGAAGCTGCATGGAAGCAGGAGGGCGTTATCGGTGCGAGGATGACCGGTGCGGGCTTTGGCGGTTGTGCGGTAAGCATTGTGAAGGGTGAAGCAGTGGACAGCTTTATCCGGGAGGTTGGAAAGGAATACAAGGACAAGATCGGTTATGAGGCCAGCTTCTATGTGGTGGAAGTAGGTAACGGGCCGGTTATATTATAAGTACTATTATAAGTATAAGAGATAGAAAGGAAGCGGCGTATGGCAATTTTAGTATTAGGCGGAGCCGGATATATTGGTTCACATACGGTATATGAATTAATTGACCGGGGAGAAGAGGTAGTTATTGTCGACAATCTTGAGACCGGATATAAAGAGGCAGTACACCCGAAGGCACGCTTCTATCAGGGGGATATCCGTGACAGGAGCTTTATTGACAGTGTATTTGACCAGGAAAAGGTGGATGCAGTGATTCATTTTGCTGCAAATTCCCTGGTAGGTGAGAGCATGGTAAACCCATTAAAGTATTATGATAATAACCTCTGTGGGACTAAGGTGCTGCTGGAATCCATGGTTGCCCACGGGATTGATAAAATCGTATTTTCCTCCACGGCGGCTACCTATGGGGAGCCGGAGCGTGTTCCGATCCTGGAATCTGACCGCACGGAGCCTACGAACACTTATGGTGAGACAAAATTATCTATGGAGAAGATGTTCAAATGGACGGGAAAGGCATATGGACTTAGGTTTGTGTCCCTGCGCTATTTCAATGCCTGCGGTGCCCATAGGAGCGGTAATATCGGTGAAGCCCATAATCCGGAATCACATTTAATCCCGTTGATCCTGCAGGTTCCCAATAAGCAGAGGGAAGCAATCAGTATTTTCGGCGATGATTATGATACAAAGGATGGTACCTGTATCCGCGATTATATTCATGTTACGGATCTGGCACAGGCGCATATTTTAGCGGTGGATTACCTGAGGAAGGGCAACGGAAGCGACATCTTTAACCTTGGAAATGGGGTGGGCTTTACTGTTAAAGAAGTAATTGAGACAGCCCGCAAGGTCACAGGGGATCCCATTAAGACAGAAATCGTGCCGAGGCGTGCAGGCGATCCGGCGGTATTAATTGCCTCCAGTGAGAAAGCAAAAAAGGTTCTGGGGTGGAAGCCACAGCATGCAGATTTGGAAGAAATCATTGCTTCTGCCTGGAACTGGCATAAGAACCATCCGAAGGGATACCGGTAGGATTTGGGCGTTAAATGGGTGAGAGGAGCATAGTTGTAATTATGATTTACAGGTGGATTAAGAAGCTGGTGGTGTATTCTGTTAAGGCCGGCTTAACCCAGGCGGAGGATATTGATTATACGATCAACAGATTGTTGGAGCTGTTCCAATTGGAGGATTATCAGGATCCGGAGGGTGAGGATATTGCAGTTCAGGCGGCCAGGCTATCGGAAGAAGAGCTTTCCCTGGAGGATATTCTGGCTTCTCTGTTGGATTATGCCCAGGAAAAGGGTTATTTAGAGGATAGTATCGTATACAGGGATTTATTTGATACAAGGATTATGGGGCTTTTGACACCGCGCCCCAGCGAGGTGGCTGCCAGATTCAAAAAAGAATATGCCAAATCACCGAAGGAAGCGACGGATTTTTATTATAAATTCAGCCAGGTGACAGATTATATCAGAAGCTACCGCATCAAGAAGGATATGAAATGGGTCACAAGGACGGAGTACGGGGATATTGATATCACCATTAACCTGTCAAAGCCGGAGAAGGATCCGAGGGCGATTGCCGCTGCAAAGCAGGCGAAGCAGAGCGGATATCCCAAATGCCTTCTTTGCAAGGAGAACGTGGGGTATGCGGGAAGGGTGGATCACCCGGCCAGGCAGAACCACAGGGTGATCCCGGTGACGATCCATGGTCAGGACTGGGGATTTCAATACTCACCCTATGTATATTATAATGAGCATTGTATTGTATTTAATAATGAACATGTTCCGATGAGGATTGAAAGGGCTACCTTCCGTAAGCTGTTGGATTTTGTTGCCCTGTTCCCCCACTACTTTGTCGGTTCCAATGCGGACCTGCCCATTGTGGGAGGGTCTATCCTGAGCCATGACCATTTTCAGGGCGGTAATTACGAATTTGCCATGGCCAGGGCGGCCATAGAATATGAATTCAAGATTCCCGGCTTTGAGGATGTCCAGGCCGGTATTGTAGCCTGGCCCATGTCCGTGCTGCGGATTTGCTCCCAGGATGATGAAAGGTTAGTGGAGCTTGCGGACCATATTTTACTGAAGTGGCGCGGTTACTCTGATGAGGCAGCGGGCATTTATGCTGAAACCAACCGGGAGCCGCATAATACGATTACCCCCATTGCAAGAAAACGGCAGGGGGTCTATGAATTGGATCTTGTGCTACGAAATAACCTGACCACAGAGGAGCACCCCCTCGGCGTATTCCATCCCCATGCCGGGCTTCACCATATTAAGAAAGAGAATATTGGATTAATTGAGGTTATGGGGCTTGCCGTACTGCCGGCAAGATTAAAGGATGAGATGGAGCTGCTAAGCCAGTATCTGCTGGAAGGAAAGGATCCCAGGAGCAATGAGCTGTTAGAGAAGCATGCTGATTGGGTGGAGGAATTCCTGCCGAACCATCCCGGACTTTCAGCAGACAATGTCAATGAGGTATTACAGGAGGAAATAGGTAAGGTATTTTTACAGGTTCTGACCCATGCGGGAGTCTATAAGAGGACTCCGGAGGGTCAGGAAGCATTCCGGCGTTTTATCCAGAGGCTGTAGAGGGACTTTAGCCTGATCTGGTGATGGATTAATGCTTGGATACATGATTTCCCGATATAAATAAAGCTATGGGCAGCCCCCACTTGGAAGAGGAAAATCTTCTATGGGGGCTGCTCTTTATTGTGGCTCTTTGTCAAGTATCGGGGTGGGATTTTCTGGTCCGATCCATCACTGCATTTAGGGTTATTGATAGGAGTTTTTCCTGTTTGTAGATATATGGAGGGTTTACCTGATAATGGAATTTGACAGATATAATGAGGCATGGTTAAATTAAAATATAGCAATTAAACCAAGGACTTTACTGCACGGCAACAACAATGAGGGACAAAAGAATGAATGTAAGAAATGGAAAAAGCGAGAAAGACAGAACGAAGGAAAGGATGGGGGAAAGAGCAAGAGAAAGAATAAAAGGGAAAGCACTGTTAATTAAACTTACACTAATGATAACTTTAATGATACCGTATCCCGGTACAATGATCGCGGAGGCGAGCAGTACGGCCAAGGGTAATGCGGATTATTCTAATACATCTGTTAATCTTATATCAGTACCTGATCAACCCGATACAATACCACAGCTAACAAATATATCGCAGCTGACGGATGCACCTCAGCTAACAGTTACACCGCAGCTGACGGATGCACCTCAGCTAACAGTTACACCGCAGCTGACGGATGTGCCTCAGCTAACAACTACACCGCAGCTGACGGATGTGCCCCAGCCAACTGCTTCACCCCAGCCTACCATGCAACCGGATACGCCGGATGCTTCAATTACTCCAACACCGACACCGGCACCGGCCACCACTCCCACAATTACGCCAACGGTGGAACCGGCGGTAACACCGTTACCGGGAGTAAGACCATACCGTTCCAATACCTTGAACTTAATGGCGGGCTACGATTACATAAACAACAGCATAACAGGAATCAGCCAGGGAAAAGTGTCCCGCTACCTGCTGCAGCTGGGGCTGATGAATGTCGGAACTCTCCGCGGAAACGGTATGCCCTATGGAGAATATAAGAAGGCTATGGGATATATGTGGTCAGATGCAACGGAATATGGCAAGGCGCCGGTAAATATGCGGATAGACATTAATAAAACCATGGACTATAAAGCCTATACAACAATTTTAAAGCAGCTCTCAAGGTATGAAGGGGTCTATCTTTATAAAATAGGAACTTCTCCTGAGGGGAGAGCTTTATATGCGGTTGAAATCGATATGGATTCCGATTATAATAAGAATGTTATCATGCTGACAGGGCAGGTTCATGCCAGGGAATTTGGCGGGGGAACCTTTCTGGTGAAGCAATTGGTAGACCTGGTACAAAAAGCCCAGACGGATGCGAAAACCATGGAGCTTCTGAAAAGGAACAAATATGTAGCAGTACCAGTCATCAATGTGGACGGAAGGGAAGCCTTAATAAAGACGCCGGGTAAATATACGACCAAGGGCGGAATTCTTTGGAAGGCATATCCGAACGGAACGGACGGAGGCCGTAATTTTCCCGGACTTCAATGGGGGCAGATAATCAAGGGCAGCCGCTTAAGGCCATCCATAGCAAGCAAGCCGGGCTATGCCAATTACCCAGGTACCTATGCGGGATCCATGAATGAAACAAAGGCCTTAATGAAATGGCTCTATCATTATATTGTCGTTGAGAAGGCGGATATCTATATCGACATGCATAACCAGGGCTCCATTATTTATGCCGGAAAGACCTGGCAGACAAAAGCCCAGGCACGGAAAAGCTCCGATTTAAGGACGGGGGTAATGAAGGTCTTAAACCAAGGGATAACGAAGAGAAAATATACCCCGGTTTATGAGAGCACCCTGTACGGTATGAGGGGTGAGGGCTCCAGTTTAACGGATTATGCAATCGGCCTCGCCATTGGGGCAAGGTTCTCACCGGCCTACGGTTTCTCGGCCTTTACGGATGGGAAGAAGGAATATATCCTGATGCAGGTCAAGGATTTGGACCAGACAAAATTAAAGATCAGCGCCCCCAATCCTGATTTTGCCGCAATTACCCTGGAAATCGGGTATGGAGCCAATTGTCTTGGCAATTCCAGCAAAGCGAGAACCCTTTTGGCAAATGAATATAACTACTATAACTATGGTAAGCTATTAGAGGCTCTGCCTAAATTGATTGGTTAAGGAAAAGGAATAGATGCCTTTCAGAGGAATTACGGAGGCAAAAGGATTAAAATAATAAGTGGAAGGGGGACCGGATCCATGCTGCATTTTGTGGAATTTTGTGTTGTATGTGGAGCATGGACATACATATGGGGAACGTCGTATTGATTGGGATGCCCGGTGCGGGTAAGAGTACGGTTGGAGTAATTTTAGCGAAGGTGTTGGGCTATCGCTTTATTGATTCGGATTTATTGATCCAGGAGCAGGAGAAATGCCTGTTGAAGGATATTATTGAACGGGATGGGCTTGAAGGGCTCATCCGGATTGAAGAGCAGGTAAATTTTGAAATTGCGGTGGAGAATTCTGTGATTGCTACAGGCGGCAGCGTAATTTACGGCGCGAAAGCGATGGAGCACCTGCGGGAGATTGGCACCGTGGTCTATATACAGCTCAGCTATAAGACAATTAATAACCGCCTGGGCAATATTAAGCAAAGAGGTGTGGTATTCCGCGACGGGCAGACGTTAAAGGATCTTTATGAGGAACGCTGCCCCCTCTATGAAAAATATGCCCATATCATCGTGGATGCTGAGAAGCTGGGCATGGAAGAAGTGATGGAAAAGATATTATCGGAACTAAATACATGTTCCGATAATCGGGATGCACGGCGCAGGTACAGCGCCTTTTATGAGAAGTAAAGTGCAACTTCTCATAACCTATATTATCGGAACTAAATACATGTTCCGTTAACCAAGATGCATGACATAAAACAAGCATTATCTGTCCCAGTCAGTGCCAGCTGCCAATAGCTCCACGAATTTTTCCAGGCCGTTTTGATCCGCATGGTCAAAACGGCCTAAGCTTGGGCTGTCGATATCAAGGACACCGACAATCCGGCTCCCGGCGTGTATTGGTACTACAATCTCAGAACGGGAAGCACTGTCACAGGCGATATGGCCTGGAAATTCATGTACATCCGGTACTAATTGTGTTTTGTCCTCAGAGACGGCTGTGCCGCATACGCCTTTGCCAATGGGGATATGGATGCAGGCGGGCTTGCCTTGGAAGGGGCCGAGTAATAATTCCCCATTCCGGATCAGGTAGAAGCCGGCCCAGTTGATATCCTTCAGGGCTCCGGCAAGCAGGGCTGAGGCATTGCTTAAATTTGGAATTAGAAAGGTTTCATTTTCTAACAGGGACTTAAGCTGGCTATGTAATAGCTGATAGAATTCTGTTTTTTCTTCCGGGTATATCAATAATGTTTCGTACATTGTGATCTCCTTAACCTGCAAATAGGCGGTTCATTTTCTTGCGGATCCGGTCTTCCAGTTTTTTTGTGGTAGTGGAATCCTCGCGGTACATTCCGTCCGAACCCTGTATCAGGCAATCCCCCTCTTTTGCCTCCAAAGGTAGTTTGTACTTAGGAACTTTGACGGTGGTCTTATCTTCAAGTTCACATATGGCATAACTGCCCTCAAATCGGTCAATGATCAGTTTTTTCATGAAAAGCCTCCAAACATCAGTCTTCTAAATCTTCGTCCGTTATATCATAATCTTTTGTATTCACGGATATATTTTTACCATTTGAGGTGAACACTATGGTTCCCTGCATATCGGTGCGGTAGAGCTTGACGCCCTGCTCTTTTATCCTGCGTAATGTTTCCTCCTTGGGATGGCCGTAATCGTTGTTGGTGCCAACGCAGATGACGGCATAAGTGGGATTTACCGCGGCTAGGAAATCCCTGCTGGTACTGGATTCCGAGCCATGGTGCCCGATCTTCAGTACATCGGCCGACAGGTCAAAGGCTCCTGCCAGCATGTCTATCTCAGCCGGTTTTTCCGCATCGCCTGTGAATAGGAAAGAATTTTTTCCGAAGTTTAGTTTGATCACCAGGCTGTTATCGTTCATGTCGTCATAGGGGCTGGCCGGAGACAGTATGGTAAAGGTCGCGTCTCCAAAGCTGTATTGGTCTCCCACTTCAGTTTTCGTGATTTTTAAATTCTTTTTATCTAAAGTGTCCAATACTTCCTCAAAGGTGGCCGTATTGTTTGCAACGTCCGGCAATAATACTTTGTCTACCGGGAATGAATTTAGTACATCGTCTAATCCTCCAATATGGTCACTGTGGGGATGAGTTCCGACGAGATAATCGAGCTTTTGGATGTTCTGCAATTGTAGATAATTTACAACATCAATGCCTTTATCATTTTCACCGGCGTCAATCAGCATTGCAGAGTCTTTTGTCTCGATTAAAATGGAATCACCCTGGCCGACATCGATAAAATGAACCTCAATTACCCCCGATGGAAGGGATGTGGATGAGGTCTCTTTATCCCTTGCGGAACCATATTGATTCATTATGAGTACAAATACAATTAAGAGTGTCACAACAACTGTGCGTAATGATTTGTAATTTTTACTTTTGCTCATAGAATCGCTCCTTAATAATATTATAACGGGTTGTGCATGATATTACAATGAGTTTATTGGTTTATGCACTTTTTGCACCAGGGATTGAGCCGTACCGGTTTATTGGGGGATGTTCCGCTGAAAAAGGGGAGGCTGGGATCCACAGTGGAGAAATACATCAATATTGTTGCGGAGGATGGCTTGATATATAATAGGAAGAAGGGTTGAGAGAAATAAAGTTAATGAATGAAGCAAGGACCGGGTCCGTGGCAGCATTTTCATGGCAATTTGTGCGGTATAAGGGTAATGCCCGTAAGGATTGGCATGGACATAAGCATGGAAAGCCGGGTGGAAGCAGGAGGAGGTTTGGAGAATGAGGTTATTTACTGCAATCTTATTTAATGAAGAGGTGGAAAATTTACTATATGATTCTGTCCTAAGGCTAAAGGACTATTCGAAGGGTGGAACCTTTACAGCGAAGGAAAACCTGCATCTTACGGTAAATTTCATCGGCGAGACAAAACGGCTGGAGGAAGTGAAGGGAGCGATGCGCCGGGCGGTAGAAAAATCGAAGGTACACGGTTTTTTCTTGGAATTAAAGGGGCTTGGCAGGTTCAAGCGGCGGGAAGGAGATATTTACTGGATTGGTGTGGAAAGGAATGAGACCCTGTGGAGGCTCCAGAAAGAATTGGTAAAGGAGTTAAAGGAGGCAGGCTTCTTTGATATTGATGATATGGCGTACACCCCCCATATGACCATCGGGAGGAGGATCCAGTTGAAGGAAACCTTCCGGCCAAGGGAATTCGGGGAAACCCTTCCGGTAATAGGGATGAGGGTGGCAAGGCTTAGCCTTATGAAGTCTGAGCGCATCAATGGGAAATTAATTTACACTGAAATATTTTATGTGGATCTTGAAAAAGGGCTGCCGGACATGCCGTAGTGGATGACAATTGACCAGAAAAAATCAGAACAGACATTCGAATATTATATTGATTTTAGATTTTGCATATGGTATAATGTCGCCAGACATTATACCAGCGCCTAACATATTTAGTGCGCATCCTGGCATGAAGTTCCATACCATGGGAGCTTGCGGGCATGGTATAATATCGGCAGATATTATACCAGCGCAGACCAGCGGGAGTGCGCATCTTGGCGCAAAGCGCCATGCCATGGTGGTTTTTCATGGTATAATAACAAGCGTCCCAATAAAGCAAGCAGCAAGGAGGGTATTTGTGTATGGAGTTTAAATTATCGGCTGAGTTCGAGCCTACAGGCGACCAGCCGGAAGCAATCAAAGCCTTAGTAGAAGGGTTCCAAAGTGGCAACCAATGCCAGACTTTGCTCGGTGTCACCGGTTCCGGTAAGACCTTTACAATGGCGAATGTGATCCAACAGATACAGAAGCCAACTCTGATTATTGCACATAATAAGACCCTGGCGGCTCAGCTTTACGGCGAGTTTAAGGAATTCTTTCCGGAGAATGCGGTTGAGTATTTTGTAAGCTATTACGACTATTACCAGCCGGAGGCTTATGTTCCTTCGACGGATACTTATATTGAGAAGGATTCCTCCATCAATGATGAGATTGATAAGCTCAGGCATTCGGCTACGGCATCCCTGGCAGAGCGGAAGGATGTCATCATCGTGGCCAGTGTTTCCTGCATCTATGGTTTGGGTAGTCCCATCGATTACCAGAATATGACGCTGTCCCTCAGACCCGGTATGATGAAGGACAGGGATGATGTATTAAGGAAATTAATTGAGATCCAATATGACCGGAATGACATGGATTTCAAGCGGGGAACCTTCCGGGTACGGGGGGATGTAGTTGAGATATTCCCGGCGGCTTCCGGGGAATTGGCGGTACGGGTTGAATTTTTTGGTGACGAGGTAGAGAGGATCTTGGAGATCGATACCTTGACAGGCGAGATAAAGAGCAGCCTTGGGCATATTGTGATTTTTCCCGCCTCCCACTATGTTGTTTCCAAGGATAAGCTGGAGGAAGCAATTAAGAATATTGAAGAAGAGTTAGAGGAACGGGTCCGTTATTTTAAAAGTGAGGACAAGCTTTTGGAAGCCCAGAGAATTTCTGAGCGGACGAATTTTGATATAGAGATGCTGAGGGAAACAGGGTTTTGTTCCGGTATCGAGAATTATTCCAGGCATTTGACAGGATTACCGGCTGGCTGCCCTCCCCATACCCTGATGGATTATTTTCCGGAGGATTTTTTGATTATAGTGGACGAGTCACATATCACCCTTCCGCAGGTCAGGGGAATGTATGCAGGGGACAGATCCCGTAAAACTACTTTAGTGGAGTATGGGTTCCGTCTGCCGTCGGCTCTGGATAACCGGCCCCTTAATTTTCAGGAATTTGAAAGTAAGATCAGCCAGATCTTATTTGTATCCGCAACGCCCTCCACTTATGAAAGTGAGCATGAGCTGCTGCGTACGGAGCAGGTAATACGTCCTACCGGATTACTGGATCCGGAGGTTTCGGTGCGTCCGGTAACAGGTCAGGTGGACGACCTGCTGGGAGAGATCCGTAAGGAAGTGGATAAGAAGTATAAGGTTCTCGTTACGACCCTTACAAAGCGTATGGCGGAGGATCTGACGAATTATCTGAGGGAGGTTGGTATCCGGGTGAAGTATCTTCATTCCGATATTGATACCCTGGAGCGCTCGGAGATCATCCGTGACATGCGGATGGATTTGTTTGATGTATTGGTGGGAATCAACCTGCTCCGTGAGGGGTTGGATATTCCCGAGGTTGGCCTGGTGGCCATCCTGGATGCGGATAAGGAAGGCTTCCTGCGTTCCGAGACCTCATTGATCCAGACCATTGGCCGTGCTGCCCGTAATGCGGATGGCCGTGTTATTATGTATGCGGATCATGAAACGGATTCCATGAGGAAGGCTCTTTCCGAGACGAACAGGAGAAGGCTGATCCAGCAGGCATACAATGAAGCCCATGGAATCACCCCTACGACCATAAAGAAGAAGGTAAGGGATCTGATCAGTATTTCCAGGAAAGCGGAAGAAAGCATCAAGGATATGGAGAAGGATATGGAATCCATGTCCCGCGGGGAACTGGAAGCGCTGCTTAAAACAGTTACCCAGCAGATGCATACGGCTGCGGCTGAGCTGAACTTTGAACAGGCGGCAATACTCAGGGATAAGATGGTAGAACTGAAAAAGCAGCTCCTGGAGATTGGCAAAGGGTAAGCAGTAAGGAGACAGGTTGTGAAGGCCAGACAATAAAGATAGCTAATAAAGGATCAATGGTAATTAGTAAAAAAGCTCAATGGTAAATGATAGAAGACAAAGGAGCCGTTTCTGGAAGGCTTGTTTGTGGATGAAGGACATAAGGATTGAAGGAAAAGCTGATAAATTTATTGTGATTCATAGTCACATAGGATAGGTGGAAATATGGCAGAAAAAAAGAATTATATAAAAATAAGAGGCGCAAAGGAAAATAATTTAAAGGACATTGAGCTGGACATCCCAAGGGATCAATTTGTCGTGCTGACCGGTCTCAGCGGTTCCGGAAAATCCTCCTTGGCCTTTGATACAATTTATGCAGAGGGGCAGAGAAGATATATGGAATCCTTATCTTCCTATGCAAGACAGTTCCTTGGGCAGATGGAGAAACCGAACGTGGAAAGCATTGAAGGGCTGCCTCCGGCCATTTCCATCGATCAGAAATCGACGAACCGGAATCCCCGTTCTACTGTAGGAACAGTGACGGAGATTTACGATTATTTTCGTTTGTTATACGCAAGGATCGGCATCCCCCATTGCCCTGAATGCGGGAAGGAGATCCGTAAGCAGACCGTCGACCAGATGGTGGATGAGATTATGTCCCTGCCCCAGGGCACAAGGATACAGCTGCTTGCTCCGGTGGTCAGGGGACGTAAGGGGGAGCATGTAAAGTTATTCGAGCAGGCGAAGCGCAGCGGCTATGTCAGGGTAAGGGTTGACGGCAGCCTCTATGACCTTGGTGAAGAGATTAAGCTGGAAAAAAACAATAAACATAATATTGAAATCATCGTTGACCGTCTTGTAGTGAAAGAGGGGATCGAAAAGAGGCTTTCCGATTCCATTGAAAGTGTACTTAAATTGGCGGAAGGGCTGCTTTATGTGGATGTGATCGAAGGGGAGCAGCTGACCTTTAGCCAGAATTTTGCCTGCCCGGACTGTGGGATCAGCATTGACGAGATAGAGCCCAGGGTATTCTCCTTTAATAACCCCTTTGGCGCCTGCCCGGAATGCCACGGGATAGGTATTAAGATGGAGTTTGATGAGGCCCTTTTGGTACCTGATAAGGACAAGAGCATTATTGATGGTGCTATTGCGGCTCCCGGCTGGCAGTCGGTTGTCGACAAGGGAAGCTATAGCAGATGTATTATGGAGGCTCTTGCCAAAGAGTATAAATTTGATTTGAGCACGCCCTATAACCAATTATCCGAGGAAGCAAAGCGCATATTTATCTATGGAACCGATGGAAAGACGGTGAAGGTACATTACCGGGGACAGAGGGGTGTAGGTGTCTATGATGTTGCTTTTGAAGGACTGATCCGAAATGTTGAGAGACGTTACCGGGAGACGGCTTCCGAGACGATAAAGCAGGAATATGAGACCTTCATGAGGACGACCCCCTGCAAGGAATGCGGCGGCCGGCGTTTGAAGAAGGAATCCCTTGCAGTTACTGTCGGTGATAAAAATATCTCCGAGGTAACGGATTATTCCATCCGTGATTTGGGGAAGTTCATGAATGAGCTTCAGCTTACCCCCATGCAGCTTAAGATTGGTGAGCTTGTGCTGAAGGAAATCAAAGCGAGAATTAATTTTTTAATGGATGTAGGCTTGGATTACCTGACCCTGGCAAGGGCTACCGGCAGCTTATCCGGCGGTGAATCCCAGAGAATCAGGCTGGCGACACAGATCGGTTCCGGTTTGGTAGGGGTAGCTTATATCCTGGATGAGCCAAGCATCGGTCTCCACCAAAGGGATAATGATAAGCTCCTAAAGACATTAAAGAACCTTAAGGATTTGGGGAATACCCTGATCGTGGTGGAGCATGATGAGGATACCATGTTTGCGGCGGACTATATCGTTGATATCGGGCCTGGAGCCGGTGAACACGGAGGAAAAGTAGTAGCCAAGGGTACAGCAAAGCAGATTATGAGGGTGAAGGAGTCCATTACCGGAGCCTACCTAAGCGGAAGGATCAAAATCCCTGTTCCTAAGGAGCGGCGTCAGCCGACGGGCTATCTGTCCATCCGCGGTGCCAGCGAGAATAACCTAAAGAATGTGGACGTGGATATTCCTTTGGGCATCATGACCTGTGTAACAGGTGTATCCGGTTCCGGCAAGAGCTCCCTGGTTACTGAGATTTTATATAAGAGGCTGGCAAGGGATTTAAACCGCGCCCGTGAAATTCCAGGCAAGCATGCTGAGATGATTGGAATTGAGCAGCTGGACAAGGTAATTAATATTGACCAGTCTCCTATCGGCAGAACTCCAAGGTCAAATCCGGCTACTTATACCGGTGTGTTTGACCAGATCAGGGATCTGTTTGCATCCACCCAGGATGCCAAGATGAGGGGCTATGGAAAGGGCCGTTTTAGCTTTAATGTAAAGGGAGGACGCTGCGAGGCCTGCAGCGGTGACGGTATCCTGAAGATTGAGATGAATTTCCTGCCGGATATCTATGTGCCCTGTGAAGTATGCGGGGGCAAGAGATATAACCGTGAGACCCTGGAAGTCCGTTATAAAGGAAAGAACATTTATGATGTTCTGGACATGACAATAGAAGAAGCGGTAAAATTCTTTGAAAACGTGCCCTCCATTAAGAGGAAGATAGAGACCTTAAATGATGTAGGATTATCCTACCTCAGGTTAGGACATCCCTCGACGTCCCTTTCCGGTGGCGAGGCGCAGAGGATCAAGCTGGCGACAGAGTTAAGCAAACGGAGCACCGGTAAGACGATTTATATTCTGGATGAACCGACGACGGGATTGCATTTTGCAGATGTGCATAAATTAATTGAGATCATGAAGCGTTTTTCCGATGCGGGAAATACAGTAGTAGTAATCGAACATAACCTGGACGTGATAAAGACGGCGGATTATATCATAGATATCGGGCCGGAAGGCGGAGATAAGGGCGGCACCATAATTGCGCAGGGAACCCCGGAGGAAGTGGCGGATAATCCTGTTTCCTACACAGGTGAATATATTAAGAAGTATTTGGAGCATTAGGAGAACTCCCGGCAATAAGCACAGGAAAGCTTTCCGGGAGCGCTCCAGGCAAGGACGGAGGATAAAGGCATGGAGAATGGTTTTTTTGCAATGATGTCAAGAATGAAGCTGATCGAGCGTTGGGCATTGATGCGTAACTCCAATTCGGAAAATATCAGTGAACATTCCCTTGAGGTGAGCATTCTGGCGCATGCGCTGGCAATTATCAGCAATGAGAGGCTGGGAAACCATCTGAATGCGGAGAAGGCAGCCCTGATAGGGCTATACCATGATGCGACGGAGATTATCACGGGAGACATGCCTACCCCGATTAAATATTTTAATGAAAATATCCAGGGTGCCTTCAAGGCCATAGAAGCGGATGCGGCAAGGCGCCTGCTTGGGATGCTGCCTGAGGATATGAGGGCAGGCTATGAATCCATTTTCTTTCCGAAAGAGGGGGAGGCTTACCTCTGGAGATTAGTGAAGGCGGCGGATAAATTATCGGCGTTAATTAAATGCATTGAAGAAAGAAAAGCGGGAAATACGGAATTTGGCAGTGCGGAAAAATCCCTTTGTGTTATTCTGGAAAAGATGGAGCTGGCAGAAGTAGACATCTTCACAAGGGACTTTCTTCCGGCCTATGAAAAGACCCTGGATGAATTAAACGGACATGATTAGTGGACGGATATGATTAGTAGACGGATATGATTAGTAGACGGATATGAATAGTAAACGGACATAATCAGTAGACGGGCATGATTGGTTAAGGCCAGCTGCTACAGGGGTCACTAATGAACCGGTTATAGTTCGGAGAATGACTTTTCTTAGGCAGCTCCGGGTAAGTATATTCTTAAGATTAAATTGGGGAGAAGAGGTATGGTTACGATTGATGGCAAATGGGTAATGGAAGGACTTGCTGATGACGATCCTAAGAGAATTAAGACCAGTGGGGAGCTTTCCGGTTATATTAATAAGGTGGGCTTCCTCCCACTATTTAAGAATTCTGTGCAGGGTTTTTCCGTAGAGGAAATTACGGGAATAAATTCCTGGTGGTCGGATAAGCCGGAGGAGGATCCCTGGGCATGGCGTGAGGTGATCGCTGCGGAAGGCCGGATTGCCTATGGTAAGTTATTTGGCAACCGTGCCGGCTTTGTATCAAGGGAGTGGTATCCGTACCTGGCAGCCTTCCGGCGGGACGGATATGATTTTGACAGCAGGTATGAGGATGGCCTGGCAAGCTATCGTGCAAAGCGGATAATGGAGGTCCTGGAGCTGCGGGATGAGATGCCCTCCAATGAATTGAAGACAGCGGCTGGCTTTGGCAAGGGTGGTGAGAAAGGCTTTGAAGGAACCATGGCCTTATTGCAGATGCAGACCTATATTACCGTGAAGGGTTTTCATAGAAAACGCAATAAAAAGAATGAGGAATACGGTTGGCCTGTGGCAAATTATACCTTGAGCGAGAATCTGTTTGGAAGAGATTATGTACGTTCTGCATATGATTTAAATACTTTGCAGGCAAAGGATAAAATCGTTGATTGGATTATAAGTAAATTTTCTATGGCTTCACGTTCTGAGATAGAAAAAACAATCAAATAAGTTATAGAAGTGCTATCTATAACAGGATGGGATATAAAACAAAGTACAGGCATAAGAATAACAAGTTTATTAACAAATATGTTCGTATATAAAACAAATGTTCAATAAAAAGAACAAATAATCATAAAATATACTTGATAAAAATTCGGAAAGGTCATATAATATTCCTGTTCCCTTATTGTAAAGCTGCTTTGTTTCTTGCGAAATAAAGTTTAAGCAATTTTGAGGTAAATAGGAAAATAAGTAGGCAGATCGGATTTTATTAAGTTGTATGAACCAGATGTTAGGAGGAAAAATCCTCTTAACCAAAAGCGTGTTAGGAGGATTATTATGTTAATAAAAGAGCTTGTTGATAAAGGACATGTTTGTTTTCAGCAACACTTTGATACTTGGGAAGCGGCAATTGAAGCTTCCTGCCAGCCGTTGATTTCAGACCATTCTATCGATAAAGAATATATAGATGCCATTATTGAATGCGTAAAAAAATATGGTCCCTATATTGTTCTGGCTCCTAATATTGCAATGCCACATTCTCAGGAAGGGGCTGTGGGTGTGAATGATACGGCAATCAGTTTTATGAAGGTTGAGGAACCGGTGCATTTTGAAGAAGGCAATCCGGAGAAAGACGCAAAATTATTTTTTGTATTGGCATCCATTGATCATGATATTCACTTGCAGAATATGGAGAAGCTCGCTTTGTTACTTTTAAATGAAGAATTAGTAGACGAGCTTCTTGAGGCAAAGACGGTAGAAGATTTGCTCAGGATTGACCAAAAATATTCATAGCATTTTAAGCGGGATATAATAAACAGATATAATTAGATAGATATAGACAGATATATAAGGACATAACCTGTTAAGCATCATAATCTTCTTTGACAAAGATTATGATGCTGTTTTATTTTGCATGAAAGTAAGGGAACATAATAAGTGTACCTGTGTATCTGGGAAATATGTAGGATATCCTGCATTATTTACCATAGAATAATGCAGCTGGAATTAGAATAAATAAATGAACAAAGTTCATAAAAAAGAGATTAAATTGCATTAAATCAAATTTAAACAAGTGACACATGCAAAAAATCCATCAAATGATCGTATAGATATGATATTATTCATATAATAGTATTGACATAAACATATAAGGACATTATAATGAATTTATAAATATAATATAAATAAAAAGTAAACATAATTAATGAGTATTATGAAAAGGGGGAGTTTCCATTAGGGAAAGTTACGAAGGGACTAGGTATTTATAAGGTTGTATTGGTAGAAATCTATAAAAATCTTTAGGAGAAAGAATGGAGGGTAATATGGAAATTTTATTAAAGGTGTGGACTTATTTTGCAAGCAACATTTTAACGCAACCAGCATTCTTTATTGGTTTAATTGTTATTATCGGTTATCTTTTATTAAAGAAACCCTGGTATGATGTCCTGTCAGGTGGTGTAAAAGCAGTCTGTGGTTATATGATTTTAGCGGTCGGTTCCGGCGGCCTGGTCAATAACTTCCGTCCAATCCTTGTTGGTTTAAAGGATAGATTTAGCCTCGATGCTATGGTAATTGACCCATACTTTGGACAAAATGCAGTAACGGCAGGTGTGGAAGAGGTATTTGGCAAGACCTTTTCAAATGTAATGATTCTTTTGCTGATTGCCTTTATTGTTAATATATTATTGGTTCGTTTTAGAAAGGTTACCAAGCTCCGGGCTGTATTTACAACAGGTCATGTGCAGATACAACAGGCTTCAACCGCATTCTGGTTAATATTATTTGCATTACCGGTAATTGCGGCAAATGATACATTGATTTTAGTGGTGATGGCTATTATACTTGGTTTATATTGGGCAGTAGGCAGTAACTTAACAGTACGTGCGACTCAGGAATTAACTGATGGGGGCGGCTTTGCAATAGCTCATCAGCAGATGTTTGCAATTGCAATTGCATCCGTATTAGCAGAAAAGATGGGACGAAGGAAGGGTAAGAAAGAATCTAAGAAATTGGAAGACATCCAGTTCCCTGGTTTCCTGTCTATCTTCAATGAAAATATGGTTGCAACATCCATCCTTATGTTCATTTTCTTTGGAATAATTTTATTGATCTTAGGAAAGGACTATTTGGTTCAAGCTGAGTTTATGAAGGATACAGATAGTTTTCTTTTCTACATACTTAAAACTTGCCTCAATTTCTCGGTATACCTGGCAATATTGCAGTTGGGTATAAGAACCTTCGTAACGGAGTTGACCCAATCCTTCCATGGTATATCCCAGAAATTGTTACCGGGTGCGGTTCCAGGTGTGGACTGTGCGGTGGCCTATGGCTTTGGTTCCCCAAATGCTGTTACGGTTGGTTTCTTAGCTGGTGCTACAGGACAGTTTCTTGCAATAATTGCTTTAATATTATTAAAGAGTCCGGTACTTGTAATTGCAGGATTTGTTCCGGTTTTCTTTGACAATGCAACGATTGCTGTATTTGCTAATAATAAGGGCGGCATAAAGGCAGCATTACTATTTCCATTCCTTGCAGGGCTTTGCCAGGTATTTGGTTCCGCTATCATTGCCAGCTGGGTAGGTATGGCAGCATATGGCGGTTACTTAGGAATGTGGGACTGGGCAGTTGTATGGCCTGTATTTACAGTGGTTATGAAATACTTAAGCTACTTTGGTATAGCCATAGTTGTAATTGCATTAATTGCAATTCCTCAATTACAGTATTTGAAAGACAAGAAGCATTACTTCCTCATTACAGATGATTACGAAGAATATAAGAAAGTCAAAGCAGAAGAAGCTAATTAACAGGACACAAAGTAATTTAATTAAGGAGTGAATATATGTTAAGCATAATGGTCACATGTGCCAATGGCGCAGGAACAAGCTTGATGATGAAGATGACAGCGGAAAAGGTTGTTAAATCCCTGGGCTTAAAAGTAAGTAAATTGCATCACTGTTCCTTAAGCGAGGGAAGAAGTGCGGCATCGCAATTTGATATTGTCTTCTGTCCGCTGATCTTTATATCAATGTTTAAAGATGCAGAGGCAAAGGGCGTAAAAGTAATTGGTTTAAAAAATGTTCTGTCCCAGGCCGAAATGGAGGAAAAGCTAAAAGAGGCTGGTATAGCATAAGTCATCAGAGTTGCTTTTGCTTCTGATAAAAGGTGCCGATTTTGGGCCATGCGTTGCGGTTATCGGAACATGAATTTTTGTTCCTATAAATACATTATATAACATTAAGTTACAAACAGGTGACTGTAGAAGAGACTGTATCCCCCGGTTCAGTCTCTTTTACCATAAGGAGAATTGGCCATGGAGGAAGAAATGGTATCCCTGGGCAGGAGAATAAAGCTAATTGTCAGCGATATAGACGGAACCTTGCTGAATTCAAAAAGAGAAGTCAGCAAGGCTAGTATGGATGTGATTTGGAAATCGCGTGATGAGGGCATTATGTTTTCCATCTGTACAGGAAGAATTGCCACAATGACAGAATATTATACGGAAAGGTTACAAATTAAAACGCCGATTATAACTGCAAATGGTGCTGTGATTTGGGATTGTGTAAGGAAAAAATCTATATTTGATGTACCTATGGATACGAATGAAGTTATAGAGCTTCTGAAAATGTGCAAATCACTTAAGCTGGATTATAGCGCCCTAACCTTAGGGACTAGTTATTTTTCGGAAAATAGTCTTCGGTTAAACCGTTTTTTGGAATATAACCGGTTTGCAAGTGATAATGGAATGAGTGAAATGAAACTGGAATTTTTTGACGAAGAACACCATTGTATGGATGGGTTAAAGGTTTATAAGGTTTTAATCTATGAGAAGGAATTGAAAAAACTAAAATTAATGCAGGATTATATTAATGAGCTTCCTAATACGGGATTTACTTCGTCTGAACCCGGGCTGATTGATGTGTCGGAAGCCCGGGTAAATAAAGGATATGGATTGAAGAAGTTGGCAGAGCATCTTGGGTTGAAAAAAGAAGAGATATGTGTATTTGGTGATTATGATAATGATATACCCATGCTTGAAAATGCCGGATTTCCGGTGGCGATGGGGAATAGTTGTGAAAATTTGAAGGAGCATGCAAGCCTGGTGACAAAAACAAATGATGAGGATGGCGTTGCCTGGGCGATCAGGCGTTATATATTAGGTTGACAAATTAATATTTAAATACATACGGCTGTATTATTGAAATCCATTATTCAAAGACTTACTATTTTTAAGAAAGATAGATCAGGAGCTGCTGTAGTCCAGCAGCTCCTGATGCTTATATTATAGGAAGCAAATGCGGCTTCCTATAATCGGGATGCACGGCGCAGGAACAGCGCCTTTTATGAGAAGTTTGGAATATAACTTCTGATAACTTATATTATGGATAGTTCTTTTTTTACTTCCTGGAGAGTATAGGCTGCCGCCGCTCTTTTGGCGCATTCCTTTGCTTTCTCGTAGGAAGAGTTACGGATAATGTTCTTGATGTTAGCGGTTTCTCCTGCGGCCATGCTGAATTCATCCAAACCGAGGCCAAGAAGAAGGGTGGTAGCTTTTTCGTCACCAGCGAATTCACCGCACATTCCGACCTCAATGTTTTCCGCATGGGCGGCATCGATAATGTGCTTAATACTCTGAACGACTGCGGGATGAAACGAGTCATACAGGGCAGAAATTTTCTTGTTTCCACGGTCAACTGCAAGGACATATTGGGTTAGGTCGTTGGTTCCAATGCTGAAGAAGTCGACATGTTTTGCAAAATTCGCGGCACATAGCACGGCGGCGGGGGTTTCAATCATAATTCCTACCTTGATATCTGGGTTGAATGCCAGACCCTCTGCCTCCAACTCGCATTTACAGGCTGTTAGTATTTCATTTGCTTTATTTAATTCTTCCATCGATATAATCATAGGATACATGATTTTAACATTGCCAAAGGCGCTTGCGCGAAGGATTGCCCTAAGCTGTGCCTTAAAAACATCCTCCAGCTCCAATGAAATTCGGATTGCTCTCCAGCCTAAGAAAGGGTTTTCCTCAGTCTCAAATTTATAGTACGGAAGGGATTTGTCACCGCCGATGTCCAAGGTACGAATAATCAACTCGGAGCTGCATAAGGAAGCAGCTTCTTTATAGACCGTGAACTGTTCTTCCTCCGTGGGGAAATGGGAATTTTCCATATATAAAAATTCACTTCTAAAAAGGCCGATGCCATCGATATGATGTGTGGTTGCTTTCCTTACATCCTCGATATTACCCACATTTGCACATATTTTCACAGTTCGGCCATCGATAGTAGTAGCGGGCAAAAAGCTTGAGCGTTCTAATTCTTTTCGTTTGTTTACATAATCCTGCTTCAATGATTCGTACCTGTGAATCGTAGAATCGTCGGGATTGATTATGATTTTTCCGGTGACTGCATCGAGAATAAGAAAATCATCATTATGTATGCTGGTTAATAAATCCGGAACACCTACTAAGGCAGGTAGTTCAAGATTACGTGCAATAATACATACGTGGCTGGTCACTCCACCGAGTTCCGTTAGAAAACCGAGGATGTAATCCAGATTAAGCGATGAAGTGTCAGAGGGGGCTAAATCCTCAGCGATGAGAATCACTTTATCCTGGATGCTTTTTAAATCGGTTTGGCCGATTCCTTTTAGAAGCCTCATTAAACGATTACGAATGTCTTTTATGTCAGCACTTCGCTCTCTCATATATTCGTCTTCCATGGAATCAAAAATAGCACAGAATTCGGCTGCAGTCAGATCGAGGGCAACCTGAGCATTCTGTAGTTCGTTACGGATTCTATTTGTGACGCCGCCATATAATGAGATGTCCTTGACTAATTCTAAATGCGCAGTAAAAATATCTGATTTCTGGGCCAAGATTTCGATTTGCGAAGCGGCTTCCTTTACTGCATTATCATATTTCATGATTTCACTATCGATTTGATTGGCTGAGATTTCATAGTTTTCTGGGCTTAAATCTTGTTTTTGAAGCACATAAGCATTTCCCATGGCAATACCTTTGGAAGCGATTCTATCAACCGATAAAGTTTTCATAAGCCCACCCCACATTATTCGCCAAGACCACTGCTAATGGCATCAATGATTGTCTTTAAATCTTGTTCCTCGTTTTCGCCGTCGCATTCAACGACAATCTCATCACCACATTTGATTCCGCCGCTCATTAATATAAGAACGCTTTTAGGATTAACACTTTTTTCTCCTTTTACCAATGTGATATTTGATTTGCAGGTTGCTGCGATTTTGGATAACTCACCAGCTGGTCTTAAATGAAGACCGGATTTGTTTGTGACTGTAATCTTTTGGCTTACCATAATCAATTCTCCTATCATAAATATAAATTATCAGAAGTTACACATTACTTCTGGTAAAAGGCGCTGTACTTGCGCCGTGCAAAGTGTGCTCCTGGGGGCACACCAATTATCGGATCATGATTTTGATCCCGATAATATAATGAATTAATAGTAACTGTTTCTTTTGATTCATTATATCATAATATATGAAGGAAATCAATCATAATAATTGAATATATATGAACATAACAGAAAATGTGATCATATATTAAAGATATCGCTTTTTGAAACCTGATGCACGTGAATACCGTTTTCTCGTAAAGCATTAACAATAATTGGATTTGCGAGCTCATCTGTAATAATATTCTGGATATTGTTTAAGGAACAACTGACAAAGCTGCTGTTTTTACCGAGCTTTGTATGATCGGCAAGTATATAAGAGGAACCTGTAACCCTGCGAAACATTAACTGGTTAATATTAACCTCATTCAGCATTTCAGTGGTCATACCGGATTCCAGTGAGATGCCCATACATCCAAGAAAACTCTTTTTGGCAGAAACCCGCTCAAGATTATTTGTTGCAAATTCTCCAACCATAGCCTCTTTGATCTCACGCAGCTCGCCTCCGGTTAAAATGACAGATACATTTGAGGAATGCTCTGTATAGATTGCTTTACCATTGTTGGTTATTACAGTCACACGCTTATCCTTGATATATTTAATCATTTGCAAAGCAGTAGAGCTTGTATTAATAAAGATGGTGTCACCATCCTCCACAAGAGATGCTGCATACATTGCAATTAATTTACGATAGAGTGTAATATCATCTTCCTGCGTATTAAAATGATCATTAATAATGGAAGCGCCACCATAAAAACGCTCTAATTTTTTAGTATCCTCCAGATACTGGAGATCTCTTCTGATTGTCAGTGGAGAAACATTGAATTCTGCCGCTAAATCGCTGACTTTAACATGTCCATTCGCTTTTAATGTTTCTAAAAGCTTACTCCGTCTATTATCCACCAATGCTTTTTCTCTTTTCATATAATACCTCTTTCTTCCTATAAAATATTTCCTGATATTAATTATATGAACAAACTTAATTGAAGTCAATCAAATAAAGTGACATTGAAAGGGGAAGTGCCACTTTTCTTATAAAATCTATATATTAGCGGGGAGATATGAAAAAAAGTAAATCAAATTCCTATATAAGGTTAATAAAAGATAATGAGATTATAGAATATAAGCATAAAAGTTCATTAAATATATTGAATAATCATATAAATATATTGAAATGAACTTATAAATGTAGTATTATATAAAATATAGTTAAATAAAGCGTATAACACACATTAAACACGAACGTATAAATCATAAAAATTAGGAGGAAAAGAATGAATAAGATTGATGAAATCACAAGAGAGAGCTGGATCCTTGGTGCGTTTCCTGAGTGGGGCACTTGGCTAAATGAAGAAATAGACCAGGAGGTTGTACCGAAAGGAAATGTAGCGATGTGGTGGCTGGGATGCACCGGTATCTGGCTAAAAACTGAAAACAACACAAACATTGCCGTAGATTTATGGTTTGGAAATGGAAAGCGCAGTCAGAAAACTAAATATATGGAAAAGTATCATCAGATGAGAAATATGACAGGAGGACTTCTGACACAGCCAAATCTCCGTGCAGCACAGATTGTATATGATCCGTTTGCAGTTACTGCGGTTGACGCCGTACTTTCTACCCATTATCACAATGACCATATTGATCCGTTCTTTGCGGCAGCAGTTATGAAGAACTGTAAGGAAGATGTTCCCTTCATCGGACCAAAAGAAAGTGTAAAGAAATGGCTGAGCTATGGCGTACCGGCAGAACGGTGCATCACGGTAAAACCAGGTGATGTGATTAAAGTGAAGGATGTTGAAATTGTCATCTTGGATTCCTTTGACAGGACATGCTTAGTTACTGCAGATAAGCCACTTTCCGGTATTTGTCCGACTGACATGGATGAAAAAGCAGTGAACTATTTGTTTAAAACACCTGGCGGAAACATCTATCATAGTGGAGATTCCCATTATTCCGTTTACTATGCGAAGCATGGCAAGGACTATGAAATTGATGTGGCATTTGGCTCTTATGGTGAAAATCCCATTGGCAACCAGGATAAAATGACCTCCGTTGATATCCTGAGAATGGCAGAAGCGCTCCGTACAAAGGTTGTTATCCCATTCCACTATGATGTATGGACAAATTTTAAGGCTGATCCGGCAGAAATCATGCTCCTGTATAATTTTAAAAAGCATGTACTGGAATATAAATTTCACCCATTTATCTGGGAGGTTGGTGGTAAATATGTTTATCCCCAGGATAAGGATAAGCTGCAGTATCATTATCGCAGAGGCTTTGAGGATTGCTTTACAGAAGAACCAAATGTTCCTTTCCGTTCCATTTTATAATGAAGCTTGCAAATTAGCGACTATGGATAATTTCGGGTGCCTACATGCGTTGGCAGAATGGAGAAGGGAATGAATATAAAGAAAATCGTACTGGACGAAATATATCGGTGTTATTGTACCAGCAGTGTTACCGTGGATGGGGTTTTGAAAATATTGCTTGCAAGTGAAGAAATAGAAGGATCCTGTTATGCATACTTTGGTGAGAATTTTAATCAGAAGGAAGTGGTGTGGGAAAAAGCAGGCGGCACGATGTCAATTGTTGAGATTCCAGGAAGTAATGGGGAATTCCTTGCGGTACAAAATTTCTTTCCGGGATTTAACGCCTTAAATTCCAAAATCGTGTGGGGAAAATATGTGGATGGGAAATGGCAAATAAAAGATTTCATCAGTCTTCCTTATGTGCACAGATTTGATATTCTGCAGGCAAATGGAAAACGTTATTTCCTTGGGTGTACCCTGTGTGATTCCAAAACTGCCCGTGACGACTGGTCAGCACCGGGGAGATTATGGGTTGGAGAGCTGCCGGACGACTTAAATAAACCTATGGAATTGAAGTCAATCCAGGCAGGCTTATTAAAGAACCATGGGTATTGCAGAGGTATATTCGAGGGAAAAGAAGCAGGATATACTACTTGTGATTCTGGGATTTATGTAGCAGTACCTCCCCAGAATCCAGGAGAAGAATGGACTGTTCATCATATTTATGATGAGCCCACCTCTGATGTGGCCGTTTATGATTTAGATGGGGATGGTGAAAAAGAGCTTGCAATCATAGCTCCATTTCATGGGAATCAGTTCAAAATCCTTAAATCTAAGAATGGCAGGTATGAGGAGGTCTATTCCTATCCGAGGCCTATTGATTTTGCACATGCAGTATGGGCCGGGAATATCAGAGGAAAAGCAACCATCGTTGGAGGAATCAGGCGTATGGAGTGTGAACTGTTTTATATACAATACGATGGAGAAGAGTATTTGCATGAAATAATAGAGACGGGAGTGGGAACGGCTAACGTGGCTGTCGTTTGTCAAACCCAGCAGGATATTATCATAAGTGCAAACCATACGAAAAATGAAGCAGCGGTATATATTGTAACAGACTAATCTATTTATGTTGGGTTTATCTCTTGATCCTTAAAATGGGAAGTCTGCTTCCAAGTGGATGTTTAAAAGATTTGGAAACAGCCCTTCCGAATGAAAGGAAAGGGTTCTATAAGGTATGAAAAAATATCAATTGGGCGTATATGAAAAATCGATGCCGAATCACCTGACATGGCCGGAAAAGCTTACTATTGCTAAAGAAACCGGCTTCGATTATGTTGAGATAAGTATCGATGAAAGTGATGAAAAATTAAATCGCCTCGAGTATACTAAGGAAGAAAGATTTGCATTAAAGAAGGCTATCTATGATACAGGTACGCCTATTTACTCCATGTGTTTAAGCGGTCATCGCAAGTACCCCCTTGGAAGCCGTAGTGCTGAAGTCAGGGAGAAGGGATTGCGGATCATGGAAAAGGCAATTGATTTTGCGGCCGATCTTGGTATCCGAATTATTCAATTGGCTGGATATGATGTCTATTATGAAGAGAGTGGGGAAGACACACGTGAGCTTTTCTTAATGGGGCTGCAAAAGGCTTGTGAAATGGCGGCCTTAAAGGGTATGATTCTTGGCTTTGAAACAATGGAGACAAATTTTATGGATACCGTAGAGAAATCCATGTCATATATTAAGAGATTAAATAGTCCGTATCTTGGAGTATATCCGGACATAGGAAATCTTACAAATGCAAGTTTGATTTATGACAGAAGTGTTAATAGTGATCTTGAAACAGGAAAAGGACATATTTTTGCAACACATTTGAAGGAAACATATCCCGGGCATTATCGTGAAGTCCCCTTTGGTACCGGACATACAGATTATCTGACACAATTAAAATTGCTAAAGGAGATGAACGTAAAGCTTTTTGTAGGGGAGTTTTGGTATACAGGATCAGAAATATGGAAAGAAGATCTCACGTTTGCGAATCAATTCCTAAGGGGGCATTTGGATAAAGTATTTTGCAATGACGTTTTTTGAATTGATCTTCATGGAAGAAATAAGCTGCATCTATAGGAAACCTTTTTACAATAAATGTGCATTTGAAGAATGGCATTTATGAGGTTTTTTATAGATGCATTTTAATTATAAATTGGAATTTGCAAGAGAAATATAAGTAAAGGAAGAAAGACAATGCGGTGTTATTTGGGATATATCTACTATATATTACGAAAACCAAAAGTTTTATGCAAAGCATCCATAAATAGGTCGGAAGATCTGCAATAATTTTTTTTAGAAGGTCATGAATATAATACTTGCCAGGCCTTGAAAGTAATATAAGAACCAGGGATTTCTAGTATATTATATCCAGATATTACGAAATATGGGGGCAAAAGATTGCGCCGGAACAGGAAAAGGGCTATAATATTACCATGAAGTTTAATGAAAAATATGGATATAAGATAAAAGATTACTCGTCAGATAAATAGTATATACTGGAATATTCATATAATTATTTGGCAGAAAGCATTCAGGGGACGGAATAAGAGAGAAAGGGATGAGGAAATGGACATTCAAAGGATAAACGGCAAAGGAAGAAATGACAAGAAAATCAAAGACACAGCATGGGCCAGAAAAGGAATATTAAAAAAGATATTGGTAACCTGCATGGTACTCAGTATAGTTCTTGGCAATCCCATTGATCCGGGAACAGTGAAAGCGGCTGATATAGGAGGCTCAGTCGGCGTAACAATTAACTATGTTGATGAGTTGGCAACAGTTGTATCTGGGCCGGGGGGGAGTTCGAAGTTTTATTTGAGTACGGATGGAAAGAAAAGCTGGGAAATGCTTGATGAGGGCACAAACACAGTTGATCTGTCAGCCATTTTATCAACCAGGGAAGTGACAATATATTTTAAAGGAAATAGGGATACGAGGGAAGTAGCCTGTGTTCTTCCTGCTCAGGATCCCAAAGACCTGACGGCGAGCTATAAGATTGTTGGTGGTGTAGGGAGAATCGAATTCCAGACCACAACCGGTAGCCCTGTTGAATTCAAAAAAGGTGCGAACGGAGCCTGGAAAACGGCAACGAATCCAATGTATACCGCCATCTATGAGGTAAAGGGGGCAGCCCTGTATTTTAGGACAGCCGCTACGGCATCAAAAAGATCCGGAAAAATCATTAACGTAAAGGTTCCAAAAAGGCCGACAGCACCGTCAGTAAAAGTAGACGGAAGTAAGATGATCATAACGGGCCTGAAAAAAGGTGTAACCTACTATCGCCGCAGTGACAATCCGTCATGGACTCTGTTTAACCCCAGTGATTCAAAGGTAAACTATCTCGATTTGCGGAGCTTATTGGGAATCGCTGCAACAGAGACAATTCTGCCGGGAACCGTTGAATTTTATCAATCAGGTTCCGATAAAAAGCGGAATTCAAGCATAAAGATAATTGACATAGCCGCACAGGCTCCTGCCCCTGGCCAGGTGGTATCCATCAGCGGAACGACCATAACTATCAAGGATACCAATTTAAAAACCACTTATGAGTATACGGTAGTCAATAAATCTTCAACCTTTGACATTATGAAGGCAAGATGGACTCCAGTAACAGCAAAAAAACCGGTAGTCGCGAAGAATGTATCCATAGGTGATAAGATCTATGTAAGGCTAAAGAGCACTACGGATCCCGTTACGAAACAGCCGATTTTAGCATCTGCTCCCTTTATGCATGATGTGACTTCGATAACGCCGGCGAAGTGACATATTGTTGTGTAGATGAGCTAAAGATACCTGAAATTTCCTAAGAGATTATTCAGAGTGTTTACAGACAGGAGGGTGTTGCAAAGTAGAAGGAATATACCATATTGCAGATATCTGAGGATAATTCCGCAATATGGTATACTCTTTTCTTTTTGCAGCACCCTCCTGTTTTATATCCCCGATTACCTTACAATTTTTTAGAAGCTTTGTAGAACTTTTTCATCTTAGAAAATATTTTGCGAATTTTTTACTTTTTTACGTATTTTTTAATTATTTTTTTGATTTTTTTAATTAAGATATTGACTTCAACGCAACGTGATAGTGTATTCTTTTCTCAGGACAACAAATCCAAATGCTTGCCGGCAGGTTTCTTTCTTGTTGTCATTAATTAAAGGAGCTGATAATTATGAGAACCATTAGCCAGGTCGCGGAATTAACCGGGATAAGCACACGTACTTTACAATATTATGATGAAATTGGTCTTTTAAAACCAAGTGAATTAACCCCATCTGGTTATCGTTTGTATAATGATGAAGCTCTGCAATTGTTACAGCAGATCCTGTTTTTTAAAGAGCTGGATTTCAAACTTAAGGATATTAAAGAGATTTTACAAAAGCCTGAGTTTGATAAATTAAAAACTTTTGAGAAACAAAAAAAGTTGCTTATTTTAAAGCGAAAACGAATGGATAAGCTGATTGACCTTCTAAGCAGATTGGAGAAAGGAGAACAGGGAATGAGTTTTAAGGAATTTGACTTGAGTGAATATATTGGAGCGTTAGAGCAATTCAAAAACAAAAACGCAGAGGATGTTATTAAGCATTGGGGAAGTATAGAGAAATTCAATCAGTTCATACAAAAAGTTAAAGATGATGAATCAAACGTAGCAAAACTGGCGATAAAACAATTTGGGAGTGTTGAAAAATATACGGAAGCAATGAAATACAATCTGGAACATTTCCCGGAGTTAATGGAACGCGCAGATGAACTTAAAAAAAATACGGATGAAGTTTTACAGAAAAGCAATGATTTAAATTTAAAATTGACTTCCGATCTGTCAAAGGATGTGGCTTCCGATGAAATCCAGGATATCGTCCGCCAAATAGTTGAATTATCAAACGAAAATACTATGGGAATGGACATGGGTGAAGGTTTCTGGGACATGGTTATAGAAGGTTACTCTAATGATGCCATCAGAAGTATAACTGACAAAAAATATGGGGTGGGTGCCTCGGATTATACGGCTAAAGCTTTGCAATATTATTTCCACAAATAATTACTTTAAAATTAAATAGAGCCAAAAGTATAAAGGAACCTCGGAAACTTATATAAAATAGGCATTCCGAGGTTCTTGGCCATTATTCCCACTCAATCGTAGCCGGCGGCTTACCGGTGATATCATAGCAGATTCTATTTACATGCTTTACTTCATTCACAATTCGATTGGAAATCTTTCCAAGCAGATCCCAGGGGAGCTCGGCAAATTCTGCAGTCATAAAGTCCGTGGTGGTAACGGCCCGGAGAGCCACAGTGTAATCATAGGTTCTCTCATCACCCATAACACCAACGCTTCTTAGGTTGGTCAGTACGGCAAAGTATTGCCCGATGCTTCTGTCCAGGCCGGCCTTTGCGATTTCTTCACGGTAGATATAATCCGCCTCCTGGAGGATGGCAACCTTCTCGGGAGTGATATCGCCGATAATACGGATTGCAAGTCCGGGGCCGGGGAAAGGCTGTCTGAATACCAGCTTCTCAGGAATACCAAGCTCAAGACCGGCTTTTCTGACCTCATCCTTGAAGAGATTGCGCAGGGGCTCGATGATTTCCTTAAAGTCTACATAATCCGGAAGTCCGCCGACATTGTGGTGGCTCTTGATTACTGCGGATTTGCCAAGGCCGCTTTCGATTACGTCAGGATAAATGGTGCCCTGTACTAAGAAATCAACAGTACCGATTTTCTTAGCTTCCTCCTCGAATACGCGGATGAATTCTTCACCGATAATCTTTCTCTTAGCTTCCGGTTCGGACACTCCGGCTAATTTATCATAAAAACGCTGCTGGGCATTCACCCGGACAAAGTTAACGTCGAACTGGGTTGTGAAGACCTCTTCCACCTCGTCACCTTCATTTTTACGGAGCAAGCCGTGGTCTACGAAGATACAGGTGAGCTGCTTGCCAACTGCCTTACTGATCATAACGGCAGCTACGGAGGAATCTACTCCACCGGAAAGGGCGCACAGTACCTTTTTGTCGCCGATTTTCTCCTTCAGGGAAGCAACCATTTGCTCGGTAAAGGAAGACATCACCCAGTCACCGGAGCAGTTACATACTTTATATAAGAAGTTATGGAGCATCTTTGTTCCTTCCGGGGTATGGACTACTTCAGGATGGAACTGTACACCGTAAAGATTTCTCTCAGTGTCTTCAAGGGCAGCAATTGGACAGGAATCAGATTTCGCAATGATGTTAAAGCCGGCTGCAGGCTTTTCAATATAATCGGTATGGCTCATCCAGCAGATGGTATTTTCGGATATGCCGTCAAATAACCTGGATGTTGTTGTCACATTGATCTCGGTGCGGCCGTATTCCCTGACCGGGGCCTTGGACACTTTACCTGCCAGCAGATAGGTCATAAGCTGGCAGCCGTAGCAGATGCCAAGGACGGGGATTCCTAAAGAGAAAATTCCAGGATCGCAGCTTGGGGCATCAGGCTCATATACACTGGCCGGACCACCGGTAAATATGATTCCCTTTGGTTTTAATTCCTTGATATGGTCAAGGCTGGTTGTGAAAGGCAGTACCTCACAATATACATTGCATTCTCTGACTCTTCTGGCAATTAGCTGATTATACTGCCCGCCGAAGTCAAGTACGATGACTAATTCTTTTTCCACTTGATAACCTCCTATAACAACGATTCTTTGCGGTTCACGTTCCTAAGCCGCTTCATAGCGGCTTTGGCTGCTTCATAGCGGCTTTGGACGCATAATAATGGCTTTGGCTTTTTGATAGCGGCTTTGGCTCATAATAATGGCTTTGGCCGCTTTGTAGCGACCTTGGCCGGTTTTTATCGGCTTATTCGAAATGCAGATACATAATACAACAAATTTCATAATTATGCTAGCAAAAATCATAAAAAACTTCCGGATATATTTACATAAAAACATTTTTGTTAATAATAGCAAGGATTCTGTAAAAAAGGGCAGGGTAAATGGTCATAATTTTGATAAAATATAGAAGAACATGGAAAAAGCTAAGGATCATGGGTTTACAAAATTTGATGAATGTGTTAGAATTTACCCAATATATTTTTTGTCACATTTCTGCTGTTCCTTAGATATAGGTAATGGAGGGTCATAATGAGGGGAGAAGTAACGAGAGAACTGTTTTCCTGTGTCCCGGAGATTGATTTTAACTCGGGCAACCGCTATTTTCTTGGAAATATGGGTAACTATACGAAGGCGTTACTATCAACTTTAAAGAGCGTTAAAGCTAAGCTGCCAATCCTCCGGAATATGCACTATACCGGGGAATACGAGGGGCTGCGGATGGTGATCCAGACCCTCAGGAAAATGCTTGGCAATATTGGGGCTTTATCCCTGGCGGAAGAAGCCTACCGGTTAGAGACAACGCTGGTGAATGAGGATCTCTTGGTGATAAAGGGGCAATTGGAAGATTTCATAATCCATTTAACCAATCTTGCAGGGAATCTGGAGGCTCTACTTAAGCTGACGGATGTAACAGGTGAAGTAGGAACTAAGGAAGAAGGCAAATCCTTTCTAAAATATGATTTTACCAAAACAAGGGAGAGCATCAGGCGCTCCAAGGATCTTTTGGATCGAAAAATAATGTAAAAAGATTTAAGGTTCTATTTTCCGAAAGGAAGATGGAGCCTTTTTGTATCGAAAGGTATTGCAAAGGGAGAGCAATTCATTTATATTAATAGAGTAAAGCGAAAAGCTTTCAATTGAGTTCTGGTATACCGGATCTTAAAAACTGGGGGAGCCGATGGAACATGCGCAGGCATTTCCTGAGGCTGTTAAAATCAGGTATTTTGCGCTCACATTGATATTATTATGGAGGCGAGTTGAAAATGCTGGAGAAATTAAAACAAGAAGTTTTTGAAGCAAACATGGATTTAGTCGCAAAGGGTATGGTTATCTATACCTGGGGCAATGTAAGCGGCATCGACAGGGAAAAGAAGCTGGTGGTTATTAAGCCCAGTGGTGTTGATTATGAGACAATGAAGGCGGAAGACATGGTAGTAGTTGACCTTGAAGGAAATGTAGTAGAGGGCAACTATAAGCCTTCCTCCGATACGCCGACCCATCTGGTGCTGTATAAGACCTATCCTGAGATCGGTGGCGTGGTCCACACCCATTCTACCTGGGGAGTAACCTTTGCCCAGGCAGGTTTGTCAATACCGGCCTTTGGAACAACCCACGCGGATTATTTCTATGGAGATATTCCCTGTACACGTGAATTGACGGAGCAGGAAATCAATGAGGCATATGAACATAATACCGGTCTGGTGATTGTTGAAACGATTGGAGATAAGGATGCCATGGCTATTCCGGGAATCGTTGTTAAAAATCACGGGCCTTTCGCTTGGGGTAAGACTGCAGCCGGAGCTGTATATAATGCAGTGGTATTAGATAAGGTAGCAGAGATGGCCTATAAGACTATGACACTAAATCCCAGGGTACCAAGGGTATCCGAGTACTTACTTGACAAGCATTACTTTAGGAAGCACGGGGCAAATGCTTATTATGGACAGGGATCAGAAGATCACTAAGAGAGCATTAGTTCCGATATAACCAGCTCTGTAGGTTCCACGAAATAAAACATGATAAATTAACAGCTTATATAACTTGATGATGTATCAAGGTATGTAAGCTGTTTTTTATGTCTAAGCAGAAGAAAAAGTTCGCTCGTTTTGCTTTTTCCATGTTGTATTTAAATTCAGGAGTTCATAAAAAATGTTAGAAGATCCAATTTATGTACTTGACAAATATTTCATTTGTAACTATAATGGTTACAAAAGGAGGCGCTCATGTATTCATCTAAATTATCGGTAAGTATTCATATATTAAGTGTGATTGCACTGATGGAGGCACAAACTATCACATCAGAGTACATTGCCTCCAGCATTAATACGAATCCCGCCCTTGTCCGGCGCCTGATGAGCCGTTTAAAAAAGGCAGAGCTAATTAAAACGAGCACTAAGCTTGGTGTGACAGGCCTTGCAAGAAAAGCAGAGGATATTTCACTTCTTGATGTCTTTTTTGCAGTGGAAGACCAACGGGATTTGTTCAGTATTCACGGAAACACCAATCTCAACTGCCCCGTGGGGGCAAAGATAGAAGGAACATTGAAACACTTATATGACAATATACAAACTGCAACGGAAGAGAAGCTGTCTGCCATTACTTTGGCCGACATTACAAAAGAATTTATTTAATCTATCAGGAGGTGTGATATGAAAATTGCAATTATCGGCGCAACCGGCATGGCCGGCATAGCCCTGTACAAGGAAGGTGTGGCACGGGGACACGAGGTCACCGCGATCGTTCGGCATAAGGATAAAGCCGTTTCTTTGTTAGGAAGTGGCGTAAAAGTAATCGATAAGGATGTATTTGATTTAACGAAAACCGACCTCGAGGGATTTGATGTCATTGTAAACGCTTTTGCAGCAGCTCCGGCTAAAGCATATTTGCATCTGGATCTGGCCGCAAAGCTGGTTAGTTTATTCCGCGAAACAAAAAGCCCCAGGCTGTTCTTCATTCTTGGCGCAGCCAGCCTGCTGGATGAAAACGGCAAGCTGTTTCTGGACACCCTGAAGACTGTTCCTGACGCCGCGTCATGGATTTCCATTCCCACGGAAGCTTATAAGGCCCTTAATTTTTTGCGCGGCATTGAAAATGTGAACTGGGTGGGAGTATCTCCTTCGGCTGAATTTGTTGCAGGAGAAGCTACGGTTCCTGTTTTAGGAAAGGATCAGCTGCTAACCTCTTCCAATGGCAAATCCGTTGTAACAAGCGGAACCATGGCGGTTGCGATTTTGGATGAAATAGAAAATCCGCAGTTTATCTGCACAAGATTTACGGTATGTAATCAGTAACTTTAAAATAATTTAATTAACAGGAGGTGTATTTTTATGAGTAGGACAATTGGAATCATTACAGGCAGTTTGAGAAAGAACTCTTTTTCCGGAAGCATTGCAGACTATGTCAAAAACCACGCGCCGGAAGGATATGTGTTTAAGACCATCGATATCGGAGGACTTCCCCTTTACAACCAGGATTACGATGGCGAAGAGCTGAAAGAATACACAGCATTCCGTAACGAAATAAAGGATTTAGACGGCGTGCTGTTCATTACACCGGAGCACAACCGTTCCATTCCGGCGGCACTGAAAAATGCGCTTGATATCGGCTCACGGCCTTATGGCGCAAATGCTTGGAGCGGCAAACCGGGTGCTGTGATTAGCCAGTCTCCCGGGGGAATTGGCGGCTTTGGCGCAAATCATCATTTACGTCAGGTGCTGGCTTTTCTCAATGTTTTAACTCTTGCCCAGCCCGAAGCGTATATTGGCGCTTACCACACATTGATTGATGAAAACGGTGCGTTAAGCAATGAAGCTACCAAAGAGTTTTTGAATGGATTTTTAGCTGCCTTTGCCGATTGGATTGAAAAAGTTTCCTAAATTGCACAAGAGGGAAATAGCAGGGAAACGTAACACTGATGAGGGGCTGCTGCAAAATGTAAGAGTTCAACAAGATATAGTTTCTGGCTGCTGGCCAACATAAATATCTTGTATGAAAAATTCATTTTGCGACAGCCCCTCTGTCCTATTCTTAATAGAAATCCATGATAACCGGAAATTATGACAGCTGTGCCTTCTGCCCCTTATCACCGCGCTTACGGTTACGTACCTTTTTAGCACTCAGGGTCTTTTCGTTATAGGTGAAGGTTTCTTCATTAGGATCAAGTGCAACTGCGTAGCACACAGAATCATTCTTCTCCAGGGTAATTGCTTTTACTCCGCGGCTGGTCTTTTTAAGCTCGCTTACTTCACAGAGCTGGAAGCCCAGGGATAAACCTTTTTCTGTCAATATAATAACCTTCAGGTTACCGGACAGCACCTCACTGGCGCTCAGCAGGTTAATACTGATTATTTCGTCCTTTTCCTCAAGCTTTGTAGCACTGATCTGGGATCTGTTTGTCTCAAATTCAGCTCCAGAAACCTGCTTTATAAATCCGGCCTTTGTGGTAAATAATAGCTGGGCTTCAAAAAGCTGCTCAAAGGAGGTAGCAAGGATTATGTTTTCCTTGTCCAGCTTACATAAATTATGGATCAGGATGCCCTTATCCTTCATCTTGCAGCGTGGGATATTCTCCGCCTTTACCTGATACATATTGCCTTCCGCCGTGAATATACAGAGGCGGTCCGTATTCTTCATCTGTATGATGGTGACATACTCCTTCAGGTTATCCTCGGAAGCCCTGGTGTAGCTTGTCACGTCAATGGACTTGGTATATCCAAAGCGGTCCATGAGGACGTAAATATCCTCAATCTTCACTTCCTCTACATAGTCTACCGTTGTAGCATTTGCAAGCATGGTCATCCGGTCCCTATGGAAGAGCTTCTTATATTCCCTCAGCTTTGATTTTATGACCTTATAGAGCTCCTTGTTACTGCCGAGGATTTTCTTGTATTCCTCGATGGAATTCAGCAGCTCGATGTTCTCATCATGGAGCTTTAGGATTTCCAGCCCGATTAATTTGCTTAATTGCATCGCCAGGATGGCATCCGCCTGCCGTTCGGTGAAATCAAGCTTTTTGGCTTCATCCTCCGAGGCCTTGGATTTGAACCGGATACCAACGGTATTACCCTCAATCAGACAGCTTTTTGCCTGCTTAATGGAAGAGCTGCCACGGAGAATCTCAATAATTAAGTCAATAACATCCGTGGCTTTAATCAGGCCACCAACAATCTCAAGCCGCTTCTGGGCTTTATCCAGAAGATATTGGTATTCCTTTGTATAAAGCTCTACCTGGAAATCAACAAATTCACTTAGAATAGATTTCAAATTAAATACGATGGGCTGCTGGTTCTTGACGGCGAGGAGATTTGCGGAATAAGTATCCTCCATGCCGGATTTTTTATATAATCCATTTAAGAGATTGTTAAGGTCACGGTCTTTTTTCACTTCAATGACGACACGGATCCCCTCCTTGGAGGATTCGTCGCGGACATCGTAGATTTCATCAAAAACCTTGTCCTTCATTAAGGAGGCGAGCCCCTCAACCAGCTTTGTTTTATTTCCTGCTATGGTATAGGGGATTTCCGTGATAACAAGGTTTTTGCGGCCGTTATCCCCGTTTTCAATCTCAACCTTGGAGCGGATCCGTATCTTTCCTTCACCGGTCTCATAGAGGGCTACAAGATCGTCCTGGTTGGTGATGATACCGCCGGTCGGAAAATCCGGAGCCGGTATATGTTCCATTAATTTTCTTACAGTAATGTCCGGGTTATCCATATAAGCGATGACCCCGTCAATCACTTCATCAGGATTGTGGGGCGGAATATTGGTCGCCATACCTACGGCAATGCCGGTGGTTCCGTTAATCAGAAGATTCGGGATCATGGCCGGCAGGACAGTGGGTTCTTTCTCGCTGTCATCAAAGTTTGGCTGGAATTCAATAAGTCCTTTTTCCAGGTGGTCCAGTAAAGCCATGGCTCCGAGGGATAATCTGGCCTCCGTATAACGCATTGCCGCGGCACCGTCACCATCAATGGAGCCGAAGTTTCCATGCCCGTCCACAAGGGGAAGCATCAGGGAATAATCCTCGGCCATCCGCACTAGGGCTTCATAGATGGAAGAGTCACCATGGGGGTGGTATTTACCCATGGTATCACCGACAATACGTGCACTTTTCCTATGGGGCTTGGAAGGATCCAGGCCAAGCTCAGTCATGGAGTACAGGATCCTGCGCTGTACCGGCTTTAAGCCGTCCCTGACATCGGGCAGGGCCCTGGCGATAATAACGCTCATGGCATAATCCCGGTAGCTGTTTTTCATTTCTTCAGAATAGTCCAATTGGATGATCTGATCATTTATTTTACTCATTGTATCAAGCCTCCTGTTTAATGGAGGCTTTGCCTCCTGTTTTTACGGAGGCCTTGCCTCCAACTCTATCAAATTACAATCTTTTAGGTGATTACGAAACTCAAGAACTACCATTGTTTTTCATGTCATTGGTGCAGATCCCTGAGCGCAATTATCTATACAATCTATCATTGAGAGTACACTAGATATCGACCTTTGCATATTTTGCTTCTTCCATAATAAAGCTTCGCCTGGGAGGGACGTTATTGCTCATCAGGATATTCGTGATTTCATCTGCCTCCACCGTATCGCTGATCTCAATCTGGGCCAGAATCCGGGTTTCAGGATTTAAGGTGGTTTCCCATAGCTGATGGGCGTCCATCTCACCAAGTCCCTTATAGCGCTGGAGGTTAAGGATTTTATTGCCTTCTATTTTACGGAATTTTTCTAATTCAAAATCATTATAGAGATATTCGGACTTTTTAGCTTTCTTACCCTTTACGGCGGTTTCGTACTCAACCTTATATAGGGGCGGCATGCCGCGGTAAACCTTTCCTTCCAGGATCAGCTCCGGCATAAACCGGTAGAAGAAGGTCAGCAGCAGGGTGCTGATATGGGCACCGTCCACGTCCGCATCTGTCAGGATTATGATCTTGTCATAACGGAGCTTCGAAATGTCAAATTCATCCCCAATGCCACAGCCAAAGGATGCGATCATGGACTTTATTTCGTTATTGACAAGGATTTTTTCCAAGGTTGCCTTTTCTACATTCAGGATCTTTCCGCGCAGGGGAAGTACGGCCTGGGTGCGGCGGTTCCTGGCGGTTTTTACGGTACCTCCGGCGGAATCACCCTCCACGATGTATAATTCGCATTCCTCCGGCTTTTTGGAGGAGCAGGAAGCCAGCTTGCTGCGCGTATCGACATCATTTAGCTGCTTCAATACGGCAACCCTGGCCTTATCGCTGGCGCGCCTTGCGTTAAAGGATTTCAGGGAGTTGTCCAAAATGCTGCGGAGCACCTCGATATTCTTATCGAACCAGCGCTGTGCCTCCGCGGAGAAGACTTCATCCACGGCGCTCTTGGCATCCGTATTACCAAGCTTTGTCTTTGTCTGTCCCTCAAACTGGGGATCGGGATGCTTGATGGACACAATTGCTACAAGGCCGTTCCGGATATCCTTGCCGTCAAAATTCTCATCCTTCTCCTTTAGGTAGTTCAGCTCCCTGGCATACTGGTTAATGACGCGGGTTAGCCCTGTCTTAAAGCCGGTTATCAAGGTACCGCCGTCAACCACGTTGATCCTGTTGCAGTAAGCATTGATCTGCTCAGAATAGCTGTCCGTATACTGGAGGGCAATCTCCACCTCGATATCACCGCTTGTTCCCTCCAGATAGATTGGTTCGTCGTGGAGCTTTGTCATGTCCCGGGTCAGGTAGGATACAAAGCTCTTAATGCCATATTCCTCCTGGTAGGTCTTGGTGACTCCCGTATGCTGGTCCGTAAAGCAGATGAGAATGTTCTTATTTAAAAACGCAATTTCCTTTAGCTTCTTCTGGATAATCTCCGCCTTGAATTCCACTGTCTCAAAAATTGTTTCATCGGGATAAAAGGTCACCTTGGTACCCGTGTCGGATTTATTGCATTTTCCGACCACCGGCAGCAGGCCGTCCTCCAGCTGGGTGATGGCATGTCCACCGTTTACATATTCATCACGGTATATTTTACCGTCCCTTCTTACCTCCACAACCATCCGCCTGGAGAGGGCATTTACGACGGAGGCACCTACTCCATGGAGGCCTCCGGAGACCTTGTAGACAGAGCCTCCGAATTTGCCTCCGGCATGCAGTATGGTATAGACTACACGGACCGTAGGAATTTTCTTCGTTGGATGGATATCCACCGGTATACCACGGCCATTGTCGCATATTTCAATTCCGCCGTCCTTTAGTAAAGTGATATTGATTTTTGTACAAAATCCGGCTAAATGTTCATCAATTCCATTATCAATGATTTCCCAGATCAGATGGTGCAGCCCCCGGGGCCCGGTACTTCCAATATACATACCAGGACGCTTCCTCACGGCCTCAAGCCCTTCTAATACTACGATCTGGCTTCCGCTATACTGTTCCATGTTGAAAACCCCTTTTACTATGAATTCGGTGGTATGTCAAAGCATACCCTTATTAATGTACCTGAGGGAATCGAAAGTATGTTTCCCTCAGCCCTAATGAATTATAACATAATGAAAATAACATTTCTACTAGTATTACAGGTAAGGATTGACACCATATTTCAACAGCATATTTTTGCAGGATTTTTACATGAAAATGCTTGACAGGGAAGGGTTGTAATGTTAGAATGACAAAAACTAAGCATATAGAGAAAAGCAATGACGGGGAGTAGTACGTATTTATCAGATTTCCAGAGAGAAGATGGTTGGTGCGAATCTTTATTCGGAAAATATGGAAGTAGCCCCTGAGCAGTGGACCGAACGGGAATTTTGTAAATGATTCTTTAGTAGGCTTCAACGGAGTTTCCGCCGTTAAAAGGAAAGCGGTATCGATAGTAATATCCGTACTGATAATATTATTGTCAGTAAAGGTTTATTATCCGTACTGACAGAGTGCAGAGCAAGAATAGGATATATTCTTCCTGAATTTAGGTGGTAACACGGATTGCATATTCGCCCTAAGCTAAGAGATTAGCTTAGGGCTTTTTTGTTTGCCCAATATGGGTAAACTCTTTCCGGCAGTTTTTTTAATCAAATCCCGCCTGTGGCGGAGGAATGGAGGATCACATATGGATATCAAAGGAACAGAATTATTTGTAAAGGCATTGAAGGCAGAAGGAGTAGATATCCTCTTCGGCTACCCCGGCGGCATGGCAATTGACTTATTTGACGCCCTTTACGGGGAGCAGGAGATTGAGGTGGTGCTGCCGAGGCATGAGCAGGCCCTGGTCCATGCGGCGGACGGTTACGCGCGTTCTACAGGCAAGGTTGGGGTATGCCTGGTAACAAGCGGTCCGGGGGCAACCAACCTGGTCACCGGGATTGCCACTGCCAATTACGACAGTGTTCCCCTGGTTTGCTTCACAGGGCAGGTTGCCACCAATCTGATCGGGAATGATGCATTCCAGGAGGTGGATATCGTGGGCATCACGAGAAGTATCTGCAAATATGCGGTTACGGTCAGGGACAGGAAGGAGCTGGGGGAGATCATCAAGAAGGCCTTCTATATTGCCAGGACCGGGAAGCCGGGCCCTGTCCTCGTGGATATACCCAAGGATATCCAGCAGGCCTATGGGGATGGGGAATACCCGGAGCATATTTCCATCCGGGGATATAAGCCTAACAGCAATGTGCATGCCGGCCAGATTAACAGGGTTATGGAGGTATTAAAGTCGGCGGCAAAGCCGGTAATGCTTATCGGCGGAGGTGTGAATATCTCGGGAGCCGGGAAAGAGCTTACCAGGTTTGCGGAAATTACCGGTATTCCCGTAATAACAACAATTATGGGGAAGGGAGCCATTCCCACGGAGCATCCGAGGTATGTGGGAAATATCGGCATGCATGGCAATTATGCTTCCAACCAGGCAATTAGTGAGTGTGATGTGCTGCTGTCCATAGGAACCCGCTTCAATGACCGTATTACAGGCAGGATCAGCGAGTTTGCCCGCAATGCGACCATTATTCATATCGATATAGATTCTGCTTCCATATCAAAAAATATCAAGGTTGACATCCCCGTTGTGGCAGATGCAAAAAGTGCCCTTAAAATGATGCTTAATTCGGCTGAGGAGCTTAAAATATCAGAATGGGTTGCATTAATTGGGGAATGGAATAAGGATAATCCGATCCATATGGATAATTATAAAGGATTGACCCCTGAGAAAATAATTAAAAAGATAAACCAAATGTTCCAAAATTCTATTGTAACCACTGACGTAGGACAGAACCAGCTGTGGACGACCCAGTATCTGGAGCTGGACGGGAATAAACAGCTGATTACCTCCGGCGGCCTTGGAACCATGGGCTACGGCTTTCCTTCAGCCATAGGAGCCAAGCTGGGGAATCCTGATAAGGCAGTTATCTGTATTACCGGAGACGGCGGCTTTCAAATGAACCTCCAGGAGCTGGCTACAGCCGTCGCCCTTGAGCTGCCGGTCATTATCTGTATCCTGAATAACTCTTACCTGGGTAATGTGCGCCAGTGGCAGGAAATGTTCTTTGACCGCCGGTATTCCAGTACCTGCCTAAGGTACCGGAAACGCTGCAACAGGGACTGCCAGAATAAGGAGAAGGCCTGTCCGAAATATTCACCGGATTTTATCAGGCTGGCAGAGAGCTATGATGCAAAAGGAATCCGGGTTGAAAAGGAAGAGGATATGGAAGGGGCATTCAGGGCTGCCTTGGAGAATAGGGATACACCTACGGTTATCGAATTTATGATAGAGCAGGAAGCGAACGTATTGCCAATTGTACCGGCGGGGAAAGCGCTGAATGAAATGATTATGGAGGGCTAAGCGTGAAGAGAAGTTCTAAGACACCAAAAGACGGTGACTGACAACTTCTATGCTTTACACTGGAAGAACGCAAGAACAGCGTTCTTCTTACTTATGCGCAAAAAGCATGCGCGGAAATGGAGGTAAGAATGAAGAAAAGATGGATTTGTCTTTTTGTAGAAAATGAAATTGGTACCCTTGCAAGAATTGCCGGACTTTTTTCCGGTAAATCCTATAACCTGGACAGCTTGACCGTGGGTGAGACGGAGGACCGGACGATATCCAGGATGACCATCAGCCTGACCAGTGATGATATGACCTTTGAGCAGGTAAAAAAGCAGCTGAACAGGGCGGTGGAGGTTATCAAGGTGGTGGATTATACGGATATTCCGATTTATATCCGGGAAGTATTGTTTATTAAGGTTTTTCATTGCAACGAAGCGGATAAGGTAGAGCTGTTCCGTATTGCGGAGGTATTCGGACTTACAATAGCGGATTATGACAAGAATACAATATTACTGGAATGCACCCATTCCGAGGCGAAAAATAATGATGTTATCAAGCTGCTGGATAAATTCTTCTGCAACCGGTTGGAAATCGTAAGGAGCGGAGGAGTGGCTATCGAATCGATTTCCTTGACATCCTGAGAAAATTTAATCAAGAATTTAAATAAATGAAAAAAACATTTGAAAAAAACGTAGAATGATGTATAATAGGGACAATATTTATAGCAGAGAGAATCCCCCTAGGCGTGAGGCGAAAGGGGGAATTTCTGGGATTATAGGATAATGAGTGTTTTTTTGGTATCTGGTGTATTATTTTGCGGATAGAATAATTATGCAGGATAAGCTATTATATATGAAAGGCTATGGTGAATATGAGTCTATTCCTTTATGAGACGCATCTCCATACAAGTGAAGCAAGCGCCTGTGCCGTATTCAGCGCAAAGGAGCATGTAAGGTATTATAAAGAGGCCGGTTACGATGGGATTATCGTGACGGATCATTTTTTTAACGGCAATACCTGTATACCCTCAGGGCTTCCCTGGGAAGAGCGGGTGAACTTATTTTACAAGGGATATGAAAATGCAAAGGCAGAGGGGGATAAGCTGGGGCTGAAGGTCTTTTTTGGCTGGGAAGCCAATTTTGATGCCACTGAGTTTTTAATATATGGGCTGGATAAGGCCTGGCTGCTTAATAATCCGGATATATTATCCTGGCCCATAGAGGAGCATTACCGGAGGATCCACGAAGACGGCGGTTTTGTTGTCCATGCACATCCCTACCGGATCAGACCATATATTAAAGAGGTCAGGTTGTTCCCGAAGCTTGTTGATGCCGTAGAGGCAATCAATGTAGGAAACCATAACGACACCTTTGACCGGCAGGCTTTAGTCTATGCCAGGAAGCATAAGCTCCCGGTTACGGCAGGTACGGATGCCCACGGCAATGAGAGGCGGCACAGTGGCATGGCGTTTTCCTATGAAGTAGAAACTATACAGGCCTTTATCGAGGGGATCAGGGCAGGCAAAGGCGATCTGCTGAAACCGAGATAATTAAAATAGATTTTGGGAAACGATGAAGACAGTAAAGAGGGCTCTTTACGAATAGTTAATGAAATAGGAGGTTCTATATGAAAAAACCATTTGTCACCAAGGAACAGCTAGTTGAAATTACGAAGCAATATCCAACCCCCTTTCATATTTATGATGAAAAAGGAATCCGTGAAAATGCAAGGAAGCTTTATAAGGCATTTTCCTGGAATAAAGGATTTAAAGAATATTTTGCGGTAAAAGCGACACCAAATCCTTATATCCTAAGTATATTGAAGGAGGAGGGCTGCGGTGCTGACTGCTCCTCCATGACAGAGCTGATGATGGCGGAGGCCGTAGGCTTTTCAGGGGATGACATCATGTTTTCCTCCAATGCCACACCGCCGGAGGAATTTGTTAAGGCAAGGGAATTAAACTCACTCATTAATCTGGATGATTATACCCATATTGATTTCCTGGAGAAGGTGGCAGGGATTCCCGAGACAATCTGCTGCCGTTTCAATCCCGGCGGAGTTTTTAAGACAGCCAACGGTATCATGGATAATCCCCAGGATGCAAAGTATGGGTTTACGAAGGAGCAGCTGTTTGATGGCTTTAAGAAGCTGAAGGAAAAGGGGGCAAAAAACTTTGGTATCCACTCCTTCCTTGCAAGCAATACAGCCTCCAATGATTATTATCCCACCCTTGCGGGTATCCTGTTCCAATTGGCAGTGGAGCTCCGTGACAAGACAGGGGCTGATATAAAATTCATTAACCTGTCCGGGGGCATCGGCGTTCCCTATAAGCCGCATTCCCATGTAAATGATATCATGGCTATTGGTGAAGGGGTAAGAAAAGCCTTTGAAGAGATCCTGGTACCGGCTGGAATGGGAGATGTGGCACTCTTTACGGAGCTGGGGCGTTATATGCTGGCTCCATACGGACATCTGGTGGCAACTGCCATTCATGAGAAGCATATTTACAAGGAATATATCGGCTTGGATGCCTGCGCGGTCAACCTGATGAGACCTGCAATGTATGGCGCATACCACCATATCACGGTCATGGGCAAGGAAAATGTGCCCTGCGACCATAAGTATGACATCACCGGTTCCCTTTGTGAAAATAATGATAAGTTTGCAATCGACCGTATGCTGCCAAAGATCGATATCGGAGACCTGATCGTAATCCACGATACGGGAGCACATGGATTTGCCATGGGCTATAACTATAACGGCAAGCTCAGGTCGGCAGAGCTTTTACTAAAGGAAGACGGGGGAGTTAAGCTGATCAGGAGGGCCGAGACTCCTGAGGATTATTTTTCCACCTTTGACTTTAGCAAGGATTATAAATTCCCCTTAGCGTAATTGATAATAAAATTCAATTGAAGTAATTAATGATAAATTTTGCTTAAAGTATTGCTGATAAATTCCCGCTTAAAGTAATTGTAAGATATTCATAAATGAGTAGAATATTTTAACGGGTTTGAAGATAAGATATAAGGAAAGCGTTGAGAGAGCAAAATTTTGGATAAAATAAACCGCACATTATGCTGAAAAACCACAATATATGGCATTTTGATGGAGGTTGACAAGATACAGTTGATACGTTATAATACTTTGAATGTATTGTATGTTGTATAAAAAGCAATATGGAGGAAGGGTGTTTTATGGTAGAAAAGAAGAACATATTGACTTATGAGGGATTACGGCAGCTGGAAGATGAGCTTCATGATCTTAAGGTGAACCAAAGAAAATTAGTAGCGCAGAAGATTAAGGAAGCCAGGGAGCAGGGTGATCTTTCTGAGAATGCAGAGTATGATGCTGCAAAGGATGAGCAAAGAGATATTGAAGCCCGTATAGAAGAGATAGACAAGATATTAAAGAATGCCGAAGTAGTCGTAGAGGATGAAGTAGACGTTAATACTATAAATATCGGGTGCAAGGTTAAAATCTATGACATGGAATTTGATGAAGAATTAGAATATAAGCTTGTCGGTTCTACGGAAGCGAATAGCTTAAGGGGGAAAATATCAAATGAATCTCCTCTGGGAAGCAAGTTAATCGGCAAAACAGTGGGCGATATTGTAAGCGTTGAGACACATGTCGGCGTGGTGCAGTATAAGATTTTAGGCATCCAAAAATCTAATTAGTGATCTGATGGCGGGCCGGTTAGCGGCTTAATTAGCATACTAATTAGTAATTTAACCAGCATACTGGTTAAATAAAAAGAATACAAGCAGATAGATTTCTACTGCAATAAGAGGTGAAATTCATGGCTGATGAAAGAATTCAAGCAGAGCAGGATATTAATGAGCTACTTAAGGTAAGAAGGGCAAAGCTGGCGGAGCTTCAGGAGAACGGCAGGGATCCGTTCCAAATTATGAAGTATGATGTTACCTACCACTCCATCGATATCATTAATAAATTTGAAGAATTGGAAGGAAAGACTGTGTCCATAGCAGGGCGTATGATGTCAAAACGCGTTATGGGTAAAGCCTCCTTCTGTAACATCAGGGATCTGGGCGGCAATATCCAGGCATATGTAAAAAGGGATGAGATTGGCGAGGAACCCTATGCTGAATTTAAGAAATATGATATTGGTGATATCGTAGGTATCGAAGGTGAAGTGTTTAAGACACACACCGGCGAGGTTTCCATCAAAGCCCAGAAGGTTGTGCTTTTAACCAAGAGTCTCCAGATACTGCCTGAAAAATTCCACGGCCTGAAGGACACGGATACAAGATACAGGCAAAGATATATCGATTTAATCGTTAATCCGGAGGTTAGGGATACTTTCGTGAAGCGTTCAAGGATTATTAAAGAAATCCGTAATTACCTGGACAGCAAGGACTTTATCGAGGTTGAGACCCCGGTACTGGTACCCAATGCAGGAGGGGCAGCGGCGAAACCCTTTAATACGCACCACAATGCATTAGATGAAGACCTGCATTTAAGGATCTCCCTTGAGTTGTATTTAAAGCGTCTGATTGTCGGCGGCTTAGAGCGGGTTTATGAAATCGGCAGGGTATTCCGTAACGAAGGCCTGTCCGTAAGGCATAACCCGGAATTTACGCTGCTAGAGCTGTACCAGGCCTATACAGATTATTATGGAATGATGGATCTGGTGGAAGAGCTGTTCCGCAATGTAGCTAAGAATGTCCTTGGTACAACAACGATTTCCTATGATGGTGTTGAAATAGATTTGTCCAAGCCCTTTGAGAGGCTGACCATGATTGAAGCGATTAAAAAGTACGCCGGCATTGATTTTGACCAGATCCCGGATGAGGCAGCAGCGAAGGCTCTTGCAAAGGAACGCCATATTGCCTTTGAAAACAGGCATAAGAGGGGAGATATTATCAATCTCTTCTTTGAAGAATATGTGGAAGAGCATTTGGTACAGCCAACCTTTATTATGGATCATCCCGTTGAGATTTCGCCTTTAGCCAGCAGAAAGCCGGGCAACCCGGATTATACGGAGCGGTTTGAGCTCTTTATCACAAAGCGTGAGATGGCGAATGCGTTCTCCGAGTTAAACGATCCCTTGGATCAGAGAAGGCGCTTTGAGGCCCAGGAAGCATTGCGCGCTGCAGGGGATGAGGAAGCGAACCGGCTGGATGAAGATTTCCTTTGTGCATTGGAATACGGTATGCCTCCGACGGGCGGTATTGGAATTGGAATTGACCGTTTTGTCATGCTGCTTACGGATTCTTCTGCAATCAGGGATGTGCTTTTGTTCCCGACGATGAAGACGTTGGAGAAGTAAAAACCTCGTACAAGAGGTTTATGATGGTGCCATAGATTAATTACAAAACTCCCCGGAGCATCGGCTTGTCAGCTGATGCTCCGGGGAGTTTGCTTCGCTCCCGGCCTTCCCTTTTTCTATTCTTGACATATGCCAAAAATAATGTATAATGTTATTGACATATGTCAGCAATAAAATCAAGTGAGATGAGGTGAAGGGATGCCAAGACCCCGGAAACATCGGCGTGTATGCTCACACCCACGATGCACAAGCTTCAAGCCGTGCGGAGGGGATGGTCAAGTAGTTAGCATGACACTTGACGAATACGAGGTTATCCGCCTGATTGACTTGGAAGGATTGACACAAGAGCAGTGCTCGGAGCAGATGGAGGTCGCCCGAACCACGGTGCAGGCCATTTATGCAAGTGCTAGAAAAGCATTGGCTCAATGTATCGTCGAGGGACGCCCTCTACAAATTGAAGGCGGCGATGTACACTTTTGCGAGCACCATAATCCATCCTGCGGCAAGGGCTGCTGCAGATGGAGAAATTCCCAGAGTGGGAACGAGGGGATTAACATTGAGTGAACCAGTCTATTTGAAGAAATGGAGGCAAAAAAATGAGAATCGCAGTAGCATATGAAGATGGAAAGGTGTTTCAGCATTTTGGGCATACAGAACAGTTCAAGGTCTATGACATTGAGGGCGGCAAGGTGCAGGCGGCTTCCATCATAGGTACAAATGGCAACGGCCATGGGGCGCTGGCCGACATTTTGAAAAAGGGTGATGTAGATACCTTGATCTGTGGAGGGATTGGCGATGGAGCAAAACGTGCCCTGGCCGAAGCGGGCATCAAGCTGTATGGCGGTGTGGGCGGAGATGCAGACCAGGCCGTAACCGACTTGCTGGCCGGCAGCCTGAGCTACAATCCCGAGGTCGCATGCAGCCACCATGGGGAGAACCATCATGGGGAAGGCTATAGCTGCGGTAGCCACGGTGATCACCACCACGGCTGAATAACGGTTGCTTTTTTTGTATATGATGAAAGCAGGGGAAATGATGCTTCCTCGGCTTTTCTATATATCAAGAAAAGGAAGCATATCAAAGTTATATTTGTGTACTTATTGTTCCCGAAATCACAATTTGTTAAGTGTTTTAGCAAGAATGCCAATAGAAGTTGCTTGAAAAAAAGGCCGCTTTTTTATAAATTTATAGAGTATACGCAAGGAGGCCAATATGAAGACTGGAAAAAAAATAAATCAGATTAGAAAAATGGTGGGTATGACACAGGAGGAACTTGCTGAAAAAATGAATGTATCAAGACAGACCATCTCAAAATGGGAAACGGGGGCATCCTCACCGGATTTAGAAAATGCGGTCCATTTATGTGAGCTTTTTCAAATTTCGCTGGATGATTTTGTGAAAGGGGAACGGGCGATGGAAAATGAAGCAAAAATTTCGCTACAGGACCTAGTAAAAATGAACAGACGGTTCCAGCAAATGACAATTACGCTGATCAGTGGTTTGTTTTTTGTGCTGATTGGCGTACTTGCAGCTTTGTTTCTAAAGGCTTTGTACAGCACAACCAGCAGCATCGAATATATGCTGTACCGCTATATTGCAGTGGGTGAATATGCATATGCACCTGTTGACTATTGGAAATTGGTTATGCCCGCGCTTCTGTTAATTTTGATTGGTATTCTTTTGTGCGCGGCTTACGTTTTTGGGAAGTGGAAGGAAGAAAAGAATGGACAATAATAAAAGAATAACAGCAATTGGCCTTGCCCTTATTATCATGGGTCTTACCGCATGCAGCCAAAAACAAATGGATAATCCGTATGGAAATATTGTTGCGGGATTAGGAGATAATGCTGCCTATGCATTTCTTGAAATGGATTATAAATATAACGTTATGGTTACATCGGATGGGATATACGATGAGGGAGAGGAAAGCCAGGCTGCCATTTACTGTGATGTATATTATTACACGGGCGGCGAAGTGAAAAAGCTCGGAACGATTATGAGTGATGGAACAGCATACCCGGTATCATTTTCAAAGGACGGTATTTTTGTGGCCTCTGGGCATAGCGTAGGAAAATACGTCATTTCTGAAAAAGAGGGGATTCTCTCTTTGGAGAAAGGCGTTTATGAAAAGTTTGACAGCTTTGGGAACCCGTCCTATACCATCATAGCGAATGGAATTGAAATGGAATCAACAGAAAGTGAGTATCAGGAAATGCAAAAGGAATACGCTGCAAGCCAAATCATTCATTTTTCTTATGGCTCAAATGGGAGCATAAATGAAATCAGAAAATGGTAGTTTCCTAAAAGTTTGCCAAGCGTTTTTTTGGATAGAAAAGAAGATAAATCCAGCAGAGGTTGATGCGATTAACCGACTGGTTATTGTTGGAGCATCGGGTATGGGAGCATTGACCTTCCAACCGGAAAGTAGTTTATCTCTGGAACGGTCAGAACTTTCTCTGGATGAGATTGTAGCGGAATGTCAAAAGATATTTGAAAGCAATAACAGCGATAATCTGGATGAGCTTTTCCGTATGGGCGGAAACCTCAAGTCTGGCAGATGTTCCGGCTTATGTGCTTTAACGTTTTTTCTCATAATAGGGATGACCAGTCTGCTACATATTTTACAACTATGTTCAAAAGGGAATTTGGGGTTATCCCAAGGGAATTTAGAAAAAAGAAGAACGATTAAGCAAGCGTGGAATGTTTCTGGTTTATTCAAGAATGAACGGAATGTTTGGCAATGTGGACCTTTGCCAGACATTCCGTTTTTGTGGTTTTAAAAATTATATTTCTATATCCTGAAAATCAATATACAAATCATCGTAAATATTTGCCTTTATTTTGTCCTGGAAGGTATAACTATTTACTTCAAATTTAGTCTCTTCCAGATGATATACGAAAATGGTTTGCTTCATTGGGTTTATAATCCAGTATTCGCGTACTCCGGCATCTGAATACAAGTTTAGCTTACGGATGTAGTCATGGCTGGAATTTCCAGAGGATACAATTTCAATAATCCAGTCGGGGGCACCGGTACAACCTTTATCTGTGAGCTTGTTTTTATCGCATATAACACTGATGTCCGGCTCAACAATTGTTTTTCTGTCCTCCTTTAGCTTGACCGCAAAGGGGGCAGGATAGACCTTGCAGGAACCGCTTTTTGAGCGGATATAGTTCCGGATAGTTCCAGATAGTTCCATCAATATTTCTTGGTGTGCCCGGCTTGGGGCTGCCTGATAATAAATTTGGCCGTCAATCAATTCTGCCCGGACGTCTTCCGGCAGCTTGTAATAATCGGCCTCGGTATAGAACTGACGTTGTGGAATTGACATGGTGGTACACACTTCCTTTCCCTTATTTGGCATGCCTATGATATATTATTATAGGCTATTAAAAATTTAATTACAACTTGGAAAATAAAAATTGAAAAACAGTAAAAATAATAACCCTGATTGTAAAATTATTAAATTTTATAATTGGGGTTATATCATTTATACTAAATAATACCTGCGACAATAATTTACCAATCCCTTTACTGGGTTAAAGCAAAATATTGGAAATGAAAGATAGGCTTGCGGGCCGGGTTATGTTAAAATAAGAAAAAAGACTAGGAGAACGGGGAATGAAAGGAATAAGAAAATTTTTTGGAAGGTTTAAAATCAGGACAAAGATAATTTTATTGTACCTTACGGTGCTCCTTCTCTCTTTTCTTATGACCTTTACCATTATTTCCAAGGTAAATGAGGCGTATACCAAACGGGAAGTAGGAAATACGGGCATTCAGACACTAAATGCCTTAAAGGGAAATTTAACCTTAGTATTTGAAAATGTAACGCAGTTTTCCAACCTGATTTATTTTGATGATAATGTACAGGCTTCCCTTAAAAATATAAAATCGAAAAACATTAATCCTACCATCCAGCGCAGGATTACAAAAAGCTTGATCAATATGCTATTGTCCGGTGACTATATTTCCTCCGTATTTATTTTTGATAAATATAATAACTATTATAATACATATAAGGTTGGGCCCATCAGCGTCCATAATGAGAAGCTGGGGGATACGCAGTGGTATGCCAAGATGCAGGAAGCCAACGGAAATGGCTTCTTTATCCATAAGAGTGAGGGTATCCTGGAGTTTCCCACCAGAAGGGACAAAAACTATATCACCTACATCAAGGAAATCGGTGCCGTGAATACCTATGAGCCCTTAGCCACCCTCATGGTGACGGTAGATGAGGCTACCATCCAAGCCTATTTTGAGGAGGTAAGCTCAGTCCATGCCTCCCAGTTTTTTATCGTGGACGGAGCCGGGAATTATATTATCCCACCCAGCCAATATGAGGAGGAATATGCAGAGTATATTACCGGTAAAAAGATATCGGACGAAGTCTATGAAACGGTTAAAATCAAGGATTCTACAGTAATTATGGTCGGTCAGGAGATGGGGATCGCTGACTGGAAGCTGGTCGGCTCCTTCCAGCTGGACAATAGAAAGGCACTGACCCCCTATTATACCACGGTTATTATTCTGATCATGTGCCTGAACATCATATTCGTTTTTATCTGCTCCATGGCGTTGACAAGGTTTATTTTTACGCCTCTGGCAAAGCTGGAAAAGCATATGAAAATGGTAGAAGAGGGAGAATTTATTCCGGTAAAGCTGGATGGGGACCAAAATGAAATCAACAGCCTGAAAAAGGTTTTCAATCATATGACAAGATCGATCCAAAATCTGATAGAGGAGGTCAAGGCTGAAGAAAAAATTATTGCAAAGGGAGAGCTGGATTTAATTCAGGCGCAGATTAATCCGCATTTTCTCTATAATACGCTGGATGCGGTATCCGCCCTGGCACTGATGAAGGACAATGAAAATTGCTTTAAGATGACGCAGGCGCTGGGAAGCTTTTATCGAAACAGCCTCAACAGCGGAATGGATTTTGTCACTATTTCTGAGGAAATCCAGTGTATCCGGAGCTATATCACCATTTTAAATATCCGCTATGATGACAAAATTAAGGTGAAATACGAAGTGGAGGAGCATTTGCTGAAGCATAAAATCTTAAAGCTTCTTCTCCAGCCCTTGATTGAAAATGCGGTGCACCATGGAATCAAGGGGAATAACGGAGCAGGGAATATTTTAATAAAAATATTTGAGGATGAGGAAGAGATTATTTTGATTGTGTCAGATGATGGGGTAGGAATGACGGAAGAGCGGGCCAGGGCCATTATGGACGAAAAGAGCGTTACAGGAAAACCAGGCTTTGGAATATATAGCCTGAAGCAAAGAATTACCTTATACTACGGCATCCCAAATCCCATTATGATCCATAGCGAGGTAGAAGGGGGCTGTGAGATAACGGTAAGAGTAAAGAAGATAGAAGAGGGTGAAACAATTGAGCATTAAAGTATTGCTGGTAGATGATGAGAAGCTGGAGAGGGTATTAATCCGGAATGGCTTTGACTGGGAAGGAAATGGGTTTGAAATTATAGGAGAGGCAGGCTCCGGTGAGGAAGCAATGGAATACATGCTGCACCGCAAACCCCAAATCGTACTTACGGATATCAGTATGCCCCACATGGACGGCCTGGAGCTGTCAGAGAAAATTCTCAGGGCTGATCGAAGCTGCCATATTATTATTGTAACCGGATACCGGGAATTTGATTATGCAAGAAGGGCCGTAAAAATAGGAGTGGAGGACTTTCTGCTAAAGCCTGTCAATGTCAGTGAAATTGCGGAGCTGGCAGGCAGGTTAAAGGAAAAGATCAGGCAGGAGGAAAAACAGGTAAAAGCGGTTGAAGAGCTAAAGGCCAGCGTATTGGCTGACCAGGACATTGTGATGGAGAGCTTTTTCCAGCGTCTGGTAGAATGCCATATCCCGGAGGAAGAGGCAAGGCGCAAGCTGATGCTTTATAACTGTGAAAACCTGCTGCAAGGGTGTATCTGCCTGAATATTAAGCTGAAGGAGGCCGAAGGGGAAAGAATCTCCCAAAAGCACAAGAGGGTCATTGACCTGATTAAAGGCGAAAATTACGAGAGCGCTATTTGCTTTACCCACTATATGCAAAATATTTTGCTCTATTTTACCGGTTCCGGTTATGAAAAGGTAAAGGGTGCTGCAAAAGCCTTGCATGAAGCACTTGGCAGCCGTCTCGGAGTGGCCGCCACCATCGGAATTAGTGAATGGAATGAGGGCTTTGCGGGAATTGCCAATGCTTTTGAGGAGTCACAGAAAGCCCTTAGTGCCTCCGTCTTTCTTGGCAGAAACCGTTGTGTTACCTATAAAGAATACGAAGAGGTCATGAACCAGAATAAAAATAATAAAGAAATTGACTGGGAGGACTTTCTGTTTGCTGTCCATAACTGCCTGGTGGATAAGGTGGAGGACTATATTAAGGAATATGTGGATTTAATCAGGGGTGCAGGAGTGACGGATATTGAATATCTCCGCCTGATGACGATGAATCTTCTGACAAGGGCGGGCACCACACTGAATAAATACGGCATGGGCCTTTCCCGGCTTATGGGGGAAGAGAACCTTTATAAAGAAGTGAGGCGCATTAGCACCGTAGATGAAATTACCAGCTATTTAGAAAAGGTAATGCATATCATTATGGAATATCATGAGGGCAGGAAGCTAAAGCAGGGAAACAAGGTAGTGGAGGAGGCGGCAGCCTATATCCGGGAAAACCTGTTTAATCCGGAGCTGTCCCTGCGCCTGGTTGCAGCTAACATTTACTCAAATGAAAGCTATTTAAGCAGGGTATTTAAAAAGGAAAAGGGAATCAGCCTGATTGAATATATTTTGAAAAAGCGGATTGAAGAGAGTATACGCCTGCTGGATACAACGGATTTAAAGGTATATGAAATAGCAGAAAAAATAGGATTCCGGGATTCCCATTATTTTAGCATCTGCTTTAAAAAGCTGACGGGGGTTACGGTGAAAGAGTTTAAAAGGGAAAAATATTAGGAAGATGTCAAACGGCATATCAGCAGATCAAGTAAAATATCAAGTAAATTATCAAATGAAATATCAAGTGAAATATCATGTGAAATATCAAGTGAAAATATTAAGTAAAAATAGTTACCTTTCACAGCAAAATATTAAATTGAGTATCCGGTAAAACTTCAGTATACTGGTTTTAACATAAACGCATGCGATGTTAAAGAAGTGTAAAGCTGTTAAAAAGTTAAAGATGTTAAAGGTATTAAAGGCCTTTAAGGAGCAAGAAGATTCATAATCAATTAGGATACACGAGGAGGATATGAAATGAAAAATAAAGTTGTGAAAAGGATACTATCTGCAGTTCTGGCAGCAGCCCTGGTTGTAAGCCTGGCAGCTTGTGGGAGCAGTGGGAAGACAGAGGATACAAAGACAGACAGTACCTCGAATAATACACCGGATACAGAAAATGGATCCACAGAACCCTCCACTGATGAAAAAATTACATTGAATGTATGGCATCAATGGTCCAACGATACCAATGAGCTTAAAAAATTATATGACGCGGCTGCAGGGGAGTACATGGAGCAGAATCCAAATATCATAATCAATACCCAGACCCTGGATACGGAGGCTTATAAGACAAAGATCTCAGCAGAATTTACAGGAACCGCTTCCGGCATTGATGTATTCTATTACTGGGGAGCCGGAACAGCGAAAAAGCTGGTGAACGCGGATAAATTATTACCTTTAGATGATTACATAACAGATGAGATAAAAGCAAAATTATTGCCGGGTTCTACAGGTGCATTTATCTATGACGGAAAGACCTATTCCCTCCCATCCTTTTCCTGGTATATGACCCTGTTCTGCAACCAGGAATTATTTGATCAGGCAGGAGCAGCCCTTCCTACAACCTATGATGAAATGTTAGCTGCAAGCCAAAAATTAAGTCAGCTGGAGGGCGTTACACCAATCGCAGCAGGAGCGAAGGATGGCTGGAATGCAGCATTTGTCTATCAGGCATTGGCAATGAGGGAAGTTGGGGCAGAAAATGTCAATAAGATGTTAAAGGGAGAAATTCCATTCGGGGAAGACAGCGGCTATAAGACAGCAGCTGAAAAGGTATTGGAGCTATATAAGGCAGGAGCCTTTGGAAAGAACCCGCTGGAATCAGGAAATGATGATGCAAATTCAGCATTTATTACCGGAAAAGCGGCAATGCGTATTATGGGAAGCTGGTTCGCAAACCAGGTATACACAGATGATACTGCTACGGTGAACCCGGAGAAGGTAGTTGCATTAAAAATCCCCATGATTACAGGAAAGGGCAATGAAAGTGATTACTGCGGCGGCTTTATTGAATCCTTCTGGGTAAATAAGAATACCAAATATGCGGATGAAGCAGCTAAATTTGCAATCTATATCAATGAGCAGATGGGAAAAGCAGCATATGAAACAGGAACAGGCTTCTGTGGCTGGAATGTAGATCTGGATGAGAGTAAATTAAATCCCTTGTTTGTTCAAATCAAGGATTTGGCAGGCGCAGGACAGACCAGCGTTCTTGCCTGGGATACTTCCTTGGACGCAAATCCGGCAACCATCCACAATGAACAAGTACAGACCTTATTTGCACCGGATGCAGACGTAGATGCATTTATTGGGGAGCATGAAGCGGCAATTAACCAGTAAATAATTTCTTAGGGCAATTTTTATACAGGGGGAGGTTGTCACGGCTGTGGCAATCTCTTTTCCTTTTGCAAGACAGTTAAGGATGGGAGCGCTAAAAATCGGATTCAGGTAAGTGGAGGAATAAGACGTTCAGCGCCCGGATCCAAGGTAGTTAAAGGAGGATTTTAAATGGATAAAATGTTGGGCAAAAAAAGCTATATTGCAGTATTTGTTTTGCCGGCACTCTTGATATTCGTCAGCTTTGTAATGATACCGCTTTTGATCAGCGGAACCTACAGCCTGTTTGAGTATGACGGAATTGGCAAGATGAGGTTTCTGGGTCTCCAAAACTACATCGATATGTTTACAACAGACCGTTATTTCCCAAAGGCTGTGGTTAATTCCATTGTCCTGGTGGTTGCTTCCCTTTTCATACAGCTTCCGGTCTCCCTGGTCCTGGCACTGGTCCTGGCACATGGTGTAAAAGGTGAAAAGTTTTTCCGCACGGTCTATTTTGTGCCGGTGGTCATTTCCAGCATGGTAATCGGGCAGCTGTGGATGAAAATATTCCACAGTGAATATGGGCTGCTAAATATTTTAATTAGCGCAATCACAGGGAGCACCTTTGACTATTCCTGGCTATCCAATTCAAAGACAGCCTTTCTGTCTACGGTTATCCCGGCGGTCTGGCAGTATATAGGCTATCATATGCTTATTTTCTATGCGGGAATCAAGTCGATTTCCACGGAGTACTATGAGGCGGCGCAAATTGACGGAGCTACAAAGTGGCAGACCAACATGAAAATCACCCTGCCGCTGCTGACGCCGGTCATTAAAACCTGTGTTATCTTTTCCATCACAGGCTCCCTGCGGGCCTTCGATCTGATTTATGTTATGACGGGAGGAGGGCCAAATCACGCCAGTGAGGTTCCGGCCACCTTGATGTATAACAATCTGTTCCGGAGGGGCTTATATGGGTATGGAAGTGCGCAGGCTTTTTTCATCGTGATTGAGTGTTTGTTATTTACATTCATTATCAGCCGTATTTTCAGAAAATCAGAAGAGAATGCATCTGCAATATAAAGGGGGAAAACATGAACAGCAAAAAAACAGCAAAAAGCTTTAAGATGATTATTTTGTCTTTCATAGCGGCTACACAGATTTTCCCTTTGTACTGGCTGATTACCTTTTCTTTAAAAAGCAATGCAGAGATATTTGGGGAAAATGTAATCGGATTGCCGAAGGCCTGGCGCTTTGTCAATTACAGCACGGCTTTGACGGACGGAGGAATTTTAAGATATTTCTTAAATTCCGTATTTTACTCTGCGGCCACGGTGGCTGTAGTAGCTATTATTACAGCAATGGCGGCCTATGCCATTGCCAGGATGAAGTGGAAGCTTAAGGCTGCCGCCTTTGGTATTTTTTCGATTGGGATTATGATCCCGTCACAGGCAGCACTGCTCCCCCTCTTCCAGACCATGGATAAGCTGGGCTTAAAGGGAGGCTACCTAGGACTTTTAATTCCCTATATCGCCTTTGGAATCCCGATGAGTGTTATGATACTTACTGGCTTTTATAAGGGAATCCCAAAGGAAATGGAGGAAGCGGCCTATATGGATGGCTGCGGGATCTTCCGGTGCTTTCTTGCCATTATGCTTCCCATGGTAAAGCCGGCAGTCGCAACGGCTTCCATCTTCACCTTCCTTGGAACCTGGAATGAGCTGATGTTTGCGAATACCTTGGTAGACAGTGCCGATTACCGTACGCTTCCCGTAGGAATTATGTCCTTTGCAGGGCAATACTCCACAGACTGGGGTCTGATCGGCGCAGGTATGGTCATTGCCACCCTGCCGACTATTTTGATCTATTTCCTGCTAAGTAACCAGGTACAGGAAAGCCTGGTGGCGGGAGCAGTGAAGGGCTAGAGGATTAAATTCTATGTCTCTAAGGTGAAGCATAGGTCTGTATATGCGCTTTCGGCTCCGAGGACAGGGGCATTGAGTGTGATCTGCCTAAATCTAATGATTTTTATGATTGTCACTGGTATAACCAGTTTAACCAGTGGATCACAACAGGTTCAAGTGTTTTTGAAAATAAACATGGTACTTTGGAGAACCTTAATGTAAAATAGAGATACTAACACTCACGGGGAGGACTGGAAAATGGTATTTTTAGAACCGATTTGCACCCTGTCTCCTGGAATGTGATCCGGTTTAAGAAGTAAAGTTAAATGAATGATCTGAGCAGAAAGTTTACCAATCTATGAGAACTCCTGCTGCGATATTGCGTTTTATAGGATGGCTTTATATAAGCTGCCTAAAAAGCCATCGCAGCAGGAGTTTTCTGTATGATTTGAGGAGGTATTGTGTTTGCAAGAATAATTTAGAAAATATCCTCTTTTTGCGTTATGGAGAAAGTATTCCTTTTTCATATGAAAGATCACTCCAATCTCATCCTAAATAATAAAGTATTTGTGCATATTCCATGATATGTATCAGGCAGTAATATGCTGTCTTTACAATATGATTTTTATGCAATGGGAAAAATACGTTTTTTTATGCATAGTGCATATTTTCCGCACAAATGCTAATTACTTTTTGAATTAGAAGACTCCTTTTGCAACAAAGTTATATTGCAGGCATATAAGGCGGATGTTAGTATCGGATTAAGTTATATGGTGTGTGCTGACACACGGTCAAATGACGAACCCAATATAACCTATATACTATATAACTAATAACTAGAAATGTTGTTGGAGGAAAACCAGATGAAACAAAAATATGATGTGGCAGCTTATGTATGGCCAGCCTACACGGGCACGGAACCACGCGCATACCAATTTTGGCCCGAGAAGTCAGGTGAATGGCAAACAGTTAATAAGGCGAAAAGAAAATTTAATGGGGATACCTGGCCACGGAAACCACTGTGGGGCTATGTTGATGAGGCCGATCCCTATATAATGCAAATGCAAATTGATGCGGCAGCGGATCATGGTGTCAATGTATTTATATATGATTGGTATTGGTATGATCGGAGGCCTTTTTTAGAACAATGCTTGGATAATGGTTTCCTAAAGGCTCAAAATAACGACCGCATGAAATTTTATCTTATGTGGGCTAATCATGATGCCAATGACACGTGGGATATCCGTTTATCGGGTGCAGGTACTGTAATTTGGGATGGTAAGGTAGACCTATCAGAATTTGAACGGATATGCGACCGCTTGATTAATAAATACTTCCATTTGCCTAATTACTATAAAATAAACGGACAGCCGGTATTCATGATTTATGATCTCTCTAATCTTATAAATGGGCTTGGTGGATTGGAAAATACAAAAAGAGCATTGGACTGGTTTCGTGAGAAGGTAGTAGCTTCCGGGTTTCCAGGCTTACACCTGCAGTCTGCTTTATGGGGCGAAAATGCTTTGAATATCAGTGGTGTGGACAGTAGCAGAGGCTTTTCCCAAAAAAACGCTGTTTTCGAATTGGGGTTTGATAGTGCCAGCCATTATCAATATGTACATTTCACAAATATTAGCCGGGACTATACCGAATTGATGCCGGATGTAGTTAAAGAATGGCAGCGTATTCAGACGGACTACCATATCCCTTATTTTCCTCATGTTACCCTGGGATGGGATAACAATCCCCGTTTCAAGGAAACACTTTTAGATGTTATGACCGGCAACACACCGTCAGAAATAAAGAAAGCATTGCAGCTGGCAAAGGATTATGTAGATGCACATCCGAATCAAGCACCTTTAATTACTGTTAATAGCTGGAATGAGTGGACAGAAAGCAGCTATTTGCAGCCCGATTCATTGTATGGTTACGGTTACTTAGAAGCTGTACGTGATGTGTTTTTAGAGTTGGCTGGAAAAGAGGCTTGATAAAATGGAGAAAAAAATTTTTGATATTAATGGGCTTAAATTAATTTTCGTCCAAAAAGATGATAATCTACTGTTTTCCGGTATTGACACAGTTGATGCACCATTATTGTATGAAGACCTGCTGGTGCCTCCCTTTATGCTTGGTGTACAGGGGAAGTTTTATGGCGGGAACCGTGTTGGAACATTGTCATACAGCCAGCTTTCGTTAGGCAGCAGGTTAAAACATATGGAAGAAAACGAAGAGTCATTAACGCTTATATATGCCTGTACAGGAGAGCCGCTGGAAGTGACTGTTAAATTTGAAAAAACAAAAACAGCTTCCGCGGTAAGAGTCAGGACATCGGTTAAAAATACTGGAAATAGGCCGATTAGTATATCCGCGCTGTCCAGTGTCTTCATTCAGGGCATTGCACAGGATGAATTTTTATGGAATATTAATCAAGATAGACTTGCAATACATTATTGCAAGAATTCAGGCTTTGGCGAGGGACAATGGCGCACAGCGGGACTCTCTGAGGCTGGCATATATTATGTCGGCACACATTTGAACCCAGCCAACTTTCATCTGCAAAATACCGGAAGTCAAAGCACCAGTCAGTATTTTCCGGTTGTTTTGGTAGAAGATAAGCAAAAAAACAGAATATATTTTGCGGAAATGGAAACCTCTTCAAGTTGGCATATAGAAACAGGTTTCCGAAATGCAGCAGAAAAAGATAAGGGAAGCTTTTTTATGTTACTTGACGCCGCACGAGAGCGTAATAGTTTATTTTATGTAACTCTTTCTGACGGAGAAAGCTATAACGCCGAGCCGGCTGTGATTGGATGCTGTCCGGGAGGCTTTGATCAGGCCGTAAAGCAATTAACTTTATATCGCCGTGAAAAAGTAATGCCTGCCCCTGCCTGGTACGGAGAATGCCCGGTGGTATATAACGATTACATGAACACCTTATGGGGAAACCCGACATTTGATCAATTAATTCCGCTGATAGACGCGGCTGTAAGAGCAGGAGCACAGGTCTTTTGCATAGATTCGGGGTGGTATGATAAAAGAGGCGAGGTATGGGGAGAAAATCTTGGCGATTGGCTGCCCTCCACAGACCGTTATGGCAATGAGGATTTGCAGTTTGTGCTGGATTACATAAAAAGCAAGGGATTAATCCCTGGTTTATGGCTGGAAATGGAGGTTGCCAATTTTCGCTCACAGGTTGCTAAAAACGATGACAGCTGGTTTATTTGCAGAAACGGTATACGTGTAGCTGATGGCGGACGTTATTTCCTGGACTTCCAAAACTCTGATGTCTGTGACTATATGTTTTCGGTAATTGACCGGCTTATGGCCATGGGAATTGGGTATATCAAGAATGATTATAACTCCTGTATATCTTCGGGTGATGATAAATACGGCTCGCCTGCATATAATATGCAGTTACATTTAAGGTGTTTTTATGCTTTTATTGATGCGGTCAGAGAGAAGTATCCAGACCTTATCATCGAAAATTGTGGCGGAGGCGCCCAACGTGGGGATAATGGAGCATTATCACATTTCCATTTACAAAGTGTATCAGACCAGGAAATTTATCACTTGATGCCTTCCATTGTTTTGGGCAGCCTTGCAACAGTTTTGCCCGAACGACTGGGTATCTGGAGCTATCCTTATCCTCTGCGCTTTAAATACAGGAATAATACTGAGCATCTTGCCAGTCCCGAATATATCAACTCAATGGCGAATGGCGAGGAAACAATTTTTAACATGATTACCGGTATGGCGGGGAATCTTTATTTATCAGGCTATTTATCATACGCTGATGAAAAGAATATGGCGCTGATAAACGAAGCGGTCACTTTGTATAAGACCATGCGTTCTTTTATCAAAGCAAGTTTTCCCGTATATCCATGCGGCTTGAATCCGATAGATAAGGATAACTCTTTTGCAGTGCTTATACTTGAAAACGATAAAAAATCGGAAGGTTATTTATATGTATGGAGAAGAGGGTGCGAGCGCGACACCATTGAAATTCCTTTCCATGGCTATACCTCAGCCAGTAGGATTTATCCTTCTGCTGATGAATATTCCTGCGGAATAAATATGGAACCGGGATTATTAAAGATTACGCTGCAAGAAAAATATAGTGCAAGGCTTATCAAGCTGAATTAGAGGTCGATTTATTGAATAAAGCGTGCTTATTATGTTTGTACCCAAATAGATAATTCCGGAAACTGAGATCGGATTATAAATTAAGATAGGAGTGGATGATACAATATGGAAAAAAAGAAAAATATGGGGGTGCAAGCCCTTGAGCACTGTAACGCAGGAAAATACCAGCTGAACAGTTTTATGAAATATTTTAAGAGATATCATCCGTTGTATGTGCTTTTACTACCGGCATTGATTTATATTATTATTTTTGCATATGTACCCATGTATGGTATCCAAATAGCGTTTAAGGATTATCGTGCGAGTTTTGGTATTTGGGGGAGCGAATGGGTTGGCCTGACCCATTTTGTTACCTTTCTGAAATCACCTAATTTTGTGCAGCTAATCCGGAACACACTTGCATTAAGCATCTATTCCCTTATTGCAGGTTTTCCGGTTCCCATCATATTGGCTTTCATGATAAATGAAATCCAATCACCCAAGTTTAAGAAAACGGTTCAGATGATAACCTATACGCCGCATTTCATTTCCACAGTGGCAATCGTGGGGCTCATTGGTCTTTTTTTGAAGCGTGAAACAGGATTGTTAAATATCCTATTTACAAATCTCGGAATGCAAGGAAAGGATTTCATGGCAGATCCAGGTTCCTTCAGAACTATTTATGTGCTTTCAGGCATATGGCAAAATGCGGGTTGGGGGACTGTTATATATATATCCGCGCTTTGCGGGGTAGATCCGGAAATTATTGATGCTGCTAAAGTCGACGGAGCAAGCCGTCTGCAAAAAATCTTTTATATTGATTTTCCGACCATAAAGCCAACGATAATCACTTTATTGATTTTGAATGTTGGTTCACTGATGAGCGTAGGCTTTGAAAAAGTATTACTTATGCAGAACTCGCTAAATATGGAAACCGCTGATGTTATATCGACCTATACATACCGTCTGGGTATTTTGGGAGGACAATTCAGCTATACGACGGCTATTGGACTTTTTAACTCGGTTATTAATGCCATATTACTATTAACTTTCAACGGTATTGTGAAAAAAGTGGATGGTAACTCCCTATGGTAAAATACCTGAATATTTTAGAAGAAAGATTGGTGCAAATAAATGTCAGCAAGAATAACGAATAAGATATTTTCAGCAATCAACGGCTGCCTGTTGCTCTTGATTTTAATCATTATAGTTTATCCGCTTTACTATACTGTCATAGCTTCTTTTAGCGATCCCGAACTGGTTGTATCCGGTAAAGTTTTATTAACCATCAAAAAATTTACACTAGATGCGTACCGGAATATTGTTTCAAACAATAGCATTATCATTGGATACCGCAACTCAATTTTATATACGGTAATTGGAACGTTATATGATCTTTGCCTAACTATTCCTGCCGCCTATGCCTTGTCCAGGAAAGAACTAAAAGGCCGCAATTTTTTTATGGGGATATTTGTATTTACAATGTATTTTAGTGGTGGGATGATTCCACAATATATGTTAATCGACCGATTAAATTTAATAGATACTTTCTGGGTCATGATTATACCTTCCGGCCTTAGCGTATTTAACCTGATTGTCGCACGCACATATTTTAACAGTAATTTTTCGCAAGAGCTGAATGATGCGGCTAAAATCGATGGTTGTGGTGAATTTGGAGTGTTTTTCAGGATAGTATTACCGGTATCTGGTGCGATCATAGCTGTTATGAGCTTATATTATGCGGTTGGACATTGGAACTCATTCTTTCCAGCTTTGCTATATATTAATGACAGTAAATTGTATCCATTACAGCTGGTTTTACGAAATATACTGGTTTTAAACCAAACAATGCTGATGGATATTGAGTCACTTACGACAGACCAGGTATCACTTGCAGTAAGACTTTCGTATTTAGCTGAAACAATGAAATATTCATTGGTTTTCATTGCCAGCGTACCTATGTTGATTGCTTATCCTTTCGTACAGAAGTATTTTGTAAAGGGTGTAATGGTCGGAGCAGTAAAAGGATAAGCGCGTCCTGGCTTTCTATGGGACCAATTTCACGTGATACCATCAAATATAACTTTTCAGAATCACAATAATTGTGGACTGACCTGAAATTTAGCAACTGATTATCATGCAGGAAAATCTGCATGATGGTAGCAGTCAAAGAAAGATTTAATCCCGGGAGTCTTTGGAAGGTACAAACAGATCAGGGGTAAATTTCAGGAAGTCGGGTGCAAGGATATCCGGATAAGTGGGATATCCGCCGGAACCAGGCTGAAGATTCTGAAAAATTATATATAGAGTGTAAAAAAGCAATTATCAAACGCTTTAAGAGCCAAAATAAAAGGAGGAAATTTTATGTCAAAAACAAAAAAAGGGTCAAGGGTAACTGCACTTGTATTAAGCCTTGCTATGCTGTCGACGTTTGCCATCGGCTGTGATAAAACCGATAACCAGGCACAGTCATCCGGCGGCACAACATCCCAAAGCACATCTTCGCAGGACGCTAGCCAAACAGAAAGCACACTTAATCCCAACATCAATCTGGATAGCACTTTTCCGGTAGTAAAGGATCCGGTTGAGGTTGAAATTGCTGTAATTGCGGCTTTGCCGAATACTGACCAGAACCGCATGTGGTTTTGGAAATGGGCTGAAAAGAAAACAAATGTGACGGTTGAGCCTGTGCAGATTGAATCCTCTGCCTGGGAGGAAAGAAAACAATTAATGTTTGCAACGGACCAGTTACCTGACGCTTTCTTGCATTGTACTTTTACCAATGCTGAATTACTGAGTTTTGGCCAGATTGAGGGCAGCTTAATTGCACTCAATGACTATCTGGATTATGCTCCGAATTTTAAAGCAGCACTTGAAGCTGATCCCTTGCTGAAAGCCAATGTTACAGCTCCTGACGGAAATATTTATAGTGTTCCTACCGTTATGCAGGTCAGCAATACCAAGCCATATCGCTTTTTTGTAAATGCTGACTGGCTGGAGAAAGCCGGTATGGACATGCCAAAGAATCTTGATGAATTTTACAAGGTGTTAAAGTACTTCAAGGAAAATGATATGAACGGTAACGGCGACCCCAATGACGAAATCCCTTGGAGCGGCTCATGGGAAGAGGGTTATTACGAACGCGCATTAATTATTAACGCGATGGGCTTTTCCACTACTAACTCCAATTCGGTTATTGACCCTGAAACCGATACCGCAGTGTATTTCCCGCTGCATCCTAAATACCGTGATTATTTGAAATATATGAATAAACTTTGGGAAGAAGGACTACTTGATCCGGATATATTTACCCAGACGCAGGTGCAGTATCAGGCAAAAGCAGCATCCAACCTGATTGGTGCGGCTGCTGATAGTGCGAGCTATATAATCTACCCTGAAGATTATACAGCCTTCGAGCCAATCTGGGCTTTGAGCGAAACAGAAGGCGGAACTCCCACTTGGCCACAGGATGCTGTGTCAAGCAATGGCTCCTTTGTTATAACAAAGAATGCAAAGAACCCAGATGTTTTAATGAAATGGGTAGATATGTTCTTTACTGCAGAAGGAGCAATCCGCTTTTGGAATGGCCCGGAAAAGGATAGTGAAGATGATATTGGCTCAGTAGGTGCTATGTATAATGAAAACGGTCAGCGTTATCATGATTTACCGCAGGACATCAACAATGAATGGGAATATAATTGTAAGGTTCTGTCTCCGATAAACGGACGGGCAGTTGGTTATTACTCTAATGATGCCTTTTGGACGGAGCTGGGATTGTCCATACCTCCGGCAGCAGAAAATGACGCATTTTGGCAGGATCTCTATCTGGAACGCAATACCCCTTATGCAAAGCCTATGTACCCTAATGTATTTTACTCAGAGGATGAACAGCGTACAATTAATGAAATTTCAATGCCCCTTGAAGATTATGTAAAAAATATGGAAGCAAAATTTATTATAGGTGCTGAATCCATTGACAGTGGCTATGATAAATTTATCCAACAGATAAAGGTATTACGCGCAGAAGAATACCAGGATATTCTTATTAGTGCGTATGAGACCTATAAATCAAATAAATAGTTGAACAACAAATATCGTGAAAGGTTTCCTGCCTTCCCGGCCGGAAACCTTTTGCTGCTAATTACATATTTGCTTAAGAGAAAACTGATGGGGTAAGTATTGATTTAAAATGCTCATTTTAAGATAATAAATATAGCTTTGGCTGATATAAGTGGCACGAGAGTGAGAAAAGGAGAAAAACGATGAAACTCAGTAATTTTGTGAGGCAGAATTCTTATCTTATACGTATAATCATAATTGCTGTTTTAATTCTATTTATCCCTGTTTCTTTGTTTATGATTGTTACGAGCAACCGTATGTTTCAAAGTTTTAATGATAAATTAGTTTCTGTATACCAGAGTGATGCCTTAAATGCTGCTGAACGTTTTGACAGTTTTATCGATACTATGGATGTAACTGCAATAAAAATGTATTTGGATAGAAGTCTCGAGCAAAACCAAGTTAGTGCCCATGCCTTTAATGAAATAACCGCAATTAATACATTAAGATCATTTACAAATGTCGTTCCGTTTGTTGAATCCTGTGCTATATATTATCCGGACAGTGAGGTTATTTACTCCAGCAAAGGCAAATTTTCGCTATACCTTTATGGAATATCCGAACTGGGATTTCAAGCGTCCGAGAATTTTGTATCCTTGCTGGAACAAAAATCAAAACCATTCTGGGCCTCCACCTTTGAAGAGAATATGGATGGCAAAATGATATATTTTGTACCCATACAGGCAAAAATGTCCACAACAGAAAGCCCTGTGGTGATGTTTATTCTTACCAGAGACAGTCTTATAAACGCAATGCAGTTTCAGCTAAAATGGCAAATGTCAATTTCGGCAATTTTGGACAGTAATAATCAACAATTATATATAGATACATTCCAACCTGCTGTTGATTTTTCCAAGCTGGTACCGACAGATGAGCGGAACGATATATACTATTTTTCAGACGATTACAAAAATGAATACATTATATACTTTGTTACTTCAGAAAAGCATAGTTTTAAAATGTTCCTTTTAGTACCTAAAGAGCAACTGCAACTGCAAATGAGGGATTTTGAGATATTATTAAATACTCTTACTTACCTCATGTTAGCAATATGCTTTGTTGCGATAGTGGCTATGATATACTTTAATTATTTACCCATTAAGTCTATGAAGCGAACGGTTGGAAATATACAGAGTGCTGATTCGGATGATATTGAGCCGTCACAAACACATACTCCAGTAATGGGTGAATTTGAAGCGATGCTTTATGTCCTGCAGAAAAAAAACTTGTCAAATAAGAAACTGGCAGCAGAAGTTCGAAAATACAATAGTGAAATGGTGCAGCATGTAGGCAAAAATCTTTTGCTGGGAGGCTTTGTCACCGAAACAGAGAAAAAGGTTGTAATGGACTTATTATCCGGTAGTTTTTATTTTGCTGTTGTTATGCATACATGTATTTTATCCAATGAAATTGCGGAATCAAGTTTATTAAGACAATTTGGTTCTGGACTAATCGTAGAAATGCCACATTTGCAGCATCTTGTTATTATATTGGATATTCCGAACGAGGCGTTCGCAGCGCAGCGTAAGAAAGTGGATGAATTATCAGCCATAATAAAAACTTTTGATGAGAATGCTAAAATAGGTGTGGGAGATATTTACGCAGATATTTCAGATATAGATAAATCCTATCTTGATGCAACGATTGCGTACGAGTATCGTGCACGTAAATTGGTGGTTTATTACAAACAAATTATCGAGCAAAATGCTGATAAAAATAGTCCGGTAGAGGAGCATATGGTAAGATTGCGGCAGGCAATTCATAATTCCGATCGCAAAGGCGCCTACGAAGAACTGGAACTTATACTTAAGATAATATCCCTGGTTACAGCTGACCACAGCAGACGAAAGCAAGAATTCTTTGAACTGATAGGTGGCTATTATACCATATTCCACGAACTGGAATTAACTTTTCATGAAAGTGAAATAGCGGCATTGTTGAAAATGCGTAATATGATAGAAATTGAAGTGACTTTCAAGCGTCTTATTGATTATGCTTTGGATGAAAATGATTACAGACGTGTGGAATCAGAAGAAAAACGAGCGGCTGCTATCGTAGAATACGTAGATAATAATTTTATGGATAGTAACTTGTCTATAAATGTGATTTCACAAAATTGGCAAATTGCCGAGTATACAATAAGCCGTATTTTCAAGAAAAAAACAGGTGTTAATTTCAGTTCATATATCATTAATAAACGGATTAATAAGGCGAAAGAATTATTGATTGATACGGACTTGAGTATAAAACAAATTGGAGAGCGCATTGGTTTGGCCAATGATTCATATTTTATCAAGCTTTTTAAGCATTATGAAGGAGTCACACCGTCACAATATCGAAAAAATGCAGAGCAAGAAAACAAAACGAATTTGTAAAAGCTGGTAAAAGGAAGGATCTAAAAAATGGATAGATCTATTAAAGAAGAAATCGACAAGATTGATGAGCCAATGTGCGAATTTTTTGAGTACGCCAGGCCTGTTTGGGTAAGTGGTAAGGAAATGACTTCTAATTTAATGATGGCCCTTTTTTTTGACATACAGGCAAAGCCGGCCAGTGAATACAAACTAAAAATAACCGGCTCAACATTATACAGAGTAATTTTGAATCATCAATTAATCTATTATGGACCAGCCAGGGCCGGACATGGATTTTTTCGTGTTGACGAAGTGTTTCTGCCCGTTAACCCCGGAGAAAATACGTTACTGATAGAAGTGGCCGGATATAATTGCCCTTCTTATTACACTTTAAATTACAAATCATTCCTTTGTGCGGAAATATTATGTGATCGCGTCGTGGAAAATTATACCTGCTATGATTCCAAAGCAAGGATTATCACGGAACGCGACAGTAAATCTATCCGATATTCTTTGCAGCGTGCATTTACAGAAATATGGAGCTTAGACCACCATAAGGAAATACAGTATGACAGCCCTCTTGCTGAAATTGATGTTGATTGGGGGTTTATACCAAGAGAAGTGCCTTATCCGGTTTTCCGCAGTGGCACGAATGCTAACATGATAAGCCGGGGGCGGTATTCCAGAGATAATAACGCAACCGTGAAAAAGTTCTGGTATATGAAGGAGGCGATTCCCGGCGACGATGCATTTTATGACCTGCAAAGACTACGTTTTACAAAGGTATGCGAAGTTGAATGTACAAATCAGGCCGATTTCTTGGTTAAATCCGGAGAATACGTGGTACTTAAGCTGCCAATTAATAACAATGGTTTTATTTCTGCAAGTATAACAGCAAAAGAGGACAGTGAGCTGTGGTTTGTATTTGATGAGATGCTTACAGGGGATATTGTAGACGGCCTTCGGCTAAACTGTATCAATATACTTCAATATAACCTGAAAAAGTCAGCAAAACCATATAATATACTTAGCTTTGAAAGTTATGGGTATCAATATATTATGTGCGTGGTTAGAAAGGGTTTCATAGCTATACATCATATCGGGATTGTTGAGTACGGTTACCCCGTTTATAAAAACACAAGTCTGGAATGCGATGATAAAGAGTTAGTAGAGATTTTTAGTGCGGCGGTAGAAACCTACCGGCAAAATACCATGGATGTATTCATGGATTGCCCAACACGTGAACGGGCGGGCTGGCTTTGTGACAGCTATTTTACGGCACAGTCCGCACAGCTTTTTTCAGGCGATTGTAGTGTGGAAAAAGTGTTTTTGGAAAATTACATCATGGCAAAACATTTTCCCGGTATTCCTGAAGGAATGCTTCCTATGTGTTATCCGGCGGAATCTTATAAGGGCACCTTTATTCCCCAATGGGCTTTGTGGTACATTGTGGAATTGTATGAATATTTAGGACGGAATGGCAGTGAAACTTCACAAAGGTTTAAACAAATTTGTTACGGTTTGCTGGGATGGATGGAGCGATACCGGAATTCGGACGGGCTTCTCGAAAATCTGCCCGGTTGGAATTTCATTGAGTGGTCGAAAGCAAATGAATGGGTAAGAGATATTAATTATCCTACTAACATGTTGTACAAAAGGGCACTGGAGCTTGTTGGTTTAATTTATAATGACACGGCACTTATCCGGCAGGCTGAAAAAATAAAAAACCAAATCATTGAGCAATCCTATAACGGAAGCTTCTTTATCGATAATGCGGTACGGGATAAGGACAAAATACTAAGGAATACGGAAAACATTTCTGAGGTATGCCAATATTATGCCTTTTTCTTTAAGGTTGCCGATAGCGAAAATCCACAATTTAGCAGCCTGAAAAAGACTGTTCTAAACAAGTTAGGACCGCATCAGAGTATAAGTGGTCTATCGTATCAGGTTGCACCTGCCAACGCTTTCATCGGTTATTACTTAAGGCTTTCATTATTACTGAAATGGCGCAAATATACACAGGCTGTTAAGGAGTGTAAAGAGTATTTTCTGAAAATGGCAAAGACCACCGGTACACTTTGGGAGCATGGCAATGCAAACGCAAGTCTGAACCATGGCTTTGCTTCTTTTGCGGGGGTGGTTATAGTAAAAAGCCTGACGGGTGTTGTTGACATCAATACGAGAGAGCGGTTGATTAAGATTGATAAGGAGCATTGTACAGAAGCATCAATATCTGTTGATATTGGTTGTGACAACGAGGTGATAAACATATCCCGTGAAGCTTCAGGTGCTGCAACAGATTATAAATTCCCGGAAGGGTATCAAGTAATTTATATATAAGGAGGGACTGTTTAATGCAAAAAGACAGGTTTGCACAAATAGCGGCAAGTTATCGTATAGATCCTGCAAGAGGATTAATTGAACCTGAACCACAGGAAATTGCTCCGGTAACAACGGAGCTTACCCAAGGAGATGAAGCAGCTTTCGAGCCATTCCATAAATCCCAAACCAGGGATGAATTGTATAAAGAGCTGGCAGATAAGAGGAAGGAGTTTGCACCGTTTCTTAAGAATTATGCGCCCGCCATGGAAAAAAATGAAATGATGGTTGAAGTAAAAAAATTCGCATATACACTGGATGGTGAGGCAAAAGGGGAAATAAATATTCCGCATTATCAGGGTCCGGTCGGTAAGCATACTGCAGTATATGAAGCACAGGTTTTTTTGCCGGAGGCGACAGGAAAAAGGGCAATTCTGGTTTTTGGCGGAGTGGATTACAAAGCGGAAATTTATTTAAACGGTAATTATGCTTTTTCTCATGAAGGATTTTTCTCCCCTTTTTCAGGGGATGTGACGGAATTGATTCATACCGGCATGAATACGTTAAGAATTGTAGTAAGAAATGATTACAAAATGGATGGTGAGTACACACTCGACGGGAAAGTCACGGGAGATAAAATTTATGCTGCAACCGGCCTTGGCTGGGATGAGCCGCAGGTAGGCTGGCACAATTGCCGGGCGGGTATGGGTATTTATAATTACGTCCGCTTTGATTTTAAAGAGAGTGAATATATTACAGACATATTTCCCCGTATATATGGTGAAGACGGAGAAATATGGGTGGAATGCCAGGGTATCGAGCTTAAGGAAAAAGAAGTCAACTTGGAAGTGTCAATATATGGAAGAAACTTTCGCGAAACAATAATGGAAAACATTGTATGTGAACCGTCCACCAACATAGAAGTGGGAGTAGGCGACAGCTACACGCTGGCTGTGTTAAATGTGTCGGGTATGCTTGGGGCACGTATCCCCCTTAAGTTAGAAAATGGCTTCAATCGGTTCTACATTCCTGTTCATATTGAGAAACCACGACTATGGACACCCGAAACTCCCTGGCTATATCAGGTGCAGATTAAGCTAATTGCAGACGGTCGGGTGAAATCTATGGCAGAGGAGCATTTCGGTATAAGGGAGTTCAAGCAGGATTTGGAAACAACGCCAAAAGGAGCCTTTTTCCTCAATGGGAAAGAAATCTCCTTGAAGGGTGCTAACACTATGGGCTTTGAGCAGCAGGATGTCCTACACGAGGACTGGCAACAGTTGGTAGACGATATTCTCCTTGCCAAGCTTTGTAATATGAATTTCTTACGTATTACACAGCGTCCGGTACAAAGGCAGGTGTACGACTACTGCGACATGCTGGGAATGATGGTGCAGACTGATTTACCTTTGTTTGGCGTAGTCCGTATCAACCAGTATTGTGAGGTGCTGCGTCAGGCAGGTGAAATGGAAATGCTTATCCGCTCTCATCCAGCCTGTATCTTAGTAAGCTATATTAATGAGCGTTTTCCGAATGCTAACAATATGCCCCACAGAATGATTGGCAGGAAGGATATAGAAGGGCTTTTTGAGGCGGCAGACCAAGTGGTGAAGCTACATAATCCGGAACGTGTAATAAAACATGTGGATGGGGATTTTGATCTGCCTGACAAAAGTATGCCGGATACCCACAGCTATACTCTATGGTATAACGGTCATGGGATAGATGTGGGAATGCTTAATAAAGGATATTGGATGCATGTTAAGCCCGGTTGGTATTGCGGCTGTGGAGAATTTGGTGCAGAGGGCCTGGATTACTCAGACCTTATGCGAAGACTGTATCCTGCACAATGGCTAAAAGAACCATTTAGTCCTAAAAATATTCCAGGTGCTCAATCGGCTGCTTATCATTATATGTTTTATGAAACACCCCATTCCTTGGAAGAATGGGCAGAGGAAAGCCAAAAGCATCAGGCCTTTACAGTCCGTTTGATGGCATCCAGCATGCGAAGAAATCCATTCGTAAATTCTTTTGCCGTACATTTGTTCATAGACGCTTTTCCAAGCGGCTGGATGAAAACAATTATGGATTATGAGAGAACACCAAAGCCAGCTTATTTCGCGTACAGGGATTGCCTGTCCGAAGTGTTTTGCAATATCCGAACGGACAGGTACCGATTCTTTTCAAAAGAGTATGTTAACTTTGATGTCTATCTTTGTGACGAGAAAAATTCTGTGCAGGAACTGGCATATTTTGTTTCCTACAGGGAGAATATTGTGTGCTCAGGAAAAGGAGAGGCTTTGCAGGGGATTTCACAAGGCAGAATTCATTTTACAATGCCAGAAACAGATAAACGTGAAAAGCTGATTATTTACATGGGTGCTTTACATGACGGAAAGCTGTTGGATTATACATCCCTGGAACTTGAAGTGTTCCCTGAAGAAAAGCTTTATAACGGGCAAATGCTTACCATTGAAGAGTACGAAGCGGACAGGGAGTATTATGAGGAACTGGTAAAAAACGGGGAGAAAATTATAATCTCCCAGTTGGACGGTGGCGAATATCAATTGTTCGGCAAGGAGGTAACCGTAACTCCGTGTCGCATGAATCCGTTATATTTTGCCTCAAGGGATACCGGACACACTTACGTGGACGGTTTTTATAAGAATGATTTCGCTTACTGGTATGATAGCGAAAAAGATAGGCTGGCACCAATTGTTTATGCTACGTTTGCTTGCGAGGGCGTTCAGCCTATTTTGACCGCAGGTAACCAGGATGACAAATGGAATTGGGGCAGCTATTACGTGGCGGCAGAATGGAGTTATGGAAAAGGAAAGGTTTTATTGTGCCAGCTGGATGTGGACAATAAAGAAAAAAATCCTATATTTGTGCGGTTTTGGAACAAAATATTTGAAAAGAAATAAGGGGATTGATGGATGCGAAATACAGCACAAGGCTATTAAGCTAAAATAAATAATACCTGATGGAGGGATATTTGATATGAATGAAAGAGAAAGAGTGCTAAAAGCCTTAAGACATGAGGAAACAGATATCATACCTTTTCACTTGGACTTAACCAACCAAGTACATGAAAGACTGGTAAAGTATTATGGAGATGAAGCTTTTTTTGAGAAAACCGGATCCCACTTAGCGCAGGAGAGAAATGAAAGCTTTGTAACCCTATCGCCAACAACAGTTAAGGATATGTTTGGTGTGGTTTGGAACAAAGAGCAAGAGGGAGACTTTGGAGTGGTACAAGATTACATACTAAAGGAAGCAGAATTCGGTGATTATGTTTTTCCTGTACCTGACGAAAAACTTATTCGTGAGAAATGTGAAAGGCTTCAGCTTCAAAAGGATAAGTTTAGAATGTATATCATAGGATTCTCTCTTTTTGAAAGAGCATGGACCTTGCGTTCTATGCCGGAGGTTCTCGTGGATTTCCTTATCAATAAAGAATTCGTAGGTGAATTACTTGACAGAATAGTGGAATACAATCTTGCTGTGGTGGATATCGTAGCAGAATATAATATAGATTGTATTTTTTATGGTGATGATTGGGGACAGCAGAAGGGGCTTATAATGGGACCGGATTTATGGAGAGAATTTATTAAGCCAAGATTAAAGAAAATGTATGACAGGGCTAAGGATAAAGGAATGTATGTAGCTCAGCATTCCTGTGGAGATATAAGTGAAGTTTTTTCGGATCTTATTGAATTGGGTCTTGATATCTATAATACCTTCCAGCCTGAAATTTATGATATAGCCAAAATGAAAAGCCTTTATGGAGATAAGATTACTTTCTATGGTGGCATAAGCACCCAAAGGCTGCTGCCAAACGGTACTCCGGAGGAAGTAAAGGCAGAAATGAAAAAACTTATGAGTATTTTAGGGGAAAAGGGCGGTTACATAGCAGCGCCAACTCATGCTATGCCCAATGACATTCCTACGGAGAATATAATGGCTTTTTTAGAGGTTGCACAGAATCAATAGGTAGCAGAGCATAAACCTTTAAGATCAATTAAATAACTGTCTTTCAGGTAAGAGTGATACATTCTTGTACATAATAACTAATAAAAATAAGGTATCTCAACGTTATTTATTACGAGGGGATACCTTATTTTTATAATAAGTGTCCCTATACCGTTTTAATGGGCACACGGAATGGATGACCAGTTTTGAATGTAATCTTTAACAAAACATTTCAATATATTTAACATAAGTTGACGAAATAAATAGATAGTTATAAAAATGTCCCATTAATTTCAAAGTCGTATGATCCGGATCCTGCATTAATCCGAATATAATCCATTTCTTCTTCTACACTGCGGATTCCTGTGATATCCTGTATTATCAATCCGTCATTCCATAAAGTGGTGATCCCCTCTGTAATAACAATGCTTTGCCAATTCCCCTTTGGTAAATAAACCGTGGCTGTTGTATTGGCAGGTATTGAACAAGACAATGACAATCTAGAAGCAGATACCTTTTCCCAGCGCGTTCGAATGAAACCTTTCAACGTTGCAACATGACTTTCAGCAAAAGTTAATCCCAGTAGTTCTGGTTTTATATCGAAGGTTTCAAAGGCTCCACTTGTGGGCTGTATTCCGGAGATATACTTGTGGAAAAGATATGCAGGATAACTTGTCCATGCGTGATTATATTCACCCTTTTCCCACTGTTCCCAGTTTGTTGCATTGGTCTCCAACATCTTCCTGTAGCGGTTCAAATCCTTGATAATATAATCGCCCATACCACCAGCCATATACAGACCATTGTAGAAAGCGTCTCCTCCATAACCGCCAATGTCTGAACCGCCAAATTCCTTTATATAATTTTTAACTGAAATTTTATTACCTTCAGGTACGATGTTGAATCTTAATGGCCAGCAGCAACCTAAAGTGATAGCCTGTTCATCGCCTAGTTTTGATAGGTAGCAATTATCATTCACGAATAAGTTCTTATTAATGCCTTCTTTTACAGCTTCCGCTTTGCAGGCGAATTCCAGCGCCTTTGGCTTGTTTCCTAATACCGAAGAGATTTCAGATGCAATTCTTAAATTTTGATAATATTGGCTGTTTGTGGCTACATTATAGCCTTCATTATTCATTTTGCCTCCGGCATAATCTGAAAAACGGATGCCCTCTGTCCAGCTTCCTGTTGGCGGATCAATTAAATGAGTCGTTTCATCCTGATATTCGCCAATCCATTCCAGGAATTTTTGAATATTGGGATATGTGCTTGTCAATAACTCCTTATCTCCTGAAAACAGATATTGCTGCCATATAATCATAGGCACGTACATCGACCATTCGGGAATCCTGAAGGTGCTGGCAGGACTGCAAGCGTAAAAATCTCCGCACTCATGCTGTTCTCCAATAAAATCCTTTATGATTTTATCCATTATCATTGTATTTTTGTGGTTATATAAAAGGCCATTACCTATATTCCAGGAATCTGCCGTCCAAGGTGACTGCTCTCTATTTGCATCTACGCTGATGATTCCCTGCTGGACATTTTGTCTGGCGGAACGTTCACACATTTTGAAAATATCATCAAGAAACGGATTTGAGCAAGTAAAAGATCCCGAAACGATAGCGTCTGTATACGCCCAAATTCCTCTCACATCTTCAATGGCGAGATCACCTGCATATCCGCTGATCTTGAGGGTTTTAAAGCTAGTATGCCGTCCAAAATCCGGTTTCCAGGTTTCCTTGCCGCCCATGCATATGTAACGATCCCAACCTGCCGGAGAATCAGTACCTGGGAGTTGGTAATAGTTAATAGTCACAATACTGCCCTTTTGGTTATTTCTCATGGTAATCATGGGCCAGCCGTTGATGCACCTGTCAAACTCTACCAGCCAATCGTTCCCACTTGGCGTTACTTTTACAGGAACAAGCTCCTGCTGCTCTCTGTCCTGTGCGACCAGCTGTGCATGAAGGTTATAGTCTGAGCGGTCTACAGTTGATGCCATCTCCCATACCGCATCATTAAAGTATACGTCTGTCCAGTTTTCAAGCATTCTGCGTGCATCATATTGAATGGCAGCTCTGTTTTTAATGCCTCCGTATAAACCGAAGTAAGCTGGGTCGTATTCCTGATAAGGAGTGGCAGCAAGAACCTTCCAGGTATCGTCTGTGCCAATGGTTTCAAAGCCACCGTCTAAATATTCAATCCTTGCTTCCAGTATAAATGCGGGTGATGCATTGATTCCTGAATCATTCCACACCCCATGCCAGTGTCCGATTGCTGCAAATGCGTTTTCACCCAGGCTCAGCTGATGAGTTACTTCATAAGCATTATATTGCCCATATTTGTAAGGATTACTTCTCGCTGGGCCTCTGCCTAATTCCTGGCCATTCAGGAAAAGTTGATAATCGTTATGTGCAGAAACAAATACTTTTGCCATTTTGGCCTTTTTTAATATGGAAAATCGTTTTCGGAAATATGCAAAGTTATTTGGATTTGTTGTTCCATCCCAAAGATAACTTGCTGTCCAGTCAGATTTTTCGAGTCCGGTATCAAAGGTTGCACAGGCACTGTAAGGACTGACTTCGTGATCTTTATCCCATATTCTGACTTTCCACCAGTATCGCTTTGCGGGCACCAAATTTTTTTTATCATATTTTATCGCTGCAGATAGGGAGGAATGAATCTTGCCACTATCCCAAACATCCCCTTGATCACGATTGATGTTCGAAAGACTCGAAGCAACTAAAATCTGATAGGCTGTCTGCGTATCCCCCCTTTTAATACTGTTCATTTGCCAAGTAAACTGTATATTATCAGGATCAAGTGCCAATGGGTTTTTAATACCAGTTGTGAGTAGTTCCGTGGGTACAGGATATGATTCATCAAAAATGGAATCTGATGAATTTAAAATCTTTCTATTCATGATTTTACCTCGTTTCATAAGAAGTGTTGTTCTTGTAGGAAGTTCTGTTTGCCATAAAAAATGCCCTCCATAATAAATAATTATGATTTAATCATAGCATTTATCATGGAAGGGCGGTTAGCATGATACTTATAATAATTAGTACAATCTTTTTTTCTTTCTATATTCACTGGGTGTACAGCCTGCTAGAAGTTTAAAAAGCCTTGAAAAGTAGTTTAAATCATTAATTCCGACTGCCTCGGCTATCTGAGAAATCGTCAGTTCTTCTTTTTCAAGCAACCTGCACGCTTTTGAGATACGTATTTTATTAATATATTCTATGGGTGTAAGCCCCAATGTTTTTTTAAATAGGATACAGAAGTAGCTAGGACTTAGATAAGCTTTTAAAGCCAGGTCTTCGATTTTTAGACTGCTATCAAGGTTGTTTTCGATATATTGCAGTGCTTCAGCCAATAAAGTACGTTTCCCCTTATACAGGGCTGCACTTCCCGACATTTGCTTTACCCATATTCTTCCAAGGAGGCACAATAAAATAGAAAGATTGCACTTATGAATAATCTCAAAACCAAGTTTTTGTTCTTCCTGTTCTTCCAGCATTTTTTTAAATAAATCTTCTATATAGGTGGCGTCAGCGGGTTCCAGATGAAGAATCTCCTGTTGTTTTGTTTCCAACCTGTAGAAGGGCTCCACAATGAGCAAATCATGAATTCCCCTCATATCTTTTAATTTGTTCCAGTCTTCTCCAAGGGCATGGGGATAAAAAAGGCAGTTATATATTATGGTCTTTGCCTCAATTTTATAGGAGTGTTCTTCGTGAGGGGTAATAATAAAAACATCTCCCGGGATGAGTTTGACGTCAGAAGCAAGGTAATTATGCGTACAAGATCCATGAGCAATAAAAGCAATTTCTATGAATTTATGCTTATGTGTTTGAACAGGCTGATCTCCAGACCAGCACATCACCTTAATTAAATCACCGGGCTCAGCAGGCCACTCTATGTAGCTGTTTTGTTCTATTTCACTCATAAGAACCTCCAGTACAGCATTCTTTTTTTATATTTTATGCTGAAGCTGATACGAAATCAAGGATTATTATATGGTTTTCATTAACATAAACCTGTATCCGTGAAACTCATTGTTCTTAAATTGCCTGTAACCGTGACACCGGGGAGGATATTCCCTTTGAATGCGATATCAGGAGCTTTCTGTTGTAATATGAAGACCAAGTAATGTAATAAGAGAGATAATTTCGTACTAAAATGCCTGTGTAGATTCTCTGATAGACAGCCGGTAAAAAACAGTAATGGTTTTTTTTATAAAAATAACGGAAATACTTCAACATAATTCCTAAAATTCGGAGACAAAGAAAAAAAACCTCGATATTCCTTCCTGATTATGATATACTTAAAATATCTACCTGTATCTATTTATCATAGGTTGCTGGAACAGTTCAACCGGGTAGAAGTGCGATTTCGCCTTTAAACGAACATGAGACAGCCTGTTGACAGGCATACGGAGGTTATTATGCTGAACAATAACAGAATCAGAATGATGACAAAGCTTGCCGTTTATGAAGAAAAAGAAGGCAAGGAAGACATCCGTCTGAGCAAATATTATAAGACAGATTATGTCAGGTATCAGACAATTAAGTCCGTTATTTGTGCGACCCTTGGCTATGCCTTAATACTTACGCTTCTATTTATGTACCAGTCTGAATATATCATTAGGAATGCAGTGACACTTGATTATAAGACAATCGGTATCTTTATTGCCGGTTTTTATATTATTACGATTACAATCTATGGTTTTGCCTCCATTGTGGGATATTCGCTGAAATATGACAGGTCAAGAAAAAAATTGGGCCGGTATTATAAGATGTTAAAGCGTCTGGAGAAAATATACAATGAAGAGACACCAGAGTCATAAGTTTGGGAGGAATATAGGATGACGTCATTATTAGTATTTCGGGAGAGGGTTAAGGGTTTTTATCAAAAATATGATATCTATGTAACGGCCTTCGTTAAGTTTATTTTTGCACTTATTACCTTCCTTGCGATAAATGCGCAGGTTGGTTATGATTCCAGGCTGGAGTCAGTGCCTGTGGTATTGGGTCTGTCCTTGCTCTGTGCATTTACACCATCAGCAGTAATGGTGCTTTTGGCGGCGCTTGTGACAACGCTGCACATCTATTCCGTGGCACCGATTATATCCATCATTATTGTAATTATAATAATGATTATTTATTTCCTGTTTGCCCGTTTTACACCAAGGCTTGGATATGTGCTTTTGGCAGTCCCGATTTTATTTTTCTTTAAGATACCTTATGTGATTCCGTTGCTGCTGGGCGTCATTGCCTCACCGGTTGCGATTATACCGACAGCCTGCGGCGTCGTCCTGTATTATTTACTACTGATCATTAAGACGGCAATAACGATGCAGACAAACAATTCCATTGATGATATCCTGGGTATCTATACGTATATCATTGACAGTCTGGTTGGAAACAAATTGATGGTTATGACGATTGTCGTTTTTGCATTAAGCCTTATGGTTGTTTACTATGTGAGAAAGATGATGAAATTTGATTATGTGCAGGAATTCTCCATTGGTGCGGGCGCCCTGGCCAGCATTTTGGGCTTTCTGGTCGGCGATATTATCCTGGCCCAATCAGAACAGATTTTTATCATGATATTAGGGAATATAGCTTCTGCAGCCATCGTCACTGTGGTTAATTTCTTCAAGCTGACGCTGGATTATACTGCGGTTGAAAATGTACAGTTCGAAGATGACGTATACTATTATTATGTTAAGGCCGTACCGAAGATGTCAGTCACAACTCCCCAGATGAAGGTGAAGCATATTAATGTGAAGAATGTGGCTCATGGCATATCGAGGGCAAACCTCCACAAATATGATGATCCCGAGGAAGGAAATGATGAGGATGATATGTATTTTGGCAGGGATGGCAAGGATGACGGCTGGAATGACAAAGACAAATAATGGCTGGTGAAATGAAATTAATGAGCGAAGGAGGGACCGGATCCATGCCAGCACTTTCATAATGATTTGTGCGGTAGAGGGCATGGGCATGAGCATGGAGATTATCAGGGATTATATCACAAAATATTTAATCTGGTTGTCGCTTCCCAAGATAAATATTACCGATGTTATAGAAATCTGTATCCTGGCATTTTTAATATACCATCTCGTGAAATGGATTAAGACGACGAGAGCCTGGACCCTTGTAAAAGGGCTGGTAGTGATTATGGTTTTCTGGTTAGTTGCCATAATCTTTGACTTGAATGTGCTTACCTGGATTATCCGCAACACAATTAATGTCGGTATCATTGCAATTGTAATTATTTTCCAGCCTGAGCTCAGGAAGGCGCTGGAGCAGCTGGGGCAGAAGAATATTATGAAGTCGATCATAACCTTTGATGACTCGAAGGACCGTATGGAGAAATTTTCAGACCATACCTTAAATGAGATCGTCCGAGCTACCTTTGAGCTGGCAAGAACGAAGACCGGGGCACTTATTGTGCTGGAAGAGGATATACCGTTAAATGATTTCGAGAGCACGGGTATCTTTATTGATAGCTTGGTCAGCAGTGAATTATTAATTAATATATTTGAGCATAACACGCCGCTCCATGACGGGGCGGTTATCCTCCGGGGAAACCGGATTGCAGCTGCCACCTGCTACCTTCCGCTGTCGGATAATATGCAGCTGAGTAAGGAGCTGGGCACGAGACACAGAGCCGGAATCGGCATCAGTGAGGTTTCAGACAGCCTGACCATCATTGTGTCTGAGGAGACCGGAAAGGTATCCATTGCCAAGGGAGGCAAGCTGATCCGCAATGTGGATGGTGATTACTTAAGGACAAAGCTTGCAGATGCACAGAGGAAGACGAATGAGGTTAAGAAATTAAAACTTTGGAAGGGAAGAATAAGGAATGAAAGAGAAGTTGACTAGGAATATCAGCTTGAAAATTCTGTCCATTGTTCTTGCTGCAATATTGTGGCTGGTAATTACCAATGTCGATGATCCTGTCAAGACGAAGAACTTTTATAATGTTCCGGTGGAAATATTGAATGAAGATGCGATTGCTTCCCTGAATCAGGTTTATGATATTAAGGAAGGGGAGACAATTGATTTTACGGTTGCTGCACGAAGGTCGATTATAGAAAACCTGTCAGTTTCTGATTTTAACGTTACTGCTGATTTTTCAAAATTATCCGATGTTAACGCAGTTACTATCAATATCTCCTGTCCGAGATACGGTGATAAGGTAACAATTTCTGACGGTCTGTACCAGGTGATGAAGGTAAGCCTCGAGGAGCAGGCGGAAAAGCATTTCCGGGTAGATGTCCTGCAGAAGGGTGAGCCTGCGAAGGGCAATTATGTGGCAGAGAAGACGGCGAGTACGATTGTACAGGTCTCCGGGCCAAAATCCAAGATAGAGAGTATTGCCAAGATTGTTGTGGAGGTTGACGTTACGGATGTTGTCGGCTCCTTCCGTACGACATTACAGCCCGTAGCCCTGGACGCGGATGGAAAGGAGATTGATTCCTCCAACCTTAACTTTAGCGATAAAAACATACCGGTGAATATTCTGATGTATAAAACAAAGATCATTGACCTGCTTGTTACCACGTCGGGAAAGCCAAAGGAGGGCTATGTACTGACGGCAGTGGATTACGAGCCGAAAACTATTGAAGTTGCCGGAGAGAATGCTGCCTTAAATGACATCCAAAGATTAGAGGTAACCGAGGATATTGAGGGTATCTCTAAGAATGTGGAAAAGGAAATCAACCTTCAGGAAGCGCTGGGCAAGGATTTAATCCTGGTAGCAGATACTCCGACGGCAGTCGTTAACATGAAGGTAGAAAGGGCTAAGACAAAGGATATCGTTGTCCAGCCAAGGGATATTGACGTAAGGAATATACCCAAGGGTTTAGAAGCAAATATTTTAAATACTACTCCTATTTTAATCAGGATCATGGGGGCTGAAAAGGATATTAGTGATTTAACGGCTAATAACCTGAAGCCTTTTATTGACCTGGAGGATTATGGGAGTGGTACATATGATGTTGGGGTACAGGTTGGCACATCACTATATACAGATTTATTGAATAATCCCACGGTGCATGTTCAACTGCAATAGTACTTGTCCGAAGAAGGAGGATGCCGAATGGTTAACAGAAAAATAGTAATTGACATCCCTGCCGGATTACATTTAAGACCTGTAAGTATCTTATGTAACCGCTCTATTGATTATAATTCATCTATTACAATCAAGAACAAGGAGAAATCCGTCAATGCGAAAAGCGTACTGGGAATATTGTCAGCCGGTGTAAAATATGGGGATGAGATTGAACTGGTATGTGATGGGCCGGATGAGGAAGAGGCTCTTGAGACCTTATCCAGGATGATTATGGAAGGGCTGGGAGATAAGATAATAAAAAAATAGTTGCGAAAGAAAAACCATAGTGTTATAATGAGGATCACTATTAGTGAATGGTGCATAATTATACCATGTCCTAATAGTGGTCTTTTAATTTTAGATAATAAGAAAGGATATGATGCTGTTGGGACTCGAGTAGACAATACCAAGTTATTCATCGTTAAAATTTACAGCGTAATTTACCGACTCCATAGTAAGTATGATATTTAAACCCAGAGAAACATAAAATCATATTTATTAGGAGGAATGATGTATGTTAAATTTTAAAAGATATCAAAGAAATCCAGTCGTTGAAATGCCAGACAGACAGTGGCCGAACAAACAGATTGAAAAAGCGCCCATATGGTGCAGTGTTGATTTAAGGGACGGCAACCAAGCCCTGATTGACCCAATGGTAGTAGAGGAGAAGATCGAATTCTTCCAATTGCTTGTAAAGCTTGGCTTTAAAGAAATTGAGGTCGGTTTTCCTTCCGCTTCACAGATTGAGTTTGATTTCTTAAGACAATTAGTAGACCGCAAGCTGATTCCTGAGGATGTAACGATCCAGGTATTGGTCCAATGCAGGGAGCATCTGCTGAAAAGAACCTTTGAGGCATTGGAGGGTATTAGTAAGGCAATTGTACATATCTACAATTCAACCTCTACCCTGCAAAGAGATGTCGTATTTAATATGTCCAGAGGGGAAATCAAGCAAATTGCCGTAGAGGCTACCAAGATGGTGAAGGAATATGCAAAAGCATTTCCGGGTAAGATTATCCTGGAATATTCACCGGAGAGCTTCACGGGGACTGAGGTGGATTTTGCACTGGAGGTTTGCACGGCAGTCCAGGATATCTGGAAACCAACGAAGGAGGATAAGATTATCTTTAATCTTCCGGCCACGGTGGAGATGAACACCCCTAATGTGTATGCGGACCAGATCGAATGGATGAACCGCAATTTCAAGGACAGGGAGAGTATCACCTTAAGCATCCATCCGCATAATGACAGAGGAACAGGCGTAGCAATTGCTGAGCTTGCACTTTTGGCAGGGGCGGACAGAGTGGAAGGTACGTTGTTTGGAAATGGTGAAAGAACAGGTAATGTTGATATTTTAACGATAGCCTACAATATGTTTTCCCAGGGTATTAATCCGGAATTAGATATAGATAATGTGAATGAAATAATTGAAGCCTATGAGCGCCTGTGTAAGATGAAGGTGCATGAGCGCCATCCTTATGCAGGAAAACTGGTATTTACAGCCTTCTCCGGCTCCCATCAGGATGCCATCAATAAGGGTGTCAAGGCGATGAAGGACCGCAACAGCGAGCATTGGGCTGTTCCGTACCTGCCCATTGACCCGGCAGATATCGGCAGGCAGTACGAACCGATTGTCCGCATCAATAGCCAGTCCGGTAAGGGCGGTGTTGCCTTTATTATGGAGACTTACTTTGGCTTCAAGCTTCCTAAGGGAATGCATAAAGAATTTGCCGATGTAATCCAGGCCTTATCAGAAAAGAAGGGCGAGGTTTCACCGGAGCAGATTATGGAAGAGTTTAAGGTTAATTATCTGGATAAGAAGGAACCTTTGCATTTCAAGAAGTGTAGGATAGAGGAATTAACGGACCGTGAGGACACATCAACCACCGCTACGGTGGAATACACGGATCATGGTGAGGTGAAGACCTTTGAAGCCTCCGGTAATGGTCCTATTGATGCAGTACAGCAGGGTCTGCAAAAAGAATTGGGAATCCAGTTTAAGATCCTTGACTATACGGAGCATGCACTGGCCGGCGGAGCAAATGCCCAGGCAGCAGCCTATATCCAGATGGTGGATGTGGCAACGGGCAAAGCTACCTTTGGTGTAGGCGTCAGCTCCAACATTACAAGGGCATCCATCAGGGCAATCTTTAGCGCACTGAACCGTTTGCACCCGTAATTAAGAATAAAAGGCAGAGAACCAGTGGTTTTTAAATAATAGGTATTTGGCTCTGGGATCCTTATATTAAAAGGATTTCAGAGCTTTTTTCTTGGGATGTTGGCTTTGATGATATCCTTTGGCGGTCTGATGATTGCGCTGCAGAAGCCAACTTGTCGGCTTTCCTTTCATCGATAAGAGAGATAAGCGTAAATAAAAATACCGATCCTGTCAGCCCACAGGATAGGCATTTTTTTCCTGTACAAAGCAAATTCTGTTGAAACAGGCTAGAATGTGTGATAAAATTTCCTATGAAGGTACCCATGACAGGGTAGTAACCTCCCGGGCCAATGAATGACCGGTTCTCCGGAATACATAGGAAGGGAGGTGGCGCATATAACAGCTTATGAGATCATAAATATCTTTTTAGGAATATTGGCTCTGCTGATATCCTTTGGCGGTTTGATGATTGCGTTGCTTGCCTTTCTCGATAAGAGAAACAAGCGTAAATAAAAATGCCTATCCTGTCTGACCCACAGGATAGGCGGTGTCCGTAAAGGCACATGATCTTTTTCGGGGGCATCCACCTTTGGAGTGGGTGCCTTCTTTATATTTAATATAACATAATCCCCTTATAATTTCAAGCATCTTTTGGATGCAGGATTTCGTGCAGGTTGACTTGCAGGACGTGGGATGCTATAATCCCTATGATATAATATCGCCAGATATTATATCATAGCGCCGGAGCGGAGCGTAGTGCGCATCCCTGGCACGAAGTGCCATATCATGTGTTTTTTACATGATATAATATCGCCAGATATTATATCATAGCGCCGGAGCGGAGCGTAGTGCGCATCCCTGGCACGAAGTGCCATATCATGTGTTTTTTACATGATATAATATCGCGTGTAAACTAAGAAGACTTTGGAGGGAGTTTAATGAAGGTAAGTGTCATTATTCCTTTTTTTAGAGGAATCTCATTCTTAGAGGATTGCTTAGACAGCCTTGTGGAACAAACCTTAAAGGATATGGAAGTCATTCTGGTGTGTGACCAGATCCAGGAGGATATAGAGCCACTGCTTGAGGGATTTCAAAATCGGCTGGAGTTACACACATACGCCTTAAAGGACAAAAAGGGTGTGGCAGCTGCAAGAAACTTAGGATTATCAGTTGCTTCCGGTGAATATGTATATTTTTTAGACAGTGATGATTATATCAGTCCAAATGCACTGGAACAATTGGCGGACATGGCAAAAGAAACAAATGCCGACCTTATCTATGGGAAGAAAATATGGACCTGGTTTAACCGAAGTGTTTTTATGGCAAACTTTAATATGGAGGATGCTTCCTCTCAATCAGAGGAGGACGAAGAGGATGTAGGTTTGCCAGAAGCCTCCGAGCTGGAAACGGAGAGCACCTCCGCAAAGGATGGCAGCAAAGGGCAGAACGGGCGCCGTCAGGATGGTTTTAATGGGAAACAGCGCCCTGTTAAGGAGCTGTCCAGCCAGGAAATAGCTTATTACCACTTGGTATCAAAGTATAAGGGTGTCAGGAATATATCCGTGCTTCATCAACTGATGAAACGCTCACTGATTGAGGAAAATAAGCTGCGCTTTAAGGAATCGATTAAGTTTTTATCCGATTATCCTTTTGAATTGCAATTTTTAGATAAGGCCAGGAGCTTTGAGTATGTTCCGGGAGCTGCCTATATGAAACGGAACCATGGTGACACTGCCAGTAATTTTTCCATGGAAAATTCCTTCTTTCCTTCCTTAAGCCAGATGAAGGGAAGCAAGAGCTTCCGTGAATATACGGATACTTATAAATATGCAAGAAGCTTATTGCAGGATAATAAGGAGCTGGAGAATTGCCTGGATGAAAAAATGCTGCAGTACTGCCTCGAGTTTTATGCGCCGAAGCTGCAGACGAACCATGAGGATCCACAGCGTCTGAAGAAATTCAATACGATGCACCAGATAATCAGTGGACTGGATCAGGCTGTGCTGGGAAGCTATTCCGGTTATGAAAGAAAGCTGCTGAAAGCCTTCCAGAATGAAAATATCAAACGTGCGGAGAAAATCCTAATCCGGCACAATAAGTGGAAGGACTTTAAACGTATTACGAAGAATAGCCGTAGCTTTTCAAGACATTTATATGAAACCTATTTCCTGAAGCTGTCTTTGAAGGAGGATCTGGTTTTCTTCGAAAGCTTTTTTGGAAAAAGCTACAGCGACAGCCCGAAGTATATTTATGAATACTTGGCAAAAAACCATCCGAAGAAGTATAGGTATATATGGGTGATAGATAATAAGAATACAACAATTCCCTATACCCATAAGAAGGTAAAACGCTTTAGCTTCCGTTATTTTTACTATATAGCGCGGAGTAAATACCTGGTGTTTAACGTCAGGCAGCCGGAATGGTTCCGGAAAAGGGATGGAAGCGTATTTTTAGAAACCTGGCATGGAACACCGTTAAAAAAATTGGTGTTTGACCTGGAGGATACAAGCCATGCCACAAAAAAATTTAAACAGCAGACCGGACAGCAGGCAAGGATGTGGGATTACCTGGTAGCAGCAAACCAGTTTTCCAGTGATACCTTCCGGAGATGCTTTCAATTTAACCAGACAATGCTGGAAACCGGATACCCTAGAAATGATATCCTCCATGCCGGGGATAAGCAGGAAGTTGCTGCCAGGGTAAAGGAAGCGCTCAGTATTCCAAAGAATAAGAAAGTGATTCTTTATGCGCCTACCTGGAGGGATGATGAATATTATACAAAGGTCAGCTATAAATTCTCCCTGAAGCTGGATTTGCAGCTATTAAAAGAGAGCTTGGGTGAGGAATATGTAATACTTTTGCGTACCCATTACTATATAGCGGATGCTTTGGATCTTACCGGATTCAGCGGCTTTGCCTATAATCTGAGCGATTACGGCGATATTTCGGAGTTATATTTAATTGCTGATATCCTGATTACGGATTATTCCTCTGTTTTCTTTGACTACGCCAATTTAAGACGGCCTATGCTGTTTTACACCTATGATCTTGAAAAATACCGTGATGTATTACGCGGGTTCTATATTGATATTGAAGAAGAGCTGCCTGGACCGCTCTTGTTTTCGACCGAAGAGGTTGTCCGGGCGATTTCTAACATGGAGGAACTGCAGCAGCAGTACCATGAGAAATATAATAAATTTTATGATAAATATTGTTCCTGGGAGGATGGACATGCTTCCCAGAAGGTTGTCCAGGCTGTTTTTCGTCCATAATGAAGGGAGCAGTTTTGGGGATTAGCTTTTAAGGACTTATTTTAACAGGAAGCAAAGTCAGCTTCCTGTAATATCGGTACACGGCGCAAAAGCAGCGCCTTTTATCAGAGGTAAAAAGCAACTTCTGATAGCTTATATAAGGAGACGTTAATGAAGCAGCTTATTAAAAATTTTAAAAAATATCGTTTTTTGCTTTCTGAGTTAGTTATAAAAGATATTAAGTTAAAATATCGGAGATCCTACCTGGGGATTCTTTGGACCTTAATTGAGCCTTTGCTCACAATGATAGTGCTTTCAGTTGTATTTTCATCGTTCTATGGAAGAAATGACAGAACCTTCCCAATATATGTACTCTCAGGCCGGCTTCTCTATTCCTTCTTTTCGAATGCGACAAAGTCAGCTATGAGATCGATCCGGACCAATGGACAGATGATGAAAAAGGTTTACGTTCCAAAATATATCTACCCATTGTCATCAATTCTTTCCCAATATGTTATATTTCTGATTTCGCTGATTGTTTTAGTTTGTGTAGCGGCTTATTTAAGGGTAAAACCGACTATTCACCTGTTAGAAGCAATTGTTCCATTGATTATTTTGTTTGTTATGGTGCTCGGGGTTGGATTAATTCTTGCTACCCTGGCAGTATTTTTCCGTGATATGGAATACTTATGGGGCGTTATCTTAATGATGATTATGTATTGCTCCGCTATCTTCTATGACCCGGAGAGAGTAGTTAAAACAGGGAATGGCTGGATTCTGCAGATAAACCCCCTGTATTCCGTAATTTTGAATTTTAGGAATACAGTAATTTATGGACAAGGCCTTGATTTAAATGCCTTGCTCTATTCCGCAGGATTTAGCATTGCCGCATTAGTGATCGGTCTCTTCATGTTCTATAAGAAACAGGATCAATTTATTATGAATCTTTAATCTCTTTTTCAAAACAGTGGAGATGTACTAACGTATAACTATACCGTGGCTACGGTGAAATGAGGTATTTATGAGTAAAACTGTAATTAAGGTTGATCATGTCGGTGTCAAGTTTCAGATGGGAGCCGAGAAGGTCGATAATTTAAAGGAATTTATTATTAAGAAGATTAACCGTAAAATTAAGTATAAAGAATTTTGGGCTTTAAAGGACGTTGATTTTGGGATCCAGCAGGGAGACCGGATCGGAATCCTCGGATTAAATGGTGCAGGTAAGAGTACCTTACTTAAGGTAATTGCCGGCGTACTTAAGGCAACAGAGGGAAGTGTGACAACAAAGGGCAAGATCGCGCCGCTGCTGGAGCTTGGGGCAGGCTTTGATTTACAGTATACCGGTGCCGAGAATATCTATCTTTATGGTGCGGTGCTTGGCTATTCCAAGGAATTTATCAAAGAACGGTTCAATGAAATCGTGGAATTTTCGGAGCTGGGAGATTTCATCAATGTGCCGGTGAAAAATTATTCCTCCGGCATGAAATCCAGGCTGGGATTTTCCATCGCAACCATCGTGGAGCCTGATATCCTGATTTTGGACGAGGTTTTTGCCGTCGGGGATGCGAAATTCCGTAAAAAGAGTGAGAAAAAGATAAAGTCCATGTTCAAGGATGGTGTTACGGTTCTGTTTGTATCCCATAACATTGAACAGGTGAAGAACATCTGCAATAAGGCAATCCTTCTGGAAAAGGGAAGGCTGATTGCCCAGGGTGATGTACTGGATGTTTGTGAGATTTATCAGGATAAGCTAAAATAAAAGTAAATCGTGAGGAGGCCAAATAAAAATGAAAAAAGTAATTACTTATGGAACTTTTGATTTGCTCCATGTAGGTCACATTAATTTATTAAGAAGAGCTAAGGCATTGGGAGATTACCTGGTAGTTGTCCTTTCATCGGATGAGTTTAACGCCATTAAGCACAAGCAGGCATACCATCCTTATGAAGACAGGAAGATTATACTGGAAGCGATCAAATACGTGGACGAGGTAATCCCGGAGTATACCTGGGAGCAGAAGATTGATGATGTCGTGAATAACCAGATCGATGTCTTTGTTATGGGGGATGATTGGAAAGGGCAGTTTGACTTCCTGAAAGACTATTGTGAGGTGATATACTTGCCTCGTACGGAAGGGATTTCTACGACTAAGATTAAGACGGATTTGCATTCCCACTAGAAGGTGATGAGCTTAATCCTCTGAAGGGGTTGTTATATGAAGACGATCGTAAAAAGGGTAATGAAGATACCGATGCTTTTGCTTTACCATTTATTCATCCTGGTGAATAGGGTGGATACCTCTATTATCCTGTTTGAAAGCAATCTGGGGCGAAATTATTCCGGTAATCCAAGGTTTATCTATGAGGAGCTGGTGAGGAGAGGGCTGGACCGGAGTTACCGCTGTTATTTTATTCTGGAGGATACGTCGGTTTCCCTGCCGGGGAGTGCGGGGAAGGTTAAGCGTATTAGTATGCTTTATTTTTATTTGTTCGCTAAGGCGGGAACCTGGGTTAGTGATACCAGGATGCCTGCTTACTTAAAGAAAAGAAAAGGTACGATCTATATACAGACCTGGCATGGAACTCCTTTAAAGAAGCTTGGTTTGGATCTGGAGCAGGTGTCTATGGCGGGGGAAAAAGGCCTGGAGGATTATAAACGGAAATTTGCTTTAAATTCAAAGACCTGGGATTACCTCTTGTCCCAGAATGCTTATTCAACCAGGATATTTCGGAGAGCCTTTGCCTTCGATAAGGAGATACTGGAAATTGGATATCCCAGAAATGATATTTTGTTTCATGAGAATGATCCGGGGTCAATTGTGGATATAAAAAGGAAGCTGGGGCTTCCGGTGGATAAAAAGCTTCTTCTCTATGCCCCGACCTGGAGGGATAACGAGCATTACGGGCATCTGACCTATAGGTTCAGCTCGGGGATAGATTATGATTATTTGCAGGAAAAGCTGTCCAGGGATTATGTGATTATTATAAAGGCTCATTATCTGGTGGGGGAGAAGCTGGACCTGGAAAAATACCGGGGCTTCCTATACCAGTTTGGTGCGTCTTCGGATATCGCTGAGCTTTACCTGGTTTCTGATATGCTGATAACGGATTATTCCTCTGTTATGTTTGACTACAGCCTGCTTCGCAGACCCATGCTGTTCTATACCTATGATCTGGAGCAATATAAGGATAGTCTCAGGGGCTTTTATTTTGACTTTATGGAAGAGGCACCGGGACCCATTGTCATTACGTCTGAGCAGCTGGTGAAGGCAATTGAAGAGTATGATTTCTGTGAGTACCAGGAAAAATATGATGCATTCCGGGAAAAATATAATCATGCGGATCATGGGGATGCGGCAAAGCAGGTTGTGGATTTGATTTGCCAGCGTCCTGGTGGGAAATTACCTCCTTCGTAAAAAGGATTGAATCAGCTGGTCAGTTTACCCTGGAGGAAAAGCCTTTCGCTAAAGACGAGAAAAATTCCCCTTAAAAGAGTGGAGAAAAAGTTCTCCTTAGAAAGAAAGGAGAAGATTTCTCCTTAAAGAAAGGAAAATTGGATTGAAGATTATTGGTTATCTGATTTTTGCAGGTTTTTATTATATATTTCGTTTTTTCTGTCCGATGAAACCGAAGAAAGTGTTCTGTATTATGACACACGATAACAGTAAGGACGGAAATGTTGCGGTTGTAGCGGATTATCTTAAGCAGTATGATAAGGAATACAGCTTTCAGTATATCAGAAAAGAAGACCGCAGGCTGGTGAAGAAGCCGGGCATCTGGAAAGGGAAGCTGTCCTTCTTTATAGCGAAGCCGTATCACTTGGCAACCTCCGCATATGTGCTGATGGATAATACCTTCCTGCCAATGGCATACATCCGCTTTTCAAAAAAAGTCCGTGTTGTCCAGCTGTGGCATGGGACAGGCACCATCAAGCGCTTTGGGCAGGATGTCAATACAGGGCAGCTAAAGGAGCTGGAACGTCGTGCAAACAGCAGGATTACCCATCTGATTGTAAACTCCGAACAGTCTAAAGAGGAATATTCGGGATCTTTTGGGATCCCGAAGGAGAGGGTCTTTGTATATGGGCTTCCAAGAACGGATCTTTTCTTTGATGAGCAGGTAAAGCAAGAGCGCAGGAATGCATTTTTTAAACAATATCCGGAGCTGGCGGGGAAGAAGCTGGTGCTGTATGCGCCGACGTTGCGGGACTATGCTCCGACGTCGCGAGACCCCGCCCCGATGTTACGGGGCAGGGAATTGAAGCAGCCAAAGCTGGCGCTTGATACGGAGAAAATGCAGAGAGAGCTGGGAGGGGACTATGTCCTGATGCTGAGATTACATCCCTTTGTAATGGAAATGTACCAAAAGGATGGGCAATATAAAGGGGCGCTGCAGGAGAATGTCATTTCCATGTCCGGGTATCCTGATATCAATACTTTGCTTCTAGTTACGGATTACCTGATAACAGATTACTCATCGGTGATCTTTGAATATTGCCTCTTAAGGAAACCCATGTTATTCTATGCTTATGACCTGGAGGAGTTTTCAGACCATGGCAGAGGGTTTTACCACCCCTACAGGAAATTTGTGCCGGGCCCTGTTGCTGGGACAACGGAGGAAATTATCCGGCTCCTAAAGAAGGATGCTTTTGATTTGGAAATAATCAATTCATTTATAAATAATAATTATCAGTATTTAGACGGTAAATCAACAGAACGATTATATCTACATATCTTTAAGGCTTAGCTGCAAACAGGTAGATATTAACAGCACTTTTAACAGGACAGTGAATTAAGTAGTTGGTTTTGAAAACAGAGGCTCCCGGAAAATCAAGATCTATGCAAGGAGTTTCCGGGAGTGCCTATTAAATTTGGAGGGAATGTTAAGTGGAAAATTCGAGCTATAAAATAAGCATTATCATGCCCGTATATAATGTGGAGCGCTATCTGGCAGCATGTCTGGACAGTATTGTCACCCAAACCTTACCGGATATCGAAATTATCGCAGTGAATGACGGAACCAAGGATAATAGCCTGCAGATTCTGGAGGAATACCAAAGCAGGTATCCGGATCGGATGAAGGTATTTTCTACGGAAAACCGGGGTGTCAGCCATGCCAGGAACTATGGCTTGGAAAGGGCATCGGGAGAATTTGTCCTTTTTGTGGACAGCGATGATTTTATTGAGCAGGATATGTGTGAAAAGCTGTATAATAAGGCGGTTAAGGATGGCAACGATATTGTAATCTGCGGCAGATATAATGTTTACGAGAGGGAGCATATCGGGGAAATGACCAAGGAAACATATCCTACCATGCTGATCAACCGTAATTTCAAGCTGGAGGAAAATAAGTACGAGTTGGCTCATATCTCACCCTTCCCTTGGGACAAGCTGTTCCGCAGAAGCATCCTCGACGGGCTTCAATTCCCGGAAAAGATGCGTTTTGAGGACCTGGTGCTGGTATTTGAGGCCTGTTGTAAGGCCAGCAGCATTGGTGTAGTGGAAGAGCCCCTTTATAATTACAGAAGGACCACCCAGGGAGGCTTCCTGAACAGCTTTTCGGAGCAGACCCTCGACATTGTAAAAGCCTTCCGGCTGGTATTTGACTTTATGAAAAAGCATGGCTACATGGATATTTACCATGATGAGCTGGAATATATCTGCACCAGGCATTTCCTATACCGTTATCCCGCATTGTTTAAGGGGACGAATAAGGGAAAAATGGAGGTGAAGCAGAAGATCATCAGTGAGACACAGGAGTTCCTCGATAAGGAAGTGCCAGGCTGGCGCAGCAACCATTATTTGCGTTATTCCTCCGGCGGCTTAAAGGCAAAGCTAAAGCTTTATACGAATAAGAATAAGATGATGCGCCTGACCCGTATCCGTGAAATTACCCCGGATGCCGTGGCAAAGGCCGTCCTTAAGCTGAGAGATTTCGCAAGCAAGTGGAAAAAACGGATTAATAAATTTAAGAAAAGCAGGAACCGTTTCTCACTAATCAAGAAGAAGCTGCCCTTCCTCCACATCCTCCTGCAAAATGGCTCCGTATATTATACCAAAATGTATGAAAAGCTGAGTGTAAGGCCAAGGGATATCCTATTTGAATCAAAGCACGGTGAGGATATTGCAGGCAATATTTTTGCGCTGATGAAGGAGCTGACGAAGGAGGCCTACCGGGAATACCGGGTATTTTTGGCCATGGAGAAGGATTATATGGAGCAATACCAGTCCCTGCTTAATCGATACGGGATCAGTAATGTTAAGATGATAGATATTCGTTCCAAGGATTATGCCAAAGCCCTGGCATCCGCAAAATACCTTGTTACTGATACCAGCTTCCCTCCTTATTATATTAAGAAGAAGGACCAGGTATATTTAAATACCTGGCATGGGACGCCGCTCAAGGCCATGGGGCGTATTGTGCCAATGCGTGAGTATGCCCTTGGAAATATCCAAAGAAACTTTATGATAGCGGACTACCTCCTTTATCAGAATGATTTCTCAAAGCAGGTATTTACGCAGGATTATATGCTTGAGAATATCTATCCGGGTACTATGCTGGTCTCCGGTTATCCCAGAAATTCAGTCTTCTTCCATAAGGACAGATACCATAAGATCCGTAAGGAAGCCGGGCTTGCGGATAAACAGGTCATTGTCTATATGCCGACCTGGAGGGGATTGCTGCACAAGAAGGAGACGGGCAAACAGCTGGAGCTGTTGGGCAAATATTTTGAAGAGATCGACAGCAAATTAACGGATGACCAGGTCTTCTTTGTGAAGCTGCATCCCTTCGTAAAGAATGAGATGGATTATACCAGCTATAAGCATATTAAGGCAATACCGGAGCAATTTGAGACCTATGATTTCCTAAATGCAAGCGATGCGCTGGTAACGGACTACTCCAGTATTATGTTTGACTACGCCTGTACGAAGAAAAAGATTGTGCTGTTCACCTATGACCGGGAGGAATATAAGAACGGCCGGGGTCTCTATATTGACCTGGATACCATTGAGCTCCCGAAGGCGGATACCGTGGATGAATTAATCGGGGAGTTAAGGGCTGAGGATAAGGAATATCCAGAGTTTTATGAGAGGTTCTGCTCTATGGATTCCGCTGATACCCCAAGACAGGTGATTGAGACCCTGCTCCATGGGGAGACCAAGGTAAAGGAGAACTTTAAAGCAGAGAGGGTTGTTCCAAACGGCAAGAAAAAGGTCTTTATCTTTATCAAAGGGATGAAGCATGACCATTATACGGAGGATCTGATAAGCACCATCAATGGAATTGATACAGATAAGTTTGATGCCTATGTCTGTATGAAGTCAAGTACAGTGAGGAAGGCTTCGGATATGGTTGCGAAGCTGAGAAGGGAAATTAATTATTTCCCCATCTCTTATGAGGTCAATTACACCAGGATGGACTATTTTATCAGTAAGCTGCGCTTAAAGCTGGGGCTTAATGCAGGCTTTACGAATAAGCGGATTGATAAAATCATGAAGCGTGAAGCCATGAAATACTTTGGGGCTGCAGAATTTGATGCGGTAATCCACCAGTCAGGGCTGGACCGTATGGTTGGGAATATGTGCATACTCCTGGCGGATACCTCCGTCTATAACTTTAAGTATTTCAATATGCAGAAATATAAGGAAAACCGTGCATACCGCGCACAGGTAAAATATATCGTAAAGCATTTCCCTGACTATACAAAGGTGGTAGCAACCAAGGAATTTGATTTATTGAAGAAAAAGGCGGATAATATTCTCTATAACGAGGAAAGGGTATTTCCTATGGAAAAGATTTTAATGGAGGTGATTGGGCGTTGAAGGTCGGAGTAGTAACATTTCATAGTGCCAATAACTATGGCGCAACCCTACAGGCATGGGCTCTGCAGAAGGTATTAAAGGATTACGGGGTAGACGCCGGGGTCATTCATTATCATCCGGATATCATAGACCTGCTCTACGATCCCATGGGAGATTCCAGGGGGCTGAAACGGCAGATGAAGAAATTCATACTCTCCTTAAGGTCACCCCTAAGCCTGGAGCGCTATAATAGATTCCAGAGCTTTTTAAGACAGCAGTTTAACCTGATCGGCGATTTTAGGAATTATGAGGAGCTGAAGGCGGCAAATCTTAAGCTGGATGCATATATCACAGGCAGTGACCAGGTATGGAATGCAGACCATATCGGCGGCTTTGATCCGGCATATTATCTGGATTTTGCTGAGCCGGAGGCCAGGAAGGTGTCCTATGCGGCAAGCGTGGGAAGCGACTATATTCCATCCAAATACAAGGAAAGCATGAGGAAATCCCTGGCTTCCTATTCCGGGATTTCAGTCAGGGAGAGCAGTATACAGAAGGAAGTGCAGGAGCTGACGGAGGTGCCGGTAGAGGTGGTGCTGGATCCTACGATGCTTTTAGTCAAAGAGGATTACGAGGAGATCAAGGTAGAAAGCACGATTAAGGAGCCATATATCCTGGTTTATATGATCGAGAGGAACCAGCAGGTAATATCCTTGGCCAATAAGATGTCTATTTCACTGGGCATTCCTGTTATCTACCGCAGGCCGACCAAGGGCTTTGTAAATGGACTGCCGCCCTTCTATACGGCTACGGCGGGGGAATTTATCGGACTGATTGAGGGCGCGCAGCTTGTTATTACGAACTCCTTCCATGGTACCGTATTTTCGATCCTTTATGAGAGGCCTTTTGTGTCCATGCTGCATTCCGATACGGGCAGCAGGACCGTGGATCTGCTGAACTCCCTGGGGCTGCAATCCCATATCCTTTATGATTTGAATGATTTTAAGGAATATTCCATGTTCAAAATTGATAATCCGAAGGCGTTGCGCAGCCGGATTGAAGCATTGAAGAAATCCTCCTCCAGGTTCCTGATTAAAAGCCTTGGGCTGTCAGACCGTTTTGAGCCGGTTAATTGTCCTACCGACATCACAAAGGATCAGTGCTATGGCTGTAATGCCTGTGCCGATATCTGCAGCTTTGGGGCAATTACCATGGAAGAGGACAGGGAAGGCTACCTATATCCTGTCGTAGATAAATCAAAATGTACCGACTGTGGACAATGCTATAAGACCTGTATCAGGAGAAACCCTAAGCTGGTAGAATACGAGCCTTCCTATCCAAAGGCATATTGTGCATATAACAAGGAGGACAAGGTCAGGAGGGACAGCAGCTCCGGTGCCATATTCCCGATCCTTGCAAGGCATGTCATTGAGGAGAAGCAGGGTGTCGTTGTTGGCGTCCGTTTTGATGAAAATATGAAGGCGGTTTCAGATATGGCAGAAACGATGGAGGAGGCAAAGGCCTTCAGCGGCTCCAAGTATGTCAAGAGTGATTTCAGGGGAATGTTCCCAAGGATAAAGGAGCAGTTAAAGAAGGGCAGATATGTGCTCTATACGGGGCTTCCCTGTGAATGTGCCGGACTTCGCGGATATCTGAGGAAGGACTACGACAACCTGCTGGTCTGTGAACTGCTATGCCATTCTGCTCCGTCACCAAAGGCCTTTGATAAATACATCAATTATCTGGGAAAAGAGAACCATTCCAGGGTAGTGGACATTAAATTCCGTGATAAGGAAAAGGGCTGGAAGCAAAGTGACAGCAATACGGTGGTAACCTTTGAGAATGGTACCAGGAAGGTGGAGCGGACTGCGGAGAATCCTTATTACCGGACCTTCGTAAACTGTACCATGTCAAGATCCTGCTGCTGCAGCTGCAATTATACCTACAATAACCGGGTTGGTGATTTTACCATTGGGGATCTGTGGGGAGTTAAGAAATCAGCCCCTGAGATGAACGATAATAAGGGAATCAACCTTCTGCTGGTGAATAATCCAAAGGCCGGCAGCCTATTACAGGTGCTCCAGGATAAGATGAGGCTGAAGCAGAGTACCATGAAGGAGGTATTCATTAAGAACCATCAGAAGCCGACGAAGGATATGAGGCAGAGGACGGCATTTTTCAATGAGCTGGACGAGAAGCCGATTGAGGAGCTGTTGGAGAAATATAAAAAAATATAGATAGATATATAGTAATATGGGAAAATATAGGTTTTAAAAGTTGGATTTTTATACAAATATGATATAGTGTACTAGCTGTCGACCCTTTCCAGCAGGAAGGAGGTTAAGCATGAATTACATCTTTGACCTTGTAATCTCGGTTATTGCACGTGTTGCTGGCTACTATATATGCAAGTGGTTAAGGCCGAAATAAGAAAGACAGCTAGCTAAAAGGGGCTGTCGGGAAATTAGGTTTTTTAGCCCGTTCAGTCCCATATAGGGACAACCCCGTGACAATCAGGCTTTCACTGCTTGGA
>DUNO01000051.1 GCA_012839295.1 Clostridiales bacterium
AATAAATAGTTTGAAAGTGACTTTCTTTCAAACTTTGTTCCATACAACCCGGTTGACATAATCCGTATATGAGAGAATAATTCTTACTACCTTTTCCGATACATTGGGCATTCCATAATCACTTACCCCCCGCAGGGTACCTTCCTCCTGCTCCTCAAGCAGGGACAGCGCCTGCAGCACCCTGTCCTTCCCCGCTCCGGTCATCATGACAATTGCTTCCTCCATGGCCTCCATGCGCTCATGTGCTTCCCGGAGGTTAATGGCTCTTAATCCAAGGATGGCTGCCTCCTCACTGACCGTACCACTGTCACTTAAGACCGCCTTCGCCTCCATCTGCAGCTTACAATAATCAAAGAAGCCAAAGGGCTTCATAGCTGTAACCAGGGGATGAAATTCCATTCCCCGGTTTTCCAGCATCAGCCTTGTCCTCGGATGGGTGCTTATGATAACCGGCTTTTGGTAGGTATCTGCTATGGCATTAATGGTATCTACAATTTTCTTAAAATGCTCTTCTGAATTAATGTTTTCTTCCCTGTGGAAGGAGACAATATAATATTCGCCGCTCCCAAGCCCAAGCCGCTCCAATACGTCAGACTGCCCTATTTCCTTCCTCCTGGATTGGATGACTTCATACATGGGACTTCCGGTTTTAATGATACGGTCCGCCGGAATCCCTTCCCTGAGCAGATATTCCCTTGCAATGCTGCTGTAGGGCAGGTTAATATCCGCCAGGTGGTCCACCAGCCTGCGGTTCGTCTCCTCCGGCACACGATGGTCAAAGCAGCGGTTACCGGCCTCCATATGGAAAATGGGTATCCGCCTCTTCTTCGCCGCTATTGCGCAAAGGCAGCTGTTGGTGTCCCCCAGGATCAATAAAGCATCCGGTTGCTCCTGCTCCAGGACCGGATCCAGGTTCATCAGGATTCTGCCAATGGTCTCCACCGCCGTTTTACCGGCAGCATCAAGGTAATAGTCCGGCTTTTTTATATTTAAGTCATGGAAAAACACCTGATTCAATTCGTAATCATAATTTTGCCCCGTATGGACCAGGACATGGTCTATGGTCTGGGCGGCCTCCAACCGGTTAATTATACAGGATAACCGGATAATCTCCGGACGGGTGCCCACCACTGTCATTACTTTCAACTTTTCCATACTAAGCTCTATTCCTTTCTCCATTAATTATCCCTGCCCCATCAGGCATGTGCCCGGATGGCTGCATGTAGCTGAGGTACGTATCATACAGCTTCCTTGTAAATTCATCGGACAGCTCCGGCATCATTCCAGCCTCCTGACCCTCCTGAAATGCCTGGACCAATTCAACGATCCTGCCAAGGGAGATGCGGTAGGTGCAGGGTACCTCATAAAAACCGGACACCCTGTCCCCGCCGCCGATTAATCCCGTCAGCTCCCTAACCAGATCCTCTATATACACCAGCTGCATCATATGTCCCGCATCATTAATCCTTGTGGGAAGGCCACCCACCGTATTATGGCACAGGGTAGCGATTACGCTGTTATAGTTTGGCCTGCACCATTTTCCAAACACATTGGGGAGGCGGTAGAGAAAAACCTTTGCCCCGGTCTCCTCTGCATATTCCAGAAGAAGCTCTTCTGCTGCCTTTTTACTCCTTCCATAAGGGTTATCTAAAAGCGCCTGGATGGAGGAGGAAAACATAACCGGGCAGCTGTTTCCATGCTTCTTTAAAAGCTCCAGCAGCCTCCTTGTAAATCCCACATTAGTCAGCTCATAGTCTGTTATTTCCTTCGGGCGGTTGCTTCCTGCAAGATGATATACCATATCAGCCTCCCTGCAGAATTCCTCCAGCAAGGACTGCCCTGTAGTCCGGCCACATTCAAAAATGCGAATTCCATCATAAGCTTGCAGGCCAGCTATTAAATTCCTTGCAATAAAGCCGCCTGCACCGGTTACCAATACATTCATACCATTCCACTCCCTGTTTTCCCCCTCCTCCGCCCATATTGCCCTCACTTTTATAAAAACGCCTGTTCCCCTGCCCAAGCCCCAAGGATAGCTCCCAAAATTCATTCCCGGGGATATTCCATGAATCAGGAAAACTGGCCGGATAATTCAGTTTTAATATATTCCAGCTGCAACAGCTTCTCCTTTATCTGCTCCACCGTCAGACGGGTGGTATTATCCGAGTTATACTCCTCCTGGGCATCTAAAAGCCGGGTGCCCTCATTGAAATATTTATCATAATTTAGCTCCCTCTTATCAGCCGGTATCCGGTAATAGCTGCCCAGATCCTCCGCTACAAGAAATTCCTCCCTTGTCAGCAGCGTCTCATAACGCTTTTCCCCATGCCTTGTTCCAATAATCCTGGTCTCATTATCCGCCTTAAATAATTCCTTCAATGCCTGCGCCAGGTCACCAATGGTCGCTGCCGGAGACTTCTGTACCATAATGTCGCCGGACCTTGCATGCCCAAAGGCAAAGACCACCAGCCCCACCGCCTCCTCCAGGCTCATGAGGAACCTGGTCATATCCGGGTTCGTAACCGTAACGGGCTGCCCCGCCTTAATCTGCCCGACGAACAGGGGGATGACAGAGCCCCTGGATGCCATGACATTGCCATACCTGGTGGCGCAGATCAGTGTCTTGCCAGGATCGACGGTGATTGATTTTGCGACCATCACCTTTTCCAGCATCGCCTTGGATATCCCCATGGCATTAATCGGATAGGCTGCCTTATCCGTCGAAAGGCATATCACCTTTTTTACCCCGGCTTCGATGGCAGCCGTAAGTAAAAAATCCGTTCCCAGCACATTCGTCTTCACCGCCTCCAGGGGAAAGAACTCGCAGGAAGGAACCTGCTTTAAAGCCGCCGCATGGAAAATATAATCAACCCCATGCATGGCATTTTTAATGGATCCTATATCCCGGATGTCACCAAGGTAATATTTTATTCTGTCATCCTTATAAAGCCGCCGCATATCATCCTGTTTTTTCTCATCCCGTGAAAATATCCTGATTTCCCCCACGCCTGTTTTTAAAAATCTTTGGAGAACCGCATTTCCAAAGCTTCCCGTTCCCCCTGTAATTAGAAGTGTTTCATTGTCAAACACAGGCCTCACCTCACTTTTCATCTTTCCAAAGCTGCCCCACTCCGTCGCCCTTGCCATGGTCTGGTCTCCCCTCAAGCCGGAAGCCCCCCGCCGCACTTCACCTTAAGAGCCCTGCAGTCGTCTCCTGCAGCAATTTTCCCTGGACAACTGCTTTTGCATTCCATTTCAACCGGTCGCTGTACTGCTCCCCCAATTTCCTGTTTATTTTATCATAGGCCTGGGCTAACAATGGGGGCCGGGAATCCAGGTTGTGGCTGTCACTTGCAATTACATGGATATAGCCCTTCTTTAGATAGCGCTTTATCCTGGGCCAGCAGCTCCATTTCAATATACTGTGGGCATTGACCTGGATGAGGCACCCCAGCTTGATGAAGCGCGCTACCGCCCTCCTGTTTTTTTTCGCCGCCGGATACCGTTCAATATGGGCAATCACCGGGATTACGTGGTAATAATAAATCAGCCGTTCAACCATCCCATAGACAGCTTCCTCCCACCTGCCCGTGAAGGGCAATTCGATTAAAAGATAATCCGTTTGGCGGATACATAGCTGGCTTAAATCAGGATAATGAAATAAATATTCATGCAGATAAGTCTCACTGGCAGGCACCAGGGCCACTCGGGATTGCCCCATTTTTTTCATGGCGTCAGCCCGCTTATCCACATAGTCCTGCAGGCTGGTTTCTGACGGGTTAAAATGTGGGGTGCATACCACAGTATCGACGGACTGCTGCCAAAACACCTCCGACATCCGGACTGCTTCCCCTATGCTCCCCGCCCCGTCATCCATACCGGGTAAGATATGTGTATGGAGGTCAACCATTTTTGCCCTGGTAGTAGTAATAGGATTTTGACCGCTTTCCCTGGTTCCGGGAGGAGCCGTTTATAATAAAGCCTAATACCACTGCATCTGCCAGCTTGAATTTTTCCAAAGCATTTGCCACGTTCGGATGGGTGGTAACGCCCTCCCGGACCACAACAGCGATACCATCCACTGACTTGGCAAGGCTTAATACGTCGGATACCACATTGACCGGGGGTGAATCAATGATGATATAGTCATAATTCTTCTCCAGCCTCTGGAAAAGCTCCTCCAACTGGGGGCTGCCCAGCAGCACTGCCGGATTGGGAGGAATCGATCCCATGGTAATTACCTGGAGCTTCTCATAAGGGGTGTACTGTATTACCTCCTTTTCACTTAACAGGCCTGATAAAAGGTCACTCATTCCCGGCTTGCTCCTGAGCTTAAAATAGCTGCTGATCTTTCCCTTCCTTAAGTCACAGTCCAAAAGCAGCACCCTCTCGCCGGACTGGGCCAGCTTAATGGCCAGGTTGGAGCTGGTAGTGCTCTTTCCCTCCTCTGGAAGGGGGCTTGTGATAATTATTTTCTTGCAGCCTCCATGAAATAAGGTGAAGCGCATATTTGTCTTCAGCTCCTGGAATGCTTCATTTACATCAAACCTTCTCTCCTCCTTCGCATCTCCCCTCTGTGCCAGAAGCAGGCTGCGCTTTCCTACGACGGGAATGGGAATAAAATCAAACAGGCTCTTTTCCCTGCGCTTATAATACGGGATGCTGCCTATGACAGGGATAGAGTAGCGTTTTACCAATTCCTCCTTGCTCTTAATCTTGACATTGAAGGCTTCCCACAGGAAGGATGCCATAACCGACAGAAGGAGTCCCAGGATTCCTCCCACCAGGGTGTTAAGCAGGATATTTGGCCCGGAGGGACTCTCCGGCAGGACTACCGGATCGACAATGCTGATTTCAGAGGAATCTTTAATATTTTTTATAAAACCGGGGGTTATCTCCTGCATTGTCCCTGCCAGGAGATAGGAATCCATTGGGTCATTAGAGGTAACACTGATTTCAAATATTTCCGTATTATCAACGGACTGTATCGTTGTCATCCGCTTAAGCTCATCCGCTGTGTAGCTTAAACCGCTGCCTTCTGCGACCTCCTGGTAGAACCGGTTGGTTTTCAAAAAATTAATATAGGTTGTGATTACCTTTTGTGCATAATTTAGCTCGTTCAAATCACCTGAGCCCGTCGCTTCATTGGGATTGACATACATTTTTACCTGAGCCGTGTAGCTTGGCTCTGTAACATAGCGGTTTACTAAGTAAAAGGATAAAAAACCCAAAAATGTGCATAACACAATTAATAAAAAATGCTTTATCATTATCGCAAGGACATCTGTCAAAGAATATTCCACGTATCCATCCTCCTAACGGTCATATCTACGGATCAATCAGATTATTAACCTCCTCCGGATCCTTATAGGTTGGTACAACCCGCTTCATTGCTGCTATCATGTGGGAATATGATTTTGTCTCTAATGCCTGTGTCAGTATATTCAGCTTCTCCTCTATTTCCTCTCCTGAGATGCTGCTTTGCTTCTCAATGAATATCTTATGATTTGACGTGGCAATCAGTGCCTCCTTATTCGTCAGCAGCTCCTCATACAGCTTTTCCCCTGGACGCAGGCCGGTCTCAATAATTGGTATCTCCGTATAGGGCAGGCGCCCTGACAGGCGTATCAGGTTTTCCGCTAACTCCAGGATTTTGACCGGCTCCCCCATATCAAGTACATAGATCTCTGACTGGTTCGCCATGGCACCGGCCTGCAATACCAGCTGTACTGCCTCCGAGATTGTCATAAAAAAGCGCACAATCCGTTTATCCGTAATTGTAACCGGTCCCCCCTGGGCAATCTGTTTTTGGAACAGGGGAATGACGGAGCCGTTTGAACCCAGGACATTCCCAAACCTGACAGCCACATATTCCGTCTTGCTCCTTCCCTTCATGCTCTGCAGCAGCATTTCGCAGAAACGCTTGCTAGCGCCCATAATGTTGGTTGGGTTCACGGCCTTATCCGTGGAAATCAGCACGAACTTATCCGTCCCATACTTATCTGCCGCAAGGACAAGATGATAGGTTCCAAAGACATTATTTAAAATAGCCTCCTCCGGGCAATCCTCCATCAGCGGAACATGCTTATGGGCAGCCGCATGAAAGATAATATCAGGCCGGTGCCTCTCAAAAAGCAGGTCTACCTTTTCCTTATCCCGTACCGAAGCTATCTCCACCTTAATCTCCAGGTCATTGCCATAGCTCCTCCAAAGCTCCTGCTGGATCTCATAAGCGTTGTTTTCATAGTTGTCTACGATAACCAGCTTGCTGATTTTTGCTTTAGCGATCTGCCTGCAGAGCTCCGAGCCGATGGACCCGCCACCGCCGGTCACCATAACGGTTTTTCCATCCAGGAATTCATTCAGCTCCTTGCCTGCCAGGGATACCTGCTCCCTGCCCAACAGCTCCTCTATCCGAATGTCCCTGACACTGTTCCACAGGTTCTGCTCCTTTCCCCTCAGTATGGCTGCCGTGTCCGGCAAAATGCGCACCTGGCAATTCATTGGTATGCAGACCTCAAGTATGAGCTTCCTCTTCTGTATTGGCAGGCCAGGTATGGAGATTACCACCACCTTCACAGGAAACTCCGTAAGGAGCTGCTGCAGCTCAGCTATGGGGCCCTTAATATCCACGTTATGGATCCGCTTTCCTACCTTCTCCCTGCTGTCATCGATAAAATATTTTGCCTGGTAAAGGCTGCTTTTATTGTTCTGTAAATCCTCCAAAAGCTTAACTCCCGCATCGCCGGCACCAATAATGGCAAGGGGGATTTTATCGGAAGCATTGCTATGATTGCTGCCCTTCCGGTATTGCCTGTAGCACATCCTCATAAGGACCATCCCCAGGACAGAAACGGAAAAAATGGCCAGTGTAAAGGAGGTAAAGACATTCCTGCCAAACAGCAGCTGCTCAGCCAGCAAAAACACCAGATAAGCAATTAAGCCTCCCAGCATCAGCCCCAGATATTCCTTGCCCCTGGCATACCGCCACAGGCTGTCATAGGTCTTGAAAAGCCATTGGAATACGCTCCAGCACAGGATGAACAGGAGGACATTCAGATAAAACGTACCGGATGGAAGCCTCCAGGCTCCCCCGTATTCCGGAAGCAGATAAAACAATGCGGTTGAAACACAAAAAATAATAATAACATCCATCAAGAAAACAACTAGTCGTCTGTATTTGCAAAGCTTCATGGCAAATCCTCCCTAATGCATATATCCATTCCATTCTGCCTTGTTAAAATTGGTCCAAGCGCAGTATGCGTCGTAAAAAATGAATTATGTTGCCCTATGTTATTATATGAACGACGGTTATTTTGGTGAAAAACCAGATTTTATGACAGAAAAGATAGAACAGGAAAGAGAATGGAAAAACGAAAAAAATAGAAAATAGAAAAACAGGAAACAGAAAAATAGAAACAGAAAAACAGAAAAACAGAAAAATAGAAAAATAGAAAAATAGAAAAACAGAAAAATAGAAAAACAGAAAAATAGAAAAACAGAAAATAGCTTCTGAGAAAGCCTCCCAAAAGCTATATCATGCATGCTACTATGCATGCTGGACTGGATAATTCTTTAGCCTATTGCGCACGCTTGTCTTAAGAGCCTTCGCCATGTCTGAGATTATACGTATTTCCAGCTCATCACAGTCACTGATCGTATTTGCAAGCTCACTTTCAAACACTGCATTGCCCTTTACAATACTGTCGCACACCAGTTCGTCCAATGTAACATTAAGGGCATTTGCGACCTTTACAAGCGAAGGCAGGCTCACCTTCGTACTCCCGTTTTCAATATGGCTCATATGCGTGGTGGATAGCCCGGCAAGCTCCGCCAGACCCTCCTGACTCATATTTTTCATTAAACGCGCCTCCCTGATTCGTGCGCCTATGGCCTCATAATCTAAAATCATTTTTTTAATTCACCATCCTTAATTTAACTTCATACTTGTATTGTATAGGCAGTTCGCCTATAATATAATGGCGTGTATAAGCAGTCTGCCTATGTAATTAAACCAAGGATGAAAAAGAGGAAATTCCCATGAGAGAGATCCCTTATTATAAGGAAATGAAACAGGAAATCCGGAAACTGAACCAGCTTGCTGATGAAGCTTTGAAAAATGGCACTCCCCTCGCACCGGATGATGCAATTCTGGAGCAAAGCCGTAAGGTTGATGACTTAATCGTAAAGTTCCAAGGGGAGATGTATGGTTCCGTAATGAGTGACAGCTATGACAGATAAGCTGTGGTACAAAAAACCTCTGCAAAAAATCTGCAGAGGTTAAACACCGGATAAACCTGAGATATACAAGATAAATATAAGACAGATACCAGATAAATATGCTCCAATAAAAATATCAGTTAGTTTTCAAACCGGATCAAATCTCTCCAGATCTCGATCTCCTTCTTGGCTACCTGGACGGATTCTGAACCATGGACTGCGTTTTTTGTCAGACCCTCCCCAAACATATAGCGAATCGTTCCCGGCCTGGCCTTCGCCGGATTCGTGGAACCGTTGATTTCCCTGACGATCTCAACCACATTCTCACCCTCCAGTATAAGAACCACCATCTCGGAGGAGGACATGAACTCGACCAGCTCCTCAAAAAAATCCTTTCCAATGTGGGCTTCGTAATGCTTCTCCAGTACTTCCCTGTTAGCTAAAACCCTATGGGCATGGATAATTTCCAAACGATTATCCTCATAGATTGATATAATTCTGCCCACCAACTTTTTTGCTACTGCGTCCGGCTTAATGATTACAAGTGTTCTCTCCATAATAAGTTCAGCACCTTTCAATCCTTAGTCTTATTCCCTTTTGAAGTATTACCCCAATCTTTACTTGTTAATACAATTCCATTATAATACAGAAATTAATTAAATAAAAGAGAAATAAATCAGAATATTCGTCCTTTACCCTTCCGGCAGCTCTGCCTGCCTAACCTCAATTTTTTTAATATTCTTTACAGTTATGATAAGGCTGATTACCATTATCACTCCGATTCCACCAGCCAGCCCATTCCAGCCCACATTTCCGGTTGCAATGGAAATCCCTCCAAGGATGCCTGTAATAACACACACAATGATATAACATAACTGAATTCCCCTGTAATGCTCCGCTTCACTGGTTTTTCCGTGGCTTTCCAAATATTCAATACTTCCCTGCATTAAATAATAGACAAAAAGCAGGTACAATACCATATAAACCAAGGAAAGCAGCTGGATCGACCCACTCCGGTAATTCAAAAAGCCTAATGTAAAGGCCAGTATCGTCTCAACTGATATCATACCCGCAAAAAGCTCCGCCCTTGTAAAGGCCTCCTGATGAGCCTCTTTTCTTATCCCTCCTATGGCATAGGTAATCATAATCCACCCTATAAAGGCCGGGAGGACGGGAAATGTACCGATATTGATGTGGAAGGTTGATAAAAATAACCCCCACATAATTGTCCTATATCCACTTTCCATATCAGAACGCCCCCCTTCCTTTTAGATAACATAACATTTCCTTATAATCGCGGAAGTATTTCTCCCGTGGATAACAATATATCCTCTCATATTTTACATTGCCCTCAACATCCCTATAGTATAGCTTAGGCCTGATATCATAGTAATCATAGGCATTCCCCATATTGTCGGCGCTGCCAAGCTGTATGGCTATATCAAGCACCCCGTCATTTTCATAGGGCTGCGCCGGAAATCCCTTATAATCATAGCCTTCCATTCTATAATAGGAATTATCCCCTGCCTGGTCCAGCTGGTCCAATAAACCGGACTTTACCGATATCAGCTCTATGCCAGGGTTGACCTGGTACCTCAAATCAGAAGAGCCATCACTGCTGGTGCTGCTGCTTAAGCTTTCCAAATATCGGTCCTGGTTTTTCTGGTCACGGTAAAACACAATAGTCCCCACATCAACTGTCAAAGTATCCCCGTTACTTAGCTGAAGCTCCGCCTTATGGACAACCTTTTCACCAGTCCAGTTTTCTGACTCCGTAACGCCATGATAAGCATATATGGTCCGGTAGGAGTACCGTCCGTATTGGCTGCCCAAAACCTGGTTTTGGGAACTAAAATATACGCCACCGGCATTGTAAGCATTCTCTGTCGCTATAAACTGTACCTCCGGTGCCTCCGGGAAGTTGATACCGGTCACACTGTCCTGGTCTGTTATGTTTGTAATATAATTCAACCGGAAAATTGGCTGATTGGAGGGCAGCTGATCCGGATATGGAAGCTCTACATCCATGCAATATCTGAGAAATACAGGTGAATCCAGTTTCGTATAATAGATAAATCCCGAACACAGCAATACGGTAAGAATCATAATTATCAGTCCGATCCTTAAAGCAATTTGATTTAATTCCCTTCGTGCAGCCATTTTTTATCCTCTCCCTACCGGTTTTTGGTATGATTACTATATCAGATAATCCCTTAAGGATCAATACTACATTGTTCCCCTGGGCTCATTAATTGAAATGGTAATAACAGAAAAATGGAACAGGCCTCTGCTCAGTCCTGCAGAGGCCCGCGTGGGGATAAAATAGATAATAGCTTCTATATTGGTAAATTTTATTATATACTAAGTTTTATTTATATCTGAATTATATTTATATCTGAATTATATTTATATACTGGATTTTATTTAGATGCAAAATTATCCTGATATATAACTCCCTCTTTATATGCAGAATCTTCTTTATATTCCGAATCTTCATAATAGGGTAAAATCAAAAAATTTCCCGTGTGGATTTCATCAGAAACCAAGCCGTTACTTAACTTAATCTCATCAATATAATCCTTCACATTATCATATTCATCACTCATATGCTCGGAAGCAATTGCCCATAGGGTATCGCCCTTCTGAATCTCAATGCTGGTCACCAATTTAACTCTTTCCCTATTTCTTGAGGCCGTTACCGTTTTTGTGATAAACCCAACAGAGAAAATCACTGCAAATATTAGGATAATAATACCCAATAGCCATATACGCTTTTTATTCTCCCGATAGTAATCCTGGCTTTCCACTATAATAGCTGCTGTCCTACTCATCTTACCTACCTCCAATTGCTCCTTTACCTTTTTATATGATCCGTTACTTTTTACTTGACCCATTATTACGTTTATTGATGGATTAGCCTCCAAGATATCAGTCATTTCTTAATTGTATTATGGGGTTTGGTCAGCTGATGCCTTATCAGTAAGAAAAATCAATTTATAAATCAGAACATATGATGCGAACATTTGTTTTTCTTATCCCTATTATATCGAACACATATTCGTTTGTCAAGAGAAATATTCGAACATACATTTTGTTTTGCAAACATTTTTTCGTTTTTCAGAACATAGGTTTTGCATTCCATGAACAAGTATGTTATAATGGTGCAAACAGGAAATGGAGGATGAACCGAATGGGGTATGGAAGAATAAGCAATAAACAGAAGGAAATATTAGAGTATTTAAAATCCCAGATTATAAATAAAGGATATCCGCCGGCTGTCCGTGAAATTTGTGAAGCCGTAAAGCTAAAGTCAACATCATCCGTCCACTCCCATCTGGAGACCTTGGAGAAGAACGGGTATATCAGGCGTGATCCTTCCAAGCCCCGGGCAATCGAGATCATAGACGATGAGTTTAACATGACCAGGCGTGATCTGGTTAATGTCCCGATTGTGGGTACGATCACTGCCGGGCAGCCCATTCTGGCTGTCGAGAATATTGAAAGCTACTTCCCTATTCCGGCAGAATACATGCCGAATGAGGATACCTTCATGTTAAAGGTCAAGGGCGACAGTATGATGAACGCCGGGATCTTCAATGGTGACAAGATCCTTGTCCAGAAGCAGTCCCATGCAAAAAACGGCGATTATGTCGTTGCCCTGCTCGACGATGAGGTAACAGTAAAAACCTTCTATAAAGAGAATGGCTTTTACCGCCTGCAGCCGGAAAATGAAACGATGGAGCCGATTATCGTATCAGACCTGAATATCCAGGGCAAGGTAATCGGGTTATTCCGCATGTTTTAAATCATGACTTAATTCAGGGATAGCATTATTCAGAGAGATATGATGTAACCCCTTGGCAAACAGGATACGGAAACAGCAATCGCACAGGACAAAATCCTGTGCGATTGCTGTCAGGTAAATACCTATATATAAGTTACCAAACACCCGTGTTGTGTAGCTATGCCAAAAGTGCCGACACTGTCCGCACTTTTCAAATCCCCAACATGCTAAGGCTTTCATGCCTCACCTTAATATTAATCCTCCAACTGCTCTTTGGACACTAATTTTCCATCCCTCCAGATACGTTCAAGGTTATAGAACAACCTGTCTTCTTTAGAGAATACATGTACGACTACATCGCCATAATCCATCAGAATCCAACTGGCTGAACGCACTCCCTCTACCCGCTTCGGCTCATAGCCGTTCCTTCCAAGCGTCTCGGATACGGAATTTACCAGGGCATCCACCTGTGAGGAGTTCGTACCATTTGCAATGATAAAATAATCTGCAATGATGGAGATATCCTTGATTTCAATGACCTGAATATCCTCACCCTTCTTTTCTTCCAAGGCCTCGTAGGCCAATTTAACCATTTTCTTTGAATCGTCCATAACAATCCCCTTTCATCTTTTTTCTGCCGAAAGCTCCGTATTATACGTTATGAGAAGTTGCCTTTTAACTTCCCATAAAAGGCGCTGAATTTGCGCCGTGCATCCCGATTATCGGAACATGTACTTAGTTCCGA
>DUNO01000077.1 GCA_012839295.1 Clostridiales bacterium
AAGCTTAGATACAGTGTAGGAATATCTGATTTCAGTTGTTTGGCTCTTTCCTTTAAATTCATTTTTAAACCTCAATCCATTACAATGTGCACCTTACTTTTTAAATGAAACAGTTATTGTCGTTCCTCGGCTTTCTTTACTTTCAAGAGCAATTTCAGCATTATGGAGCATAGCGGCATGCTTTACTATTGCAAGGCCCAACCCCGTACCACCGGTATCTTTTGAATGACTTTTATCAACTCGGTAAAACCGTTCAAATATGCGATCACGGTGTTCGGGTGCAATACCTATCCCTGTGTCAGCAACCGACAGGATGATTTTCTCGCTTTCATTCTGCAGCTTTACAGTGACGCTGCCGTTATGTTTATTATAGTTAATGGCATTATCGCAAAGATTATAAACCATCTCATACAGGATTGGTTTTATACCGTAAACCAATGACGTATCGCCACGGTAGTCTATCTTTATGTTTTTGGATTGTGCTTTATCAGATAAGGTATTTATAACAGATACACACAGCTCGGATAGGTCTACTTCTGCAAATTCTTGATTGATATCTCCCTCGTCCATTCTGGACAATTTGATAATATCCTCAATCAAAGCGAGCAAGCGGGCGGCCTCGGTATGAATATCATGGGCAAAGCGCGGAATATCCTCTTTCTTAGCTATCCCGTTTTCTATGATTTCGGCACAACCCATGATGGAGGTGAGCGGTGTTTTAAGCTCGTGGGACACATTGGCTGAAAACTCACGGCGCATTTTCTCCGCTTGTTCCTTATCAGTAATATCAACGACAAATAAAATTGCGGCATAGGAATTAGAGTTGCTTTCAACGGGATTTGCAGAAAGCTGATAGATTTTCCCATGTTTATTTAGTTTAACACTTAAGGGTTTTCCGGAAATAGCGGAATCAATGGCTTTTATATAATCAACATCCCTACAAAGTTCGAGATATGACTTTCCTACGGCATCACCTAAGATCCGTTTTGCACTGTTGTTTTCAAAAAGGATATTGCCTTTTTCTCCGTATATCACAAGACCTTCATTCATAGCGCCTGTGATGTCTTCAAATTCCTTTTGTCTTGCGGTCAGCTCTTTAATCTGACAGGATATCTTTTGATTTTGCTTTTCAAGTCTTGTTAAAAGAGGCGACAGCTCCTCATAGGCACTGTTTGATAAGGGCTCTTCTAAATTGAGATTATTTATCGGCTTTATGATCAGATCAGTAAGCCATTTGGCACTGATCACAGCTAAAACAAGAATAACGATTGCGATTAAAACAATCCAAATCATAGCGCTGCTGATGATGCCAAAAGCGCTTTTGCTGGTTGCGGCAACCCTTAGAATATCACCGGTATTCAGCTTAACGGCATAGTAATATGTCTTTTGGCCTATAGTATCTGATAAGCGGGTAATTTCCCCGCTGCCATTTGAAATTGCAGATTTGATTTCAGGCCTGTCTAAATGGTTTTCCAGGGTGTCGGCCTTTACGAAGCTGTCGTATATAACTGTGCCTTCCGGTGAGATCAGGGAGATACGGTTTTCGCTCTCTTTACCGATTGCAGCGATATACTCCATATCTGCATCTGCGTCAGACTCAAGGGCTTTGCTGATAAAAATAGACTGATTGATAACTTCTTTTTTTAGCACTTCCGCCGAGTTGTTGTAAATTACACTGATAACCAACATTGCTGTTAACAGGAGGGTAATGAAACAGGCAAGGCATATGCTTCGAAAAACTCTTTTCCGCATATTTATACCCCTCCTATTCTATAACCAACTCCACGTATGGTATCAATGAAGTCTCCTGCCTCACCGAGTTTTTGCCTTAAGGTGCGTATGTGTACATCTACCGTTCTGGTTTCACCATCAAAATCATATCCCCATATTTTCTCAAGCAGCACATCTCTGGTTAAAACAATCCCCACATTTTTCATTAAGAGCTTAAGTAATTCGAACTCTTTGTATGTCAAATCAACAGGCGCACCATTCACAAGCACGCTGTGTTTACTCGTATTGAGAACAATAGAGTTGTAGATGTATTCTTCGGAATCCTCGATATTTTCGGTACGGCGAAGCACCGCTTTGATTCGGGAAACAAGTTCCATCATACCAAAGGGCTTTGAGATATAGTCGTCTGCCCCCGAATCGAGACCGATTACCTTATCGTATTCGGAGCCTTTGGCTGTAACCATGATGATGGGTATTTTTCTTGTGGCAACGTCCGAACGCAGCCGCTTCATAATTTTCATGCCGTCCTCTCCGGGCAGCATGATATCCAACAAAATAAGACTTGGCTTTATATTTTGTAAAGCGCTAAAAAATTTCTCGCCGTTTTCAAATCCAACTGCGTCAAAGCCGGTATTCTGCAAGGTATAAACAACCAGTTCGCGAATACTCCTGTCGTCTTCAACATAATAAATCATAACCTTACTCCTTGTGCTTGCCGTTTATGGAAAACACCACCCACTCGGCAATATTGGTTGCGTGATCTCCTATCCGCTCAAGATATTTTGCAATCATAATAATATCTACAAACTGCTCGCCGTTTTGTGGATTGCTCGTTATAAGGGATACAACATCCGTCTTTATTTTGCAAAACAGCTCATCCACAACATCATCATATTGAACGACTTGTTCAGCAAGCTTTAAATCATGTTTCACAAACGCGTCTATGCTGTCGGTTACCATTTTTATTGTAGCTTCTGCCATATCGGAAATATGCACTTTGTGTATGCTGGATGAGAGGTCGATGTAGGAAACGATTTCAGCAATATCCGCTGCCTGGTCTCCGATTCGCTCCATATCGGTAATCATTTTCAAAGCGGCTGAGATAAGGCGCAAATCTTTCGCTACCGGCTGCTGCTGCAAAATCAGATTCAAACAAAGGTTTTCTATCTCTTTTTCCTTCTGGTCGATTTCAATCTCAACGGTTTTTACAGATTTCGCTAATACAATATCGTTATTCATCAAAGCCTTGACTGCAATCGCAATGGCGTTTTCACAAAGTGCGCCCATTGAAATCAACTGATTATTTAATTGATCAAGCAGGGTATCCAGTCTGTTTCTCATTATCCAAACCTCCCCGTAATATAATCCTCTGTGCGTTTATCACCCGGATATGAAAAGAGTTTCTCCGTCTCATCCATTTCTACGACTTCGCCGAGAAGAAAAAAGGCTGTTTTATCAGAAATACGGGTGGCTTGCTGCATATTATGTGTCACTATAACTATAGTATATTTCTTTTTGAGCTCCAGTGCAAGGTCTTCTATCTTGCTCGTCGAAATCGGATCAAGTGCGCTTGTGGGTTCATCCATCAATAAAACCTCAGGTTCCACTGCCAATGCCCTGGCGATACAAAGTCTTTGCTGCTGCCCGCCCGAAAGACTGAGCGCACTTTTCTTTAATCTGTCTTTCAGTTCATCCCAAATGGCGGCGTCTGTCAGGGAGCGCTCAACAATATCATCAAGCTTGGCTTTTGACTTTATCCCGTGTGTTCTGGGTCCATACGCTATATTATCATAAACACTCATCGGAAAAGGATTTGGCTTTTGAAATACCATACCCACGCGTTTACGGAGTGAATTCACATCCATGTTTTCGTATATATTCGTGTTGTCGAGAAGAACAGTTCCTTCAATCCTGCACCCTTCAACAAGGTCATTCATTCTGTTTAGCGTTTTCAGCAGTGTAGACTTGCCGCAGCCTGACGGCCCGATAAATGCAGTAATTTCATTTGACGGTATGTTTAAATTAATACTTTTCAGTGCGTGGAAGTTGCCATAAAACAAGTTCAGATCCTGTATCTCAAATTTATTCATTAAGCTTTTCCTCTCCCTAATCGTTTCGCAACAAAAGCCGAAAGCGTATTTAGCCCAATTACCATG
>DUNO01000052.1 GCA_012839295.1 Clostridiales bacterium
AATAAATAGTTTGAAAGTGACTTTCTTTCAAACTTTACCTCCCATCGGCTTTCTATCAATAAAGGGGAAGATGCTTTCTTTTTACATTAACCCCAGTCTTCATTGAGCCAGTTACGCAAAAGCTGGGCAACTGCTTCCGGTTTCTCATCCACAAATTTTTCTATCATTCTACGGACCTCAGAAACCTCATTAAACTCAATGTCTTCAATGGTCTGGTTTTCCTTCGTAGTTGCCAGGAGCTGCTCAACGGACAACTCCGGCTCAAGTTCCGTGACCTCAACCGGTTTAACTCCCCTAAATACTACAAAGCCAAGCAGTGCGACAATCAGGACTGCCAGGATGATCTGCAGGTAATCCGTGAATTGCCTTGCCGTTCTGGTGGTGGGCACAAATACGGGCTGCTCAAAGGCTGTAATCGAAATATTCGCTTCCGCAATACCCGTTGCCTTCGCAACCATTGTAACCAGGGCCGGATCCGGCGCAATTGTGGTCGCCGCACCGTTTGCCGCCGCATAGGCGTCAAAGGTAGTTCCATCCAAAACCCCTTGCTCCTCCAGATCCTCCTGCTTATAGGTAACCGCCCGGCGGAGCACAATGGAAATGGAAGACTGCTCCGGTCTGACTGCTCCTACCTCATATTCCGTATTTGTTTCCCGTACATTCGGTAAATAATCATATTCTTCCGTCTGTACCTTACCCGAAGTGGAGGAATTATCCTGGACGTTATAAGTAGTTTCATCATTGGAATCCGTTCCGGGTATCCCCCCGGAGGCATTGGCATTCTCCGATTTGTAGGTATAGCTGTGGCTGTATACACCCTGCTCCTGCCCCTCTGCAGGCGTGTATTCCGTATATAATTCAGTCACCTTATCCATGTTAAAGACAAGGTTTGGCATAATCTCAACATCATCATAACCGGTCTTGATTAACCCCATATACAGATTATTAATATATGTATTCCTGAGTCTTTCCTTGAAATCCTCATTTGAGCTGGCGCTTCCGCTGTACAAGTCGTTGCCCCCGCCATATAGGAGGTTGCCGAATTGGTCCGCCACCTTAATCATCTCAGGACTTTTATTGCCAAGCACGGATGCAACCACCTGTGCTATGGTTTCCGCCGTCTTTAACTGAAAATCTTCATTAATTGTTAAAACGACGCTGGCACTGGTATCCTTGGCCTCGGTCAGGATGGAATCACTGCTTTCCGTGGGAAGGTAATAAACCTCCGCATCCTCGACCCCTTCCATCTTTATAATACTTCCCCGCAATTTATTCTGAAAAAAAAGATTGAGCTTAAGGGTACGGTCAGCATTGGTCGTACTCAAGCTATTATCAAGAAGCTTCTCCAGGGATAAGCCTGTTGATGGCATATCATTGTCTGCCAAAAGAAATGTTGCATCCGTTAATTTTGTTTCATCAACGGATATGGTCAACTGGTCTTTCGCTACCTTATAAGCAATTCCTTCACTTTTAAGCAGCTCAGTGATTTTGCTGGCATCACCTGTAGTCTCTGCTGTAGTTAATTTCTCATATACTGTCCTCTGCATCAGGAAAATGAGTAGCGCAAAGGCAAAAATAACAACACAGACGGCACTGATAATCAATGTCTTCTGTTTGCTTGTATATTTATTCCAAAGATCCTTTAAATTCTTTAATAGTTGTTTCGCTCTATCGGCCATTGCCTATGCTCCTCTGCGTGTATTCATGGATCCTGCAGCCATAACCTAGAACTGCAGGTTCATAATCTCCTTATAGGCATCCATTACATTGTTGCGGACCGCAACCGTATATTGTAATGCATAATTTGCTTTCTGCTGCGCTACCATCAGATCAGTAGTGCTGTCCATTAGCCCGAGTGCATATGCAGTTTCCGCTTCTTCCGCTGCATTTGTATAATCATTCGTCTGTTTTACCAAATTCAAAGCGGACTGAAAAATATCCTCAAAGGCCGCATTCCGGTTTTCGGAGGTTTTTAACGCTGAGGTTTGTCCATAGTTGCTGAGACTGCCCAAATTATTAACTGAAGCGATATTCATATGTAGGTTTCCTTGCCTTTCCTGAGTAATAGCCCGGCCGCTTTAAGGACGGACTGCAAAAAATAAATAATAAATTATTTTCCTATCTCCAGACCTTTTAAGGCCATGCTTTTCGTGGCATTGAACGCTGTAACATTCGCCTCATAGGCACGGGTCGCGTCAATCATGTCCGTCATTTCCTGGACCGTATTAATATTCGGATAGGTCACGTAGCCGTCCTCATCCGCATCTGGATGGGAAGGATCGTAGACCCTGCGCATCGCACTTTTTGTATCCTCCACAATCTCCGTCACCTTAACCCCATTACCCATGGAAGCTGTCGTATATTGCAGTATATTTCCAAAGGGACGCATATCCTTTTCCGCAAATACAACTGTTTTTCTTCTATAGGCATTGCCGTTCTCATCACGGGTCGTATTTACATTGGCAATATTCTGGGATATGATGTCTAACCTTAATCTCTGTGCCGACATCCCGCTGGCACTGATATTCATTCCGCCCATTACTGACATGTGCGCTACCTCCTGTAAAAGTTAAATTTAATATTCCAAACTGCCCCATCTATTGTCCCGGCATTTATAAAATGCCCTGACCACATCTATCATTCCTTCGGGTGAAGCTATGTTAAAACTATCTGGACGAAAGAACCGCCCTAATCCTGCTGAATTCCTGGGTCATTGAATCCAATAGAGCCTGGTAACGGATCTGGTTTTCCGCATAAGTAGCAGATTCCGTATCAATATCGACGTTATTACCGTCCAGCCGGTAACTTAAGGAAGCATGATCCGTATATATAGTGGTATCAATGTTATCCAAGTTGACCTTGGCTACCCGAGAGTCCAGGGATCCAGCCCCCGATAAAGCCTCCTGCAAATGAGGCTGGAATTGTACATCCTTCCTCTTATATCCAGGAGTACTGACATTTGCCAGGTTATTGGCAAGAACCTCATTCCTCTTCCAGCTTGCACCAGCTGCCTTATTTAACACATTGATGTAATTAAATGCATTAGAACCTATCATTTCCACACTCCTTTCCACCATAATAAATATTATAATAAATATAAAAAAAACACAAGATATATTTGCGAATCTAGTAGATTAATACTATACCTTGTAAAGTTATGTCCATCGCTGTAAAAAACGCTCATAAAATCCTGTAAATTATTATTCAATATGTCGAATATAACAACTGCTCCAAACCCAGCCTTTATTCAAAAGCAATATACAGGTATTACCATATTTGGCATTATATACAATAACCTTGCTTATATATAATTATACAAAAAAAGGACTCATGAGGAAATATTCCCACAAATCCTTTTGTCCACACGGAACCGGCTGGCCAAAAGCCCTATCCCGTATGCTAAAATCCCTTTATTAATCACTATTCATATTCTTTAGTTCATCAAAAACCACATCATTCAATACCCTGATATAGGTTCCCTTCATGCCGGAGGAGCGGGATTCGATAACACCGGCGCTCTCAAACTTCCTGAGTGCATTTACAATTACCGACCTGGTGATTCCCACACGGTCAGCTATCTTGCTGGCTACCAGAATGCCTTCATTCCCCTTCAGCTCTTCAAAGATATGGGTGATTGCTTCTAATTCGGAGAAGGATAAGGTACTGATCGCCGATTTTACAATTTGTACTTTCCTGTTCTCCTCGGCGCTCTCTTCATTTACCGAACGCATCATCTCGAGGCCGACTACGGTGGTGCCATATTCACTTAGAATGATGTCATCCAGGGTGTATTGGGGGCCGTTCTTGTACAGGAATAAAGTTCCCAGCCTTTCTCCTGCAATATCAATCGGGGTGATAATCGCCTGATACGTATCCACATTATCGAACTC
>DUNO01000073.1 GCA_012839295.1 Clostridiales bacterium
AAGCTTAGATACAGTGTAGGAATATCTGATTTCAGTTGTTTGGCTCTTTCCTTTAAATTCATTTTTAAACCTCAATCCATTACAATGTGCACCTTACTTTTTAAATGAAACAGTTATTGTCGTTCCTTTGCCTTCCTGACTTTCAAGAGCAATTTCAGCATTATGGAGAATCGCGGCATGCTTCACAATGGCAAGGCCTAGTCCCGTGCCGCCGGTATCTTTCGAATGACTTTTATCAACTCGGTAAAACCGTTCAAATATGCGATCCCGGTGTTCGGGCGCAATGCCTATACCTGTATCCGCAACCGACAGGATGGTTTTACCGCTTTCATTCTGCAGCTTTACCGTGACGCTGCCGTTAACCTTATTATAGTTAATGGCATTATCGCAAAGATTATAAACCATCTCATACAGGATTGGTTTTATACCGTAAACCAACGATGTATCGCCGGAATAGTCTATTTTTATGTTTTTCGATTTAGCTTTATCAGATAAGGTCTTTATAACAGATTCGCACAGTTCAGACAAATCTACCCCTACAAATTCCTGACCCAAATCCCCCTCATCCATTCTTGATAGCTTGATAATATCCTCAATCAAAGCGAGCAAGCGGGCGGCCTCGGTATGAATATCATGGGCAAATCGAGGGATATCCTCTTGCTTTGCAATACCGTTTTCTATGATTTCGGCACAACCCATGATGGAGGTGAGTGGTGTTTTAAGTTCATGGGACACATTGGCTGAAAACTCACGGCGCATTTTCTCGGCTTGTTCTTTATCAGTAATATCAACGATAAATAAAATTGCGGCATAGGAATTAGAGTTGCTTTCAACGGGATTTGCAGAAAGCTGATAGATTTTCCCATGTTTATTTAGCTTCACACTTAAGGATTTCCCGGAAATAGCGGAATCAACGGCTTTTATATAATAAACATCCCGACAAAGTTCGAGATATGATTTTCCCACGGCATCGCCTAAAATCCGCTTTGCACTGTTGTTTTCAAAAAGTATATTGCCTTTTTCTCCGTATATCACAAGCCCTTCATCCATAGCACCTGTGATGTCTTCAAATTCCTTTTGTCTTGCGGTCAGCTCTTTAATCTGACTGGATATCTTTTGGTTTTGCTTTGCGAGTCTTGTTAAAAGAGGTGACAGCTCCTCATAGGTGCTGTTTGAAAGGGGCTCTTCTAAATTGAGATTGTTTATTGGCTTTATGATCAGAACAGTAAGAAATCTGGCACTGATCACAGCCAAAACAAGAATAACTACTGCGATTAACACAATCCAAATCATAGCGCCGCTTATAATGCCAAAAGCGCTTTTGCTGGTTGCGGCAACCCTTAGAATATCGCCATTATTCAGCTTAACAGCATAGTAATATGTTTTTTCACCTAAAGTATCAGATAAGCGAGTTGCATCACCACTGCCGTTTGAAATTGCAGATTTGATTTCAGGCCTGTCCAAATGGTTCTCCAGGGTGTCGGCCTTTACGAAGCTGTCGTATATAACTGTGCCATCCGGTGAGATCAGGGATATACGATTTTCGCTCTCTTTACCGATTGCAGCGATATACTCCATATCTGCATCTGCGTCAGACTCAAGGGCTTTGCTGATAAAAATAGATTGGTTTACAACTTCTTTTCTCAGCTCTTCCGCCGAGTTGTTGTAAATTACACTGATAACCAATGTTGCTGTTAACAGGAGGGTAATAAAACAGGCAAGACATATGCTTCGAAAAACTCTTTTCCGCATGTTTATACCCCTCCTATTCTGTAACCAACTCCGCGTATGGTTTCAATGAAGTCTCCTGCCTCGCCGAGTTTTTGTCTTAAGGTGCGTATGTGTACATCGACCGTTCTGGTTTCACTGTCAAAATCATACCCCCATATTTTCTCAAGCAGCACATCTCTGGTTAATACAATACCCGCATTTTTCATTAAGAGCTTAAGTAATTCGAACTCTTTATATGTCAAATCAACAGGCGCACCATTTACAAGCACACTGTGTTTACTTGTATTGAGCACAATAGAGTTGTAGATGCATTCTTCGGAATCCTCGATATTTTCGGTGCGACGAAGCACTGCTTTGATTCGGGAGACAAGCTCCATCATACCAAAGGGCTTTGAAATATAGTCGTCTGCCCCCGAATCGAGCCCGATTACTTTATCATATTCGGAGCCTTTGGCTGTTACCATGATGATGGGTATCTTTCTTGTAGAAATGTCTGAACGCAAACGTTTCATAATTTTCATGCCATCCTCTCCGGGCAGCATGATATCAAGCAAAATCAGATTTGGCTTTGTGTTTTGTAAAGCGTTAAAAAACTTCTCGCCGTTTTCAAATCCAAGTGCCTCAAAGCCGGTATTCTGCAAGGTATAAACAACCAGTTCACGAATACTCCTGTCGTCTTCAACATAATAAATCATATACTTACTCCCTGTGCTTACCGTTGATGGAAAACACCACCCACTCGGCAATATTGGTTGCGTGATCTCCTATCCGCTCAAGATATTTTGCGATCATAATAATATCTACAAACTGCTCCCCGCTTTGTGGATTACTCGTTATCAGGGACACAACATCCGTCTTTATTTTGCAAAACAGTTCGTCAACAACATCATCATGTTGAATGACTTCTTCAGCAAGCTTCAAATCATGCTTCACAAATGCGTCTATGCTATCGGTTACCATTTTGATTGTAGCCCCAGCCATATCGGAAATATGCACTTTGTGTATGCTGGATGAGATGTCAATATAAGAAACGATTTCAGCAATATCCGCTGCCTGGTCTCCGATTCGTTCCATATCGGTAATCATTTTCAAGGCTGCCGAAATGAGGCGCAAATCTTTTGCCACGGGTTGCTGCTGCAAAATCAGATTCAAACAAAGATTTTCAATCTCTTTTTCCTTCTGATCGATTTCAATCTCGGTGGTTTTTACAGATTTTGCTAATACAATATCGTTATTCATCAAAGACTTGACTGCAATCGCAATGGCGTTTTCACAAAGTGCGCCCATTGAAATCAACTGATTATTTAATTGATCAAGCTGGGTATCCAGTCTGTTTCTCATTATCCAAACCTCCCCGTAATATAGTCCTCCGTCCGTTTATCACCCGGATATGAAAAGAGTTTCTCCGTCTCATTCATTTCTACGACTTCACCAAGAAGAAAAAAGGCAGTTTTATCAGAAATACGGGTGGCTTGCTGCATATTATGTGTCACGATAATTATAGTATATTTCTTTTTCAGCTCCAGTGCAAGGTCTTCTATCTTACTCGTCGAAATCGGATCCAGGGCGCTTGTAGGTTCATCCATCAATAAAACTTCCGGTTCCACGGCCAATGCTCTGGCGATGCAAAGCCTTTGCTGTTGCCCGCCGGAAAGACTCAGCGCGCTTTTCTTTAATCTGTCCTTAAGTTCATCCCAAATGGCAGCGTCTGTCAGGGAGCGCTCAACAATATCATCAAGCTTTGCTTTTGACTTTATTCCGTGTGTTCTGGGTCCATACGCTATGTTATCATAAACACTCATCGGGAAGGGATTTGGTTTTTGAAAAACCATACCCACGCGTTTACGGAGTGAATTCACGTCCATATTTTCGTATATATTCATGCCGTCAAGAAGAACTTTGCCTTCAATCCTGCATCCTTCCACAAGGTCATTCATTCGATTTAGTGTCTTCAGTAGTGTAGACTTGCCGCAGCCAGACGGCCCGATAAATGCAGTAATCTCATTTGCGGGTATGTTCAAGTTAATATTTTTCAGTGCGTGGAAGTTGCCATAAAACAAGTTCAGATCCTGTATCTCAAATTTATTCATTAAGCTTTTCCTCTCCCTAATCGTTTCGCAACAAAAGCCGAAAGCGTATTTAGCCCAATTACCATG
>DUNO01000053.1 GCA_012839295.1 Clostridiales bacterium
ATGACCTATTCAAAAATGAATAGGCCTTAATAAATAGTTTGAAAGTGACTTTCTTTAAAACTTCCCGACATGCTGCCGCAGGCAGCACAAACATAATTGGGAAGCATAGAAGTTGTTAGGCACCGTCTTTGGGTGCCTTAGAACTTCTCTTCACACTTCCCCATTACTTCAAATAAGCCGGCCCAAAAGCCTTCTTTTTATATATTCTTATCCCTTTACGGTTAGGCATTATAATCGTAAAAGCCTTTGCCTGTCTTCATGCCCAGCTGTCCGCCGCGGACCATCTTCCGAAGCAACGGATGAGGGCGGTATTTTGTATCGCCGGTCTCCTTCTGTAATACTTCCATAATGGCAAGCACCACATCCAGGCCGATGAGATCACCAAGAGCCAGAGGCCCCATGGGATGGTTTGCTCCCAGCTTCATGGCGTTGTCAATTCCCTCTGCGGAAGCTACACCCTCTGCATAGATGCCAATCGCTTCATTAATCATGGGAACCAGAATCCTGTTTACTACAAAGCCGGCTGCTTCTTCTACCTGAACCGGGGTTTTTCCGATCTCTGCTGCAATTACCTTGATCCTTTCAACCAGCTCCGCCGGTGTATTAAGTCCTGCAATAACCTCTACCAGCTTCATGACCGGAGCCGGATTAAAGAAATGCATGCCTACCACAGGCCTGTTAAGCCCAGCTCCTATCTCAGTAATGGACAGGGATGAGGTATTTGTAGCAAAGATACAGTCCTCCTTACAGATATCCTCCAATTCCTTGAAGGTCTGCTTCTTCACCTCCATATTTTCAAGGGCAGCTTCTACCACCAGGTCACAATCCTTGCAGATCTCCTTCGTTCCTGTAGTGATCTTTGCCAGAATAGCGTCTGCATCTGCCTGCTCCATCTTGCCCTTTGCTATTCTCTTCTCAAAGCCCTTTGCTATTTTTTTCTTACCATTTGCTGCAAATTCATCGTTAATATCACAGAGACACACCTCATATCCCTGAACCTGTGCAAATGCCTGTGCGATTCCAGAACCCATAGTTCCTGCACCAATAATTCCAACCTTCATCATATTAATAACCATTCCTTTCTTCAAAACCTGCAAACATTGAACCACAGGCACAAAGTTGCGTGTCAAATGTTCTGCCGCTTTATCAGCCTGAAATACTATGGCAAATTTTTAACATTATTTATTAGAAAAAGCTTCTACTTTTCTTTTTTCTAAAAATGCGGCCATCCCTTCCCTCTGATCCTCTGTTTCAAAGCAGCCGCCAAACAGCTTCTCTTCAATGACAAGTGCCTGCTCCATATCCACCTGTAGGCCTTCGTTAATCGCCTTCTTACAGTTACGTACTGCGATCGGTGCATTGGCTGCAATCGTTGCTGCCAGCTTTTTCGCAGCGGGCATGAGTTCCTCCAGGGGATAGACCTGGTTTACCAAGCCGATCCGGTAAGCTTCCTCCGCCTTGATATTCCTTGCTCCGTATATCATTTCCTTTGCCTTGCCCACGCCTACAATTCTGGCTAATCTCTGGGTTCCCCCAAAGCCCGGCGTAATTCCAAGTCCTACCTCCGGTTGTCCAAAGACCGCATTATCGGAGCAGATACGGATATCACAGCTCATGGAAAGCTCACATCCACCTCCCAGCGCATAGCCATTGACTGCGGCGATTACCGGAACCGGGAAGGTCTCAATTGCCCGGAACACGTCATTTCCCTTCTTTCCGAAGGTTTCTCCCTCTTCCTTTGTCAGGGAACACATCTCACTGATATCAGCCCCCGCCACAAAGGATTTCTCTCCTGCCCCGGTGACAATAAGTGCCCGGATGGTATTTAGGTCCACCTCCTCCAGCGTCTTTCCAAGCTCCTCCAAAACCACGCTGTTTAAGGCATTGAGGGCTTTAGGCCGGTTAATCGTAATTATTCCTATCTGTCCTTCGGCCTGGTATGTAACAAATTCCATCTCTACTGCTCCTTTCCATTCATAAATATTTGTTGCCGGTTGTAAAACGGCCGACATTTTTCAGTTTCCCAATCACTTCAATAAACGTTAATATACAGAGCCTGGTTTTTACTTTCACTTTTTTGTTTAATATTGTAACTTCGTTAATTTATTAACTTTTAATCTCTATTATATATTTATTTCGCAAAACTTGCATTGTATTCAGGCACATATTTTCCTGGTCTCCCAGCTATCAAATTGTGCTAACAAACAAAATATGAAATATCTAGAAATTAGGGCAGTGATCAAATTGCTCAAGCGCAACTTACGAATGGCACCAAACAAAAGTTCTTAATATCAACAATATGCTGTGACACAGCCTAATAAATATATAAAGAGAAAGCACCCACTCCAAAGTAGATGCTCCCCAAAAGGCTTCGTTTCTTCTCAATGAGAGGTGCCCTTCCTGTTCGCAGACAGGAGGAGCATTATTTTTTCTCTTGCGGTCCCTCTTATCGATGAAAGGAAAGCCAACAAGTTGGCTTGGGAGGCTACCACCCTGTCACAAATATTTTCCATAAAGAAATTCTACCATACCCTTCCTCTGATTTCAACGCTATTAATTTGCAGGCGGCTGCCTTGGGACATTCCGTTTTCATAACCTTTGGTATGGAATTTCTATATAAGAGGGATATTCCTTTCCGCAATAAATATTCTGGACTGCTTTTTGTAACTCTGTTTGCATGGACCAGATGCCTGCATAGTTACTATGAATATGATATTGTGGAAAATCCGAGGAAGAGATATCAAGCCTTAGCCTGGATCCCTTCCTGACCTGATAGGTTATATCCCACATTTCGATCGTTACCTGCTCGGTCGTACCAGGTTCATAAGGGTGCCCAATATCATGGCAGATGCTGGTTATAGAGGAACGTATATTGTAGTATTTTCCGTTATCACGTTCTTCCATCAGCTTTGCAGTAAATGCCGTATCAGGGCAGTCCGAGGATACAAATAAATGCACTCTCATCTTCCCGACAATGCATATATCTTCCTCCAATGGCTCAGATAGAAAACTCACTACATCCTCACGGTAAGCGGGCTGTGGTTGAACTAGGCTGCCATTTTTCATCATAGACTTCAGAAGGGATTCTGCACCATGGGATGGCACCGGGTCAGCAGGATCATATTGATAGGTCCATTTTACTTTGTCAGAAGCCAGCTGCTCTTCCAAGCTGCCCACATTCTCATTCCTGCCGGCTTCCAGATAGAATTTTCGGCTGCTGCCCTCCCCTGCAGGCCATTCCTTTAATGAAATCCACCGGTCAGCACCAATGACATAGGCGCGTATCCGCTTTTCGGGTCTCTGCTTCTTTTTCAACACAAGCTCAAACCATTCCAGCATCGCCTGGACATCACCGCTGTTCAGCTGCTCCGTCTTACAATCCTCCATGCAGGGGATAAATGCATGATTCCATCCCCCAATATCCAGCCAGCAATGCTCCTTTGTTTTTGCCGCAAGCTTCTCCCAGGTGTTCATGGAGCTGCCATGGTGGTGATCATACCAACCGCTGCGAATGTATAAAGGGACCTTAACCCTGGACGGAATATCATAAAGCTCCTTCCACCAGCCCTGCTGCCAATAGGAATCCTCTCTATTTGTATTGGTAATCCAGTCCCGGTACCATTGCACCTTTCTCCCCCATAGCTTTTCATCGACCTCTATCTGGGGCAAGAATTTACAGCTCTCCATATAGTCCGCATTTACCGGATAACCTGCATTTTCCATAGCCCAGGACGTCAGTACATCCTGACGGAACATCCCTTTTTCATAGGCAGATTTAAAGCGGTCCGTGCCATAATGGGTAAGACACATTCCTTTTACTTTATCCGGCACCTGATCCGCCACGGCCCAGCCTGTCAGTGCCAGGTAGGAATTCCCCCAATATCCGATCACGTCAACCCATTCCTGCTCCTCAAGCCACCGGAGGGTATCCAGCCCGTCTGCCCGTTCGTTGGTATTGGGTTCCCACTCCCCCTCTGAGCCGCCCGTTCCACGGCAATACTGGGATATGAAGATATAGCCACGCTTAGCTAATTGTTCTCCATGTAATCTGCTGATTGGTTCCTGGCCAGGATAGCAGGTTCGTTCCAAAATTACCGGCAGTGACCCTTCTACCGGAATTCCTTTCTCCGATGCAGGTTTATAAATTAACGTTCTAAGCCTGGCTCCATCCTTCATTGGCAGCATAACGTCTTCCTGAATATAAGCAGGATAGATTGCTTTATAGCATGATTCCCCGTATTCCTTCTGTTTCATTTCACATATATATTTCATATAATCAATTGCCATCGCTCATCCTCCTATATCTCCATCTCAAGCAGAGCCATTCCCAATGATTTCCCATGCTTGTCAAGGGCAAGGGAACGTGTAACTCCTCCGCCAAGGGTTTTATCGAGCACAAAATTTAATGCCCCCAGTTCCTCCAGTTCATATCGGACCACTTCACCCTTGCATATCTCTCTAAAATAGTCCTTTACCTTCTCACAAGTGACCTTTTCTTTAAGAATATCATAATCCTTCCTATCATAAGCAATCAAGGAAATATTTGATATTTCCCCCTTATCTCCTGTTCTTGAATGGGCGATCTCCTTAAGCTTCATAATTATGTCCATGCCTCCTATTGTACAAAATCCCGTAAAGGATCCTGCATGGATCCGTCCCTCCCTTCTCTCATTAATCTTATTTCTTTCCAGCTTACCTCTATTATAAATGCTTCCGTATCAATATTTCAGTAAATCACAGCTTGACCCTACGGGATCTCCAGGTAATCGACAGAGGCGGTTACATCCTCCCTGGAAATAAAAATAGAGCAAACCGACACCACCTGTTCTACCCGTTTCACTACCCCGCCGCCTCCTGCCGGTCCATTCGTGTAAAGTGCCTCCACCTCATTGGCAATCAAGGTAGCATTCCATTCATCCTTGGTGCGCCCGCTGATGCGCAATCTGATCTCGGATCTATTCCCATCACATAGACGTTCTGAGATGGCATCCCGGTACAGGGAGTTATATCCGATATAGTCACAACGGTACTCTTCAAGTACGGCACTTGTGATTTCCAACCGTTTGCGCACTACTTCTTCCGCCAGCTTTGCCCGCTCAAGACAATTGGAACCTCCATATGAGATTTCACCTTCTCCAATATAGCAGTCTTCATACCCAATGCTGACCTTAAGCTGCCCTGGCTTGCCCTTTGATACTGCATGTTCTGCTTCTACCCTGTCCTTTCCCACTTGCGTAAAGGTTACTTTTGAAAAATCAGCAATTGCATCCGGGGTATAATATTCCTCAGGGTTATGGATCTCATATATCATTTGCTCCTTACAGGTATCAGTTGTAACCAGCCCTCCGGAGCCTTCCACCTTCGTAATGATAAAGGTACCGCTTTCATCGATTTCTGCCAGGGGATACCCCAGCCTTTCCAGATCCGGCACCTCCTTATAACCCGGGTCAGCATAGTATCCTCCGGTTACCTGCCCTGCACATTCCAGCAAATGTCCTGCCAGTACCGCCTGCCCCATCCTGTCAAGATCCTTTTCCATGTCCCAGCCGAATTCATATGCCAGGGGACCTATGACTAAGGCAGGATCCGATACCCTTCCTGTTATAATCACATCCGCATGGTTTCTTAAGGCTTCCATAATACCTTCCGCCCCCATATAGGCATTTGCCGATATGATGTTAACCCCCATATCCTTCAGCTTACAGCCCGTTTCCAGCACATCATGGTCAGAGAAGGCCTCCAGATTCTTTCCAAGATCGTCTCCGGTGACATAAGCAATCTTAATTCCATCAATACCCAGGCTTTTTGCAATCTCCATTGTTTTATCAGCCGCAGCTTTTACATTAGCGGCGCCCATATTGGTAACCACTTTGATCCTTTTTTCCTTAACCAGGGGAAGGATATGCTGCATCCGGTATTCCAGCAGCGGATTATACCCTTTTGTGCCATCCCTTTGCTTTTCCTTTTGTCCCAAGGCAATGGTTCGTTCCGCCAGACATTCAAAAATGATATAATCCAGATTACCTTTTTCCATCAATTCAACCGCCGGCTCTATTCTGTCCCCTGCGTAGCCGGCACCGCTTCCAATTCGTATTGTTTTCAATCTATTGCCTCCTCTTTCCTAGAATACTTGGCAAAGCTGTTACCACGTTGTATTTTTTAATCTAACAATTGTTAGTAAATATTTATCATTTGTTTAGTATAACGTTGTACTTAATTTGTAATAACTAGATTATAATTTCCTCTGTTGAATTTGTCAATAATACATTTTAGCCAACTTCTTCTTTTATCACATTAAACAATGCATGTGGAATATTGTATTCATTTTGCACAATGTATGGTTAAAAACATCCTAGAATCACATCCATCTTATCTTTATTTTAACTTGCTTAACCTTTTATACTATGGTAAACTCACTTTAAGTATCCCTTTGTCTTCTATTTGTCAACTTCTTAGTACAACCTTATACCATTTATAAATGGTTTGAATAAAAGAGAAACAGGATGAGTCAACATAGAGTGTTCCAATAAATTGAAAGAAAAGAAAGAAGGTCTATTCACTTGGCTACTATACGTGAAATTGCTGAATATACAAAATTATCTGCAAGCACAGTATCTATTGTATTAAACGGCAAAAGCGCTGATCGGAATATATCCGAAAAAACCACAAAAAAAATACTTGATGCAGCAAAGGTTCTAGGCTATACACCAAATATTTCAGCCAGGAGACTCAGGAATAACAATGCCAAAAAGTATATCTCAGTCTTCTGGGCAAATGATTACCGGGCTCCCTTATTATTTGATTTTATTAATGGAATGCAGCAGTATATTGAAGAAGCCCATTGTGATATAGAAATTGTACTACGGCTCTATACCCCGGATTGCTTGTCCCTATCAGCCCAGCAAGAGCATCTTTCGATGTATTCGGCTACCGTAATATGCACTGCTTCCCCAAAAGACCTGGACTATCTTGAGAAAACAGATTTTTCCACCCCCATCGTACTGTATAACCGCTATTCGCAAAAATATAGCCATGCTATGGTTGAAAATCAAGAAATCGGAGCCAAAGCCGCTGAGATATTTGCATCCCATGGCAGAAAAAAAGCGGTTGTCTTTGCCACAAAAACCGGGCATTATTTATACAGCGAAAAACGTATGCTGGGTTTTATGAATACTTTTAGCAATTATGAAGGCATTACGACCGTCATTAATACACAGGAAAATTCACTTACCTCCTCTTATGCTACAGTAAGAGAGGCTGAAAGCTTATTCCAAAATGCGGATTGCGTATTCTGCCTGCACGACAGGCTTGCCATCAGTTATTTGAATTATATACGGAACACCAATCTTATCAAAGTTCCTGAAGAGCAGGAGATTATCAGTATTGGCGTTCGCGATAACGACACCTACGACAATTTATACATTCCTCTTTCGGTAATTGAGGTTCCGATTCGGGAAATGGGATATGAATGCATGAGGATTGTAACAGAACGGTTAAACGGAGACAATTTTGAGATCGAATCAAAGATTGTAGACTTTACTTATATACCCAGATCCACTTGTTTATAATTGTTTCAACCTTTATATTCAGATGATACCATTCTTTTAATATACAAATAAAAATGGAACTGCCACAAAATGAATTTGCAATAGAAACTTACACAATAAAATAGTATTTACGACTTGAAAATGCGTCTTGAAACAAGACGCATTTTTAGTTCATCCAGATTTTTTGGACTTCATTAATCTTTCTTTCAAGATTGATCCGCGTCCTGTCCATTTCTTTTAATAATATATTTTCACTATCACGCAATTCTTCTTTTTCTCCAGGATATCATAACAAAAAACGGAACCCCAAAGGGAGTTCAACTTAGGGATTTACGAAAACAAGTAAATTTTTGACCGTCTCTCTTCAAGCGGAGGATCGAAAGTAAAGGGGCTATCGGGAAATAGATAGCCCTTAAAGGAAGCAGGGCTTCATAACTCGTTTGAGTTATGAGGCCCTGCTTTTCGTCAAAAAAAGAAAAGGATGGCAAAAAAACTGCCACCTTTTCTCCG
>DUNO01000054.1 GCA_012839295.1 Clostridiales bacterium
ACCGGGCCTCCCGTGCTTGCCTGCACTTGGTAAGCATGGGATGTTAAAGGCAAGCCCAGGTGGATATACATACACTTAGATTTGCCTCACAACCTAAATCTAACGCCTCCCTCAAGAATGCTCAATATAAATCCCTACGCTACCCGTATCCTCCATCTGCAAATACTGGTTGCAAAGATACAGGTACTCCCTTGACGCATTATCCTTACGGAATATCTTCAGTACATTTACAAATGCCAGCCTTGCCTCATAGAACTTCTTCGCACAGAAAAGCTCCACCCCATTCTCGAAGGTTTCCTTCGTCTGGAGCTTTAATCTCATGTCCTCCTCCTCGTCCCCATCGAACACATCATAAAGCTTCTCATACTTATCCGCCGCGCTGATGTAGAAAAATCCGAGGAACCTGAAATGATATATCTTATCAAACCTCTTGATCCTGCCCGCTGCCTCCGCCGAAATAAGGATCCTGGCATAATACTTGGGAGCGATCCGCTGCAGGTATTCCGCAAAGGTAGTATATTCGGATATGGAGATGGTGGACAACCTCTTATCATGCCCTACAATACCGAGCATGACGGGTCCGCTGGTAATCCCGATGCCAATCTCAAGCTTTTGATTTAGCTGAAAGGCCTGGCTCCGGTTCAGGGCATTGAACCTCTGGCAGATGGACACGGCGCTCGCCAGCCCCGCCTCGCCCCCCTCCGTATAGAAGGAGGAAAAGCCGGCATCCTGAAAGGTCTCCACAACTCCATCCCGTTCAATGACATAGGGGAGAGCCGTATTTAAAACCTGATTAATAAACTCGAACATCTGGTTGCTTTGCATCTTTAAGATAATGTCCTGGAAGCCCACAACCTGGAAGGCCAGCACCGTAAGCCCCACCTTTGCCTGGTTCCCCAGCCGCACATCCGTGATTTTAGATTTATTGAGAATCTCAAATATTTTTGAGGGAACAAATTTATAATAGGCCTCGTTAATTTCCTTCACCTCATTCATATGCCGTTCAATACTCTTGGACATGCGGTTAAACACAAAGGATATTTCACTGATCTCATCATGCCCCTTAATCTTGATCTGGCTGCCGAATTTTGCATCCGCAATCTCCTCCGCATAGGCCTTTAATATCCTTACGGGGCGGATAACGGAGCTTTGTATAATGAGGATCAGCACCAGCATGCACAGGACTACGATGGAGATTACCACCGCTGCCATCTCATAAGCCGCAGAGTTAATAAACTGGTCCGCCTCCGTAATAGAGACATCTACCCCGACGAAGGCCACCACCTGCCCCTTGCTGTTAAAAATGGGTGCATAGGCAGAAGCCAGCTTCTCGTATACCTGCCCCATCATCGTATCCGTAATATCAAAATATTCGCTGGGCAGGCCTGTCTCCATCACTCTCAGGGCAGAGTCAAAATTATTCCCAAAATGCACCGGAAGCCCCAGATACCCTGACGTGCCGCCCACGCTCGCCTCCTGCTCCGGGGTAATCGCTGCATCAAAGATATAAATTCCATCTTCCGTATTATAAGGATACATCACGTACAGATAATAGATATCCATCTGATTTTTTATATTATTAATCATTTCCTGCATCCTCCGGTAATCCTCTGTTTTCTCCAGGGATACGGCAAATCCCTCTATCCGGTCACCATCCAGCATGCTGGCTGTCAGCTTGGCAACGGCGATGGCATTATCGCTATATTTTTGCATGATATTCACCTTAAAGCTGGATCCCGAGACAAGAACAATTGCAATTGAAATAATTGCACTAAATATCAGGAATATCATGACTAATTTCAGTCTTAGCCCAAATCTATATTGCATGAGAACCTCCTTTGACCGGTAAAGCATCCATCCTCTGGTGATCCTGCTTTCCGTCGGTGCATTTTGTCCGCCGTCCCCTACGGCACCTGAATATTTGTCGTTCCCGGATTAGTGATCTGAATGATTCCACCCCAGTTACAGATCAGCTTCGAAGAATTGTTAAGTGCCGGCTTGTTGGCGATCAGGACCGTAGGTGATCCAGGTGCCCAGGGTGCGCTGGTTACCGGTATGCAGGGCATCGGTGTAAGTACCCCGAGTGCTGCCGCTGTGGCAGAGGCCACCGTCGGGTTTGCCAGGGACTGGCACATGCCAAAGGGCATAATATTCTTCAATGGTATATTGTCCATAATGGTTGCCAGCGGCATGGCAGTCACTGCCTTATTCTCCGGTGTCACCATAAATGCCGAGGGTGCCATCCCAAAGGAGCACTGGCACATCGCTCCGCCGCATACTGCAAAGCCCATAATTTTCTCCTCCTTATCTATCCTATAAAATCCAATTGATTCATTTTTCCGATTTCAAGTGTTATGGCCTTGGTTACGGTGCTGCTGCCCCACATCTCACACTGGCAGCCCACATCCTCATCCCCAAGGTTCCATAGGGGGATAAAATATTCCCCCAGCTCATCCGCCTTGGTCATAAAGACCGGAATGATCTTTGTCCCGACCTTCTTATAGTCCTTCTCCAAGGCCTTATCCATGATATAAACATTATTTTCCCGGTCCTTCGTCGACTGGACGTGGACCAGCTCCTGACCTTTATTGTTTATGGAAAGGATTTTTCCGTCCAGGTCGCTTTTCTCCGGGTTAAATATCTGTATTTCTTTTTGGTCCCTATCCCTCTCATAGTCATAGAGCAGGCGGAAGTGTTTCTGCGTGTGGCTGCAGAGGATCCTGACCTCGCTTCCCGGCTCCGCCCGTCCAAGGAGCGACGTGGTTCCCTGGGGCAGTGGATAGCGGCGGCTCGGCTTTAAACGTATTTTTAATACCGGATCCCTTCCGCCCAGGGCTTCCAGGTCAACGAGCCTCCGCTCCGGCGCATACCGGTCACTTTTTACCGTCAGGGCAGCCATCCTCTGGCTTAGGTTTAAGAACACATAATATCCCTCGGATTTACGCACAGGCCTGGCTGCACCCTCCACAGACACCAGGATGCCGCTATCTTTTAGGACACGGCCCGTATAGTCATCCAGCACCAGGACCGCAAGGGATGCCCTTGTCCTGATATGGTCACATACCTTATACTCCATCCCACATTACTCCTTTACGATAATATCCATATCCACCACTCTCTGTACATCCTTCGTCTTGGAGGATTCCAGCTCTACCGGTGCAACTCTGTAAAACAGTGATAATTTGTAGGCCTTATTTGGCACGGACCATACCTTCTGCTTTTCCTCCATGCTCATCTGCAGCAATTCGATATTCAGGGCATAATCATTGTCCTTGGTGATGGGCACATATGTGGACGCATCCAGCAGGCTATGGTCTGACAGGATCTGGACCACCCTTCCCAAGAGCTTTTGCTCCTCCGCTGAACGGAACTTGACATCCCCGTTGGAATAGGCCGTAATCATATAATACAGGGACAGAAAGGTCGACGGATACTTTTGTGACCTTGAATCCACGTTGACCATGGTGCTGCGCCTGACCTCCTCGCACTCCCTGATGTCATATAGATACAGGCCAACCATGATATCCCCCTTGTCCTCCGGGCTGCACAGTCCAATACTTTCCGGATTCAGCACCTCTCCCGGAACCATATGATCCCGGAGCAATTTCACCAGCGCCGTCCCAACCTCAGAAATCACCGTATAATTCGCCATCGTTTCCTTTCCTCCCTCGCATTATTCCAGATAGGCATATCTCTATTTCTCTTCCGACCGCATCACCTCAAAGTCTCCGCAGCCCCTTCCATTGCACTGATTTTTTCCACTTATATCAATTTCTTTCGTTGCACTAATCCTTTTCGGCCATATCAATTCTTCCCATTGTCCTCTGGGGTATGGGAGGCCTGCTCTTTATCCGTCTCCGCGGCCTCTCCTCCGGCCTTGTCCGAAGCGGATGCCTGCGGTGTCGGCTCCGGGGTCGGTGTGGCCTTCGGCGTCGTCAGTATGCCATTCTTAAACTCGCCCTCCTCCAGCACGCTGCCGGTGGCACCGTCATAGCGGATCCCTGCCCCGTTATATTTTCCAAGGAGGAAGCTGCCCCGGTAAATGAGGTTCCCGTCCTTGTCATAAAGGCTTCCCTCTCCGTCGTATTGGTTCAACCGGAAGGCTCCTTCATAGATCATGTACTGGGTCTCCCCGTCATAACGCTTTCCGGCTCCGTAATATTGCCCCTGGTAAAAGCCTCCGTCATAGGCCATGTTTCCGGTAACAGGATCGAAGGTCTTCCCGGTTCCTGAATAAAACCCGCTCTCATAATTCCCTTCATAGACCAGCTTGCCGGTTCCCGGGTCGTATTCCTTCCCTGACCCATTCTTTTTTCCCTCCAGGAAGCCTCCTTCATAGAGGAGGGTACCCTCCCAGTCATAGAGCTTCCCGTCTCCTTCATAGAGGCCTTCATGAAAGCTTCCTTCATAAAGGATCATGTCCTGCTGTCCATAGAGCTTGCCGCTTCCTTCATAGATCCCCTTGTGGAAGCCTCCCTCATAGAGGAGCATGCCCTCATTGTAGAGCTTTCCATTTCCTTCATAAAGATCCTCCTGAAAATCCCCTTCATAGGTGATATTGCCGTTCCCATCATAAAGGACACCCTTGCCTTCCTTGCTGCCGTTCTTTGAGCCTCCCTGGTAAGCCAGTCTGCCCTTGGCATCATAGAGCACCCCGTCGCCGCTCATAAGTCCGTCGACCACGCTGCCCTCATAGATAATATCCCCTTCGGAATTTAACAGGATGGTGGTCCCATTCCTCAATTCCCCTGCTGCGAATTCACCGGAGGATATTATTTTTCCATCCTTGTACAGCTTTCCATCCCCTTCATAGAGCCCCTTGACAAAGCCGCCCTCATAGAGAACCGCTTTCTCCCTGTATAAGATTCCCGTACCTTCAAAGCTGCCATCCACAAAGCCGCCCCGGTATTGTGCTTCCCCGTCCTTATACAGGATTCCATCCCCGTTATATTTTCCAAGGCCAAAGGTTCCCTGATAGAGAAGCTTTCCCTCTTTATCATATAGGGTGCCCTTGCCCTGATATTTTCCTTGTAAATATTCTCCCCGGTATTTTACCGTACCGTTCCCGTTGTATTCTTCTCCTGTTCCATTATACTGACCCAGGACGAAGTTCCCTGAATATATGAGGGCTCCCTCCCCTGAGTATAGCTTCCCCAGGCCTTCATATTTACCCTCCAGAAAATTCCCCTCATACTTCTTTACTCCATTTTCATAGTAAAGAATCCCTTTGTTGGCATATTGGTTCAACAGGAATTCCCCCTGATAGCAGACCGTGCCGTCCTCATAATATAGCTGGCCATTTCCTGAATACATGCCCAGCAAAAAGCCGCCCTGGTACACCAGGTTGCCCTTATAGTCGTACATCTCCCCTTCGCCGTTAATCATCCCGTTCTCTAAGCGTCCCTTAAAAAGTACCTTCCCTGTCCGTGGGTCGGTTAATCTTACCTTCCCCGTGTAGCCATATTGGCCGGAGGTATTGATCTCAATGGTTTTGGTAAAATATCTCGATACAATCACGGGATGGACAAAGCGCAGATATCCCAGGGGAATCAGGATAACCGCAGCCACCAGGATAAATACCAGCTTTTTCATGACATAGTAATTTCCAAAGGTAAAATAGTCCTTTAGGCTGACCGGCTTCGGATTGGAAAAATCCTTTATCTCCTTTTTCACGTCGATAAGCACCGTGTTCACGATGCTATCCGGACTGATTATTTTCTTGATCTGGCGATATCCCTTGACAAATGGAGCCTTCAAGATATTCGTCAGACCCTTGGAGCCTTTTTTTACCATCTTCATCAAGAAATTCCTCATGCTTACCCCCGCGCCTTTCACTTTTTGATGACCTGTCCAAAAGCGAATAGGCCTTAATAAATAGTTTGAAATGACTTCTTTCAATCTTCCCGGCTTGTACTCCCGTTCTCATAACTATAAGTTCCCTCTGGATTACTCCTCAATCCATACGGTTCCAATCTGATTGTAATTGAACACCGTTGCCGTATCCACAGGCTGATTGTATATGGTATAGATTAAATAAGCTGCAATTGCTATGAGCAGCAAAGCCGCTACCACAGCCTTCATATACTTAAAAAGGCTTTTTATACGGTCCCATAGCCGGAAGAGGAAGGTCCTGGGCTTTATCTTCGCTATCAGGCCGCCACTGACCAGCCTTCCATAGAGCCCGTCATATTCCCTGTAGATATCAACGTAGCTCCTGTAGTCCCGGATTCGGAGCCCTTCAATGAACTCCTCAATATCGACGCTGGCCTCCTTTTGCAGCTCATAGTCAAACAGTGCCAAAAAGACCGGCACCAGCCTCTGCCTGACCTGGGAAATCCCGATGGTCCTATAGTCTGCCAGGCTGGCAAGGCTATACCGGAAGGCAACCTCCAGGGATGGAGAGACACACAGGCTCTCCTTAGCCAGCGCATCATAGAGGATAAAGTCCGGCATATTCTGCATCAGGATCCTTGACAGCAGTTTCTTCCCAATCTCAAGCCTCTCCCGCAGGTCACAGCGCTCCCTTTCCAGCTTGTCTACCAGCAGGGGATAATCCTGTTGGAGAAAGACCAGGTGCAGGCAGCCATCCTTGGAAAAGCAATCGTAATAGTCCGTGAATTCCCTACTGTTTAACAACTCCATAAAGAAGGGCAGCACCTGATAGGTCAGGGGAAGGTTCTTCAACCGGATGACGCGGTAACGCTGATCCGGATCCTTTCCCTCCTGGGGAGTTACCTCTTTGCACAATAGGGCTTCCAACTCCTGGTTCTCCTCCAGCTTATGGATTACATAATAATTATGTTTTAATGTGTTGATTACCATAACTACCCCCAGTTTCTTAAGCTTATCAGCATGCTATAGGTGCGAAGTTTTAGAAATACTTAGGCGGCGTCCTTTGGCACCTTAGAACTTCGTAAGCGTGTTTTTTACGCTTTTCACACTTCACACATCCCTGACTACGACAAATGCAGACGCCTTCATCTCCGGATGGTCCATACTTTCTGCAATCACTTCAAATACCCCCGGCTTATTGGGCGCAGTGTACATTCCATTCTCATCGATGGTTCCGCCGCCCTCTTCCTTGATGCGCCAGGTTACCCGGCTTTGGGCTTCTTTACCCACCACTGCTTCAAAATAATGGTTCTCGCAGATGAACAGGTTCAACAGGTCAGGCTTGATATTCATCGTATCCTGCTCCCTTTCATAGACAACCCTGCTGTTATCCTTGACGGCCATCCAGTGGACCTTGACCTGCCGTACACCGGTCAGCTCCAGACATTTCATTCCTATGACAAAGCTGCCCTTCTGTACATCGGCCCTGGCTGCAAGCTCTGTCCTGACATGGCCCTCGGGTGCGTCAAAAATATCCTGGGCTCCAAATATGATGCTGCTGTCCTCACCCAGTCCGGTGGCTTCACCGAGGACGATATTAACGGTTCCAAGTCCCAGCCCATGTACAATCTCCTGGCTGAAAAATCTCTGGCCTACCGTGCCTCCGATCCCAAGATCAAGAATGGCAGTTCCCGCAGCTATCTGTCCTTGCATATGCCCTGCCCCGCTGCCCGGCAGCATCTTTCCCGCTCCCGCTTCCTTCTGGATAATCCTGCCCCTTCCTTCTTCCTCCTTTAAGAGCAAGCTGGTGATGACAGATGCCAGGGGATTACTCAATATGTACTGCTTGAAGGGCATAGGCTCCACCTCGTCGATTACATAGCTGGTGCCTGCCTTGATTACAGCAATCCTGGCAAGGTAAATCCCCTGCTGGTAGGAATTCTTTGCAATATCCTCCATGGCGGTCTGATAATAATTCTGGATGATGGCCTGGGTAATATCCCCTTCTATAATCCGTACCGTCTGGGAGGACTTAGCCGCAGCCTCTGCCTTCCTGCCTCCGATGGTGAGGGAGAAGCTGCCTTCCTCCACGCCCACCTGGCCGTCAATATCCCTGACTGCCGTCGCCTTTAAGGGGATAGTCAAGGTGTATGAACCGGCCTTCTCATACTGGCTTTCATCAAATACGATATCCACCGTATCAGGGGCCTTCCCCCCATTGTCCCCGTCCGCTCCCTGCACGCAGGTTAAGCCAAGCTTGTATTTAAAGGAAAAGGGCTTTGTCTGCCCCAGGTTTTCTACAATGACCTTCATCTGGAAGGGGGCGTTGCTCCCGGCGTATCTTGGAAGGACCTGGCGGACCCGGATCCTGTTTCCCGAATAAACCACCTTGCTGGATTCATAAAACCGCTCCTCCGAAAGGACATCATTTTGCGGCTCCTCCGTCGATAAATAGAGATGGTAGCCTTCCGCATACTTATTGTGCTGGGCGCCGTCCGTTCCATTAAAGGTTGAATTTGTTATGCTATGTACCGGCTCCTTTTCTGTCTCCTCATATTCCACGCACAGATATAGATGGGAGCCGCTTCTCTCCTGGTCGTTATAATTATCGAAGCCGTCCAGCATGGCAAGCTTCTTCGTCACCGGTGTGTCCAGTACGATTTCCCTTCCACAAAAATCCAGGGCAAAGCCCTTTTCAATGGACACGGTGCTATCATCCACCGCGATCACATTCATGCCGCAGACCACGCCACAGCCATGGATGAACCGGTTTATCATTCTCCGTTTATCATTCACATACCTCTGCTCCGTGTCAAAATCATCCACACTGAGCAGCTTTCCATAAAAATACCTGTTCCTCTCGAAGGGAAAATACTTCATACTTTTCACTGGCAATTCCACCTTTCGTTATTATTATGCGTTCAAGCGTGTGAAGGACAGGGCTGCCTGCCCATCCAGCACCATATCCTGGTATTGTCCCAGCACGCTGTTGATCCCCAGATAGGAGTGCCGGCTAAGGAAAATGAAGGGCTCCAGTACGACCACATTACAATCCATATGTGCCGGCTTTGAATTCTCAATGATCCGGGTTAATATCTTATATTCGCTGTTGCCGCCCACCGCATTCAGGCCGGCGATCACGGTAAAGATGAATTTATTATCACCATAGAGGGAACCGATCAGCTCCGCCTGCCCTGCGTCCTGCAAAAATGGCTCCAGCTGGTGGTATTCGATGATATAGGGCTGCCTGCCCGTATAAAGGGCAATCATACGCTCTATGTATTCTACGGTTCCCCGTATGCTGTAAAGCTCCATCGCATGCTTTACTAAATACCTGAGCCGCTCCCTGGTCCAGAGGTGGCTATCCTCAATGGACAGCCAGCCGGAGAGCCACCGCAGCAGCTCTTCTTCTACCGCATCCGGGTCAAAATTGGCTGCTACGCCGTCAATCTGCTCCGTCATATCCTGATAAATGGTCTGGTAGATTCCCAGGAACCGTTCCACAAAGGAAGCGCTCCCCGGATCCATCTGGTACACTTCCGGCAAATACTCCATCCAGGTATTCTTCGGGAAAAATATCTTAATACGGTAGATTTCCGGGGAGAGCTGCCCCTGGGCCGTCAAAATAACCTGGAACCAAAGATATCTCCCCTCCACACCAAACAAAAGCGCATCCTCAGGATCCTGGAGTTCCTGGATTAGAAAGGGGGAAAGCATCTGCCGTTTCCTGTCCGTGTCAATTGTTTTATCCTGTAATAGATCGCCTATATCATAGCCCTTCCCCCCATACTCCAGAAAACGGCTGTCGCTGGCATAAAAACAAAAGCGGACCAAGGCCCGGGCTAAGGAAGCACGCTCCACAAGCAGCCGGTGCCATTTCGTCTGCTTCTCCCTGCTGTCAAAGAGCCTGGAGAAGAATCTTCCCTCCATCCGGCCTGTATCCTTAATCCTGATGCCTGGGGAGAGATATTCCAGGTTGCTGCCCGAGCCCCTCCTGTAATCCTCTTCCTTGTTAAGCACAAAGTATTTCACCTTTTCCCTCACGGCCTTCCTCCTCCCATCCTATTCCTTTACCGATACCGAAAAATGGGCATCCTTCAAATACACGATCCCGTTGGGGGGCAGAACCAGATCCTGGTTCATGCTCCTTGTAATCCCTTTTCCCTGGGCATTGACTGACAGGTTCTCCACCCGGGCTACACAGTCTAAAATATCAATAATCCCGTAGATCTCGTTATATAAAACAGTTTTTCCGAATTCCTGCCCTATCTTCTTAAAGTAATCCTCCACCGCTGCCTGGACCATCTCCCTGGCATGGAGGTAATGAGGCTTTACCGCAAGCTCCCCGTAGACGGATACCCCGATATACTCCGGGGATAAGAGCCTTACCTTGGTTCCTACCAGGCGTTTTTTATCCAGCAGACGCAGGATGTTTTCCTGGTAGGCCCGGTTTAGGACGAGCCTGCGTTCCCCGCCATAGGGGCTGACGACAATCGTGACGCAATTGGGAGCCGTGGCAGGAATTACCTTCGCCGCCTCTACCATAAGCCCTGGCGTTGATTTTATGATTTCCTCATAATCCTCCCTGGTTATGGCACGCTTTACCTGGCGAAATCCCCGTATATAGCGCTTGAAGCAGGCCTCTACGGTTTCCTTGTCACGTCCATGGCTTACATTGTCCGGATTGGATATCCGGATCCCCTCCTCTCCCAAAAGCCTGTTAATCTGCTGCGCCTTTACATTTCCACGGACCCCAAGGGTAGTGGCATATCCTATGATAAGGATATTTCCTTCCGGTACCCTTCCCTTCTGGGCATTTCCAAAATAAACCATTCCCTTCCTGTCATCAAAAACATAGTGGTTATCAGCTTCCTCCGAGCAGGAGAAGCTTTCTACCTTCTGCCATGGCAGGTAGTAGCCCGGCGCCAGCTCATTTTCCACAAGCAGCTCAAAGCTTTCGTAAAAAATATCCGGATTGTCCAGATCTATGGTCTGGTATGGAAAGCCATCCCCTTCATAGCACCTGGTCAGCACCGCATCCCCCCGGAAGCTGACCACCTTCAAGTTTAGGACATCCTCTTCCCTATGAAGGAAGGGGTTCTCCATCCTGAGCCTGGTCCGGGCTTCCTCCCTGACCAGCTCATAGCCGGTACAAGGGTAATATCCCTGGTCCTCCAGGATGTACAGCTCCACCAGCCCATGCAGGGACAAGTAATTATCCAGGATAAGCTCCAGATCCTCCGAAAGTTCCTCTATATCGGTCTCTTCTGCAGACCTCTTCCCGGCTTTTATCGTACCGGATCTATGTACTATAAAATCCTGATATTCTACAAATGTATCCTTCTGCACGACGGGAAGCATATTCAGGGAGATCTCCTCCAAGGTAGGGGGAACCTCATAATAACTATCCTCCAGCTTGAATTTTATCAAATATCCATCATCCAATCTCCCCATGCTTTTTCCGAAGCTCAGGCAGAGCCTGCCGCTTTGGATAAACCCATGGGTTTCATCCCCCACCACCTCACACTGCTCCCAGCCTTCCTGGCTGTAATACCATAGGGAGATCCGGGCCAGTGGAACCATATCCCCGGTAACAGGATTTCTCCTGATGGGATAATCCTCAAATATTTTAAAATAAATGCTGTGCTCCATCCCTGGTAACAGTGCCCTGTCAAGCTGCAACAGGAATTCATCCCCTGCTTGGGGATCCTCACCAAACAGGAACAGCCAGTGACTGCCGCTCCGGCGCAGCGCATTTCCTTCTAAAATGACCTCCCTGGACTTGGATCTTGAAATACAGGCCTTAATCTGTGCCTCCTCCAGATTCTTTGTCCCCTCCGTCTCAAAGCTGACGCTTCCTGCCATCAGCTTGCTTCCCTTTGGCAGGACACGGCTCCGGTCTACGCCGGAAGCCTTGACGATGGTTTTCGCAGGCTTCCTGTGGAGCAGCTTCATCCCAAGGAGCTTTAGATACATCAGGTCATTTTCCTTTCCAACCTGGTTCATGTGGAACTGCTGCATTTCCTTCATCCAGGCAAAGAGCTCCAGAAAGGTTATTCCCGGGTCATGCTCATTATAATCCGTCCATCTTGGGTATACACCCGAGATCATTTGCCTGGCTTCTTCAAAAATATCGATAAAATTCTCATCATCCAGATTGATTACCGGTAACATGTTACACCTCCTGACGAACATTTGGCCGTAAGGCCCTACTCAACGCCGACAATAATCTCATGTGTTCCTGCAATTGGCAGCACGAAGCGCTTTACATCCTCACGCTCTAAATCCACCTCCATAAGGCCTGCCGCTCCCCGGACAAAGCCGGTGATCCTCACATTGCGGATATACTGGAGCTCCTTGATATCCTGAATCGCATTCAGTACCTGGGTATTGTTTGGCAGGGTCCCGATTTCCCAGCCCTGTCCGTTAAAATTCCCCTTGGTAGGGTCGATGAACCGGCATATCTTCTCCAGAATACGGCCTTTAGCCTCAAAGACCTGGTCGAATTCTTTCACTACAGCCTCTGCATGGACCGAGATCTCGATAAACCTGGGCTCTATCACATGGAATTTATTCAGCTCAACCAGGTTACTGCTCATCCTTGGCGTAATGTAATTCACCACCTGTGTCTTGATGGAATCAAAGAATTTGCGCCCTCCGATGTAATCCTTCTGGAGGAGGACCAGGGTAACCGCCCCGTATTCCTTCTCCCCTGTTCCATTACAATTGGCAATGCATTTGCCCCTCAGTATATTTCTTGACGCTTCCAGCGCCAAAGCCTCATAATCGCTAGGCATAACCGCCCGGTAGCCGTGCTTCATTGCTGCTGCATTCCGAAGCAGCGCTTCCTGCAGGGTCTCCTGGTCACTTCCGCCCGTCGTAATCTCATGGTTTGTCACCCGGTTAATAAAGCCGATGGAGCGGTCAATGGTGTCCACCTGACCGGGATCTACATTTCCCTTCAGGCCTCCTCCACAGCTGTATTCTACAAGGATAGTATCATCCGGTCCGGAGCTTGGGATCCTACCGTTTCTTCCGTCGGAAAAACGGATGCTGCCATGGATCCGGTCAAGGATATAATGCCGGTCCTCCGGTCCTGACAGTGCGAAATTCTCAACCTCATTCCAGCAGACCCAGATTTCCTTGATCTGCCCGTCAGCATCATATCCATACCTTACCTTATATTGTTCCTCCAAGGCTGCCATCTCCCTGTCGGAGAGGGTCTTTCTCTCATTGACCCAAAGGGCTGCCCGGTACACCTGGCCGCCAAGCAGCTGGAAAACCTGGTTTTCCTTTCTTACCTCCACCTGGAAGGTCTCCGCTTCCATGGTCTCAACTGCTTCTATCTTTGTAGAATTAATATAAATTCCGCTGATGCAGGGAACTCTTGTTTTCTGCTTCCTGGCACGGTAGGCATTCTCCCCGTCCAGGATCCGTATCCAGTATAATTCCCGCCCAAACAGGGTCTGCCTCATAAAATCATGGCTGCCCGTCATGGTGATGACCCCGGTCTTTCGCATCTTGTCGGTCTCATCCACAATATTTAAGGCCTGCCAGTGTCCGCCCCCATAATATTCATAGACCAGGCGGGGCAGCTTCCCGTTAATCGTCTCCAGCATGGAGAATAAGAGCTTAATGGGACCATCCAGGGGCGGAACTGTAAAGCCGAGGTACATGGTAAGCTGCTCCTCCTCCAGCCCATAAAATGGCTCTATCTCCTTAAGTCCGCCCTCCAATGCCTTGTGGCTGTAATTCTTTTCCGCCATATTGTTGCGCAGGAGCAGCTCCGTCGGTGTCAGACCCTTTTGCATATAATCATAGCGGAAGGAGGGCTTCGTAATCAGGGGCGTAATATAATTGCCTTTCATTTTAAAGAGGTTGTTCATCTTTAACACCCTGGCCCTGATGCTGTAGGAGTTGATGGAATTAATCTGGAAGGGGCTGATATTTTGCGGACATTGGAAGGTCATGGTGATTGTGGTCCCTAGCTTCCCGTCCCTGCAGCTGAACATGTCTGCATGCTGGTTGTTCAGGTACAGCCGGCTCCAGCCTTCCCCGTTAAAATACTCCCAGCTGACCTCCTCCACGGTTATGTCAAACTCAACATCCGGCTTAAAATCCGAACGCTTCATAATATATTTCCATTTCACCGGCACCTCTTCCGTCTGAAACTCCAGGGGTACCTTGACAAACTCCAGCTGGAAGCTTAAGCTAACCATGGCTCCTTTCTTACATAGAACCTCCCTGGACACGAAATAGACCTCCGTGAACAAGGACGGCCTCTCCCCAAAGGGATAGAACTCCTGGAGCTTCTGGTCAATGCCATTGGCATGGATCAGCTCCGGCATAATTTTGCTTCCATGGGATCTGACGGTGATATTTTCCATGGAGAAATGCAAAAAGGGCTTCACATCCTTTACCGTCATCCTGATTACGTAGCTTTCCCGGTCACCAAGCCGGGTTGGCTGGGAGCCAGGCTGGTTCCTCTGCTTGCGGAGCCAGAGCTCATCATTTTCTATTCTTTTCTCATAAAATTCCGTATAGCCTTCCCCTGAAAAATATTCGATCCTGACCTTCTCCTGATCCAAAAGGGCCTTTTGTACCTGGAAAGGTATCTCTCCTCCCCGTCCAAGCTGGAAGCTCACGACGATCCAAGCCTCACTTTCGATCCGCAGGACCGCATCATGGCAGAAATACATCTCATGGGACTGTAAATTCTCTCCCTCTGCATCAAAGATATAGAAGGGCGATGGATTTACCTCAAAGGCTTCCCTGTCATAGAGATGTACCATCCGGTCCTCCGCCCCATCAGCCACATAGATATGGTCTAAGCTCGCCGGGGTGACATAGACATCATTGACCGTCTCAAAGATTACGGTTCCCTGCTCCTTATCATCCGCCGATAACCTGGTTCCGCGCCTTACCTCAACCCCGGGAACCTCCTGGTTCACCAGCCCAAAGGTCGCATAGCCCTTTGCGGGTATGGCAGGAAGCATATCCGCACCAATCCTCTGAAAGAAGGTGGTCCGGTTTAACTCAGGCACCCGGTTAAAGCGGTTAATGGTATCCGACATCATATTTGCATAGATTATGGATAAGGCAGTTCCTGCCTCCGGGTTATCCTGGTCATACCTCCATTCAGGAGTATAGGCCAGTGAGGTTTTTTTAATTTTCTCTAAGATATCCTTTTTCGTCCTTTTATCAAGCTCCGGTAGCTTCACCTGGCTGCCTCCTCTCTATCTATAGGGTTTGTTTATTCAAATAATTGCGAAGCTCATAAACTGTAGATATTGTGTACACAGTGAATACTATTTCGGATCGGAAGCTAAGCCCGAAGAAAGCGTTGGAGCGGAGGAATAGTATCCACTGTACACACAATTGCAAGAACTATATCGTTTCGCAATTGCCTGTATAGAGTTTATTGCTGGATTCCTTCATTGATATAATAAGGGTAGACCATATTGTAAGGATTATTGGTAATACGGACTACATAGCTGATGCTGATATTTAGCTTGCCCACGGTTTCATCGTCCGCCTTTACCTCTACCTCTACATCCGTAATGCGGGGCTCCCATAGGATCAGGGCATTTAAGATCTCATTTTGCAGCTGCACGATTGTGGAATAATCCATGGTTTCAAATATATAGTCTGAAATCCCACAGCCAAAGTCAGGGCGCATCATCCGTTCACCGGGCTTTGTCATCATAATCAGGTAGATGGCTTCCTTCACATCCTCCTCATAGCTGACCGTCTTAATCCGTCCCGTGGTCTCATCCACCTCTACCGGGAATTTCCAGCCAACCCCAAGAAAATCATTGACCATATCCCTGCCGTCCATAGACAAAGCCTCCTTTTCTAATCATTCTTATCCTGCTAATTCTTTTTATCTTTCTGATCCTTTTGATTCTTTTTATCTTTCTGATCCTTTTGATCCTTTTTATCTTTCTGATCCTTCTAATCCTTCTTATCCCACTTATCCTTCTGATTCTACTTATCCTTCTGGTTCTACTTATCCACTGCTTTTCTTATCAGTTTATCTTTACCATGGCACCCTTTAATTCCACGAGTGCGCTGGCCTGTGACTTAATGTTTCCTGAACTTTTCAGCTCCAGCATGCTGTTGCCCTCCAGCGAAGCATTCTGCCCCTTCAGCTTTATGGCCTGGGTTGCGCTGATTTCAATATTATCTGCCTCGAGGGAAGCCTTTTTTCCGGTGCCGTCCAGGGTCAGCATATCCTTATCCCCTGCGGAAAAGACCAGTTTTTTCTTCGCCTTTAAGCGGATCTCCCCATTCTTGCAGTCCATGCTGAGGAGGTTCTCTCCCTTTTCATCCTGGATTGATATTTTCTCTTCCTTATCCTCTAATTGGATTGTCAGCTTTTTATTTGTCCGGATCCGGATCTTTTCTGCATCCTTTGTTTCATCAAAAAGGATCTCGTGGCCTCCTTTGGTCCTGATGCATTTAATGGAATTATCCTTGTTTGCCACTTCCTTTGGTATGGTATCCACATCATTCCACAGGCAGCCCAGGACAACCGGCTTATTAATGTTTCCCAGATTAAAGCCCAGCACTACCTCCGTATTGATCTCCGGGATAAAATAGTCCCCGTATTCCTTTCCGCAGTATGGCTGCATCACCCTGACCCATTCCGAGGAGGTCTTTCCCTCCTCCCCGAAGAAGAATTCTACCCTGACCTTTCCGGGGAAGTTTTCATTATAATTCTCTTTCACGACTCCGGTCATAATGCTAAGGCAGCCGGAGCTATGGGACCGTCTGCTTCCCTGCTGCTGTACCAATAAATCACTGATATCCATTACTTAAATCCCCCTATGGTAAAATTCGTCGTAAAGCCGCTTTCACTAAAGCTGTGGGTCACTGTTTTTAAATAATAGGTTTTATTGACGCTCTCATCCAGCTTCTCTATTTTTAAGTATCTTCCCGGGCAAAGCTCCGGAAGCCCGATGCAGGTGCCCCCTCCCTGCTGTGAGCTCTTCATCAGCTGCTCCAGCTCATAGGCCGCGATATTTTCCGCCTTTGTAGCATCAATGGTATCCGAGATCTTCAACTCCCGGACAGGCTTCTTTGATAGGGCTGACGCTGACTTCGTATCGCTTTTTGCATCCTTCTTCGCTGTTACCGGCTTATTGGTCTGCTCGTCATGCCCATAGATCTGTATCACCTCATCCACATAGGTGGTATTGCATTGGAAGGAGATCAGCCCGCTGCCTGGGCTTAGGGTTGTGATTTCCTTGTCCGGATCGTGCATTTTACGAAAATATGCCGTATCCCCAAGGACAAAAAACTCACTGTTGGTCTTGGGGCAAAGCTCCTTTAAGATATATTCCAGGTCGGAATCATTTTGGATGAAGGGATCCTCCTGCTCTGGTGTGTCCGTCACCTTAACCTTGGACACCTTGCTGTAGATCTCCATGATTTTACTGACCACCGCCGAAGCCTTCTTTAAGTCCTTATGTGTCACCTCCCGGATATTGCGCCCCATCAGCGCACGGACATCCGTCGCGACTACGGAGATTTTTGGTATTTCACCAAATTCCATATTTAAGTTTGCCACATATCCCTGGAACACCTTTGTCAGGGAGGAGCCATAGCCCAGCTCCACGGTGAGGACGGCTCCCAGTTTTATGGTGGACTTGACATTCCCATAGAAGGCAGTGCTTTTCAGGTCATATACATTGATGACCGTAAAATCCACACTGCTCGCATTGTCTAAATCAAGGGTAATGCTAACATCCGTAATCCCTACCTTTAAGGTGGATGCAATATCACTTGTGCCGACCTTAATTTTCATGGCGGGCACAAGAAAGTTACTGTACGTTTTCGCCAGGGCACTAAAGGTGCTGCTGTCCGTCAATAAATTCCCCACAGGCGTTCTCCTCCCAGTGCTCTGTCCAGGCCGAGCACTACTCTCCCAAGGTACTTCCTATATGGCAGGAAGCTTGATGATCTGTCCCGGCGAAATGTCCAGGGGATTCATAATCCCATTCTCTTTTGCGATGACACGCCACATTTTTGCCGAACCATATTCCTTATATGCAAAATTCCAAAGCTGTTCCCCTTCGTGGACCGTCCTGAATTTCGTCCTGTCCGGAGATTCAAAGGGTGATTTCCTCTTTGCCTTCGTGATATCAAATACAGACTTGAAGGTGACGTCAAGCTTTGCCCGGACCGGCATGCCATCGGATAAAAACATGGTAAAGCTCTGCTTCACATCCGTAATCACTCCCTTAAAGCTTAAGGAGGACCAGGAAAAGGTCACTACCGGCGGCCGGTGCAAATCGCCCTTGATATAGGTCAGCTCTACAATCTTCTGTGTCTTCTTGGTAACATCCGTCCCGCTTTCGGATAATTTTAATACTTCCGGCGGTTCATAGGTATCAAAAATCAGCGTCATATTCAAGGTCTGGGCCGTGCCTGATATGTACTGGGTAATGGGTCCGTCCAGCCCCGGCACATTCTTATCCGCATAATTGGCACCCTCGGAAATATTGTACTCTGCCGGATTAAACTGCACCTCTATGTTGGTGTTGTCCTCCAGAATCAATTTCGCCTTGACTAATCCCATGGCATCAACCTCCTACAATCCTTTTCTAAGCCTTGCAACAAATAGTAGCCTTTCTATCTTCTTCATAATATCCCTGGTGACCTGGTCCATATCAATCCTGGCCTGTGCTCCTTTGTCCGTGGAAAGCTGCCGCTTCATTTCCTCCATGGACTGCTTCTGTGCCTGCATGGTTTCCTTCAGCTTTTTGAGCTCCTTCTTCTGGAGGCCAAGCTCCTGGGCACTTTCCTTATTTCTCTGGTTGGAATGGTTCATCTGGACCTGCTCTGTCACAATATATTCATTGACCAGCTTTCTTACATTCTCCTCCTGGACTGCCCCAGGCTTGCCCTGCTTATGGGTTAGTCCGGCTGCCTGGCGTAACTCCAGCGGTTGCCCAGTAGCTGCATCCCTTCCCCCCTGGCTTCCCTGCGGCTTCAAAAGTTCCTGCTGTCCCATAGGATTCTGTTGTCCCATGTGGGTTTGCTGTCCCATGTGATTCTGTTGTCCTATATAATTCTGCTCTCCTATATGATTCCACTGCTTCAGGGATCCTTCCTGCAGTGTTCTCTTGACCAGCCTTGTTTGGAGCAATATATTCCTCTCCATCAGATCCTGGTGGATAATGTCCTTGGCCAAGGTTTTTATAACCGGCCTAAGTCGCCTCGGAAAGGTGTCCTTTTCCTGCTCCAGGCTAAGCTCATTATGTACTTTATTTGTTCGCCCCAGAATCCCAAGGCTTTGAATCAGAGCCTGGCCTCGCACACCGTCTGGAGCACTGCTTTGTTCCAGGGTCCTTCCAAGCCTTAGGATCATCTCCGGTTCCAGCATTTGTTCTTGCCTGTGGGTATTCTCCCGCTCTATACCTCTTACTTGCTCCAGGATTCCTTCTCTCCCTATGAGCTTTACCTGTTCCAGGATCATCTCCTTTTCCAGAACCTTTTCCTTCTCCAGGATCCTTTCTTTTTCCAGAATCCTTTCTTTCTCCAGAATCTTTTCTTTCTCCAGGATCCTTTCCTTTTCCAGAGCCCTTTCTTTTTCCAGAACCCTTTCTTTTTCCAGAACCCTTTCCTGTTCTCTTGCTTCTTCCTGAATTCTACCCTGTTCTATGCCTTTTGCCTGTTCCAGGGTTTTCTCCTGATCTATGAGCCTGGCTTCTTCCAGGGTTCCTTTCTGTCCCTTGTTCCCTTCCCGCTCTGCACTTTTTGCCCTATCCAGGCTTTTCTCCTGCCTCAGGATCATTTCTGCCTCAGGGATTTTTCTTCCTTCTGTGATGCCCGCTTGTTCCGGCATCCCCTCCGGCTCCATAGCTCTTGCCCGCGCATGAGCCCGTTCCTGTTCCCAGGTGCTTTCCTTTACCGGAAGATTTTCCTGCTCCAAGATCTCTGCCAGCTCCAGAATCCTTCTTTGCTCCATGCCACTTTCCCCTGAGCGTCCTTCCTTCCCCTGGCTCTTTTCCATCTCTAAGCCTTGCTGCCTACCTTTGGGCAGTCTGGAATAGGCTTCTTCTTTTCTATATTGGTAATTCCTGATTTCTTCAACTTCAATTAAATTATTTGATACAAGGGCTTCAAAAAGCGACGGCTCCTTCCTTAACAGAACCTCCATCAGGCGGATGGTATCCTCCCGGCTCATGGACTTAATCCTGTCCATCATTTTATCCTTTTGGGATAAATGCTCCTCCGGCTTTCCGGTCTCCGGGGCTAAGGATCCATCGGTTGCTTCCTGCGGTAGAAGTCCTTCCTGTTTTGCCAGAGCCACAACCTCACTTTGGAACTCCCCGGAACTATTTTTCAGAAAATCAAGAAAATCCTCTCTACGGAGGAGTAATCTGCGATCCGTCTCCATCTGTTCCAGAAACTCCTTAAACTCCTCGGCTGAGATCTTCCAGCGATTCAATTTCTCAATGAATTCCTTTTGCCTGCTGCCCTCAGAAAACACCTGGCCTAATGCATGGAGTAACGTATTCCGGCTGGCCGGATCCAGTATTCCAATCCTTAATTGCATTCCTAATTCATGCTGCTGTTCTGTGGGTATCCCTAATTGCCCGATGATTGCGGCAAGCTTCTCTTCTCCCTGGAAGGATCCTTCCCTTTTATAAATCAGGTCAGCCACGAGATTGCTGCGGTCAATATAAATCGCTGTATCCGCTCCCCTGCCTTCTTCCCTCAGCTCCGGTGTTCTTACCTCCGGCTCCAGGGGAAAATTATAGCTGCTAAACAACCTCGCATATTCCCCGAAGTCACCCTCATTCCATGCCACATCCTCTATGCCAGTCTTTCTTGCGCCAATATTCTCCACATAATTACGATTCCTTAAGGCTTTCTCCTGTTCCACACTTAACCTGATTTGTCCGGGCCGGGCATCTTCTTCTCTATATTGATAATTCCCTGTTTCTTCAACTTCAATTAATTTATTTGATATAAGAACTTCAAAAAGAGACGGCTCTTTTTCCAGCAGGAGTTCTATCAGGCGAAGGGTATCTTCACTTCCCATTGACTGGAATCCACTCACTATTTTATCCTTTTTTGAGCGATGGGCAGATTCCCCTTGTGTTCCAGCCTCCGAAACTGATGTCCCATCTACCACTTCCCGGGAAAGCAGTCCTTCCTTCTTTGCCAAGTATGCAAGCTCCCTCTGGAGCTTCCTTGGACTGTCCTTGAGGAACTTAATAAAATCCTCTCTATGAAAAACTATCCTGCTATCCACCGCCATCCGTTCCAGAAACTGCTTAAAATCTCCGGTTGAGATCTGCCGGCGGTTTAACTCCTCAATAAAGCCCTTTAACTTTCCGTCCTCGGAAAACACCTGGCCTAATATATGGAGCAACAGCTTCCGGCTGACAGGATCCAGCATTCCAAGTCCTGATTGCATTCCCAATTCATTCTGCTTCTCTGCGAACATTTCCAGTTGCCCGATGATTGCAGTAAGCTTCTCCTCCGGCTGGAGGGATCCCTCTCTTTTGTATATCAGATCTGCCACAGGGTGGCTGTAGTCAAAATAAATATCCGAAGCAGCTCCATTACCTTTTTTCCCTTGCTCCTGTAATCTTGTATCCTGTGGCCTTAACCCCCGTGATCCTGGATCTTGTAATCCTGCCTCTGGCTCCAGAAGGAAATGATAGCTACGGAACAGCCTCACATATTCCTCAAATCCATCCTCTACCCGGGGCATGCCGGCTTTTTCTTCTCCTGCCTGGAGATCCACAACCATATGTCCGGCAGCCATATTTTTTTCTTCTATATTCCTTGTTTCTGTATTCCTTATTTCTGCATTCTTTGTTTCTGTATTCCCTATTCCCGTATTCCTTATTTCTGCATTCCTTACTTCTGGATTCTTTGTTTCTGCATTCCTTGTTTCTGTATCTCTTGTTTCTGCATTCCTTGTTTCTGCATTCCTTGTTTCTGCATTCCTTGTCTCTGGATTCCTTATTTCTGGATTCCTTGTCTCTGTATTCCTTGTTTCTGCATTCCTTGTTTCTATATTCTTTGTTCCTATATTTTCTATTCCTATATTTTTTATCTCATAATTTCCATCCTCATAGTTCCCAGGATAGCTTCTTTCTTGAATTTCCCGAATGTTGTCCCTTATCCTATCCTGCCTCTTATGCAGGCTTACCTCGGATACTTGTTTTACCGCATGCCTTTGCTCCTCGGACAGGAGCTGCCGGTCCGTTGCCTGAAAGCGCTGCATCTGCTCCTCTAATATCTCCTGGAGCTTTTCCCGGTTTGCCCTATCCTTTGTCTCCCTGACCAGGCGGTAAATATTATTGATATATTGGTACCCCTTGCCGTTTGATTGCTTCAGTTGGTTTAGGTAGTTCCCAAGAATTTTTCTCATATTAACCAGGTACATCTCCCTGTTGACCGTCTGCCCCTCATATAATTCCTGAAAATTATAGGCCAGCAGCAGCTTTAAGGAAAGATATACTGGGCTGTTCTCCAGCGTATTTTGCCCCTCTTCATGGTTTAGCTTCAAATAGGTCAGGGCGATTCCGTGAAAAAAATATTGTCCTCTTCTATTATATTTTCCAATAATCTGGCCGGCAAAGCCCATATCCGTGTTCATTGCCAGTTCATTACCAGTCTCTTTTATTTGGTTATTCCGATTAAGAGGTTTTATCACCATCAAATCACCCGTCCCTAAAATAATTGCAGATTAGTACGATCACAGGTCGTATAGCTGACCTCAAAGGTTTCAATTAAGATATTTCCGGCATTTGCATCTACATCCCCGACCTCCCATCTGGTCACTACACAGTCACTTACATGATAGGTCTGTACCGGAAAGCTTTTTTCATTCAGCATGATCACGGTAATTCCCAGGGGAATCGCGACACCGGGCTTCATCCGGGTCAGAACCGGGCTCCAGGCCTGCAGGCCTCTTTCGAAGCGGATCGTTCTCCTCTCCTTCTTCGGGACAGCCAGCATCACGGCGCTGTCATTTATGCCGCCCTCCACAAAGGATTCACTGTCAATATCCTGTTCAAAGCCGCTCACCTTTGTAAAGGAAAGCTTCAGCACCCCAATGAACACCAGGAAGCGGCTGTTCCTTACTAATTTATTATGGTTATCAAATAATTTATTATAACTGTCAAGTAAGTTTCCCAATGCGTCCATTGATTCTCTCCTTATACGGCAAATACATTTTCCGGTTCATCATTTAAACGGCTGTTGATCTTGGAAATCTCCTTACACCACCGGATCCGGTCAAAGTGGCTGAGCGCCATAATATCATCATGGCTCCAATGCATATAATATGCGATAAAGGCAGCCTCCTCATAGATCTTTTCTGCCGGATACAATTCTATTGTCCGGCTTCCATAAAATTTACCGGTACGCTGATCTCCTTCCCGCAATGGGGGCAGATGCTCTGGTAGTAAGGCGTTTCCATGGTATTAATCCTCTGGTATAAATCCTGGAGGAAGGCCAGGTCCATGGTGAACAGCTTTTCAATCGTCTTTGTATCCACCGCCGGAAGGGCTCCCAGCTTTGTAACGACGCGGGCCAGTAAAATAATAGTCAAATATCCGGGATTTTGCTGCACCCTGGGATCCTTCAGCGGCAATATCTCATCACCCGCATTTGCCAGCCTCATGGTTCCCTCCTTATGTAATGTTCCCGAATCATCCAGGTATCCCCTGGGTAACTCAAAATGATATTCTGTCTGAAATGCCATTCCTTTCCCTCCTTGATTAGGTTCTGCCGCTAATATGGCCCTGTTAACGAAAATATGGCTCTAGGAACAAAGATAAGAGCTGCAAAAGGAGCCTAGGAATCATTCTCCTTTTGCAACTCCTGATTATGCCTTTATGAAACTCTTGTCATTCCTTCGTGGGCGATTTCCAGGGACTCTACCGCAACCTCGGATGCCGTTGCATTGAAATCCGGTGCCGTATACTTGGTAGGCCATGCGTTGATAATCTGCCAAGAGGCAGCATCGTCGCCGGTAACGCTGATCAGGGTGATGGTCAGCGTCTTTCTTTGTACATCCCCTTCTACTCCAGCGACCATCCATTGATATAGTGCATCGGTGTCGGCAACGCCTTGCTTTAAGGTTATATTGCCATATTTCTTTAGTCCGGGAAGCTTCATCGGTGTCTGGACCATATCACCTTCCCTGTATTCAATCACGTCAATGGATGCATCAAAGCCCGATACTTCTGAGAATCCGCCGGCCTCGATTCCATCAATTTCAACCTTATATCTGAATTTACCATGTGGGTAACCAGCCATGTTTACACTCCTTTCTTACGCTTAGCTATTCTAATCACTCTCAAGTCCGCCGTTTTTTAATTCGGATTAAACCGCGTCACTTGTCTTCTGAGAAATTCTAAAGATTACGAATTCGGCAGGTTTCACAGGTGCAACGCCAATAATGCATACCAGACGTCCGTTATCAATATCATCCTGGCTCATCGTATTTCTGCCAATGTTAACAAAGAAAGCCTCAGCTGCCGCATTGCCAGCCAGGTATCCGTTCCTCCATAACCCGGTCAGGAACACGTCAATGGTTCTCTTAACACGGACCCAGAGTACCTCGTCATTCGGCTCAAACACAGCCCAGTTCGTATTTGCCTTGATGGATTCCTCAATAAAGATGAAGAGCCTTCTGACATTTACATACTTCCAGCTCGGATTGCTGGTGCAGCACCTTGCTCCCCAAACCCTGATGCCCTGTCCGGGGAAGGTACGGATTAGGTTTACGCCCTTCGGATTTAAGATGTCCTGCTCGCCCTTGTTGAACTGGCAGTCCAGACCCACGCAAGCCCTGACCACTTCATTTGCCGGAGCCTTATGTACGCCACGGGTATTATCGCTCCTTGCATAAATACCTACGATGGAGCCTGACGGAGGAATCGCAAGATTCTTCTTGTCTAACGGGTCAAAGATCTCCAGCCATGGATGGTACAGCGCCGCATAATTGGAATCGAAAATATCACGGTGTGCCATGATATCATCTATCTTCTTTGCTGCCTTCGGCATATCAAGGACCGCAAACCTGCTTCCCAGGTTCTCGCAATGCGCAACCAGCATCAGCTGCACATTAGGATCTGTAATGCCGGGCACCGCCATGATGGATACTGTGTCATTATCCAGGAATGCCTGGATTCCGGTACGCTTTCCGGCGCCGTTATCCGTACCGATAAAATCCGATGCGGCAAGGTTAGCCACGGAGCCATTGGAGCCTCCCGTCAGGGAAACTGCCAGGAAGGAGCTATTGTCCGCCTCATTTCCAATGATCTGGAGGTAAGGGGGAACGATTCCTTCTGCCTCTTTGCCCATATATTCGGCTTTTACCAGGTCGGATTTTGACAGCTTCTTTGTTATATAATTTGCTGCCTCAATGTTGAAGGAGAGATTCTCGTACATTTCAACCTGGTCATCAAATTTGACCTCCAGATTGAATTCACAAGTAGTAATCACCTTGTTCGGCAATAAATTCTTATCAACAACATTTTCCTCAAATTCATTCTCAAATTCGATGATGTTGTCCTGGCTCTTAACAACCTTGTTATAGACTACCGTCGTCCGTTCTGAGAACATAACGACGTCTCCCGGGTTGAAGCCAACAGAGCTCTTCACCATGTATTTCTTGCCGGTCGGAGTCTCAATCACCTCCAAAATCTGTGTCTTTGCTTTGCTTGCTGCCGTAACCACGGCACGGATACTGTCGCCCCACATACCGGGATTTTTAGCCGTCAGCTGGATAACCGGTGCATCTGCCGACGGTGCATATCCCACGGAAGCCTTTGCATTGGTAGGCGCGACGCGGGCTATGAATGCCCTGGAGCCTCCATTTACAAAGAAATGCTCCACCGCATAAGCTAAGAAACGGTATTCTGCGAATTCATTCTCGGATAAATAACCACCGTACTTCCTCTTAAAATCCGCAAAATTAGTTACCAGCTGCGGCAGGCCTTCCACCGGCCCCCGTTCTGCAAGGCCGATAAAGCCTGCTGTACTGGTTCCTACACCTTCCATCGGTTTGCCGCCTGACTCGAACTCTTCCACATAAACGCCTGGTGATAAATATTCTGCCATATTATCCCAATTCCTGATGGATCACCTTGTCACTATAGCGTTCCTTTCGCCGGACGTGATCCACGAAACTGGATACCCCCTTTCTGGATAAGAATTGTTGATGAAAACAAGTACTACTCATTTTTGTCACTTCCATCTTAAATTGTGATTCTTAACAATTTCTTAACAAGATGTCTCCTTTTGACATAAAACAAAAGTTTTTTTGCTTTTTTGTAGAATTTTTTCATCTTTGCTGTGTTTTCCCCTTTATATCCTCTCCTTTTATATCCTTTTCCTCTCCAGCCTCTCCTTTGCTGCTGATCTTCTCTCCATCTCTTTCTTTGCCATTTCCTTTGCCATTTCCTTTGCCATTTCCTTTACCGTCTCCCTTACCATTGTCCCCTTCTCCGTCATCCCCATCTTCCCACAGGGGCTCCTGCTGCCATAGGGTGCTCTTTCTTGAAAATTCTACTGCAAGCCGCTTTGCCTCCTCCTTCATCTTCCCTGCCTGGGCTTCCAGGTTATGGACCAACCCCTGCTCCTCCCTTTCCTTCCAGGCAATCCTTTCCGCTAGCTGCCCGTATTCCTCCTTCGCCCACCGGTAGCCCTCCGTCTTTCCTTCCTCCAGACAGCCCCTGAGGTATTGCTCCAGCTCCCTTTTGGTTTCCTTCTCCTTTTCGGTGGAGAGAAAGGGCATAACTGTATCCGCCACAATATTTTCCTTTCCTTCCATGGCAGACTTTAAGCTTTTGATTAAATTTTTCGGACTTTTGGCGAAGTCATCCTTGTATACCACAGCGCTTACCTTCTCATCATGGCTGTTGGTATAGACCTTATCCGGGTTCTCCCTGACTCTTTTCGCGCTTGACATCCGTAAGGAGGAACGCTCTCCCCGGAGCAAGCTTCCCGGCGTATCGCTGGTCAGTGACATGGTTACTTCCTGGTTCCGGTTAATGCCCACGGACAGCCTGCCGCCAGAACCCTTCATCCTCATAGTTTCCACCGGCCTGCTGCCTTCCCTTTCTTCACTTTCCAACCCAAGATAGCCCTGCACTTCCTTGTCCCTTGCGACCTGCTGCATTTTCAGGCTCTTCGCCTGCTTCCTCTGCATTCCATAAGCCGCCTCTCTTTTTTCATGCTCCATACTTACACCCGTGTCTTTCACTTTTTGATGACCTATCCAAAAAGTGAATAGGCCTTAATAAAGAGTTTGAAAGCGATTTTCTTTCAAACTTCACGTCATGCTGCCGTAGGCAGCACAAACATAAGTGGGAAGAACGCTGTTCTTGCGTTCTTCCAGTGTGAAGTTTTAGAAATTCTTAGGTGGCGTCTTTTGGCACCTTAGAATTTCTCTTCACACTTCCCCTATGCAAACATAAAATATTCCCCAAGCTCTTCCTTCGACAGCTTCCTGCCGCTCTTGCCATACTCCCCCGCCACCGCCTGTACAATATGGCGCATTCCGACAGCAGAAGGCTCCGCAGCCGCCAAAAACGCCGCCCCAAGGGCGATGTTCTTAATATTGCTGCCAGATAATTCAAATCTCTCCGCAAGAAAGTCATAGTCAATATCCGGGAACAGGGGCAGCCTTGCCGGGAAGGCCTTCTGCCAGATCTGTCTCCGGTATCCCGCCTCGGGAAAAGGAAAATCAATCAGGAATTTAATCCTCCTCTTAAATGCCTCATCGATATTTTGCTGAAAGTTCGTTGCAAGGATGACGCAGCCCTTATACTCCTCCATCTTCTGGAGCATGAACGCCGCCTCCATATTGCTGTATTTATCATTGGAGTCTTTGATCTCCGACCGTTTGCTAAACAGGACGTCCGCCTCGTCAAAGAAGATAATCGCCTGGCTTTTCTTCGCCTCTTCAAATATTTCATTCAGGTTCTGCTCTGTTTCCCCAATGTACTTGCTGACCACACAGGGCAGCTCAATCTTATACAGCTCAAGGCCAAGCTCCCCCGCAACCACCTGGGCGGCCATCGTCTTCCCTGTTCCCGGCATTCCTGCAAAAAGCATGGATAGGCCGGTTCCATAGGCGAGCTTTTCCGAATAGCCCCATTCCGTAAAAACCTTATATTTATACCTCACCTGGTCACAGGCCCTTTTTAGCATGCTGCGCTGGAGCTCCGGAAGGATCAGATCCTCCCACCGGTAAACCACCCTCACCTTCTGCGCCTTCCTGCCAAGATTATGTTCTATCTTTTCAAAGCATACCCGTTCCAGGACAGAAACCGGGATATGGCTGTACCCCTCCCAGCGGGACACCTCCTGCGCCTCCTTTAAAATATTTTCGACCGCTCCCGGGGTCAGCTGGAATTTATTCGCAACCTCGTTCAGCCTCCCCTGGTCCTCCAGGGCATAATCCTTTGCCATCTCCATCCATACATGAAGATTCTCCTCGGGTGATATGCTATCCATCCCCACCGGAAGCACATCCACTCCTTCTGCATCAAAATTAACTTTCTTCGTGCCCTCCATAACCAGGCATACCAGGGAAAGCTCCTGTCTCACCGCCAGCAGGACATCCTCCACAAGCCTTTTCCTCTGTTCCTCATACAGCGTTTCCCCCGCCTTACAGCAAATGCAGAGAATACCCTGGTGGAGGATCGTCTCGGTCAGCACCTCCCTCACCTGGGAAACCATCCTATGTTCTCCCAAGTCCGTGGGATCCCACCTTCCATGTCCAATATCAGGTGGCCCCAGCCTGTCTTCCCTCCCATCCAAGGCCTCCAGCTCCAGAAATACCACAGCCTGTCGAATCTCCCTTGCAAAATGCAGGACATTCAGCCTTTTTCCGATCCCCGGCAGGCCATACAGGTAAAAGACCGTGGTTTTGTCTGCCACGGCATGGGGCAAATACCGGAGCATTTGTTTGTAAGGCTGCTTTTCCAGATAAAGCTGCGGCAGCTCCCCCTCCGGCAAATGATATGCCCTGGTACCGTAGGGCCGGTAAAATTCCAGCCTTCCCTCCCACAAAAAGCGGAGCAAAACCGGTTTCCATTCCAATTGCCCTGCCAAAAAATAAATATTCCCGGGCATAAAACCAAAAAAATGCCTCATCAACTTCGAGCTTTCGGAAAAATACGTATGCAGGTCAGCTGCAGCCTTGTCCTGCCCGCTATATAGATTTCTGTACATATCCATCAGCAGTCCGGCCGTTAAGGTATTCTTCTTCCAGTCATTGTTCATGTAGGCATACAATTTTTCAAAATTCATATTAAGCTGCGCCGTAAACATCATCACAACGCAAAAGCGTTCAAACCCATCCAGTGCAAATACACGGCAAGCATGTTCAAAGGGAAGGAAGCTTCCCTTTTTTCTGCTGTTTTCCGCCTTCTTTGCCAGCCTCCCTTCCAGCTCCGTTATCAGGGCGCAGTCCGCCCCTTTCAGGAAATTTTGTACTTCACTGCGCAAAACCGTATCCTGCTGCAAATGCTGCCTTAAGGAGCCCTCTTCGCCAGACTGCTCCTCCCGGCGGAGAAAATCCGCCGCGTAGCACCTGCCAAGCAGCACCAATTCCTCCCGATATTCTATGTAATCCCGGTAAAACTCCTCACTATGCTCCATATGGCCTCCTCCTTTAGCCTTCCTTGCTCCCGACCAGCTCCCAAAACAGCTCCTTTACATGGCTTCCCAGCTCACTGCCCAGCTCCTCCTGGAATCTCCTGGCAGCTCCTTCATAGGCTTTCCTTACTGTTTTCATATCTCCCAGGGAGGCGCAGGCTTCCATCAGCAGGGACAGGATTTCCTCGCTGTAGGGATCCAATTCCAGTATTTTATTCAGGATCGGTATGCTTTCATGGTATTTCTGGTTTTGTATCAGCTCACCCGCAATCTCACGGCCGCAATAAACATAGATCCTCTCCAGCTGCTCCTGGCTGCTTACGATCCATTCACTGCAGATACTGTTAAAATAGGGGCTATGGTACAGCTCTACGAATTCCTCCAGCCTGCCTATTTCCTGGAAGTTCCTATCCTGTACCTTCCGGTAAATATCCATTAATTCATTGTAATCCGTATCCATATGGCCGGTTTGGATCCGGTATCCGCCTTTCCTGCCCTGCAGCAAATCCGCCAGCTCATTCTCCGTCAGCGTTTTCCTCAGATAGGACAGGGTGGTATGGAACAAAATACAGGCTTTATCGTAGGGTACCTCCGGCCATAAGGCATCTATGACCTTATCCTTCTGGACAGCCTTCCCCTGGTTCTCAAAGAGATATGCGAAGAGCTCAAAGGTCTTCTTTGTCCTCCACCTGACAGCCTTCTCCTTCTTATCGATATAGATGGCACCGCCATGAAAGCATTTCATGTATACCCTGCTGCCTTCCCTCCGGTTTATGGCCAGCTTATAGGTATCCAGGATCAGGCTTAAGTCTTCCCTGACCAGCTTAGGCAGGCGGACATGCTCCTGATAGAAATAATTACCTGTCCACGCCGCCAGGCTCCCCGCTTCCTCATCCTTGTTTTGATGGAGCAGCAGAATACATCCGACTACCCGGATAAAGCCTCTCAGGATATTCTCCCCTTCCAAATCCCTAAGGTATGGCTCTGCCAGCGAAAAGGCCGCACTCTCCTCCCCTTTCAAATATAGGGCATGAATATTACACCAATTGCAATAATCCGTAAGCACCCTGGAGGCCAGGATAACTGCCTCCCCCTCCGGTTCTCCTTCCTGGAGGTGGCATTGGCCCTGTTTGTGGACCTTCTCCGCATCCCCACGGATGGCTGCTGCCTCTTTTTCATCCTTTCTTACATAGAGCATGCTGCCATTCCTGATTTCCTCCGCAACCGCTATAGCCTCCTTTTCCTGGTAAAGCAGCAGATGAAGCTCCATTTTCCTGCTTTGGAGCCTATACCAGTTTATGCCGTATTTGCGTTTCACCAAAGTAAATGCTTTCTTTGCTTCCTCTAAGCACAGGTCAAGCTCCTGCTGCGCTTCCAAATAATCAATTTTCTTTAGCATGGATTCCACATATTCATTCTCATTTTCCTCCGCCCAAAATCCACTGCAGGCACATTCTATGAATTCATAAGCCCTTACCCCGTCCTCTAAGGAATAGTAGTAGCCTGACAGGATCCTGTTCGTTTTAGCCGACAGCTCCACTCCTGCCTCCATCAAAAAATCAATCCACCGGCCCAGGATACGGTTTTCCCCCTGTAGCATCATCTGGCGTCCGGCCTGCTCAAAGGCTGTCTGCATCAATTCACCGTCATCGCAGGAAATAGCGTATTCCACAGCCTGCTCATAATCCCCTTTATTCAGGCAGTAAACCGACGCTTTTTTAAATATGTCCAGCTCTGCCTCCCTACTGATCTGGTTTCTTAAATAGTCCTTGAAAATAGAGTGGTAACGGTACACATTTCCCTTCCCCCTCAGCATCAGCACAAAAACATTCTCCTGCACCAAATAATCCAGGGTACTTTTTGCCGATGCCGTCTTCATGACCGCATTGCACAGATCCACGCTCAAAATATCCAGGACTGATGTATGGACCAGAAAGGTCTGGATATCATAGGGCAATTTTTTAAATATTTCATACATAACATAATCATAAACCTTGGACTCCCTGCACAGGGCGGTGATTTCCTCCTGGTCCAAAGCCCTGCGCTCGTTTTTTAAGGACAGGGCAATGGCAGTTACCCCTGCAGGCCATCCCTCCGTGTAATCTAAGAGAAAGTCTGCACATTTGGCCACATCACTTAAGGTCCCTATATTATCTAAAATCCTGATGACCTCACTGCGGTTAAAAGCCAGCCGCCTGTCACCCAGCATGACTGCACCCCCCTGGAGCAGATAGCGCGCCAAAAATTGGGGGAATGCCCCCTTCGTTGCCAGGAATATCCGGATATTATTAGCCGTATTATTAATTAAAACAGAAAGGAAATGATAGATTTCCTCATTGTTAATTTCTTGAAAATCATCCAGAAGTATTGAAATGTCCGAATCTGAAAACTGGGACAGACGGATCGCAAATTCATTGGCCAGCTGCTCCACTAATTCATGGCCGCGCCGGTCCTCCTTATTTTCTTGTAAAAATTTTTCATAGGAAAAATTGAAGTCAGGGAGAATCTTCCCCAGGGAGCAGGACAAATACTTAATAAAGGTCATGAGATCGTTGTCCAAGGAGCCCAAATGGTACCATGCACATTTATCCTGGGTCATTTCAGCATAATAAGTCAGCAGCATGGTCTTTCCGAAACCGGCACCGGCATTAAGGATCACAACCTTTTCCGGGTGTTCCCTCAGCTCTTCCCATAATTCCTTCCGTTCAATAAGCCCCCGGAACCTGACTGGCATTTGAATTTTTGAATCAAGAATTTTCTCACTCAAAGGAGTTCTCCTTTCTTATCCTTCGCAAAAAGTCCGGTATCTTTGGATCGCCAGAGGCAGTTCCTTTTCCCCGAAGGGCCGCAGCAGATAGTAACAGCTCCCAAGGCTCCAGGACAGGGTACCATATTCGTTGCTGTCGCTGACCACCACCATGGGCACGTCCTTATGGAGTGTGCCAAACTTACGGGCGGCTTCCGCATCATACATCCCAGCGAGTGTAAAGAAGGCTATGTCCATATCCTCCGGCAGGCTTTCAAAAAAGACTTCCTCCGGGTCGTGCAAAGAAATCGTCACAACTCCCAGCAAAGAGCGCAGGGCCTGTGCCAGCGCATTACCATCCTCCCTGGATCTGTCAAAAATCAGGATTCTTTCCATCCCTTCCCCACCCCCAATCCTACTCTTTGCAGGGCTTCCCGGATGTCCTCCTGCTCCAGCGGGAATAAAATATAGTGCCGCACCTTCAGGCGGATTCCCTCCATTGCATACTGGGGATGGTTGCTGACCATCACAAGGGGCAAATCCTTGCCCCACTCCGCCGCCTTCTTTGCAGCGGTCAGCGCCCTTGCATCGTCCACGATAATAAAGACTACCGCAATTTGTTCCGGTGCAGGGTTATAAAGAGGTTCTTCCATACCGTATTGCCGCAGGAGAACCGGTGAATCCTCGCCAAGGCAAGCCCGCAGGTTCCCTTCTACATCATCGCGGCGTTTTCTTTGGTATCCAAGGATCGCAATTTCCATCCAGGTACCCTCCTCTCTTTTATATGTTTATATATGTTCATGAAAACAAACCGTCCGACCTCGTTTCCTTCGAGATCGGACACCCCGATTTTAGCAGTTTTGTCCCCCGGAATCAATAAAAGGGGTACGAAATGCATTGAAAGGGTACGAAATGTAGAAAATCAGTCCGGTTTTTGGCAATTAGGGATTGACAAATTGAATTTTATCGTTCTCCTTTTTGACCCATTACTTGACATTATTCGATTTAGTGAATATGATTAAAGTAACATTTAATGGAATTTTAGGGGATGAATTTATCGAAAAAAGCTGAGGAACCACAGCAACACAGCAATGAAAGATGGGTGAGAATATGAACAGACGATTTGTGGCGGCAATAACCGCTTTTATCCTGCTGTCGACAGTCTGCTTCCCAATTCAGACGGCTTACGCAGACGATACTGACGTGGAACAAGAGGGAATTTCCATGCTTTCCGGGGAAGAACCCGGAGCGCTGAATTTTGGAGGGGACGAAGGACAGTCCTTGACCGGGCCGGATACACCAAATCCTGGGCAACCGGAAGCTGAAGCCGGCTTTTTACAGGAAGCCGGAGCTGATACACAGCAGGAACCGGAGGATATGCAGCAAGAGCCGGAGGATACACAGCAGGAAGCTCCGCCTCTCGAGGTGTACCGCCTCCACATGGACGACACGGACTTACGGCTCCTGACGGTGGGTCAAGACCCGGAAACGCTCCAGCTTCCTGAAACAGCCTATGCCGTCTACGGCCGTTTTGACGGTGTGGAATGCGAAATACAGTGGCACTATGATACGATTGATCCGCTTACACCGGGACGGCAGCTCCTCACGGGGGATATCCTCCTGCCGGAGGGCTATGTATTTGGAGGGGAACCGCTTGTTGCATCTCTTCCTGTGCTGGTCTATGCCCCCGGGGGAGGCCCGCTGGTAAAGATCGCTTCCTGCATCGTTTCCAACTCCAACATCATTATTCCATTGGGCACAGACAGAGCCGAGCTCCCCAGGTTTTTTACACTCTTTGAGGATAAGGCTTTCCTGATCACAGAAGCACAGGATATGTTTTTTTGGCCGATAGAGCTGGATTTGGATCGGATCGATCCCAGCGTACTAGGTACATACTATCCCTTCCGCTTAGAGCTGCCGGATGCCCTGGATCTGGGCAACCTTGCCTTCTATACCTTAAGCGTTCATGTGGTGCCCCAGGACAGAGTAGATTTAAGCGCCATAGGGCTTGATATAACCGGCAGCTATCTTATACAGTGGCTGTATCCTGCCCAAGACCCTATCCTGTGGGTATCAGTGGATGACGGAGACTGGCACCCTGTTGAAGAATGGCCTGGTGCTGGGATGTATAACATTTACGGGCGTTTTGTATATAGCGGCAGTGGTGTGACCGGGCTGGAGCTGGATCCTGATAATTTGTCCACCGGGCATTTCTACCAATTTCAGATACAATATGACGGACAGCGGTTTTCCAACGTGCTAAACCTGGATCTGGTCAACAATACACTGCCCCGCACCGCCAATGATGTGGGAGGCGACCGCAATGGGGGCGACCGGGAGGAAAATCCGCCATTGGGCGGCGGTGGGACGTTTCCCCCGGCGGACAGTACGGAAAATGAGCCTCCAAAGGAGGAAGCGCCAGGAAATGATGTGGTACCCGGGAATCCGGAAGGCTCGGATAACGGCGGCCAGACAATTCCCCCGCCAGCAACAGAAATACCTGATAACACCAGTAACCCTACCCCTGGTCCGGAAAAGCCATCGGAAGGATCCACCTCTTCAAAGCCGGGGGAGACATCGGGAGGCTCTGCCTCTTTAAAGCCGGAGACGACACCGGAGGGCTCCGTCTCTTTAAAGCCGGAGGTGACACCGGAGAGCTTTGCCTCTTCAAAGGCAGGAAAGACAACAGAGGGCTCTGCCTCTTCAAAGACAGGGAAGACAACGGAGGGTTCTGTCTCTTTAAAGCCAGAGATGACACCGGGTGGAGCCGCCTCTTTAAAGCCGGAGGACACACCGGCCGGCAATGCTTCCGGGTCGAAATCGGAGCAGCCTGCGGGCGCTGTTTTTACGCCTGCGCCAAATGCTGCCAGTACTGGTGCGGTAAATACTCCCACGCCGCCGGTACAAACGACGCAAACACCAGCCGGTAGAAAGCAGAACCCCTCTCCCACAGCTCCCTCCGAGTATACGGATGCACACGGTGTCACCCTGTTCGGAGACCGTCTTTCTGTAATGGCACAGGCAAATCCTGCCTATGTGTCATTTCTGCGGGATGGGCTTCGGGTTTCGGTTCCTACCTCATACGTGACAGGCCTTGGGCTGACAGCGGCGGACACCTTTACCGTCACCCTGTACCAGCCGGATGGGGACAGCTTTGTCGTGGGTTTCGCAGTAAACGGCATCCCTCTGACGGAGGAACTGCCGGAAGCCTTTTCCTTTTGCATCCCCTGGAGCGGGGACGCGGTTTCCTGTTCGATACAGGGCATGGATGCCATCAACGCCTCCCTTGATAAAACCGCAGGTACAGCCGATTTCTCCCTGCGCTTTCCAGGAACCTATTCTTTGATACGGGAGGATATCCAATCGGTGCCGGTAATCCAGCAATCCACCGGCACGCCATCCCTTCCTCCAAGCATCACAGGTAAGGAAGCAGAGGACACCAGAGCGCGGGAGCCCTACTCCGATTCCTGGATACCCGCCGTCCTTGCAGGTCTGACCGGGCTTGCGGCGGCCTCCGCTTTCCTTTTTTGGAGGAAGAAAGGGGGCAAACCATGAAGCCAAAAAAGAGCTGCCGATATCTTTTTTGGGTAGCTCTTTGGCTCGTCCTATTTCTTTTATCCGCGGCTTCATTTTATCTTCTCCACGAATTCGATAACAAATATACCACCAAGGGGCCACAGCCAAAAAGCGGCATACTGATGCTGGAGGAAAACACCCTTGCCCAGTATCCCGTCCTCTTTTTGGTCAGCGATTGGGAAATCTACCGGGACAGGCTGCTCACACCGGAGGATTTTGCTGAAAATCCCCCTCTCCCGGACGAGCTTGTCTTTATCGGCCAATACGGCGGTCTGGAGGGGCGGCTGAAGGAAAATGCCAGCCCCCGCAGTCCCCATGGCAGTGCTACCTACCGGCTGAATATTGCCTTGCCCGCCGAGGGCAGAAGCTATACGCTGGAGCTGCCAGAGATCTATTCGGCATATAAGCTTTATATTAATGGTATACTGATGAAGGAAATAGGCAGTCCCGATCCCGGGAGCTACCGGGCGGAGACAGGCATTGCCTCAGTGACGGTGCAGGCGGCGGTGCGCATGGAAATCCTCATTGCCGTTTCCGATTACAGCCACTTTTACAGCGGCATGGTCTATCCACCGGCTTTTGGGGAGCCTTCTGCTGTGGCAGGGCTGATGAATCAGCGCCTGATCCTGCGCACCCTGGTATGTGCAGTGTCTCTATGTATTGGCTTTCTGTATCTGCTTTTGGGCGTATTTAGTAGCGCAGGCCGAAAAAAAGATCCCCGAAGCCCACTGCCCTTTCTCTATGCCTCCCTCTGTCTGGCCTTCACGTTGTACATATGCTATCCGGTGGTCAAAACGTTATCCCAGGGCGGGCTTAGGCTGTATCATGCCGAAGCCTTCGCTTACTGTGCCATGCTCCTATTAATTTTGTGGATACAGGATAAGCTCACCGGCATAGACCGGCGATGGACGGGGATTTCCGCCGCCTTTGGCGTTTTCACCTGTGCCATTGCTCTGGTATTTCCGCTGTTAATGGGGAACAGCTTGAACCTGATGACCGCCTATTCCCGCCTGATCGGGGTGTACACCTGGGCATGCGCTATCTATTTGACCGCCGGCGCAGCCTGGTCGCTCTACCGCAGAAAAACCTACAGCAAGCTGATGCTGACAGGTATGGCCGTGTTCGATGCCGCCCTCGTGATGGACCGCATATATCCCCTATTTGAACCTATCCGCTTTGGCTGGTTTACCGAGCTCGCCGGCGGCGTCCTGGTGCTGTGCATCGGCATCGCCATGGCGTTTGAAATTGCCGGCCAACTCCGGCTGCAGCAGGCGATGGAGGCAAGAGCCAAAAGCGTCACCAAAATGCTGGAGGTGCAGCGGGCCTATTACCCCATCCTGCTGGAAAAAGAACAGGAAGCAAGAGCCGCCCGCCATGATCTGCGCCATCACATCATCATGCTTCGGGAGCTGCTCGAAAACGGGGATATGACAAAGCTTAAAGCTTATCTTGAAGCCTACAGCGACAAACGGATTCTAACCGTGTCCATGTCCTACTGCCGCCACTACGTCACGGATATGCTCCTACGGATGTATGCGGGTCTTGCCGCAGAACAGGACATACCCTTCCGGGTGGAGGCAAAGCTGCCTGAGACACTATCAGTAGACGATGTGGACTTGTGTGTCGTCCTATCCAACCTCTTGGAAAATGCACTGGAAGCCTCGGCGCTTATACCTGCCCACCAGCGCAATATTCTTGTGCGGATCGGGTGCAAACACGGATGGCTGGTGCTTTTGATAGAAAACGAATTTGACGGTCAGGTAAAGACAGAAAACGGACACTTTTTCTCCCGCAAGCAAAAAAACCGGGAAGGTATCGGACTCGCTTCGGTGGGGATCGTGGCTAGCCGCTACGGCGGCAACGTCCATTTCTATCCCGAGGGAAATACTTTTTACAGCGAGGTGTTTCTCCCCGAGCAGCAGAATATACAAAATACAAAGGAGGCAAAATCATGAAAATTGCAATCTGCGAGGATAGAAAGGAAGATGCAAAAAAGCTGCAAATACTCCTTGGGCGTTACCTGCAGACACAGGGCTTTGCTGCAGAGGTAGACTTTTTCGAAAGCGGAGAAGCCCTCCTGTCCAACTTCAAACCAGGCAAGTACAGGATCATTTTCATGGACATCTTCATGACCCCAGGCGGACTGACAGGCATGGACACCGCCCAAAAAATCCACGCCTCTGACGAGGAAGCCGCCATCATCTTCACCACCACCAGCGAAGACTTTGGTATTGCAGGCTATGACGTGGCAGTCTACTACATCGTCAAGCCGGTAACCGAAACCGACTTTCTACGAGCCATGAAAAAATGCCAAAAACAGATGGAACGCTATTGCAAAGCCCTAGAAATCATGGTAAACCGCCAACTAATCCCCCTCCGCCTCCACGACATCATCTATGTAGAAGCCCAAAGAAAAAACTGCATCTTCATAACCACCCAAGGAGAGCTCCGCTCAAATATGGTATTTGATACACTAACAGCCACCCTATCTGAACTCCCCTTCCTCCGCTGCCACCGCAGCTACATCGTCAACCTCACCCACATACAAAACATACAAGAAATGGATTTCATCACCACCACCTCCCATAAAATCCCCATCAGCAGAAGCTTCCTCCCAAAAGTACAAAACCAATTCCAACAGTTCCTAAAAAATGAACTAAAAAACTAAAAAGCAGCTACCTAAGTCCATAACCTATCGCGGTCAGGGAGCCAGAGTACACAGGCACCGAAATGTATTTCATTTGCCGTTACATTCGAAGAAAAATGTCCGCTATAGGAATACATGCTTCTCTTCGCATGTATTCCTATAGCGGACATTTTTCTTCGGATGTAGAGGCAATGAAATCCATTTCGGTACCTGTGTACTCTGGCTCCCTGACCTCACCACCTACATCTTAATTATATCTTTTTACTGCTGCACATCCTTCATACTAAAGCTAATCCTACCCATCTTATCCTGCCCTAAGCATACCACCTTCACCACATCACCAAGAGTAAGCACATCCTCCACATGCTCCACCCTCTGCCGTGAAATCTTCGAGATATGAACCATACCTTCCTTACCAGGCGCAAATTCAATAAATGCCCCGAAATCCTTAATGCTTACAACCTTACCGGTATAGATCTGTCCCTCTTCAAATTCAGTCACAATCATCTGGATAATATCAACTGCCTTCTGTATGCTCTCCTTGTCAACGCCGCATACAGAAACTGCACCGTCGTCGGTAATATCAATCTTAACACCAGTCTGGTCAATAATCGCATTGATCGTCTTACCTCTCTGTCCAACAACCTCACCGATCTTAGAAGGATCGATCTTGATCTGGACAATCTTCGGTGAATAAGGTCCGACCTCCGGTCTTGGCTCAGAGATTACCGGAGCCATAACCTCATCTAAAATATAGGTTCTGGCTTTTTTTGTCTGGTAAATAGCCTTTTCAATAATTTCCCTTGTCAGTCCATGGATCTTAATGTCCATCTGGATTGCAGTGATGCCCTTATGGGTACCTGCCACCTTGAAATCCATGTCCCCGAAGAAGTCCTCCAATCCCTGGATATCTGTTAAAAGAATATAATCATCATCCGTATCACCGGTTACAAGCCCTACGGAAATACCGGCAACCATAGCCTTAATCGGTACACCTGCTGCCATTAAGGACAGGGTGGAAGCACAGATACTGCCCTGTGAGGTGGAACCGTTGGATTCCAGCACCTCAGATACGGTACGGATTGCATAAGGGAATTCCTCCTCGGAAGGAAGCACAGGCACAAGTGCCTTCTCTGCCAAAGCTCCATGTCCAATCTCGCGTCTTCCCGGTCCCCTGGAAGGCCTTGTCTCACCAACGGAATAGGAAGGGAAATTATAATGGTGCATATATCTCTTGCTGGTATCATTTTCATCAATACCGTCAAGCCTCTGGATCTCAGCCAATGCTCCCAGGGTAGTAATTGTAAGCACCTGGGTCTGTCCACGGGTGAACATGCCTGATCCATGGGTTCTTGGCAATACATCAATCTCAGCGGCAAGCTTGCGGATCTGATCTATCTTTCTGCCGTCAGGACGCTTCTGGTCCTTTAAGATCATCTTGCGGACCGTCTTCTTCTGGAATTTATAAATCGCTTCGCCAAGCAAAGGAATCCACTCCGGATGCTCCTCTTCATAGCGGGCAACTAATTTGTCCGTGATCTGCCTGATGTTTTCTTCCCTGACCTGCTTCTCGTCTGTAAATACGGCTTCTTCCATCGCCTGCGGCGTAATGAAATTAACCATATCCTCATAAAGGTCGGCGGGCGTATCACATACGATATAGGAATGCTTTGGCTTACCTACTTCAGCTACGATTGTATCAATGAATTCAATAATCTGCTGGTTTACTGCGTGTGCGGCAAAGATAGCCTCAATCATCTTATCCTCCGGAACCTCTTCTGCTCCGGCCTCGATCATGATTACTTTATCCCTGGTAGAGGCTACCGTAAGGGCTAAGGTGGACTGCTCCCTCTCTGCTGAGGTAGGGTTAAATACCAGCTTACCATCTACCATACCGACCATAGTGGATGCGGTAGGTCCCTCAAATGGAATATCAGAAATAGAGGCTGCAATTGCAGAGCCAAGCATGGCTGTTACCTCCGGGGAACAATCCTGGTCAACACATAATACCAGGTTATTCAGGGTAACATCATTTCTGTAATCCTTGGGGAATAAAGGTCTCATGGGACGGTCAATGACACGGGAGGTAAGCACCGCATTCTCGGATGCCTTTCCTTCCCTCTTAATGAAGCCTCCGGGAATCTTGCCCACGGCATATAGCTTTTCTTCATACTCTACACTTAATGGGAAGAAATCAATCCCTTCCCTCGGCTTATCGGAAGCTGTTGCTGTTGATAATACAACGGTATCACCATAGTGCATTAAGGCTGCACCATTTGCCTGGGCTGCTACCCTGCCAATTTCGACGGTCAGAGTCCTGCCCGCCAATTCCATAGAAAAACTTTTGTACATATATTCTAATCTCCTTTTCTCTTTGGACAAGGGAACCGGATCCTTTACAAAGGTATTGAAAGAACCCACAATTGGACCCCATGTCCTTTACTAGAGTCGGAGGAACCGAAACAACTGAAAAACCTACCGGTGCCTTTCCTGCCCGATAACCTTTTCAGAAGTCTCGGGTTGTCCTCCCGCCACTCTGATTTTATATTATACCATTATTATTACCAATATGCTACAATTATTTTCATAGAAATAACTCTTGTGTAAACATTTGTGAAAATTTAAAATTTACCAACCAATTAGGCCGGGAACATGCGCCCGCCGGGCTCACAACAAAGCTGCACGGGAAATCCTTCCGCGCAGCTTCATCTTTTTCCATCATGTAACTTCTATGCCAATACTCCCCATATCAACCATAGTACATGTTTTTAACCCACTTTTACCTTCCTGGAAGCCAAAACACTCTGCAGGATTATGAAAAATGCCAACAAAACCGCAATTGTGATCTTCGTCCACCAGGAAGACAGGGTTCCCTGGAAGGTAATAAAGGTTTCAATGGTTCCTTTAATCAGGACACCAAGTAAGCTGCCAAAGACATTGCCGACACCTCCGGTTAACAGGGCACCTCCAATGACGGAGGAAGCGATCGCTTCCATCTCAAAGCCCTTAGCCTGCTCCACAAAGCCTGCACAGGTATTTAAGCTGAATAAAAAGCCCGCAAAGGTTCCTAATACCCCATTAATAGCATATACTTTCAGTTTGGTCCGGCGGATGTTGACCCCCATCATGAGTGCGGATTGTTCATTGCCTCCCACCGCGTAAACGGAACGTCCAAACTTCGTGTATTTTAGGACCACAAAGAACAGGACCAGGGTAAGCAATGCCAAAAGCACACTTGGATAGAGGTAGGGATAGACCATTACCCCCTTTCTGTTCATTGCCCCGCCAAAGGGAAAATATATCTTCGCATTTGCCCATTTTAAGAACAGCCCGTTTTTTATGCTGATCATATCGGTGCTGATTACCGCCGTCATACCTCTTGCGAAGAATAAGCCTGCCAGGGTTACAATAAAGGGCTGGATCTTCAGGTAGGCAATGAGCCAGCCTTGTACCAAGCCGTACACCAGACCCACGGCCAATACAATGGCCAAGGCGGGAACAGCCCCCATTCCCTTGATTTCCATCATCCAGGCCAGAAGCATGCAGGTCATGGCAATGACTGATCCAACGGAGATATCGATGCCTCCGGTGATAATCACCATCGTCATGCCCGTTGCCGCTACGATTAACCCCGCATTACTGATAAACAAATTCAGAAACACCTGGAGCTTCCCAAAATTCTTATCCTGGAACACTACCATGCCGGCCAGGTACATCACAATGAAAAGACCGATTGTAATAAGCAAAAGGAATTGCTTGCTATCCATTTTTTTTATTCTGAAATTCATTATGCCACCTCTTTTCCGGTCTGTGTAACCTGGGATCTTCCTCTTAGGTTCCTAAGCATCCTCTTTAGCTCCGAGGATTGTAATGCAACGATAAGAATGACTACAATTGCCTTATAAACATACAGCTGGTCTGCCGAAACCTTCATCGCATACAGAGTGGTGGTCAGGGCCTGGATCGTGACGGCACCGATCACGCTGCCAAGCAGGGAGAATTTGCCGCCTCCCAGGCTGTTTCCGCCCAACGCCACCGCTAAAATAGCATCCAATTCAATATTAAGTCCCGCATTATTGGCGTCGATGGAATAAACGCGGGATGTAATTATCATTCCTGCAATTCCGGAGCACAGCCCGCAGAAGGTATAGGTAAGGAATTTAATCATCGTAGAATTAAGGCCTACCAGCCTGGCGGCCCTGGAATTGATGCCGACAGTTTGGACATACAGCCCCAGTGCCGTCTTCTTAAGTAAAAGCATCGTTACCAGGATACAGAGGATTGCGACAAAAACAGGCGTCGGCAAGGGTATTCCCGGAATAAAGCCTCCCAGCTGTTTAAAATGGTCTACCCTGAGATATAGGATCTGGCCTTTGGTAATCAATTGTGCAATTCCCCGGCCTGCCGTATACAGGATCAGGGTTGCAACCATCGGCTGGATCCTCATCTTAGCCACCAGAAAACCGTTCCAGGCTCCCAGCAAGGCTCCCACCCCGATTGCAGCAAGGACACCAAGAAGATAAGGTGCATGGTAAAAGTCCGTGCTGGTCTGTCCGCCGCCAAGGATAAAGATGGCTACCGCTCCTGATACAGCACTGACTGCTCCCACTGAAATGTCCGTTCCACCGGAGGCCGCCACAACCAGCGTCATACCAATTGATAAGATCACCAGCTCGCTGGAGCGGTTAATGATGTCTACGATATAACCGTAGAACACTCCGTTTTTTATCGTTATTTCAAAGAAGCTGGGTGTTTTAATGATATTTACCAGCAATACAATCGCCAGACATAGAAGGGGGAGAAATAACCGGTATCCCGTTATTTTTATAATTACATTTTTAATCCTACTCATTTACAGCACCTCCCGCGATTGCCCTCATAATGCTATCCTGACCCAATTGCTCCTCCTGAAGCTCGCCTACCATGCACCTGTCACGCAGCACCACCATTCTGCTGCAGGTCCGGAGCATTTCTTCAATTTCTGAGGATATGAACATGACTGCCATCCCCTCCTGCGCCAGCTGGACCACAAGCTTCTGGATCTCTGCCTTGGTACCGACATCAATGCCCCTGGTCGGTTCATCCAGTATTAGGAAGTCCGGATTATTCAACAGCCACCTTCCCAGGATTACCTTCTGCTGGTTTCCTCCGCTCAGCTGCCTGATAGGAACCTCACGGTCTGAGGTTTTTATTTTTAAAAGCCCAATATATTTGTCAGTAAATTCTTCCTGTTCCTTCCTGCTAAGTAACCGGAACATGCCCCGTTTTGCCTGGAGGGCGATAATGATATTCTCCCGCACCGAGAGGTCTGCAATGATCCCCTCTTCCTTCCTATTCTCAGGCAAATATCCCATTCCGGCCTTCATGGCATCAATCGGCGCCCCAAACAGCACCTTTTTTCCCTTTACCTGCAATTCACCTGTATCCGCCCGGTCCGCACCATAGATCGTCCGTGCCAGCTCGGAACGCCCGGATCCCAATAAACCGGTCAATCCGATTACTTCGCCCTTATGTATATCCAGGTCAAAGGGCTTAATTGTTCCGCTGTGGCTCAGCTGCTTCGCCGAAATCAGCACTTCGCCGGAAGCGGCGGCCTGATTCCCACTGCTCTTTTTAATCGATGCCAGATCATCAAAATCCTTGCCCATCATCTTGGCAACCAACTGGACCCTGGGCAGCTTCCCTACCTCGAATTCTCCTACCAGACTGCCATTGCGAAGTACCGTGATCCTGTCGCAGACCTCATATACCTGCTCCAGGAAATGGGTGACAAAGATTATTCCGACTCCCTTTGACTTCAGATGCCTCATCAGCTGAAATAATTTTTCCACCTCGTTATCATCGAGAGAGGAGGTCGGCTCATCAAGGATCAGGACCCTTGCCGACATATCAACAGCCCTTGCAATCGCTATCATCTGCTGAATTGCCAGGGAGTAGTTCTCCAGTGCCATTGCAACATCTATATCGATATCCAAATTCATAAGAAGTTCTTTGGATTTTTTATTCATTGTTTTCCAGTCAATCATACCCCTTTTCATCGGTTCCCTGCCAATAAACAGGTTTTCTGCCACCGTAAGGTTCGGGCATAGATTCACTTCCTGATACACGGTACTGATCCCATTTTCCTGCGCTTCGTGGGGGGATTTATTAATGATTGGTTCCTTTTTATCGATTACCCTGATCTCACCGGCTTCAAATTCCTCAACACCGGTAAGCACCTTTATTAGCGTAGATTTACCGGCACCATTTTCGCCCATTAATGCATGTATTTCCCCTGCACGCAGCGTAAAGTCTACATTTGACAGGGCAACCACGCCGGGGAAATTTTTGCTGATATGCCTCATCGTCAATACAACCTTATTTTCACATTCCATGTGGACTCCATCCTTTCACTGACCTTTCTTATCCGGGGCAAGCCGAAGCAGTAAACCGCTCCAATAAAGCTGCTTTATTTGCCATAAACAAACTGCTGCAATAAGCTGATTGCCTTGTCATGAACAAACTGCTGCAATAAGCCGATTGCCTTGTCATGAACAAACTGCTGTAATAAGCTGATTGCCTTGCCATGAACAAACTGCAACAATAAGCCGATTGCCTTGCCATGAACAAACTGCTACAATAAACTGATCCCTTGCCATGAATAAGAATGGGTGTGTACGCGGGGTTTTATGTATGCTCATTAAGCCCCAGCGTAACACACCCATAAACCATACTTATCCGTTAAATTAATATGCGCGTGTAGGTTTAATCTCTGCTGCTGTTTCAGCCGGGAATACGCCCTCATCTACATATTGAAGCTTATCCACTGTTTCGCCAGCCTCCAGCTTCTGGATAATCTCAGCCACACGTGGTCCGTGTAAAGGATTGCATTCAATTGATACGTTCATATCCCCTGCGATCATTGCGTCAAAGGCTGCTGCCACTGCGTCAAAGGATACAATGATGATGTCTCCGTCCGGCCCGCAGGTCTTACCGGCTGCCTTGATCGCATCGATGGCACCAAATGCCATATTATCATTCTCAGCAATTACAACATCAATATCATCATAGGATTTTAAGAAGGACTCCATAACCTCCTGTCCTCTGGACTGGGTGAATTCACCGGTCTGCTTCTCCAGCATGGTCCAGTTTGGATATGCTGCCATCTTCTCAGCAAAGCCGTCGGTACGTCCGATTTGGGCGGAGGATCCGATGGTGCCCTGCAGGGTTACGATATTAATCTGCTCATCTGCCCTGCCCTTGCTCTCCAAATAATCTGCCAGCCATTCTACTGCATTATAGCCTTCCTGCAAGAAGTTTGAGCCAACCCATGCGGTGAACAGGCTGTCATCCGATACATCAATCATACGGTCTACGATAATAACCGGGATACCAGCTTCCTTAGCTTCCTGTAACACCGTATCCCAACCGGTCTCTGTAACCGGCGCTATCACAATATAATCTACGTCCTGCTGGATAAAATTACGGACTGCCTTAATCTGGTTCTCCTGCTTCTGCTGGGCATCATCAAAAATCAGCTGGTATCCGTTCCCCTCCACGAAGGTTGCTTTCATTGATTCCGTATTAGCGGTACGCCAGTCAGATTCAGCGCCAACCTGTGAGAAGCCTACTACTACCAGTCCATCACCTGCCGCATCTGCTCCATCCGTTGTACCGGAAGCTTCCCCGCCGCTTTCCTTGCTCCCTCCTGTGTCCTGGCCCACTGTACTCTTTGTACCATTACCGCAGGCTGCCAGGGAAATTACCAGCATAATTACGGCAAGCAATGCAACTAACCTTTTAAAACTCTTCATAATCCATATCCTCCTAAAATATTTTTTTGGTGCATATGCATACAAGCGTATACAGGCACCTGCTATGCCTGCAAGCAGCTGCAGGGGCTTGTATCCTGTACCTTCTGCGATTGCTGTTTGCGTAATCATCATATAAAATTTTTATTTTCCAAACAATGCAGATTCTATGGAATATAGTTCAAATTTTTATTTCCGGTACTCTGGGATTACATTATTTTTTTGCAGGGGTTTATTTTTTATAGGTGCCTATATTTTCACAGGCACAGGGCCGGATATCCCCGGGCGGGAATTGGCCTGGGGCTGCTCCAAATAGGGCAGGCACACCTCCACCAGGGTTCCTTCCCCATATCGGCTTTGGAGCCTTAAGCCATATTCCTCCCCGAACTTTAGCTGGATCCGCTCATTTACATTATACAGTCCATAGAAATCATTTTTTGTGCTTTTCTTATTGTTCATGCCCTCGATGACCTCCTTCAGCCGCCCTTCATCCATGCCGATGCCATTATCCTCAACGGTCAGGATACATTTCCCGTCCTCAAGCCTGCCCCTCACAATAATCCTTCCCTTGCCCCTTTTATTTTTGGTTCCGTGGTAGAGTGCATTTTCGATCAGGGGCTGGAGGGTTATTTTAGGGATCAGGCAGTTATTGATGCTATCGGGGATATGTACTTCATAGTCCAGGATATCCTGGTAGCGCACCTGCTGTATTTTAAGATAACAGGTAAAGTGCTGGGTTTCTTCCTGGACCGTGATAATATCCTTCCCCTGGTTTAAGGAGGACCTGAAAAAACCGGAAAGAGCCCCGACGGTCGCCACTACGTCTTTTTGCCTTCCGGCTTCTGCCAGCCATACGATGGTGTCCAGGGTATTATATAGGAAATGGGGGTTAATCTGGATCTGCAGCAGCTCCAGCTCCGCTTCCCTTAGATTTTTCTGTTCTATTTTTACCTCTTCAAATAAATCGCTGATCCGCTGTATCATAAGGTTCAACGAATCACTTAAGCTCTTAACCTCCGCCCCGTTCTTGATCCGGGAACGTACCGTAAGGTCCCCCTTGGAAACCTGCTCCGTAACCCTCCCCAGGTATCTTATGGGCTTGATAATGCTCCGTGGGATGGCATAGGAAATCACCGCAGTGATCCCCAGCAGGATTGCCATCAGCAGTACGCTTCCCCTGATCATCTGTAAAAAGGCCTGGTTCATCTCATTGCGGTAGTTTTCAATTTCCTTTGTTTCATAATACAGATATTCCAGTATCGTATCCTGGATCAGGGAGGTAACCACCTGGACGTCATTTTCCCAGATCTTCATATTCTTGCCGTACATATTCCCGACCTCTACATTTTTCCGTATCATCTCTGAATATTTTTCCAGGTTATTCAGGTATTTTTCGATCAGGGCAATGCGGGGGCGGGTATTTTTGGTGTATTTGGTTCCCTTGCTGTCCTTAATTTTCCGGATAATTGCCTTGGCTTCTTCAATCTCACTGATGGGGTCAGCCTCCTCATAGGTCTGGCTTCCAATAATGATAAAATATACCTTATCGTCAAACTCCTTCTTGAAATCAAGGCTAAAGGCGCTGGCCGCTGAAGTATTGTAGACCAGCTTATCATACCGGTTATTGTAATCAGCCAGATACACAACCCACAGGGCTGCGAAAATCAGGATCGGGATCACCATGACAAAATAAGAAAGCCGTATCTTGGTTGCCAGGCTGGAGTCCAGATAAATTCTTTTCAGTTTTTTCCTTAGCTTCACGAAGGCTCCTCCTCACCGCGGCTTTTACTTGTCCTAAATTGCAATGGGGTACACCCCTGGGTCTTTTTGAACAAATAAGAAAAATAATGGGGATCCTTATATCCTACCAGGGTACCAATCTCGCTGCTGCGTTTATTGGTGCAGACCAAAAGCTCCTTCGCCTTATCCATCCGGAGGTCCGTCAGGTATTTTACAAAGGTCTGTCCCGTCTCCTGGCTGAATACGGAGCTTAGGTAGCTTGGGCTGATATTAACATAGGAGGCCGCTGAATTCAGCGACAGCTCCTCCGCCTGGTAGTTCTTATGGATGTACTCCTTGGTTTCCTCCACGATATTGCTGAATTTCCTGGTCGCCGCTTCATTCCGGCAGGTAATTGCCCGGGTAAACAGCTCCTTAATGCAGGAAATAGTTTTATCATAATCCGCCACGATATGGTTCATCTGCTGGGGAGCCTGGAACAGCTCCTCCGTTTTAACGCAATTGTCCTTTCCCAGCCTTTCGATGAATTTCACCGCGATAAAATACATGTCCATTAAAATATATTGCCGGAAAATCAGCGATTTTTTAGCCGCCTTCCCGTAATTCCCCAGATATTCCTCAACAAAATAATTTACTTCCCCCAGCTCCCCATTCCTGAGGAATTTTTCAGCCGCCTCCTTATCCAGATACTGGGTATCGACCATATCTGCCCAGGGATTGTCCTCCTGGTGCTTTAAGCCATTCATTTTTTCAGCCTCGAAAAATTGGCTCTGGTTTGCAATAAACCGGTAAGCAAATGCCCTGCTGGCCTCCTCAAAGGACAGATAAAGCTCACTCAGCCGGTTAACACAGCTGCCAATCCCCCCAAAATAGGTTAAATTCCCGTACTTGCAGATGAGCTGCTCCAGCTCTGCTATGTAAATGTCCTGTTGGCGCTTAAGCTCCTTCATGGTGTCCGCCTTCAGGATAATTGCATAGCCCTCAAGGCTGCGGTCAAACCACAGGATATCATGCTCTTCAAAATATGCTGCCAGCTCCTCCGACAGGCTCACCAGGGTTTTTGAAAAATATCCATCCCTATGGTTTTTGCTGGTAGCCTTAAACAGGATGATATTATAATAGCCGGCATATAAATTGATGCCGAGCTGTCTGCCCTTATCAAGGATATCCGAGAGGGAAAGGCTGCTATTGATCATCTCATGGAAGAAGTTGCGCTTACCCTGCACCTCATTTTCCTGCATCTCCCTTCGGAATTTCATGAGATTTTCCTTCTCCTCCCTTTCCGCCATAATCTTCTGGGCTACCCTTTTAACAGCCTTTAACAGCTCCTCCGCATTGATGGGCTTTAACAGATAGTCCTCAATCCCGATATTAATGGCCTCTTTTGCGTACTCAAATTCACCATAGCCGCTCAGGATGATAATCTTCACCTCAGGGTCATCCCTTTTTACCAGCCTGCTCAGCTCCAGCCCGTTCATAAAGGGCATCTTAATATCCGTAATAATGATATCCGGTTTTTTCTGGCGGATCTGGTTAATTGCCAGCTCCCCATCGCTGGCCTCCCCGCAAAAAATAAAACCATGCTCGCTCCATGCAATATTATTTTTAATTCCTTCTCTTACAACAACTTCATCCTCAACCAGAAATACTTTTAGCATCCTGTTTACCCCTTTGTGAATCGCTCTATGATTTCTATATTTTATCATTTCCATACCTTAAAAAAAATACAATATTACCTGAACTTTACTTTTTTTTCATGTAAATCAAAAGTTATTGAAATAAATCACTTTCCCTGGTTTGTTTTTTTTAGGTTTTATTTCATTTTTTTATGGTCAGGTGTTATTTTTTATATTTTTTATAAAATAGATAAAAGCTGCTCCGTCACTTAATTCCATGTGGCGAAACAGCTTCTATCAATAATCCTTAATTTAATATTAATCTGCTACAATATTCTTAAGCCATTTTTTCTGGCGGTAACGCAGATAGCCCAATACCAGCTTATAGATCTCTTCGATCAGGATCATGGCGTAGACGATATAAATCGGCAGCTGGAACACCAGGCCGCCCAGGACCGCCATCGGGATTCCGATGAGCCATACTCCACTGACATCCAGGAAAAGTGACGCCCTGGTATCCCCTCCGCTTCGCAGGATCGCTACGATAATCAGGCAGTTTACCATCCTGGCCGGCATATAGATTGCAAATACTGCCAGGCTCAGCCGGATATATCCAGCAACCAGCTCCGATACCTGGAAGATTCCGATGATATATTCCCTGCAAAGCAGTGTTATCACAGCCCCAACTACGGACAAGACCAGCTGCAATATCATATAGTTTTTCGCATACTCCTCCGCTTTCTTAAACTTATCCGCCCCCATTTCATTTCCAAGCACAACGGCGGCAGCGTTACAGATTCCAAAAAAGAATACCAGGATCACCTGCTCCACGGTATTCGTAATGGTAATGGCAGCCGTGGCGGCATCACCCATACGTCCATATACCAGGGAGTACATGGTCACACCCAGCCCCCACATGAACTCGTTGGCAATAACCGGCGAGGCCGTCAGAAGAAACTTTTGGAGGAATGGCTTATTTAAAAAGGCTACTCCGCCTTCTGCCTGCCTATCGTACTTGCTGTGGATAAAATCCCCAACGCCATCATCCCCGGCTTTTTTGCTATGTACGGCGATCAGTAAGGAAGCGCATTCCACGATCCTGGCAACCAGCGTAGCCAGCGCAGCACCGGCAACTCCCATCTTAGGAAGTCCAAAATTACCATAAATAAGACCATAGTTTAATGTAACATTCACTCCGATCGAGACCATTGTAATGATAACCGGCAGACGAACATAGTGCATACTCCGCAAAACCGCCGTATAGGTATTTGAAATTGCTGTCAGTGGATAGCTTAATGCAATCACCGCAAGGTAAGAGGCTCCGATTACAATCATATCACTTTGGGGCGTGAATATCCTCATGACATATCCCGGGAACAAAAGCCCCGGTATTACAAAGAGGAAGGAGGCGCTGACGCCTATCATTAAGCCCAGCCGCAATACCCTTTTAATATTAACCATCTCCCGCCTTCCAAAATACTGGGCTGACAATATGCTCGAACCGCTGCATACCCCAAACATCAGAAGCGAGAAAACAAAAAACACTTTATTTGCAAGACCTACTGCCGCAACAGAGGTTTCTCCCAATTGCCCGATCATTAAGGTGTCAACCAGGTTCAACACATTGTTCAGCAGGTTCTGTAATGCCACCGGTATCATGATCGCCAAAGTTTTCTTAAGAAAACTGGTATCCCGCAGCATTCTTTTAATCTGATCCATAAAACCCCCCTATTTCCCTAAAATAATCTCATCCAGAATATGAGAAAAACTGTCCCATTATGAGCACCTGGCTGTAAAATGGGACAGTCCTAAATTCCTTAAGATATTTACTATTTTCTTAAACCTAAACGCTCGATTAACTTACGGTATCCATCGATGTCAGTCTTCTTTAAGTATTCAAGTAAACCTCTTCTTTGTCCAACCATCTTAAGAAGACCTCTTCTGGAATGATGATCCTTCTTATTGTTCTTTAAATGCTCCGTTAACTCGGTAATTCTCTCTGTTAAAAGTGCAATCTGAACCTCTGGAGATCCTGTATCCTCTGGTGTTCTTCCAAAATTTTTGATGATTTCCTGTTTCTTTTCCTTGCTAATCATGTTAACAATTCTCCTTTCATTTTTAAAGCGCCTGATACTAAGAAGAAGGTCGGAGTGTCCTTGCTCTGGGCATCGGCTCACTTAAGTGGTCGTACTATCCTTGTACTTAGCATGCTTTATGCCAAGTATCATCAAGTACCTTTGGTATCGTACCATATTCTTAAATTATTGTAAACTCTTTTTTCTTAGAAAGTCAAGGTTTTCAACTATTTTTCAGTTATTTCCCAATCGCTTTACTGCTTCTGTCCCTATTTGCATCCCATTGCCGATACCAGCCTGCTATCTTCCCGTAAATTCTGCTTTATCGATCAGGTTGCCATTCAGCAGGAAGAGCAATATGGTAAACAGGATGCAAAAGCCGGTATAGGGCAGGGTCACCAGGAATGCCAATGCATCCGGCAATAAAAATGCGGCGGCTATTGAGACACCAATCGAGGGTGCCAGGATCAGCAGCAGGATACCAAAACAGAAAAACATCTGCACCAGCTTATTTGGCTGGTCGCCAAGCACTCTCTGATAAAGGATCGTCAATGCCGTAAATACCGCGCCGGAGGCAGCATAGGCGGCAGCAAAAAACACTCCCGTCAAAGGGTTCATGCCCCTGACTACCACATACACTAAAAAGATCAGCACTCCGTCCACGCAGGGCTTAAGCAAAGAGGTGGCAGAGGCTGCAATCACCTTCTTAATAGAAGATTCCGGTATCAGGTAGATATAGGGCTTTGTAAGCTCTTCCTTTAGCTTGCCCATAATTGAAACAAAGTATTGTATATAAGCGGCCAGACCCAATATCAGGTAGTCCATTCCCTGGGGTAACTGCTCCTTCTTAAAATAATATCCTGCGGCACCGGCACCTACCACCAGGAACAGGGTATAGCCGTCAAGGAATATAAATCTGCTTTTCCGTCTCATCTCAAGGAGGTGCTTATACATTAAGGTGGAGGCACCGCTTCCTTTACCAATGCCATGCTCCTGTTCCTTTACCTTAATCTTTTTGCCGCCCTGCCTGGCTACCCTGCGGCCTTCCTTTGCCGCCTGCAGTGTCTGGTAAGTAGTCTCTGTGGAGACCAGCACATCCTCATAATAATCCGCCTTGCCCGAGGTTAAAACAAGGATCATGACGGCTCCCAGGCAGGTAAACAGCCCGAGGGAAAGGAGGATTTCAAACAGGGAATTATTTACGACACCCATAAAAAACATGGTTCCCCAACCGGCTATGGGGATATAGCCAAAGCCAGAGGAGCTGACCACACGCAGGGCGGCTTCCCAGGCTCCTACTCCATACCGCTGATACACATAGACAACGGACAGCAATATACCTGCATAAGCAAGATATACCAGGGTCTTTACAAGCCTTTTACGCTTTTCATTGCCATTTGAGAATATATAGATCCCAATTGCAAGTAGCTGTCCAAATACCACTACCAGAACAAAGACAATGAATAAAGAGAGGATTTCCTTCATCCCGTAGCCAAAGTTATTCCTTAGGTTTGCAATCTGGTAAAAGATAAAAATACCGCCCAGCAAGGATTTGCCCAAGGTACTGATTAATCCGTAGAGAAGGATTTTCTTTGATGAAACTGGTGATACGAACAACAGTCCCACGTCTGGCATTGTAAACAGGCTGGAGCCGGTTGACAGGCCGCTGTAGACAAAGGTATATAATAAGAATAATGCAACCCCGCCAATAATCAGCAGCAAAATTCTTTCATCCGCATAATCCATGCCTGTCCCTTCCACTCCTGCGAATACCAAGAATACCAGGGATCCAACAATCATCAGGAAAACAAAGAGATACAATATCAGCATACCCGGCTTTTTCTTCAAGCTTAGGAGCTGGTTTTTAAACCTGGTTACAAGTAAATAGACAATCGCCTTCATTGCTTATTCCTCTCCTTCCGTCTGCCGCTTATCCCCTTCGGTAATGTTAAAGAACAAGGCTTCCAGATCCTCCCCGGAGCCTTCGATATCCTGCCTGGTTCTCCTGGCAGCAATCCTTCCACCCATCATGATATTCGCGCTGTCCCAAAATTCGTCAATACTGTCCAGCATATGGGTACTGATCAGTATGGCAGCCCCTTCCTTTTTCTTCTCCAGAATCATGCTTTTTAATTCCTTAATTGCATGGGGATCCAGACCCACCATGGGCTCATCAAATAATATCACCTTCGGCTCCGTCAAAAGGCCGCAGCAGATGCTGACCTTCTGCTGCATCCCCTTTGAAAGCTCACTGCCAAGCTTCTTCTTTTTATCCTCAAGCTCGAGCCTTTGCAGCAGCACATTGGCCCTTTCCTTCCAATTCTTCAGGGAATAGGCCCGTGCGATGAATTCCATGTGCTCCCAGACCGTAAGCATATCGTACAGGGCAGGCATTTCCGGTATATAGCCCAAATCCCGCTTGGCCTGTAAGGACTTATTTTCATGCCCGTTGATCATTATTTGTCCGTCAAACTTTAACAGCCCGGCAACCGATTTAATGATTGTTGATTTTCCGGCTCCATTTGGGCCAAGCAAAACAGAAATCTCTCCGGCTTTGATTTCAAAGCTTACAGCATCATTTGCTACGAACTTTCCATATCTCTTCGTTACATTATTCACAATTAACATGCTTCTTTCACTCCATCTCCTTAAGATTCTCACAGTAGTTCTATTTGGTAAGCCTTTGCTTAAGAAAGGGCTTACTAAATAGATGATCAAAGCCAGTATACAGCATATGCCCGTCCTTTGGAATACACGTCCCGGTATTTTAATCGTTTTATAATGTAAGTTATTAGAAGTTGCTCTTTAACTTCTAATAAAAGGTGCGGTCTTTTCGCACCGTCATCTCGATTATCGGAACATGTATTTGGTTCCGATAATATAAGTTATTAGAAGTTGCTCTTTAACTTCTCATAACTTATTATAATTATTTAGCAAAAACGGAGGTACAAACCAATTGTCCTCCGGAATTTATGCCAATATTATTATTTTTGTCTATTTCATCTCTATTCAATCATAAATACTGCCTGAATTACCGCCTGAATCCGCCCAGCTTCCTGTGCTGTTACCAAACCAGATCATTTTTTAACCTTAAAAAATCTCTGTACAAGGATGAGATCTTCCCTCATTCTTGTAATCAGCTCCTCCAGGGAACCAAATTTCAGCTCCGGGCGGATATACTCGTAGAACTCGACCTCCAGCAGCTCCCCGTACAGATCACCGTCGAAATCAAAAATATAGGTCTCCACACCAATATATTCCTCTTCCCCCACCGTCGGCTTATAGCCTATGTTGGTCGCTCCCAGGTAAGGTACACCCTTGATGATGGTCTTAGTGGCATATACGCCACAAGGGGGCAGCAATTTTGATGAGGATGGGATCAGGTTCACCGTCGGCATTCCAATGGTCCTCCCCAGCTTCCTTCCATGGGCCACCTCACCGCGGATGGAATAGGGTTGTCCCAGCATTGCATTTGCGGCCTCCAGGTTTCCCTCCTTCAGGACCCGGCGGATTGCTGAGCTGCTGATAATGTCACCCTTCCATTTCTTCTTCTCACAGGAAACCACCTTATAGCCGTAGGTTTCTTCATACTGCTTTAATAAGGCCACATCCCCCCGCCGTTCAAAGCCAAAGCGGAAATCATTTCCCACGATGATGACCTTTGCATCCAGCTTGTCAATCAGGATTTCCTTAATAAACTCCTCCGGCGTCATGGATCTTGTCTCCTCCGTGAAGGGGTAGGATATCAGGGCATCAATGCCGCACCGGTTCAGCTGGAATAATTTTTCCTCTTCCGTATAAATCAGTTCAAATTCTTTATCAGAAAATAAGTTCTCCGGGTGCAGCAAAAAGCTGAACATAACTGCCTTATACCCCTGTTCCTTATATGAAACCGCCAGGTTAATGAGCTGCTTATGCCCCAGATGAAGTCCATCAAACTTCCCCAGGGTAACCGCTGTATTTTTAAATTTAAAGTTTGTACTGCCTGCTATATACTCCATAGCCATCTAAGCCTCCTTTGAAAAGGCCCAAGCCTCCTTTGGGGGCTTTCCTCCATCTTCTGGTTCTTATTATGACAAAAACATCTTAACCGGCCGATACAGCCCTGCTTCCTGGTCAAACCGGTATATTCCAACAAAATTGCCATCCGCATCATACACTCTTGCAAAAGCCGTTGCTACGCTATCCTCCGGTGCCATAGTATCGTTTGTTGCCACAATATCATCAGTTGGCATGCTATTGTCCTCTGTCACAGTATCATCGGTTGCTGCGTTACTATCCACTGGCATCCTTTGGCTCTTGCAAAATGGATTCCCATTGTAAATCAGTTTGTGGTATTCCCTGTCCACTACTACTTTATCATAATCCCGGAACATTTCCTCCACCGGTATGATATAAGGAGCAAGCGCTTCCTCACGGGCCAGGGCTTCAATTTCAGACAGCCTTAGGGCGTTCTCCAGCTTAAACTGGCCGACAGCAGTGCGGACAAGGCTCTTCATCGTTCCGCCACAGCCTAAGGCCTCCCCGATGTCATGGAGAAGGGTTCTGATGTAGGTACCCTTACTGCAATCCACGGACATGGTAACCTCATGCTCTGCCCCGGAATACCCGAGAATCCGGATGTCCCGGATAACCACCCTCCTGCGCTCCCGCTCGATTTCCTTTCCCTGCCTTGCAAGCTCATATAGCCTCTTCCCGTCCACCTTTATGGCGGAGTACATAGGCGGAAGCTGCATGTATTCTCCGATATAGCCTTTAACCACCGCTTCGATCTGACCATAACCGGCGGTTACAGGAGCTTCCTTCAGGACAGTTCCCGTCATATCCTGGGTATCCGTGGTGATCCCAAGCTTTAATACCGCTTCGTAGGTCTTGTCCGTGTCAGTAATCATATCCACAAGCTTTGTCCCTTTTCCCATGCAAACAGGAAGTACCCCTACCGCATCAGGATCCAGGGTACCGGTGTGTCCGATTTTCTTCATTTTCAGGATACCCCTCATTTTAGCTACAACGTCATGGGAGGTATAGCCCTTTTCTTTGTATACGTTAATAATTCCGTTAACCAATTGCCTGCACTCCTTAGAAAACCTGTCCTATACCTGCCTGCTCCCTGTTATCCCTTCAGGATGCCAAGATCCCGGAGCTGGGCCTCAATATGTAGTGTAAGGTTATTAACCACATCATGGGCGGAGCCCCTCATTGTACAGCCAGCCGCCCGGATATGTCCGCCTCCGCCGAAATAGCAGGCTATCTTACTTACATTTACCTCACCATTGGCCCTCATGCTGACTTTGTATTCGTGGAAATCCGTTTCATAGATAAAAATAGCGACCTCTGTCCCCTTGGTGACCCGGAGCTGGTCAATAATGCCGTCCAGGTCCGCATGGGTAGCGCCGTAAAAATCCAGCATTTTTTTGCTGACGGCGGCAAATACCACCTTGCCTTCCAGCACAAGGATGCTCTCCATGAGGCAGCGTCCAAGAACCTGGTTCTGCAGGTATGTCTTTGCATAGAAGGATTCATCAATCAGTGAGGAAAAATCAATTCCCTTGCTGATTAACCTGCCTGCAGTAACCATCGTCCTTTCGCTGGTATTGCTGTGCTTGAATACGCCTGTATCATGGATAATCCCAACATATAAGGCTTCCGCTATTTCCTTTGTAACCAGCTCCTCCTCCATCAGGCTAAAGAGCACCTCGCAGGTGGAGGAAGCCTCCGGAACCACATGGTTCACATCAGCAAAATTATTATTGCTGATGTGGTGGTCAATATTGATTCTCTTCTTCGCCGTATCAAAATACTTAATTGCATTTCCCAGGCGGTCAATACTACCGCAATCTAAAGAAATAAATAAATCATAGCTTTCCTCAGTATCATAGCTGTGCTTGATTTCCTCTGAGCCGGTCAGGATGTTAAATTCAACACCAAAATTTTCGAGATAAGCATCCACCTTCTCAAGCCCCAAGCTTTGCATATTCTGTTTCAGGTATAAATACAGTGCAGTACAGGAACCGACACAGTCGCCGTCCGGCCTGATGTGACCGGCAATTGCCACCTTCCCTGCTCCGATGAATTCCGCATTAATTTTTTCCATAAGCTATTCTTCCTTTTCTTTGATTAAGCCTAGTGGTCCCTTTGGTCTCCTTCTTCCATTCCATCTTCCTGGTCTGGCCGGTCCGGTATGTTTTTGTTCACCTCATCGATGAGCTTTGACATATGGACACCGTATTCGATTGAATTATCGATTACAAAGGTAAGTTCCGGTGTATTTCTCAAGTTCAGCGATTTCGCCAACTGTCCTCGCATGTAGGCTGCTGCGCTCCTTAATCCCTGCAGGGTAGCCTTTTTAGACTCCTCATCTCCCAGCACGCTGATAAATACCTTCGCTGTCTTTAAATCCGGTGCAACCTCCACATGAACGACGGAGGTCATCGGATTAATCCTGGGGTCTTTGATTTCCCTGCTGATTAATGTGCTCAGCTCTTTTTGTACTTCACCGTTAATTCTGGTGTTCTTAATACTGTTTTTCCTCATACAATTACCAAGTCCTTTCTATCACGGCAGAAGAACGCTGCAAAACTATCTTGGAACCTCTACCATAATATAGAATTCCACCTTGTCTTCTTCCTGCAGGTCATTGAATTTTTCAAATACAAGGCCGCATTCGTAACCGGCAGCAACTTCCTTTACATCATCCTGGAACCTCTTTAAGGATGCCAGGTTCCCTTCAAATATCAACTGGCTATCCCTGTATATTCTAGCCTTGCTTCCTCTGATGATCTTACCGTCGAGCACATAGGAGCCTGCGATAGTACCAATGCCGGAAGCCTTAAAGGTCATACGAACCTCAGCATGGCCGATGATCTTCTCTTCAAAGATAGGATCCAGCATGCCCTTCATTGCAGCCTCCACATCATTAATCGCATTGTAGATGACACTGTAGAACTTCACGTCAACCTTTTCACGGTCTGCGGTCTCTTTTGCCGCATTATCCGCCTTTACATTAAAGCCGATGATAATCGCATTGGAGGTGCTTGCCAGGATAACGTCCGATTCATTGATGGCACCAACGCCGCTATGGATTACCCTTATTGCAACCTCATCATTGCTGAGCTTCATCAGGCTCTGCTTCATCGCCTCTGTGGAGCCTTGGACGTCAGCCTTGATAATAAGGTTTAATTCCTTAATATTACCGGCCTTGATCTGTGAGAACAGTCCATCCAGGGACAGCTTAGCCTTTGTATCTGCCAGAAGCCTCTCTTTGCCCTGTGTCAGATATGCATTGGCAATCTGTCTGGCTTCTTTCTCGTTGTTTACCGCAACAAAGATCTCACCTGCATCCGGCACTTCATTTAAGCCCAGGATCTCTACCGGCATGGAAGGAGTAGCTTCCTTCACCCTTCTGCCCTTGTCATCCATCATGGCACGTACTTTACCAAAGGCCGAACCGACAGCCACATTATCACCGACACGTAAGGTGCCCTTCTGTACCAGGATCGTAGCTACGGGGCCCCTGCCCTTATCAAGCTCTGCCTCAATTACGATACCTCTTGCATTACGGTCCGGATTAGCCTTAAGCTCAAGTATTTCAGCGGTCAGCAGGATCATCTCGAGAAGCTGTCCGATACCTTCCTTGGTATGCGCTGATACGGGTACGAAAATCGTATCTCCGCCCCAGTCCTCAGCAATTAATTCATGCTCTGTCAGCTCCTGCTTTACCCTCTCGATATTAGCACTTGGCTTATCGATCTTATTGATCGCAACTATGATCTGGACCCCTGCGGCCTTGGCATGGTTGATCGCCTCAACAGTCTGGGGCATGACACCATCATCCGCTGCAACTACAAGGATTGCGATATCCGTTGATTTTGCCCCGCGCTTACGCATGGAGGTAAAGGCCTCATGGCCCGGTGTATCTAAGAAGGTAATCTTCTCACCATTTACTTCTACGGTATAGGCACCGATATGCTGTGTGATGCCGCCAGCCTCCCTGGAGGTTACGTTTGTCTCCCGGATGGCATCAAGAAGGGAGGTCTTGCCATGGTCAACGTGACCCATTACGCAGACTACCGGAGGACGTTTTTCCATAGTCTCCTTGTCTTCTTCCTCTTCCTTCAGCAACTCCTCTACTTCATTTACCGGAACTTCCTTTTCGGCAATGATGTCATAATCTAAGGCGATCTCCTCCGCTTCTTCGAAGGTAATCTCCTGGTTCAGGGTTACGATTTTTCCGGATAAGAACAGCTTTTTAATTAATGCGGCAGAGGGCTTCTTCATCTTGTCTGCCAGCTCCTTAATGGTCAATACCTCCGGAATCGTAATTACCTTGATCTCTTCCTCAACTACCTGAACCGGCTTAGGCTGGATAAACTGTCCCTTCTTTGGAGCAATTTTTACCTTGATATCATCGATCTCCTCATCATGCCCAACCAGGTTTTTCTCTTTATAGTTCTTTTCTTTATTGATTCTATCCCTGTTCCTCTTATTGCTGTTATCATTCTTTGCCGCAACCTTCTGGTCTAAGATCTGCTGGTCAAAATTCTTGCGCTCGCCTCCGCTCCTGGTTGCAGGGCCTTTCTTGCCCTGGGCGCGTGCGTAGCTCGGCCTGTCATCCTCATCCTTACCCACGTCTTCATAGCCACGGTTAAAGCCGCCTGGTTTGGGGCCGGTGTTTGGCCTGGAATAACCATTTCCGCCATAGCCTCCCCGGTTTCCCTGCTGTCCGTAGCCACCCTGGCCCTGGGGACGGTTCCCCTGGTAGCCTTCTCCCTGGGGTCTGCTTCCCTGGTAGCCCTGACCCTGGGGACGGTTCCCCTGATAGCCCTGACCCTGGGGTCTGTTTCCCTGGTAGCCCTGGCCTTGCGGACGGTTCCCCTGGTAGCCTTCTCCCTGGGGTCTGTTTCCTTGATAGCCCTGACCCTGCGGTCTGTTTCCCTGGTAACCCTGACCCTGCGGTCTGTTTCCCTGGTAGCCTTCTCCCTGGGGTCTGTTTCCCTGGTAGCCCTGGCCCTGGGGTCTGTTTCCCTGGTAACCCTGGCCTTGACCACGGTTCCCCTGGTAGCCTTCTCCCTGGGGTCTGTTCCCCTGATAGCCCTGGCCCTGGGGTCTGTTCCCTTGGTAGCCCTGGCCTGACGGTCTCTGTCCATCCTGTCCGCCGCTTCTTGATCCCTGACCTGCCTGTGCCGGTCTTTGTGCTGTGTGTACTCCCTGATTCCCTTGCCCTGTCTGGCCTGTTTGGCCTTGTCTCATTACGCTCTGTCCTCCTGCAGGTCTTTGTCCTTGTGCAACTGCTGATTGCGCATTGCTTCCATTATGACCTGTTTCTCCTACCGGCCTTTGACCGCCTTGCTGGCCTGCCTGACCTTGTTTGGTTCCTTCTTGTTGTCCAGCCGTGGCTGATCTGGCTCCACCGGTACCTGCCTGCCCGCCTGCCTGGTCCGGTTTTGCCTGGGCGGCACCTGTGGCCGGCCTTGCTCCTGCCGGCCCGCCTGCCGCTGATGCAGCCGGTCTGTTCGCAGCCGGAGCTGCCGTATGGGCTGCCGCATGAACCGACGGCGCCGGCTTTGCAGCAGGCATCTCCTGCTCTGTGGCCGGTGCGGACGGCTTCACAGCATCCGCAGCCTGCTTCTGCCCCGCCGGCCGCTTATGCTCTGCGGCTGCTCTCGCGGCAGATGCCGCTTTGCGGCTCTGGAGAAAATAATTTTTTACATACTGGACCTCATTCTCCTCCAGATTGCTGTTATGTGATTTCTTGACACCAAAATTGCCTTCTATAAAATCTAAGATGTCCTTACTTTCAATCGCTCCGCCGAGTTCATTTATTTGATTCTTTAGTTCGAATACTTTCATTTTTGCCATCTACTTACTACCTCCGTTATAATGTCCATGCCCTTCATTCCTCGGAAACTCCCACGAAGGTACCGGCATGGACCCGGTCCCCATTCGCTTATCTATTGCATTTCCTTCAACCTTATCTTGCATCACGTTCAGTTGCTTTTCAATTGCATCCGCTAAGCCCTTGTCAAACACTGCCAAAGAAGCACGAAACTCTTTACCCATTGCATGACCTAAGTCGTCCTTCACACCAAAAAAATAAATTGGCACATTATAGTAAGTACACATATTGGTAAACATTTTCTTTGTATTGTCCGACGCATCACCTGCTACAATCACCAAAGCGGCTTTATGTTCTTTTATGGCCTTTTCTGTCATAAATTCACCGCTTACCAAATTGCGGGACTTTGTCGCTATTCCTATGAGACTATATATCTTCTTTTCTTCCGGACTCAAGCACCCTCATCTCCTTCTCCAGTGTTTCTACCAATTCCTTCGGGATGCCCACCTTAAGTGACCGCTCCAGACCCTTGGTTTTGATTGCCTTTTGCAAGCATTCACTGCTGCAGCAAAGATAAGCACCCCTGCCGTTTTTCTTTCCTGTGGAATCTATGACGATCTCATCCTCCGGTGTCTTTAATATGCGGATCATTTCCTTCTTTGCTTTCATTTCACCGCATCCGGTACACATTCTTAATGGTAATTTTTTAGCCATCTATTATCACATCCTAATAACCCATGATCTGGGATTCACTTTTAATATCAATCTTATAGCCCGTCAGCTTCGCCGCCAGCCTTGCATTCTGGCCTTCCTTACCAATGGCAAGGGACAGCTGGTAATCCGGCACGATTACCCGGGCACTCTTTTCCTCCTCATCTACCGTAACGGATATGACCTTTGCAGGACTGAGTGAGTTTTCAATCAGCTTTGCCGGATCATCGCTCCAGTTGATAATGTCGATTTTTTCATTTCGAAGCTCATGGACAATGGTATTTACCCTGGATCCGTTTAAGCCGACACATGCGCCGACTGCGTCAACATCCGGGTTATTGCTCCATACCGCCATCTTTGTCCTGGAACCGGCCTCCCTGGAAATGCTCTTAATCTCCACGGTACCGTCCTGGATCTCAGTGACCTCCGCCTCAAACAAACGCTTCACCAGCTCCGGATGGGTCCTGGAAACCGTAATTCTCGGCCCCTTCGTGGTATCCTTTACTTCCAGCACATACAATTTGATACGGTCAGTGGGACGGAACACTTCCCCTCTCACCTGCTCATTTTCAGTAAGTACCGCATCCACCTTGCCCAGGTTAATGCTTACATTATTTCCTACATAGCGCTGTACGATTCCTGTTACGATATCCTTTTCCTTCGCGCTGTACTGGGTAAAGAGAACCTTTCTTTCTTCCTCCCGGATCTTCTGGACAACTACCTGCTTTGCCTTCTGCGCCGCAATACGTCCAAAATTCTTAGGAGTAACCTCGACCGGAACGATATCCCCAATTTCCTTCCTGACATCCTTCATCTTCGCCTGTGCAAGGCTGATCTGCATAACAGGATCAGTTACCTCCTCCACAACCTCTTTCATGGCAAATACATTCACTTCACCGGTTTCCCTGTCGATACTAACCTTAATATTGTCAGCTCTGCCGAAATTATTCTTACAGGCAGCAACCAATGAATTTTCCAATGCCTCCAATAAAATGTCCTTGCTGATATCCTTTTCTTTTTCAATCTGGTTTAAAGCCTCGATTAATTCTCTGTTCGCGTCCATTTTCTTTGCCAAATCCTCCTTTTTAAATAAATTTCAAATTCTACTATGTGTTGACCAGGAGGATTTTTCCTCCCTTTCAATAAATTTCCGATTTTATATCCTATCAATTGCTATTAGAAGTCAAAGGTGAGGCGTACCGTTGCAATATCCGCCCTCGGAATAACCATAGTTGATCCACCTTCCAGCTCAATTGTTACGGTTTCCTGGTCAAAAGCTGCCAGCAGGCCGACAAACTCCTTTTTCTTATTCAAGGCCTTATACAGCTTAACCTCCACCTCTTCGCCAAGGCTTTTCTCAAAATGCTTATCCCTCTTTAGCTGCCTGCCAAGTCCCGGTGAACTGACCTCCAGAATATAGGAATCCGGGATATAATCATGCTTATCCAGCAAATCACTCAAGGCTCTGCTCACCAATTCACAATCATCTACCGCAATACCGCCTTCCTTATCGATGTATGCCCTAAGAAACCAGTTACTGCCTTCCTTCACATACTCGATATCATAGAGCTCAAAATTATTGGCCTTTAGCAGTGGTTCCAAGAGTGCTTCTGTCCTGCGCTCGTATTCTTCATGCTTTGTCATCCAAATCCCTACTTTCCCAAAATCTGATTAATATAGTTACACCTGCTCACAAGCAAAGAATAAGAGTGGACTTTCGTCCACTCCCAATTAGTCTTATCATTTAGCATCCAAATCATTATAACAAAGATAACCAATAATTGCAAGCAGTAATTTGTAAAATGCTTGTTAGAACTTTGACCGGCTTTAGCTTTGATTAAATCTCTGCAAGAAATCCTTCGTCCTCTGGTTCACCGTATTGCCGAATACCTCCTCAGGGGTGCCCTCCTCCACGATAACTCCGCCGTCCATAAAGACGACACGGTCAGCCACGTCCCTGGCAAAGGCCATCTCATGGGTAACGATAACCATGGTCATCCGTTCCTCCGCCAAAGACCTGATTACCTTTAGGATCTCCCCCGTCAGCTCAGGATCCAGGGCTGAGGTTGGCTCATCAAAGAACAGAATGCGTGGATTTAGGGCAAGAGCCCTGGCAATGGCCACCCTTTGCTGCTGGCCGCCGGATAATTCACAGGGATAAGCCTTCGCCCGGTCGGACAGGTTCATTTTCCCCAGCAGGGACATGGCCTTTTCCTCCGCGTCCTGCTTATTAATGCCAAGCACCTTGACCTGTGCATCTACGATATTGCGCAGCACACTGTAGTGGGGGAAAAGGTTGAAGTTCTGGAACACCAGCCCCACCTCCAGTACGATTTCATGGAGCAGCTTGTGGTCCGCATAGCCCGTGCCGCCGTAGGTATCCACCATCAGCTTGCCACATACCTCTATCCTGCCCTGGTCAATTTTCTCAAGCTGGGTCAGACAGCGGAGCAGGGTTGACTTGCCGGAGCCGGAGGGACCTATGATAGCGACCACCTCACCCTCGTTAACTTCCAGAGAGATGCTTTTCAGTACTTCTGTATTATCAAATTGCTTCTGTAAATTTTCAGCCTTTAGTAACATAATTTCCTCCATTAATCTATTCCTTCAATCCATTCCTCAAATATTGAGGCCCATCCTACGCTCATCCGATTATGCCCTAATGCAGTTAAGCAGCTATCTGAAAATGACTGCATTAAAATTAAGTTCTGCATTAGGTCTTCATTAGTTCTTGTAGTAATCAAACTTCTTCTCAACCTGCTTAAACGTTATTTCCACTACCGTATTCATAATCAGGTAAAAGACTGCCGCAACAATAATCGGTACCGTTGAAAAATATTTCGAGCCTGCTGCTGATGCCACACGGAACAGCTCCACCACGGAGATAACCTGGGCCAAGGAGGTATCCTTTACCAGGGTCATTAATTCATTTCCCACTGCGGGGATTACGGATTTCACTACCTGGGGCATAATGATCCTGAGGAAGGTCTGAAATTTGTTATAGCCCAGGACCTTTGCCGCTTCATACTGCCCCTTGGGGATCGATGCGATACCGCCGCGGAAGATCTCACCAAAATATGCCGCATAATTAATGGTAAAGGCTGCTATACAGGCAGCAAAGCGGTCCAGGGTAAAACCAAATATGTAATAGGGGCCGTACATAAAGAAGATCAGCTGCAGCATCAGCGGCGTCCCCCGGAAGATCAGCTGGTAAATCCTGAGCGGAAAGCTTATGACCGTCAATTTACTCCTTCTGCCCAGGGCGACAAGGAAGCCAAGGGGAACAGAGAACAGGATGGTAAGAAAGAAAATTTCAAGGGCCGTTCCCGTCGCAGCAAGCATATTCGGGATCAGCACGTCCAAGGGTACATTATCTATCTTCATAAAAGCCTCCAATAACTATTATAGTAAAATGCAATTTTATCTGTTAGCACTTTACCATATTACCACACCATTGCAGGCATTTCAATTTCAATTTGAAATTTAGGGATAAAAGCTTGAATACAGGCGCAGAAAGCGGACAGCCCGGCCAGATTCATATACAAAAAATACTTGGCCGGACTACCGTACTAGCTTTCCATATTCTTTTTGTACCTGTTCGTTCCCCTCAAGGCTCCTTCTTACACCCTGCTATCCTTATGTCTGTCCGGCTGCTCCAGAAGCTGTTTCAACTGGTTCTCGAAAACCCATGCCGTACTATACCTCTTCCGTACCTTCATCTTTGCGTTCACGACGTGATTGTGCTCCATTTCTATCAGAATCTTCTTTCCATGCTCCTCGTAATAAGCCCCTTCGCTGGGGAAATAGCTCTCCTGGGTCGCAAACCCAAAATTCCTTGCATCCCACCGCATAAAATAAGCCTCCAGGTTCTTGCCCAGCTCCTCCAGGGCCGGTACGGCTTCATTTAACACCAGGTAATTCCCCCTGCTTGCCGCTTCCAGGACCGTCAGCCCAAAGGACTCGGAAAAAGAAGGGCAGATGAACAGGTTGGACAGGGTAAACAGATCCAATATCGCAGCCCTGGGCATACCGTCCGGATAACCGCAGTCACTGGTAAATACCATATCCTCCAGCTCCAGCCCTGACTCGATCCCCTTTTGCCGGATAATCCCCTTATACTCCGATTCCGAAATATCCATGGACGGAAATTCACAGAAGACCACCTTAACCTGATAGGTGCTGACACTCTTAATCGCCCCTGCCAGCATAGCAACCTTTTCAAACCTTTTCCCCGTCGTAAACCTTGCCGGATATACAATCAGGATATCCGGGCTGGTCAAATCCACCTGGCGGTTCAAATCAAGAACCTCTTCACACACATTTTCAAGAAGGTTCAGGGTATTATTCAGGACATGGCACCGCTCCACCGGCACCCGGTACTGTCTTGACAAGGCCTTCAGCCCGCATTTCGTAGGATAGACATAAATGGTATTAGGCATGGCGGAATACCTGGCCGAGTGGGGCCACTCCACCTGCTGCCCCACCTGGCTTTCGTCCGGGAGGGAATGGGTCATGGCAATAAACTTAAGCTCCGGCAGGCGCTCCGCCGCATACCTGACCGCAACGTTATGCACCAGGTGCCAGCCCTGAAACAATATATCATGGAGCATGCATACCTCCAGCCCCTCCAGCTTGGTGACAAGATCCTTCCCAATGGTTTCCGCTTCCTCCATAAAGGTATCATGGATTGGAACCTTGGGCGAGCTGTAATCCCTCCAGGTAATCTGTTCCCCCCGGAAACGGTTGCAGACCTTCACCCATTCAATCCTCGGGTCGAGGAAAATCCCCCTCCTTTCCTTGAGGTCCAAATCCTCACTGACCAACAGCCGGACCTCGATTCCTTCATCCAAAAGCATTTTAATATGATCCGCCACTACATTTACCAGGGAATAAACCGTAGCTAACCCGTTAAACATTGTCAGAATTCCAACCTTCAAACCAAAACCTACTTTCTCTTACATTTAATATAGCATATGCGAAAGAAAGCCTTCTTAGAAAATCAATCACCTGGCATATAATCAAAGAATATAATCTCTTATAGCGATAAATGTCGCATCCCATCATTTACTGCATAATATATTATAGGAAGCGGATGCGGTTTCCTATAATCGAGATGCATGGCGCAAAGACAGCGCCTTTTCCGCTAAAACGACCTATTCCCCGTAAATGAATGGCCAGTAGATTTCATGATTAAATTTGGAGGTAAACGTTATGAATGCTTATTCAAATACCAGAACTATACGCCAATGCGCCAGTTTGGTGCAGGCATCCGAATACAACCTGTTTGTGCTTACAAATGCAGAACAAAGAAATAGCGACATAGAGGGACGAGCAGCAATTGGAGGGAATGCCCTCTTCTCCTCCTTTAGCGTAGGCAGCAAAATATGCAACGCCCAGACCCCATGTCCCCTTTATGGCACTGATCCCACCTTGGTTGTGGGGGGTAACTTAATCTGGGCGAACGGCTCTAATTTCGCCGGAAATACAGTAATGACACCGTCAGGAAACTACAAGGTGACAGGCGTTACCTATCATAATGCGGACAGTACCAGGCAGCCCGTAAGAAGGCCAAACCTGGCCGAAGACTTTCAGTCTGCCTTCGAATATTTCCGCTGCGCCGCCCGGCAATGGAATAACTTTACGAGCCTTCCGAATACGACTACCGTAATCAATTGCAATGGAAATGTATTCTTAATCGGTTTAAACCAAGACATTAATGTATTCCACATAGATGCCCTCCGTGTTGCCCCTACAGCAAATGTCATCGGCTCATGCAGCAATACCTTTGATACCCTTTCCAGCCTGACGATTATTGCTCCCGACAGCTCCACCATCCTGATTAACGTAAATGGGGCGTATATAGATTTTGGCAACTACCCCATCTCGAGATCCACGATGTTCCCGGCTGTTTTACCAACTCCTTGTGACAACATCTGCAGCCAGATCGGCCAGGGCATTGTCCCCAGCGAAGCGCAGAAACGGCTTATATTCTGGAATTTTTACAACGCAACCAGCATTGTGACCTCGAACGCAAGCTTCCAGGGAACTGTGTTTGCACCATTTTCCATTATTTATACAACCGGTGGAAATATTGAAGGAAGTGTTATTGCTGAAGGATTTCTTCCGAATGGCAATTCTGCAAATCATACGGAGCTTCATAACTATCTGTTTAACGGATGCCTTCCTGTGGTAGACTGCTCAGCATTACCCTGCCCTACCTCGAGTTCTACTACTTCAAGCTGTACCACTTCCAGCTCCAGTACCTCGAGTTCCACTACCTCGAGCTGTACCACTTCCAGTTCCAGTACTTCCAGCTGTACTACCTCGAGTTCCACTACCTCAAGTTGTACTACCTGGAGCTGCACTACCTGGAGCTGTACTACATCGAGTTGCACCACCTCGAGCTCCAGTACCTCGAGTTGTACTACCTCAAGCTCCAGTACCTCAAGCTGTACTACCTCAAGCTCCACCACATCAAGCTGCACCACCTCGAGCTCCAGTACCTCAAGCTGTACTACTTCAAGTTCCACCACATCAAGCTGTACTACTTCGAGTTATACCACCTCAAGCTGCACTACCTCAAGCTGCACCACTTCAAGCTGCACTACCTGGAGCCACACTACCTCGACATTTACGACACCTTGCACCAGCAGCACTACCACTCTCTGCCCGCCACGCTGCATACATCGTTGCCCACGCTGTGGCCGCAAGACTTCAACCTGGAGATTTAACGGAAGATTCCATCATTACTGCTTCTATTGCGGATATCATTACGCCGATTAATGGTATTATTCGGATTGACGGCATTATGGAAACTAAAAAGATATTACAATTGATAATCAGGAGCCGCAAAAGCAGCTCCTGATTATCAATAACGCTATTAAGTTGATTCACCTGACAAAAAGCTTCTTTATATTAGCGCGGTGGATAGAAAAATCCTCATATCCACCTCACAGCCTAAATCTTCCCTATCTGACTCCCGAATCATAAAACTGAACCTACTGAATCGTCGTAATATCAGTTCCGAACCATTTCGTGGAAATCTCAGCAACTGTTCCGTCTGCCTTTAGCTCCTTCAAAGCATCGTTGACTGCTTTGCAAAGAGCTTCATCACCCTTACGGAAGCCTACTGCATATCTATCCTCCAGCAAGTTTTCATCCAATATCTTATAGTCCTTGCCAGCACTTATAATCATGTAATCAGCGACAACGGAATCCATTAAAACCGCATCCGAATTGCCGGTCTCAAGATCCATTAAGGCAACCGCATAATCGCCGAAAGGATTTACCTGTCCCAAAGAATCCTTAAATTCCTTATTTTCCTCCGCATTCAAGGTTTCCTCTGCAGAAGAGCCGCTTTGCAGTGCAAGCCTCTTGCCGGCCATATCAGCCATAGTAGCAACCGGGCTGTCCTTTTCTACAACCAGGGTGATGGTATTCGTCATATAAGCCATTGATAAGGCGAGGTTCTCTTCACGCTCCGGAGTAATGGACAGGCCATTCCAGATACAGTCAATGCTCTTCGTGCTTAATTCCTGTTCCTTTGCCTCCCATTCAACCGGCTGGAGAACCAATTCAACACCAAGCTTCTCACAAACGGCAGTTGCCAGGTCGATATCAAAGCCTACGATATTACCGTTATCATCCCGAAAGCCCATAGGCGCAAAGGTATCATCCAGGCCAAGCACAAGGGTACCCTTGTCTGTTATGTACTTCAGGGATTCGTCCCCTGCACCCTTTTCCTTCTGACAGCCTGCAAGGCTGATCATAAGAATTGCGATCATAAGAACGCTGATCAATTTTCTTTTCATAATGTCCTCCTATTAACAGTGATATTCCATGCTGCTTTATTTTACTTTTTCTTATTAGCACTTTACCATACTAACACAACAACGTGAAAATATCAACTTGTTTTTAGGAGGAAGTTTTTTATATGCTACACATAGTAATGGGACGGAATTCTTAGAATTCTACCCCAACTATGACAGTTCCTCTCATTCATGATTACTTTAAGGAACTGCTGATAATGTGTATCGCCTTATTGCAATTTTCAATTTCTACCCGGCTATGGGAGCCCCCATATTCACCGTCCAAAGTCCATTCCATTTGATCCGAAGTGATGGTAAGCTTTTTTGCCTGGATATAGTACATATAGGTAGGATTGATCTTGTAGCTTAACAGCGCTGTTACAATCAACTGCAGATCGTAGATATTCTTTGGCATCTTAACCAATAAGACCTCAAGAAGACCGTCATTTAAGCTCGTCCGTTCATAGCTCGGATTCTTGAAGCCGCCGATATATAAGGAATTGGTAACTAAGCCGACGATAAACTTGTCCTCAAGGACATTGCCGTCATACTCAAGCTTAACCTGCCTTTCCTTCAGATCGGATAATTGCTTAATTCCCTCCAAGTAATAAGACAGATGCCCAATTGCATTCTTATTCTTCTGTGAGGTGGTATATGCGATATTTGTAAATGCGCCAAAGGCTGCAACATAAATAAAATATTGGTCATTAAACTTACCGATATCCATGGCATATGGCTTCCCGCCTACGATATTATCCACTGCCGCCATAATATTACGGCTGATCTTAAAGCTATGACCCACATCGTTCATGGAGCCGGACGGAAGATATCCGATGGGAACCTGCTTGCCCGCCAGCATCTGCCCAGTGACAACTTCATTTAAGGTACCATCTCCGCCGGCACAGACTAACAGGTCATAATCGGTCTGATCATTCGCAATATAGGCTGTGGCATCCCCTCTCTTCTGGGTAGGGTGAATGTGGACTTTATAACCATGCTTTACGAAAATATCTATGATATCATATAGCTTTCCTTTAATTCTGCCTCTGCCGGCAGCCGGGTTAAAGATAAATAAGAGCTGTTTCATATGGGAACCTCCAAGCTTGAGTGATTCTACCCCGTTTACATTTGGTAAGTCTTTAATTAAAATTATTATATGCTTTTTTCATTATTTTTACAAGATGGAGGTAAGCGCTAAATAAAATAGTGCCTTGTAAAATAATAAGAGGCCGGCTATAATACCGGCCTAAGAATTAATGACTACATTCTTCCTGTACATCAAATGCCCATGGCATCAGATCATCAAGCAGCGACGGATCTGATTGCCACTGTGTGTCCGGCATGTACAGAAGCAAATATTCCAAGTAGGTATAAACGTTGAGACCATTTGCCTTGGCTGTCTCAACGATACTATATACTGCAGCACTGGAGGAAGCTCCCTTCGGAGTATCTGCAAAGAGCCAATTCTTCCGTCCAACTGTAAAGGGACGGATGGCATTTTCAGCTGCATTGTTTGAAATGGAGCATCTTCCGTCAGGAAGATAATTCTCCATATAAGACTTCTGATTCTGGGCATAGGTAACTGCTTTCCCTAAAGAAGAACCTTTCAGGACAGTAAGACTGCCAAGCCAACTCCAAAAAGCCTCAAGAATCGGTTTTTCCAATTCAAGACGCTTACAGAATCTTTCTCCAGGAGTCAGTTTCTTCAAACTGTCCTCGATATGAAACAGCTGGTCGCAGTAATCTCTGCCAATCTCTGCATTGGTAAGTGGTGCATCCTGAGCTTTTCTTCCGGGAACTGCCTCCACAAACTTGCGCCGCAGATGCGCCCAGCAACCGCATCTGGTGATATCGGCCAGCTTGTTGTACCCGGGATATCCATCCGAGTGGACGTAGCCCTTGAAATCTTTCAGAAAGGTTACTGCATGATCACCATTTCTGGATGGCTGGTAATCATAAAGGATAATGGGGGTTTTTCCATCATTGCCCGTACGGTAAAGCCACATATAAGATTTTGTCTGTGGCTTCTTACCTTCCTCCTTGAGGACCTGTACCGGTGTCTCATCACAGTGAATGATATCTCTTTTCAAGAGTTCCCTTCGGAGATGATCCACGATCGGCCTGAGGTAGTCCTCAGCACAGCGGATAATCCAGTTCGCCATGGTCGCCCGGCTGAGTGCAATGCCAAGCTGTTCCCAATCTTTTTCCTGTCGGTAAAGGGGAACGCTGTTCATGTATTTCTGATACATGACATTGGCAACAGAGCTCGGTGACGCCAATGAGTGATTCATAAGTGAAGTCGGTGTTGGTGCTTTCACAATAAATGGATGTTCTGTGTGCTTACATTCAGGACATTCATAAACCGTCTGAACATACCGCAGGACCCGAAGCTTAGCTGGGATGTATTCCAGTTCTTCCCGAACAACCTGCGTTCCAAGTACTTTAAGTTTGGTACCGCATTGGTCACAGTATTGTTCTTCACCCGGAAGGGTACAGGGAATTTCCCTGACAGGAAGATCCTTGATCAGTTCTTCCCGCGTGGTTTTGCCTGCCTTACGCTTATAACCTTCGACATCTTTTTCAATAGGTTCCACTGCAGAAGCGTCGGCTTTAAGTTCTGCCTCATTGAACAAGGAGAGCTGTCCTTCGATTGGATCATTCTTCGGAGTCTTCTCACTGGATGGCCCATATTTTTCCTTACGGAGAAGCAGTATCATTTCCGTAAGATTGCTGACCTGATTTTGTAGATCTTTTATGGTGTTTTCAAGGTGCTCGATATAAGCATCTTTACCTGTCATTTTTGTAGTTTCCTTATCGTTTTTGATAAGACTATTGTACCACAAAATGTGCCAAAGAACCAGTAAAATCATAGGTTTCCGGACTGTTTTGCCCTAACAGAAGGAGCCTTTTTCAGCAGGCCTGATTGATGATTTTTGTTCCAATTCAAGACCTTCCAGCAGCCATCTGAATTGCTGCCAAGATATCGGCTTTACTTCTGTTTCATTATGTGGCCATCGAAAACTTCCGTTCTCTAATCTTTTGTAGAGAAGAACAAATCCATCGCCTTCCCATAAGAGTGCTTTGATCCTGTCACGGCGCTTGCCACAAAACAAAAAAAGTGTTGGTGTAAACGGATCAATCTGGAACTGTTGCTGTACAACTGTTGCAAGTCCATCAATGGACTTGCGCATATCGGTGTAACCGCAGGCTATGTAAATATCCTTGGCAACAGTAATGTCGCCTAGCATATATTTTTCAGTGCCAGGAGCACCGCCTCGACAGTCTGCTGGTCTGCACCATTCTGAATCTCCAGTGTTGCAGAAGAAAGATGAATGATCACAGCGGCCTGAGCCCCCGATATTGGAGCCTGCACTTCAAGTTTCTTGAAAACGACTGGTTTTTTAGATTCATCAACAGATACCGGAAGCGTATCGCATAATTCAGTGCGTAACTTACGAAGCCAGTAATAATAGGCGTGATGTGTGACATGGTTTTGTTCACACCATTGCTTCACAGTAAGGCCACTATTCTGGCAGTCGAGGACCATCTGCTTCCACTGTTCCTTGCGGAAATGGTTTTTAACTAAAGTCACTTCATCCATGATCGCTCCAATCTGAGCTCAAGTTGGAAAACTTGAAAAACTCTAAAAAATTTAACTTTATATTTGGAGTTATTATCCCATGGATCACAATAAACAAAAAGGCACTATTTTATTTAGCGCTTACGATTATTATATACTTTATTGGCAGAAAAGATTTATATTTTTTTAATTGTCTACTTGACGGGAAGCAGTTCAAAACACTACCCTCTACTTTTATTTTATCAAATTATTTCTATCTATGCCATACGATTTTAAAACAATTCTACGTGCACTTACTATTTTCACCTGATTAAGCTTCCCTCAAAAAATGAGATGACAGCTCTTCAGACGGGATTTTCACCCGTTAAATGAAATATTCTTCTGGACGTACTGACAGGCACCGTATGAATCCATCTTAAACAGCTTTCTTTATAAACAAAATACAATACTCCACAACCTTTAAGCGAGTTCTGCTATTACTCTGCTTTTTCCTCTGTGATTGATGTTCATATGGCATACCATAGATATATACTTCACATTTTATTTGCTCCCTTATTTGGTCAATAACTTTAACTAAAGATGCTTCCCCATTATCGGAATAGCTCCATGCACAAATTGCATCTTTATTTAAAATCTCAGTGATGGCTTCAACAAAACTTTTTTCTACTTTCCAAACTGTTTTAGTTGAAAATTCCGTTCTAAATCTTTCTCCATTTGATTTAGAACGAATCCTTCCCTTCAACACTGAGGAAGGATAATCATATTTCACAATCGTTTCAAGGACATGATAATACCTGCTATATTCTTCTCTTTTATAAGGAGCATCTAAATATACAACTAATTTCTTTTCGGTTCGTTCCCTTGCACTGTTTAAAGCCTTTTTCCATGGCCCATCTATTAGATTCACAGAATAGGGATATCGGGCACTTTCTTCCGCTAAGCTGATTAATCTTTTTGAAAACTCAAGCCAAGCTGATTTTTCCCTTTGCTGGATTATTTTTTCTAATGAATTCAAATCCAGCCTTTTAGGCTGGGCAAAATGTCCCGCATGTAAGGTCCCTATTGCACTGGTGACCACAACCAACGTCCCCAAGGCCCACTGCTTTTCATCCGGATCTTCAATATGCTCTATCGCATACCGGATGCTGTCCAATTGAATACATTGAGCCAATCCAAAATAAACATTAGAAAAATAATAAGTAAACAGACAATATGGAAATTTATGATTACATTCTTTTCTTGGATATATTTTGTCTAATAT
>DUNO01000055.1 GCA_012839295.1 Clostridiales bacterium
CAACCCCAAAAACAGTTTTATAATACAAGCATGGGCAAGAACCAGCGAAAAATGGCCTTGCCCATAAGTAACTATTAAAATTTTATATCAGTTTTTTTGTGTTTACACAGACTTTGAAACGGTCTCCTTTTTGATGGGAAATATCATCCTGAGGGCTTCCTTTTTGTGATTATCATATTACAAAATCGTCTTTGTCTGCCTGTTTTCCATTGTGGAAAAAGGTTCTTTGGGGTAAGATAGAGGAGAGGAGTCATTAAAAAGTAACCGCTGAATTTTCTTACGATAAAACGGTATAAACAGTGTTATTTGATATTGTTTTATACTATTCTTCGCTACTTTCATTTATAAAAGCAAGTATAATTTCATTTAACTCAATTTCATAATCTGATATTTCGTTTAATATCTTTTCATCTTCAATAATCAGTTCAAGTGAGCGAAAAATATAGAAAAATGAAATGTGGAATTTACTAGCAATTGATTGATAAAATGTAAATGGAGAAAACTTATTTTGAATATCTTGACCATGTATGAATGAACTCGCAATTTTAAAATCATCATAAATATAAGATACATTGGCAAAATTACATGCATCCTTAAATGTGACTCGCTTTTTACCTATTGCCGCATTTAACCAAGCATTTTCACTGCCCTCTTTATAGAGTTTGTATGTTGATTCATAATCTAGCCCACGAAGTTCCATTTTTTCTTTCATAGAAGTCTTGAGCGACTCTACAGCCACACTGCTTTCTTCAACGTTTATTTTCTTCACTACATTACAAAAGTACCAATCTGTGATTAAATCACCTGATTCATTTTCAATTAGTATTTTCAAGTATACGTAACACTCAATCAATGTTCTAGTTAGCGATATGCTCGAAAATAAATTCCCATATATGTAGCTGTTGAATATCTCTATCACAAGTTCACGTATATGTTGCACCCAAGTAATGAAATATTTATTAAGAGTATCGTCTTCACAATATGCTATTTCATGTAAGTTATAACAAGATAATTTGTTCATTAAAATACTAATATTTCTTAAATATCGTGAAACTTGAAGTTCATTTGTAAATTCTGTATTTGAGTAGTTTTCAATATAGTAGTCGCTTAACTTGCTTTTCCTACGATACGTATTATTAATTATTTTCAATTCTTCTGGAATTTCATCAATTTGAGCAGGATTTGAGATCTCATATAGGGGACAACTAATATTTGATAAAAACTGGAGTAAAAAACCAATCAAAAAATCCTTCATTAATTCAAACATATCATCATCAAACGCACCATTTGATAACCTATGACCATCTATATCTAAATATAATGACCGTTTCTGGTTTGGACTATGCTTTTGAGCTTCAACAACTAGCTGAAAAAGATCTTGTGCAACAGCTTCAAATGGTTCATGACTCATCACACGATGATAAATTGCTAATAACTTATTTTCTTCCATAAATCCTCCTTTAAGCTCTTTGAGATATTTTTAATGCTCTTGTTATTATTTTTACAGGATATTCTTGAAGATTCTCTGCCGCAAACAGTTGCTATAATTATACATGGTTTTTGATTCACTGTTTAGCAGGTGCATATTATCATACAAGACTCCCTTTTTTTGCGGGTCCGTTTGAGGCGTTGTCCTGCTTGTATTCAGAGGGGGTTTTCCCCACAACTGTTTTGAATACTTTCATAAAGTATTTTTCGTTTTGAAATCCGATGCGCTCTGCAATTTCATAGATTTTTAAGGAAGGGTCCTTAAGCAGTTCCTTTGCATGCTGAATGCGTACCAGCTGCAAATATGCAACAAAGGATAAGCCGGTTTTCTTTTTAAACAGAGTACTGAAATAATTGGTATTCATATTGGCCAGATTGGCGGCGTAAACGAGGGTAATATCCTTTGCATAGTGCCGGTTCACATATTGCAGAACTTGCTCCACCGGGGATATGGTGTCATAGGGTCTGAAATTTTTTGCAATCGTTGTAATGCGTGAAACAATTGCATCGACAAAGTCTTTGGCTGTTTGTGAAGCACTCAGAAGGAATTCAATGGTTTGCAGTTGATTCAGCTGCTTTTCATAATAACAGTATTGCTCTGCCGTATAAGCTAATACCGATAATTCTATGATTTTTGCCTGCCGGATTAAGACATCCGACGTACAGTTGGTATCAGCAAGCAAGTTGTTAAAATAATCTTTTATGATCCGTTCTATTGTTGCATAATCCTTTGTGTCCATAGCATGACGGATTGGATGCGACAGGAAGGTAGCATCTTCCACAACAGAGGGCTGCTGTTGATCGAAGACGGTCAGTACTTCCCCTAAGCTGCGTGAAACCAGGCGGGCATCAAGCAAGGACCTGCAGGTTATGCAAGCGGCCGGTATCTGATTTGTTTCCGGCGAAAACGCAAGAGCTATGGTATGTTTTGGATAATTCATATTTTTTACAGCAGCAATCCGTGTACGATAACGTTCCAGCGCAGCAGCCTCTAAAGGACTGTCCGATTCAAAGTAAAGCAGTGCAAAATGATACCGGTAGGCAGTGGTATTACATAAAAGCAGCTTCCATTCGGGTAATGCAGAAGTAAGGATAGAAGAAAGTTCTTTTGCCTGAAGCCTCTCGCCGTAGCCTGCGACAATCAATAACGGTTTATCTGGCAGGTTGCTTTTTAACATTTCAATTTTTCCGGCCAGTTCGGCTGAGGTATTTTGTCCAATCATAACATCCCACATCAGATTCTTCTCAAATTGTTCGATTTGTTCGGAATAAGCCTGTGTTTCAGAAATGCGTTTACGCTCTGCTTCCGATTTCGCATCCAGCTGTTCGGTAATCCGAAGCAAAGTGGTTCTAAGTTCATTTTTCTCAATGGGTTTTAGAAGATAATCCTTTACACCATAGCGTATTGCTTTTTTTGCATATTCGAAGTCGTTATAACCACTGATAATGATAAAAGAAAGTCCGGCTTGTTCCTGCTGAAGCATTCCTATAAACTCAAGCCCGTCCATCAAGGGCATCTTTATATCGGTGATTATAATATGCGGAAAGAAATTCTCACATAGAGCTAAAGCACTTTGACCATTTTCTGCCTCCAGAATATTCTCTATAGACAGATTCATTTCTTCAATTATTTTTACCAGTCCGCGGCGGATGGTGGAATCGTCTTCTGCAATCAATAGTCTGTACATTGATTTTCCCCCTCTGTATTTTCCATTATAGCAGGCAGAAAAATGTGTGTGATTACCCCGCCCGCGGGATTTTGCATGATTTGCAGGGCGCTTGCTTCCCCAAAGGTTAGAATTAACCGGCGATTTACATTCCAAAGACCGATGCCACCCCGTGTCTTCGTGTTCTGTGGCGGCTGGTCTTTTTTTAGTTCCTCATGAAGGACGTGCAATGCCTTTTCGCTGATGCCGGAACCGTTGTCCGACACATTAAGGACAACCCCGCCGTCGGTTTGCAAAATTGTGAGGATTATTTCCAAAAGGCCGATTCTCTTTTTGAAACCATGCTGTATGCTATTCTCTAAAATAGGCTGTAATATCAGCGGCAGGATCTGTACCTTTTTCTGTACAGACTCCGGTATATCTACACGGAATCGGACCTTATCATTGAGAAGCATAGTTTGAATGTTCATGTAATAAGAAAGATTTCTTAGCTCAACATCCAAAAATACCGGAGCTTTTGTTGCCGAAAGAGTGTAACGCATCAAACCTCCAAGGGAGGTAAGTCCGGTATTCAGCTTTTCTGTTTCACCGAGTTCCGCAGCCATTTTCATGGTCTCCAATGTGTTAAACAGAAAATGAGGATTGATTTGGGACTGCAAAGCCGCCAGCTGGCTTTCCTTTTGCAGGTTTTCCGACAGGTAGACCGTATTGATCAATTCGCTGATTTTAGCCGACATAATATTAATTTCCTGAGCAAGCTCATCTATCTCGTCTTCGCCGTACAAAGGGATACGTACATCAAAGCTGCCCTTTTGAATAGTTTTAACCGCAGCCAGCATGCGGCGAATCCTTCGCAGCAGCAATGTGGCAACAGTATAGGAAATCAATAAAACTGCAATAACAATTCCCAGTGAAACTGCGATAAAACCATTTCTTGCGGCTCTGGCCGGCGCATCAACTTCTTCCTGCGGTACGATACAGCCAAGGAGGGTATCCAGATCCTTAATCAGTAAGGCGGATAAGTAATAAGCTTTACCGTTCAAATGAATAGTCCCTCTTACGTTCTCCTTTTCACGAATAAGCTTCCCGGCTTCCTCAGATTGAAGCCAGGAGGTCAAATCCGCTTGCATATTTCCTGTGTAAATCAAGGTGTCATGATATGAAGTGAATAAAAAGCCGTTTTCTGCAATCGGGGTATTATTTATCCCTTCAAAAAGGTGTTTCGCATCAATAGATATTTCCAAAAGAGTAAAGTTTCCGGTACGGGAAGACAATAGTGGGTAGAACCAGGTATAGACCTGCGTGCTTTTATTTTTGGAATAAGGATAATTCCTGGCCGGATGCCATGCCTCACTATAATAACCTCCGGAGCGGCTATTTTCAACGGCTGCCTGGTACCAGGGCTCCTTTGCGTACTGGGATGCCTGCTCCCAAAATTCATTTTCAGGAAGGTTCGTGTTTTGGGTGATAAAGCGGAATTGCTGTCCGGTCTTTTCATTTGCTTCAAACCAGGAAAGCGTAGGCATAATTTGATAGTTCATCGTTTCAATTAAATCTACCGGGTTGTAGTAGTTGCGAATAAAAAAACGGTTAATGTCGGTCTGAGTGGATAAAAGATGTGCCGACTTTTGTATGTCCTCCACTGTTTTTTCCACACCGGACCGCTCTTGCTCCATACGTTGGTAAATTGTATTTAACAATGGCTGGCCCGCAGTTGCCACCATCGTATTATACAGATAGATAAGGCCAAAGATAATAGGCAGAGAAATCGAACATAAATAGCATAGCATTAATTTGGTTTGATACCGCATCGTTCGTGACAGTTTACGAATTACATTCATTGTTTGGTCTCCCATAGCTGAAAAAAATATACTAAATCCAATTATTATTCACTGACCTTAGGTTGTAAAAAAGATATAATTTATACAAGAAACACAAGAACAATTTATTGATTTTGACGGAAAGACGGTTTGTTCTCTTATTCTATCATTTTTATTTCGTGAAAACAAGTAGCTGTGAAGGAGGCATAATGCAAAAAAAGACAACAAAACAACGTGGCATCAGACAAAATTTCCGCGAGTTTGCAAGGCAGTGGCGGCTGCAGGTTATGATTATTCCGGCAATTATTTTTTTCTTTATTTTTTCTTATATTCCGATTTTCGGCCTGCTAAACGCTTTTTTAAATTATGATTTAACGGATGGGTTTTTCGGTAACAGCTGGGCGGGGCTCAAATATTTCCGTGAATTGTTTCATGACAAGGATTTTTATCTGGCATTGCGCAACACATTCGGGATGAGTTTACTGAAATTTGCCTTTACCTTTACAATGCCCATCCTGCTGGCCCTGGTACTGAATGAGCTTCCTTTCATGAAGCTGAAGAAATTGACTCAAACAGGCAGCTATTTACCCCATTTTTTATCTTACGTAATTGTCGTGACATTGTGGATTGTATTTTTAGACAGCGGCGGACCGATCAATGACTTGCTGCTCCGATTCCATATTATCTCCAAACCGATTAATTTTTTGACTAATTCCAAATGGTTTTGGTGGATCGGAGTGATGATCGACTGCTGGCAGGAAAGCGGTTGGAATGCCATTATTTATTTGGCTGCAATCTCTGGTATCAGCCCTGAGTTATATGAAGCTGCATCCGTAGATGGTGCCGGAAGGTTAAGAAAAATGTTCAGCATAACACTAAGGTCTATAACAGGAACGATTGGTGCGCTGTTTGTGTTGAACATGGGTAATCTGCTTAGCGGCGGCCCGGTCGGTTCTAATTTTAACCAATCCTACCTGCTTGGAAATTCATTTAACCATGAAACATCCTATGTTCTGCAGACATTCGTGGTAAATACAGGGTTAAATCAGCTGAGATTTTCCTTCGCTGCTGCTGCAAATCTGATTTTGTCAGTACTTTCCGTGGTGCTGTTATTCGGTGCCAATAAAGCATCAAAAAAGACATTAGGCTCAGGAATTATGTAAAGGGGGAATAGGAAGTTGAAGATGAAAAGTAGGGAAGGCCATATCATTAACATAGTAACTGTCGGAATTTCATTAATTGTTTTAATCGTAACGTTATATCCGATCTATTATTGTCTTATTAATTCGCTCAATGAAGGCAAGGATGCCGTAAGCGGCGGCATCTATTTTTGGCCGCGTGCATTCACATTGGAGAACTATGCGATTGTATTCCGCACCAAAAACCTGCTGGGCTCTTTTGCCATGACTGTATTACGGACGGTTGTGGGAACTGTTGTTGCAATCCTGGGTACGTCCCTGACAGCGTATGCACTTTCAAACGATAAACTGATAGGACGCAAATTTTACATTGTATTTGGGCTGGTCACCTTATATTTTCCGACAAGCGTGGTGTACTCCTATCTGTTATACAGCCAGATTGATCTGCTGAATAAGTTTTTGGTTTACATCCTGCCCAATATATTTCAGTTTTATTATATTGTTTTATTTATCTCGTTTATCAAGGAACTGCCTTCTGCCTTGATCGAGTCCGCAAAAATTGACGGAGCCAGCGAATTTGTGGTTTTATTTCGAATCATTATGCCGCTTTCTCTTCCGATTATTGCCACGATAGCTTTGTTTGCCGGAGTGTGGCATTGGAACGACTGGTTTCATCCGGCTTTCTTCATCACTAATGAAAAACTGATGACACTGCCCGCAGTGCTGATGCGCACCATGTCTTTGAGCCAGGCCCAGCAAGAGCTGCAGAAGGTAATCTCGGTTACGAGTTCGGCTGCGGTTACCACACCCGAATCGCTCAGATATGCAATGCTTGTGATCGCGGTAGCGCCTATCACTATTATTTATCCATTTATCCAGAAATATTTTGTAAAAGGAATGATGATCGGTTCTGTAAAGGGCTGAGCGTGCCTAAAAGGAAAGGTACGATAGCGTTAAGTTCTTAAGGGCTTTATGCCCTTAAAATAAAAAAATGGAGGATTATTATGAAAAGAAAAAGGTCAAGGATTTTAGCTCTGCTCTTAACGGCGGTACTGGCCATGAGTATGCTGGCCGGCTGTAAGTCAAATTCCGGAAAAACGGAAGGCGTGGGTACAACCGACGTGGCCACAACCAATGAGGGTACATCTGATAATGGCACGACTGCCGTACCGGAGCAAACGAATATCCAGCAGGATATTGACTGGGAACGTATCGGTTGGCATGCGGATCCGGCCGATCTCGAATGGAAGGAAGATACCTCGCCGATTAAGTTATCCTACTATGTAAACTTTTCATGGTTTGGGTTGAACTGGGATGATGATACCGCACGAAGGGTGACTGAAAAGACAGGTGTTGATTTGGAATTGACCAAGCCGGTTTCGGATGACGGACAGAAATTGAACATGATGATTGCAGGAAACCAGTTGCCGGATATTATGACAATCGACCGTAATGACCCTGCCCTGCAAAAAATGATTGATGCCGGACTGATTTGGGCACTGGACGATTTGATTGATCAGTACGCGCCTAAAATGCGGGACGTCCTACAAAAGGAAATTCTGCAGAACTATCGTTCTGCAGATGGTAAAACCTACCGGTTCACTACCTGGGTACAGGGCGAAGCATGGCAAAAGGCTGCGAGAGAGTTTGACCAGATCGTTGGTACAAACCAGCCGGTAGTATCTGTGCGAAAGGATTACTATGAAGAAATCGGTTCTCCGGAAATAAAAACGAAGGAAGATTTGATTGCCGCACTTGAGAAAATGCACGCCAACCACCCCGATAAGATAGCTTTTTATCCGGCTGACAATGCAGTCTCCGCCGCCACATTAGAGCGAAGTGCCGCGATGGGTAATTTAGGTGTGCAGTTTGGTATGAGTAACGATATGGCGGATCAAGGAGGGAAAATTCTCTGGCAGGCACGCAGTGCAGAGTTTCAGAATACAATTGCATTTTTGCATGAGCTGCAGACCAAAGGCTTGCTAAACCAGGATCCGTTTATTGACTCGAAAGATGTAAATAACGCTAAGATCACGAGAGGGGATGTAATATCGTATACTTGGGTTATTTCGGATGGTGAAAAGGTTCCGGAAGACAATCCCGATACACAGTATATCGTTGTAGGACCCTTGGACACCTACAAGCAAAGCCGTACAGGTGCCGGTTGGCTTGCTACTGTCATCAGTAAAAACTGTACCGACCCTGCACGTGCAATCCGTTTCCTGGAATATATGTGCTCAGTGGAAGGGCATCAGGATGTATCCTGGGGGATCCAGGGAGAGGACTATAGCGGCGATGTTGTCAAAGGGCCTCAATGGAATCTTGTTGACGGAAAGCCTACCATGCTTCCGGCGTATGTGGTAGATAAGAATGCGGACTGGAGCGGTGTAGCAGCAAAGAACGGTCTTGGTGAGTACTGGATTGCCTGCAATGAATTGCTATGGAACCTGCCTTGGTGGGATAACAGCAATGAAAAAATGGCTGCCTACAATGAAGTCTATGGACCAAAGGTGGAATTTGTTCCGGAACTCGACTTCAAAGCACCGGATCCGGCCAGTGATGAGGGTATTATCCTGCAGAAAGCACATGAATTACTTCAGCTTTATGTGGTAAGCATGGTTTTCTCAGATGACTGGAAAGCAGAATATGATAAGTTTATTGCCGAGGTGGATGCACTTGGTATGGGAAAAGTAGAAGCTTTTTATGATACACAATATCAGGAGAAGCTGCAAAGCATGAAATAACAAAACTGGTCGGAGGCGAAAGGAACCACCCTTCCGCTTCCGGCCGGTATTCTATATTTTGGAGGGAAGAAATGGAGCAAAAGAACAGGAGCTTAAAAGAATTGCCTTTTGTGATGGAGGGCGGTCATTTGCAGGAGAGAAGCGCGGCAGAGTATTTATTAATAAACGGTCAGCAGGCAGCAGTTCTTGACTTTGGTTTATCCCGCGTGGCAGGCATACTACAAAATGAAACAGGATTATACAATCTATGCCTCTCCCTGGAAACCTCAAAAATTTGCTGCAATGGGAACTTGTGGATTCTGCCGCAAAACAATTATTTAGATAAAACAGTGTGCATCAGCGGAGAAGGGGAAAAAAGTGCACAGGCGGTACAGACAGGGGTAGAGATAGTCCTTGCATCCGGATGCTATACACTCACAGTTTATATTGGCTGGCCCTCTTGTGATATTTTTGGAAAGCGATTATCCCTGCAAATGAAAGATGGTGAAAAATTAGAACAGACCTATGCCCGTTTTTATTGGGATACCCTGCTTCCTTCCGTGATTGAACAAACCGATGCTTTGGTTTTTCCAATCAGTGAAGGGTATGTGCTGAGTACGCTGGAGCCCGGTAAGTATGCGGGTACCTATCCCGACGTGGATCATGAATTTCAATGTAAAGGCCGGATCGCTCTGCGTGGCGGCTGTGAGCTGGCAGTTGTGGAGAGAATGATGAATCTGCAGTTTCGGATGATGAGAGAGGATCCGGCCGGGCTGTGGCGCAATCCATGTGCTGTACAGCCGAAAGGGGAACGGGAATATCATGTGCGCAGAGACAGCATGGACCGCTCTGCTAACGCTGAGATGTTTCTGGTCACAGGGAATGTGGAAATCCTGGAGACTGCATGGCTGTATTATGCTGCTACAAAAGACAGTACCTGGCTGCATACGCACATAAAAGATCTGGAGGGAGCGGCTTCTTTGCTGGAGCATTTGACTGACCATAACGGAAAGCTATGGTCGGACGTGTTTTATGAGGATCAGGTAATAAAAGACGGTATGGAATGCATGTCGGCCGCCCTGGCTGCCCATGCACTTGAACTGCTGGCAGAGCTGGAACAGCATTTGGGACGCAGCGAAGCGGAAACCAGATTTCGGGGTCTGGCTAATAAAATTGCACGCAGCCTAATTAAGCCGTTGCCTCATGGTTTTTGGAATGAGGAACATCTCCGGTTTGCAGATTGGATTGACCGGAACGGGAAGGTGCATGACCACATTCACCTGCTGGCCAATTGCCTTCCGGTATTGTTTGGATATGCTGCTGAGGAGCAAGCTCAAGCCGTGAAAGCTCTCATTGAGGAAAATTTTGAAGAATTTCAACGTTTCCCCACCTTTTTATCCCCTTGCATCGCCGATTATACTCCGGATGAAATAGGCTGTGCCGGACCTTACGATTTATGTGCGGCCGGACGGTACTGGTGCTGGGATGCCGCTTACTGGGCATTTCTTGGCAGAGGAGATGTGCTGGGGCATCAGCTGATGCAGGTGGCAGCGCAGGCAAAGACAGACGGATACCATATGGGTGAGCGCTATGATATGAACCATGTTTATTATAAGGATCATAAAAATTGGCATGGTGCGGCTTATTATTATGAGTATCCCTGCGTGTTCCTTTGGGTGTTGCTGCAGGAGTTCCTGGGGCTGCGGCAGGGAATCGATGTGGATGTTGAATTACGTCCGGCACTTGACCGCTTTGGAACTGTTATTGCGGAAAACTACGGTATTGAGTATGAATACGGGGCGAATGAATTTGCGGTAAAAAATACTGCGTCCCGCAGCCAGACACTTCGCCTGCAGCTGCAAGCACTGTATCCAGGCAAAAAATTGTATTTAAAAGATGTAGAGCTTTCTGGGGAAAGCATTTTTCAGCTGGATGCAGGGGCAAGTCTGAACGTATCGGTAGATACTGATTGTTAACATAATAAGAGTTATCGTTGAAAAGTGGGGACACAGTAACCCTGATGATGTAAGAAAAAAATCCTTAAACGAGTATCTCTATCTGAACTTTATGAAAGGGCAAAGGTGAAGGCCAGGCTCCACTGCCGCTACAGTGGTAAATTTATTGCTTGATTTTACTCCACATCTGTTAGATACTATTATCAATCAGAATGATGGGAGGCTCACTATGGAAAAGCAACAGGTAGAGGAACTCAGACAAAAATATATTCAAAATCCTCGGAAAGTATGACTGCAAAGTTCGTCAAAAATATGAGCGATTCAGACCTGCTTGATATGCATTACTTTCTAACGGAGGATGATGACCTTGATGGCGGTGAATTCGAAGAAGGCTTTTATATCGACCTTTTCTAATCACGGTCCACTTTTCATGCCGCTTCAAGCGGACGACCGAACGTGTGAAGTACACAGGCAAAGCCGGGAACAAAGTTTTTGGATTTATTCATTTTGTGGAACATGGTAAGGATAACACTGCGGACCGCCTGGAAAAGGCAGTTGAGGAGATTGCGGTCTTTGAGAAAAAAGGGACGTAATTCCTCATCAACCGTAAAGACACAGTGACGGTGTGTGCAGCGAACAAGCTTAAATGACATTTTAGTGATGTTTTCCATAACAACAGCCCTTGGATGAAGTGAATATTGAATTATTTTGTAATTATCATTGAAAATTTTCTGTAGTATATTCATATGACTATTATGACGGAAAATGAAGAAAAAGAAAGCCCCTCTTATTCCTCTCATGAGTGAGGGGGTAGGGGAGTTGAAGTGTCGTTTGGAACAGGAGCAGTTATTATATGAATGACATATGGGACAATAAAATTCAGAGAAGATGGAAAAAGAAATTATATGCTGATACTAAGGGGGTACTGGCATCAACCGTCATTTTTTTATCTCCTCTAGGAAAGTGGCTCCATAAAATTAATTTTAATAGAAAATCAGATTAAATTATGAAAGAAGGAAAAATATAGTGAATTTAAAAAATTCAATGGTCTATCATTACTGTGATCTTAATGCTTTTTTAGGTATTCTAAAAACCAGGGCACTATGGATGTCTGATGTGAAAAAAAGTAATGATTCCACGGGATTTTCGGGTGATTATCTGGATTATGAAATGATTCTATGACGAGAACCAAATAGGAATTTGGAGTTTAGGTTAATTTATAAAGCACGAAGGGAGATTCAATTATGCAATATGGCTCCAAGCCTGACGCCATTTACCCAAACGAAAATATTAAAAGCGTTTGCTGCATCAAAAATATCATTACCCGCCCAAATATCTTCGTCGGAGATTACACTTACTACGATGACCCAAACGGGCCGGAGAAGTTTGAAGAACACGTTACACATCATTATGAGTTTATTGGTGATAAACTGGTTATAGGAAAGTTTTGTGCAATAGCAAAGGGTATTGAGTTTGTAATGAATGGTGCAAATCACAGGATTCACAGTGTTACGACCTATCCCTTTAACATTATGGGAAATGGTTGGGAGAAAGCGACTCCAACGCTGGCAGCGTAATGTGTCGTTCTGATTATTCATAAAATACGAAGGTAAACAGGAATTTGAAATGCTGTGAGGTGTAGTCAGTGAAAGGGCTGTTCAAATATTTTACGTCGAGGATGCTATCATGAAAATTGAAATTGTAACATACAATCCGGATTGGGCAAAGAAATTTGAAGCAGAGAAAACAAATCTGCTCCATCTTTTTGGTTCCCATGCCAAAGCCGTCGAACATATCGGAAGCACGGCGATACCGGGTCAGCGGGCGAAACCGGTCATTGATATCTTTGTTGGCGTTTCGCCTTTTGAGGAACTGTCTTTTTATCAGCATGTTTTTAACCCAAGGGAGTATCGCCACACCCCCACGGATATGACAGGCAGGTATCTGTTTGCAAAATACAAAAACGGCACTTGGACGCACAACATCCACATTTTACCGTACCATGATGGGTTTTATCTGCGCAATGAATTCCTTTTGCGGGATTATTTGAAGGAGCATCCTAAATTATCTGATGAATACGGAGCAGTAAAAGAGAGGGCAGCTATGGAAAACGGCAGTACCATAGAGGCATATACCCGCGCAAAGACAGAATTTATTTAAAAGGTGATTGATGCGGCAAGGGCGGAAAAAGGCTTGCCCCTACAAAAGGTTTGGGAATAATTCAAAATGGATGAAGCGCACTGGATGCTCTAAATACGGCGTATCGACTTTTATGGAGGGCTATCAAATATGAAAATCCAGGTGATTGGAGCCGCAGGGGTCGGAAAAAGCACCCTTTGCAAATATATCAGCGAAAAAGTCGGTATTTATTGGATCGGGAGATCATGAGCAAGACACCCGTGAATTTTTAGATTGGTGCAAGACCTATCTCACAGAGGATGAGAATGCTATCTGTTCCCTTGCTTGCCACCGGCGTTTTTTAAGGGAAGCAAAATGCAAAACACTGGAGTTGAACGCAGATCAATCGGTCGATGCATTATGCCGGCTTGTTTTAAAGGAGTGCCAAGACCCCGCAGTTAAACCCGAACGCCCATAAAATCACCGGCGTCGTCTGCGTGGAGGAAATCAAAGCACCGATGATGCGGGAGCCGCTGGCTGGACGCTGGACAAGCTGGTGGACGAATTGGCCAAAGGTAAGCCTGTGGAGAAGATTCTGAGGAACTGAATTTTAATTATTTCATCAATAAAAGTAAGGCACCTTTCATTGCTAATCCAGCCGATAGGCTGGATTATAAAAATTTTAAGGAGATCTATGCATGAAGAAAAATAATGCTAAGGAGATTGTGCGCTAACCGGGAGGTTGCGTAGAATCGAAAACGCGACCTCCCAATAGAATCCTTATATTCTTGAGCTCCGATCGTGTGGCAGCGGATGATAATCCAATGAAACCCATGTCTATCGCTATGCAGCCGCTTACTTCACCACTGTTTCCAATAAAACGCATGGAAGAGATGACAAGGCTAATGGGTGGAGATGGCTTCGCAGAATAATATCCAAACAGAAGGACCTCCTGATCTATCCTTACTCGGATGGGTCAGGAGGTTGTTTTGTGTACTTTTTTTCATCTACATCCACCGTCACGCCGGACCTTGAATTCCACGGTGAATTTGTCCCCATAGACGGTAACTTTCTCAATCAGTCGGCGGACGGGGGATTCGTCGTATTCCGTGACGGTGGCGGGCTGTTCTTCGCATAATAATTTATTATGTTATATATTCCGGTTTTTCATTGTATCAATGTAGAAATTTTGTTACAATTTATTTGCTATTTAAACTTAAATAAATTAAGTTGAGTAGTACTTAACAATTTTATTAAAATGATAGGGTGAAAATATGAGATTTGATACGAAACATATTGCGAATGCATTCGCATTTAGAAATTACTCAATTAAAAAGAAGATGATTATAGCATTGATTCTTTGTGTTTTGCTACCATTTTTTGTTATAACATTTATTATGTCAAACATTTTGACGGCGATAGAAATGAAAGAAAATAGAAAAGAGGAAACTTATATTATTGAAGATATTTCAATGGAACTGGAAAATATAGCGAAAAGAGCGGATGAATTTGCAGAATCCAATCTGGGGAGTGGGGCTGTTAAAGATATCCTAAGGGATCGGGGCAGTATGAATGATTATCTTATTTTATATGACAATTTTAAAAATTTTGTTGCTCATGAAGACATAAAAGAGACAATATATCTTGTGAAAAATGGTACGATAGTTTTTCAGATCGGTGATTATTACCTTTATCCGGATGTAAACTTAAGTGTAGAAAATACATACCCGGGAAAAGGGAGTTGGTCGGGAGTGGATAAGATAAAGGTTTTTGGTAAGGGCTTTTCAAAATCATTGGAATTCTTGTCACGTTCGTATCCGGTCTATGATTATTCAAACAATAGTTATATTGGACAGATTGTGGTGAGCTACAGTATGGAGGAGATTTGCTCAAGATCCATTGATAAATTTGCTTCAGAGGATAGGGTTAATGTCTTATATCATCCCTCAGGCAGAGTACTTGCATATAGTAATAGGAATGGCATGGAAGAAGAGAGTGATTTGTTGGACAAAATCCCACCTTCTCAATCGTTGGGATATGTAAATATCCAGTCAGATAAACAAAAAGGTACGCTGTATTATTCCAGATTAAATAGTGGTTTTACTATTGTAAGAATGATTAAAAGGCAGTGGCAGCCTGAGATTTTGATAAATTTGGTACTGACGGTTTTTGTATGTGTTTTGTTTGGATTTGCGTGTATATTTATTTTGAATAAATATATAATTGAACCATTGAATGCGTTGTCTGATAAAATGAAACATGTAAAGCTGGGAGAATCAAAAGAGATAAAGATAAGGGTAAATCAAGACGAGATAGGAAGTATAGTCAGTGAATACGATAAGATGATGAAAACCATCAACTCTCTTATAGAACAAGTTTATATTGAAAAAATAAACAAACAAGAAGCTGAAAAAAATGCACTTATCTCTCAGCTAAAGCCACATTTTTTGTATAATACTTTGGATAGTATAAAATGGTTGGCAATAAAGATAAAAGCCCATGAAGTCGCAGCGCAGTTAGAAGCTCTTTCGGAAATATATAGAAATGTCCTGAATTTTGGACGGGAGATGATTGCTGTCGAAGAGGAGAAAAAGTTTTTGGAAAATTATTTTTACCTTATGAAAGAACGGGCTTCCGTTCCCATGGAGCTTATAATAGATATAGATAAGGAGCTGAAGTTTGCTTATTTACCCAAATTAATCATACAGCCTTTGGTTGAAAATTCAATAAATCATGGACTTATCAACCAAGATAATGGCGGAACAATATATGTGGGCATCAGAAAGAAAGTTATTAATTTTGAAGAACTGATTGAGATTCGTGTTTTTGACAATGGAGTGGGAACGAATGCTTATGAATTGATGAAAACAATTAAAGATGAAAATCCAAAATCTGCATTTGCGCTCAGAAATATTGATAGGCGTATACGTCTGAAATATGGTGAAAAAAGTAAGCTGTTAATATTCAGCAAAAAGAGTAGGGGGACACTTGTCTTAGTGAGATTAAAATATACTGGATGATGTGTAGCAAAAAGTATAAATATCATACACAAGAATAGGAGTTGGCCGTATGAAGCTGATGATAGTAGACGATGATAGACAGATTAGAGAGGGAATAAGAGATGGTATAAATTGGAGAAGCCTGGGGGTAGATGAGGTGTTTGACTATCCGAATGGCAAAGAAGCGTATCATTATTATCAAAATATTAAGCCGGATATCATATTGGCTGATATAAAAATGCCGCAGATGGATGGGATTGAACTTTTAAAGGCGATTAGAAAATTGGACAAAAGTGTTTGTTATGTAATCTTAAGTGCTTATTCGGAATTCTCATATGCGCAGGAGGCACTTAAACTGGGGGCAAATGGATATGAGCTAAAGCCTTTAAAAATGCAGAATCTGGTTAGTCTGATGAAAAACCTCATTCATGATATGCAGAATAAAGCCATCAATCTAAAGTATCGGGAAGATATACAAAATAGAAGATTTCTTGACTGGATAAGAGGAGAGTCTTCTTTTGAGACTGATTCTAACTTTATGGTACAGAATTTTTTTAAAAGTATAAATATGATACCTTCTAATTATTTGATTCTTGCAATTATTGAAAAAATTGATGATACAGGGTCGGATGATTTGTTTTGGGAAATCCTTTCTGATTATAATGTACATTTCATTAAGATAGATAAGCGCAAAGCATTAGGATTTCTATATACAGATTCTTCATATCTGCGCATGTTTGAAAACAAAGTGGTTCTTATGAAGGAGCTAAAGAGTATGCTGACTCGAATGAATAAACATGAAATCAATAGTAATATCGGTGTTTCGGATATATTCACTTACAATAATTTGCAGGCTGGATATAAGGAGGCAAGAATGGCAATTGACTGTTCCTTTTATACAGGAAGGAACAGTATTAATTTTTTTGAAGTAATAAACACACAAAAAATAATGAGTACCGGACAAACAGTAAAAGAAGCACTTGAACAGCTTATAAGCGATACAAGAGCTTGTGATGATATGAAAGTGAAGGAAGATATTACAGTACTGTTTGATATAATAGAGAGCAAAAAAATAAGTAAAGATGTTTTGATAATGTTGCTGCAAAAATTTACAATTGAATTTGAAAATTATGTTGGAGAAGATCATATCGCAGAATTAATAGAGCCTGTATATTATTTAGATGAATATAAGGATAAATTAATTGGTTTTACTGAAAAAATAATATCCAATATAAAATTTAATTCCAGTAAAGAGGAGTATTCCTTATCTGTGAGAATGATGATGGATTATCTTAAGAATACTGATATAACTGAAGTTAGTTTAGTAGATGCTGCTGAAAAAATCGGAAAGTCACCCAGCTATTTAAGCTTTCGATTTAAGGATGAGGTAGGAATGACATTCGTGGATTATATTACTGAGTATAGAATAGATGCAGCAGACAAATTGCTGATAGGGACAAGTTTGCCGGTAAGTGAGATTATGAAAAAGGTAGGCTATCATGACTATGTTTATTTTTCAAAATTATATAAGAAAAAAAGGGGTCGATCTGCAAGTGAAGTAAGAAAAAATAAAAAATAGACTATAAAATATTGAAATAAAGCTATATTTGCCTTGAAATTGCTATTGTAAAATAAAACTATCTTAAGGAGAAAAGGAGGATATAGCAATGAAAAAAAGAATGAAACAGTTAGTATCTATTTTGATTGCGTCTGCTTTGATTTTTTCATTGACGGCATGTGGGAGTAAAAGTGAAAGCACAGGCGTAGCACAAGACAATGGAAACGCAAAAACAGCAGAAGACACGAAATCGGGAGGTGGGGAGAATACAAAAAAACAAGATTTAGTTATGATCATTACCCAGGCAACAGATTTTGACAAGACATTGGAAGAGAAAATCAACGAAGAGTTTGGGGAAAAATATAATATTATTTTCAAAACATGGGAAGAGCAAAGTGTAGAACAAACAGTTAAAACGGCAGCAACGGCAGGAGAACAGATTGATTTGGTTAAATTCTGGCCAATGCAGATGGAATCATTTGTAAGCGCTAATCTTGCAACAGATTTGACAGGATATATGGATGATGAATGGAAGGATCGCTTTACAGATACAAATATACTGGAAATGGGAACTTATGATGGAAAACTATATAATATACCCTATGATAACGTATATCCGGCAATCATTGCCAATAGCGCAATACTTGCAGAAGCCGGTGTGACGCTTCCGGAAAGCGGTGCTTGGACATGGGCAGAGTTTGAAGAAGCCTGCAGAACAATTGAAGAAAAAACAGACGCATTTGGCGCTGCTATTCAAAAAGAGCAGGCATGCTGGCTGGTAAGAAACCTTTTCCTCCAGACCTGGGGAAACGAAGAAGATATGAATGCCTTTATTCAGGGTAAAGTATCGTTTAAAGACCCTAAGATTGTAGATGGCTTGGAAATGATTAAAAAAGATTTTGATGATGGTATGTTCTATCCTGGAGAAGGTGGTTTAGCTGTTACGCAGGATCAATTGTATGCAGCATTTTCACAAGGAAAATATGCATTTATGTTTGTTCCGTCTTCCAACGTTGTTGGTGCGCTAGATAAGACAGGTATCACAGATTATACAATTATGGATTATCCGTCAATGGGTACTTCCGAGAATCCTCCCCTTCTTGGCGGATGTAACGGTTGGTTCATACCTAAAAATGCAGGCAATATAGAAGGTGCAGTTGAAGTAATGAAGTTCCTACAGAGTGAAGAATTGTCAAATTACAAATTAAGTGCAGGTAAGCTTGTTGTTACAAAAGCAGGTGCTAATTCAAAAATTGACATGACTTTACTAGAGGCCCTGACAAGAAATGCTAATTCTATTCAGCCAAAAGAGATAATGGGTCTTGATGCTGAACTTAATGAGTATATCATGAATCTTATGCCGGCTAATTATTTTAATAATGGTAAGAGTGCTTTAGATGAACTTGATGCTTTAAGAGAAGCTGCACTTAGCAGGTAGGAGAGGAAATAGTATGAATATTAATATGAATACAAAAAAAACTCCATCCTCTGGTATAATTAAAAAGCAAAGACTGCTTGGAGCCGCATTTGCGGCTCCGGCAGCCTTACTTGTATTATTTGCCACCATCATACCTGTAGCTTGGAATATTGTTTTGAGCTTTTCTAACTGGAGCATAATTGGAGAGAATTCATTTGCCGGCTTGACCCATTATATGGAGGTATTTGCGAATAAAGCAGCTCTGAAGACTGTATGGCAATCAATTACAATATCTTTGGTAGCATCTGTAACAGCAATGATTTTGGGAACCTGCCTTGCAATTATGATATATAGGGTGAGCCGATTGGAAGGAGCATTTTTTCGATTCTTATTTTATGGTCCGGGCATGTTGCCTATGACGGTTGTTGGTTTATTATTTACCTTCGTATTGGCGACTGATGAAGGACTTGTAAATAATTTTTTGAAGCTTGTTGGGCTGGCGAATTTAACGAGTCCGTGGTTAGCAGAAAAGGGTACGGTTCTTATCGTCATAGGTTTAGTACAAGGTTGGCGTTCTTCGGGAACTATCATGATGCTTATTTATACGGCGATTTTGGGTATTCCGGAATCCCTGCGTGAGTCAGCACATTTGGACGGAGCAAGCTTTATTACGCAAGTACGGCGGATAATACTGCCTCTTATTCGCTCAACAATTCAAATGGCATTTTCTTTTATGGTTATGTGGGCTTTTAAAACCTATGATATAGTATGGTCGATGACAGGGGGAGGCCCCGGAGATTTGTCTAAAACGACGCCGATACTAATTGTAGAACAAGCATTTAAATTCAATAAGTTTGGATATGCATCGGCATTATCTCTTGTATACGCAGCCCTTATTATTTTTGTAATAATTATAATCAGAAAAGGATTGGGAGGCGAAACTTATGAGTATTAAAATGAAAAGATTTTTCGCCAGAAATCCTTTGCATATTTGGGTGTTCAGACTTGTATTAGTTGTATTGGCATTGGTTTATATATGTCCGATATTGTTTGCAATAATTACTTCACTTAAGACAGAACGGGAATTTTATTCAAATATATGGGCATTACCTCAGAATATTAGGCTGGAGAATTATATAAGTGCATTTAAAGTTGGGAAAATCGGTGAATATTTTGGAAACAGTGTAATCATAGCAATAGGAAGTATCATTCCGATAGAAATTTGTGCGGTCTTATTAGCTTATGCGATTGCAAGGTTAAAGCTTCCAAAAACAGAGCTGATTCTTATTTTTTGTTTTGCAATCCAGCTTCTTCCGACAGAAACAATTATCATTCCCCTCTACATTACGATGTCAAAATTAAGTATATTAAGTGTTCCATATATGCCGATGATCCTTGCCTATGCCGGATGGTCTATTCCGGGTACAGCAATTATTATGAAGAATTATTTTGACACAGTACCATCTGAGCTTCTTGAAGCAGCGAGAATAGACGGGGCGGGTGAGGTTACTACCCTGTTTCGTGTTATGTTGCCGTTGATGAAAGGTGTTCTGGCAACTTGTATAGTAATGAACTTCACATTTGTATGGGGAGAAATGATGTGGGCAAGAACTGCTACGATTGTAACGACAAAAGGAATTCCCCTTACAGTAGGGCTCATGAATTTCAAAAGTGACTTGGGTACGCAGTGGCCTCTTTTGTGTGCCGCTATTTGTCTGGTAATTATTCCTCTATATTTGTTGTTCTTGTTTTTACAGAAGTATTTTGTGGCTTCACTTACAGCAGGCGGGGTAAAAGGATAAGAAAGGCGAAGGCAATGTTATATAAGAAAAAAGGCAAAGAACTTACGAAAGAAATGTTTAAGAACCCTCCTAAAGAATACAGGGGAGCTCCTTTTTGGGCATGGAATACTACGGTTACCGAAGAGATAATAGAACGCACACTGAAAGATTTAATGAATATGGGGATGGGAGGGGCTCATCTTCATTCCCGCACAGGTATGAACATTCCATATCTTTCAGATGAATTTTTTAGACTTGTTCAAAAAAGTCTGGATATAATAAAAAAAGAAGACATGCTTTTATGGCTGTATGATGAGGACCGCTGGCCGTCTGGATATGGCGGCGGCATGGTTACAAAAAATCATTCGTATAGAAGCAGGTTTCTTGTGTTTTCACCTGTCGACATAACGGGGAAAAATTTTGACAGTGTATTTCGTTCCAGCGCAAGACCGTATAGAAGTCTGGAGCGAACCTTACTCCGCTGCTTTGAGATAAAGATATCTGCGGATGGATGGCTTTGTGATTATGCTGTAACAAGTAAAGAAAAAGAGGTAAGAGAAGGGTACCACAAATGGTATGCATATATGGAAGTGTCAGCTGATAATCCTTGGTTCAATAAACAAGCATATGTGGATACGCTCAATATGGAAGCGGTGAATGAGTTTATAAAAGTATCTTATCAAAAGTATTACGACAATGTTGGTGATGAATTTGGCAAGACAATCCCTGCTATATTTACGGATGAGCCTCAGTTTTGCCATAAACAAAGAATGGGCAATGCCAATGGGATGGAAACATCTATTATTCCTTATACGGAAGGACTGGAAGAATTTTTTATTTCAAATTACAGTACCAGCCTATTGGATTATCTCCCTGAGCTTTTTTGGGAAAAAGGGGAAGGCGAAGTCTCACTTATAAGATATCAGTATCATGATGCAGTGTGTGAATTATTTACACAATCGTATTCTGTTAATATAGGGAAGTGGTGTAAAGAGCATGGTATTATGCTTACAGGGCATATGATGGAGGAACCAACGCTGATGACCCAAACAGCCGCGCTTGGTGAAGCGATGCGTTCCTATCAGGCTTTTGACATACCAGGAATTGATATGCTTTGTGACAGACGGGAGCTAACAACAGCAAAACAAGCTCAAAGTGCAGCGCATCAATTTGGGAAAGAAGGCGTCCTAAGTGAAATATATGGTGTGACAAACTGGGATTTTGATTTCAGGGGGCATAAGCTTCAAGGCGATTGGCAAGCCGCACTTGGTGTTACAGTGCGTGTCCATCATTTGAATTGGTGCAGTATGAAGGGGGAAGCGAAAAGAGATTATCCGGCGGCAATAGGATGCCAGTCCCCTTGGTATATGGAGTATCCGTTTGTGGAAGAGCATTTTGCCAGAGTGAACACAGCCCTTACAAGAGGCTGTGCCAATGTCCGGATCGGAGTTATACATCCGATAGAATCCTATTGGTTGTATTGGGGAACGGAAGAAAAGACGGCTAAGATACGGGAAGAATTGGAGAATGGATTTTTAAATATAACAAATTGGCTTCTTTTTGGGTTGATGGATTTTGATTATATTTGTGAATCGCTTTTGCCGGATCAGCAGACTGATATTACTGATTACTCAAATGGATTTAAAGTTGGAGCGATGAAGTATGATGTTGTTATAGTCCCCAACTGCATCACTCTCAGGGAAAGTACGGCTGATAGACTTGAGGCTTTTGCAAAGAGCGGTGGTACGGTTATTATAACAGGGGAAAAGCCTCAGTTTTTTGGTGCACAAAAATCGGAGAGAGTTGATGCATTTGTTAATATATGTAAATATATTCCGTTTACCAAAAATCAGATTCTTAATGCCCTGTCAAAGTATAGAAGTGTAGATGTTGTGTCAGATCAGGGCATTCGAACGAATAATATAATATATCAGCATAGGGAGGAGGAGAAGAATGAATGGCTGTTTTTTGCGCATGTATACCCGATGGACAATCCGGATATACCAGTTCTGGAGAAAAATACGATATGTATAAAGGGTATTTATGAGGTCATCGAATATAATACCCTTACTGGAGAAACAGCCAACTTGCCGGCGACTTATCAAAATGGTATGACATTAGTAAATAAGGATTTGTATGGGCATGACAGCCTACTGCTTAAGCTTATAACGATAGAGGATGCAGGGAAGACCTTTGAAGGTGTAAGTCAGACAGGGATTTTAGACAAACGAAGGCTTGCTGAATGTAAGACAATATTCGAGCCATGCAAAACATACGAATATTCGCTTTCAGAACCGAATGTTTTAGTATTGGATTTGGCGAAGTACAGATTGGATAGTGAACCGTGGTCTGATCATTATGAAGAAATTTTACGCATCGACAATATTATGAGAGAGAAGCTTTCATATCCACTAAGAATGGAGGCATTGGCTCAGCCTTGGACAGACACGGCAATCAATTCATATGAGCATACTCTTTCTTTAAGGTTTGACATACGAAGCGAAATTGATATAAGGGATTTACTGCTTGCAATGGAAGAACCTGAATCGGTTGAGCTGATGCTGAATAGTGAATGTATTTCAAATGAGGCGATAGGCTATTATACAGACAGGGATATAAAGACGGTCATGATTCCTGAGATTAAGAAAGGTATCAATGAATTAGTCATTCATATACCATTTCACAGAAAATGTAATATAGAAGCCTGCTACTTGCTAGGTAGTTTCGGTGTCTACATGGAATCCGGCATATATGTAATTGCGGATAAGCCTAAGAGGCTGTCATTTAATAATCTTGTGCAGCAAGGATTCCCTTTCTATGGAGGCAATGTGACGTATCAAATCAGTACGGAGGTGGAGAGGGGGAGTTATATAATCGAAATCAGCAGGTTCAGGGCACCGGTTATAGTGATTAGCATTGACGGGAAAAAATGTATGCCTGTTGCTTATGCTCCCTATAGAACTGATTTAGGCTATTTGACAGATGGAAAACATAGTATTGAGATAACTGTTTTTGGCAGCAGAATTAATACGTTTGGGCAGCTTCATAACTGTAATGATATGGAGCCCTGGTATGGTCCGAATTCATGGAGAACGGTAGGAACAGCCTGGTCTTATGAATATGAGCTCAGAAAAACAGGTATATTAAAAACACCTTTGATATACAGACAGGAGGAAATAGATGGATAGGCTGATAAGAGATAAAGTTGCAATTGTCACAATTGGCGATACAAGGGTTAGCTTTTATAATCAGAGAAAGCATATTGTTGATGCGGAAAAAGATAAGATTATGGAATTATTTTCTGATGACTTTGAATTGTATATGCCTGAACCAGTCTTTTCAACAAAAGGTGGGAAAGATATTGCCAATACAATCAAAGAAAAGCGGATAGGTGCTGTTATCATTCATCTTCCAATATGGGGAACTCCGGCACTTGCCGCAGAAATCGCGTATTCAGTTGACTTGCCGGTATTGATTTTGGGGAATTTGAGGTCTGACAGTTCAAGTCTTGTAACCCTATTGGCAGTTGCCGGGATGCTTGAACAAGAAGGGAAAAAGTGTATAAGAGTTTCTGGTGATATAGTAAGTGCTGACATAAAAAAACAAGTGGATGATTTTATAAAGGCTGCTAATTTGGTAGAACGTGTAAGACAGAGTTATTTTGGACTTATAGGAGGGAGAAGTATAGGAATAGGTACAACGGTATTTGACCCATCCCAGTGGCAGAAAGTATTTGGTATATCTATGGATCACAAGGATCAATATGAGATAGTGTACCGGGCAGAAAATATCGATGAGAAAAGGATAAACCAACATCTCGAATGGATAAAAAATGGAGCAAAGATAGAGTATGAAGGCCGCTTTGATTCTGAATCACTTATCAGGCAGATTAGAAGTTATCTTGCGTTAAAAGATATTGTTTCTGAGTCGGGATTTGATTTTCTAGGACTAAAGTGTCAGACAGAAATGAGCGATCATTATGCGTTGCAATGCGTAGCGGTAGCACTTTTAAATAATGATGTAGATGCGGAGGGAAAAAAGACCGTTATTCCAACGTCTTGTGAGTGTGATGCGGATGGAGCCTTGACAATGAGAATTTTATCACTTCTCGCAGGGGAAAGTCCTTCGAATCTGGTAGATATTAAGTTTTTTGAAAAGACCAAAAAAGAGTTTATCCTTGCAAATTGTGGCAGCATGGCACCTTATTTTTCGAAGGATGAAAGGTCTGAGAATCAATGGGACAATACGATACTCATGCAGCATTCATTTGGAGAAGCAGGAGGGGCGTCGCTTCAGATGATTGCAAAGGAAGGCAATGTAACAATAGCAAGATTGTTTAGAAAAAATGGCAAATACATTATGGGCTTTTTTGAAGGGGTTTTGGAAATGAGACCCATAGAGGAACTTAGAAAAACGGCTTGGTGCTATCCACATGAATTTGTTAGGGCTGACATTGATTATGATAAGTTCTACCAGACGATGAATTCAAATCATTTACATACCGTTTATGGAAATTATAATAATATTTTAAAAAATTATTGTGAGATGATAGGAATTGATTATATTTGCTATAATGTTTAAGGAGATGAATGAATGTGAGACTGGAAGAGATTAATATACGAGATCCCTTTGTGCTTGTTGAAAATGGAAGCTATTATCAGGAGCATGTTTCCAATAAGCTATACTTTATGTACGGAACGCGAGGTGCGACGTGCTGGACAAAAGCGACGGGATTTGATTGCTATGTAAGCAGTGATATGAAAGAATGGGACGGGCCTTTTGAAGTTTTCCATAAACCTGAAGAATTTTGGGCAGATAAGAACTGTTGGGCCCCAGAAGTGTATAAATATAAGGAAGAATTTTATATGTTTGCTACATTTAAAGATAGCAAAACCCATGGAGGAACTGCTATTTTGAAATCTGATTCACCCCTTGGACCTTTTAAAATGCACAGTGATAAACAGATAACTCCTAACGATTGGGAATGTCTCGATGGTACCTTTTATCTAAGTAATGACGGGATACCTTATATGGTATTTGTACATGAATGGGTTCAGATAACTGATGGGGAAATTTGTGCCGTCAGGCTAAGTGATGACTTGAAAAGTGCTGTAGATGAACCGAAAGTTCTGTTTAGGGCTTCAGAAGCAGGGAGCTGGATAAAACCCTACACAAATGAGAAATATCCTCAGAAGAATTATGTTGCGGATGGACCGTTCCTATACAGGACTAATGGCGGTAAGCTTATGATATTGTGGTCAAGCTTTGGAGAAGAGGGGTACACAGAAGCAATAGCTTTTTCCGACAACGGTGAAATTGATGGCAAATGGATACATCAGCAAGAACTTTTGTTTAAAAAAGATGGTGGACATGGGATGGTGTTTCAAGCATTGGACGGCGAGAGGTATCTTACATTACATATACCGAATGTTCATTTAGAAGAGCATCCTATGTTCTACAGACTTAAAGAAATAAATGATACTTTATGTCTGACCTGATAAAAAATTTGGATTACCGTTATCTATATGAAGATGGAAAATTATTTTAAATCTTTTTACTTAAGGAAATTAAATTGGAGTATTTGGATTGAACTATATTTTTATTATATGGTTTACGTGTTTGTATACTATTACGAATCTATCTTGAAGAGGGCGGAATAAGTAGAAAACAATAATTAATTATATCATGCATTCATTTTTATAAATGGATGCATTTTTCTGTTGAAATATGTGAAAATTCTTTGTATTTAAATATATCCTGGTATATAATGTAAATGAAGCTTGCTTTTATTTTGAAAGATTGAAGAGTTACAAAGTTGAAATATTGAGTTGGATGCAGATACAATTCAGTATATGCTACAGAATAATGTGAAATTGGAACATGAGATTATAAGTTTAGAACTGATGCAGTAATCTGAGTTTGGTTTTATATCGTAAACCATATAAATAATTGTGCAAGACATAACTGAAAATTGTGTATCATTACTGGTACATAGGATAAAAAAGGACAATCATACTGCTATGGTCGAAGTTGTGAATATTAAATATTTCTTTGAAGAGAATGTTCCGTTGCCTGTGAATAAGACGAAACGCATTATTCAAAAATGCATGGATGAAGAACTGGATTTGCCACAGCAGGTATTGATGGAGGATAATGCGAATGAATCAAAAGAAATTGAGTAAAAAACATATAAAATATTTTTGCAGGGATTATCCACCGACAAGGGGATATTAGATTCAACGGTCATCTTTTTTATCTCCTCACGTTGAGACGGTTGTGTTACTGGAGCGAGAAGGGCAGTAAATCAACGGTTGATAGGAGTAAGATATTATTTCCTGTTATCATGGCTGGGCAAGGAACATAAACGTTTTGGAAATACTGAATTTTGCATAATGGATGACCAGGGGGTAAAATTATGTTCAATATAAAGACTTATGATTATTCCGAAAAGGATTTTGATAATTGGAATTTAGACTGTGATTACCATTGTATCTATATATTAGAAAATGGGAAAGATGCCTATGTGGGGGAAACCAATAACCCAACTCGTAGGGGTCATGAACATGATAGTGATAGACTAAAGAATAAAAATAAGAAGTATGGTTTTACTAAAATGCATATCATTTCAGGGCAGTTATCAGAAGAAACGCCTGCAAAACATTATGAAAATTTACTGATAAAATTGATGAAAGTAGATGGAAAGTATAATGTTGTAAATCGGAATGAAGGAGAAAGACCACATTATTATCGAAAAAATGAATTTGAATTGTATTTTGATAAACTTTGGATACAGCTTGAGAAAAAAGGCCTTGTAAATACAAAATCCTTTGAAATGATAATAAACTCGAATCTTTACAAATATTCACCGTATTCTGTATTAACAGAAAGACAACATTATGCGCTGACCAGTATCGTTCATACTATAGAATCTGGTGAAACACAGCCTCATAGAGATGATTTTAAATCACGACCAATTTTAGTAAGTGGAGATGCTGGAACAGGAAAAACAGTAGTGGCCACAGCATTATTTTATTATTTAAGAAACAGTACTATGCACAAAGACAAAAAGATTGCGTTGGTGTATGCAAATCCGTCCACTCGCAGTGATATACAAGATGTTTTTGAGAGCATTTCCGGATTAAGTAAAAATGATATTATCAGTCCTGTAGGTTTGGCAAAACAACATTATGATATCATTATTTGTGACGAGGCTCATCGATTAAGGCAAGGAAAAAATCTTGGTATGTATTTTACTCATTTTAAACGTGTTAATGAGCAGTTAGGATTCGACAACACGCATGATGAATTGGATTGGATTCTCGAAAAGTCGGATTGTCAAATCCTGTTTTATGATGAAAAACAAATTACAAGTCCACTAGATATTCCCCAATCATCTTTTAATAAGCGCTTATATGAAAGAAAAAGAGGAATACGTCCAATATTGCTTGAAGAACAGATGCGAATAAGAGCAGGTGGCGAATATGTGCCATACATCTATGATATATTGTATCAAAGAACAACGACTATAAAATTATTTGAAGGTTACGATTTTAGGCTTTTTGATTCATTTGCAGATATGGCAAATTTGATAGAGGAAAAGGAAAATTGTTATGGATTATCCAGACTTTGTACTGGGTATGCATGGAAATGGAAAGGCAAGAAAGATAAGACATTAATTGATATTAATATTGATGGAGTAAATATTAAATGGAATAGTCAAACAGGTGGCTGGTTAAGCAACCCTGCAACAAAGAAAGAAATGGGTAGCATTTATACATTGCCTGGACTTGATTTAAACTATGCAGGAATAGTTATTGGGCCAGACCTCTTTTTTGATCCAATTGATAACAAAATAAAAATAGATAAGGATAATTTTTTTGATAAAAAAGTCAAGGATGGGGTGACAGACGATGAATTAAGAAATTATATTTTGAATACATATGCAGTATTCTTTACCCGTGGAATCAGAGGGACTTATGTTTATGTTTGTGACAAAAATTTAACAGAATATCTTAAAAGATATATTCCAATGTAAGGTGTAGAGATAGTTTTAAGCTATAAATTGATGCCAAGGGGGTACCAGATGCCGTGGCAATCAGAATTACAGTAACAACACATACACCTGAAGGAGTAATTGGTTCAACTATTTTTATAGAAAATTTAGATGTAGAAAATTTAATAGCAAAATATTGGTATAAAGTAAATGGAGGATAAGAGATAAAGTGTATATTCATGTAATGTTACGAACAAAGGGGAAGAATCTAAATAAAAAAATTAAAATGAAAATTTCTGAGAAAGGTTTTGGACAAGTCCTCCCTCTAAGGCGATAGTAGGCTTTGGCGTCATCTTTATTGTCTTTTCAAGGCATATAGAAGTGGTTGCCAAGATTTGCTGAAAATGAGCATCTAAAGGATCAAAATGAATTATTTTGTTGCACCGGTTTTTGAGATGTGTTAATGTTTTAGTAAAGCACGATATAAATACCACCAGGAGGCAAGAGGCTTTTGGTGGTGTTTTTTTATAAAACAAACAAAGAAAGAGGTTTTGTAATGTCTGCAAAAGAAATATTTGGAGCGTATACCTGATAATTTTTTTGGTTCGGCTATTACCGTTCGTATAGAGATGGTAGAGAGTACAAAGTTGAATGCAAAGCAGTTTGAATTAATTAAAAAATATTTGGAGAAATAGATAGAAAGACGTGCTTTTTATGAAGTATGGACAGAGTTATTGAATGATTATTAAAAGAATTATGATAAGTATAATATTCCATATAGTATATTATATACAAGGAAACTATTAATTTATGGGTCAAAGGATTTAATATTGGCAAAATAACTGAAAAAGTATAAGAAATCTAGAGCCAGCCAAAAAAGTACTTACAAAATGATGCAGGAGCATATAAAAAACAAACACGAACAACAAACAATCAACAAATACGAACCACTGAGATTTACCAATAAAACATCATAGTACATAGGAGATAAAAAGAAATGAAGAACAAAATTAAAGTAGGAATCATCGGCTACGGCAACCTCGGAAAAAGCGTAGAGCTCGGCATCCGTCAAAACAAAGACATGCAACTTGCAGGCATCTTTACAAGACGTGACCCCTCAACCTTAAAAATCATCACAGAAGGTGTACAAGCCTACCACATCGACCAAGCGAAGGACATGACCGATAAAATCGATGTAATGGTCCTCTGCGGAGGAAGCATGTCCGACCTCCCAGAACAGGGTCCCTATTTCGCCAGCCTGTTTAACACTGTTGACGGCTACGATACCCATGCGAAAATACCCGAATATTTCAATAAAGTCAATAAAAATGCACTAGAAGCCGGCAAGGTTTGCATAATTTCCAGCGGATGGGATCCAGGGATGTTCTCCATAAACCGGTTATATGCAGATGCAATTTTACCTGAGGGCAAAACCTATACCTTCTGGGGAACCGGCATCAGCCAGGGACATTCCGACGCAATCAGAAGGGTTAAAGGCGTTAGAGATGGAAAGCAATACACAATTCCTGTGGAGGGCGCTATCGAAGCGGTAAAAAGAGGCGAAATGCCGGAACTTACAGCAAGAGAGAAACACAAAAGGGTGTGCTACGTAGTTGCAGAAGAGGGTGCCGATAAGGAGCAAATCAAACAAGATATTATTACAATGCCAAATTATTTTGCTGATTATGACACAGAGGTCTATTTTGTCACTGCGGAAGAGCTGGAAAAAAACCATGGCGGCCTACCTCACGGCGGATTAGTGATTCGTTATGGAAAAACCGGAGCGCATGAAGAAAACCGCCATACCATTGAGTACAAGCTGGAATTGGATTCCAATCCGGATTTCACGGCAAATGTGCTGCTGGCTTTTGTTAGGGCAGCATATCGATTAAGTAGGGAGGGTGTTTCAGGCGCAAAAACAGTAGTGGATATTGCACCTGCTTATCTCTCCGATCAATCTGCTGAAGAGCTCAGAAAATCCTTTATATAGGGCGAAGCTGATTTATAATGACCTGCCAAGTGCAAAAAGCCGCTATAGCTTTGAAACCAGGGTAAACGGTAAAGCCTCGGATTGCATTGCCTGCGGAAACTGCGAGCATGTCTGTCCCCGGCATATTAGTATTATTGAAAATTTAAAAACCATGGCTGAGGAGCTAGAAAAATAAGATACTGTTTGAAAGTTGTTTATGGAAAAATCGATAAATCCAAGGCTCTGTGAATAAAAGTATGGAAACTCAAGAAAAATAGGTTGAAATATAATCTGGTTTGGTATATTATGGTTAAATATGTATTAAATAATACAAAAACCTATATATGAGGTGGTAAATTATGTCGGCTAAGTTTGTTCCATTCCTACCATTGGTAAAATTCAACAAATGTTACAAGCTATTCTGTTTTCTATGCATTATCTCATTATTATCTCCAAGTTCCCTTGCCTCCGTAAATGCGGCAACGAAATTTGTTGGAATCGATATCGAACAAAAAGTAGTAATCGCAAAAACAGGGGATAAAATCGGGCTAAACCCCTCAGGCTATTATTATGAGAAGTTATTTGGAGACGAAGCTACACAGTGCTTTGAAGACATCAGTAATGTCAAATGGACATCCAGTAATAAGAAGATTGCAACAATTAATTCAAAAGGAGTATTAACAGCAAAAGCGCCGGGCAAGTGCACTGTTACTGCGACCTGGAAGGATAAAAAAGCACAGTGCAAGGTGCGCATTTATACGGAAAAAGAATTATACGATCATGTCTTATTTGCTGATATAGCCCATGAGAATATATTTATGGCGTTAACTTCGGATTATTTCAAGAACTATGATTTACTATATGATTCTGAGACCTTTGAAGAAGTTGCTGATAAGAAAGTCCAAGCCGCAAAAAAAGCAAAAGAAATCATTAATAGCGTAGTCACTAAGGATATGTCAGACTACGAAAAAACAATGGCGATCGCTGAGTGGATTATCAATAACATCCAAGTAATACATAATTATAAAAGCAAATTTACAAAAGGGAGCTTAAGAGAATATGAAAAAGCCTTTTATTACCTTGATCCTCTTCTATATGGGAAGTCAAATGAACGGGGGATAGGGACATTATTTGAACTCCTCTTAAATATCTGCGGCATAAGATCTGAACTTGTGATTAATGGCGGCACCTTTAACACGGATCAGGGGGAAGAGATTAATCTTATATTTAGCAATGTAGTCAAATTAGATGGAGAATACTATTATTTTGATATTATGCAAATATCCGCCGACAAGCAGGAGCTCCAGGATGAAAATAAAAAAGCTTACTCCTTTTACGATTTTTTAATCCCTGATAACAACATGGTAAAGCAGTTTGTTCACATTACCACTTCCAAAGAAAAAGAGGATTGGATTAAATATGGTTCCAACCCAAGAGTTACGAATTATGATTTCAACGGCACCTATTATGTACCCCTTGGCTTTACTCCTAAAAAAGCCTCGAAATACAGTTATTATTTTTATGATTTTTATAATGAAGCCATACGCTTTGTAACGATGAAAGAAGATCAGACCAATAAAAATATCGGATACAAGCCAAGTATCCCGGTATTACCGTTTTATCCTGATTCTACCGCTGCCAAATATAAAAATATCTTGAGTCAGGAGGCAGCCTTCAACAGTAAAGTAGTACAAGCTGCAAATGCTGCTGATGCACTTTATCAGGCAAAACTAAAGGGTGAACCAATTAATTATGCGGAAGTTTCTGAATTGGTTTCCGGTGTCACCGCTGTTGAAACAGAATTTGCCTCAATCCAAAGTTCGTTTGCAAATAGAAATCTAATTAGCTTCATAAAGAATAAAATTGCTGATACGAAAACCTTATTAACGAAATTACAATAATAAATTATAAATAACGAACCGAGGTCAAGATCATGAAAATCAAAAAAATAATCATATGCTTGCTTATTGTGATATTTGGCATAGGAAATGTGCAAATTCCCAATGCAGAAGCTGCTTCTAAAATAAAAAGTACAAGCGTGACAGTAGATTCCTATGATAAATATTGGACTCAATTCTATTCCCTAATCGGAAAGGGGTATAATGATATCACACTTACTATTAAGGGAGATGCTGCGCTAAAAATTAAGAACGAGCTGGATGGAGACATGGACTATCCATTTACACCTGACAGCAGCTATGTAAAGAAATATATGGATAAATCAAATTGGAAGATACCCTATCTGGTTGATTTCTTCTCTTATAAGGTATTCTATAAGTTTGATCCCAATGAACAGGATTATATAGAAGATGAAATCTACTATGAAGATGAGGTCAAATTTGATAATGGCTATTACTCCATTACTAATCTGGGTAAGGATATGTATACGGAATGGAACGGTCAATATTTTCTGGATTATAAATACGAATACATGTGGGATGTTGATTTCTACGGCGCAGAAGAAGAGAAGTATATGTGGAGCGAGGAAAAGCAGGAATTATGTGTTACACTTGAACTGGAGTATAAAGGTGAATTTGATAATTATACTTTTGATCACGACAATATGTTAAAAACCTTTGACAAAGTAAAGAGTTTGATAAAGTCATGGAAAATGGATAGCATGACTGACTATCAGAGAATCAGTAAGCTTAATCAATATATCTGTGACCATGTAACTTATAGTTCATTTCCAGATCAAAACCCGGGCAGCGGAGCAAACGCATTACTATTTGGTGAGGCAGTATGCCAGGGATATGCTGAATTAATGGATATTTTCCTCAAAACCATGGGATATGAAACGGTACTTGTTACTGCATATGCTGAAGATTTTGATTTTACCAACGATGGACATGCTTGGAACATTATTAAAATTAACAAGAAATGGTATGCGGTTGATACCACCTGGAATGATTCCTCAAAAGATCGTACAAAATATTTATTAGTATCACAAAAGGAAATGAAGGATCACAATGGATGGGCATTAGGCAACTATAAAGATTATGTTCTCAGTAAAACGAGATTATCAAAGAACAGTAAATCAAAGTTAAAGTTAAAATAAAATATAATGACATCTATGAATCAGGCTGTTTGAGTAGCAATTTGCAGATAATTATCTTCCGATTAATTACCTGGAAATGCGATTTATAGGAGGGAAACGTATCATGGCAGAGATGAAAAAAATTATTTATAAGGAAGCCGGAGAGCGTCTAATGGTAGGAATGTATCGTGAAACATCATTTTTTGAGGCTGGAGATGTATGGAAGGACTTCTTCAAAAGTAACGCTATTGAGAAATTAGACATGTTGTCAGATGTAAAATGTTGCGAAGATATTGACTCAAATGCTGGTATTGGTATGATATACAATTTTAAAGATATGAATAACTTTGAATTTATTATCGGAGATTTTGTACATGTCGGTACACAAATACCAGATGGATTGTTTGCAAAACATGTTCCTGCCGGTTTGACTGCACATATTCAGATAGAAGGAGCTAATGTTGCGGAAATACTTGATTCAGCATACTTACTAATCACAGAGGCAATCGAAAAAACTGGCAAAAAAATTGACCACGATAATTTTTACTGGTGTGAAGTATATACAAACGAACGCTATTGTGAGCCTTTAAATCGGGGCGAAAAGGTAATTATAGATTATGTACTGCCTATTAAAACAAATGGCAACTAAATATCGCACACGCACAATACTGAATTTACAAGTTTGCAGATGACCAACCGTAAAGCTATTGCATGAAAAAACGGTGCATTTCTTCAATATCCTGGATTTCCAGAAGATCATATACTATGGGATCCTATGATTAAAAGGACATGTCGATAATAGCCAGCCTTCAATAATAACAGAAGGTCGGCTATTTTTATAGACACTTATTTACGTGACAGTTTCCGTATCTTTCAGCTGAAAATCATGTTTAAGCCGTACTTTATTCAAATATTCACCTCATTCTAAATACTTTCCCTTTTGGGACAAAAGGCAGATTTACGCCCTGGGGCACCAAAAATGCATGTTCCCTGCCATGAAGAACCACTTTATCGCAATAACCGTCTGTAATAATCAAAAGCGGCGCTTCCTTCGGAAAATCCTCAGCTTTTTCGAGCAAATCAATGCCCGGTTGGAGCACCGTTCCGCCGCGGCCTTTTACCTTCACGGTTCCGGCTATGTCTTCCGGCCTCATATAACCCACATCATAAGCCTCAGCATTGCAGAATACCACACGCGCCGCCGGGACATCCCGGGTTGCGCTGTAACTGGCAATGGCACCCAGTGCCGTTGCCACGCATGGCCTGCCGTTTACAAATAAACAGGTTCTCCATAATACTTAAATACTTAACCAAAAAAGCCAATACAAAAAGGATGCCCCACCGGGTCAATAAAAACCGTATAATTCCGGGAATATTGTACGGAAGCCAAAGTAGCGCCACAAGCTAAAGCATGGCTTTTAACAGCCTCTTTCTCACTTGGGGATGCGGTGAAATCTAAGTGGGTCATTTGTTGCTGATTTCCCTTCTCATTTGGCCAAACTGGTGGAATGTAGTCTTCTATCTCTTGAAACAGCAGGCAGATGTGTTCATCAGGAGAAATGACAGCAAGCCATTCTTCATCAAACCGCTGTTTATTCCATCCCAATAATGCAGCATAGAAATTTGCTAACTCCTCTTGATTTGGACAATCCAGTGTAACTGACGAAAAATTAATGATAGGCCTAGACATAAAAGCTCCTCCTTAGGTTTTAATTTAACTGCCAATTATATCCTATCACATAAACGGATTTGCTGTCATTAAAATTTTCTTTCAAAGGACAAATTTCAAAGGACAAATTCTACACTGCTGCGATAATATTCTGGTAGCAAGCCGACCCCTTTAAATGTGCTTCAGAACACTCTTCACAGCTTCCCTTATTTCCTGATAACTGGTACATCTGCAGATGTTGGACTGAAGCCACTTTTCCATCTCATACTCATCTGCATTAGGCTTCCTCTCAGCAAGGGCATGGCAAACCATTAGAAAGCCGGAGGTACAATATCCGCATTGAAAAGCATTATATTGGACAAAGGCTTCCTGTATGGGAGTGTGTCCTCCAAGCCCTTCCACGGTTAAGATTTTATGCCCCACGGCCTCGACAGCTAAAACCAGACAGGCTTTAGCAGGCAATCCGTCCATTAATATAGTACAGGTGCCGCAATCGCCGTTTTTGCATCCCGGCTTGGCACCTGTCAGGCCGAATTGTTCTCTTAGCACATCCAACAGGACATCAGACGGACGGACGGTTGCCTTTCTTATCTCATTATTCACATCCAGCTCAATCACACAATCGCCTTCATAATACTTCATTATTCCGCCTTTCTAAAATAGCCTTGATAATATTATCAAATACAAAAAGTCTGTATTCCCCGGTACCCTGATAATCTGTGACTGGCGGTTCCGGCAAAAGCCCATGGGTCTTTTCAAGCCTTTCCTCTGCTGACAGCTGTGAATCATTTAAAATTTTTTCTATTTCCACGCTTCGGAAGGGAAAAGAACAAAGGCCGGAAAAAGCGAAGCGCAAATAATTCCCATAGGAAATGCTGCAAACGGTTACCAGTGGATAATCTATTTTTTCTATGGCAGTCTTTTTCACATGGGTAAAAGGCAAAGACAGCATTTCTTTTTTGATTTTAACCTGATAAATGAACTCGCCGTCCCTTAATTTAATCCTTTGGTCAAAAGCATTTTTAAACTGCAGCCTCCGGAAACCCCGGGGGCCGTAAAGAATTATCTTTGCATCGGTGAGCAGTAAAGGCAAAACAGTCTCTTTATAAATAATTGTACCGCTGATGTTCCCTCCCAGAGTGATGCGGCATTGGTTGGTATGGTCTGCGATCCGCGACCCCGTCGTGCCCAGAAGAGGGAACAAGCCGGATTCTTCGATGGTATTTAAAGAAACAGCCCCTCCGATTACTAAATAGTCCTCCTCCAGCTCTAATTTATTGCATTCCTTTATTCCTTTTAAGTCAATGACAGCATCAGGAGCATTACTTCCTGCCCTTGCCATTGTTATGATCTCGCTTCCGCCGTTATAGTAAAATACCTTCTTATCCTCTTTGCTTAAGGCTCTATATGCCTTTACTGCCTCCCGCCTGTTCCCGGGCTTACAGTATACGAAATCATTTGCTATCATGGATACCCTCCTTTGCCCTCCATAAATGCTCCGGTGTCAGGGGCAGCTCCTGGATGGGGATACCGGAAGCAGCAGCCAGCGCATTTCCAAGTGCGGCAGGAATCCCTATGATTCCATGTTCGGAAATACTCCGCGAACCAAAAGGGGAATCTGTCTGGGGCGTTTCTACAAATTCTACCTGATACAGGGGCTCCTCCCCTATATGCAGAAGCTTATAGGTTCGTAGATTAGGGGTATTCAATCTTCCTTCTTTGTTATATTCATAGACCTCCCTGCTGGACATACTGAGCCCCATGGACATTCCCCCATAGATGATCTCTTTCATGCCATTGGGATTTATAACCTTTCCCACGTCCATTACAGTTGCTGCCTTTATTATCTTATAGGTGTAATCCGACTGGTTAAATTCTATTTCCACTGCCTGTGCGCCCACTGTCCAGGCGGGGCCTGTCCTGCCTTTCCCTGTGTTAGGCTCCAGCTTAGACAGGCCTTTTAACAGGAAGCTGCCCTTTGCAATGACCGGTTCTCCAATGGAAGTCCCATTCTGGGTCTGGTAGCCTGAGACAATATCTTTAAATTCTATATACTGGTCCGGCTGCTCCTTTTTAAAAACCTTACTGTCTGCAACTTCAATTTCTTCCGGGGCGCAGGAATATATCTGGGCTCCCATGGTTTTTAATTGCTCCAGCACATCGTTTGCCGCTTTCATCACTGCGTTGCCTGCCATGTAATTGGTCATGCTGGCAACAGTTTTGTAATGCTCCGGATTCAATCGTGTATTAACGGCAAGGCTTATATGAATGTCCTTGATATCCATTTTCAGCCTGTCGGCAATCATCTGGGCCAGGTTGGTCTGGCCACCGCTTCCTATTTCAACTACACCCGTATTTAAGTTTAAGCTTCCGTCTGAATTAAAGGTGATGATGGAACCGGAAACGGCATTGGTGGGAGGAGTGGCAGATTTCCAGAGGCATGCAATCCCTGTTGCCAACACCCTATTATTATCAATTCTTTTTACGCGCCTTCCGTCCCAATGAAGCAGGGTCTTTAATTTTTCCAGGCAAAGCTCCGGGTTTCCGGTATTGCTATAGGTGCTGACCACCTGATTGGGTGTTAGATCCCCCGGCCGGATCGCATTTGTTTTTCTAAAATCCACTGGATCCATGCCGCATTTTTCGGCCAGATCCTCCATCGCCCTCTCTACACAGAAGGTATAGCATAAATGTCCGAAGCCTCTGTAAGAGGTGGAATAAGTATGGTTGGTATAGATGCAATAGGAATCACAGGATAAATTGGGTATGTTATAGGGACCCGTACAATCAACAGCGATAGCTTTTGACATATAGGGGCTGATATCCGAATACGCTCCTGTATCCAGGTAAAAGGTGAAAGTGGCAGCAGTTATGGTTCCATCTGATTTTGCGCCTATTTTAATAGCAGCCTCCAGCCCTAAGCGGCAGGGCGCCGTTGCCATATCTTCTTCTCTTGAGACCGTAAGGCGGACCGGGGCACCATTTACCTTTACACATGCCATATAGGCCAGGAACTCCAGTGTTACGGGAGCCTTCCCGCCAAAGGCGCCTCCTACAAAGGGTACATTTACTTCAATATTTCCGGCAGGTATCTGAAAGCAGGAGGATAGCTGCTTTACGACCGTGTAGGGAGCCTGGGAAGAGGTCTCGATTTTTATTTTTCCGTCTACTGATATTTCCGCCCTGACTGCCCTGACCTCCATTGCCAGGTGGTCAGAAGGCGGCAGTTTATAATTTCTTTCAATTACAGCATAGCTTTCTGAAAAGCCCTCTTCTATATTTCCCTTCCGTATCTGGAATTTGGAAGCAATATTGCTGTACTCAACAGGCTGGACATCCTTCTGTATCCTTTTATATTCCCCCAGGTCGGGGTGGAGTAGGGGGGCGTCTTTTTTCAGCGCTTCCCCAGTAGAGAAGACAGCTTTTAACGGCTCATATTCCACTTCAATCATTCTGACTGCTTTCAGTGCAATGGCTTCCGTAGCAGCTACCACAACAGCAACCGGTTCCCCTGCATACCTTACCACGTCTTTTGCAATCGGAGGCCTGTCTTCCAACAAGGCTCCGCTTAAAACCGGAAAATCGTTTCCTGTAATGATTGCCCTTACTCCCTTTAGCTGGCTGGCTTTGGAACAATCAATAGATTTTATCCTCGCATGAGGATGAGGAGAGGTCAAAATTCTTGCATGCAAATACCCTGTAACAGGCTTATCATCCGTGTACTTTGCATTTCCCGAAACTTTATCCCAGGCTTCCTTCCGGTGAATATTTTCGCCAATGGTTGTGCTCATTTTCGAACCTCCTAAAACTATCTCAACTGTATTATGGTTTACTCGGCAGAAAATATACCATTTGTATAATATTAGGGCATAAATTACCAGTCCACTATTGCATTTTAAATTCAATCCATTATAATAGTGTTGTAATTACTATTTTGTAATAATTACAATTTGGGAGAATATAGGTGGTTGAATCATGAAGACTTCATTTGAAGCCTTAAAGCAACAATTAAAAATGAAAAATATAAGTTTATCACATCAACGGGTTAAGGTTCTGGAATATCTTGCCCGGAACCGTTGCCATCCAACGGCAGACCAGATTTTTACCGAACTTCAAAAGGATTTGCCTACGCTATCAAAGACAACAGTTTATAACACGCTGAAAATTTTAACCGAAGCAGGTGTTGTCAGGGCAATTTCAATCGAGGATAACGAAATCAGGTATGATATTGAAATTGAGGATCACGGGCATTTTAAATGTGAGGTCTGTGGGACCATCTATAATTTTTGTATCGATATCGACTCTTCGGCATTGCATGATTTAAACAATTTCAAAATTACGGATAAAAATGTATATTTTAAAGGCGTCTGCCCAAGATGTCTTACAAATATAAATTAAAAACGAATGAAGGAGGTATATGTTATGGGGGCATACAAATGTTCCATCTGTGGCTATATCTATGACGAGGCAAAGGGAATTCCGGAAGCCGGTATTGCACCAGGCACAAGGTGGGAAGACCTGCCGGAGGACTGGGCCTGTCCCCTCTGTGGGGCTGCAAAAGCAGACTTTGAAAAACAGGGAGAGCCCGCCGATGCTGCTGTTGTGAAAAAACCGGATCCGGCAGTTGGGGAATCCCCGGATATGCAGGAGCTGTCCGCATTGGAGATCAGCGCCCTTTGTTCAAATCTTGCCCGAGGCTGTGAAAAACAGTATAAGTCGGAGGAAGCGACCCGCTTCAGGGAGCTGGCAAGCTATTTTAAAGGTTCGGCAGCTCCTGCCATGTCTCCGGATTTTGGCCAGCTGCTGGAGCTGATCGAAAGAGATCTGGAAGAAGGCTTTATAACTGCCAATGCGGTGGCTTCGGAGGCAAAAGACCGGGGAGCCCTCCGGGCGTTGGTATGGAGTGAAAAGGTTACGCGTATTTTAAAGTCCCTTTTGGTCAGGTATCAGAAAGAGGGAGATGCGATGCTTGAAAATACCGGTGTTTATGTCTGTACAATATGCGGTTTTGTCTACATAGGAGACAGCCTGCCGGAGATCTGCCCTGTTTGTAAGGTTCCAAATTGGAAATTTGAAAAGGTCGAAGGGAGGTAATGAGAATGTCTACAAAATATGCAGTAAGAAATATACGCCTGTGTACAAAGGATTGCTTGTGCCTCTATGTCTGTCCCACTGGAGCAACGGATACTGAGAACAGCATCATTGATGTTACAAAGTGTATCGGTTGCGGGGACTGTGCGGAGGCCTGTCCTTCCGGCGCGATCTCCATGGTGCCAAAGGAGTATCCGCCGCAGCAGGAAAAGACCGGGCCGGTCATTAGTGTGATGAAAGCACTTCTGCGCAGCAAGTCGCAGCAGGAGAATATCGCAGCCGGTTTGCCCGGCAGGCTGGCTGCCGCCATTGAGAAATCCAACCACATCATGGCAGAAGATATTATCCGTGAAGCCGGATATATGCTGCCCCAAAGTCAGAATGCGGCGGAGTTTTTACAATCTCTTTTCGATCAGGAGCAGCCCGAGGATTTTCCGGGAGAGGCTTTAGAGAAGCTTTTAGAAGATTTTAACCATAAGGAGGACAAGAGCATGAGTGAGAACAAAACCTTTGATAATTTGATGGAGGCCTTCGCCGGAGAGGCTCAGGCCAACAGAAAGTACCTGGCATATGCCAAGAAAGCCGAAAAGGATGGAAACCTGAATGCGGCCAAGCTGTTCAGGGCTGCATCCGACGCCGAGACCCTTCATGCCTTAAAGCATTTTGAAGTTGCAGGAAAAATCGGCTCAACAGTTGATAACCTGAAGGATGCCGTTGCGGGGGAAACCCATGAATACAAGGATATGTACCCTGATTTTGTGAAGGAAGCCGAAGCGGCAGGAAATAAAGCGGCTCTTATGTCCTTCACCTTTGCCATGAAAGCGGAAGAGGTTCATGCCAGACTTTATCAGGAGGCCTTAGAGAACCTCGGACAGACGGAGGAAGTCTTCTATTATCTCTGTCCTGTCTGTGGGAATATCGAGAAAGTCCGTCCGGATAAATGCAGCATCTGCGGAGTTCCGGGGGATAAATTTATTAAATATTAATTTTGTGACAAGGCACCCTGGATTGTTTAGGGTGCCTTGTTTTTAGATATATCCGTTTTATAAAATAGGCATTTTGTACTATTTTAGCAGCCCGTAATAGGCTGTAAAGTACTATATAAATAGCCAAAGACCTAATAAATGAAATATGCAGTCAGCTTCCAGGGCTTGATTTAAATCGGGAGGATTGGTGGGTTTCCTGGAGATACTTACCGGCAGGATCCGTAGATGCGGAGGATGCATGTCCTGATTTTAAAAATTTTGCAGATAAATATGCGGCAGAATTTAACGCTTATACTAGTTTGTTTGATGAGGCCTATTTCTGTGAGTTTGTTGATGGCTGCATGCTCCAGATTAATAATATGCTTAACCTGCTGCGCCAGTAGCACCACCAAAAGCAATATCCATATGAAATAAAAGGAGCTGTTATGGGACACATTCTTATAGTAGATGACGAAAAATCCATTAGTGATTTAATTGTAATGAACCTAACCATGGTAGGCCATACAAGTGAACAGGCCTTTGACGGCAGGGAAGCCCTGGAGAAATTGCGGGCGGGCCATTTTGATCTGTGTCTATTAGATATCATGCTTCCGGGAAAGGACGGCTTCGAATTAATAGATGATTTTAAAAAGGCCAATGTCCCCGTTATTTATCTGTCAGCAAAAAGCTCTTTGACGGACAGGGTGAAGGGGCTGAACCTGGGAGCTGAGGACTATATTATTAAGCCCTTTGAAACCCTGGAGCTAATAGCAAGAATTGATGTAGTCCTGAGAAGGGAAGGAAAAAATAAAAATATATTCACCCACAACAAGGTTACAGTTGACTTAAACAAGCATCTGGTCCTAAAGGATAACCAGGTGGTTGATTTAACCTCCCAGGAGTACTTACTCCTGGAAGCCTTGATCCTGAACCAGAACCTTGCCCTCACCAGGGAACAGCTGTTAAGCATTGCCTGGGGTTATGATTACAGCGGGGAAACCAGAACCGTTGATATGCATATCCAACGGCTCCGCAAGAAATTAGAGTGGGAGGATATCATTAAAACTGTATTTAAATTCGGTTACAGACTGGAGGTACATTGAAGGTGAAATTGTGGATTAAGATTTTTCTGAGCATTTTAATTTTATCCTTATCAGCTCTTACGGTCAGTACCGCTTATATCATTAACCAGAACCATATAACCAGCATTAACAGGGAGCAGGAAAGGTCTTTGGGAGAGCTTGAGCTGATACGGATTTCACTTAGCAATAGTCTGGACTTTTCAGGGTCGTCAACGGATACCCTTACGGTTATCATGGACAGGTATGGGGAATATTACAGCAATAGGGGCATTTCCTTAGGCTTATATACGGGTGGGGAGTATGTCTATAATAATATTTCCTCCTTGGATCCGGACACCTATAAAGCCCTGCTGTCCGTGAAGGAGAAGGAAAAAATAGCGCAGATAATCCGTTCGGATTCCCAGGACTATATCCTGATATCGGATTTGATTGCCGATAATGCCGTACTTTTGTATGCCAGGGACATTAGCGAAATATATGAATCCAGAAGTAATAGCATCAGGCTCTATTGCATCCTGCTTATCCTTCTTACCGGTTTCCTCGGTGTCTTTTCCTATCTGTACGCCAAATGGATTACCCGCCCCCTGAATGCCCTGCACAGGGGAGCGATGGACATTTCCTCCGGTAATTATGATATTTACCTGTCGGAAAAGGATAAGGAATTCAGGGATGTAGCCGGTGCCTTTAATCAAATGGCAAAGGCTGTAAAGGACAGGACACAGGAATTAGAGGAAAGGGCAAAGGAGCTGCAGGTTTTTATAGATGATTTATCCCATGAAATGAATACGCCACTAACCTCGATCCAGGGATATTCCCAATTCCTATTAAATGCCAATGCTTCGGAGGAACAGAAAAGAACCGCCGCCCAGTATATCCATTCCGAATCCAGGAGGATAAAGGATATGTATTCGAAATTAATGGTGCTTAGCTTTGCAAGGGAACATAATATCGAGCGCAAGATGTACCGGTGTGAAGAATTAGTAGAGGAGGTCCGTAAAACCTTTCATCATCAGATGCTGGAGCAGAATATAAATTTCACGAAGGAAATATCTGCTGATTATCTTAAGGTAGATAAAACTCTTTTTCATATGCTGTTAAGCAACCTGGTTAAAAATAGCCTGCAGGCCATGGAGACGGGAGGAAGCATTCATATCAGTATTTATAGCCAGCATGGTTTATCTAAGATAATGGTAAAGGATACCGGTATGGGCATACCGGCGGACAAGCTGGAGCAGGTAACAAGGCCTTTTTATAGAATTGATAAATCCAGATCAAGACAAACGGGAGGAGCCGGTCTTGGATTATCCATATGCAGCAAAATCGTAGCATTACATGAGGGCAATATGGAGATCCACTCCGTACAGGGTGAAGGTACGTCAATTACCATTACACTTCCGGATTAGTGTACCGTCCCACTCATAATTAGACGAACAGCACTGCCCAAGGATGAATGAGGCAGCACGCCGGGCAATTATTTTGATCACTACAATTTACAACTCTGTTACAACTTCATTGTGAATCTGATAACTTCTGCCGCTATACTGTATTTAACAGGAGCAAGCCTGTTAAATTAATAGAAAGAAGGGATTACTATGAGAAAAAAAATATGGATGATATCTGTGATTGCTGTCATTGGTTTTACCGGCTGTTCGAAAGCTGAGATTGAAAGGAATCCGGTTGCCATAGCAGATGCTGCTTCTCTGGAGGATAATATTGGGACAGAGGTCTCTAAGGATGGGCTGGCAGATGAAGAAATAACGAAAGCGCCTGAGGCCATAGAAACAGATAAAGAAGCAAAAGCAGAGACAAAAGAGGAAGAGGCCGGCAATTCAGGTACAGCAGAAAAGCCGATACCTGTAACTATTGAAATCGAAGGGATGAAAGAGACAGTGTATGGGTTATGGCATGCAGGCGACGGCTACAAGATTATGTATGATGTTGACAGATTCGAATATTCTAAGAAAGACGGAAGCGATACCTTTGTAGCAGAAAATCCGGATCCTGCAATTTATCCATATGTATATCTAAGCATCAACCGGCTTGAAAATAAAAGTACTTCTGACTATGTAAAAGAGCTGTCAGATACACTTTCTAAAAGTGGCTTAAAATCAGAGACAACAACGGATGCTTCAATTGGTAAGTATAAAGGAACTATAATAACAGCCCGTGCCGGTTCAGAATGGAATTCCATCATCCGCAATTACTACATTATAGAAAATGGCACAGCTGTATATATCTTGGAAGCCCAGTACTTTTTAGATGCAGCAGAGGGCTATGGTGCAAGAATCCATGCAATGCTAAATACCTTTGAAATGAAGTAGTAACTACCCCATATTGAGAATTTATTTAATCAGTGGAATCCTGACATTCAGGATCCACTGATTATTGCTATACTAATTTGCAGAAAAAGTTGAACGATTTTATTGATAAAACCGAATGATCCAATTGAAAAAATCGAACAAAGGTGGTATGATAATTATACAATATAGAGAAGGGTGATAATATGTCAATCACAGCTACTGAATTAAAAAATAATTTAGGTAAGTATTTAATATTAGCAGCAACGGAAGATATTTATATTACAAGGAATGGGAAAACAATTGCTAAACTTACAAACCCTTATCAGAATAGGGTAGATACAGCAAAATCGTTGTTTGGTATATTGCCCGAAGAGGTTACAAAAGAAGAAGCAAAGGAAGAGAGGCTTGGGAGACAGTGAAAATTCTACTTGATACAAATGTGATCCTGGATGCAGTTGCTGCCAGGAAGCCCTGGAATGCTGAAGCAGAGCAGGTGTTTTTTCTGGCAGCAAACAATATGGTAGAAGCCTTTATTACTGCCAGTTCGGCAACGGATCTTTATTACCTGATCCGCAAACATCTGCATAGCCATGAAGAAGCAAAGAAAGTGATGGCAAAATTGTATGACTTATTTGGAATACTGGATGTAACCCAAGAGGACTGTACAAATGCTTTACATTCAGATATGAAAGATTATGAAGATGCGGTTGCTGCCCAAAGCGCATTCCGGAAAGGGATGGAATATATTGTAACAAGAAATATGAGTGATTATAGACAATCAGCGGTGGAGGCGGTTGACCCTGAGGCGTTACTTAATATGATACAGAGCTTAGTGTAATAAATTTTCATGTAATAACTATCTATCTCATAACAATTCTACTTATTTTACCTAACACCGCACAAATTTTCGTGATGTACTTATAGGACATTCTTTTTGCAGCATCCTCGGAATAAGAACCAGCAGTTCTCCTAGGTTGGCAGTAGAGCTGCTGGTTCTTACATTTTTTTCATATGCCACAATCTTAATTTTCCACGAAAGCACCAAGTTAAGGAATGCAATAACGGTTGCCGGGTAAATACGGCCAGATATCCGGTGCAGGAAGCCACCACCTTCAACGATTTTCCGTTTCTGCGGTTTACAAAATATGTATAACAGGAGTAAACGGTAGTTTTTATTTAAAAAGATGAGATATCATGAGATAATTCTGGTTATTAGAAGAATAAAGAGCCAGAATACTCACAGGAGCAGGATAGAAAATGATAAAGAAACGTAATATAATGATTCCGGATGCTTAATAAGTGCCAGAAGCCATTAAGCGTCTATTTCCTATAGCGTAACCATACAAAGCATAATTCCAGGAAGAAAGGGCACTATCGATTAAAATGTTTTAAGAGGGAGTATCTATGAAAACAGCTTTAGTGATTGATGATGTGAAAGGTAACAGGATCTTCATGTCAAAATGTTTGGAGGAAGAGGGCTATAAGGTGATTTCCGTCAGCAATGGTATGGATGCATTGGCCAATATCAAAGAATACACTTTTGATGTTATTTTCCTGGATATGAAGCTTCCCGGTATGAGCGGTATGAATATTATGAGGTGGCTGAAGGAAAATCAGGTACAGACGCCGGTGGCTGTAGTAACTGCCCATGGGACAGTGAATAATGCAATTGAGTCCTTGAATTATGGTGTTATCGCATATATCAGAAAGCCTCTTTCTGTTGAACGGTTTAAAAGGCACATCCTGGAAATTAATGAGAAGCTGGAGAATGGGGTTAGAACCGTCTCCATGGAGCGGCCGCTGGAGAACCCGGCTGACAGTGCATATGAATATGCCCCTGCAATAAAGCTTACTGACGACAGGATATTGGAGCAGTCCAAGCAGATATTAAAGAACCGGATGCTGAGGGACTTATTTGATATCATTCCGAATACAGTTTTAATATTGAATAAAGAGAGACAGATACTTTACTCCAATTCCTATTTTCTTGAGCTGATCGGGATAAACCAGGATAAACCCATGGGGCTGCGCCCTGGCGAGGTATTAAACTGTGTCCACGCCTATGAAAATACAAACGGCTGCGGAACCACCGAATGCTGCAGCGTCTGCGGCGCGGTTCAGGCCATTATCCAGGCACAGACTACGAACAGTAAGATACAAAAAGAATGCCTTATGAAGTATAAATCTGGAGAAAATGAACTGAGCAGGGAGCTGCTGATCGTAGTAAACCCGGCCGACTATATCCTGGAGGGTGCAACTATCTTTATCGCAAAGGATATCAGTAACGAGAAATTGAGAAAAAATATGGAGAGATTATTTTTCCATGACCTGTTAAATACCTCCGGCTCTATTAAGGGTTTAGCTGAATATGCGGAAAAAATCGACCAGATGGATGAAATACAAAAATATATGGGATACATCAATGATTCCACAGATTATATGATAGATGAAATAAATTTCCAGAAAATGCTGCTGTCTGCGGAGAATAATGAGTTGAACCTTATCATTTCGAGGTTCTCCTTAAACGAAATCATATATTCCATCATAAGATATTATAGTGATACGGAATTTATCTTTAACAGCTACGAGGATGTAAAGATAGTCAGTGACCGTGTTCTTGTTTACCGGGTTGTAATGAATATGATTAAGAATGCGGTGGAGGCTGACAGAAGGGTAATAACGATTGACCTGGATGCGGGGCAGGATTATATAGAGCTGTCTGTCCATAACCATGGATTTATGCCGAAGGAGATACAGCTGCAGTTATTTAAAAAATTTTTTTCCACGAAAGGGAGCGGACGCGGAATTGGTACCTATAGCATGAAATTAATCGGGGAAAGTTTTTTAAAGGGAGAGGTATGGTGTGAGAGCAGCCCTGATTCAGGTACCAGGTTTACATTCCGGATACCGCGTGTTTTGAACTAGCTATAGAATTTGCAGGAACGGGGAGACCAGATGGATTTGAGGTTAAAAAAATTACGGAAGGTTATGAACTTATTATATATTATTATAGCCCTTATTACTGGTACCTGCTATTTCCTCATCATTGAACCTAAGCTTTATAGGGGACGCCACCGTATTATCTTAATGTCCTTTGCAGGGCTGCTTCCCGGCTCCCTGCTTCTATTGGCATGGATTCATTCCTGCCTTATCAAGGGTGTGGCCAGGCAGATGAGGGCAGTGGAAGAGGAAAGGACCATGTATAGGGACTGTGCTTTAAAGGATGCGCTTACGGGGGCATATTCAAGGCTGTATTATGAAATGAAAGACGGTCAGGGACGGCATGCCTTTCTGGCGGATATGTATGAGCCCTTGACCGTCATCCTGATTGATATTGATGGCTTCAAATATATTAATGATTCCTATGGACATCTGGAGGGGGATAAGGTGTTACAGCATATTGTCCATGCTATCCAGGAGAATATTACGGAAAATGACCGGTTAATCCGTTATGGAGGGGATGAATTCCTGCTGGTCTTAAGCAGCTGTGACGAGAGGAAATCAGACCTGCTGATGACAAAGGTTGACCAATCTATAAATGATAATACGGTTAAAACGCCCATAGGCCTTTCCTATGGTATTTACAGGCTGGACCTTGGGGAGAACCTGGAGGCAGCAGTAGGTAAGGCGGATAAAATAATGTATACAAAAAAGAGGCTAAAGAAGAAATAAAAAATAAATAAAAATAGAAATGAAATAAAAATTAAAAACAAAAGAGAAAAAATGCCGGATGTTTACAAAACACAGAACAATATTACCCACAGCTTGAAGTTTATGTCATTAATGCACAACATCCCAAGGAAAGGAGTAGATGGACATGTACATAGCCAGACAGGCTATATTTAACAGTTCATTGAAGGTATATGGGTATGAGCTGTTGTTTCGCGGAGAAATACAATCCGCCGGATATGACGGAGTATCCTCAGTTCAGGCTTCAGCGTCTGTATTGGGAGGTTTGTTTGAGAGCGGCATTAACCAGATTGTAGATAATAAGGTAGCATTTATAAACTTTGACAATGAACTGCTTCAATCGGATGTGGTCGAATTGATTGATCCGCAGAGATTAATTGTGGAGGTTTTGGAAAATGTCCCTGTTGACGGAAATTTAATACAAAGGATTATCAGTTTAAGGGAAAAGGGCTATAAAATCGCACTTGACGATCTGGAGGAGAGCAGCAGTACATACCAGCTCATACCCTATGCGGATATCATCAAATATGATATTATTATAACTCCCCTCGATCAGATAGAGGCGGATGTAAAAAGGATGCTTATCCAAAGAAAGATTTTATTGGCAGAGAAAATAGAAACGGAGGAGGAGTTTAAAAAAGCGAAGGATATGGGCTTTCATTTATTTCAGGGCTTCTTTTTCAGCAAACCCTGCCTTATAACGGAGTCCTCATCCCATACAACCGTTAAATCCCAATATACAAGAATAATAGCAGAGCTTAGGAAGGAGGAGCCTTCCTTTGAGGTGCTCGCTGAAATTATTGAAAAGGATGCCACACTGGCTTACAGGCTGGTCAGGCTGTCCAGCACAAGGTCAGGAAAAGAACGGATCTATTCCATCAGGCATGCCCTGACCTACATGGGGCTTAAGGAAATAGAGCGGTGGATTAATGTATTGATGCTGCGGGACCTGAACAATTCCAAGCCGGATGAGCTGATGAGGGTTTCCCTGATAAGAGCAAAATTTGCTGAGCTGACAGCGTTGCACAGTAAATTAAGGGTCTTGAAATATGAGGCCTTTATCATGGGGTTATTTTCAACCATTGATGCCATGATAAACCGGTCTATGGAAGAGGCTTTAAAGAATGTAGCATTACCGGAGGTGATAACAGAGGCTCTGGTGAAGGGCAAGGGTGCGCTGTATCCGGTCTACAGGCTGGTCATCGCATACGAAAAAGGGGACTGGGCAGAGACGGAGAAGCTTACCGGAATGCTAAAGCTTAAGGAAAATTTGGTTTCTAATGACTATCTGCAGGCGATAAAATGGGCTAAGGAAATGATGGATACCTTTTAACAATGAAGCAAGGGACATGAGGGCTGGACAGCTTTCGTGTCCTTTCTTAATAGAATATAGAAAAATCCAAACTTAAAATAGAATGGGGAATACTTATAACCTGCTTGGAAACAATAATCCTTGGAGGTGTTTAAATTATGGTATCACGTAAATCGGTCATAACTTTCGGTATAGTCGCAATCCCTATTGGGATGTATACAACCACACAGGATAATGACATCCATTTCAACCAGCTGCATAAGGAGGATAATAGCCGCATCCGCTACAAGAAGACCTGCGCCCACTGCGGCAAGGAGATTAATGCAGGGGACATTGTAAAGGGCTTCGAGTATGATAAGGACAAATATGTGGTCGTTACGGAGGAAGAGATTGAAAAGATAAAGACAGAAAAAGAAAAATCCATACAAATATTACATTTTGCGCAGTTGAACCAGATTTCCCCGGTCTACTACGAGAAGACCTATCAGGCCACCCCCGAGGCAGGAGGGGAAAAGGCCTTTGAGCTGTTGCGCTCCGCACTGATGGCCGAGCAGAAGATAGCCATAGGCAAAACGGTCATGGGAACAAAGGATACGCTGATGGCAATCATCCCACGGGAGGAAGGCATCCTCATTTCTACGATGTTCTATGCGGAGGACATCAAGGAATTCCAGAAGCAGTATACGAAGCCGGAGGTATCGGAGCAGGAGCTGAATATGGCAAAAACGCTGATCAATTCCATGGATACGCCCTTTGATCCCTCGAAATATAAGGATGAATACCAGACGAGGCTCCGTGAGCTCATCGAGACGAAGATATCCGGCAAAGAGGTTGTGGCTACGGAGCCTGAGAATGAGGGCAAGGTCATTGACCTTATGGAAGCTCTGAAAGCCAGCGTAGAAAAAGCAAAAAGAGATAAGGAAACGGCGTGATGGCAGGAAGCTTAAATGAATATAACGGGAAAAGAAATTTTGAAAGGACACTGGAGCCTGAGGGCAACAGGGCAGATTCTGAAGAAGGGCTTAAGTTTGTGGTCCAGCACCATAGGGCCAGCAGGAACCATTACGATTTGCGGCTGGAATGGGATGGAGTTCTTTTGAGCTGGGCGGTGCCCAAGGGACCCTCCTATGATACCCATGATAAGAGGCTCGCAGTGCAGGTGGAGGACCACCCACTGGAATACAGGAATTTTGAAGGGACAATCCCCAAAGGGGAATACGGCGGCGGAGTGGTCATGCTCTGGGATGAAGGATTTTGGGAGCCTTATGGAAATGTGGAGGAAGGGCTTCGCAAGGGGGAATTGAAGTTTCTCCTGAAGGGAAGACGGCTTAAGGGAAAATGGGCCATGGTCCGGTGGAATGCAAAATCCGGTGAAAAGAAGGAAAACTGGCTGCTGCTAAAGGAAAAGGATGAGTATGTCCAGGGGAACGACGGGATATCGGAATTTACCACCAGCATCAGGACCGGGCGCACTATGGCAGAAATCGAAGCGGGAGAAGGAGAAAAGATTACAAGGAATCCCTTTACCAGTGCCGAGGTGCAGCTGGCCAAATTAGTTAATGAGGTTCCTGAGGATGAGGATTGGCTTTATGAGCTAAAATATGACGGTTACCGGATTCTGGCATATGTGGAAGGGAGCACTGTCCGGCTGGTGACCAGGAATGGAAATGATTATAGGAAACGGTTTCAGGATATAGTATCATCCCTGCTTGACTGGGCCGACGGGAGGGCGATGGTCCTGGACGGCGAAATGGTGATTACGGACGCTGCGGGCAGGACGGATTTTCAGGCGCTGCAAAATCATATGAAAAATCCGGGAACCGGGAATCTGACCTATATTGTCTTTGACCTCCTTGCCCTGGACGGAATCGACCTTAGGGAACGTACCTTGGTTGAAAGGAAGGAAATGCTTGAGGCCTTGATGAAGGATGCCCCCAAAAACCTTTACTATAGCCGGTATGTCAGGGGAAACGGAAAGGAAAGCCTTGCGGCAGCCTGTGGATCAAGCCTGGAAGGGATTATCGGGAAAAGGGCGGATTCCGTCTACAGCGGAACCAGGGACGGCGACTGGATCAAGCTTAAATGTGCGAAAAGGCAGGAATTCGTCATCGGGGGATATACGCTCTCCGACAAAAAAACAAGCGGTGTAAGCTCACTCCTCCTTGGCATCTATGAAGCAGGGGAGTTAGTCTATGCAGGACGTGCCGGTACCGGCATGAGCGAGGCTGACAGGAGTGACCTTGAGGAAAGGTTTAAGGACATAAGGCGGCCGGAGCCACCTTTTAAGCTTGCGCCGGAGCCCAGGGCGAAGGAAATGGTTACATGGCTTGAGCCCCTGTTGGTGGCAGAGGTCAAATTTGCCGAATGGACGAAGGAGAACCTGCTAAGGCAGGCAAGCTTTCAGGGCCTGCGGGAGGACAAGGATCCAAAGGATATAAAAAGGGAAAAGGCGGAGGAAGTACAGCCCCAGGCATCTGCGGAAGGAGTGGAAGAAAAAGTGGAGAAAGCAGTGGAAGCAAATAAAAACAGCATTATTATCGGAGGCATAAAAATCACCAACCCGGACAAGGTAATGTTTGATGAGCCGGCAATCACAAAAGCAGACGTTGTCCGGTATTATGAAACGGTTTCGGAGCGCATGCTGCCCTATGTAAGCAACAGGGTAATCAGCATTGTGCGCTGCCCTAAGGGAATATCGCAAACCTGCTTTTATAAGAAGCATCCCGGACCGGATAACAAAGGAATCGTTACAATACCTATTACAAACAGTGACGGGGAGACGGAAGAATACTTCTATATTGAGGATGTATCCGGGCTCATATCCGAGGTACAGATGGGGACACTGGAATTCCATACCTGGGGAAGCCGTGTTGAACAGCTTGAGAAGCCTGACATCATGGTATTTGATCTGGATCCGGATGAAGGGATGGAGCTAAGCCGGGTGCGCCAGGGTGTATTGGATATCAAAGGCATTCTCGCCGAGCTTTCATTGGATTCCTATCTGAAAACCAGCGGCGGTAAAGGGTACCATATAGTAGTCCCACTAAAGCCGGTGGCGGAATGGGATACCTTCCACGACTTTGCGAAGCGTGTCGCGGAGGTTATGGAGCAGAAGTGGCCGGACCGTTACACCAGCAACGTCAGGAAGGCTAAGCGTAAGGGAAGGATTTTCATCGACTGGATCAGGAACGGCAGGGGAGCCACGAGCATTGCCCCCTACTCCATCAGGGCAAGAAGCGGTGCAAAGGTATCCATGCCCATCACCTGGGAGGAGCTTGACACAGTCGCTCCCGACGGTATCAATATGGCGGAGGCCATCATAAGGATCAGCGGCAATGACCCCTGGAAGGATTTTTTCCAGAACGGTCAGATGCTTAAATAATAAGACGGGCAAAAAGACACAATTATATATTCAATATATACAAATAAAAGCGTGATATATTCTAATAATTGCATCAAATGCACAAGAATATATTGACAAATTGTGAATTTTATGATAATATTCAACCATAAGAATTAATTCTAATCCACTTGTAATCAAAAATTCATTCTGATTGAGGTTTAAAAACAGGGTGTGCATTGCGGTGGATTTTTTTGTCCTCAAAAAGGGGGTTTTGTGCCGGCCGGCATCCCAAAAAGCATAGCATCCGGTTTATTGTGCCCGCAATGAGCATGGTTGTTATAGAATCCAAGCACATATCTCAAAAGGAAGGAAGTTAAAGCATGAAGACAGAAATAGTAGCAATGATTCTTGCCGGCGGACAGGGAACCCGGTTAGGGAAGCTGACTCGTGAAACAGCCAAACCAGCAGTACCCTTTGGGGGTAGATACCGTATTATTGACTTTACGTTGAGCAATTGTACAAACTCCGGTATCTACAACGTAGGTGTAGTAACCCAATACCAGCCCCTGGAGCTGAATGAGCACATCGGAAATGGGGCAGCCTGGGGGTTGGATCGCCGTAATTCGGGAGTTAAGATCCTGCAGCCTTATTCCAGCGCGGACGGTGAGAAATGGTTCCGCGGGACAGCCAATGCGATTTACCAGAACCTGGCCTATATTGACTCCCAAAACCCGGAATATGTATTAATTTTATCAGGGGACCATATCTATAAGATGGACTATATGGAGATGCTTGAATTCCACAAGGAGCGCAATCCCGCATTAACCGTGGCAGTTATTCCGGTTCCCATTGAGGAGGCATCCCGCTTCGGTATTATGAATACGGATTCCACTATGAGGGTAATCGAATTTGAAGAGAAGCCGAAGGAACCGAAAAATAACCTTGCATCCATGGGAATCTACATATTCAACTGGCCCATACTCCGGCGTTACCTGGTCGAGGATCAGGCGAAGGCCCGCCAGCTGGAGGACTTCGGAAAGCATGTCATTCCTTCCTTCTTGAAAAATGGGGAAAATATTTTCGCCTACTCCTTTGATAATTACTGGAAGGATGTCGGTACCATTGAAAGCTTGTGGGAAGCGAATATGGATTTCATTAACCCCAGGCATGAGCTTAATATCCGCGACCAGTCCTGGAGGATTTATACAAAAACCATTGCGCTGCCGCCCCAGTTCATTACCCGGAAGGCGAAGGTAAAATACTCCATGCTTGTGGATGGATGCTATATTGCCGGGGAAGTCTATCACTCCATTCTTTCTAAGGATGTAAAGGTAGGAGAAGGAAGCAAGGTCACCAATTCCATCGTGATGGCAGGTGCGACCATTGGAAAAAATGTTGAGGTTGCCTATGCAATTATCGGGGAAAATGCCCATATCGCGGACAATGCGCAGGTGATTGGAACTCCGGATTCTATTGAAGTAGTTGGTTATTCTGAGGTGATTGGAGGATTAAAAGATGAAGAGGCATAAGCTTTGCGCAATATTAAACCTAAGTAAAAATTTTGAGGAATTAAAACCACTTAATAAAAATCGGCCGGTAGCGGCACTGCCCTTTGGATGCCGTTACTGTATCATAGATTTTATGTTATCCAGCATCAGCCATGCAGGAATTGATTCCGTAGCCCTCTTCATCGAAAAGAGCGGCCGGTCTATTTATGACCATATCCGTAGTGCGCGGGAATGGGATATGGATTCTGCTATTACGGGAGGCACCTTTACCTTTTCGCAGCAGCGCTGGAAGCACCGCCATTTCATGGAGAACAACCATGGACAGGACTACTATGGGGATCACCGCCTATTTATGAAAAAATCAAGGGCAGGGTATGTTGTGGTTATGAGCGGGGAATATGTATTGAACCTGGATATTGATGCGGTGGTACAGCATCACTTTACGACTCCGGCGGATATAACCGTTGTTTACCAGAATGTCCCGGCGGAGCAGTTTGGTAAGAAGGCTCATTTGAAGTTCCTGGAAATAGATGAAAAGGGCGTGGCGACTAATTTAAAGGAGGCGGCGCCGGAAGATAAAAAGCTGGCCATGAATACGGAGATCTACATACTCAAAATAGATACCCTGAATGAAATTATGGACCGTGCCAATGCAGACGGCGTATATGCGGATGTGGGAGAGGTTTTGACGGCCTATTTGCCTATGTACCATGTCAATGCATTTGAATACACCGGATATCTGGCGGGAATTGATTCTGTTGATGCCTATTATGACCGCAACATGGAGATGCTGGAGGAAGCCCATTTTAATTCATTGTTCCATAGCAGCAAGCCTGTAATCACCCGTAGCAAAAACGGTGCCCCGACCTTCTATGCGGAGGAAAGTGAGGTAAGGGAAGCCCAGTGTGCAACAGGCTGTGAGATCTACGGCAAGGTATACCATTCCCTTTTGTTCCGTGATGTGGTGGTGGAACAGGATGCAGCCGTTGAAAATTCCATCATTTTCGCAGGCGGCAAAATCGGCCGGGGAGCAAAGCTGGACTATGTTATTTTAGATAAGGCTGTAACAGTGGATGAGGGCGTAGAGCTATGCGGAACAAGGGACGCAATTCTTGTAGTGCCGAAGAACACCCATGTTACCAAAGAGTGGAGACCATGAGGGACAATAAAATAGGACTTATAATATAAAAAAGATAGTACTCATAAAAATAATATGCTATAATAATATCATTAAAAGCAAAGGGCGTGTTTCATTTGAGCGATAATGAATTATTATTGGCATTATCTGATATGCAGGATAAGAAATTGAGCGCAGGATTAGAGCCGATAAAAAAAGATATCCATGAGTTAAAAAATGAGGTGCAGAAAATAAATATTATTTTAGAAAATGAAATCAGGCCGGATATAAAACTTTTAGCAGAGAACTATCTTCCGTCTGCGGTTCGTTATGAAAAAAATAATACAGAGCATGAGGCTATCAAAAATGATGTTGGGCTTTTAAAGCAGATAGTTACCGAACATAGTGAGAAGCTACAGAAAATTTCATAGGTCTATCTGGATTATGGTTAGATAAATGGTTAATGATTCTCTATATATGGATTGAAAGATTGTGGTTGACAACTGGGAAACAGCAAATTTCCCAGTTGTTTCTATGTCTGGAGATTTGAGGGATTGTTCCGCTCCAAACTTATTTACCTGGTGCAATACCCTTAATCAGCAATTCTGTCCATTGTGCTGTATAGGGGAGGATCTTTTGGTAAATATGCGGGCTGGAGATACCTTCAACCAAGGCTTGGAAATAAAGCAAAAGAAATTCATCCGAATATTTCAAATCAACCTTGCCTTCCTTACGCCCGCGATGAAATAGATCCAACAATGTGACATAGCTTTCCATAGAATATTGCTGGATCAACGAAGATAATCCCGCATCATCCTTTCTGGTGCAAAAATCCATCAAAGCGAAATAGAATTGTTTGTTCACCTTATCCAAGTAATGGATTTTGTTCTGGCTTATGGCGATAAGGGTTTCTTCGAAAGGTTTATTTTCAGACATGATTTCCTGGGCTGATTCTCGTATTTCGTCCAAAAAATATTTAAAAACCTCACGGAGAAGATTGTCTTTATTCCCAAAATATTTAAAAATTGATGTTTTACCCACATTGGCATGCCGCGCAATTTCATCCATGGTCAGGTTTTCTATACCGGCATCCTTACTGATCAAATTAAAGGTTGCTTCTAAAACCTGGGTTCTTTTCTCCTGCGTCCGTTTTTCATAACCGTTCATTTATAACTCCTGCTTTCTATCTATTATAATTAAAATGTCTATCAAGAATTTAGTCCATATCTTTTGTTTCCTATATTATATAATAATAATTCTGAATTATCAAATGAATATTAGTTTAAAATTTGTATTTTTTAATTGACTACGCCAATAAAAAGTTATATAATCGGACGTATAAATGAACTTTGGTTTAAAACAAAGTATAAAAAGTGATAAAATGAACTATTTATCCTTGGATAATTCGGATTATCGTCTGTGATTTTAAACTTTGCCTTAAACTGGAAAGCACGTTATAAAACTATTTCAAACTATTTTAGAAGGAGTTTTAGCGTAATGGAAGAGATGATAAGGGTAAAAGGGCTACAGAAGAAGTTTGGTAAATTTAAGGCGTTGCATGATGTGACCTTCACGGTAAATGCCGGTGAGGTTGTTGGCTTTATTGGGCCAAATGGCGCGGGGAAGTCAACAACGATCCGTACTTTACTGGGAATTATTGACCGTGATGGTGGTGAGGCAAAAATCTTTGGGAAGGATGTCTGGAAGGACAGCCTTGAGATCCATAAGCGGATTTCCTATGTTCCCGGGGACGTGGCTCTTTGGGGTGGATTAACAGGCGGTGAAATTATTGATCTATTTATCAAGCTGCACGGTGGGGGAGACAGGGAAAAGCGTGATTATCTGATCAAGCGTTTTGAATTGGATCCTAAGAAAAAATCTAAGAGCTATTCCAAGGGAAACCGTCAGAAGGTCGGCTTAATTGCAGCGTTGTCAGTTGACTCTGACCTGTATATTTTCGATGAACCGACTTCCGGCCTTGATCCCTTGATGGAAGCTGTTTTCCAGGATGAGGTTGAAAAAATCAAGCAGGCAGGGAAGGCGATCCTACTGTCCTCCCATATCCTGAGTGAGGTTGAACGTTTAGCAGATAAGGTGGTCATCATCCGTCAGGGAAAGGTTGTTGAGACTGGAACGCTGGATGAGCTGCGCCACTTAACCCGTTCCACAGTTACTTTGGTGACAGAGGGAAGCGTGGCAGGGATGGCGTCAGTAAACGGTGTCCATGATTTCAAACAAATAGGCAACCAGGCCATATTCTCTGCGGATAATAAATATATCAATGATATTTTATCCGAGGCGGTAAAATTAGATGTTAAAAAGTTTGAAGCTGTACCGCCGACACTTGAAGACTTGTTCATGCGTCATTATGAAGTCTAAGGGCGGGAACGGAGGAAAATATTATGAAGGAAAAATTTGCGCGCTGGAGTACATTGTTTTTGCAGTACCTAAAGCGTGACTGGAAAAAAATTATTATCTGGATTTTAGGCCTGGGACTATTTTCAGGAGGCTTTGTTCCGGCTTTTGAAGAAATTGGAAAGGGGCAGGGCTTACTGGGGATGTATGAAACCATGCAAAATCCTGCCATGATTTCAATGATCGGTCCCACGCCGGTGGATACGGCAGCTGATTATACCCTGGGAGCAATGTATGCAAACGAAATGCTGCTATTCTGTGGTTTATTTGCGATGATTATTGCAGCTTTGCATGTTGTGGGGCATACCCGCAGGGAAGAAGAGCATGGGCTCACTGAGCTGGTGCGGTCCTTTCGGGTAGGGCGCCAGGCCAATTCTTTTGCTGTAGCCGTTGAAGCAGTACTTATTAATATTGTATTAGCACTTTCCATCAGCGGAATTATGGTCTCCTTTGGCGCGGATACGATTTCTGCCGAAGGCTCCTTCCTGTTCGGGGCATCCGTCGGGATGGCAGGTATCCTGGGGGCGGTGGTTGCGCTGGTCATGTCACAGATTATGCCAACATCCTCCGCAGCAACCGGTTCAACCCTTGGGATTGTGGGTCTGCTTTATATTGTCCGTGCCGGTACGGATGTGTCAAATGTGGATTTATCAATGATTAATCCCATGGGCTGGACTTACCTGACCTATCCATTTACCGAGAACAATTGGGCACCCTTAGGCTTTGCTGTGGTTTTTTGCTGTGTGGCAGTGATGATTGCCTTTGCCCTTGAGGGTGGACGTGATATGGGAGCCGGTTACTTACCTGAACGGGAGGGGAGGGGTACAGCGAAAAAATCATTGCTGTCTGTACCCGGTCTGTTTATCCGGATTAACAGGGGCGTAATGCTCAGCTGGTTAATTGCCTTCGCAATTCTGGGAGCCGCCTATGGTTCGATCTACGGAGACATGCAGACCTTCCTTGGAAGCAATGAAATGATGAGCCAAATGTTTACGCTGTCCGGCGTATCAATGGAAGAATCCTTTACCGGAACTATTATGATGGTAATGATGGGATTGGTGTCCATTTTACCAATCGTCATTGTGAATAAGCTTTCCGCGGAAGAAGCGAGGGGGCATTTAAGCCAGCTGTATTCTACAAAGATGACCCGAACCCAGCTTTACTGGACAACTGTCATTCTGGCAGCCGTTACTGGGGTAGTGGGGACTTTGTTGGCAGCCGGGGGTCTTGGCGGTACGGCGATTTCTGCAATGGGTGACAGCTCAGTCATGGATATGGGGGATTTTATCGCGGCAGGCTATAACTTTCTGCCATCTGTGCTGTTTTTTACCGGACTTGCAGCTCTGGCTTTAGGTCTTGCCCCCAGACTGGGAAAGGTTACTTATGTGTACCTCGGATATTCTTTTGTATTAAATTATTTTGGCGGAATTTTAGATTTGCCGGAGTGGTTTTCTAAAACAGCCGTCCAAAGCTGGATTCCACGGATGCCGGTGGATGAGTTTGACGGAGCTGCCTTTGCTATTATGACAGTGATTAGCATCGCATTGATGATATTGGGGTATCTGGGCTATCTCAAGCGGGATATGATGGAAGGGGCCTGAGAGCTGGTTTAATCATAAAGTACGCCGGATTTTGATACCTCCGGTATGGTGCAGCGGGTGGTATCAAAGCAGCATGGTCTTCTGTCACCCTTCTGCAGCTTGGAGCATGCCACATCAATCCTTTTTTGGCGGGTTGCCGGATTTTTAGTGGAGCGTATCCACCGAAGCCATTCCCACCGTGCTTTTACGGTAAGGGAATTCCATTGGTTGATAAGGTCTGCTTGGACGATCCGGTCCATAATATCCTCAGGAACCTCCGGCTCCGCCCATTCGCCGGCTGGCTCCATGGTTAGGGATGCGGTCTGGCCCACAGTTAAGCCCGCTTCTTCACTTAGCAGGTCATTTACTTCGAACCAATGGCTTCCCTTGCCGTCCGGTTCCAAGGGGGCTTTAAAGGCAACGCCGTTTATTGTACCCTGAACCATGACCATACCACGGGAGGGCAGCTTTTCACTGGCACTGGGAGGGATCCGAAGGATGTTCCGTGATTCGATTTTTGATAATGCGGCTTCGAAAATAATATCCATATGTTTAACTCCCTTTGTAACAGAGTAGTAGTGATTTACATCCCTCTCCAAGGATATGGCATTTATTGTTTATATCATACCCAAAACTATACCAAATGTATAGCATCGGCATCAAAAATATTGCACATGGCGGGCTATAAGAATCAGGCCAAGGAGGAAATGATGGAGCATTCAAGCCTATATCAGAGAATCTATGAAATTGTGGCAGATATTCCGGAGGGGCGGGTGGCTACTTACGGGCAGATCGCCTGGATGGTCGGAATACCCAACGCACCCCGTGTGGTTGGCTATGCCATGAGCAAGGCTCCGGAAGGGGCAAACCTTCCCTGTCACAGGGTGGTTAATAAATCAGGCAAAATGGCACCTTATTATGCCTTTGGAGGGGAGGGCTTCCAGCGCTCCCTGCTTGAGCAGGAGGGAATTATTTTCAAGGAGAATGGCTGCATTGATATGGAAAAATGCCAATGGAGGATGTATGCCTCAGAAGAGGAGGTAGAGTAAGCCTGGCAAAAGATGGGCAAGACCATTGTAAAGTGGTCCTGCCCATTCTTAAACTTATTTTAAAGATGTTTATTTTAGGGATGTTTATTTTAAAAATATTTACTTTAAAGATATTTATTTTAAGGATATTTCGACCAAGAAGGCACCCTCATCTATAAGATTATTAAAAGACAACTCTTTTTCGAGGATACTGCCATCCTTCATTTTGATTTCTAACTTTGCAACCATTGATTCAATCTCTTTCTCTAATATATCATAAAGAAGCTGATGGAAGGCATCTTCATCCTGGTTCATGGGATTTTTCAGGTATGCCTCATCATATCCGTAATCACTGGCAAGGGCATCCACATTAATGGAGTAATGGTAATCGATCCCTTCCTGTTCATCATAAGCTACCGTATATTTATTTCCATAGAACTTCCTTAGGGCCGGATCAGCAGCCTTTGGCCAATAGCAGAACTGCCCCTTGTTTAAGCTATAGGTAAGAGATTCAACATTGTCGCCCTCCACTGCAAAATGGTAGCTAAAGGTTGTACCCGAGGAGCTGTCGTCGGACCACCATCCGTTATACCATCCATTCAGGTCATCGTTTTTTATGCTGATTTGAATCCCGTTCTTCTCATCCGTATAAAGCGTTTCCCGCGGTATTGGGTCAGCAGCTTCCCCTGTTGCCCCATCCGCCGCCTTATCCGGCTGCGTATTTTCAGCTGACGTCCCCTCTGCCGGTTTATTCCATTCCTCCTCAAAGCGGCTGATATAGGCCGCTGCTTTTTCGGCGTCAGCCTTTGAAGGATCTAACTCTATAGGAAAGAGGATATTAGTACCTGGATAAGCAGGATTAACAGTAATCAATCCGGTTGCTTCATCATACTGATAGGCATCCACACTGTAAAAGGACGTATCGGAGACGATCAGGTACAATTGCTTATTAGAAAACATTTCAATGCTGTCACATTCTATGATACGGTAAAGAACCCCATCAACGAGACTTGAGACATAGCCTCCGTGCATTGAGGCAATATTATACTTCCAGGGCTGCAGCCCCTGGATCAGCGGGGACACAAATAGGTTGTCCGTATATTGTATCTCGGTCCCATCCGTTCTTTCAATGGCAACTGCAACATAGGTTCTTTCCGGATTGAGCTCATGGGCAGAGCCTATTCTTTCGCTCAAGGCTGCCCCGTTCACATAGCCCAGATAGGTGGCCTTATAAGCACCGTCAGTAATAGTCTGGTATACCCCTTCCCCGGTCTTTTCAAAGGCATCCCCTAATTTATCATCTCCGGCCTCAAAAGCAGCTTCCTTAGGGGACAGTAATCTTCCTGCTGCATAGATTGAAGTGGGTATGAGAAGGGCGCATATGATCGCACATGCCACTGCAAGCCTGCCCCTGTTTCTCCATCCCCTGGGCTGTTTCTCCTGCATTTTTGCTAAAACCCTGTGGTTTAATTCAGCGGGGGGAGTTTCAGCGGGGGAAAGGCTTGATTTTAAAATTTCATCGATATCCTTATATTCCATAATCCTGCACCTCCAATAATTCTTTCACTAATTTCCTTCCTTTGTGAAGTCTGCTTTTTACGGTTCCTTTCGGAATATGTAATGCTCTTCCGATGTCCTCCACGGACATTTCAGCCGTATAATACAGGTAAAGGACAAGCTGCAGCTTGTCAGGCAGCCCTTTTACCACCCTGCGGACCAGATGGCGCCTTTCCTTCCGTAGGGCCTCTTCTTCCGGCTGCAAATGGGATCCCTCCCCGCCCTGCATCAATTCCCCGTCAAGCTCCTCCCATTTCACAATGTTTTGCCTGACGGCATATTTTTTTCGATGGTTTTGCCATAGCCTGACTGAAATGCCCATTAAAAAGCTTTTTGGATTGCCACTGCTGTCAAGCCTGTGGCATAGCTCGACAGCCTTTAAGAGGGTATCCTGATATAAATCGTCTGCTTCCGGCCTGTTACCGGTGAGGTTGCAGCAAAAGCTATAAACCTCCTTTCCATAATCAATGATTAACTGATTTAATTCATCCTTTGACATGCTTGCTGTCCTCCCTTTTGTATTATCAGTTTTTCCTTCCCCTCACTATTTATTGTAACGAAAATGGATTTGGTTCATTTTTTTTTCGAAATTATACAAAAGCCCGGGAGCTAATCTTTAGCTCCCGGGGGGATTGGAGTTCCGTAGGAACTTTTAAGTTTTTTAAGGCCTTTTAAAAGAGGTCAAGGTATGCAGGCTTTTGTTATCCCATAGTTTCTTGCCGGCTGCAAACAGCGTCATAAGCTTCATAAATAGCCTGGCTTACCCGCTGCAGCTTCTCCTTGTTTACCTTACAGAGCTTTCTGTCATAGGTATATAGCCCATTTACCTCGTCCTCCACATCACTCAGCTGGGTATAAATGCTGCCGCACAAGCCGTTCTCAAGGCTGGGCAGCACCATTGTTTCGTAAACCTCCGCAATTTTATCCGTCAGTGCCCCCTCATCCTTAAAGAATCCATACCCATGCTGGTAATGCAGGCTGTAGGAGTGCTCCGGCAATACATAGGAGTAGCCGCCGAATTCAGACAGGACCAGGGGCTTATCCGAAACCGGAAGGAGGAATGCCTTAAAATAAATATGCCTGCTGTCCACATCGCTCCTCTTGCCTGTGAACCAGCCGGAGGTTGTGTCGATAATGCGGGTGCTGTCCATCCCCTTTAGTACGCCATACATCCTGTCGCTGTCAAATTGCCCCCAGCCTTCGTTAAAGATCGTATAGTAGATAATACAGGGATGGTTGTACAGCTGGGACACCGTTTCCTGCATATGTTTTTCAAAGATGGCTTTCCGTCTTTTACCCACCATGTGTCTTTTATTGCCGAAGTGGGTAAAGCCCAGAGTGGGAAGTGCCGTATCCCGGAGGAAGGAGTACCTTCCGCTGTTGACCATGTCCTGCAGGACCAGCATACCCAATTTATCACAGAGGTAGTAGAAGCATTCCGGCTCTGTCTTGATATGTTTCCTGAGGGTGTTAAAGCCCAGCTCCTTCATGGTGAGGATATCAAATTCATAGCCCTTTTCAGAGGCCGGCAGATAAATACCGTCACTATAATATCCCTGGTCCAGTATTCCGTGGAGGAAGATGGGCTTCCCGTTTAAGCAGATTCTCTGCTTTTCATCCACCAGCCGGATATCCACTGTCCGGAGGGCAAAGTAGGATTCCACCTGATCCGTATGGGTACGGACCGTAAACTCATATAGGAAGGGCTGCTTTGGCGTCCAGCAGACCGGACTGCATCCTTCCTGTTCCAAATCAATCCTCACGGACTGGCCTGTGACGGTTCTTCTTATGTCCTTCTCCGGGGCATGTATAATGACCTCATACTCCTTTGCCTGTGTCCGGACTTCCAGCAGGACGCCTGTCAGGTCCGGAGTTATCTTAAGCCCTTCGATATAGTCCCTGGGCACACTTTCTAACCAGACGGTCTGCCAGATGCCGCTGACAGGGGTATACCACATTTCCCCCCGTTTCCTGCGCTGCTTCCCATAGGGCAGGAGGGAGGAAAGGGTATCTGTCACCTTTACCACCAATTCATTTTCCCCGGACTGGAAGGCCTTTGTAATATCGAAGGAAAAGGCCAGGTAACCGCCCTCGTGGCTGCCTATGTGCTGACCGTTCAAAAAGACCTGGGCCTTCTGGTCCACGGCTCCGAAGTGGAGCAGCAGCTTGTCTTTGACAAAGCCCTCCGGCAGGGTAAAGCTCCTGCGGTAGGTCAGATGCCGTCCCACCCGTTTCCTGTAGCCGGAGAGCAGGGACTGGGGAGGATAGGGAACAACAATACCGTTGTCCCAGGAGCCGTTCAGGCAATACCAGCCCTCCCTGCGCAGCTGGGGTCTTGGATAACCGGAGAAGGGTACTTCCAGCCCGTCACCCAGCTCCGTGGGCAGGATACGGTGCTCCCTCCTCACCATAGTAAAAATGGCGTTTAAAATCACCAGCAGAACCACCGCCGCTCCCAGTGCCGCCATGAAAATATTCCGGTTTGGCAGGAAGGACTCCGTTCCGTCCCCGTTGATAATCCGTTCTGCATTTTGTAATACCAGCGCACCGATGGCAGGACCTATAATTCCAGGGATAAAGACCTGCCCGAAGATACGCAGCCCCTGGAACAGGCCCGCCCTGCTTTCCGGGGTGTTATCCCGTATTTTGGCGCCGAATACCGCCATGCCCGTCAACTGCCCTGTCATCATCAACAGGGAGCCGAAGAAGACCGGCAGGGTAGCCCGGAAGAAGAACAGTAGCACATACCCTGCCATTAATAACAATATGGTAGGATATACGCTCCTTCGAAAGCCCAGGGAATCATATAATTTTCCATACAGGGCGGTTGCTATTGAGGCAAGGATAATGGCAGGAGCCAGGATAAAGGTATAGTTGTCCATTCCCAGACCCTGTTCATAATATAGGATAAGGTAGGGCATAAAGGTCTGGATGGAAATTCCGAATACGGCATAAGCACCGACCACGGCATAAAGCATTTTGTTTTCCCTGATTACTTCCGGGCGGAAGCCGTAGAGGATATTTTTAAAATAATCCTGGTTCCCCTGGCGTTCCACCTGTGTGTCCTCGATGAGGAAAAAACCAAGGATCCCGATCAGCAGCACGACACAGCCGATAATAAGAAAAATCATTGTCCAGCTGGAGCCTTTCTCCAGGTCAAAGGCCGCAAAGCCGCCGAATACGACTAAAACGGCAACCAGGGGCATCATGGCGTTGATGCCCTCGATACGTCCCCGGTTGGTGCTGTCGCCGCTTTCCGTAAGCCATGCGTTAAAGCAGGCGTCATTAGCGGAGGAGCCAAAGAAGGTCATGACACAGTCCATGATAATGACCAGGCTCACCCCAAGGGAGGCGGCGCTTATTGTACTGCCTGTCATTCCATAAAGAAGATCCATACGTAAAAAACAAAAGGACAGGATAGACATTCCCCATGCGATATAGCCCGCACAGATAAATATCTTCCTCTTTCCAACCTTATCGGAAAATGCCCCGATGAAAAGGGTGGTTACTGTTGCCATAACCGCACTCAGCCCCACCATCAGGGATATCTGTGTTGCGGAGGCGTGGAATATTTTATAAATGAACACGTTAAAATACATATTTTCCACGACCCAAGCAACCTGTCCCATCAGGCTGAAAATCACTAATGCAACCCAAAAGCCTTTACTCATCCGCCGTCCCATACCTATCACATTGCCCCTCTCAATTTTTATAATTTACAGTATATTCTAAATATCGGTTGTAATACCAAAATTCATTAGGGTATCCCTAAATCAAGTCATCCCCGGGATAAGAGGCTGGGAGGTAACAACCTTCCGTGGGGTACCTGCGGGGGCGTGGTAAGAAGGTTTTGAAGTATTTTGTCATAATATGTAATATATGTATTGTAAAGAACAAATATAATGGTATAATATTCATAAAAGCTAGTGAACTCCTGGGAATTTCATCTCCATATTAATCCAGGCGGACGTGGTTGTAAACAAAGGCACAGAAGGGGGAAGAATGTTAGGAAAACGGACAAAGCTCTTAAGAATTGCCGCATTTATAATTCTCTTTATCATTTATGGCATGCATTTTCCTTGCCGGGTACAGGCTGGGGAAGACAATCCCCAAAAGGTTCTGATTTTGAATTCCTACCATCAGGGTCTCACATGGACGAAGGAAGAAACCGAAGGTATCATGCAGACCTTAAGTAACGAAGGAAAAAACATATCCTTTTACGTGGAATACATGGACTGGAAGAATAATAATTCGGTGCAAAACTGGGAATATCTCCATGATTATTATAAATACAAGTATGCACAGAACAGGATGGACCTGATTGTGGCGACGGATGATGCTGCACTTCAGTTTGTATTGGAATACGGGACGGAGATATTTGCAGCCGCACCCGTCGTGTTTTGCGGGGTCAATAAGAAAAGTGCGGATACCCTGGTCAAAGGATACACAGGGGTTACGGGCGTGTTGGAGGTTGTTGATCCTGCGGACACCCTGAGGGTTGCCACAAAGATTAATCCCTCCTTACAAAGGGTGTGCCTGTTGTTTGACAATTCGGAGAGCGGCTTGTCAACCGGGGAGATTGCCACAGCTGCTATAAAAAGCTTTAATCCTGACCTGCAGGTTGAACCGTGGAACAATCTGTCCTTTGAGGAAATAAAGCGGAGGGCGGGAGAATTAGGCCAGGACAGTATTATCTTAGCAACCACATATTATGAGGATGCAACGGGAAAAATCCTTGATATAGACTATGTAAACAGGGTGATTTCCGAAAGAAGCAGTGTTCCCGTATATGGCCTGTATGATTTTGGGGTGGACAAGGGAATTCTCGGAGGCGGCTTACTGAGCGGCAGGCTCCATGGGGAGAATGCGGCAAGGCTTGCGAAGCGCATCCTGGAAGGGGAAAGTCCGGATGATATCCCGGTGTCGGCTCCCAGCTCCATGAGGACCGTATTTGACTATAACCAATTGGTGCGTTATGATATTCCCCTCAGCTCCCTGCCCCAGGGCAGCGAGATCATTAATAAGCCCTTTTCCTTCTATGAAACCTATAAAACGCTGGTCTTAAGCGTGGCAGCGGCTTTTACCCTGCTGCTCGTATTTATTAACGTGCTGCTGTTCTACATCCGGAAAATCCGGAAAATGAGAAAGAACCTGTCCGAGAGCCACGAAGAGCTGACCCAGCTTTATGAGGAGCTGAGTGCATCGGATGAGGAAATGAGGCAGCAGTATGATGAAATAATAACAGTCAATGAGAAAATAAGGCTGAGCGAGGAAAAGCTCACATATCTTGCCTACCATGATCCGATGACCGGGTTACCGAACAGGCTGTCCCTGTACGAGGAGACAAAGCGGCTCTTCCTTTCAAAGCGCCGGAGGGTTGCCCTGCTATTTATTGATATCGATAATTTAAAATATGTAAATGATACCCTGGGACATGCCTTTGGGGACAGGGTGATTATAAAGGTGGGCGAAAAATTGGCCGGCCTGGTACAGAATAAGGGTTCCCTATACCGGCTCAGCGGGGATGAGTTTGTCATCATATGGAGGAACATGGAAGAAACAGACCGGGTAGAGGAATATGCAAAGCTTATCCTTTCGGATTTTTTAACGGATGACTGGCATACCAATAGCGAGCTCCGTGGCAGCATAAGCATAGGAATTGCCCTATATCCGGACCATGCCCCTGATTTGGAGGGATTGCTAAAATATGCTGATATTGCCATGTACCAGGCAAAAGAGGCAGGGAAGAAAAGCTACGTAGTTTATAACCAGGCAATGAATGAGGTATTTACCGAAAGGGTCACCATAGAAAAGTATCTGCAAAAAGCCCTGGAGCAGAGGGAATTTGAAGTATACTACCAGCCGCAGCTGGACATAAAGGCCAACCGTGTAACGGGCTTTGAGGCCTTGCTGCGCTGGAACAGCCCGGAGCTGGGGCGGGTTTCCCCCTTAAAATTCATCCAGGTTGCGGAGGATACCCATTGCATTATCCCTCTGGGAGCCTGGGTATTGCAGGAGGCTTGCGGCTTTTTGGCAAGACTGGAGGAAAAAGGCTACGGAAAATTGGATATTTCGGTGAACATATCGATTATCCAGCTGCTGCAGGAGGACTTTATTGACAGGGTGCTGGATACCCTGGCGGTATATCATATTGAGCCCGGGCGCCTTGAGCTGGAGATCACGGAATCGATCCTGATGGAATCCTTTGAGCGCATTATATCAAAGCTGCAGATCCTGCGCAGCAGCAAAATCAAGATAGCATTAGATGATTTTGGAAAGGGATACTCCTCCTTAAATTACTTAAAGCAGCTCCCCATCACGACCCTGAAGGTGGACAAGTCCTTTGTCGATTATATTACCGATACCAGGGAGGACGATTTCGTACGCCATATTATCTCCATGGGAAAATATCTGGGGATGTGCGTGGTAGCGGAGGGAGTGGAAATTCCAAGGCAGCTTGACTATTTGGCAAGGTATGACTGTGATAAGATCCAGGGATACCTGTTTTGCAGGCCTGTCCCGGAAGCCGGGATATATAGCCTGCTGGATGAAAATAAGAACATTTAGACTGGACGTTGATTTATGATGAAAGCTCTTACGTATTTGTTGGATAAAGCATATGAATGGCAGAAGTGGATTGCGGGCATCCTGGTGGAGGCAATCAAAAAGTACTGGCTTGGATTGGCATTGTGCCTTGTTGCGATGATAGTCCTGGATTATTTCTTTGGAAGCGTATGCTTTAGCCTGTTGTTTTTTGGGATCCCATGTCCCGGCTGCGGTATGACCAGGGCTGCAAAGCTTATGCTGACAGGGCATTTCCGGGAATCCTTCCACATGCATCCCTTATTGCTCCTTGTAGTTATAGGTATCATTGGCTATCCAATTATAAAAAAAATCTTAAAAAAGTATATACTAATTATAAAGTTGTATGTTATAATATGCATAGTTATTTTTATTGGCGTTTACATTTACAGGATGAACCTGTATTATCCTGATATAGAACCCATGGTTTATTATAAGGATAATTATCTTCACAGGGTGATGCTGCTGTTACACAACAGCGGGCTGGTAAAATAGCTTAATACTTTGTGCAGGAGGAAGAAGATGGATAACAACTACGGAGTACCGAATGGAGTACCGAACGGAGAGCAGTTAGAAAGGCCGATGAGCTTGGGTGATTGGTTAATCACAATCATTGTACAGGCCATCCCGTGTGTGGGAATTATCATGTTGTTTGTATGGGCATTTGGACAGGGAAATACCAATAGAAGGAATTACTGCCGTGCCGCGTTAATCATGACGGCGGTTGGAATTGTATTAGGCGTAATTTTCTACGCATCAATGGCATCCATGATGGTTAATTTAATTAATTCTTCATATTCATATTAATTCGATCTCCAGGCAGAACTTGAGCCATGGGAGCCAGATGATTATCTGGCCTCCATGGCTTTTAGCTTTTTTCAGGCCTTTAGCCTTTCCCAGGCCTCTGGCTGAAAGCCCACCAGAACGGTGGTATCCTTTATAACAATGGGGCGCTTAACCAGCATGCCATCGGTAGCGAGCAGCCGGAGCTGCTCCTCCTCGGACATATCTGGCAGCCTGTCCTTAAGCTGCAGGGCCTTATACAGCTGACCGCTGGTATTGAAGAATTTGCGCAGCGGCAGCCCGCTCATTGCATACCACTCCTTTAGCTCCTCATAAGTAGGATTATCCTCCTTGATGTGCCGGTCCGTATAATTTATTTTGTTCGTATCCAGCCAGCGCTTCGCTTTTTGGCAGGTGGTGCATTTTGGATATTCGATGAATTGCATGTGTGATCCTCCTCTTTTGTTAAGATATTATGTATTTTATGATTTTACCATGCCAGGAACCTGATGACAAGAAGCAGAATAAATGCGATAATAGTAAAGTAAAATAGAGCTATATAAAATAACCTTCAGGAAGGAGAAGATGAAATGAATGAGACATTGGAAGTAATAGCGAAGCGGTATGCCTGCCGTGACTATAAGGATGAGATGATACCGGATGAGCAGCTCAGGGCCATTGCCGAAGCAGCCATACAGGCTCCAAGCGGTATGAACCGCCAGCCATGGAGGGTGATTGTCGTTAAGGACAGGGAGCTGATAAAGGACATGGAAGCTGAGGGGATGTCCTATATGGCGGGAATGGAGGATAAATCCACCTACAACAGGATTATGGAACGCGGAGGCAGGCTGTTCTATGGTGCCCCCTGCATGATCGTAGTCCCGATTGACCCAACACAGTATGCTGCTGCAATGCTTGACTGCGGTATCCTGTGCCAGAATATCGCACTGGCGGCAACCTCCCTTGGAATAGCTAATGTGATCTGCGGGCTTACTGGTATGGCCTTCGCCAGCGGCAAGCGCTCGGAGGAATTTAGCAAACGCTTAGGATTTCCGGAAGGATATGCCTATGGGTGCTCTGTGCTGCTAGGCTATGCAAATACAACAAAAGAGCCCCATGTCCCGGACCAGGAGAAAATTATTTTTGTTGGTTGAAAACTGAATCACTGCCATTGGCATGAAAGCCTGCGGAAAATAAAATGAAGGAAAGACACAATGAGAATTATTATATCTCCCGCGAAAAGGATGAATGAGAACGGGGATACGCTGGGGCATTGTCAAATGCCCCATTTTATGAAAGAGACCGAAGAGCTTTTAGCGTATCTTAAAGCTTTAAATTATACAGAGTTAAAATCCCTCTGGAAATGCAATGATAGCATTGCGGAGCAGAATTACCGCCGTATCCAGACAATGGATTTATATAAAAACTTAACCCCTTGTATCCTGTCCTATGATGGAATCCAATATACTTACCTAAAGGCTGAGGTACTGGAGGACAGCCAGTTAGAGTATCTGGAAGAGCATTTGCGCATATTATCAGGCTTCTATGGCATACTCCGCCCATTTGACGGAGTTGTCCCTTACAGGTTAGAGATGCAGGCTGTTTTTAAAAGCTGGCATACCAATTCCTTGTACCAGTTCTGGAAGGACAGCCTGTCCAAGGTGCTTTTATCGGAAAGTGATTGTATCGTTAATCTGGCATCCAAGGAATACAGCAAATGTATCCTGCCTTATTTGAAACAGGACACAACCCTTGTGACCTGCGTATTTGGAGAAATCAAAAATGAAAAGGTAATAGAAAAAGGAACCTATGCAAAAATTGCAAGGGGAGAGATGGTCCGCTTTATGGCGGAGAATAAAATAAGGGATGTAGAAGATATCAAGCAATTCAACCGGTTGAACTATACATATGAAAAGGCTTTATCAGATGAAGGCAATTACATATTCATTAGAAATAAATAACTATCCTTTGAAAAATATAAATGATAATAAGATAAAAAGTGGGGTAGCAAAACAGGATGAAAGCAGAGAAACAAAATAACACAGCGGTTGAGGAATTTGCGTTTACAGTCATGAAGAATAGCAATGTGCTGGAAGCATGGAGCGAGAATGTCAAGATGGTATTCATGCTCCAGGGGAGCGGATGGCTTTCCATGGAGGGAGCAGAAAATACGTATACAGTCTCAGAGGAGGATATTTTTGTCATCAACAGCTTCCAGATGCACAGCCTGGTGCTTGAGGAGGATGCCTTGGCAATCGTGCTGCTGCTTTCTCCCTCCTTTATCCATGCATGCAGCCCGGAGGTCAGCGGTATCAATATCGTCTGCAAATCCTTTTTATACCGGGAGGACAGGCAGCAGGCCTTTGATTTGCTGAGACGGGATTTTGCGCTGGCCTTTCGGGCCTGGTATAAAAATGAATCGGAGTATTCCATACATTTGCGCAGCAGGGTTATGGTGCTCGTGGACAATCTGTTCCGGAATTTCTTGAAGGCTAACCAGGGAATATGCAGGGAATCCGGCAGGGAAGGGATCCGGACGGCGGTAGACTATATCCACCAGAATTACAGGGAAAATATCACCCTTGGGGATTTGGCAGCCCACAATTACCTGAGCGTGTCATATATCTCGAGAAGCTTTCAGAAGTATTTGGGGATGACCTTCACCACATACCTGAACAGGGTGCGCATTTTGCAGGCTACGGCGCTGCTTGGGAGTGAAAAGACGGTGACGGAAATTGCCTATGAGAGCGGCTTCTCCAGTGCCAGCGCTTTGACTGGCGCATTCAAGCAGTATCACGGTATGACTCCGGGACAGTACAGGCGCAGTGCAGATTTTGGGGAACGGCAGAAAAAGAAGGCAGAAACAGTGACAGTGACGGAGGAAGGCTTTTCAACCTCCTTTGCAGCCCTGATGAAGTATGCCGATGAGCAGGAGGTTAAGACCGCATTTCAGGCGGTGGCCTGGGAAATCTCAGTCAATAGCAGGAGTGCGGGCAGCAGACTGAAGCACAGCTGGAAAACGCTGATTAATATCGGGTATGCCCATGAGCTTCTAAATGATGCGATGCAGAGGCAGGTTACAAGGCTGCAGAAAACAGTAGGATTTCGCTATATCCGGTGCAAGGGTATTTTGGATGACGATATGATGCTGTATACCCGTGATGTTTATGGGAATATGACGGCGAATTACGTCTATATGGACCAGGTGCTGGATTTTATACTTTCCGTTCATGGGAAGCCAATGCTGGAGCTTGGACATATGCCTTCCGCATTGGCAAAGAATAAGACATATATATTTAAGCGCCCGGTCTGCATTTCTTTGCCGGAGGATCCAAAGCAATGGCAGCTGCTGATTACCGGTCTGATGGAGCATTTGGTAGAGCGCTACGGAATAGAGGAATTAAAGCAGTGGCTGTTCGTGCCATGGGTATCCGTGGATTTGCATAAGTTTGGGCTCTTTACATTAGAGGATTTTGAAGTAGTCTATAGCCTGGCTTACCAGGCAATCAAGGAAATGAGCGGAGAATTACGTATTTGTGGGCCTGGTACCACGACGGAATTTCCGGAGATCCGGAAATGGTATATTGATATGTGCAGGAGGCAGGACTGTATGCCGGATGTTTTTACCGTCCGCGCCTTCGCAGCGGTTGATCCTGAAAAGGAAAAAAGCGGCTTGAAGCTTGTGGAGACCAATGAGAGCTTTTCTCTGGCGGTTAGCGGGGATGAAGCTTATCTGGAGCATATCGGAAAGGAAATAAGGGCGTTTTTGGAGCAGGAGGAGCTTGGGGAGATTCCGGTGATGCTGGACGAATGGAGCAATAATATTTGGCAGAGGGATCTGTGCAATGATACCTGCTATAAGTCGGCATACATTTTTAAGAGCGTCATGGAGAATCATGACCGGTTTTACGGGATGGGGTATTTCAATGTGAGCGACAGGCTGGACGAAATTGCACCGGCCGCGGAAACCTTCCATGGAGGTTTTGGATTGTTCACACAGAACGGTTTCCCAAAAAGTGCATACCGTGCCATGCAGCTTTTAAATCGGGCAGGAGACAAGCTGCTCGCAGAAGGGGAAGGATATTTTATTACCTCCTCGGAACGGGAGATACAAATTTTTTTACACAATTATTGTCATTATGATATGCTTTACCGTTACCGGAACACCACGAATCTGACCAAGACAGAACGCTACCGGGTATTTAATGAGAAGCAGCCGGTATCCTTTCACATTTCGCTGGAGTGCATCGGAGCGGGAAAACACACGATCCGGCGTTACGGAATCGGACTGGGCGGCGGCAGTACCTACGATGCATGGGTTGCCATGGGTGCTCCGGAGCCAATGACAGAGGAAGAAAAAAGGGAGCTTTACCGGCAATCTTATCCGGTCTACCGGTCAGATATAATGGAAACAGAGGAGATCTTGAAAATTAAAGCATTTTTGCAGCCCCACGAGGTGCAGCTGATCACCGTATCTATGGGATGACAAGAACCCGATACTGTTTAAGTATCGGGTTCTTGTCATATTTATACCTTATTCTTGTCTTTTGCTACAAAGAACCTGATAAGATAATGAAAAATAGACAGAAATCAAATACAAAGCTGGATATTTGTGTGTATTTTATACAATTAATCTCCCCTATAATAAAATATGACAGACAATAGTGCCAAAATGTATGTGGCATAATAAAGAAGGAGGATATAATATGTCTGAAAAAAATATGGGTGGAACACAAAAAAGCTATACTGAAAAAATCAGTACTTTTGAAAAGATTGCATATGGCGGAGGGGATTTGGCCAGCAATCTTATCCTGGTACTGACTAGTACCTTTGTTACTTTCTTTTACACGGATGCATTGGGGCTGAATGCAGCGATTATCGGCTCTATTATGCTGTTTTCCAGATTTGCGGACGGTTTTACGGATATTATTATGGGGTATGTGGTGGATAAGACCCGTTCAAAGCATGGAAAGGCAAGACCCTGGCTTTTGTGGTTAGGGATTCCGATTGGGATTTCTACCGTCCTGGTATTTTTAGTGCCGAATCTGGGCGATGTGGGAAAATATATTTATGTTATCATCACCTATAACCTGGTTACCACATTTCTTTATACAATGATTAACATCCCTTATGGTGCAATGACTGCCCTGATGAGCCGTGACCAGGACCAGCGCATGATCATCAATATTTTCCGTATGTTCATGGCACAGGTGGGCTCCCTGCTCATCAATGCCTTCACCCTTCCCTTTGTCAATGCAATGGGAGGAAGCGGCAATCAGAGGAGCTGGGTAATTGTTTCTATTATCTACGGTGTGGCTGCAGCGGCACTATTTCTTCTCTGCTTTGCAAAGACAAAGGAGCGCGTGGCGATTCAGAGCGACAAGAGAGAAAAAGTTGGATTTATTACTTCCTTTAAACTGATTATAAAAAATAATTACTGGCTGCTTTTAGTTGGTATCTGGGTTAGTATGGTGCTTGGAATGTCCATGAGTATGGGCGTGGGGACTTATTATGCAAAATATATTCTTGGCAGTGAAAACTTTGCCGGGTTTCTTGGAGCCCTGGGCATAGTTCCGGTACTTATCATCATGCCTTTTACAGCCCCCTTGAACCGAAGGTTTGGAAAACGTAATGTTGCCCTGGTGGGAAGCCTTATCAGCCTTGCCGGACAGGTGCTGATGCTTCTTTCCCCGGCATCTGCCACCTGGCTGATGGTATGTGCAGTGGTTAAGGGCATCGGTTCGGCTACGTTGACAGCAACCATGTTTGCTATGATAGCAGATACCATCGAATACGGGCAGTGGAAGACAGGAACCCGTGTGGAGGGCATGCTTTATTCCAGCACAACCTTTGGAGCGAAGGTAGGAGCCGGAATAGGAAGTGCAGTAGCGCTGGCAATCATCGGGGCAGCAGGTTATAATGGACTTGCAGCTGTTCAAACACCGGAGGCTATTGCAGCACTTAAGACCCTTTACCTGATTGTACCGATTCCCTTTATGATTCTGATTCCGGTCATTTATGGGTTCTACAAGCTGGATAAGATTTATCCGCAGGTAATGGAGGATTTGAAAAAACGGGAAGAAGGTAAATAAAGATATATACAGTGAATAAATAGAAGGAGGAAGAAAGACATGGCAAAAATATTTCGTTATGATGAAGTGCCTGTGATACAGACAAAGGCAGGAAAAATAAAGGGCTATGAGTACGATGGAGTTTATATCTTCAAGGGTATTGCCTACGCAAAGGCAAAGCGTTTCCAGATGCCGGAACCGGTGGATGCGTGGGAAGGAGTCAAGGAAACGGCTTCTTACGGATTTGTGTGTCCGCTTCTGACCCAGGATACCCCATCCGCGGAGCTTTTGGTTCCCCACCGTTACTGGCCGCAGAATGAACACTGCCAGAATCTGAACATCTGGACCAATACCCTTGAAAAGGACGCAAAAAAGCCGGTTATGGTGTGGCTGCATGGCGGCGGATATACGGCAGGCTCTTCCATTGAGCAGGAAGCCTATGACGGATTTTCCATGTGTGACAACGGCGATGTCGTGGTAGTAACCGTAAACCACAGATTGAATATCTTAGGCTTTTTAGACCTTTCTCCCTTTGGGGAGAAATACGAAAATTCCGGAAATGCAGGGCTTGCGGATTTGGTTGCAGCGCTGAAATGGATTCAGGAAAATATCGCAGAATTTGGCGGTAACCCGGATAATGTAACACTATTTGGACAATCAGGCGGAGGAATGAAGGTCACGGGGCTGATGCAGATTCCGGAGGCAGACGGCCTGTTCCACAAGGGGATTGTGATGAGTGGTGTGTCGGATGGAAAATTGCTGCCGATGCTGCCGGGGGACGGAAGAGAAATCGTGACGGCGATGCTGAAGGAGCTTTCCATACCGGAAAGTGGGATAGAGAGGCTGGAGACACTTCCATATTACGAGCTGGCACAGGCTTATAATAAGGTATTTATGTCAGTTGCGCAGAAAGGTGTTTACATAGGCGGAATGCCCATCGTGAATGATTACTATAAGGGAGAGCCGTTGATTACCGGATTCAGGGATCATGCAGCCGGGATTCCTCTTTTGGTTGGTTCCGTATTTGGAGAGTTTGCCTTTGCGCCAGCTTCCTATAATAAGCGGGAATTGACGGAGGCACAGACAGAGGAAATCATAAAAGAGAAGTTCGGGGAACACACCGAAAAGGTGCGTGGGCTGTTTGCGAAGGCATATCCGGAGAAGCATCCGGTGGATGTGCTGACAGTAGACCGAATTTTCAGGCTGCCCTCCAAAGAGCTTGCAAAGCTTCATGCAAAAGAGAATAAAGCACCGGCATATCTTTATGAATTCACGCTGGAATTTCCATACCAGAATGGAAAAGTAGCATGGCATTGTTCCGATATTCCATTTATTTTCCACAATACCCACCGGGTGGAAATCAGCAATATACCAGGTGTTTCCGATGAGCTGGAGAAACAGGTTTTTGAGGCGGCGATGCAATTTGCAAGAACCGGAGATCCGAATCATGGTGGCCTGCCACAGTGGCCGCCGGTAACACCGGAGGATGAGCCGACGATGATCTACGACCGGAAATGCGAGGTACGCCATAATTTCGACGATGAGCTGCTGAAGACCTTGGAGGAAGCTCTTCCACCCTTTAATCTGGCGGAAATGATACAAGATATCCAGCACTGATAGCATGAAATGGAAAGGGGGATTCGGACTGTTGTCTGTAAACTGGGGAACAGGGCATAAATATTTCAAATCCTCCACCCCGTGGCCTCACGGCCAAATGATCCTTAGGGAGAATTAAGCATCATATACGAAGGCAGATTGCCTGAATAACATAAAGAGAAATCCCGAATTGAGGACGCCCGCTTAGGTGGGGGTCCTATTTATTACCACAAGCATTTCATTATTAAGTAAAGAACACTTCAGCGGCTGGAGGGTCAACCAAGATCTTTTGAAGGATATTGCGTCTGTTAGGAGTATCTGCTATAATTTTAGTAGAAAAACAGGTTTTAGATGGCATAAAATCGTAGGATCTCCGGTTTGCTGATGTGGCACATGAGACATGGAAAATGACGCATGGAAATTGAAACATAACACATGGCACATAGGAGGAAACGATGCAATTATTAGTGAAAGAAACAAGCGGTGGCTACATTACCAAGAGCCAAGGGGGATGTCTGAATCCCCTAAACGATTATTTGTTCCGTCAGTACATGGGAACAGAGGAATGCAAGATATGCCTGATCTCATTCCTGAATGCAGTTCTGGAAGAAGAACTTACGGACGTAGAAATCATTGAAAACCTGGAGCTGCCCCAGGAAACCCCGGAAGGGAAATTCTCCAGGCTGGATATCAGGGCGAAGCTGCCGAATGGCGCGCAGGTTAACATTGAGGTCCAGCTACTAAATGAAGACAACATTGTGAAACGGAGCCAATACTATAACGGAGGCTGTTCCTCTCAGGAATTGGGCTTGGGGATGACTATAAGGAGCTGGGAAAGGTAATCTCGATTAATATACTGAACTTCAATTACCTTGATTATCCGGAATTCCATATCAGCAGCCATTTTCGGGTAGACCAGTATCCGGAAGATGTGCTGTCCGATGACCAGGAGATCCATTTCCTGGAGCTCAAGAAATTCTATAAAAGTGAGCAGTATGACCGGAAGAACCCCCTGCACCGTTGGATGAAATATTTTGACCGCAACCTTGAGGAAGATGAGTTGAAGGAGTTGGTGGAAATGGATAAGGCAATTGCAGCGGCAGAAGAAAGAAGCAAAAGGGCGGCGGCCAGCGAGAAGGAGATGCGCTACTATGAAGCACTGGAGGATGCCCGGAGGAATATGATAAGCTCTATGAATTATCAGTGGGAACAAGGAAAGCAAGAAGGAAGAAAAGAAGGTGAATTAAGATTTTCAACTTTGACGGAACATTTGCTTAGGGATAAGCGCATGGAAGAACTACAGCAAAGTATTAAGGATCTTGAGCTTCGGGAAAGCTTGTATAAAGAATATAAGTTATGAGAAGTTGCCTTTTAACTTCTCATAAAAGGCGCTGTATTTGCGCCGTGCAAAGTATGCCCCAAGGGGCGCACCGATTATCGGAACATGCACTTAGTTCCGAAATATGGTATATAAGTAGCTTCGAGATTCTATATCTATATAAACCATGACATAAGTTATTTCGTATTGCCAGGGTTATGCTTTTCTTAAAAAGAAGAGGATAACCCTTTTTGATTTAAGTATCTAATGGTGAGATGAAAATAGAAAGAACCTGCCGAATATTACAGATATCAAAAGATGATTTCTGCAAGCTATGGCAGGTTTCTTACATCCGTGTAATTGGAATTGTATTATCCCACAGCCTTCATGGCGCGCATGGAATTTAAAATGGCAATGATGGTTACACCTACATCACCAAAAACCGCCTCCCACATGGTAGCAATACCAAAGGTCGCAAGGGAAAGGAACACAAGCTTCACGCCCATGGCAAATAGGATGTTCTGCCATACGATTGCCCTGGTTTTCCGGGCAACCTTGATGGCGGATACAATCTTGGAGGGTTCATCCGTCATCAGGACAACATCGGCAGCTTCAATGGCAGCGTCGGAGCCCAATGTCCCCATGGCAATGCCGATGTCTGCCCGGGCCAGTACGGGGGCATCGTTGATGCCATCCCCGACAAAGACCAGCTTTCCTTTGGATGTCCGGTTCTTATCCAGCTGCTCCAGCTGTTCTACCTTCTGGTGGGGCAGCAGCTCGGAGTACACCGCATCTAAACCGATCTCACGGCCTATGGCTTCGCCAGCCGTCCTTGTGTCACCGGTCAGCATAGCAGTATGCTTGATCCCCAGAGCCTTCAGCTCCTGGAGGGCTTTCCTGCTGTCAGGCTTGATCTCATCAGAAATTACTATGTAGCCTGCATAAATGCCTTCCACTGCCAGGTGCACCACGCTTCCAAGCTCATCTGCCTGCTGCCATGGGATATGCTCTGCATCCATCAGCTTTCCATTGCCGGCAAGGACAGCCTTGCCATCGATCTTAGCACGGATTCCCTGTCCGGCAACCTCTTCCTGCTCCGTAATCCGGTCCGGGTTAATGGGTTGCCGGTATGCCTTCTGTATAGATAAGGCAATAGGATGGTTAGAGAAGCTTTCCGCATGGGCAGCATAGGAGAGCAGCCCGGCCTCTGTCCAGCCGTTGGCAGCCACAGCCTTTGTCATCTTGAAGATGCCCTTAGTTAAGGTGCCGGTTTTATCAAAGACGATGGTATCCACGTTGTTGAGGGCCTCCAGGTAGTTGCTGCCCTTTACTAAAATACCGTTCTTTGATGCTCCTCCGATACCGCCGAAGAAGCTTAGGGGAATGGAGATCACCAGAGCGCAGGGGCAGGATATTACAAGAAAGGCCAGCGCCCTGTAGAGCCAGTCAGTAAACTGGGCTCCCGGAAGGATAAGGGGAGGGATCACTGCAAGTGCCAGGGCGGCAAAGGTGACGAAGGGAGTATAGTATTTTGCGAATTTGGTAATAAAATTCTCCGTAGGAGCCTTCTTGCTGCTGGCATTCTGCACCAGGTCAAGGATCTTGGAAATGGTGGATTCCCCGAATTCCTTTGAGACCTCAATGGTTAACACACCGTTTTTATTAATGGAGCCGGACAATACCTCGTCACCGGGCTCCACATCCCTGGGAAGGGACTCCCCTGTCAGCGCGGAGGTATCCAGTGCAGAGGTGCCTTCCAGGATCCGCCCGTCTAAGGGGATCTTTTCACCGGGCTTTACTAGGATGTAATCGCCGATGCCCACTTCTTCCGGTGTTACCCTGCGGATTTCACCGCCTATTTTTAGGTTGGCAAAATCAGGCCGTATGTCCATCAGGGCGGAGATGGATTTGCGGGAGCGGTTGACTGCCAGACGCTGGAAGGCTTCGCCCACCTGGTAAAACAGCATTACTGCAACACCCTCCGGGTAGTTGCCGATGGCAAAAGCACCGATGGTAGCCACGCTCATAAGAAAGTTTTCATCAAAAACCTGGCCCTTGGAAATGTTCTTCAGTGCCCGGAAGACCACCTCACCGCCAATGAACAGATAGCTTAACAGAAAAATAGTAAGCTTGGCAGAAGGGGAGAAATCAAATAAGAGACCCAGGGAAAACAAAACCGCACCGGCAGCCAGGCCAAGGCGGAATACCCATTGCTTGGCGGCTGTGGAGCCGTCTTTTTCCGGCTTCTTATCGGTATAAGAGATCTGGATGCCTGGCTCGATGTCCAGGGCAATCTGTGAGGCCTGCCGGATAATGGAGGGCAGGAATGCCTTATCAGCTGCCTTAATGGTGAGCCGCTGGGAAACAAAATCAAGGGAGGCCTCCTTAACCCCTTCGATACGGCGTATCTTATCTTCAATCCGTTGCGCGCAGTCCCCGCAGCAAAGCCCCAGCAGATACAGGGTCTTTTGCCCGGGCTGGGAGATTTCTTTTTCAAGCATCATTATCCCGGAATCGTGCCTCTTTATGATAGCATCAGCCTGTGTAATGAGGCTGCCAGCTGCTGTACTGTCATTAATCTCCATGGAGAGGGTTTTCGACACAAAGTCAACGGAAGCACTTGTGACGCCCTTTAGTTTTTTTACGTCCTCTTCAATTTTGGCGGCACAGTTACCGCAGCAAAGCCCTTCCAGTATATATTGTTTTTTTGTTATAGCCATAATACATATCTCCCTTTATATGATCCTAAAATAACAATTAAATAATTGAATGGTTGAATGTTTGTTCAACTATATGCGTAAAGCACCCGCTTTTCTATGGGAACTGGGGCATAAACCCGATTTGGCTAAGCTGTTAAAAAGGCAATGTATGAAAAGTAATCGTACTATTCACATACATGCATCATTGCCTGGTCAAAGATAGTTTTTACATGATCATCCGCTAAAGAGTAGTAGACAACCTTACCATCCCTGCGGTAATTAACCAGCTTGGCCTGTTTGAGGATCCTTAGCTGATGGGAGATGGAGGATTTGGTCATTCCTAAAAGAACAGCAATATCGCAGACGCACATTTCCGCATGGAATAAAGCGCTAAGGATTTTCACCCGTGTAGAATCTCCAAATACCTTAAATAAATCTGCCAGATCAATCAGATTATCTTCATCCGGCATATGTTCCCTGACCTCATTTACCACAACTTCATGAATCGTATTACAGTCACATCGATCAGCGTCTGTAGCATAAGCACACATGGCATAACCTCCAAATAATTTAATAATTGAATAGTTGAATCACCATTCAACTGTAATTATATAAATCACATAAGCTTATGTCAATGGGAAAAGTATTTCATTAATGAAAAGATATCTCAATAACCAAAAAAGGTGATCCAATAATAAAAAAGCGGTTGACAAATAATATAAAAGACCATATACTAATGGTATACAATTAAACGATTGCTTGATTGATTAATAGTTTAATTATGTGCGCTATATTTAATATATTCTGGAAGGAGCTTCAATATGAAAAAAATAATTAAATTACAGGATCTGGATTGTGCAAACTGTGCGGCTAAGATTGAAAATGCCGTGAAAAAGCTGGAGGGAGTAACCAATGTAAAGGTGAATTTCCTGAGCCAAAGGATGGAGCTGGAAGCCGCCGATGATAAATACGATTCGGTATTAAATGAGGCGAAGAGGATAATCAAGAAGATAGAACCGGACGTGACTGTAAAAGCATAAGGGCAGGGAGGATAAGGATATGTCAAAAAGGGAAAGAAAGCGGCTGCTCCGTATCCTGATATCAGCTGTGCTGTATATAGCGGCAATCCTGCTGCCCGTGGGAGGCATTGGGAGATTGGCCGTCTTTCTGGTAGTATACGGGATCATTGGAGGGGATATTCTCTTAAAGGCCCTCAGGAACATATTACATGGTCAGGTATTTGACGAAAATTTCCTGATGTCCGTAGCCACCGTAGGTGCATTTTGTCTGGGGGAATATCCGGAAGGTGTTGCGGTTATGCTGTTTTACCAGGTGGGTGAATGGTTCCAGTCCTATGCCGTATCAAAGTCCCGCCGTTCCATTGCGGAGCTGATGGACATACGGCCCGATTACGCCAATGTGCTCCGTGACGGACAGCTGGTGCAGGTGGATCCGGAGGAAGTGCAGGTAGGGGATACGGTGGTAGTTAAGCCCGGGGAGCGGATACCGCTGGACGGTATCGTAACGGAAGGCGTATCCTCCATCGATACCTCCGCATTAACCGGTGAGTCCGTGCCAAGGGATGCAGAGGCAGGGCAGGCCATCATCAGCGGCTGCATTAACCAGACAGGTCGGCTGACAATCCAGGTTACAAAGGAGTTTGGAGAATCAACGGTAGCCAAGATTCTTGAGCTGGTGGAAAATGCAAGTGACAAGAAGAGTAAAAGTGAAAACTTTATTACAAAATTTGCAAGGTATTATACCCCCGTTGTTGTTATCGCGGCGGCACTGCTGGCGGTATTGCCGCCTTTGCTTACAGGCCAGGAATTTAGCATCTGGATAGCCAGGGCATTGACCTTTTTGGTTATTTCCTGTCCCTGTGCCCTTGTTATCTCCATTCCCTTAAGCTTCTTCGGCGGAATCGGCGGTGCATCAAGATCCGGTGTCCTGGTAAAAGGGAGCAATTATCTGGAGGCTTTGGCTGCTACGGAAGTAATTGTCTTTGACAAAACCGGAACCTTAACAAAAGGCTCCTTTGCAGTTAGCAGCATTCAGCCGGAGGATATGGCGGCTGCTGAACTGCTGGAAATTGCGGCCCATGCGGAGGACTACTCCAACCACCCCATCGCCCTCTCCATAAAGAAGGCTCATGGGAAGGAGGTGGATTCCTCCCGTGTAACAGATATAGAGGAAATTGCCGGCCACGGTGTAAGGGCTGTCATTGACGGGAAAGAAACCCTGGCAGGCAATGGAAAGCTGATGGCGAGGGAGAAAATCCATTATAAGCCTGCTTCATCCGCAGGAACCCTGGTACATCTTGCAATTGAGGGCAAATATGCGGGTTATATCTGCATTGAGGATGAGATAAAGGAGGATTCCCGTCAGGCAATCCAGGAGCTGAAGGCGGCAGGAATCAGGAAAACTGTCATGCTGACAGGGGATGCGGATGCGGTTGGGCAGAAGGTAGCAGGAGAGCTGAAGCTGGATAAGGCCTATACGGAGCTTCTGCCTGCCGACAAGGTGGACCGGCTGGAAGAATTGATGGGGGAGAAAAGCGCCAAAGGAAAGCTTGCCTTTGTCGGAGACGGGATTAATGATGCACCTGTACTGACCAGGGCGGATATCGGCATTGCCATGGGAGGCTTAGGCTCGGATGCAGCCATAGAAGCGGCTGATGTGGTCATCATGACGGATGAGCCTTCTAAGATTGCCCAGGTCATGAAAATATCAAAAAAGACACTTTGGATCGTAAGGCAGAACATAGTATTAGCCTTAGGGGTAAAAGGAATTGTACTGGTTCTTGGGGCCTTTGGTCTGGCTTCCATGTGGGCAGCCGTGTTCTCCGATGTCGGTGTATCCGTAATTGCCATATTGAATGCGATCCGTGCCCTGAATATCAAGAAGCTGTGAAGCTTCAAAAAAGCCTTTCTGGAAAACCTTCCTAATAAATCATGCGTGAGGATTCGTCGGACAATTTAACTGAAAGTAATCATCAATCATCTGATGTACCAGTTGGGCTCTTTCATTATCAGCCAAGGTATAGTAAACCTCCTTGCCATCCCTTCTGCTGGTGATAAGGTGGTTTAACCTCAGGGTTTTCAGATGATGGGAAACCGCAGCGTCACTCATACCCACCGCAGCAGCAATATTGGAGACACATTCTTCCGAGTGGCAGAGAAGCCATAAAATACGGAGGCGGGATCCGTCGCAGAGCTGCTGGAAGGTTATGGCGGCTTCCAGGAAGCGGGAGGCCTCCGGCATGCTTTCTAATACATTTTCAATATTCTGGCCATGATCATGGGGCATAGTTATTTTGCTCATATAGTAACTCCTTTGAATCCGTTTTCTTCTGATTAAAAAAATTATTACTTTAAATATATAGTATCCTTTCTTAGAATACATGTCAAACCAAATCGCAGGATTAGATGGCGGGTAATTCACAGTATGAAAGAAGAATGGATGTTAAAAAAAGAATCGAGGCATCAGGAGCCCATGTCTTGATGCCTCTGCTTTACGGGTTAAGGCTTTAGAATTACTTTAATACACTCATCTTCCTTCTTGTCAAAGATCTCATATCCATAACTACCTTTTTCAAGGGGGATTTTATGGGTAATGATGTCCGTGGCATCAAATTCACCCTTTTGGATCAGCTTTAGAATCGGATCAACATAAGCATGGGCGGGGCATTGTCCCATTTTTAAGGTAATGTTGCGGGAGAAAAAATCGCCGAAGGGAAACAGATTGTATTTTGCACCATAAACCCCCACAATCGAGACAGTTCCGCCTTTTCGTATCGCCTGGGCCGACATCTCGATAGCCGATTTTGAACCTCCCTGAAGCTTGAGCTTAGCCTCCACTGTTTCCAGCATAGACATTTTGCCGTCCATGCCGACACAATCAATCACCACATCAGCCCCACCATGGGTCAATTCCTTAATATATTCACCGGTATTGTCGTAATCATCAAAATTAAGGATCTCTGCATGGTTATATTTTCTGGCATGCTCCAGACGGTAATTTACATTATCCACAGCGATAATACGTTTGGCGCCGGCAAATGCCGCCCACTTCTGTGACAATAAACCCACCGGACCACAGCCTAATACAGCCACCGTATCCCCAGGCTTGACACCTCCGTTAACCAAGGTACCCCAGTGGGAGGTGGGAAGGATATCCGTAAGAAATAATACCTGCTCGTCTGTTAATTCCTCAGGAACGGTTTTGGGTCCCACATTACCATAGGGTACCCGCAGATATTCTGCCTGGCCTCCGTCATAACCTCCAAGCAGGTCACTGTATCCAAATATTCCGCCTGTTTCTCCATGGGGATTAGAGTTATCGCATTGACTCCACAAATCATGTTCACAGTACCAGCAATGTCCGCAGGCTACGGGAAAGGGAACAATCACCCGGTCTCCCTTTTTTAATTGTACGACTTCCGGCCCCGCCTCCTCAACAATACCCATAGCCTCATGGCCAAGGATAAAGCCTTTCGGCATTTTTGGAATCATTCCGTGAATCAAGTGCAGGTCTGAGCCACAGATCGCTGAGGAGGTGATTTTAATAATAACATCATCCGCTTTTTGTATGCCCGGATCCTCCACATTTTTTAGCTGTACGTTTTTGACACCTTCAAAGGTAAGAGCTTTCATTTTGATCCTTCTTTCAATCATTATTATCACTACGATACATTTATCATGCTTAATTCATCCAGTATTTTCAAAGGCTATGGACTCTCCAAGGATATCCATAACCCTGATCTTGTATTAGTATCCCCAAAACAGCATAAAAAAAATGCATCCTGATTGGGCCATAAAACCCTTCCAAAACACATTTCATATTTTTGCTATAAATATAATTCGCCTAACAAAAGGTTTTCTTCATAACTAGCGCGGTGAATATGAGTGGCCTATCTATCCATCTGGGCGCAGACCGGGCATCCCATGATTGCCTGCACTTGGCAATCATGGGATGTTAAAGGCAAG